>CAKVDZ010000021.1 GCA_934728585.1 uncultured Candidatus Melainabacteria bacterium | reverse complement strand
TTAACCTTTACCTTACATTTATATAAAGTATTTCTAAATCCAATAATTGCCATGTTTTCCGCCATTTGTTAAGTTTTATTAAGAACAATAAAAATAATATAGAAATAGCGCGGATTTCAGTAGAAATCCGCGCCACTACATGTTCTTAGATATGTTTATAAAAATAATTATTTTTTATCGTGAGTTGAAAGCAAAACTTTATCAATTAAACCATATTCCATAGCTTCTTGAGCTGATAAATAGTGGTCACGTTCGCAGTCTGCAACAACTTTTTCAACGTCTTGACCCGAATTTGAAGCTATAATTTCTGTTAACATCTTTTTCATTCTCAAAATTTCTTTTGCTTCTAATTCAATATCTGTTGCTTGACCTTGTGCACCACCTAAAGGTTGGTGAATCATAATTCTTGCACTTGGTAAAGCCATTCTTTTTCCTTTTGTACCAGAGCAAAGTAAGAATGCGCCCATTGATGCAGCTTCACCGATACAAATTGTTTGAACATCAGCTTTAATTAATTGCATAGTATCATAAATAGCCATACCTGCTGTGATAACACCACCTGGGCTATTGATATACAACATAATATCTTTTTCTGGGTTTTCGCTATCTAGTAACAACATTTGTGCAACAATTGAATTTGCCAACTCATCATCAATTTCATCACCCAAGAAAATAATTCTTTCTCTTAATAATCTTGAAAAAATATCAAAAGAGCGTTCACCTCTTGATGATGCTTCAATAACAGTTGGCACATAGCTTAAAATTTTTGATCTATCTAAACTTTCCATTTTTTCTCCTTAATTTATATTCTCATAATACTACAAATAAAGAAAAATCAATAATTTTACAAACCTAAACAGAAAATTCTATTTATGCATTATTGTATTAATTTTTTCTGTTACAAACATTTGAATATTTGAGAAAAATTCTGAGTAATTAAATGTTTTTACTGCCTCTAAAAAATCATTAAAATGTTTTTTGAAGTATTCAGCATTAATTTTTTCAGTATTAATTTCTTTGTTATAAGTTCTTTTAATTGGTGAATAGAAACTACTTAATCCACCACCAAGGCCTGAAATTTCTTCAAATGGAACTACTGTTACATCGACATTTTTATTACGTAACTGTTCAATTAAAGGCTCAAATCTTTCATCAACTAAGACCTTGTTTGGACCTACTACAAGAATACTTGTTGCATACAATTTTGCATCTTCAGGTTTAACTTCAATAAAATCCCATTTTGCAATAGGCTTAGGTAAATCGCTTTTAATTGCACCAGATACTCTAATACCCAAACCTGGTCGTACCAAAGTTAGAACCGAATTCAAGTGAACAAAGCCTGAAAAATCTACTCTGTAAACTTTATATTTTGGACCTAGTACCGATTGTAACCAACGAACTCCAGATGGAGATGTACCACGTCCAGAGCAACCAACGTAAACATTATTACCATCTACTAAAACGTCACTACCCTCTAAATATAAACCTTTATCTGGAAACGACGGAGATGGAGCTGGAACCGCAATATATCTCACAGATGGATCATCAGCTGTTAATTTTTTGAATATTCTTCTTACAATATAACGTTCTTTATCACGCATTGGAACGCGTTGAGAACATTCAATAACGTTATTACCAACAACAAAAACTGCATCTTTTGGATATAAGAAGTTATTACCTTGTTGAATATTTTTCATAAATTGAAGTTCAGCTAAGTCAAGAACTTCTGGGTTAAATCTTACAACATTAACAGATTTGTCTTTTAATTCTTTTGCAACGCCGTCTGATTCAGTAGTTATGTTTGAGTAAACAAAAGGATTAACTTGTTGAATTGGCTTTCCTGGTGCTTCTTTCATAATTTTTTCGTTGTTTACAATGTAACCATATCCTAAAATTGATTTATGAATTTGAGGTACTGAAAGCATCTTTGGAGAGCCCAAAATAACATTTTCTAGCGTATCCCATTCGTGTTCAACATAAACTGTAGCATTTCTGTTCACGGTTTTTGTTGGAATCAACATAAATACAATAATCAACATCGCTAAAACGAATGCAGACAAATTTATTAATCTTCTCATTAACTTACCTTCCTAAAAAAGCGCTGGAAATATTTTATTTCCAGCGCATAGTTTATATTATTCTTTTAAAAATGATTCATAGTTTCTTGCAAGCAAGTGAGAGCGGACTTGATTTATTAAATCAAGAGCAACCCCAACCATGATGATTAAAGATGTAGCTCCAATACCTTGCAAAGTCTTAATATTTGTAAAATAAGATGCAAAAGATGGAACCAAAGCTATAATCCCTAAGGCTACAGCACCGATAAATGTTGTTTTGCTTAAGATTTTATCTAAAGCCTCTGCTGTTGGTTTTCCTGGTTTAATACCTGGAATTGATGAACCATATTTCTTTAAGTTAGTTGCAATATCTTTTGGTTGCATATTTGGCATAATTGATGCATAGAAGAATGTTAATGCAAAAATCAATAAGAAATATATTATATAATATGGAATGCCATCTGGGCTCAAGAATTTAGTCATACCCATAACTGCATCTCTGATAGGTCCTGCTGGTAAATTTGCTTGACCAACAAGGCTCAAAGCTGTAGTTGGAAATAACAAAATCGCAATAGCGAAGATGATTGGCATTACACCACCTGGATTAAGTTTAAACGGAATGAAAGTATTAACACCGCCATAAACTTTATTTCCAACTTGGCGTTTTGGATTAATAATAGTAACTTTTCTTATAGCTTCTTGCATAATAACAATTACAACCATAGTTGCAAAGAATATTAGCAATAACATAAATAAGCCAAAACCTAATGATGGGTCACGAGAAACCATTTGTGCAGTTCTTGAGGCATAAATAGGAATACCTGAAATAATACCTACAAAAATGATTAAAGAACCACCATTACCAATTCCTTTTTCTGTAATAAGTTCAGAAATCCACATAACTAATACAGAACCTGCAGTTAAGACAGCAACTGAACTTATGTAGAACATTACTGGGTTAACGCCTGATACGATTGAACCTGGTAAGTGGCTTAAATATGCCATAAAAATAATAGCTTGAAATGCTGCAAGGAATACTGTGAATATTCTTGTGTATTGCGATAATTTTCTACGACCAGCTTCCCCATCTTCTTTTTGAAGTTTTTCTAAAGATGGAATAACGACAGCCATTAATTGCATAATGATTGATGCTGTGATAAAAGGTCCGATACCTAAAGCAAAGATAGAAACTTTACCTAACGCACCACCTGAAAATAAATCAAGAAATCCGATTAAGTTGTTTCCACTTGCAATATTTGAAAATATCGCGTTGTTAATACCAAATATCGGCAATTGAGCACCGAAACGGAAAGCTGCAATCATTAAAACTGTAAATATAATTTTACTTTTTAATCCTGAAGCATTCCACATCGACATTAAATCTGCAGATGTTGGCATTTTCATTTTACCTTGTTGCATTATACTAATTCAACCTTTCCGCCTGCTGCTTCAATTTTTTCTTTAGCTGATGGAGTAACGTAAGAAGCTTTAACAGTTACAGCTCTTTTGATTTCTCCATTACCCATAACTCTTAAACCTTGAGTAGATGGGTGAGCTTTTTTAGCTGATTTTAATGTTTCTAAAGAAATTTCTTCTAAAGAAAGTCTTTCAATAGCGTTAACATTGATTTCAGCGTATTTGATTTGATTGATAATTTTGAAGCCTTTTAATTTAGGCATTTGTCTGTATGATGGCATTTGACCACCTTCAAAACCTCTTTTAGAGCTTCTACCAGCACGTTGTCCTTCACCGTTAGCACCACGGCAAGATGTTTTACCATGACCTGATGCACGACCGCGACCAAATCTTTTAGATTTTTTTGTTGAACCTTCAGCAGGTTTTAAATCTTCTAATGTAATCATTGTTTTATATCCTTCTTTCTAAATTATTCTTCTACAACTTTAACTAAGTGAGAAACTTTGTTAACCATACCCATAATTGTTGCGCTTGGAGCGTGTTCAACAACTTGATTTAGTTTTCTTAAACCTAATGCAGCTACAACTTTCTTTTGATTTGGAGATGCACCGATTAAGCTTCCTACTAATTTAATTTTTACTAATTGTGATTGTGTTTTAGCCATTTTTATAATTCCTTTTTATAATAATCAAAGTAATAACAAAATAAGACAGTTGACTAATTTAATAATTCTGCAACTGTTAAACCGCGTTTTTTAGCAACATCTGAAAATGGAGCTAATTTTTGTAAAGCGTCCAATGTTGCATTAGCTGCGTTAAGAGGTGATTTTGAACCTAATGATTTTGATAAGATGTTTTCAATACCAGCAAGTTCTAATACTGAACGAACTGCACCACCTGCGATAATACCAGTACCTTGTGCAGCTGGTCTTAACATTACAGCACCTGCGCCTGATTCACCAGTGATTGGATGAGGAATTGTTGTTTTGAAAATTGGCACGTTAACTAAATTTTTACGTCCATCAGCAATAGCTTTTTGAATTGCAATAATAACTTCAGCTGCTTTTGCACAACCTACGCCAACTTGACCTTTTTGGTTACCAACGATAACAACTGCGCGGAAGCTTAATTTTTTACCACCTTTTACAACTTTTGTTACACGTCTAATTTGTACTACACGTTCTTGCCATTCTGAAACAGGTTTTTCTTCTGTTGTTTCAACTTTTTTACGGCGTGAACGTTGTTTTCTTTCACCTTTTTCTCTTGCTGCATCTTCAAATTCTTCGTGTGCTACTTCAGCAACTTCTTCTGTTTCTACAGCTTCAGCAGTTTCTTTTGTTTCAACTGCTTCAGTTTGTTCTAATTTTTCTTCGTTTGACATTTTTACCTTCCTTATAAAGTAGTTCTACATGTTTTCTATTTAATTTGAATACGCCAAAATAAAAGCATTTAAGCCTATTGGAAATTCATATTCAACGTGAGTTTTCTGACAAGAGTTATCGTAATATAAATATTTAAAAAAATCAAGTATAGTAGTTAATTGAGAGTATAATTGTAAATAAAATTTAACAAACAATCAAATTTTAGCAAAAAAAATTTTCAGGAAATTTATAACATTGTAAATACATAAGGAAATTTTAATGTTAGGTATTAATCCAGTAAGAAATAATCAAATCCAACGACCTCAATGCCATTGTGGTTGCGGTTGTTGTGGCCAAGGTGCGAATACTAATGTATATACGCGTCAAGCAGGTATTCTCCCACCTAAAGACTGGAAACCAGATCCATACGCTGGTTTAGGTACAGAGGTAAAATTGACACCTCAAGAAAAACTTAAAAAGAAATGGGAAGATTTCAAAAAACCAAAATATGCTAAGGAAGAACAACCTCAAATTCAAGAGCAACAAGAAATTCCTCAAAAGAAATCTTTTAAACAAAAAGTTAAAGACTTTTTCAAAAAATTATTCCACAGAAATTAATCATCTGATTAATTTCTGTTTTTTATACAAAATTAACTTGTAATTCATACTAGATAAGCTTTTTTCAGATATTAGATAGTGTAAATTTTTGTAAGAAATGTATTTATTTTACACGTATTTATAAGATGATAAATTTGTAACTAAAATAAGGAAAATTTAATGGAAGAAATAAAATATTCACCCCTTGAAGAATTTTCAAACGCATTCTCTCATGCCATTGGAACACTTTTATCAATTTATGGATTGGTTCTGTTAATTGTAGCATCTAAGACTCCAACGCAAACAGCATCAACTGCTATTTACGGAGCAACGATGTTTTTGCTATTTCAATCATCAACCTGCTATCACGCAATGGTTAATGAAACAGCTAAAAAAGTATTTAGAAAAATCGACCACTCTGCAATATTTTTATTAATTGCTGGAACTTATACACCAATTCTATTATTAGTTGTTCCATTTCCTCATTCTGTCGCACTTCTTGCCATGACATGGTATTTGTCAATAATGGGAATTGTATTTTCTTGCATTACTCTAAAATTTAAATATCTAAACACTGGTTTATATTTAGTTATGGGCTGGTTATCATTATTTTTGATGTTCAAAATGTGGGCATATAATCCTATATCTGTATATTATTTACTCGCAGGCGGAGTTGTTTACTCCTTTGGTTGTATATTTTATTTATTAAAAAAAGTACCATTCATGCACTCAATCTGGCATTTATTCGTACTTGGTGGTGCAATTTGTCACTATTTTGCAGTAATGGCACTATTAAAGTAATCTACCAATATTGCCACCATAAAATACGCTTAGGATTTAAAAATTTGCGAGCGAATTCAAAATGCCAATATAAGTAACTATCCAATTTAATAAAAATTTTATCCAAAATTGTATTTTTTTTATTAGCATTTGTTTTCACTAAAATTTTATCTTTTTCAAGGACATCTTGCATAGATTTATTATTAGAAAGACCACCCAATTGATAATTTGAAATCACAATAGGAACATACTTTGTCAAAGTTTTTGTTTTGTACAAACACCTTATATTAAAATCCCAATCAGCAAGAAGCTTAATATTTTCATCGTATTCACCAAAAGTCTCAAACAGGTCTTTTTTATAGAAAATTGTTTGATGATTAATGTTCATAAGAGAGATAAAATTATAACTTTTAATTACAAAATTGTTAAACCTAGTTAAAGTTTTTATTTTTCCATCTTTAGAAATATAATTTGCATCTCCATATAGAAAATCTATATTAGGATTTGCTGTTAATACCTCTGCAACTTTTTCTAAAACATCACATTCATAAAAACTATCATTTGCATTTAAAAAAAACAAATAGCTACCTGATGCCAAATTTAAAGCTTTATTCATTGCATTATAAATTCCAGTATCACTTTCAGAAACAACTTTTGAAATTTGATTTTTGTATTTTTCAATAATATTCAAAGTGTTATCCGTTGATTTACCATCAATAACAATAGTTTCGTAATTTTTATAAGATTGAGCAAAAATACTTTTGAATGTATTTTCAATCGTTTCTTCAGCGTTACGACAAACTGTAATAATACTAAATTTTGGTTGCAAATTAGTCATTATATCTCTTTCAAAAGTAATTATATAGTAAGATTATAAATAATCGTTCTAAAAATATCAATACATGCTAATTAATATTTAATATACAATTGATAATTGTTTTGCAAGAGGGTTTGAACGAAGTAAAACAACCCGTGAGGTCTGGTATACAAAAAAATAGCAAGACTCGGGATCAAACCGAACCTCTCGGACTCTGCCGAGCAAAACAATTGATAATTGTTTTGCGA
>CAKVDZ010000020.1 GCA_934728585.1 uncultured Candidatus Melainabacteria bacterium | reverse complement strand
ATATGACTAAATGTCATATTTTGGTGGGAAGAGAACTCCCGTTTTGCGGAAGTAAAACATCGGGTAGAGAGATGCCTTTCAACAAAAAAGAACCACCGAAGTGATTCTTTTAAAATGGTGGGCGTTGAGAGGCTCGAACTCCCGACATCTTCCTTGTAAGGGAAGCGCTCTACCAACTGAGCTAAACGCCCACACCGTATACTATGTGCTTGTTTGTAAATTCAATATAACCGAAAAAAATTTTTATGTCAATATCTTAAATAAAAAATATACAAAAATTTTTATTTATGGTATTATCTTCAATACGATAATATATATTTACTACTATTTTGGTTTGGAGGTAAGAATGGCTAATATTGTGATTAAAAAACCGATAAATACTGAACTTAACAATGAATTAGATGAAATTAATTCGTTTATTTTAAAATATAAATCTTGGTCAGAATACGTTATGCAAAGCTTAGAAAAATTCCGCGGAACTCCAGCTGTTTTGGACGAAGCAAATGGTTTAAGTTTTACTTATGATGATGTTATTGAAAAATTAAACCGTTTTAGTACAGCATTGGCATCTCAAGGTATTCAAAAAGGTGATTTTGTTTCGTTATTTTCTGAAAACAATGGTCTACACTTCATCTGTCATCAAGGTATTATGCAAACAGGAGCATGCTCTGTTTTAAGAGGTGTTTCTTCACCAGCTGAAGAATTAGATTATATTTTAAAACATTCTGATTCAAAAGCTCTTGTTATTAGTGATTTTAAGTCATTAACTGCGTTAACTGATTACATAAATCAAAACGATAAACTGATGTTTGTTGTTGTTTTATTTGATAAAAAAGGTTCAAAACCTGAAAATATTAACAAACCTGTTTATATGTTTGAAGAATTCTTGAACCTAGGTAGCAACTATGATTTTCAAAGACCTGAAATGACTCCTGAAGATAATGCCTTGATGATTTATACATCAGGTACAACAGGCTTTCCTAAAGGGGTTATGCTTATTCACAAAAATGTTTTATCTCAAATGATTCCTGTTAAAACAGGTTTAGACATCAGAGCTGGTGAAAAAACATTACAAATTCTTCCAGTTTGGCACTCTTACGAAATGCTTACTCAATCTTTGTTCTTTACTTCTGGATTATACTTGCATTTCACAACTTTGCCTAAATTGAAAGAGGATTTAAAAAAATACCAAGTCGATATCTTTATGACAGTTCCTCGTATTTGGGAAGCTTTAAGACTTGGTATCTATCAAAGAATTAAGAAAAAATCTAAATTAAAATATAAAATTTTCGATTTTGCAGTAAAAATGAGTATCAAATATAAAATTCACAAAATGTACAGTGAACAACGTATTACAAATAAACGTAACAGATACCATTTAAGATCAAATCTTTACCACAGATTTGTAAGATTTTTCATAAAACCGCTACATTTATACTGCATGGAACATGTTTATGAAAAAATTAAAGCAAAAGCAGGTTTAAATTTCCGCGTTTCACTTTCTGGCGGAAGTGCATTGTCCTTAAAAGATGAATTGTTCTATGATGCATTGGGTATTAACCTAAGAGTTGGCTACGGTTTGACAGAAACTTCACCAATCTTGACACTACGTCATGCCAACGACAAAAACTACTTATGCTCTGTTGGTAAACCTGTTATGGGTACTGAAATAAAAATTGTAGATATCAATGGCGGTTATGAATTAGGAGCTTTCCAAAAAGGTGTTGTTCTAGCTCGCGGTCCGCAAGTTATGAAAGGATACTACAAAGACGATGAAGCAACTAAAAAGGTTGTCGATAAATACGGTTGGTTTAATACAGGTGATTTAGGTTGGTTAACTTATGACAATCACTTGGTGCTTGTTGGTCGATCAAAAGAAACAATTGTTCTTTCAAATGGTGAAAATGTAGAACCAGTGCCAATTGAAGAAGCATGCTTACAAAGTAGCTATATTGAACAAATTGTTCTTGTAGGTCAAGATGAACCAAACATGTGTGCACTTGTTGTTCCAACTCGCGAAGCGCTAGAAAAATGCGAACTTGCCTTGAAAGAAATGAACAAGGGTGCAAATCTAACAATCAAGAACCCTAATTTGAAAGAATTAATTAAAAAAGAAATCGATAACTACATCAAGTCGAAACCAAACTTGAAATCTTTTGAAAAAATTAAATCTTTCGAAATTTTGGAAGATAATTTTAATCAAGAAAACGGTTTATTGAGCCAAACAGGTAAATTGAAACGAGGGAAAATTATTGATAGATACAAAGATATTATTAATAATATGTTTTCAGATAATAAAAAAGATAAATAATAAATAAAATAAATAAGTGGGCGGATTTGCTCTGCAAATCCGCCCTAACTTTTACTCTAAACAAATTTTAAAAACAATGTAAATAAATGTAAAAATAAATTTAATTATATCTGTAACACAGATATAATGCCTGAATAGAATAGAATAGAATAGAATAGAATAGCTGTGTTGTAGTCACTTAAATAAATTGTTATAATGGAATTATAGCAGTTTATTTAAGGAAAAGTAGCCATGAGAATAGCGCTTAAAGAATTTATAAATAAAATTTTTAACAAAATAAAATGGGACTTATGCAATTTGCAAACGGTCTGTAAATATAAAAATTTTGATTTACAACTCACTACTCACAATTCACTTGCGAAAGCCCTTGCTTTTACCCTTGCTGAAACACTTGTTGTAATGGGTATTATTGGTGTAGTTGCAGCGTTGACTATTCCAAACTTAAACCAATCAACTGGCGATAGAGAAAAAGTTGCAAGATTGAAAAAAGCTTATGCAAATCTAGAAGATGCATACGGTCGTGCAACGGCTGTTTATGGACCAATAGAAGAATGGGTTGTTAATGATACTGAGCAAGAAGATCGCCAAAAGCGTGCTTCTGAACGTTTTGCCGAATTTATGAAAATTTCAAAAACTTGTGAGGATGGTGCAGGTTGTTTTTCTGATGATGTTGCTGGTGGTTTAAGTTATATATTAGCAGATGGAACAAGTTTTGTGATTGGAGAAGTATTTACCAGTTATTCTACCTCCATTATTAATGGTCCTAATACAATTGCAATATTATTTGTTGATATTGATGGACCAAAAGGTAAAAATGAAATTGGAAAGGATATCTTTGTGTTTGCAATATATAAAGATGGTTTATTCCCAAATTTAGGTAATCAAGAAAATAATGAAGACTTGAGGGGACTAGACTTTTCAGATGAGAATTTTGGTGTTTATGGCGCTACGGAATGGGTTATTAAAAACGGTAATATGGATTATTTAAAATGTCCTGATGAATTAGACTGGGATACAAAAACGTCATGTAAATAGTCTATAAGTTAGTAAGCGTTTAAGACAATAAGTCGATTTATGTTAAAATAACTTTTTTAATATAATTTGACTTATTGTCTTATAGCCTAAAAATCTACTCACAATTCACCAATCATGACTCACTGTGTTGGATTATTCGGGTACGCATAGCCTTTGCACTTTCGCTTTTCATTTTCGTTTCACTCAAATTCGCGCTCAAGCAAGGCTATTTGCTTAGACAAGTTTCGCTTCGCGCTCACTCTACCGAAAATCCGCTATCCAATAACTGGAGCAACAAATGTTCTTGTAGCTAAGTCTTTATCTAGCATTAACAATGCTTTTTTGTCTTCACCGATAAGTTTTAATGTTGCCAAAACACCGCCAACATTTGATTCTTCTTCAACTTGTTCTTTTAAATACCAATCCAAGAATGATAATGCTGCTCTGTCTTTAACTTCTTCAGCAACGTCCATAAGTGCGTTAATTCTAGATGTTACATATTCTTCGTGTTCTAAAACTTGTTCAAAAATTTCTAATGGAGTTGAACCTTTTAATTCTGGTTTGTCGATAGCCAATAATTCAACTTCGCCACCGCGTTCTAGCAAGTAGTTGTACATACCCATAGCGTGAGCATGTTCTTCTTGAACTTGTACATCAAACCAATTTACAAAACCTTGCAAATTCATTTCTGCAAATTTAGATTTCATCGCCAAATAAAGATATTCAGAATATAATTCTTTGTTGATTTGGTCGTTGAACGCATTTTTCATTTTTTCGTTAATCATTTTTCACTTCCTTTTACTGATTTGTATTTTCTTTCTCCTGACATTCTTTACATATTCCGTGCAAAAGAATATCATAACTTGTAATCTTGTAACCTGTTTCAATTTCTGCTTTTGCAATAATTTCAGGTGAAATATTTTCAAAAACGTCAAAAACTTTTTTGCACTTATCGCAAATAACGTGATAATGTTCAGTTGTATTGTGGTCAAAGTGTGTTGCTGATTCGAGTCCGTCAATTCGCTTGATAATGCCTTTGTCAGCAAGTTTGTTTAAATTTCTATAAACAGTTGCAACACCAATTTTTTGGTTTTCTTCGCGAATTATTTTGCACAAAGTTTCTGCTGTTGGGTGAACAGCATTATCTTTTAGCGTTTTTAAAATTATTTCGTTTTGTACAGAATAATTCATATTTCTCCAAAAATTGATAACTGTTATCAATATTATAACATAAAATTTTTTATTTCAACTTATTTTAGATATAATTAAATTATGGAAAAATTTTTAATAAAATCAATGGGCTGTAAATCAAACCAATTTGAGGGTGCGATTATAGAAGAAAAACTTATAAATGCTGGTTATAAAAAGGTTTCAGAGGTTTCTGATGCGGATATTTATATATTAAATTCTTGCTCTGTAACTCACAAATCTGATGATGAAGCACTTTATTTGTTACGCCATGCAAAACACGAAAATAAAAATGTTAAAACACTTATTACAGGTTGTGTTGCGCAAATTGAGCGAGAAAAATTGCTTGAAAACGAGTTTATAGACTATGTTTTGGGTAATGATGATAAATTGAATATTGTTGAATTTTTGCAAAATAATATTACTTGCGAAGTTGCAGATATTATGAATTTATCTGATTTTCACGAGGCCGTTTTGATTGATACAACAAAAACCCGCGCAAGTTTAAAAATTCAAGATGGTTGTGATAACCGTTGTGCGTACTGTATTATACCTTTTGCACGCGGAAAATCTCGTTCAGCGAATAAAAATTTTATTATTGACCAAATAAAATTATTCGAGGCTCATGAGTTTAAAGAGGTTATTTTTACTGGAATTCATATCGGACAATGGGGCAAAGAGTGGGACGAAACACTTCTTGATTTGCTTGTTGATATTGAGGCAAATACGAATATTAGATATCGTTTAGGTTCTTTGTATCCAAATGAAATTACAGATGAGTTGTTAGAATTTTTGGCAAAATCAAACCAATTCTGTCCACATTTCCATCTTTCTTTGCAATCGGCTTGTAATCGAACATTGGAACGAATGAACCGTCATTATAAAGTTGAAGATTATTTAGTGCAAATTGATAAAATTAACAAAATGTTTGATTTGCCATTTATCGGAAGCGATGTTATTGCTGGTTTTGTTGGTGAAACAGAGGAGGATTTTGAAACCACTTTGGAAAATCTTAAAAAATCTGGTTTAACCGCAATTCATACATTCCCTTATTCAATTAGAAAGGGCACTCAAGCCGAAAAAATGGAGGGACACTTACCTGATAAGGTTAAGGAAGAACGCGCAAATGCGATAAAAGCAATTTCTAGACAAAAAACAGCAGAATTTTTACAAAAAAATATTGGTACAACACATTCTTGTATCATTGAAAAACGTCCTGATAAAAAGACAGGCATGTTGAAAGCTATGAGTGAAAACTATATAACAGTCTATCTAAATGCAGATGACAAAAAACTTATAAACACGCTTCAAAATGTGAAAATTACAGACATCAAAGACGGTAAAGCATACGGTGAAATAGTTACGGCATAATTATTTTTGCATCGACTTCTTTTTTTATATTTAATGAATTTGAAAGGCTGTTTGCAAGTTCTGACGCAGTATTTGCTGTGTAAAATCTTCCGCGTGTTACAAGTGCAACACATTCAAGTTGTGAAATATCGTCGCGATTTTTTATATCATACGCGATTACGTCTATTTTTACATTAGGGTGGAATTTTAAATTTTTCATAATAAATGTACAAGGACTTTCGTCACAGTTTTCTCCGCCGTCGGTCAATAAAACTATGTGTTTTTGTCCCATGTATTCGTTAAAATCCTTGTTTAAAGCGAATTTTAGTGAATAAGTTATTGGTGTCATTCCGATAGCGCGAGTTTTTTCTAATTGTCTTGCAATCATTGTGCTTCCGCCTTTTGTGATAGGTACCATTAGCTTTGAGGCCTTGCAACTATCATAAGGTGTAAAGCCTACTCGATATCCATAAGCGCGCATACCAACTTCGTTTTGCGGATTAATTTTTGGCAAAATTTCTCGCATGGTATCAAGCATTGTATCAATTTTCTTTCTGGAATTGATATACTCGTTCATACTGTTTGAAAAATCAAGTATAAACAGGGTTTTTTCGTCTTTGATTTTTATATTTGGGTTATCTGGCGATTGTACAAAATATCCTTGCGCAAAAACCGTACTTACGCAAAAAACAGAAACTAATAGTAAAATAAATTTTTTCATAATACCTAATTTAGCGCTTTATTTTGTGTTTTTAAATTCCTCTATTATCCTATATTTATGCTAAACTTGAATTATGGACGCACACGAAAAAATTACTCAAGCTGAAAAAGCTATTGAAAAACAATTTAAAATTATTGATGAAATTAGAGATTTTAACCAACGAAAAGTGTTGAAAGCTTTTGTTGATAATAAGGTTGCACCTGAACATTTTTACACTGTTTCAGGCTACGGGCATGATGATTTGGGCAGAGATGTTTTAGACAAAGTTTTTGCACAAGTTTTTCATGGCGAAAAGGCGATTGTTAGAAACCACTTTGCAACTGGAACACACACTCTGGCATGTGCTTTATTTGGAAATTTGCATGCTGGTGACAAATTAATTTCTGTTGCAGGTACTCCGTATGATACAATGCGTGAGGTTATTGGGCTTACAGGTTGCGAATTAAGCAAGAAAAATTCACTAATTGGAAACGGCATTTTGTACGATGAAATTCCGCTTATAAACGGTAATGATATCGATTTTGAAACGTTAGAACAAAAAATTGATGATACAGTTACAATGGTTACAATTCAACGTTCTCGCGGTTATGACACGCGAAAATCTTTGACAATTGATGTAATCGAAAAAATTTGTAAAATTGTTAAATCAAAAAATCCAAACTGCATTTGCTTTGTAGATAATTGTTATGGAGAATTTACTGAAAAGAAAGAGCCTTTGGAAGTTGGCGCTGACCTTATGGGCGGTTCATTAATTAAAAACCCTGGTGGCGGACTTGTTGAAACAGGTGGTTATATAGTTGGTAAGGAAGAACTTGTAGAAGCTTCTGCTATCAGGCTTACAGCACCTGGAGTTGGCTCTGAATCAGGTGCGATGCTAAATCAACACAGATTGATTTTTCAAGGATTTTTTATGGCTCCGTCAATTGTAGCAGATGTCTTAAAAGGTATGACCCTTGCTGCAAAAGTGTTTGAGGATATGGGATTTATCTCATCACCTAGATTTGATGACCCAAGAACAGATATTATTCAAATTATTACATTCAACGCTCCAGAACCATTGATTGAATTTTGCAAAACAGTTCAATCGCTTTCTCCTGTAAATGGCTATGTTACACCAGTTCCAGAGCTTATTCCAGGGTATGTTGATGATGTAATTATGGCAGGCGGTACGTTTATTGAGGGTTCTACAATTGAATTATCAGCCGACGGTCCAATCAGACCTCCTTATGCGGTTTATATGCAAGGCGGTTTGAATTATGCACATATAAAAATTGCAATTGAAGAAATTTATAGACGATTGTCGAAATAATGAAGTGTGAGATGTGAGTCGAAAATCCGCGTCTTGGATTATTGCTTCACACTACGCTAACATTCTTTTCGTTTTGCTGTCGCAAAACTGTCATTCATTCGCTCCGTGCTACTTCGGGCTGGGTTCGCTTGCGCTCACACGGCGCCCTACACAAAATCCGCTTCTTACTCGCTCGCGTTTAACGGGAACTCCGCCTTTCTCCGCCGACTCATCGTCGCCGTGCGAGAGGCTACGCCCTCAGCTCGCTCGCGCTTCTTGGATTATTCGGGTACG
>CAKVDZ010000019.1 GCA_934728585.1 uncultured Candidatus Melainabacteria bacterium | reverse complement strand
AATAGTAAAAAACAACACATGCCGATGTGATGCAAGGCAACTCGAGAGGCTCCACGAAGTGGAAAGCGAGAGGAAGCCAGTTAGATTAGACCAATTCCATCACATTAGCAAAAACAATTGAATAGTAAAAAACAACACATGCCGATGTGATGCAAGGCAACTCGAGAGGCTCCACGAAGTGGAAAGCGAGAGGAAGCCAGTTAGATTAGACCAATTCCATCACATTAGCAAAAACAATTGAATAGTAAAAAACAACACATGCCGATGTGATGGAATTGGTAGACGTGCTAGACTCAAAATCTTGTGAGGGCAACCTCGTGCCGGTTCGACCCCGGCCATCGGCAAATTAATAAAAAGACTTCCACTTTGGAGGTCTTTTTTATTTTTTATGTATCTATAATAGTTCTGAAAGTAAGTTAAGTTGACAAAACATAAAACTTCGACTATTATAAAGTAGTACTTTAAATTAGTCGGAGTTTTATATGTATATTGAACGAACATTAGAAAAACATATTTTAAAATTAACAAAACAATTCAAAGTTTTACTTGTAACTGGTGCCAGACAAGTTGGAAAAAGTACATTGTTAAAGCATTGTGATAAAAAACGTAACTATGTTACGTTAGATGATTATAACGTTAGAGAAATGGCGATAAATGAGCCAGAATTATTTCTTCAACGATACAAGGCACCATTAATTATTGATGAAATTCAATATGCTCCAAATTTATTATCATATATTAAAATTGCTGTAGATAATTCAGAAGAAAAAGGACAATATTGGCTTACGGGTTCTCAACAATTTCACATGATGAAAAATATAACAGAATCTCTTGCTGGCCGTGTTGCTATAATTGATTTAAAAGGTTTTTCTTTAAAAGAAATTGATAACAATGACCAACTTGCATTTTTACCAACAGATAAATTTATAGAAGAAATGAGGAACAATTCTAAAAAATATGATTTATTTGGTATTTATGAGAGAATTTGGAAAGGCTCTTATCCTGAGCTTAACGTAAATAACGATTTAGATTGGGAAACTTTTTACAAGTCATATTTGCAAACATATATAGAAAGAGATATCAAAGATTTAAATGCTGTTAAAAACGAAATGGATTTTTTAAAATTTTTAAAAGTTTTGGCAGCGAGAACAGGACAAATGCTAAACTATGCTGATATTTCAAATGAAGTTGGTGTATCTATTCCAACGATAAAATCTTGGGTTTCAATCTTAGTATCATCAAACATTGTATATCTTTTACAACCATATTTTTCAAACTTAAATAAGAGAATTGTAAAAACACCCAAATTGTATTTTTTAGATACGGGATTATGCTCATATTTAACTAATTGGAATAATGCACAGGTTTTAGAATCTGGTGCAATGAGCGGAGCTATTTTTGAAACATTTGTTGTTTCTGAAATTATAAAAAGTTATGTACATAATGTAAAAGAACCAAATATTTATTATTACAGAGATAAAGATAAAAAAGAAATCGATGTTATTATTGAAAACAATGGTAAACTTTATCCGATAGAAATTAAAAAATCAGCAAATCCTGATAAAAATATGATTAAGAATTTTTCAGTAATTCCTGAAAACCAAATTGGTGATGGTGCAATAATTTGTTTAGTGGATAAAGATTTGCCAATTACAAAAAATGTTAACGCAATATCAATAAGTTATATATAAGAATTATTATGAATATTTAAATTTCCGAAAAATTTAAACTAGGTGTCAAAAGAAATCATTTCATGTATTCTTTTGCAAAAATTACTTTAAATAAAAACTTTTTAACTTATCATAATTTGGATTTGTGCGCATTTTGGCAATAATTTTCCACACAGAGGATTCCTCTTGTTTTGAAACAAATTTGTTAAATTCTTTGAATATCTTGAAAATGTTGAAAATCTAAATTAATTTAGGTAACTATATGTAATTTTAATTAAAAATTTTATCTACAAAATCGTATATTTCATAATTTTTTAAAGAATCATACCATTCTTCAAAAAGATTAAAATGGAAAATATTAAAGCTTTGTGCATATTCCTTATTATTTTTACGATAGTATTCTTTACAATTACCTGTAGTTAGAGAAACCAAAAATAATTTAACATTATTCCCATAGTAAACTATTCGCGAATTTTCTTCAGATAATTTACAACATAATTCGGTTTTATTTTTGAAAAATTGTTATTAAAATCTCCATCTTATAGTTAATAATATCTTATTCAGTTTATTAAATCATATTTAGTTTTATATTAAGAGATGTAATGATTTTTTATGTTTTGGTAGTAGTTCTGAAAGTCAATTAAATTGTCAAAATTATGTTTGAAATTTTTCAATTTTGCACAAAAATTTTTAAAATTTTAGTTTTTTCAACAGTTTTTATTGTAATTGTTTTTATGACTATGATATTATTTTTAAGTCTTTAATTTTTACGTGCAAATTTATTTTATTCAATTTTTGTATTTTAAATTTTAGACAAAAGGTATATCACGTAACTTACAAGGAGGTTTTATGAAATGAAAGATTTACCAGTAAAACACAAACTTTCAAGCAAAGTAATTGCTTACATTTCAATTTCAATAGCAGTAATCCTTTATGGTACATCACTAACTGCAACAAAAATTTGTCTTAATGAATATTCGACTCTGTCACTTATGGCATTAAGAATGAGTCTTTCAACAATTTTATTCATTCCGTTTTTCTTAACGATATATAGAAACGTTAAAATAGATAAAAGCGATTTAAAATTTATCCTTTTGATGGTTTTATGTGAGCCTTGTCTATATTTTATTTTTGAAACGAATGCTTTAAAATATACATCTTCAGGTCAAGCTGGCGTTCTGAGCTCATTGGAACCTGTTTTGATTATATTTTTTGCAAGAATAATTTTAAAAGAAAGATTTCCAAGATTAGCATATATTGGTTTAGGAATAGCAATATTGGGTTCAGTTTTATTAAGCCTTGCTTCAGATGTTACTGAACTTGCTCCACGACCAGTTTTAGGAAACGCGCTACAACTTGGGGCTGAAATTTTGACATGCGTTAGTGTTGTTACTACAAAATATTTAATGGATAAGTATCCTCCATTCTATCTTGCTGGAATTGCTGTTTTTGGTGGCGCAATATTCTTTAGCGGAATGTGTTTTGTTACTGGTGAACCTATTCATCTTATAACTTCATCTTCTAGCGTGTATATTGTTGGATATTTAGGGGTTTTAACTGTAGTTGCTTATGCACTTTACAACTCATCAATGAATATCCTTTCTGCAAGTAAGGTTTCACCTTTCTTGTTTTTACTTCCAATATCAGCCTTATTCTTTGGTTGGTTCTTCCTTGGCGAAACATCAAACATATTGCAAATGATTTCTTGCTTTGTAATTTTCTTTGGTATCTATTTAAGCCAAACTTTCAGCAAATATGTTGAAAAGAAAAACAAAGATAAAATCTCTCTTGATAAGCTTGAATTTGTAGAAGTGGAAGTAGAAGAATAAATCTTACAAATATATAAACAGGAATGGAATTTAAAAAATTTCCATTCCTGTTTTTTATGAATTTTATTAGTATCAGAAATATCAACGATTAAGCAAGCATGTCAAGAACAGTTTTTTGCTCTTGTGCTGTAGATTTTCTGTCTGATTGTTGAGCTTCTTTTGCGTCTGTATTTTTTACATTGAACACTTTATTGAATTCTTCAGTACCTTTTGTCGCAATACTTTTCAATAATTTTGGTAAATTTAATGGTAATGGAAGTTCAAGTGTAGCTTCTGCTGTACGTAAAGTGGTTTTTTCAGCTCCAAATGATGTTAAAGTTTTTTTATTTTCGTTTATAACATCAAATCCACCTTTTTTGTTAACATTAATTTCCAAAGTGTCTTGTGGGTAAACCTCTTTTAATGCTGTTAATGAGTCTTTTAAATTATCCAAGCGGTTTTTGCTTGAATTTTTAACATAGTTTTGCATAAAATCATTGTTTTTTACTCTGGCAGTAAATGCTGGTTGCATAGCAACTGGGGTTACTTTCATCTTATTTTCCTTTCAAAATATTTTGTTTTATCCAACTACAAGCATAGTAGATAAAATGTAAAAAATACACTTTTTGTTGTTGGGTTTTAACAAATTTTAAAGATTATTAAAAAATACTTGCTTGAGAGTTACTCTCATTTGATAAAATATAAAAATAAGATGAGGTTTTAACTATGAATAGAAAAATTTGTACAATATTATTAATTTTATTGTTTTTGACAAATAGTGTTGTTTTTGCAAAAACAAACAAAAAGGAGGCAAAACCTATGGGAAAAATAGTTCAAACTGCAGGACGCGATAAACTAGGTGACTTTGCGCCTGAATTCGCGCATTTTAACGACGATGTTTTATTCGGTGAAAATTGGAACAACAAAGACATTGACCTTAAAACTCGTTCAATTATTACGGTGGTATCGCTGATGTCACAAGGGATTACGGATAATTCTTTAAAATATCATCTTCAAAACGCAAAAAATCATGGTGTTACAAAAACAGAAATGGCTTCAATCATAACTCACTGTGCATTTTATATGGGTTGGCCTAAAGCGTGGGCAACTTTCAACCTTGCAAAAGAGGTTTGGGCTGAAGATGACAAAGTTGCTTTAAGTGAAAAAGACCAATATGCACAAACAATTATGTTTCCAATTGGAAATGAAAACACTGCTTATGCAAAATATTTTATCGGTAAAAGCTACATTTCATCACTTTCAGAAAATCAAGTTAAAATGCACAATGTGACTTTTGAACCAAAATGCAGAAATAATTGGCATATTCACCACGCAAAATCTGGTGGAGGTCAAATGTTAATTGTTGTTGGCGGACGTGGATATTATCAAGAATGGGGCAAGGAACCTCAAGAGTTACATGTTGGTGATATTGTGAATATTCCAGCTGGTGTAAAACACTGGCATGGTGCAGCTCCTGACAGTTGGTTCTCTCATATTGCCGTTGAAGTTGACGGTGTAGACACTTCAAACGAATGGCTAGAGCCTGTTACTGATGAAGAATACAATAAATTAAAGTAAAAGGAATTTATTATGAGCAAAAAAGTATTAATTATATCGACAAGTTTGCGACCAGACGCAAATTCTGAAATTCTTGCACACGAAACAGAACGTGGGGCAAAAGAAAGCGGACACGATGTAGAGTTTTTAAGTTTGAAAGATAAAAATATAAAATTCTGCAAGGGTTGTCTTGCTTGCCAAAATATTGGTCATTGTGTAATGACTGATGATGACGCCAATGCAATTACTGAAAAAATGAAAAATGCAGATGTTATTGTATGGGCAACTCCAGTTTATTATTACGAAATGTCTGGCCAAATGAAGACTTTAATTGATAGAGCAAACTCTCTATTCGCTACAGGTCATAAATTTCGCGAAATTTATGTCATAACAACTTCTGCAGATGCTTCTGATAATGTTGTTCAAACTGTTATTAATGGTGTAAATGGTTGGATTGCTTGTTTTGACGGTGTAAAACTTTGCGGATACGTTAACGGTGCTGGCTTAGAAGCTCCAAACGATGCAAAAACAAACAAAAACTTGCTTCAAAAAGCTTACGATATGGGTAAAAATATGTAAAAAACATTTTATAAAGCGCCCTGCGAGTTACTCGCAGGGCGCTTTATAATTTAATATAAAAAATCACGATATAGAATAAAAATAATCTATTTTTCACGATTTTTGTAAAATTTTGTTACAAAATCCCCCTTAGGTCCATTTTCAGAATATGATAGAATGTATAAGATATCCTTAGAGATGTTTGATATTATTAAAAAACAAAGGTCAATTTTGCAAATGTATAACGTTTTTAGAACAACGTTGTTGTTTATCAGCACAAGTATCTTATTTTTCGCATTAATTTCACCATTATTGCTGGAAAATGTAACTATACATTTTGTAGACGCTATAATCATCACCGTTTATGTTATTTTGAGTAATCTTATTATTAGATTAATCAGTATTTTTGAAACAAAAAATTTGGAAGAAAAAATACTTTTACAATATTCTCAAATGCAAGTAATATTAGATAATTCTTCATTATATATTTGCTTAAAAAATCCAGACGGAACAATTCTCTTAGCTAATAAAGCTTATTGTAATTTACTAGGTCAAGACGTTAAATCAATTATTGGCAAAAAAAGTTATGATTTGTTCAGTGAGTCAGATGCTTTAATTAAAGAAGATGAAAATGTTTTAGCTTCAAAACAGACGCTAAATGTTAATAGGATAGAAACTATTGATGGGCAACAAGCTTGGTATAGGGTTATCAAAGTTCCAATTATGGATAAAACAGGAAATGTTGTCCGAATTGCAGTTATTTTTAGAAATATTGATAACGAAAAAGAACTTGAAAACAGAAAAGAAACTTTCGTTGCAACTCTTACTCACGATTTAAAAACTCCAACAATAGCTCAAATTAAAATTATTGATTTACTGTTGAAAGACATGTTTGGACCTTTAAATAATGACCAAAAAGAAATGCTTGAACAGGTTAAAAATTCTTGCCAATATATGTATGATTTGATTTTCACTATTCTTGATACGTATATGATTGATAACGGTCAAACAAAAGTTAAGTGCGAAGATTTTAATGTTGTTAATGTTGCAAAAACTACGGTTAAAGAACTTTCTACTTTGGCTGAAGAAAAAAGGCAAAAATTGAATTTGATAAACAATGTCCAAAATGAAATAATTTATGCAGATAAATCTCAAATAAAACGTGTTATTGTAAATTTGATTTCGAACGCAATTTCTTATGCATTCAATGATACAGATATTAACGTTACTATATTTGAAGATGAAGATAACTTTGAATGTACAGTTCAAAACAAGGCTTATCCGATAAAACAAGAGTTATTAGATAATATCTTCGTAAAATTTAAGAAATCAGAAAGTGCAAAATTCCAAAAAACAAGAAATGGTTTGGGTTTGTATTTGTCTAAAGAAATTATTTCTGCGCATAATGGTAACATTTATGCAACAAGTAACGAAGACGGAATTTGCACATTTGGTTTTTCTATTCCGAAAACAAAGCAAAACAATGAACAAGCTTAGTAAACTAAACCTGTCCAATCGTATTCAAATGGTATAATAACTTTACCTTTTTTATTAATAAATCCCCATTTGTTGTTTAGCATTACGGCTGCAACACCATTGTGAAATCTGCTTAGTGCTTGGTATTTTGCTTCAATTACTGTTTCACCTTTTGTGTTTATAAATCCACACTTGTCTGCACTGATGCATATCATAGCAAGTCCATTTTCAAAATTATCGGCAACAAAATATTCTTTATCAAAAACTTGTTTGCCGTATTTATCTAAGTAAACCCAGCTAGTTGGATTTTTTTGAGCTATATAAAAATTATCATGAAGTGGCTCTATCCAGTAATATTCAAAAGGTATAATAACTTTGCCTTTTTTGTTCATAATACCGCATTCACCACCGCCAGAAGTTTTAATTTTTTTACATGCTGAAAATTGACCGTTTTCAAATTCATTTATACTTTCGTATTCAAAAGGGATTTTAATTTTTTCTTTTTTGTTAATAACTCCCCATTTGTTAGGTGCTATGCTAACTGGCGCTAAGCCTTTGTGAAAATCTTTGATGTCATCATATTTGTAGTCAATGACAACTTTACCTTTTTTGTCGATAAATCCCCATTTGCCGTTGCTTATTACACCTGCAAGATTATCAGAAAATGATTTTCCTGCTAAATTTGAAAATGGAATAACTTCTTTCCCTGATTTATTTATGTAGCCTGAATTTATGTCTTTTGTTGCAAAAGCAAGCCCATTTGAAAAATAAAAAATCATGTCGTAATTAAAAGGAATTACAGTTTTGTTTTTATTGTTAATTACACCGCATTTAGAATTTTTACAAACAATTGCCAAGCCGTTTTCAAATGTAGTAGAATAATCATATTCAAATGGAATAATTAACTTATTTTTTAGGTTTATGTAGCCCCATTTATTATCCTTGCAAACGTTAATTAAAGTGTTGTTGCTAAAATAAATTATAAAAACACTAATTAGTAATACTAATCCCCCAAAAATGATTGCTATTAATTTATTCTTACTCATAAAAAATCCTTTTTTATAATTATCCTACAGATATATATAGATATCAAGTGTGTCAATTCCTCATTATACCTGAATAGGCAATAAATTTTTGAAAAAATACTTTAATGTAGTATAGAAAAAATATGTTATTCCGAACTTGTTTCGGAATCTCACCAATGAAAGTCCCTGAATAAATTCAGGGTGACATAAAAAATATCTCACGAATATCTTAACACATTTTGGAACGCCAGTAATGACGTACCAATGAGTCT
>CAKVDZ010000018.1 GCA_934728585.1 uncultured Candidatus Melainabacteria bacterium | reverse complement strand
TTCCGAAACAAGTTCGGAATGACATATTTTTTCTATACTACATTAAAGTATTTTTTCAAAAATTTATTGCCTATTCAATAATAACGCTAAATTAAACTAAAACACCATACTTTTATTCACACAATATCTTATAAAAAGTAAATTACAAACTAAAATCTAATTTAAAATGTGAATTCAAATTTTCATTTATGCCAATGAATTTTAATGTTTCAACGACAGAGGTTTGGCTAAACAACCATTCTAAAATAGCTAAATCACCATATTTTTTATAATAATGATATCCAAATGTTTTTCGCCATGACAAAATGGAATAATCATTTTCTATGCCTAATTCTACGCAAATTTCTTTAAAATTTCTAAAAACTTGTACTCTATCAATTGATTTTCCCGCTTTTGAGATAAACAAGGGTTCATTTAAATTTCTATCTTTTGTATATTCTTTTATTAAGCCTTTAATTTCATTATTTAAAGGCAATTCTTTTTTTAAATTTTTTAAAGAGTCTTTTATCACGAGTTTATTTTTATTTTTCACATCACAAACTTTAAGTTTCAAAAGCTCTGTAAGTTTTGTTCCAGTATTAATCGCAAGTAAAAATATTAACAAATCCCTTTTCTGGTTATGTTCTATGTATTTTTGTTTAATTTTTTCTATCAATTTTTTTTCAGTTATAGGTTTGCAAGCCATAATTTTAACAATAAATTTTCAAACTTTTTATAAAATAATGTGTTATTATATATTATTACAAATTATATACTATTATATAGTATACGTCAAGCAAAAATATACTATATCATACGATGTTTAAAAAATTTTTATCTGCCAGAATATTATAAAAGGCAGAATATATGAACAATTATAAAAAACTTTTGGGCGCAAAAATTAAAGAAAAAAGAAAAGCAAAAAACCTAACACAGGAACAACTTGCGGAACTTGTTGAAATTGGAACACCAAACATAAGTTACATTGAAAATGGTAAATTTTACCCAACAGTAGAAACTTTAGAAAAAATCTGTAAAGCACTAAACGTAAAGCCTTTTGAACTATACATGTTTGACTCAGAAAAATCTATTTTAGAAATGAAATCAGAAATGATTAACGAGTTAGACAAAAATGAAAAATTGTTAAAACAAATGTACAAAATTTTTTTAGCACTTAAATAAAAATGTGTAAAACACATTCATACACGTAATTTACGTCTAAAAACTTCTTGTTAAACTAATTACGTAATAGTGTATACTTTTTTGTGATACAAGTAAGCACCGCAAATTGTAAGAATTATGTTTGGCAACCACGCTGCCAAAAATGGCATTAAAGCTCCAGTTTCACCAAACGAAAGTGACAAGGCTCTTATCAAATAATAGAAAAATATGATTAAAATACTGAATAAAAATCCTCTATTATAGCGAACCCTAGGAGGTGTAATTGCTAAAGGCACCCCTATCAAAACAAATACAATTGTTGTAATTGGAAGTGCAATTTTGTCGTGCAATTGAATTTTTAAATAATCAGAAGTTTTCTTATCCAAATGTTGATTTGTCGCTAAATATTTAACCAATTGTGTAAAATTTTGTTCCTTAGCAACATTTTTTTCTAATTCTTTTGACAAATCCATACCAAATTGCGCAACTGAATGTTCAAAGAATGTCGTATTTAAGATGTTTCCATTATTAGAAACAGTATAAATAGCGCCTTTATTGAATTCCCAACCCTCTGGAGAAGTCGCCCCCATTCTTGATTGAAGAACTTGAATCATATCTGGTTTTGAAATATCCAAAACGGTTATATTATACAAAGTTTTATCAGCACAATGTCCAACGTAAAACAGTCTTCTTAAAGTGCTTCCGTCTGTTTCTTTAAAAATAAAGTTCTGTTTTCCATTAGGAATATTTTTTTGACCAAAAGCCCACAAAGCAAGGTCTTTTGACTGTTTTGTTGCTGCTGGCACAATTGTTTCGTTTATAAAGAAACTTGCCAAAGACATTACTAACGCAAATACAAATATTGGTTTTGCAATACGGTTTAATCCAATACCACAAGAACGCATTACCGTTATTTCTGAAGACAAACTTAATCTATTAAGTGTCATTACTGTTGAAAGTAAAACACCCATCGGAATTGTCATTACAAACACTGACGGCAAGTTCAAAATAATCATAATCAATGCAACTTTGAACGGAATTCCATACATAGAAATTTGTTTAATCAAAGTGATAAACGTATCTGACGCAAAAATAATCGCTGTAAACACAAATACACCCATCAAAAACATTTCTATAATTTGTTTTAAGATGTATTTGTCTAGTAATCTTAATTTTTTGAATAATTTAATTATTTTGCGCATAAATCTATCTTAGTTTAAATATACTTATTAATCAAATTTTAATAAGACTTTTAAAGTATCCTTTTCTTTATTTTTTTCGAAAGCTTTTATTGCATCGTCTACATTATATATACCTGAAATTAAAGGTTTAAAATCAATTTTTCCGTTTTCCAACAACCTCAAAGCAGGTTTAAATTGACCGCAACGAGAGCCTAAAACCGTAATTTCATTGATTACAACAGGAGCTAGGTTAATCTCTTTACTTCCTGCAACTGTACTTTTTAAAACTAAAACACCTCTTGGTTTTGTCAAAGCCATAGCGTTTTCAAATCCAGAAATTGAGCCTGTTGCTTCAATAACAATGTCCCATTCAGGTTTTACTTCCAAATCGTCTAACAACATTGTTTTAACACCTTGAGCTTGTGCGATATCAAGTTTATTTTGATGTTTTCCAACTAATGTTACATCATAATTAAAAGCATTTAGCGCTAAAGCTGTTGTTAAACCTAACTTTCCATCGCCTTGCACAATTACTTTTTGAATAGGTTGAATATGTAATTGTTCTAAAATTTCGCAAGCTGCTGCAAGAGGTTCAACAAAAACAACTTGTTCATTAGAAACATTTTCTGGAACTTCAAACAAAATTTCTGTTGGAAGTGTGATATATTCTGCAAAACAGCCGTCTTTTCTCCAAATGCCAATAGTATGTCTATCTGGACAATGTCTTACTAATCCTTGATTACACCATTCACAATCTGGTTTATGGCAACCATAGCTGATTTCTGCAACAACTCTTTTGCCTATCAAACTTTTATCTTCGCTATTTACATCTTCAACCACACCAACAAATTCGTGTCCTAAAACTCCAACATAGCCCATATAGCCCTTTGTAATCTCATAATCAGTATTACAAATGCCAGCCATAGACACTCTAATAAGCGCTTCTCCTTTTTGTGGAATTGGTTTTGCGTAATTATTATCAAGTTTTAAACCGTTATCAAAAACAACTGCTTTCATAATTCCCTTTCGCTTTATGTGATAATTTTAACTTAAACTCATATTGAATACAATTAAAATATTCAAAAATTTGACAATTCATAAAAAAAATGGTCTAATCTTATAGCGCCCCAATTATATGGTTCATAGATTTTAGAAAGGAAATTTATGAGCAATTTTATTGTGCCAAATACCTTTATTCCTGGAACAAAAGCAAAAGCACAAGAAGTAAATGAAAATTTTACTTCTATACAAAATGAACTAAACACAAAAGCTATAAAAACGGGCGATTTAACTCAACCTTTTTACGTTGCTCCTGCAATAGAAGATAATCACGCAACGACTAAAAATCAAGTTGAAAATTTAATTGAAAATATAAAAACAGAAATATCTTCAGAGCTGGATAAAAACAATTTATCATTATTTGCCACAAGTGGAAATGTTAATGAAGACGGGAATGCTGATTTAATTGATTTTTCTGGCATGAATTTAAACTTTTTAATAGGTGGAACTTATTCTAATTTAATAGGAAATATTCAAGGCGCAAACGTAAAAATAACTTCTGTAGACGCATTTAGTTTAAGTGGTTATGCAGACGGAACTTACAATATTTTTGTAGACAAAGACGGTGAAATTACAGCCCTTAAAAACACTGTTTATATTCAGGCAAAAGCTCCTACAATGATTATTAATGATGTTTGGGTTAATACTTCAATTTATCCTAATGAAATTAAACAATATAACGGCACAGAAAACGTTACTTTTGAAAAACTTTTTCTAGGTTATGTTGTTATAAAAGACTCTCAAATAGATTTGACTTTCACAAACCCATATAATTCAAAAGATGTTACTGTTGCAAATCATATAAATAGTGCAAGAGTTGTTGAAACGTACTTAAACGGTTCTAGTGGATATAGAATTTGGTCAGACGGTTGGTGTGAACAGTGGGGAAATACCAATAGTGAACGAGGGAAACAAACAATGACACTGCTTAAGACCTACAAAAAAATTACTAACGCCATGGCAACATCTTGGGCTGATTGTAATTATGCGATTGTTAGTACACCTAGCCTTTCGACTATCGCAGTTGAAACAAGAGGCTTTGATCACACAATCCAACCTTGTACAGCATTTTGGTACATCAGAGGTTATATAAAATAAGGAGATAAAAATGGAAATAAAGGCACAATTAAATAAACCTTTTACAGACAAACAAAAAATGGATTTTATCGTTCAATATAATCATAATTTAGACTACAAAATAGAAGAATCTTCATCTGCAATACTTGCTTTAGGCAAAACACAAGAAGAACTTCAAGAAGAAGAAAAAGCTCAACAAAAACAAGAACTTCAAAAACAAATTGAAGAACTTGATAAAAAGCGCATAAGAGCAGTTTGTGAACCATCAATGAAAACAGAAACTCAATCATGGCTTGAATATTACAACCAACAAATCGCACAATTAAGGCAGGTGATGGTCGAGTTGTAAACAGTAAAAAAGGAGGATATTCCTCCTTTTTATTTTTAAATAAAAAATACTACTAATGTTTCGCAACTCACAATTTACTGTTTCAAATACTTTGTTAAAATCAGTTTTTTCAGTGCTTTTGAATATGGTGATTGTGGTTGAAGTGCAAGTACTTTATCCAAAGATACAATTGCACTTTCGTACAAACCTAATTTCATTTTTACTATTGCCAAATGGTAATATGCATCAATAAATTTGTCGTCCAATTCCACAGCTTTTTCTAAATCGGCTTTAGCTTCTTTTAATTCTTCTTCTGTTGGGTTTTCAAAAGCCAAAATCGCTTGAGCCTTATTATAATAGGCATCTATCATATTTTCATTGATATCAATTGCTTTTGCATAATTTTCGTATGCTGCGCGAAGTTGGTTTAGGTTGTGGTAAACTATACCTTTAGAAAAATGTGTAAGCGCGTGATTTGGCTTTAATTCTAAAGATTTTTCTAACGCGTCTAAAGCTTCTTCGAATTTGCCATCGTTTGTTTTTTGAATACCTAAATCTAAATAATATTTGTAATCTTGCTCTGTCATAATTCACCTTTTATTATTTATAACATGTTCATTATATAATATAAATATACAATAAGGTAATAAGAGGTACACTTTGGCAGGAATTTTAAATATTCAATTAAAATCATTGTTAGGCGATAAAGAAACCAATTTGAAAAAGGTCGAACATTACATAAAATTTAATGCAGACAAAAAACTTGATTTGGTTGTTTTGCCAGAATTTTTTTCAACAAGTATTGCCTACAAAGATTCTCCAGAAGATGAAAATGGTGGAGATACAATAAAATTTATCCAAAAACTTGCAAAAGAATATAATACAAATATTATTGCAGGTAGTGTTGTTAGAAAAATTGACGGAAAACTTTATAATACTACATTTGCGATAGATAGAATGGGCGAAATTATTGCCGTCTATGACAAGGTTCATCTATTCAACTATATGGGTGGAACAGAGGGCGAAAGAATTACGGCAGGAAATGAAATTGCTATTGTGCACTTTGATTTTGCAAAAGTGGGTCTGACTATATGTTACGATATGCGTTACCCAGTTTATATTAATCAAATAATGAAAAAAGGGGTTCAAATTATTGCTATGCCAACAGCTTGGCTTGTACCAAATGAAATTTATAATAATGAAGAAAATAGAAAATACGCGCAAGAAATGTTTGTGTCAATGTGTAGAACAAGAGCGTATGACAACGCCTTGTTTATGATTGTAAGCAACCAAACAAAACAAATTTCTGATGCTTTTAGCGGAATTGGTAACTCAATGATAATCTCACCAACTGCGCAAGTTCTAGCGAATGCAGAAGATAGAGAATGTGTTATTTATGCCAATATCGACATAAATGAAGCAAAATATATGAAACAACTTTTCCCAGTAGATAAAATTGATTAGGATTTTAATTAATAAAAAATATGTCGCGGAGCGGTAAACCGCTCCGCGACATATTTTGGGGCGGATTTGCAACAGCAAATCCGCCCTTTTTGTCCTTTTAATTTTAAAAATTTTAAACCAATTTCACTCCGCAAAGTTGCAAAACTACTCCCGCAATTGCAGCAAAAACGAAGTAGTATAGTGGATTTTTTTTGAATTTAAACGATAGCGCAAACAAACAGATAAACAAAATTAACGCAGGTAAACTTGTCACGTTATCTTTAAAAAATCCAGCACCTACAGCTAAAAGCAATCCACAGCCAGCAGGTTTTAGAGAATAAAGAACTGATTTTACCCAGAAATTATCTTTGAATGTTTTTAAAACTTTTGAAATTGCAACAACAAACAAGAATGATGGAAAAATTAACGCTAAAGTTGCGATTATACCACCTAAAATTCCATAAGTTTGAAAACCAGCAAAAGTTGCCATGTTCGCGCCAACAGGACCAGGGGTTATCATAGAAATTGCAATCATGTTTGTTAACTGATTAGTTGTGTACCAACCGTAAGTGTGTACCAATTGATACAAAAATGGCATGGTCGCATATCCGCCACCAACCGAGAATACGCCTATTTTGAAAAATTCAATTATTAAGTGAACTAGTGTCATCATTTTGCATACCTCTTTTGGATTAATTTGTATGAAACACCGATGATTACTGAACCTATAATTGCTAACACTGGTGAAAATTTAAAGAAAAATGATGCTGCAAAACAACCCAAAAAAATTATCCATGACATAAAATCTGTCAAACTATTTTTCCACATTTCTTTGATAGTAAGGTACACAAGGATGATTACGGCAACACCTACACCCCAGAAAATACTTTGGATAAAAGAAATTTTTAATAAATAATCAACAATTAATGCAACGATTAATATTGAAATAATAGGAGAAGTAATTATTCCTAAAAGTGCAACTGCTGCGCCACTTTTGCCACGAATTTTATATCCTACAAATGCTGAAATATTTGCAGCAATAATTCCTGGGATACTTTGACTTAGAGCGTAATAATCTGTAAGTTCTTCATTTGTAATCCAATGGTGCTTGTCAATAATGCTTTGTTGAATAAGTGGCACAATAACGTAACCACCGCCTAAAAGCTGGATTCCAAGCAATAAAAATTCTATATATAAATCTTGCAAACGTACTTTCATAATTGGATTATATAATAAAATAAAAATTAAATCTTGAAAAATAGATTTTTTCTGCTAAAATAAAAATACAAAATATATATTTTGCTTGTGAAGCCGATTTTGCGGAAACACAAAAAACAATTTCATAAATGCGCGTGTAGCCCAGCTGGCTTGTTGGAGCTTTTACGAAGTAAAAGGACAACATAAGTTCGATTAAAGCTCTATCCAGCGAGGAAACACAAAAAACAATTTCATAAATGCGCGTGTAGCCCAGCTGGATAGAGCGTTTGGCTACGAACCAAAAGGTCGGGGGTTCGAATCCCTCCACGCGTACCACTAAAAAACTCTCAAGTATATCTTGAGAGTTTTTAGTGTGTCATGATGTTTGTTTTTTTATATAAAAATTTTTACGAAACTTTTATTTCATTTGAAAATAAGGATTTTTACTTAAAATATCATATAATTCCCTTAGGTTACAGTAGATATGTATTATCCTCTAGTTATAATCCTTGTTCCACCAAAAACATCTGATATTTTCATATCGTTTAAAACATTATCTATTTTTGTAACCTCATCTTGGCTTAAAATAATTTCAGAAGCACCAGCATTTTCTTCCAACCTATCAACTTTTCTTGTTCCTGGAATTGGTGCGATATAATTCTTTTTGTTTAACATCCACGCAAGAGAAATTTGTGCTGGTGTCGCATTATTTTCTTCTGACAACATATGCAATAAATCAAATAATTCTTTATTCTTATCAAAACTTTCTTTTTTAAATTGTGGCATTGTTGCGACATATAATGTTATTCAAGGAAGTTTAGAGCCTTTTGTTGAAAGTGGTTTAGGTTATTCAGTAATTATAAAAAATCTAGTTTAAAGCAGTGTTGGTAATAATTTTCGTTTTTTACCGCTAAAACCTACGTTACCAGTAAAATATGCACTAACATGGAAAAGGTATCCAATTTTTACAAACGCTCAAAAAGTTTTTTTAGAAGAAATCAAAAACCTATTGAAATAATGTTATATTCTAATTTTATACTCGCTTGCGCTTCTTGGATTATTCGGGTACGCATAGCCTTTGCATCTTCGCTTTTAATTTTCGTTACACTTTGTTCACTTTACTCCCTCTCACAAAACAATTATTAATTGTTTTGCTCGGCAGAGTCGAAAATCCACTTCTTACTCGCTCGCGTTTAA
>CAKVDZ010000017.1 GCA_934728585.1 uncultured Candidatus Melainabacteria bacterium | reverse complement strand
ACCGAAAATTCGCCTTATTTCCCCTCTCACAAACGATTATTAATCGTTTGTTCGGCAGAGTCCTATACACAAAATTTGTTATGCCGTTTCGAAAGAAACGGCTTTTTATTTGATTTAAATAATTTGTGTTATCATAGAGCTATGAAATTAATTGGCGAAAATATACATGTTATATCAAAATCTGTTAGAGAAGCTCTTATAAATAGGGACAAGGATTTTTTACTAAATATTATTAATAAACAAGCTAATATGGACGCAATTGATTTAAATGTTGGTCCTGCTAAAGGCGAATTAGAAAATATTTTACCTTGGCTTACGGATATTATTAACACCAATAGTGCAAAAAATATATCTTTTGATACTTCAAATGCCCTTGAAATGAAAAAAGGGTTAGAAATTTGTAAAAATCCTAAAGATGCATTTATTAACAGTGCAACTGATAACCTTGACAGATTAGAAAAAATGACTGATTTAGCATCTGAATATGGCTCTAATCTTATAGCGTTAACTTTAAGTTCAGATAACGGGATTCCAAATACGGCAGACGCTAAAATGGAAGTTGCTTTAGATATGTATGAAACTTGCATTATGAAAGGTATTCCAAACGGAAAAATTTATTTTGACCCATTAGTTTTGCCAGTGAATGTAGCTCAAAATCAAGCAATAGAAACATTAAATACAATAAAAATTTTAAAGGAAAGTTTTGAACCTCAATGCAACACTGTTATTGGTTTATCAAATGTTTCAAATGGCTCACCAAAAGAGTTAAGACCATTGATTAATAAAGTATTTTTAACGCTAGCTTATGGTGCTGGACTTGATTGCGCAATTGTAGATGCTACTGATACTGAAATTCAAAATTTAATCGAAATGCTAGATTTGAATAATCCTCAAAATGATGTTGATAAATTGTTGGTTGACTTAACCTCTGTAACGAGAGATTTTGTCGAACTTGAAGAAATTAGCTATAATTCGATGGATAAAGCTTCTGTTGACGTTTTAAAAACAGCCAAAATTATTTTAAATAAAGAGATTTATTCTCATAGCTTTACACAAGTTTAAATATTTGTATCTTTAAATAAAATTTGATAAAATCTTTCTATTATAGGAGGACTTATTTTGAAAAAGGTTTTATCAATTTTATTTGTAATAATTTCATTTATAGCGATTAATCCAGCATTTGCAGCTATGGATAAAGCTGTTATGGAGTATTATCAACAAGCGTGCAATCTTGAATACCATAACAATTATCAAGAAGCAATTGTTGCTATTAAAAAAGCAATTGATATTGCTGGGGAAGATGCAATTCTATATACAAAATTAGCTGGTTTGTACGCTGATATGGGCGAATATGATAATGCATTAGGCGCTTACAAAATTGCGATTAGATTAAGACCTAATGACGCTTTTATTTATATTAGTATTGGCAACATTCTTCAAACTACTGGCGATTATGAAAATGCTTACAATTCGTACATGCAAGCTATGGAAATATTTCCATCTTACAAATATAACTATCTAAATATTGCAAATGTTTTATATGCTCAAAATAAATTTGATAAAGCCGCAGAATATTATAATTTATTTTTAGCTGTATATCCTAACCATGCTGTAGCGAGAGAATATTTGGCAACTTCTTACTTGAAAAATGGTAAATTTTCACTTGCAAACAAGGCTTACGCGACTGCATACAAAGCGAATCCTGATGGATTCAGAGAGTTTGCAAATTATGGTTATTCATTATTTGAAGAAAAACAGTATGCAAACGCAGTTGATATGTTTAAGTTAGCGTTATTAGAAAATCCTGATAACATAAAGGCTAGAGCAGATTTAGCTGTTTCTTATCATGAGCTAGGCAAATATGATTTAGCAAAACAACAATATGAAACTATCTTCGGCTTAAAACCTGATTTAACCGCTTTAAGAATTTATTATGCTAATTTGTTAGCTGATATGCAGTTATATGATGAAGCAGTGACAGAATATTCTACATATATTAAAGCTTATCCAAATGATGCAGATGCATATAAATTACTTGCTGGAGTTTATAAAAGTCAGGGTAAAGACGATTTGGCTATAAAAAATCTATTAACTTCTTTAGCTAAAAACAATAAAGACTTGGAAGTTAAAAAAGAACTTGCTCTGCAATATCATAAAAAACAAGATTACGTAACTGCTTTAAAATACTATAATCAAATATTAGCTGAAACTCCAGATAATTTTGACGTTAAAGCAAATAAAGCATTAGCGTTGCATGCTCTTAATCGTTATGATGACGCTATAAAACTATATGATGAATTATTATCTCAAAAGTCAAACGCAAGACTTGAGCAAAACTTAGTATCTGCGCTTATTTCAAAGGGTGACTATTTATTAACAAAATCTAAATTTAAAGAATCGATTGAGCCTTTTGAACGTGCTATTTCGTTAGATTCAAACCAAAGTTATGCTTATTATGGTTTAGCTAAAGCTTATGAATGTTTGAAAAATGCAGATTTAGCTATGGTTAACTACGAAAAAGCTTTAGAAATTGAACCAGATAAAGAATTATACAAAAAAGATTTTGAATTATTTAAAACAGAGCAGATTACAACGTTACCTTTATTAAATGAAGAACGACCAGTTGCTATTGATGAACCTAAAGTTGAAACAGAAACAAAAACGGTAGTAACTATAAAACCTGTTAGCGCTTCGGATTTTAATAGCTCAAATACTAACGATACAGCAAAGGTTAACGCAAATAGCACTCAAAAATCTGCAGGTGCTGAAGAATTAACTAACCTTGACAATTTGATGATAAATAAACCATCTGCAAGCATTGAAGATAACATTAAGGCTTTAACAAAAGAAGCTGATGATTTGTACAAATCAGGTCAAAACACAAGTGCTATTGAAAAATACTTAGAAGTATTAAAATTATCACCAAATGATTATTTTACTGCGTTTAAAGTTGGTAATTTATATAAAATAGAAAATAATCCAGATAAAGCTATTACCTACTATAAAAAAGCCGTATCAATTAATAAAAATTATTCTGATGCTTGGTTTAATTTAGGTTTAGTATATGCTTCAAATGGTGATTTTAAAAATTGCCGTGATTGCTTTAATAAGGTAATTGCACTAAGTCCAGATTATGCTTATGCTTACTACGCTTTGGCTATGTCTTTTGAAAAAGAAGGCAATAACGAAAAGGCAATAGAAAATTATCAAAAATACTATGATTTAGAAAATGATGATTTAACTAAACGTGCAATTGTAAAGCGTATTAATGAATTGAAAGCTGTTTCAGAACAAAATTAGTTATGAAAAAAATAATATTACTTTTGCTTTTAATAACAGTTTTTACTTCTGGATTTACAATTCCAAAGAAATTCAAGTATGGCATAATTTTTAATAAAGTTCCTTTTACCAGAGAAACTGCTGGTTCGTATACGCGTTCTTTTGCTAAAGGTGAACGAATTTATTGGTTATTTATGTCAAATAAGCCAATAAAAGCTAACTTTATTAAGGTACAAGTTGTTAGCGCTACAGACAAAGGCCCTTGGAATACATTATCTGGCATTGTTTATACAAATGAATATAGGATTAATAAGGATTCTCCGCATTTTTTTACAGATTATGTCGTAATGCACACGGGTGGACATTATTATATGGAAATCTTTGACAAAAATATGTTGCATAAGCCTTTAGTTGTCGCTGATTTTTATGTTAAATAACTAGTATTCAAAGCTAACCAAAGTCCACGCGCCTGCAACTTCATAACGAATATTTTTAGCATTAACTGGTAATGTTTTTATTATTTCGTTTCTTATGTTAGAAAATACCAAATACAATAAAGGAGCTTGTTTGTAGGCTTTTTTATCTGTTACAATTGCACCAAAGATGTTTTCGTCTAAAAATGAAACTGAATCTAAGAATATAAATGCAACTTTTTGACCTTTTTTGACTTTGAAATATATATTGTCATTAATTTCATCAATTAAAGTATCACCTGTAAATTCATTTACTGGTCTAATTGAGTTTATAAATGCACCTTGATACTCTCTTTTACCGATTTTAACTGCTTCTTGATATGTTATTGCAGGAGAGTAATATTCGTTAAAATTACCCTTGTGAATTTCTGTTACGTTATATTTATCAAAGTTAAAATACTTTTCAAATCTATCTTTTGGGTAGTAAGTTAGAACAATGAAGTCACCATCTTTTAATTTTGCATTATTTAAAAGTTTTGCAACATATTTGTTACCTTCTTCTCTAGGTAAGAATGGTGCGTAATAAGGACTTATTGAGTACATAATTTGAAAGCTAAAGAAAATTACAAATATTGCGATTTTAAACCAAACTTTTTCGCAACTATCAATTGTGGCGCAGAATAAAAATATTAAAATTGGATAAATTTCAATCGCATATTTAGATTCTAAAACTAACTTTCCGCTGATAGAAGCAATTATTAGAACAGATAAAGTAGCCAGAGCGATTAAACCTAATTTACTTTCTCGTCTAATGTTTTTGTCAAAAATAGTTGCGCAAAATACAAGTGTTACGATGATTAATGGCAATATTAGGAAAATTGAATTAAAATCAATACTGTGAATATTTTCTAATAGCAAAATTTTTGATATTACAGGTGTAAAGTAATCAGAGAATAGTTGAATTACTCTTTTAAACGAAAACGGTGCCCACCACTGAGAAAATGAAACTGTAGTAAATATTTTTATAATTAACGGTGATGAAATTAAAAATAATATAGCAGTGAAAATAGAAATGTTATTCACTGCTTTTTTATATAGTTTTCTCAAATAATAACAGATAAATATTACATCAAAAAATACGTAAACAAAGCCAATTGTATGAGTAAAAATAATTAAGAAATTACTTACAATTAAGCCAATTAAATTTTTTTTATTTGGCTTTTTTAGCATTCGAATTGTAAAATATAGTGATAATGCAGAAAATAAGAATAAAAGAGTGTAAAATCTAACTTCTTGAGAATAATATATTAGAAAACTGCTTAATGCTGTAAAAAGAGCACACATTATACCTGTTAGTTTAGTTTTTTCTTTACCAACCATGTACATAATTGGAATTGACACAACTGCAGGAATTATTGATGAAAATCTTAAAACTAAGTCATTATTGCCACCAAATAGCATAACTAGTTTTAAATAAATATAATAAATCGGCATATGGCATTGTGATAATATACCATTTATGAAAGATTTAAAAGTTGGAGCAGAGGCGATAAACCAAGAAATATATTCGTCATTCCAAAGACCGCCATCTTTATCCAGTCCGATAAATCGTAGCACAAAGCCAATTATTGTAATAACACATATCCAAAAAATTGTAATATTCATATTTTAATTGTATACTAAAAATCAAAATAAGGAATAATCTATGAAGTTAATAATTCAAATACCTTGTTATAATGAAGAAGAAACTTTGCCAGCAACGTTAAGTGAACTTCCAAAACACATTGACGGCATTGATATTATAGAAACTCTTGTTATAGATGATGGCTCTCGTGATAAAACAGCCGATATTGCAAATTGGAATGGTGTTAATCATATAGTTAAGTTAAATCGTCACGTAGGGCTTGCTGGTGCCTTCAAAACAGGTTTGAATGAATGCCTTAAATATGGCGCAGATATTATTGTTAATACAGACGCTGATAATCAATATTGTGCAGAGGATATTGAAAAACTTGTAAAACCTATTTTAGATAAACAAGCTGATATGGTTATTGGAGCTAGACCTATCAATAATATTAAATCTTTTTCACCTATTAAAAAACTTTTGCAAAAATGTGGTTCTGCATTTATGCGACTTGTTTCATCTACAAAGATAGAAGATGCTCCAAGTGGATTTAGGGCATTTTCTGCAGAAGCGGCAAATCTGTTGAATGTTTTTGACAATTACACTTATACTATGGAAACAATTATACAAGCAAAAGCAAAGGGCTTGAATGTAGTATCTATACCTGTTAGAACCAACCCTGATACAAGAAAATCAAGATTGGTTAAAAATATTTTCCAATACATCAAAAATTCAACGTTTACAATGCTTAGAATGTTTATTGTCTACCGTCCATTTAGATTTTTTGTAACTTTTGCAATAATATTTTTATTATTGGGGTTAATTCTCGGTGGAAGATTTTTGTATTTTTATTTTACAGTTGGCGGAAATGGACATATTCAGTCTTTAATTCTTGCTGCGATATTAATTTTAACAGGAATTCAAGTCGGTTTAATTGCCGTTCTTGCGGATTTGTCAGCAATTAACAGAAAATTACTTGAAGATATTCAAATAAGAGTTAAAAAGTTAGAAAACAAATAAAAGCGGTACATAGACCACTTTTATTTAAGTTAAATCTATAATTTAAGCAATTGATTTTAATTTATTATCAGCTTCAACAACTTCTGTCGGTAAACCTACGTGGTGTATCCTTGGAACTATATAATCTTCGTGATATTCAACAGGTTCAGACGAATCGTCATCTGTGTCGTTGCATACAAAGATTAATTTTCCATCTGCTGTTGTTTTCGCTCCAATTACAGTAATTTCGTGACCATTAACGATATTGTTATCTTCATCAGTTGAAGTGTAACCAATAATTACATTTTGTCCCATAGCCATTGAATTCAACAAGCTACGTTTAATTGTATTTGCATCAGCTGTATGTCCAACTAATCTTGCAACAGGATTACCATTTTCATCTTGTGCTTCCTTAACATCTTGGAACGTTACTGAAGTTTTGTTTGTATCTGTTACGATAGATTCAGTGAATGTTTTTTCAATTTCAACAAGACCTCTATCTCCAGGACCGAATGATGCAACACGTACATCGTTTAATGAGTTATAAGTTTGTTGAGAGCCAACATTCATAAATGTTGATTGCATTAAAACATCTAAAGGTGATCTTTCTAGAGAATCTCTATCAATAGTTTGAATATGTGCTCTAAAAATTGAGTTTTTGTCAGGCGCAATAGTAACTTCAGCTTTATTTCCGTCTTTCATTTGATAAGGAATTTTAAAGTTATCTAAAAGCCATTTTGCGTCGTCTTGGTTTTCACAAAGATTTTTTAAATCAATTGTTTTTGTACTAGCCATTTTTTCAGAAGAAAGACCTTCTGCAACTCTGGCAAATTCAGCGGGCATTTGGCTTGCCAAATTATATTCAATACTTGCAGCAACACAGCAACCAGAATGTGGAACTTCTGTTGTTGATGGGTCGTATTCTTTTAAAACGGGTTTAATATTATCAGGAATATTTCCAAAATGTTGAGTGATAATAAATGGATTAGCAATTGTTTTTACTGTATCGTTCAACATTGTTTTTGCATCTAAGCCGTTAGCACGTTTGTTTGTAATAATTTTGTGCAAATTGTCTAAAGTAGATGATTTATCATTTGATTTATTGTTTAGCAAAACACCTGTTTTTAACATATAATCAAGTGATTTTTTACCCTCTGCATCAAGATTTGCGGAAACTTCAGTAAATTTTTGAATATCAGAAGATGACTGTAATGTAGTTTTAACTACGTTTACAGGGTTGTATGAAGTAAATGATGGGCGAGTAACAGTATTATTGTTGTAATAAGACGCAGAAATGCCTGCATTAACTTTAGTTTTTGCAGGTTGAACATAAATATTTGTATTTGTAATACCGTTTAAATTTGATATCATTAAAAAGCGCCTTAATTTACTTTATAATTATTAAACGTAAATAACTTTTAAAATTTGCTATTTTAGGGTATAATATATTAAAATTGTTAACAATTATTGAGGTGTACTACGAATTTAAAGATAAAAAATCTAACACGTGAACAACTGGTTATTTCTATTGATAGATTAACTCGTTTTAAGTACACTGAACAAAAGTATTTGAGAGTTTTTTTTGATATTATTCTATCTAATTTGATTGAACCTAAGTTTAAGAAAAAAGACTTGGAGGTTATGGATTATGCCTCTATTAAGTATTTTGCTGAAAATATTATAAATAGTTCATTAGAAGAAATTTTCGGACATATTGAAAATAACCTAGAAATTAACAAAAAACTTAAGACTTATGAAAATAATATTTTTAATTTAAATGAAAATATCAATATTCTTTTAGATAATGCAATTAATTATAATGCGTTTATTAACCTGATTTCAGATAATTCTGTACAGAATTTAAAATGGCTAAAAACCTTATCAAAATGTCATGAATATGAGTACAAAACTAAATTTCCTATTCGTGAAGTCGTAATAGTAGAAGGAATTACAGAAGAAACTTTGCTTCCAATTTTTGCAAAACAATGTGGCTTTGATTTTGATGAGAAAGGTATTCAGATTGTTTCTGCGGGTGGAAAAAATCAGGTTGTAAAAATGTTTTATTTATTGTCAGAACAACTAAAATTGCCTATGTTTGTTTTGCTAGATAATGATGCTCAAGAAAATTACAATCAAATTAAGCCAAAGTTGAGAAAAATTGATAAAATCCACCTAATCAACGGTGGAGAATTTGAAGATATATTACCTAAAGAGCTTATTTTGAGAACTTTAAATGACCACTTTGCAAACTTAAATTCAATTGAAGAAAGTGAATTTGAAGATGAAAGCATGGTTAAAAATTTAGAGGAAATCTTTAAGAAAAAAGGATTTCATGAGTTTAAAAAAGCTGAATTTGCTCAACTTATAAAAAATCATGTTAATTCAACTGCAGATGTTTCTGAAGAAATCAATTCAATAATGAAAGAACTTATCTTGAGGACTTCTGAGCCTCAGTCATGCCTTTAATATAATACTTTACACCATCTGTAATAAGTAATTTAGGTTCGTTCATAACAAAATTGTCTAAAATAGTTATTCCACGATTAGTTTGTCCTTTTGCAATATAAATAAGCCCAATAGTAATGTCGTCGAGTGGAGATTTTTTATAACGTGTTAATTGTTTTAACTTACTATCTAAAACTCCCTGCATTTGATAGGCTGTTACAAGGTTTAAGTAGTATTTAAAATTAAGTGGATATCTCTGAATTGCACGTTCAAAACAGTCTAAGGCTGAATTATAATATGACAACTTTAAGTATGTTTCTCCCAAATTATTAAAATATATAGAAGTTGCTTGAGTGTCAGGGTTTAGAGATATCGCAATCTTAAATTCTTGAATTGCAGCACCATATTGACCCATATTCAAGTAACCCAAACCTAAATTATTATGGATATATGCGTTCTTTTCTGGATTAATAGTTGAAAGTCCAACGTATTCTTTATCTTTAGCTGTAGCTATTGAAAAAGAAGTTAAACAAATAACTAGAAATAATAAAACAAATTTTTTCATAATTATATTGTTAATTCTAACCCCTCATAAGCAAAATCTGCTTTATCAGACATTTCAGCGTACAATTTAGATATAGAATTTAATTTATCATCATCATAATCTGGGTCATAATGATAGAAAATCAATTTTTTAGCATGACAATAGTCTTGTGATTCAAGCGCCATATCAAAAGTTGAGTGTCCAAAACCTTGTTTTGGTGCGTGAGGATTTAAGTAATCTTCAGTTGTATATTGCGCGTCGTGGATTAATAAATCACAGCCTCTTGCAAAGTTTGCAAGCTTTTTATCTCCACCAAAGTAAGTTTCTTTGTCAGTTGCATAAACCAAAGATTTACCTTTGTATTCAATTTTATAAATAGTCACGCCCTCTTGTGGGTGAGCATAAGATTTATAAGATGTAATAACAACGTCATCTTCTTTTCGTTCAAAATTTTCTACAACGTTTCTAACAATTGGATCTTCGCCGTGGCGTAAAACAATCATTTCAGTGTCATTTATATCGCATATATTTAAGTTTGCTGCGATATCACCTAAATCAACAGGAAAAGATTTTGTAAATAATAGCTGTGCCAATTCGTCAGCAAGGCTTTCATTATAATTTACAGAACCAAATACGTTCAATTTAGTTGTTGCAATATGATTTGGTGCAAAAAATGTAAAACCGATAATGTGATCTTGGTGAATGTGACTAAATAAAAGGGTCGCTTCAATTGCTTTTCTATTGTTAACGTTGTCACCAGAAATAATGTGGTCTTTAAGTAATTCTTTTCCTAAATCAATAAGTCCAGTACCTGCATCTAATATAATTAAATGCCCTCCAACTCTTACTTCAACACAAGATGTGTTTCCACCGTATTGCATAAATTTTTTATTAGCACAAGGGTAACTTCCTCTTACCCCTCTAAATTTTACTTTAAATTCGTCTGTCATTTTGACCTCTTTTCTATTGTTATTTTAACGGTTCTATCAGCTTCGCTACCATAATATGTAGACGAATGGAAAACAAGTAATTTTGCTTTCTTTTGCAATTCCAACAATCTAGTTGGAGTGTATGTAATGTTAAATACAGCTTTATTTTTGTAATTTTGTACAGTTACAATTCTAAAAGCATTAGGATAAGAAATTAATGCTGGTGTGCTAACATGTACAATATTGTCATTCAAACGTCTTACCTTTGTTGTGTGGTAGTGACCTGCAAAAACACCTATTGGCATTTTGTATTTAGATAAAATTTGTTGCATCTTATCTGCATTTAACAATCTATGATTATCGCTTGTGAATGGTTGCAAAAGTGGTACATGCATAAATATTAAAACAATATTATCACCAGCATTTGCAAGTTCTTTATCCAAAAAGTCTAACTGTTCTTGAGAAAGTTCACCGTTTGCTGTTAGACGAGTATCAATGATATTATCAAGTCCAATAACTTTAAATCCTGTTTTCGGAACAAAAGAGTAATATGTTTTGTTAAATTTATAATACTTGTTGTGTTTTTGCATTAAATCAACGTACAATTGCTTACTCAAATAACCGCCTATACAGATATCATGGTTTCCTGGAACCGCATAATAAGGGTATTTTAATTTATTAGCGTGTTCAAAAAATAAGAGCATATTTTTTTCAAACGGAACATCAATAATATCTCCTGTAAAGAATACAAAATCAAGGTTTGGAGTTTGATTAATATGTTCAATGGCATCATCTAGCAGGTCTGCTGAATTGGCTGTTAATCTGTAACCTTTATTAATTTTTTCTGCTGACAAATGGTCATCACTAACTTGCGCAAATTTTAGTGTTGTAGCACCATTTGCAACATTTGAATAAGTTTGGATACCAAATGCTGTAATTACTACTAAAACAAATGTGAAAATTGTATTAAAAATTTTAGTTAAACAACTTGAATGTTTTCTTCTGCTCATCTGAATTAAATCTCGATTCTATTATGTTCTTCATATTATTATAACCTGCATTATCATCAATACTGTCGTAAAGACTTAATAGTGCCAAGTATAACTGTTTTGTGTCAGGATAAGTAGCTATACCGTTTTGAAGCATTTTTACAGCAAGACTAATTTTTCCTGTATTGTAGTAAATACAACTTAAGTCTATGTAATCTTGATATGTTACTGGCGTAATTTGTAATGCCATGTTCATATATTGTACGTATTTTTGTTTATCATCAAGCGCACTGTAACATTGAGCTAGATTGTAGTAATAAATTGGTCTTCTGCTGTCTGCAACAATTGCTTTATTAAAGTTGATAATTGCTAGTTCATATTTTTTTAGCATTAAATAGCATAAGCCAATGTAATTGTACAACTCAGCATATTGATATTCAGGTTCTAAAATTTGGAAGTTTAATAAAGCGTTATTGTATTCTCCTGCATTAAACTCAATTTTTGCAAGTTCCATGCGATAAGCGTTAATTGGATTTAGTGCAAGAGCTTTCTTCATAAATTTCTTTGCAGATTGGTATTCGCCCATTAAATAATAGTTTTTAGCAAGCATGGAATACGCAAAGTCTGAATTTGGATTTAATTCAATATAACTTTTTAGAGAAATAATTGATTGTTCATATTTATCAGTTTTGAAATATGAAACACCTAATGCCAAGTATGGAGGTGCAAAGTTAGGATTTAAACTGATTGCATCTAAATAATAGGCAACTGATTTTGGGTAGTTGTCGATAGATGTATAAAAATCACCTAATAAGTAATATGTCCAGTAATTATTAGGATTTGCCTCTAAGGCTTTTGTTAAATATGTATAGTGCTTATCTAAATCACCTTTTTGTTTGTACAATAAAGCCAAGTTAATAAATGGTTGCGGATAAGATTTACTCAAAGATGCTGCTTTTTTGAAGTATTTTTCTGCACTTTCTAAGTTATTCTTCATCCAGTAAGTCATGCCTAAATTGTTGTAGGCGATGTAGTTTTTGTTATCAACTGAAACTGCTCTAAAAAAGCTTTGAATAGCACTATCATATTCTTCGTTCAGGTAAAATTGCTTACCTTGTCTATTGTAGTATTCAGAAGTGTTTTCTATTTTATACTTGTCAGATTTAGGAACATCTAAAATTGCGAAATCCGAAACTTTGCCTTGTTGTTGAGATAGAATAATAGCGGTTCTTGTTAAGTCATCATTTGTTTCTTGTGGAATTAATCTATCTTTTAACTTGATTGCTTTTGTATATTTTGGGTTAAGCATCAGTACATAATTTACATATTCAAGAGCTTTTGTTGTATCGCCAGTTTTAAGATAATTTTGAGCAATATCAAAATAGTCATCTGTTAATTCATCAGCAAAAACAGGTGCTCCAAGAACAAAAAGTAATAAAAATGCAAATAATATACTTAATCTTCTCATGACTCATCTTTCTGATTTAGTCTAATATCTTCAATAATGCTTATTAATTTTTTAGACTTACAAGCAGAACAAGAATTCCATAACAACGTATTTAATGTTTCATTTGGATCTCTGCCCTTAAATTGGTAGTTACATTCCCCTTGAACCATATTTTGAGAGCCATCTACCACACTTGAAAAATATTCACAACAGTAGCAGATTTTAAGATTAAATCCATAATCATTTAGTTTTGATGTAAGTTCATTTAAAGCCTCAACCATGCGTATTTGTTTGCTAGAAGTAAATTTTTTCTTTTTAAATCTAAATATAACTTTTGCAAGTCCATTTTCGGAAATCAAATCTAGTTTGCACGGTATATTTGCTTTTCCGTTAGAAGCAATAACTTTTACTGTATATTTTTGAATATCCTTTTTAGAATTTTTGTGGAAGAAATATTTTTTGATAAATCTGTATGGAGGCAAATTATCTAGAATATGCCCAATTGAATATATTGGATAAATAGCAAGATAGATAAAATCTTTTGCGTACAAACCAGATTTTATAATACTTATAGCAAATGCTAGTAGCAATAACGAGAATATTGTAAATACAATAATAAAACTGAACATAAAGTAATATTTTAGCGATAGAGCTAAATAAAAAACTGATAACAAGATTACAACAAGCGCGCTAGGTGCAATCAATGAGAAAATATGTTCAATAAATTTGAATTTGAATGTAAACAGCTTTGTAAAACACTGTTTAAATAATCTTATTCTATAGCTTAAAGATGGTCTTTCAAACTTGTAGTTGTAAGATTTAACGTATGTTTTTAAATCAGAAACAAATCTGCAAGGATAACCTAGACTTGATAGTAATAAGCTGTATTTCAATTCGGTATTGATATCTTTTAAATCAAGTGCGTCAATTTTTTCAACAAAGTCTTTTTTGATAGCCATAAATGAACCATCAATTTTATCTGAAAGCCCCATTAATGCTCTGGCTTTGCGGATAAAATTATTAGAGTATTTTACATAACAATTTCTAATTTTTTCAGAAAGAGTAAAGTTATCATTTTCGATGATAATTGTTTGACCAGTCACAGCAGGTGCTACTGACAAAGCTTTGTTGACGGTTTCTAAAAAGTTAGGTTCTATAAATCTATCAACATCTAAGAATACGTATGAATCAATAACATTATCTTCGCGCATACCCTCAATTAAGATAGATATAGCTTGATCTTTGCCAACTGTAACACCATCGTTTAAATTCAACACTCTAATATTGTCAAATTTTTCTTCAAAAAGCTCTTCTGAGTGGTCTGTACAGTTATCTAAAATTACTTGAATTATAAAGTTTTGAATAGGATATGTTTGTTGTTTTAGTTGATTAATAATGCTTTTTAGAGCTTCATAATTGTTGTGTGAATAAACCACAACAGACAATGTTACAGGCTCAATTCCAGCAGAATATTTTCTAAACAACTTAAGTGATTTCTCATTCAAGCTTCTTACTGCAAGAATGAAATAATAAATTGAAAATAGTGCTATATATATATATATTATGTCTAGTATTAGTTCCATACCCACGCCTAATATAAATATATTATTAGAAACATGCAAAAAAATCCACAAGATAACCAAAAATGTAATATTAATATATATTTTGTTTAAAAAAAACATATTTTATGTCAATATAAAAGAAAAATTTCAGGAGGTAAAATGTCAGAATACGTATTTCTAGATGGACAATTTGTAGATAAAAATAAAGCTTCAATCCCAGTTATGACTCATGCATTTTTATATGGTACTGCCGTTTTTGAGGGACTTAGAGCATATTACAATAAAGACGAAGACAAAATGTATATTTTCCGTCCAATTGAGCACTTTGAGAGATTAATAAACAGCGCAAAAATTTTGTTTATTGATAAGATTTATACTCCAGAAGAACATGTTGAAGTGCTAAAAAAACTTTTACAAAAAAACAATTACAAAACTGATGCGTACATCAGACCTATTATCTACAAATCTGCTGATAGAATTGGACCTCATTTGATTGATAATCCTGATAAATACTTGATAATTACGTTCCCTATGGCAGATTATTTTGAAAGCAAAGGGTTGAACGTATGTGTATCAAGTTGGAGAAGAAATGATGATAACTCAATTCCTCCAAGAGCTAAAATTAACGGGGCTTATGCAAATGCATCAATTATTTCTACTGAAGCTCGTTTGAATGGATTTGATGAAGCAATCGTGCTTTCTCAATCTGGTAAGGTTGCAGAGGGTGCAGCAATGAATTTGTTCCTTATTATTAACGGCAAATTAGTGACTACAACTACAACATCAGATATTTTGACAGGTGTTACAAGAAATACTATTATTCAATTAGCAAAAGATGTTTTAGGACTTACTGTTGAAGAACGCGTAATTGATAGAAGCGAATTATATTCAGCAGAAGAGGCGTTCTTCTCAGGTACTGGCGCTCAAGTTGTGCCAATTGTTTCAATTGATAAACGTCCTGTTGGTGATGGCAAGGTTGGCAAGATTGTTACGGATATTCAAAACCTATATAACGATGTTGTTAGAGGAAAAGTTCCTAAATACAAAGATTGGTGCGTTGCTGTAAATGATTAGTTTTTTAGGAATGTGCGTAAAAAATCTATTTGCCAGTATTAAATATACTCTAACAGGGAATGTTAGATTTAGAAGTGTGTTATCGCAAGCTGCTACAATAAGTTATGATTCTTTACCAATTTCTATGGTAATTTCGTTTATTGCTGCTGCAGTTATCGCAATTCAAGTTGCAAAACAATTTTTAATGTCTGGTGCGGATACTTACATTGGTGGAACAATTGCTGTTGTAATTATTAGAGAAATTGCTCCTGGGTTTGCCGCTTTAGCTATTGGAGCTAGAGCAGGGACTTCAATTTCAGCTGAAATTGCAAACATGAAAGTTACATCACAAGTTGATGCAATTAAAACATTAAAGGTTGATCCTGTTGGTTATTACTTTGCACCAAGAATTATTGCTGGAATTTTAACTGTTCCAATGGTTGTTATCATAGCTGAACTTATTGGAATAGTTGGTGGGTTATTAGTTTCGTACATGACAATTGGTTTACACCCAAATAGATATGTAAATTCAGTTTGGTTATGGCTAAATACAAGAGATATCTATATTAGTTTATTTAAAGCGTCAATTTTTGGTGGTCTAGTTGCTTTAGTATGTGCAACACAGGGTTATTTAACCAAAGGTGGAGCTAAAGATGTAGGTATTTCAACAACGCAAGCTGCAATCAAATCTACAGTTTATTTATTAATAGCAGATTTACTAATAAACTTAGTATTTTACGTAAAATAAAAGCTCCCATAGGAGCCTTTATTTAATCATCACTACTTGTGCTATCTGATAAGTATCTGTAATCCAGCAAGCTTGAATCCGAAGAATCAGAAGTCTCGTAGAAAGTCGACATTTGTTTTAGCATGCTAGTTCTGTCAGCCTTTCTTTGTTTTTCTACTGATGATTCAACCCCATAGGCCTGAATTTCAGCATTCGTAACCTTTCCATCTTTGTTTTTGTCAATTTCATTAAAATGAGAAATTACTGTGTCTAACAATGATGATGACATTCCTGTACTTGAACCTAATTGATAAAGTTGCTCAATAGTCATGCCTTGTCTTGTTAAATTAGAAGTGTACTCGTTTAACTCATCAGCTGTAAGTTTTCCATCGCCGTTTTTATCAACAGTATTAAAATTAGTTTGCAAATACGATTTAAAGTTTTGATTTATACCGTTAGTAGTAAGTGCAGAATTAGCGTCCTTGCTTGCTAAATTTGCCAATGTAATATCACCATTAAAAGCTGTTGATAAAATTGAAAATGTATTTGATAAGCCCGAATTCATTGATGTGAATAATGAACTTCCATCTAGATATCTTGACATAAAGCCTCCAATCTTTTTATTTGTATTTTAATAATTTTTTATTAAAAATCAACCATACAAAAAGATTATTTTTAATAAAAAAACTTCCAAACTTTAGCTTGGAAGTTTTTTATTTATGAAAGGAGAGTTAATTTCTTATTAAGCTAAACCGAATTTAGGAGTAGCAGCATCGATTGATTGAGATTCAGCTTTTTGAACTGCTTGTAATTGGTTGTTGATGTAAGTAACTTGAGTATCTAAAGCTTTCAT
>CAKVDZ010000016.1 GCA_934728585.1 uncultured Candidatus Melainabacteria bacterium | reverse complement strand
ACCGAAAATTCGCCTTATTTCCCCTCTCACAAACGATTATTAATCGTTTGTTCGGCAGAGTCCTATACACAAAATTTTCAACTCCTCGAAAGAGGAGTTTTTTTTATTTGTTTCGAATTATTCGGGATATCGTGGGAGTAACGTCCCACGATACCTTACGGGCTGGGTTCACTTCGTTCACACGGCGCCCTACCGAAAATTCGCCTTATTTCCCCTCTCACAAACGATTATTAATCGTTTGTTCGGCAGAGTCCTATACACAAAATTTTCAACTCCTCGAAAGAGGAGTTTTTTATTTGTTTCGAATTATTCGGGATATCGTGGGAGTAACGTCCCACGATACCTTACGGGCTGGGTTCACTTTGTTCACACGGCGCCCTACCGAAAATTCGCCTTATTTCCCCTCTCACGATTCACATTTTCCATGGCAATTTTTATGGAGAAAAATACTTTATATAAGAGTAGTAGTTTTGTGTAGATATGATTATAAATAGTTTTAAAACAAGTATTCAACCTAATTTTACGGCAAATATCATGCCTAAAAATTGTGCTGAACACATTAACAAACAATTAAAATCTGCTAAATCTGTTGATATTTTCTGTCACACTTCAAGCGATGAAGATACTTTCAACAGTGCTAAAGCCATGTATTCATATTTGCAAAACCAAGGAATTAAGCCTAGAATAATTGTTTCTGGCGGTAAAGACAACTACAAATACGACACAGAAAAATATAACATTATACAAGATAATCGTGTAAATAAAGATACTAAAAAAGCCGATTTAGCCTTGTGTGTAGATTTTAGCTCACCAAACAGAGTTTCTGCAAACACATTAAAATATCTTAAGAGCTATGGCAACAAAATTGTTGGGTTTGACCATCACAACGATCCTGATTTAATCACAAAAAATTACAATAAAATTACTGAAGCATACGCAAAAACTCAAACTTTACCTGATTACAAACCGCAAAATTACTACATTGATGCCTCTGCAAAATCAAACTGCGCAATCATTTCAAGATTTTTTGACGCAATAGGTCACAGAGCCTCTCACGAAGAAGCTCGCTCACTATTTGCTGGAATGTTTGACGATACATCAAAAGATGGTATAACTAGAGTTAACAAGCTTGGCAAAGTTAAAGTTTCAGAAAAAGTCGACGATTTTGGCAATACCAAGGAAGTTATGAAAAACGTTCTTGGACGTATGAGAGTTTTCGACAAATTAGCCGTTTTAAAACACTTTGCAGACAAAACAAAATTAACAGAAAAAGAAATTACTTTTTCAAAAACATTAAACGACAAAACTCAATATTCGCAAAATGGCAAATTTGCCTACATTGAAATTTCTCCAAATGACAAAGAATGGGAAGATTTAGGCAAAGATACAACTCGCGCAAAAAAAGTTTTACAACAATTTAGAAAAGATGCTTTAAATAACGAAAATATCGACGCAGTTGCTGTATTTTATCCTACAAATACTGGCAATTACAAAATGAGTATTCAAACAAAAGCTGACTACGCAAAACAAATAATCGACAACATCAAGGCTACTACATACCCTGAACTTATCGCTGGCGGACATGAAAACCGTAGTGGTGGTTCAATTGAAACTCTTGATACACAAAAATGTCATGAGTGGGTAAATTTATTCAAAAACTCTGCAGAACAAATTTTGCACTAGTTTTTGTTTAAAACTTTTTTCAAATAAGCTACTATACCAACATTAGATTTATTTTTTGTGTCGACAACGATATTTTTTCTAGTCAAATCAGTATATTGCGAATAAAAATCTTTGTCTTCAGCGTCTTTTACAAATATTTTCCACATATTTGCAACTTGTTTTCTATAAAATTTTGAACCTAGGGCTGTGAAATCTGAATTCTTGATATTATACGGAATAGTAAAGCACAATGCCTGTTTTGACATTTTTATCGGAGAAAAACTATCTTTTATATAGATTGGATTTTGATAGAAAATTAAATCTGGCTTAAACGCGTGAAGTGCTGGGATATCATGAGATTCTCTATCATAACCATCAATTAAACCTGTATTAAAATCTTTAAAATGTTCAAGTTTTTTCCCCATAAATTCTTCATTTATAGCGTCTGTTTCAAGCAAATTATCTGGAATTAAAATTACAGGAAAAAGTTTGAATGATTTATCAAAATACAATAAATTATACAATCCCATAAAGGCGGTATCATCTACATTTGAGCAAACAAATGCAGTTCTAATTTGTTTATCAGATTTACGCAAAGCACTAACTTTGTTAATATAATTTGTTTTTGATACAAGTTCATCTTTTGTACAAATAAAAGAATACAAAATCGTATTCAAAACATCTCTTGAGGCAAGCAGATACTTAAATATAGCCGTTTGCTTATCAAAGAAGTTATTTAATCTTTCATTTAGTGAAAACTGAACTATCGGTTCAATTTTTACAGTTTTTCGCACCAGCAAATTTTTCTTCAAATATTTGGCTGTTTTTTCAAACAAAATACTAGTATCTAAAACCACATTAAAATTCAAGGCTCTAAGTACCGTTGGCTTATATAAATTAAAGCCTTTATATTCAGTCGTATTTGCATGTTCAAGACGCTTGTCACTTATACCAATAATATTCAAATATTCTAAAATATTGTAATTATCTAAAATAGCGTCAAGAAAATCGCCAGTACCAAAAAGAATTATTTTTTTGCCAGCGTATTTTTCTTTTAAAATCTCTAATTTTTCAGCAAAATTAACTGATTTCAAATAATCAACGTATGAAAGATATTCTTCGTTCATTTTCTAGTTATCAACCTCAAAATTGTCTTCGTCCGCAAAATCTTCAACAATTTCAACTATTTCTTCTTCAATATCATTTCTAGTAACAAGTGATGCAACAATTTCAAATGCGCGTCTTACAAGTTCATCTGATTCGTAATATTTAAATTCACCTAAACGACCAGCAAAATAAACATTGTTCAAAAGACTTGCATCTTCTAAGTATTTTGCAAAAATTTCATTTGATATAAGATTATTTACAGGATAAAATCTTTCATTTCTACCTAATTCAAAATCTTCAATGTATTCATAACCGATAATATCTTTATTTCCAGAATATGATTTGTCAGGAATATAATCTGCAAATATGTGCGCTCTTATAAAATCATATTCATAAGGCCAATTATATGCACCCGAATCACAATTTGGTCCATAAATCTTGCTATCAATATCCATTCTTACACTTCTGTAAGGTAATTCGCCGTGTTTATAGTCAAAATATTCATCAATTGAGCCAGTAAAGAAAATTCTATCGAATTTTGCAGGGTTAATATCTGAAAAATCAGTATTCAATTTAAGTTTAATGTTTTTATTATTTTTCAAGATTTTTTCAATTAACTCTGTCCAACCAGTTTCAGGAAATGCAACATATTTTTCTTTATAATATCTATCATCTAAACTTACATAAAATGGATAATACGTATCAGCGCAATCAGGAAGTGCATCTTCATCTACGCCCCATTGTTTCATTGTGTATGGTTTAAATACATTTTCATAGAAATAATCAGCCAAGAATTTTAAATCCTCGTCCATATTTCTATACATTTCAGCAAGTGTAATTTGCTTGTTATAACCGAATTTTGCTATTAATTTATTTTCTAATTTTTTCCCAAAATCTTCTGGGAAAAGCTGTTCAATAGTTTTTAAACACAAAGGCATAGAAACATTTTTGCCTTGAATACGTACGCTTGGCTTGAAAGCTACAGGCATTAATTTTGAAAATTTTGATAGATAATCCCAAATGAATTTATGTTCTGTGTGTAAAAAGTTTACGTGTTTTGCATGAACAAGGATATTTGTGTCTTTGTCCACGTAATCATAATGCATACCGCCAACATGCGAAGCTCTATCTATTACAGTAACTTCTTCGCGAAGCATTGTTGCAATTCTTTCGGCTATCACTGCGCCTGTTAAACCTGCGCCTACTACTAAATTTTTCATTTCGGACTCCTATCTGGATTTCAATTTACCATGGAATAAGAGATTTTTCAAATTAGTCAACAAACCTAAATTTAATCAAAGCCCATAGCGCGTGAAAACCGTCTTTCCATGTAATTTTTTTACCCTCAGCAAATTCTCTGCCGTAGTAAGAAATAGAAAGTTCATACAATCTTGCGCCTTTTTTAAGAACCTTTGCTGTAATTTCTGGTTCAAAATCAAATCTATTTGACTTAATCTCTATATCTCTTATAAAATCAGCACGGAAAGCTTTATAACAAGTTTCCATATCTGTTAGAGTCGTATTGTATAAAATATTTGTCACTAATGTTAAAAGTTTATTTCCTAACAAGTGGTGGAACATAAATGCTCTTGACGGTTTGCCACCATTAAGTCTTGATCCGTAAGCTACATCTGCTCTGTTATCCAAAATTAATTTTATTAAATCCTTGTAATCAACAGGGTCATATTCCAAGTCCGCATCTTGAATAATTATAATATCACCTGTTGCTTCTTTAAAGCCATCTCTAAGTGATGCACCTTTACCTTGATTTACATCATGATACAAAACTTTATATGGTAAAGTTGGGTAAATTTCTTTTGTTCCGTCTGTAGAACAATCATCAATTAGAATAATTTCTTTTTCTAAACCGCAGAAATCAGCATTTTCAACCTTTTCAAGGATTATCCTTAATGTGTTTACCTCATTGTAAACAGGAATTAAAATTGTTATTTTTTTCACTTAGATTTCTCCGTATAAATTATTTATAAATGTTTTGAAATATTCTAATATATATTGTACAATAAAAATATACTATAAAATAAGGTACAAATATGGAAACAGTTAGTTTATCAGAAAATAAAGAGATTGAATACGCTTCTAATCTAATAAATACCGCAATTAAAGATTTTAACAAGAAGAATTTTTCAATTTGCGAGAATTTATTAAATGAAGCTCAACCAATATTCAAAAATACTAATGACGGAAGTAAAACTGCATTATGCCTAGCATTAAAGGGTGCGCTTGAATATTTGAAAGACAAAGATAACTATCAAGCTTCACTTGATTTGCTTGAAGATGCAAAATATTTGGCATCATACACACAAAACCACACTGCAAAAACTTTTGTAGAGTACGTTTTGGGTATAATTTATAAACACGAAAAAAGCTATGATTTATCAAAATTACACTTTGGTAACGCTAAAAATCTAGCTTTTAAAGAAGACAACTTAAATCTTTTAGATAAAATTACAGAAGAATTAAACGAAGTGCAAACAATATCAAAAGGTTTGCTTGCAAATAAACGTGACCCTCTTGTTGCTTTGGTTAAAATCGGACAATCTGTTTCCGCTGAAACAAATATTGATGACTTGATTAGAGTTATTGCAGAAGAAACAAAAGAAGCAATCCAAGCAGACCGTTGTACAGTATTTTTATTTGATAAGCAACACAACGAACTTTGGTCAAAAGTTGCGCTAGGAATGGAAAATTCTGAAATCAGATTTCCTGCAGACAAAGGGCTTGCTGGTCACTGTGTTAAAACTGGTGAAACAATTAACATCAAAGATGCATACAACGATTCTCGATTTAACCCTGAAGTTGACAGCAAAACAGGTTATAAAACAAAAACAATCCTTTGTATGCCTATTAAGAATTTACAAAATGAGATTGTAGGTGCTTTCCAAGTTTTAAACAAACTTGAGGGTTGTTTCTCTGATGAAGATGAAGATTTATTAGTTGCAATCGGTTCGTCTGCTGGTATTGCGCTAGAAAATGCTCAACTGTTCAAAAAACAACAGGAAATGTTGGACGAACAAAAAGTTATATTTGAAAGCTTTATTGAAACACTTGCAGCCTCTATCGATGCTCGCGATAAGATTACAGCAGGTCATTCTAGCCGTGTAAGAATGTATTCTTCACTAATCGCAAAAGCTATGAATATGACTGATAGAGAAGTTCAAATCATTGAAAAAGCTGCAACTTTACACGATATTGGTAAAATCGGTATTCGCGACTCTGTTTTACAAAAAGAGGGCCGTTTGACTGATGAAGAATACAAACATATTCAATCTCACGTTGAAATTACACATGACATTTTACAAAAAATTCACATGTCTGAAGATTTCAAAAAAGTTACAGAAATTGCTTGTTCTCACCACGAAAAATTTGACGGAAAAGGATACTATCGTTCATTAAGCGGTAAAGATATTCCTCTAGGTGGTAGAATTTTAGCTGTATCTGACGTTTTTGATGCAATTACATCAAAAAGACATTATCGTGACAAAATGCCTATTGAAAAAGTTTTAGACATTTTGAAAAAAGATTCAGGAACTCACTTTGACGGCGATATCGTAAAAGTATTTATGGGATTAAGCTGTGAAAGCATTATCAAGGTATTTTTGACTGAAAACCACCTTGTATTAAAACCTGAAGATGGAGAATTCTTAGCAAAATACACAATGGAAGATTTGTATAACACGCTAAAACTTGAACCTGAAACGCTTGATAATACTCAACAAAACTTTATCAGCTTATTTAATACATATTATTACGGTCATGAAACTATAAGGGACACAATTAATGATTAAAAAGTGCTTCATAACACTTGCCATAATGATTTTTGCGACCCAAATTGGACTCGCAAAAAGTATATCTACAGAAGATGATTTTGATAAATTAACTATAAATTTACTTGATCCATCAATGAAAGTTACTCAACTTGCAATAAATTTCAACATAACAATTTCTCAAATTGAGGCTTTCAACGAATTTATCAAGGCAACAGATAAATTTAAAGAAAGCAACGTCGAAATTGCGTATGAAGATTTCAAGTATGTGCTTGATAACGTTGAAACAAACGATTTTGGATATACTCTAATGTCAAGCAAATTGGCAGATTATGGGTTCTTTTATCTTTCTCAATTAGCAACAAAAAAACTTTCTGACAAAGATATTACCCAAAATCACGCAGAAAATATGCAAAAATTCTTCTATCCAAAGAAAAGATTGCCTTACAATGAAGAAATTTATCTTGCAGAAGCTTATTCTAACATAATGTTTAACGACCAAAGCAAGGAAACAATGCAAGAATTGCTTAAAAACAGTGACATGTTAGAACAATTTGATTATGCAAACTATATTTTGGCACTTGCAGCATACAAAGCAAACAATCTTCAAATTGCAAAACAATATATTCAAGTTGCAACAACTCAAAATCCGCAAAACTTGAACTACAAAATCCTTGAAGCACAAATTCTTGCAAATGGGTTAAAACCACAAGAAGCACAAAAAATTGTTAATCAATTGAAAAAAGAAACTTTAACGGAATATGAACTTCAAAGACGCATCAATGCGCTTGAACAGTTTGTATTGTACAAAAACGCAAAAGCTGATTGGAAAAGAAATTATCATTTAGGTAATTACTATTACCTAGAGGGTGAATTTAACAAGTCTGTAAAAACACTTCAAAGTGCTTTAGGTAAAAATAAAAAACACAATGCACAAGTTAACGCTCTTTTAAGCAAAGTTTATTTAACAATGCAAGAGTACGAAAAAGCAAAAGATACTGCGCAAAAAGCAGTTAAAAAAGATAAAAACAACTCAAACGCTCGTCTAACTTTGGGCAATATCAACTATCTTCACCAAAATTATAAAAAAGCTTTGAGAGATTACAAAAAAGCTGAAAAAGACAAAACAAACGAGTTAACAGCAGAAGTTAAAATCGCTCAAACTTACAAAAAATTAGGTGAAGAGAGAAAATCAAAAGAATTATTTGAAAAAGTTTTAAAAACATCAACAACAGCCTACGAAGCATATTACAATGTTGCAATGATGGAACCTTTCAAACAATTAATTTACCTTAAAAAAGCGCTTGGAATAAACATCACCTACATTGATGCTTGGCTTGGATTAGCTAGATATGAAATTTCTAGAGATAACTTTGCGATGGCGCAAGACTACTTATCAACAGCATACTATATTGACCAAAACGACTTTAGATATTATTATTATCAAGGATTAATTTACAAAAGCCAAGATGATTATCCAACAGCAGCGATGTATTTCAGGAAATGCCTAAAACTTAATCCTAGTTGTGTAGAAGCACAGAAAGAATTAAATTTATGACAGAAAAAAGCAATATTCTTATAATTGAAGACCACGAATTAACTCGTTTTGGACTAAAAACAGCCTTTGATGGTGTTGAGTTTTTAGGTCAACTCTTTGAAGCGGATTCTGCTGAAAAAGGCATTGATATTTTTCAAAATGAAAAAATTAATTTGATCATTATGGATTTAGGTTTGCCAAACATGAACGGAATTGAAGCGACAAAGAAAATTCGTTCTATGGACAAAGACATAAAAATCGTCATTTTAACTTCGCATAACGACGAAAAAGAAGTTCTAAACAGTATTAAAGCAGGTGCAAACGCTTACTGCTCAAAAGAAATTAATCCTCAGCGACTTGTATCAGTTGTGCAATCAGTTTTAGACGGGGCTGCTTGGTTCGACCCAAGTATTTCTCATATCGTTCTAAAAGCAGCAACAACCACCCAATCGTATGAGGATATGTCTAAGAAAACTGACTATAATCTTACTACAAGAGAAGTTCAGATTTTAAAACTTATCACAGAGGGCTACAGCAATACAGATATTGCAAATGAGCTTGTAATAAGTATTAATACAACAAAAGCGCACGTCGCAAGCATCTTGCAAAAGTTGGAAGTAGATGATAGACTACAAGCAGCGCTAAAAGCAATCAAGAATAAAATAGTTTAAAAAATAAGAGTTAAAAATGGCAGAATTAGCAAAAATATTAATAGTAGATGATAACCCAAAATACTTGGAAGACGCACTTCCAATGTACGGTTATGAAGTTGCAGTTGCAACAGACGGTTTGCAAGCGTTGAAAATTTTGTCAAAAGATGCAGACACTATTAACCTTGTACTTTTAGATGTAATGATGCCAAATATGAACGGCTGGGACACTCTAAAAGCGATTAGAACAAGCGAAAAGACTAAAACTCTGCCAGTTATAATGCTTACAGCGGTAAGTGAAGAACAAAAGATTGTTTCAGGATTAAAGATTGGCGCAGACGATTACATCGTAAAACCGTTTATTTTACCAAACCTTTTGGCTAGAATTGAAGCAGTTTTAAGACGTTCTAACTGGAACAAAAAAGAAGTTAAAAATGTAGATATTTCGTTTACTTCAGGTGAACCTGTTGAAGCTCTTACTCAAAGAGAAGTTGAAGTTTTGACAATGGTTGCAAAAGGTGCAAGTAATCACGATATCGCCGAAAAATTATTTTTAAAAGAAGTTACTGTTAAAACTCACGTAACTAATATTTTGAAAAAATTAAAAGTATCTAACAGAACTCAAGCCGTTTTGTTAGGTATGCAGATGAATTTAATTAAAGAATAATAGCATAAAAAGGAGACAGTACATTAATGAGCGAATACACTAAAGACGAATTAATAACACTAGTTCAAGAAAATCCTGAAGAATTTAACGCGTGGAAACAAGACAGAGAAGACGTTGACTTAAGCGAAGTTGATTTTTCAAACATAGTTTTGACTGGTGTTGATTTTACAGACGTAGACTTAAATTCAAGTTCTTTCGCAGATTCTCATTTAACAGAAGTTAAATTCCAAAACTGCGATTTGACATCAGTTGATTTCACTCGTTCAAACATTGTTGAATGTGATTTTTCAGACGCAATTCTTCCTGGGGCAGATTTTTCTTATGCGGCAGTAAATTACTGTAATTTCAATGACTCTGACATGGCAGGTTGTATTTTTGAAGAAAGCGACCTTTCAAATTCTGATTTTTCAACATCAGTAAACATGAGTGCTTGTAGATTTGATGATGAAACAGTATGGCCTGAAAATGATATGTTACCAGAAGATTTCGACTCAACTTATAGCGATGACTTGTCATCTCTAAAAGATGATGAAGATTCTGCACCATCAGATTATTAATATGCCACATTTTTTTATTAATACAAAAAATATAACAAAAGACCTTGTAACTATTGACGATAAAGAAAATTATCAACATATTGCAAGGTCTTTGCGTGCAAAAAATGGCGAAAAACTTCGTGTAATTGATGAAAACCGAATTGAATACGAATGCGTCATAACTCAAATTAACAAATCTTCTATTGAGGCAAAAATCGAAAAAAAATACCCATCAAAGAATGACTTAGGATTTAATTTATTTTTGGCGCAATCACCAGTAAAAAGTGACGCACAAGGACTAATTATAGAAAAAGCAACCGAACTTGGAGTGCGCGGAATTTATCCTATTTACACTGATTTCTGCACTCTTGGTAAAAATGTTATTGAAAATAAAATCCCAAAATGGCAAAAAACAATGGCAGAAGCCTCTAAACAGTGTGAAAGAGCAAGTATACCTGAATGTTTTGAACTTACAACCTTGGAAAAACTTTTAAATACTAAAAAATTTGACAAAGTTCTAGCATTTTGTGAACGCGATGAAAGATTTAGCCTAAAATCATATTTAACCCAAAATCCAATAAAACAAGGCGAAAACGTACTTGTGATAATCGGTCCAGAGGGAGGTTTTTCTGCTCGTGAGTTTAAATTTTTCTCAGAACATGATATTATAATGTTAACCCTTGGAAGTTTAATTCTAAAGGCTGAAACAGCTACTATTGTTGCACTTGGAAATATTGTATATGAGTTCTCAAATAACACAAAAAATAGCTAACGACGAAATAATCAAGAAGATAAAAACTTTTGCTGGAAACACTCGTGTATTACTTGTTGGTGGTGTTATTCGCGATTTTTGTCTTGGAAAATCAAACTTTGATAAGGATATCATCGTGGTTGATAAAGACGCCAAAGGTTTTGCTCAAAATTTAGCTAAAACTCTTGACGCTACTTATATTCCGCTAGATGAAGAAAATAAGATTTACAGACTTGTCCTAAAGGATAAAATCAACTGTATTGATATAACAAATCCGATAGAAGATAGTATTGAAAAGGATTTAAACCGTCGCGATTTAAGAATGAACGCTATTGCATTTGACTTAAGTGACAACAAATTTATTGATTTATTTGACGGTTTCAAAGATATTGAAAACGAAGAAATTAACATTATTTCTGAACAAAATTTAATTGACGACCCACTTCGACTTTTGAGAATTTTTAGATTTGAAGCGACAACTGGATTTAAAATTAACGACAATTTAAAAACTATCGTAAAAAAACACAAAGACCTAATCAATTTGCCAGCAAAAGAACGCGTAAATTACGAACTAATGAAGCTTTTTGACGGAAATTACACTGTTCAAACAATTAAAGACCTAGATGAATGCGGATTGCTTTGTGAAATCCTACCAATTTTTGCAGATGTAAAAAAAGTTCCACCAAACACGCATCACCACTTGCCTTTGATTGGTCATTCCATAGAAACAGTTCGACAAATAGAAAACTTCTATAAAATTGCCAACAAAGAAGTTAAAAATCATCTTGATAGCATTGATTTTGGCGCATTTAGGCGACTTGCATATCTAAAACTTGCAGGATTTATGCACGATATAGGTAAATTTTCTTGCTGGACAATTGAAGAAACAGGTAGACACAGGTTTATCAAGCATGAATATGTCGGAGCAGAGCTTTGCAAGCCTATTTTACGCGATTTAAAATTTTCGAAAAAACAAATTGAATATATAAGTGATATGATTAAATATCACATTTACCCATCGCATATTATAGCAACAGAGGGGCTTTCCGACAAAGTCAAAATGCGCTATATCCGAAAAATTGGCAATAACGTGATTGACAACATCTTTATTGCCATGTCTGATAGGCTTTCAGCTAGGGGTGAAGCTGTGACAGATGAAATGGTTAAAAATAATATTACAGGACTTCAATCACTATTGAGCTATTATTTAAATGTTAAAGATAGTCTAAAGCCACTTCCAAAGCTACTTTCAGGCGAAGAAATAATGAAAATCACAGGTCTTAAACCGTCAAAAGAACTTGGAGAACTTGTTGAAAAGCTTAAAGAAGCACAATTTGACGGTGATATAACAACAAAAGAACAAGCAATTGAGTTTATAAAAAAGCAAAAATAAAAACGGCGGAACAAAGTTCCGCCGTTTTTATTAATTGCCAAATATTTATGCTGAAAGCGTAAAGATTTGGTAAATTTCTTCGTCTGAAAGTTCTGTAATAATCTTTTCACCTTCGTAAACTGCCATATCTGCAAGTTCTTTCTTAGATTTAAGCATTTCATCAATTTTTTCTTCGAAAGTTCCAAGAGTGATAAGTCTATGAACCATAACGTTTTTGTCTTGACCAATACGGTATGTACGGTCAGTTGCTTGGTCTTCAACCGCTGGATTCCACCACAAGTCATAGTGAATAACGTTTGTTGCAGAAGTTAAGTTCAAACCAGTACCACCAGCTTTTAATGACAATATCATAACCTTAGTTTCTGGGTCAGTTTGGAATTTGTTAATCATTTCTTCACGTTGGTTAACGTTCAACGAACCGTGGAAGAACAATGGAGTTGTACCGCATTCTTCTTCAATTACGTGAACTAAAATTTCGCCCATTTCTTTATATTGAGTAAATATCAATGTCTTTTCATCATTGTTTAGAATATTTTGTACCAATTGGATACATTGTTCCAATTTTCCAGAAGATTCCTTGTTCATATCACCTGATTTTAAGAATTGATATGGGTGGTTACAAATTTGTTTTAGAGCAGTAATAAGTTTGAAGATGTTACCACGTCTGTTGATACCAGTAAATCCACTAATTTTTTCCATCATTTCATTAAGAGTTTTTTCGTAAAGAACTGCTTGGTTCTTAGATAAGTAGCAGTAATCGTTAAGAACCATTTTTTCAGGTAAGTCTGAAATAACGTTCTTGTCTGTTTTCAAACGTCTTAAAACGAATGGAGAAACTGACATTTTCAATTTTGTTGCACGAGAAGTTTCTTTAAACCTTTCAATAGGAATAGCATAACTCTTTTGGAATTCTCTCAAAGAACCTAAGTATCCACCATTGATAAAGTCAAAGATACTCCACAATTCTGTTAATCTATTTTCTACTGGAGTACCAGTCATCGCAATCTTGATATCAGATTTCAAGATTTTAACCGCCAAAGTTTGTGCTGTATCTGGGTTTTTAATGTTTTGAGCTTCATCAACAATAATCATACCCCATTGATGTTTTTTTAATTCTTCAACATCAATTCTCATAATTGCATAAGTTGTAAGGATTATATCAACATCAGTATTTAACTGTCTTTCAGCACCGTGGTATGTTGTGGCTTTTAAGGCTGGTGCAAAAAGTTGAAGTTCTTTCATCCAGTTACCCATCAAAGTTGTTGGACAAACAACCAATACTGGCTTTTTAAGTTTATCTTCTTCTTTAAGTTTCAAAATCAAACTGATAACTTGAATTGTTTTACCCAACCCCATGTCATCTGCCATACAGCAACCAAAGCCTTTTGAAACATTTGTCCACAACCATTTCAAACCAGTTTGTTGGTAAGGTCTTAATTCGCCTTTCAAACCTTTTGGAGGAGTAACCTCGATTGGTTTTGTAAAATCTTTCAAGATATTTGCAAAAGCTTCGTCATAATCAAAGTCATATTGGTCTAATTGACCTGACATAGATGCGTGAATTAACTGCATTCTAGTCATCTTACTATGATCTGCATTTGCAATTTGATCTAATATTTTCTTGCTTTCTTCTTGATCAACCAAAATGTATTTGTTTTTGTATTTAACAAGTCCTTTAGAATCTTTTACAAGTTCCTTAAATTCTTCTAAAGATAATTTATCGTTACCCAAGGCTATTTCGTATGAAAATTCTAAAATATCATCTAATGAAATTGCACTTGAAGAAGTTGTATTGAAAATATCCAACAAGTCACCTGAACGGGAAGCTTTAACTTTTGCATTAATTGAAGCTCTTGGCACTACAACATTTACAAGTTCATCAGGAAGTACAACCTCAATTTGAGCTTTCTGCAAGTAATATGCTGTTTGCGTAATTATTTTGTAAACCTCGCCTAAATCTAAAGTTAAAGAAAGTTTTTCTTCATCTTCAAATAAGGTTTCTAATTCAGGCATATAGCGGTTTGCGTAGTTCAATTGTTTTTCCACAATTTTTGCAATATCTGATGAATTTACACCAAAGACCTCGTCTTTTGTATATAAATCGTCGATTAAAGCGTCCTCACCAGTTTTTCTGTTTTTAATGTGAACTTTAAGTTCAAACTGTTCATCAGTGATTTTATTAACTTTAAAGAACGGAATAACGTCGTATTTACCCAAATACAATTCATCAAACCATTGTGCAAAGTTTTCTGCGTAATCGTTACCTTTCATTAAAGATTTTTGTTCCAAATCCTTGATTAGGTAAGTGCCTGACTTAACATTTTTGAACTTGTAAGCCTTAATACCCAAGAATTTGTACAAAACGTAATTTAGATAGTTATAAATAAAGTCTGATACAAAATTCTTTGGCATTTCACCTTGAATAAACAAATCTTCTGGCAAATTTTCTTCAAATTGGTTGATAATTCTTGCCAATTGTTTGTTTGCAATAATTGGTTCATACACAATCCTGAACATTTGACCGCGAGTTTTAACTGTCGGAATGAAGTATAATTTTTCGATTAACTTCATTACAAATTGAGTTAATTTGTTCAAATAAATAAATGTATATGAAATATCTTCAAAATCAACGATTTCGCCAAATCCACCAAAATAATCCAATACCAAATCAAGAGGTAAAGCATATCCGACCTTTGTTCCCAAAACGCTTGAAGAACAACGGAATAAAGACCCTTTTGATTTCAAATAGTATTGGAAATTATTTGTTGGTGTTACAAAAAACGATTGTTTGCCGTTATTGTTAACCAAATAAAAATCAGTGTTTCTAACTGGCGAATTAGGACTCAAGAATACGCCTGCAAATTCATCTTCTACTGTTTGATAAATCAAACTCAAAGTGTAGCGAAAATCTTTGTTTTTAAAACCATTTGGGTTTTCACTTAAATTGAAGAATAATTCATCAACATTATTCTTTTTAAAAGATAAATCTATGTCTAATCCTTTTGTTTTCTCCGCCATTTTACAAAAATCCTTATTTAATTAACGAGTCACAATCCATTTCTGCAGGTTTTTGAATACCCATCAATTGTAATACTGTAGGTGCAACGTTACATAAAGCACCATCTGCTTTCAATTCAATGTTTTTGTCTGCGTTAATAACAATTAATGGAACTTCGTTTGTAGTGTGCGCTGTGTGTGGCTTTCCTGTTTTTTCGTCAACCATCATTTCAGCATTACCGTGGTCTGCTGTTAGAACCATAATAACACCTTTTTCTTTACATTTTTCAACGATTTTGCCAACACATTCATCAACAGTTTTGCAAGCTTTTGTAGCTGCCTCAATAACACCTGTATGACCTACCATATCTGGGTTTGCAAAGTTTACTAAAATAAATCCGTATTTTTCATCATCAATTGCTTTTAATACGTTTCCACAAACTTCAGAAGCGCTCATTTCAGGTTGCATATCATAAGTTGCAACTTTTGGTGATGGAACTAAAACACGTGTTTCGTGAGCATTTGGTTCTTCAATACCGCCGTTAAAGAAGAATGTAACGTGTGCATATTTTTCTGTTTCAGCAGTTCTAAATTGGTTTACGCCGTTTGCTTCTAATACATCACCTAAAATATTTGTCATTTTTGTTTTTTCAAACGCAACTGGGAATGTGAATGTTTCATCATATTGTGTAAAAGTCACGTAGCAAATATTTTTTCTAACTACTTTTCTTTTAAAACCGTCGAAATCAGCAAAATTAATAGCTTTTGAGATTTCTCTAGCTCTATCTGGTCTGTAATTGAAGAAAATAATTGCATCGTTATCGTGAATTCTTGATTCTTCGCCACCACAAACGATTGGTTCAACAAATTCGTCTGTAATTTTGTTGTCGTAAGATGCTTTTACACCTGCAATTGCATTTTCAGCCTTGTTACCTTCGCCTAAAAGTAAGCAATTATAACCTTTTTCAACACGTTCCCAACGGTTATCTCTATCCATAATCCAGTATCTGCCTACAACTGACGCAATTTGTGGAAGATTGTGTTTTTTCAACTCATCTTCAACAATTTGCAAGAATGTACAAGCACTTGCTGGAGGTGTATCACGACCATCTAAGAATGCATGTACGTAAACTTTTTTCAAACCGTTTTCACTAGCTAATTTGATTAAAGCTAACAAATGGTCTAAAGATGAATGAACACCGCCTGTTGAAACTAAGCCATATAAATGTAAAGCTGAATCGTTCTTTTTAACATGTTCAATAGCTTGTAAGAATTTTTCATTTTTAAAGAAGCTACCGTCTTTTATACTTCTATTAATTTTTGACAAATCTTGGTAAACAACTCTGCCAGCACCTAAATTCAAGTGTCCGACTTCGCTATTACCCATTTGACCCTCTGGCAAACCAACATATTCGCCGTCAGCATGAATTTGCGTATATTTTTCTGTTTCTTTTAATTTATAAAAATTAACTGGATTAGCTAATTTTACTGCGTTTGTTGAGTCATTTCCATTTGAAAGTCCCCAACCGTCCATAATACATAATAACACTCTGTTTGTCATATTATAATCCCCTCAAACTCTGTATTTATCCAGTAAATAATAACAAAAACATGCCATAGTTTCAATAGTCAAAATTAAAAAAAATGTAAAATTTTTGTTAATATACGCAATTTTTTATAAAAACATGTTTTAATAATAATATAAGAAAGGATTTTGATTTTGGATATTTCAGCATTAAACAACAATCCATTTGCTAAACCAATTAAGGGTATTCAAGGTGTAAACAAATTCCAACCTGTATCAGCTGTTAAAAGAGCTGGTGCTGACGGTGGTAATCCTTTTGCTAATGAAACTTCTTACGTTGGCTTAGGCATTAAAGACGGCGCTGTTCAAACAAGTGCTCCTCAAATGGGTAAAAAAGCAATGCCTATGCGCCAAATCGGTATTGCATAATTTAAAAGATTTATTAAAAAAGCCCGAACCTTTCAGGTTCGGGCTTTTTTAGTTTTTATATTTATTAGTCACCAGCATTATCAACATCAAGTGATGGATCAATCTCAATAGATTTTGTAATCATTTCTTGAGCTGCTTGGTAATCACCTTGTGCAACCTTAACACGAGCATATCTCAAATAGCATTTTACCAAATAAGAAACACCCAATGGGTCTAACACATTTCCGCCTTGTTCAGCGCAAAGTGATAACATTTTTTCATAATGTAACGTTGCACCATTATAATCTTTTTTCAACAAATAAATATTTGCTAATCTGTAATAATACTCAATTTCATCTGGTTTTAAAGAAATTGCTTTTTTATAATCTTCAGCCGCTTCATCAATCATGCCTGATTTAAATTCCGACAATCCTCTCATGCCATAGTAGGTATCTTCATTAGGTCCTAATTCAATTGCGCGGTTATAATCTAAAATGGCATCAAAATAATTGCCTAAATCGTACTTAATCATGCCTCTGTTGCTGTAGTAGTAATCAGAATTTGGATTAAGTTCGATAGCTTTTTCAAATGCACTCAATGCACCCTCTTTATCACCTATAACATCTTTTGCCATGCCTAAATTACAATAATAATCAGCTCTTGGTGAAAGATTATTTGCTTGGTTCAAATGCTTGATTGCATCTTCGTAATTTTTTAACTTAAATTCTGCTAAGCCAATAATTCCGTAATAATCAGCTTTCACATCAATTTCTAAAAGTAGTTTAACGTTTTTTACGATTTCTTCGTAATTTTTATCACCTAAATCTTGAACAATTTTAGATAAGTAAAATACAATTTTGTCGTCTTTTTCTTTTTCTGTTAATTCTGCCATTTTTATTTTCCATTACTTTGTTTTTTTTACATAATAACATAAATTTCAAAATAAAAAAAGGACTTATCAAAAAGATAAGTCCTTTTTGTTATATTGATTAATCAAAGATTATTCTTTAATTTTGTCAACAACACCAGCGCCAACTGTTCTACCGCCTTCACGGATAGCAAATCTCATACCTTCTTCGATTGCTACTGGAGCGATAAGTTCAACGTTCATTACAACGTTATCACCAGGCATTACCATTTCGCCTTCGAATTGGATTGAACCAGTTACGTCAGTTGTTCTGATGTAGAATTGTGGTCTGTAACCTGGGAAGAATGGAGTGTGACGTCCACCTTCTTCTTTAGTTAAAACGTAAACGTTAGCTGTGAATTTTGTGTGTGGGTGGATTGAACCAGGTTTTGCTAAAACTTGACCACGTTGGATATCAGTTTTATCAACACCTCTTAACAAAGCACCAATGTTATCACCAGCTTGACCTTGGTCAAGTGATTTTCTGAACATTTCAACACCTGTTACAGTTGTTTTCTTAGTTTCGCCTAAGCCAACGATTTCAACTTCATCACCAACTTTAACGATACCACGTTCAACTCTACCAGTTGCAACTGTACCACGACCAGTGATTGAGAATACGTCTTCTACTGGCATCAAGAATGGTTTGTCTAAATCACGAACAGGTTCTGGGAAGTAAGAATCTAATGCATCCATCAATTCCCAAATTTTATCAACCCATTTGTCTTCGCCACGTTTGATTGATGGGTTAGCTTGAACTGCTTCTAAAGCTTTTAAAGCTGAACCGTGAATGAATGGAATGTTGTCGCCATCGAATTCGTATGAAGAAAGAAGTTCTCTAACTTCCATTTCAACTAATTCTAATAATTCAGGGTCATCAACCATATCACATTTGTTTAAGAATACTACTAAGTTTGGAACACCAACTTGTCTTGCAAGTAAGATGTGTTCACGAGTTTGAGGCATTGCACCGTCTGTAGCTGCAACTACAAGAATTGCACCGTCCATTTGAGCAGCACCTGTGATCATGTTTTTAACATAGTCAGCGTGGCCTGGGCAGTCAACGTGAGCATAGTGTCTAGTTGCTGTTTCGTATTCTACGTGAGCTGTAGAGATTGTAATACCTCTAGCTTTTTCTTCTGGAGCAGCATCGATTTCATCAAATTTTTTCAATTCTGCTTGTCCAGCTGCTGCTAATGTTGCTGTAATTGCTGCTGTTAATGTTGTTTTACCGTGGTCAACGTGACCAATTGTACCAACGTTAACGTGCGGTTTGGTTCTTTCGTACTTTTCGCGTGCCATTTAGTGGTCTCCTTTTACTACTTATTACTAAACTAACTTATTATTTTATATACTAAGCTATGTAAATATTGTATTATATCAAAATTTGTTGTCAACTAGTTTAAAATATTTGTTGAAATATTCATTATAATTGTTTACAAGGCTTTTTAGTATATAGAAAAAATAGGCGCTGAATTTTTTCAAAATTCAGCGCCTATTTAGCTTATTTTATTATTATTTAAGGTCTTTGTAAGAGCCTTTTCTCAAATCAGAATAGCTTGTATGAAGCAATTCATGAGCCTTATGAGAATTTGGAGCTTCTAAGTATTCATCATACAATTTTTTAATGTCAGGGTTTTCGTGAGATTTTCTAAATTTCACTTCTCTGACATCTTCTGTATAAAGACCTTCAGCTCTTTGTTTTCTAAGTTCTGGGTTTGTGCAACTTACTGGTTGACCGCCACCATTTACACAACCTCCAGGGCATGCCATAACTTCTAGCAATTGGAAGTCTGCAGTGCCTGCTTTGATTTCTTGAATTGCTTTTTCAGCTTCTTTTAGTGTTGAAACAACTTTAACTTTAACTTTTGTACCTTTGATATCAAGTTCCACAGTTTTATCAAAAGAGTTTTTGTCAACACCGCGCATTTCAACGATATCATCACTTGAAATTTCTTCGCCTGTTACCATATGATAAGCAGTTCTTGCAGCAGCTTCAGCAACACCACCTGATGCGCCGAAAATTGTTGCTGCACCTGTATATTGACCAAATGGAGAATCAGCTTGTTCTGGTTCTAAGTTTTTCAAATCAAGTCCAGCTGATTTAATCATTTGCGCAAATTCTTGAGTTGTCAAAACGTAATCTGTATCAAATTTGCCATCTTTTTTCAATTGGTCGCGTTTAATTTCAGCTTTTTTAGCTGTGCAAGGCATGATTGAAACAACCACCAAATCTTCTGCTTTAACTTCTGGGTTTAATTTTGGTAAAAATTCCTTAACTACAGAAGATAGCATTGATTGAGGTGATTTACAAGATGATAAATGGTTTATCATATCTGGGTGTTGAGTTTCAACGTATCTTACCCAAGCTTGACAGCAAGATGTGAACAATGGTAAGTTTTCACCTTTTTTAAGTCTATCTAAGAACTCTGTAGCTTCTTCCATAATAGTCAAGTCAGCTGCAAAGTTTGTATCATAAACGAAATCAAAACCAATTTTTCTCATAGCAGAATAAATTTTGCCAATAACGTTTTCGCCTGCTGGCATACCGAACATTTCGCCTAACGCAACACGAACTGCTGGTGCAACTTGAACTGCCACTTTTTTAGTTGGGTCGTTAACCAAATCCCAAACTGCATCTACTTCGTTTTTAACTGTTAATGCGCCTGTAGGGCAAACAGTTTTACATTGACCGCAATAAACACAATCAACATCAGATAAGCATCTGCCGTTCATCGGTTGAACTACTGTTTTTGAACCACGATTTGCAAAACCTAAAACAGCTAAGCCTTGGTATTCGTTACAAGCTCTAACACAAGCACCGCAAAGGATACATTTGTTAGGATCTCTAACGATTGCTGGACTTGAGCAATCAATAGGTTTCATTTCTTCTTGTTTTAATTTTGGAAATGGAATTGATTTAATACCATATTCTTCGGCATATTTTTGTAAATCACATTGACCTGATTTTTCGCAAGTTGTACATTCTCTGTCGTGATTTGCCAATAACAATTCCAAAATTGTTTTTCTAATTTTTCTAACTTTTGCTGAATGTGTATAAATTTTTATACCAGCGCGAGGTGGCATTGTACAAGAAGCTTGAATACCACGTCCTTCTTGTTCTACTACACACATTCTGCAAGCACCAAATTGGCTTAGTTCTGGTCTATCGCAAAATGTTGGAACGTTAAATCCATTGTTGCGAATTACCTCTAATACAGTTTTTTCGTCTGTAAATTCAACTTCTTGATTATTTATAAATAATGTTTTTTTATCACTCATTGATTTTATCCTTATAATTAACTAGTTTAAAACGATTGCCTTGAATGGACAATTTGATTCGCAAGCACCACATTTGATACATTTTGATTGATCAATGTGATGAGGTTGTTTAACAGTTCCCTCAATTGCGCCAACTGGACAATTTCTAGCACATTTTGTACAACCCTTACATTTTTCTTCATCAATTGTATAAGATTTAAGAGCCTTACAAACGCCTGCAGGACATTTCTTATCCTTGATGTGAGCAATATATTCATCTCTAAAATATTTTAAAGTTGAAAGTACAGGGTTTGGAGCAGATTTGCCAAGACCGCATAAAGAACCTTCTTTAATAACTTTTCCAAGTTCTTCCAGCATGTCCAAATCTTCCATTGTACCCTCACCATTAACGATTTTTTCTAAGATACGTAACATTTGTTTTGTACCCTCACGGCAAGGAGTACATTTACCGCAAGATTCGTGTTGAGTAAAGTTCATAAAGAAACGTGCAACTTCAACAATACAAGTGTCTTCATTCATTACAACAAGACCGCCTGAACCAACCATCGCACCTACTTTTGTAAGTTGGTCGTAATCCATAGCCATATCCAAATGTTCTTCAGTTAAACAACCGCCTGATGGTCCACCAATTTGAACCGCTTTGAATTTTTTACCATTTCTGATACCACCGCCTAAGTCAAATACGATTTGTCTTAAAGTTGTATCCATTGGAACTTCAATTAAGCCAGTGTTGTTTACTTCACCAGTAAGAGCGAATGTTTTAGTACCTTTTGAAGTTTCTGTACCCATAGAACTAAACCATTTTGCACCTTTTGTAATAATTAAAGGTACGTTTGCAAATGTTTCTACGTTGTTCAACAAGGTCGGACGTTTAAATAAGCCACATTCTGCCATGTGAATGTTTTTAGGTCTTGGCATACCTCTTTCACCCTCAATTGAAGCGATTAAGGCTGAAGATTCACCACAAACAAATGCGCCAGCACCCTCTTTAATATGAATTTCAAATGAGAAATCTGTTCCCATTATATTTTTACCTAAAAGATTACGAGCTTCTGCATCTGCAATTGCTTTTCTTAAACGCTTGATAGCTAGAGGATATTCTGCTCTAACATAGATATAACCCTCGTCAGCGCCGATTGCGAATGCTGCAATTGCCATACCCTCTAACAATTTGTGAGGATCACCCTCCATAACTGATCTATCCATGAAAGCACCAGGGTCGCCCTCATCACCGTTACAAATAACGAATGATTTTCCACCTCTGTGTTGGTAAACACTTCTCCATTTTCTACCAGTTTGGAAGCCACCGCCACCTCTGCCTCTTAAGCCAGAGTCTTCAACTTCCTTGATAACTGCTTCTTGGTCTTCTTCTTTCAAAACTTTTGCCAAAGCTTCATAAGCTCCAACTGCAATTGCTTCGTCGATTGATTCTGCGTCGATATGACCACAGTTTTTCAAAGCTGTACGAGTTTGTTTTGCATAGAAGTTGATTTCTTCTGGTTTTTGAACTGATTGTTTTGTTGCTGGATCAACATATAAAAGTCTTTCAACTGGTTTACCATCAACAATATGAGAATTGAAGATTTCTTCAACATCTTCAACTTTTACTTTTACGTAAGCAGTGTGTTCGTCTGGTAAAATTACCAAAACACCTTGTTCACAGAAACCGTGGCAACCTGTTGGAATAACTGTCATTTTGTCATGATTAGACAAAGTTCCAACATTTGCTCCAAGTTCTCTGAATTTAGCCATAACTTTTTCAGAACCGTTTGCAACACAACCTGTACCGCCACAAACTAAAACTCTGAAACCTTGTTGTTTAATATGTTCTTGAGCTTGTTCTTGCTCTTTTTTGATATCAATATTTAATTCCATTATGCATTTTCCTCCTGATAAATTGTATCTAGAACGACTTTGATAGCATCAGATGTCATTTGAGGATAAACTTTTCCATTAATAACAACGACAGGAGCCAAACCGCAAGCACCTAAACAGCTAACTGTTTCAACTGAAAACAAACCGTCATCAGTAGTAAATTTACCGTCTTTTAAATCTAATCTTGCTTTAATAGCGTTCAATACTGGCATTGAGCCTCTAACGTGGCAAGCAGTACCGTCACAACATCTTACTTCATATTTACCTTTTGGGTCCAATGAGAATTGAGCGTAGAAAGTTGCTACACCGAATACTGTTGCAGGTGACAAGTCTTCAATTTTTGTTCCGATATAAATCATCGCGTCTTCAGGCAAGTATCGGTAAACTTCCTGTACTTTTTGCAAAATCGCAATCAAATTAGATTTTTTACCGCCACATTCAGCAATAATTTCATCTAACTTTGAGAAATCGACTTTTGTTTGACTTCCAGTCATCGTAATCTCCTTTAAATTAATAATAAAATATTCGTTTTATCACGAATAAACAGCTAATATATTAATTATGGCATAAATATTCTTGAAATCAAGTATTTTTCTTATTCTTAATCGTTACAGCTTAGCACAATTAAGAGTGTGAACAGTGGACTGTGAATTGTGAATAGACATATTTTATTATTTTAAGACTATAAAGAGTTAAAAATAAAAAACACTCCCGAGATGAAGAGTGTTTTTTGAAAAAGGCGACACCCAGATTCGAACTGGGGGATAAAAGCTTTGCAGGCTTCTGCCTTACCACTTGGCCATGTCGCCAAAACTTTTATTTAATTCTATTTTAAGCAAGACTAATTGTCAAGTAGATAAACTGGGCTATATAAATTAATTCAAAATATTAGTGTAAATATTTATAAAAAAATCGACATGGGCATGTATATTAAATATAATTATATTATACAATTATAACTATACTATCACTTTAAAATTTATATCACAAATTACATATATGGGAGGTTAATGTGAGCGTGAAAATGCAAGACAAACTTGATTTATCGCCAAACGCGATTAAGGTATTAGAAAAAAGATATTTAAAAAGAGATAAAGACGGTAATGCCGTAGAAACTCCAGCAACAATGTTCAAACGTGTAGCTGATTCTATTGCAAAAGCTGAATTAGAATATGGTAAAACTCAAGCAGATGTAGATAAATTATCTGATGAATTTTACAAAGCAATTACTCAAAGATATTTTATGCCAAACTCTCCAACATTAATGAACGCAGGCAGAGAACTTGGTCAATTATCAGCATGTTTCGTTCTTCCTGTTGAAGACTCACTAGAAGGTATTTTTGAAGCTGTTAAAAACACTGCATTAATTCACAAATCAGGCGGTGGTACAGGTTTCTCTTTCTCAAGATTAAGAGCTAAGAACAGCGTTGTAAAATCAACAATGGGTGTTTCTTCAGGTCCTGTTTCGTTCATGGAAGTTTTCAACGCAGCGACAGAAGCTGTAAAACAAGGCGGTACAAGACGTGGCGCTAACATGGGTATCTTAAGAGTTGACCACCCAGACATTTTAGAATTTATCAACTGCAAAAGCGATACTTCTAAATTGAACAACTTTAACATTTCAGTTGCATTAACAGACAAATTCATGGACGCAGTTAAAAACAACAGTGATTATGAATTAATCAATCCAAATACAAAAGAAGTTGTTGGCAAATTAAACGCAAAAGAAGTATTTGACAAAATCGTAAACAACGCTTGGTCTACAGGTGAACCTGGTATCATCTTCATTGACAAAATGAACGCTGATAATCCAACTCCTCAAATTGGTGAAATTGAATCAACTAACCCTTGTGGTGAAGTTCCATTATTACCATTTGAAGCTTGTAACTTAGGTTCTATCAACTTAGGCTTGATGGTTGAAGACGGTAAAATCAACTGGGATAAATTAAAAGAAATTACAAAATTATCAATCATCTTCTTAGATGACGTAATAACAGTTAACAACTATCCATTACCAAAAATCGCTGAAATGGTTCAAAATAACAGAAAAATCGGTTTAGGCGTAATGGGTTGGGCTGATATGTTAATGAAGTTAGAAATTCCTTACAATTCAGAAGAAGGTACAAAACTTGCAGCTCAAGTTATGGAATTTATTGATTACCACTCAAAAGTTCAAGCAATTGAGCTTTCTAAAGAACGTGGCGCATTTGCTAACTTCAAGGGTAGCATTTACGATAATCAACATTTCTTAGGTAAAAAATATGCTGGCAAATCAGCTGGTATGATTACTGATGAAATGTGGAACGATTTAGACGCACAAATTGAAAAATACGGTATCAGAAACGCAACAACAACTTGTATCGCACCAACTGGTACAATTTCAATGATTGCAAGTGCTTCAGGCGGTGTTGAACCATTATTCGGTCTTGTATTCATGAGAAACGTTATGGACGGTACTGAATTACTTGAAGTTAATCCAATCTTCAAGGAATACGCTATCAAACACGGATTCTACAACGATGAAACAATGCGTCAAATTTCAGAAGAAGGTACTATCGCACACGTTAACGGCATTGATGAAAAATCTAAACACATTTTCTCAACTGCACACGACGTTTCACCTTACTGGCACGTAAAAATGCAAGCTGCATTCCAATTACACACTGATAATGCAGTTTCAAAAACAGTAAACTTCGTTGAAAGCGCAACTAAAAAAGATATCGAAGACACATACGTTTTAGCTTACGAAAATAACCTAAAAGGTATCACTGTTTACAGAAACAATTGCAGACCAATTCAACCAATGAACTTGACTAAGAAAAAAGAAGAACCAAAAGTTGAAGAAGTAAAAGCAGAAGAAGCAAAAGAAGAACCAACTGCAGAAGAATACAATCCAACAGGCGAAATTAAAACTGTAGTTTGCCCAGAATGCGGAAACAAAATTCAAATGGCAGAGGGTTGCTTCATCTGCCCTAACTGCGGTTACTCTGGTTGCTCTTAGCGGATTTTCCGTACGAACGAAGTTCGGATAGCGAACAGATTAAGCGATCTGCACGAAGTGCAAAAAGCGAAACTCTGTGAGCGTGGAGGAAAATCCAAGACGCGGATTTTCCGTACGAACGAAGTTCGGATAGTGAACAGATTAAGCGGTCTGCACGAAGTGCAAAAAGCGAAACTCTGTGAGCGTGGAGGAAAATCCAAGACGCGGATTT
>CAKVDZ010000015.1 GCA_934728585.1 uncultured Candidatus Melainabacteria bacterium | reverse complement strand
TTTCACCTTTCACCTTTCACCTTTCACCTTTCACCTTTCACCTTTCACCTTTCACCTTTCACCTTTCACCTTTCACCTTTCACCGAGGATAAGTGACATACGGAGTACTCTCTTGAATGTAATGAGTGAGGATTATAGATAGATTTATGGGATACGTTTGATAGTAAATTGAGTCTTAAAACATTAATGTCTAAAATGCGTTTAAATAACAGTACTTTATTTTATAATAATTAATCAAATAGGCGCGGACTTAAGTTTAAGTCCGCGCCTATTTTTTTATATGTAATTAACAAACTATATTTGGAATTGGTTATCTTTGATAAGAGTAACTTTTGTTCCGTCAGCTTTTACGCCTTCAACGATAACGTTTGGACCACCAATCATAAAATCAGTGTGGATATTTGAATCATTGATGTTGTTTTGTTTCATGTATTCTTGACGTTCTTTGTAGTCTTTAATTTTATCTGCACCGTCAAGACAGTCATCAAAGCCAGCACCTACTGCGATGTGGCAAGCTGCGTTTTCATCTAACAAGGTGTTATTGAAAACTCTACATGTGTGGAAGATTGGTGAATTTGCAACAAGTGCAACTTCGCCCAGCATGTCGCCATCTTGAGCCGATTTTATATGTTCTCTCCAAAGTTCTTGGTTTTTATCTGCATAAACTTCAACTGCGCGACCATTTTCAAATCTCATTCGGATACCCTCAACTAGGTTGCCGTTCAAACATAGAGGTAACGTTGTTGAAACCCAACCGTTTGTTTTAGTTCTATCAGGAGATGAGAAAACTTCTTCTGTTGGAGTGTTAGCCATATATCTTACGCCGTCGTCAGTGTCTTTTGCTGCGGCTCTAAATCTAGATTTGTCGTGCATTCCGATATGTAAATCAGTTTTGCCGTCAGGTTGTTTAGTTTCTGGGTCAATACTGTAGAAATGGATTTCTTTGAAGTGGAAATCATTCATTTTATCTGCAACAGACATAAGTTTTGTTGCGTGTGTATCTAATCCTCCAACGCGGTTGATGTTTTTCGCGTCATCGGCAGCTTTTTCCAAAGCTTTCATTGTGTCTGGAATATCTGCATAAGTCTTTTTAACTGACATAGTTGTAGGAGCATAAATAATATTCCATTGGCTTTCAGGACCTGATTTTCTGATAGGTTTTACTACTTCGTTGATTGCTTTTGTTTGCATAACTATACGTTTTGGGTCAACATCAGCCATACCCTCTGGATCTTTACCCTCTAGGAATAATCTAGCTGTTTTTCTGTCAACTCTTTCGCGCCATGTATCAGCAACATAAGATGGAACATCTTTTAATGCGTCTTCTGATGCATATTTTAATTTTGCTTTGCCAACAGGGTCCCCTGGTTCAGTGAAGTTTACATCAATTGGACCAGAACCATTTTTGTATGCGTATTCAACGAATTTTAATACGTTTTTTTCGTGTTCACGTTCTGCTGAAATTGAGATTGGTTGACCCTTTTGAACATTCAATAATGTGTGGAAAATTTCTTTTTCATTGAATGCATCTGATAATTTTTTTTCGATGTGTTCTGGAATTTCCACTTGAACGGTTTTCTTAACATCTGCAGTTTCTTTATCAGTTAGACCTGATAATTTATATGGGTCATTGTTTGCGTCAAATGTAACTGTTTTTGCGCCTTGTTTTTCATAGTATTCAGCGCGTTTTTGTTTGTATGCAAAATCTGGTTCTTTGCAATATTGTTTTCTAAGTGCGTCGATTTCAGGTTGTTCAATTTCAACGTGAACATCTTTTGCTCCTTTTTTATAAGCTTCTTCTGCAAAAACTTTCAAGAAAGGTACGTGAGTTTTATCAGCTTTAACAACAACTGATTGACCTTTTTCAAGTTTTAAGTCTTCGTTCAAAATTTTGTTAACAGCGCTCAACATCTTTGTTTCAGGTGTTTGAGTTGTTTCTTTATTCGCTGAAAGCTGAACTGTATCTGCAGTTAAGCCCTTGTTGTTAACAGCGTTTTCGTTACCTTTGAAACTAGGTACGGCATTCTTCATCATTGTTTTTGCGGAATTTACTATTCCTACAGGATTCATTTTAATCATGGTCATTCCTTTTTCCAAACTAATACTATGTTTATTTAATACTTGTAAAGCATGTTTTTTGTTATTTTTACACTTTATTTTTTACATTTGTTATGAAATCGTTACAAAAAAGTAGATAAAACTTGCAATAAAATCGTGCTTAAAATATTATACTAGTATTCAATACTAGATAACAATATTTTTAAAACAAGGTAAGTGAGGAAAAATGAAAAAGATATTGACAACAATGCTATGTGCATTATTCTTATTTCAAATGTTTAGTGTAGCTTTTCTTGCTCAATCAGCAGAAGCTTCACAAGTTGTAAGAATAGCGTTTGTATTTGACGGAAAATCACCTGCAAACAACTATTTCTTAGAAAAATTCAAAACATCAATCAAAAACGGAATGGATAAAGGAACAACAGTTCAATTTCCAGCAAATTTAGTTTTTATTGGTGACTGGACAGAAAAAGGTGTTAAGGCACAATGCGATAGAGCTTTGGCATCTAATGCAACAACAGTCGTTGCTTTAGGTTATTTATCGTCAAAGTACTATAATGGCTTAAAAAATAAAAGAAAAATGGTTGTAACTGTCGACCAATACGGCTTAAGAGATTTTGGTACAGGCATGTTCTCACCAGTTGCGCAATTTACCCAAAAATTAGAACTATTCCATCGTTTGACTAATTTCAACAGAGTTGCAATTATGATGAACGAAAATTACTATAAAACAAGAAAAGATTGGAATAGTTTCATTAAATCAAAATTGAAAGACAAAACAATCGACTTGGTTGTAATTCCTGTTGGTAATAATGTTGATAATGCGATGGCAAAAATTCCTGCTAACGTAGATGCAGCATTAATTTTACCTCAATTTACATTAACTATGGAACAAGTTGGTGATATGTTCAACAAGATGAACGACAGAAAAATCAAAACTTTCTCAGTTCTAGGTGAAAGTGATGTTAACGTTGGCTGTATGATTGGTTCAGGTGCTTTGGACTTGGATAGAAAAATTACAGATGCAACATCATTCAATATTAAAAGTGTTTTAGACGGTCATAAAGTTCCACAAGAAAAAGTTATGTTCTACGAAGATGAAATTCTTTACGTAAACGCTGATACTTGTGAAAAAGTTGGTTATGAACCACCTTTAAGATTGTTAAACAATGCAAAAGTTATTTCACATAAACCAGTTCCTGTTTATAGTTTGGCAGCAATTTTTAATAAATTAGACGAACAAAACTTAGACATTGAACAAAAATCTTACCTAGTAAAAGCTGCTAGAAAAGCTGCTTGGGTTGCTAGATTGAAATATTTACCTACAGTATCAGCTACTTTAGGTTATCAACAATACAATGATAGTTATGCTGAATCTGCAGCATTATTAATCCCTGAAAAAACAGGTGTGTTCAGCCTAGATGTTGACCAAATGATTTATTCACCAGCATTAGTAACAAACATTTTAATCAAAAACAAAAAGATTAAATTTGAAAAAGCTGAATATAAAATCACAGAACAAAATATGGGTATCAATATTGCTAATTTATACATCGATACTTTGATTTTAAGAAACCAAATTGGTATTCAACAAGAACAAGTTAAGGAAGCTCGTGAAAACTTGGCAATCGCAAGAGTTCGTGAAAAAATGGGCTACTGTGGTAAAGAAGAAGTTATGCGTTGGGCAAGCCAATTAAGTCTTTCTGAACAAAAATTACTTGATATGACTGCTGATTACAAAAACGTTAAAGTTGCAATTAGCAAATTCTTGAACGAAAAACAAAACCAAAACTTCGAATTAATGGATTTGAAAGCTAATGATCCTGCTTTCTACACATCAGAATTAAATATTCTTGATTATGTAAGAACTCCAAGTGCATTAGAAAAATTCACTCAAATGCTAGTTGATGAGTCTTTCAACGTAGCTCCTGAATTGGTTAAATTGAGAACTGCTATGGCTATGAAAAAGAATGAACGCTCTATGTACATTCAAAAATTCATTCTTCCAGATGCAAAAATCTCTTATCAATATCAAAATCTAATTGGCAGACAATACGGTGCTGATACAGCTGGTCCTATCCCAGGTAAAACCATGATGGGGGCATACCCAGGTGGTACTCCAATTGGTTATACATTAACAAGTTTACCATTGAATGCTATGCACTCTGAATCTTCTTACCATAGATTAGGTATCTTTGCTAAATGGACTCCAATCGAGGGTGGTCAAAAAATTGCAGAAATCCAACGTATTAACGCTGAATTGAAACAATTAGAAACTCAAGAAGCATCAGTTAAAACAACTCTTGAAGAACACATCAGACAAGTTGTAAACAAAGCTTTATCTTGCTACTTCAGTATTGAAAAGGATTACAAAGCTATGTTTGCAGCAAAAGAAAACTATGAAAGAGTTAAAGCTGATTACTTACACAACAAAGTTGGTATTGCTCAAGTCCTAGATGCTAAAGACACTTACTTTAGATCAAAAACAGCAGCAGCAAATGCTCAAAATGAATTTTTCAAACAGTTAGTTTGGGTTCAAAGAGGTTTATGCTCTGTTAACTGGACAAAAGCTGATCCAAACGCAAAAGCTTGGATTCAAAAAGTTAAAACTGACTTAGTTGCTTTACCAGACGTAACTCTATAATATAAATAGCCAGTTATAATTAAATGGGCATTGTGCTTAAAAAAATGTTTAGTTATTTTTTGTGTCTTCCAAAATTTCTATAACATTAAGCGCAATGCCTGTTTGTACATCATAAGGCGCTAGTTTGAAATATTCAAATGCATCATGCACTTGTTTATTCTTGTCGTACCAACGTCTAAATAGGCTAAATACTTCACTAAGTTCGTTATCTGTAATCTTAACGCCATAGCTTTGAGCTTTTTCAATAATAAACTTTGCACACTTAAGTTGTTTGTCTTCGGGTGCATTTTCCATCAACTTTACAGCTTCGCTAACTGTTGGGTCATAGTCATACCATCTTTTAAAGCTCTTTTTATCTTCCATTGATACCTCTCGTGTTAATACTTTTTTAGTTTACAACATTTTTTTTAGAAAATCTAGGGGGTATTTTATCCTTTATAAAAAATGATGGTATCTCTAAGTTTTATTTCTGTATTTCCATTTGGTACGAATGACTCATTCTTACGCTTTATTAGAGTAATTAAAAAGTTTTCTGGATAATTTATTTCTTTTATTTTTTTATTTAGCCATTCGTGATTTTCATCAATATTCGTTTCGTAGAGTTTAACCTCGTTTTTTACGTCTGTCACTGTTGTTCCAACTACAATCTCGTCGTTGCAAAGGAGGGTTGTTTCTCCTTTTGGAATAATTTTTTCGTTATTTCTTTTTATAAATAGTATTAAAGCACCTTTCTCTAAATTAATATCTTTTACCATTGTGTTGCACCACAAGTGGTTTTCGCTTATTGTAAATTTGTTCAGTGCAATTGCTGATTCTTGCTGATAATCGTTAAAAGTCTTTCTAACATCTGCAAATTTATCAATCATGTCATGCTTTTTAGCAATTAGTGGTAGCAAAGAGCCTTGAATTGCAACAGACAGGAACGAAACCACAAAAACAATGTGGAACAAATCATATTTTAGCGAATCTACTTGTGCTACAACCAACAGCGCAAATACAATTGAGGCGGCACCTCTTAATCCAGCCCATGACATAAAATATATCTGGTTAAACTTTGCCTTAAATGGAAACATAATTAAACCTAAAGCTAAAGGTCTTGCAACTATTGATAAAAACAAGGTTATTAAAATAGATGGAATAATAATTTCTGGAATTTTGTGTGGAAAAGACAAAAAACCTATTAAAAAGAATATTGTAACCTGGCAAAGTCCTGTTATTCCGTCAAAAAAGTATATTAAATTAATTTTATTCTTAATATTACTATTACCCAGAATTATCCCAGCCAAATATACGCTCAAATATCCGTTTCCACCTATTAATTCAGGAATTGAAAACGCAAAAAGCGCAATTGCAACCATAAAAATAGTATCAGTTCCCTCTGTTAAAATTCTAGTTTTTCTAAAAATCCAAATTGCCCCAAGTGCAATAATTATTCCAAAAAATATACCAAAAGTTAATTGTTTAAATAACATTGGTGCAAGGCTTAAGGCACTACCACCTTTTATTAATACAATTCCAAGCATTGTTAACATGTAAGCAAATGGGTCGTTGCTTCCGCTTTCCATTTCTAGAATTGGAGCTGTTCCATATTTTAAATTTAACCTTTTTGAACGTAATATTGAAAACACTGATGCGGCGTCTGTTGAACTTATAATAGCACCAATCAAAAAACTTTCACCAATTGGCATTTTTAGTCCGTAATAGCAGAATAATGCACTAAATCCTGCAGTTAAAATTGTGCCAAGCGAAGATAAAAGGGTTGCTTGAACTGTGATTTTCTTAGAACTTGGCTTTTTAGTACAAAATCCGCCGTAAAAAATTATAAAAATTAGTCCAATAGAACATAATTTTGAGGTTAAATCATAATCGCTGAACGAAATTTTTAAAATTCCGTCGCAACCAAATAACATTCCCAAAAACATGAAGAAAACTAAAACAGGTAAACCAAGTTTACTTGAGAATTTATTGGTGATAATGCAGGAAAAAATTACAACTGCACAGAAAAGTATAATAATCGCCATATAACCTTTTTATTTCGATTGTAACATGTTTATAATAGCTTAAGAAGTGCTTCTTTGAAGTTTGTAACAAAATGTTAATAAAAAAATGCAAAAAACTAAACTTTTATGCGTCATGTTCCGTTATATAACATGTAAATGATTGAGTCTGAGGGAAAATGACATGGGTACAAATATTCCAAAAATTAGCAATATTAACGACATAGATTTAAGTGCGGCTAGAGAAAAAATTACTAGCGGTGTTTCTGGATTTTGTATCTCAATTTTTACAGATCAAGATCAAATTCTAGGTGAATTAGATAAAGCAGAAAAAGCTGGTAAGAAAGCTAAAAGTAAAATTAGCGATACTAACAGTGAATTAGATAAAACAAGATCAAAAGTTGGCGAAGCAGAAAACAAGCAAAGCGATGCAAAAAGCAAAGAAACAGACGCAAAAAGCAAAGAATCAGAAATGTCTAACAATGATTTAGGCTCTATGAGTGGAAACACTTCTAATATTTCTTCTCAATCTAAAGCTTCTGCTCAAAAACTTACAGAAAGTGATTCTCAATTAACAAGTAAAACAAATACAGCAACTACAAAAGGTCAAGAATCTGGCGCAAAATTAGATGCAACAAATGCTCAAATGCAAGAGTTAACTGCTAGTAGTCAAGCTGCGATGGACGAAATAAGTTCTTTACAAAATGACGATGGAACAGGTTCAGGTGTTCATAGTGCTTTGACTTTAAAAACTGGTGCTGAAATTCAAGAAATGGAAGAAAACGGTACTTCTAATGGCAATGACAATTCTGCAAAAATCCAAGAAAAAATGCAAGTTGTTCAATCAAATGACGCTAAAATGCAAGCTTTATCTTCAGACGCTCAAGCAGAAGCTTCAAGAGCTGAAGCTCAAGCAGATGAAGCTGACGCAATTGCAGCAAGCTTACAAGCAGAAGCTCAAAGTCAAGAACAAACAGCAAAAGAACAAGATTCATCGTTAAACGAAATATCAGGAGTTTCAAAACAAATTACAGCAATTGCCAACGTTGTAGACTTAACAGGTACAACTCTTAACGCTGTTGGTTTAGGTGTTCAAGCTGCTGGTATTGCTACAACAACTGCTGGTACTGGTGTTGGAGTAACAGGTGGTATCTTAAGCGGTATTGGTGTTACTTTATCAGCTATTGGTATTCCTTTAATTCCTGTATTCGGCGCAGGTGTTCCTGTTGAAGCTGCAGGTGTAACAACTGGTGCTGGTGGCGCTACAACTGCTGGTACTGGTGCAACTGTTGCAACAACTGGTAGCACAATAACTGGTGTTGGTACTACATTGAAAACAACAGGTAACACAATGGCTACTGCTGCTAAAGGTGTTAAAACTGCAACAAGTGCGTTAGATATCGCTGTTAATGTTGCTAAAGGCGATGTTACTGGAGTTTTAACAGCTGTAGCTAAAACAGTTGCAAATGGTGCAACAACAATGGGTAGCATGGGTTCTTTAAAAGCTTTAAATAATACAAAATTAGAAAGCGTTATGAATTTTGCAAATCAACATAAAACAGTATTGAATAATACAACTAATTTAGGTAATGCGTTTAAAGATGGCACAAATGCGGTTAAAAAGGCTGTTAATGGTGATTTTGCTGGAGCTGCTTCAGACGGATTTTCTGCACTTTCTTACGCAACAGGTGTTGGTAACGGAAAAATCATGGCAAATACAAGTGATGTCTTGAACGGAGTTTCAGGTGCTGTATCAATGGGTAAAGACATTTCTAGTGGAAACGTTGATGGCTTCGATATTACAATGGACGCATTATCTACCGTTGCAAGTTTTGATGCAACAAGAAGACGTGGCTCTGATTCAGATGTAAGCGTATTCTCAAAAGGCTCTGATGGCGAAGTTAAAGGCTCATTTAGACGTTCAGATAAAACAAGTAATTTGTACAAAACTACATCAAAAATCAAGAATGTTCATAGTGAATTGATGAAATCAGATGACATTTCGTTCACAAGTGGTAACAATATTGATCCATCTGATGCTCAACTTCAATCTAAAAAAGGTAAAATGAAACAACGCAAAGCTTAATAATTGCCTAATAAAAAATTTTTCAAAGTATTCGCGCCGAACGTATAAGGCATTCTCATCACATGGCAAACGTATAAAAATAGAAACAGGATATTTAGGTATGTTTTAAACCGCGATAATCTTGCTCACTCGCATGTAACGGCAATTCCGAGTTTTGATTTGCGTGATTACATCACTTAATCAAAAGCTCTCCAGCCTCAGCTCGTTCGCGCCGAACGCGTAGGGCATTCTCATCGCATGGTAAACGTATAAAAATAAAAAACTGATATCTATTAGATATCAGTTTTTTATTAAATTACGCCCGGCGCGATTCGAACGCGCGAACCTCTGCTTAGAAGTAGTTTATAGCCCTATTTGCAAGGATTTTCAGCTTTTGCTGGAATTAGTCAGAAGTTATTATTTTTATTATCTTCGGACTTGTTTCATCTCTCAATATTTACCCCCTTTTACTAGGATTTATCAGAATTTTTGCAAGAAGGTTGTAGTATTGGTGTAGTAAAAGCCTAAATTTCAAAAAAAGCAGCCCGCCCTATAGGGGGAAAGTTGAGATTTAACATGTTGTCGAGAGTTAGAAAAACTCCTGACTGATTTTTGAAAATTGAATTTATATAGATGTTTCTACTGTTGCTAAATGGTCTTTTCTTAATTTAATTAATTCAATTAAATTATTTTTATGTTTTATTATGTTTTTTCTTAATTCTTGAAATTTTTTATTACACTCTTCTTGATTCATTTCTTCATAAGTATTTTGATGTGCTAATTGATTACGAGGAGTTATAATTTCTGATTTATACACATCTATCAATTCTATAATCTCTTGTAATTCCGTCAAAGACAAACTTTCTAGATATTCTTTTAAAAATATTGCTCTATCATTACTCGGGAAATGCATTGTACTTCTATTTTGTTTATTTAATTCTTTCCAAATCAATTTATCATCTTTATTTTTATACTCATTATAAAAGTTTTCTTTACCATTTCTAATATATGTTATTATGTGTTCTTGTGGAATGTTTTCTTGTATTAAAATATCCCATATTATTTTATCCATATTTGATACTTCAGCCATAGCAATACCACGCATTGAATTTATATCTAAATCTTTATATAAATCATAGCGTATTATATTGGTAATTAAACTTCTATCATCCGCAATTTCGTGCTTTGTTAAAGTATATACATTTTGAACTTTTGATTTATAAACTTCTTCTGGCAATTTCACATCTTTTGCTGCTGTATAAAGTATAATGGTAGAATAAATATTTTTTTCTCTTATATACCTAATAAAATCTGTACCAACTGGTTTATCATTGAATTTAAAATCTAAAATGATTAAGTTATAATTCATATTTTGATTTATGGCAGATTCCAATTCTATCTTAGTCCTACAAGGATATATTTTAGAAACAAAGCCTTCATCTTCTAAAAATTCGACAATCGGATGAGAGTATGTTTCAATATTATCGTGACTATCATCTGCCCATAAAATTTTATATTCTAATTGCATTTTATCTTAACCTCAATTTCAAAGCCTTCAATATCATCACCAAAAACAGCTTGTATTTCAGCTTCATTTCCAAATTCTTCAAGCACTATAGATTTTGAATGAAATAGTCCCAGACCACTACCATTTGTTGTTGTAAAACCCTTTTGAAATAAGTCTTCTGAACTATACATTGATGATAACCTATCACCATTATTTTTAAAGTTTAAATATAAAAAATTTTTATCACATTTTGCACTAAAACTTAACTCTGAAGCATTATGCTTTTTGGAATTACTAATAATGTTATCTATCAAAATCGTTAAATTTATTGGTTTTATATTATAAACAAAATCTTTTCTTAAACTGTTTAAATTAATTAAATTTAATTTCTCAGAATGTATTTCTTCATCAACCAAAAGTTCAAAATATTTTTCAATAAAATTAACAATCTGAATTTCTTTATGTTCAGTAGCCATTCTATAATTTCTATAAGTCGCAAAATCGGCGATTTTTCCTATTTCGCACAATCTTTTGTGTAATTTATCAATTATTTCATCACAATCCTCAATATTTTTTATTTTATCTTTTTTTCTATCGGAATAATAATTACTTATTTTTTGTTTTAGATTATCTACATCATCATTTATTTTATGCATCAAATTCTGTAAATGTTCTGCATCTTTAGGAGCTGAAGAACGCAAAAATAAGTTTTCTTCTTCTTTTTTCTTTAATTTTTCTTTATGTTTTTTTATTTCTCTTTCTTTTTCTCTAATTGTATCTTCTTTTTGTTCAATAATAGTAGAGAGTTCTTCATTTTGCTCTCTTAAAGATATATTTATTTCATCTTTTTGTTTTAATTTTTTGTTTTGTTCTTCAAGAAAAGAAAGAATAAAATTTTTATTAGGCAATATTTCTGTGGTATTGCCTAACTTTACTTCTAATTGACTGGCAAAATCTTGAAAAGCTATACGTTCTTTTTCCGCAAGTTCTCTTAAATATTCATTATTTATTTCTAAATCAATCACTTCATTTTTATTTGTGCCTTGATAGATAACAGAAGATAGAACTAATAAAATTTTCTCATCATTGTTATAATATTCTACTTCTTTTGGGTCAATTTTTTCAAATTTTTCGCTAGGACTAAAATTTGCAACTGTATCCCAATCTAAACCTTCGACAACAAATTTTTCTAATCTTCTTACAGCTTTACTAACGAACCCTGGTTTTCCTATGTTTTTTATATCATAAGGCGATTGCAATTGTTCAAAAGATTCATTTTTTACAACCCCCTCTCTTGCGGAAACTGGAATAAAAGATGATTCATTATCTTCTACAGATACATATCCAATAAGGTCTCTTGTTCCAATATATCTATTATATCCTTGCGCTTTCCTTCGGTCTATATCAAGCCAATCATTACCAGTTTCACCATATGGAAATACACGAAATCCATTTAAAAACATAAAAATCGAACCATATTCTAAATGTCGATAACCTGTTTTTTTAGTAAAAAAACCTTTTGAAGCAGTATTTAAAAAATATATTTTTGTTTTTATATTTTTTAATTTTGTATAAGGATTTTTTTCTTTGATTTTGAAAATAAAATTTCCATCGTGCTTCAATACTGTTGTAAGGATTTCTCCCTTTTCGTCAATTTGAGCATCGATAGAAGTTGTTCTAAAATCTAATTCTTCAAAAATCTTATTGTTAACTAGACCATCAACTTCTTTTTTTTCTTCATCTGATAAATAGTTAGTTTCTATATATACGTCAAAATCTCCATTTGAAGATTTATCCATTGGTGAAATTACAAATTTTTCAAGCTCTTTTTTTAATTTTACAAGTTTATCATATGACCAATTATCTCTTAAATCCGAAATCACTAAGGTTGTACCAGACTTTAAATTGTCTACTTTAAAATATTTTAAAATTTCATCTTGTTCTACACTATATATAGAAAACTTATTATCTTGTATTGTTGCTTCTGGATTGTCTACTTCAAAGGCTTCCCAATCAATATGAAAATAATAACCCTTATTATCCTGAAATGTATAAAAATCTAATTTTTTACCTAATCTATCACAAGAAAAACGACCAATTCCTTTATTCCCTGCATAATTTTTGCCATTATCTTTAAGGTGATTTTTCTTTGCAGAATATGCCATATTCAACCATTTATACTTTATATCATCAAGTGACATTCCACTGCCAAAATCACGAATTATAATTTTAGAACTAGAAATGTCCTTATCTGCATTTAAAAATTCTAATTCAACCTTTGTTGAGTCTGCATCTTTTGAATTTTTTATTAATTCAATCAAGGCAATATTATCATTATAAATTAAACCTCTACCAACAATATCCTTCAATCTAGCATGAGTTGAAAACCCCATTTGTTCAAGTTTATTCATAATTCAACTCGCTTTCTGCAAGATTGATTATAAACTTACCTAAAGTTTCTGCCATTAATGGAGGAACAGCATTGCCAATTTGTGTATATCGAGGACACTCAAATTTTCTTCTAGGACCGCCTGTGGTATAGCGACCTTGGAATTCAAACCAATCAGGAAATGATTGAATTCGTGCCGTTTCACGAGCCGTTAGTATTCTAGCTTCTTTATAATGCAAGGTATCTTCTGGAATAGTAGTTATTGTATTTGATATTTTATCCGGTGATAAAACTGACAAACAATGTTTTTTAAAATTTACCTTTTCCTTGATAGTGCTATTAACAGCACAACCTTTTTGAGCATGTTCTAAAATATATTCATATCTTTTTAAAGTATTCTCTTTATGCTTAGCTAAACGTAAGCTATTTGGCATTTCATTTTTCTTTAAACCTTTTCTCATTATTTTCAAATAAGGATTTAATTTAGTCGGTTGTTCATATTGTAATTGATTAAAACCTTTGCAATCAACACAAGGTATTTTATTTTTACCAGAAAGTTCTAAATCAGATATTGCATCCCCTACAGTTACAGATTTTAACCCCCATTCTTTTTTTTGTAATTTCGCATTTTGCAAAATTAAATCCAAAATATCATTATCGGAATATTTTTTTAGCTTTTTAGATAAACAATCTTTGCGAATGGCTACCATTATAAAACGATGCCTAAGTTGAGGGACTCCAAATTCTGCTGCGGATATCATATTTTTAAATACTTTATATCCTTTTTTATCAAGTAACTTTGACACTTTTTCTGAGTAAGGTTCTTTAGCCGTTTCTCTAAATGCAACTTGAAACCCTCTTACATTTTCAAGTAACAACATTTTAGGTCTAACGATGGAAACAATTTTAATATATTCTTCCGTTAACCTATTTCTAGGGTCATCAGGATTCCTTAAGCCTGCAAAAGAAAAGCCTTGACAAGGGGGACCTCCTGCAATAAGAAAAACTTTATCTTTTAAGTTTTCTAAATCACTATTATGATTTGCCAACAAATCACTAGTTGTCATATGTTGACAAGGTAGCCAATTCGGCCAAGAAAAAGCCTTTTTTTTATCACATAAATTATGCTTTAAAGTTTTAAATGCATCTTCTGTTTTTTCAATGGCAAAAACACCCTCAAAACCAGCATTTATTAAGCCTAGTGAAAGTCCACCGCAACCAGCAAATAAGTCAATAAAATTGTAGTCATGCATGATAACACTTATTATAATTAATAATATAATTATAATAAAGTCTGTTTACAAATATTTACATCAAATAAAGGATTTTATTTTCTTCTAAGTATAAGCTCAACTCTTAATTTTCGCAACAATCTTTAATCTTGCTACATGAATCTAGATTCTTTCTCGATAAAATTTATTTAGAGCCCTTATTTCTATGAATATCGGCTAGTTAACTACATTATTTTATAAGGAGGAAGGAATGAAAAAACTAGAAAACAAGATTGAACAAACCCAGAGTTTACTTTTTGAAGCAAGGGCGTTGATAAAAAACATGTGCCCTAGCCACCGATTCTTGTATTACCGATAAAGAATTACAACTTTGGCGCCAAGAGGAAGTGTTTGTCCTCCTAAAAAAGGTAAACTCAATCCTGGCAAGTATAGAGACCTTATGGGATTCTTAAAGCGTTTCAAAAAATTGAGCAAGACTGATGTTAAATGCTTTAGCTAACTTGAAGATTTTATCAACACTCGTATTTCTTTCTCCTCGCTCTACCATTCCTATAAAGTTAGTTGAAAGTCCCACCTTTTCAGCAAGTTCAGACTGAGTTAATTTGCTCTTTTTTCTTAACTCGTGGATACGCATTCCAAAAATTTTTAAATTATTAATTGTCTCTTTTGAGTTTCTATCAAAGTCAGTCATTAAAGTTATTATGATTGCTTACTTATGCAAATAAAACAAACCCACCGTGTTATTTTAAAATTTTTGTTGTATAGTTATAAAAAAGATTAAAAAAGGAGCAGCATAGATGAGTAAAGAAAATTTATTTAGTTTAATAATTATTGGATTGTTTTTATTATTTCTTGGACAATGCAATAAAGTTTATGCTTATGAGTACTACTCTTATTCAAAAGAATTATAAAAAAATGAAAACATATATAAAATGCCACCTATTACTGTAACACCAGGATATGCTCAAGAATGGGATATGCCTAAATTTTCAAGCCCACAAAATAGCAATACGCAAAACAGTAATTATAATAATAGTTCATCGGGCAGCACTTATTTTATTTATTCACCAAATCAGAATCCATCATATTGTATTCCTGGTTCTACTTATGCTATTTGTCATTAATTTTATTGAGGATGTTTTATGAAAAAATGGATAATTATTTTAACATTATTTTTATCTTTCGTTAATGTTTGTAAAGCTAATATGCTCTACATTCATGAACAAGAAAATTACGTAAACAACATTCAAGCGCAAATGTTCGCAACTTTTGACCCAAGTACAAAAATTAGATTAAACAATATGTTTCAGCTGGCTTATCAATTTACAGAGCAAAATAGAGCATTATATAAAAAAGACCCCGTTTTGTATTTTATTCAGAAAGATTATTATATGCCACAAGCAAGTGTAAATCAGCCACAATACTATAAAGAACGTTTTGAAAGATTAGATTATCATTATGATAATTTAGATATTATGTATAAGTTACGCACTTATTTGACTAACGAAGAAAAAGAAGAACTTGCAAAAGAAATAAAATTTTATAAAAATCTGAAATTTAAAGAAAAAGAAGTTTCTTTTATTGATATGAATTATCGCTATGGTAATTATTATGGAAAAGATTATTTGACCCTAATAATTAACGATTTGCTCAAAGAAGAATTAATTACAAAGAAAGATATTGAATTTATTGATACTATAAACAAGTATCAAGCAATAAAAGAATTCATCAAAAAAAATAGAATCAATTTAACCATTGTAGCGGCATTTATTATTTTACTTTCAATATCTTTTTTTATATTCATTCATCGCAAAAGGCAATCATAAACGGTTATTGGGGTTAATACAATTTTAAAAGAATTTTTATTATATAATATTTGAAAAGGTGGTTTTTATATGGACAAAGAACCTAATCAAATAAAATATTTTTATGCAAAATACAATCACCCCTTAGATATGTCAGAAATGGCTAGAGAAGCCTTTGATTATGCGGATTATACACTTTGTCCTCAAAATTATTATGCGGTCTATATAACACTTGATAATGATGAAAATGAAGTTGTATATGTTTGTTCAAACCTCATCAATTTAGAAAAAGCACAGATGTGGGATTTTTTAGATATTGCCATAAACACGGCAAAAGGTATTGCAACTCCTACAATAAAATTACAGCAATCTCGCAGAACATATAGAACAAAGGATAGTCAACGAAAAGCTGGTGCTGTTTATAAAAATATAAGCGATATTAACAAAACTATTAAAAAACAAACTAAAAAAGATATTAAAATTATTATAAATAAAAAGAATGGGTATCGTATTAATATCGACCCTCAAAAATCACATAGTCTTTTTATTCACAAAGACATACTTAAATAAAAGTAATGTGTCAAAAGAGTTATATTTATTTTGTTTTAGCCTATTTAGGTAAGATTTTAGTAGGCTTTTGGTAATGTATATTTGCACCCTAAGACGTGACTTATGAAGCGTTTCAGCCAATAATGAGAGAGTAAAACAACACCGGTGATGTTTTTTAGCACAACTTAAAAACAGGAAAGGAGGCTCTCTTATGGAGAGACTAATCACAGCTTTTGATGAAAGCTTTAAAACATCATCAAAATTTATCACTCAGATAAATGGTATAGGGAAAATTGTTACACCAAAAAATTTAGAGTTAAGAGAAGCTCTAAAAGACCATTTGTTAGGTAAAACAAGATTAGGAGTTGCACCAGAAATCAAGGGGCAAGAAGATAAAATCTTGTTTGGTGGAATCGATATTGATTGCAAGGATTTACCAACAGAAGAAAAATATAAAATGGCCCTTAGTCTAAAAAGTAACCTTTTTGAAGAGTACAGACTAAATGCTTTAATTGAACAATCAAAATCAAAAGGTTTTCATCTTTTTATTTTCTTTTCTGTTCCTCAAAAACGAGATTATATTCAAAACTTATTAGAAAAGGTAGTAACCGAAGTAACCGGAAAGAAAATTGCAAATGGGGTTATTGAAATTTTTCCTAAAGGCAAAAAGGGAAATGCAATATTTTTACCATGTTTTGGAATGTACCAAGATGAAAAAACTTTGAACGAAGAATTTTTTGAACTTAAAAAATCATGTTTTGTCGAAGGCGAGAATATGGAAGCCATAACAAATCCTCTGACAAGAATAAAAAATTCTATGCAGGTTAATAGTTCAATACTCTTGTTTCAAGAATCTTTAAGCAAATACCCTGATTGTATTAGAAAAGCCGCTTTAAAATGGAAAGATGGTGAAAGGAACTCTTTAACTATGGCTATTGCCGGAGTTTTAAAGAAAGTTGCGAAAGTATCTCTTGATGAGGCTATAAATGTAATAACTGAAATTGCGCAATTCAACCGTGATGAAGAATTATCAGGAAGAATTGCGGCGGTTGAATCAACATACAAAAATGAAGATGTTGCAGGTTGTTCTATCCTAAAGGGCGAAAATCCAAATATAAGCCTTAGTGAAATAATTTGTGATTCTGATTGTATTTTCCTTAATTTGGATATTCCAATAAAAGATAAGGTTAGATATTTGCAGGCAAAAAAAGAGTTACAAGCAAATATCAAAAAAGATAAAATTGCAGAACTCGTAATTTCGGAATTGTTAACCATTGGTAAAATTTATAAAGCCGATAATCAATACTATATTTTTACGAATGATGAAAAACGCTTGATATGTATATCAGATGAACCTCTTGAATTAAGAACACTTTTTACAGAATGGGGCATAAATGCTTCTGAAAATCTATATAAATATATCCTCAATGAATTGTATGTTTATTGTGTTAAAAATGCAGAAAACGTAGAAATTCATAGGTTTGCGTATTATAACCCTACAACTTTTACTTTATATTTATACAACGGTATAAGAGAAATCTTAAAAATAACTGCTGATAGCATTGAAACCATAGAAAATGGTGACGAAGGCATAATGTTTATGGAGTTAAAAAATTATCAGCCTTTTAAGTTGGTAGAAACTGATAAAAAATTTGATTATGTCGAGGAATATCTTACAGATAGGTTAAACATTGACAGTGAAGCAAGTATTTTAGATTTGTCTACACAAAGAAAAATCGCAAAAATATGGATTTATAGCTTGTTCTTTGAATCAATAATGAAAACGAAACCTATTTTTACTGCAATAGGTACCAAAGGAAGTGGAAAAACAACATTCTTAAGGCGAGTTGGACAAATATTATTTGGCGAGAAGTTTGATGTTACGGCAATCGCTAATGATTGTAAGGATTTGGAAACAATTATTACTAATAATTATTATGTTGTAATTGATAATTTGGATAATCCGCCTAAAGCATTAAATGATACGCTTGCAAGAATTGCAACAGGACAAATAATAAAAAAGAGAAAACTTTTTACGACAAATCAGGAGCTTGAGTTTGAAGTTAAATGTTTCGTCGCTCTTACCTCTCGAACACCGCAGTTTACGAGAGACGATGTGGCAGACCGTTTAATATGTGTTTATCTCGAAAGATATGAGTTATTTACAGATGAAAATAATTTATGCAGAGAAACCTTAGCTAAGCGTAATGAGATTATGAGTCATATGATATATAAAATCCAAGATTATATAAAAAAGCTCTATGAAACAAAAGACATAACATTTTCAGTAGACTTTAGAATGGCGGATTTTGCGGTATTTGCATTAAAGACAGCAGAAAACAAAAAAGAAGAAAATGAACTAAAGAAAATCTTTTCAACAATGATAAAAATCCAAAATGAGTTTACGCTAAAAGATGATGTTCTCTATATTCTTCTAAAAGATTTTGTTAAAGACCCTGTATATAAAAATCAACGCTTTACACCAGCAGAACTATATCAAAAATTCAAACTCAAAGCTGATGAGCATGGTTTGTTGAAACCCTTTGAAGTTGTGTATAAAAATCCAAAAGCAGTTAGTACAAGGCTAAAAAATATAAAAGATAATATAAAAGATGAAATCCTCATACATTACAAAAAGGGGCATGGCAATCAATATTATTTCTCATTTAAGCTTGTTGATGAATCCGAATATCAAGAATCATTGATTTAGGGGAGAGTTGCTATGAAATTACTTACAGTAGAAGAAATTGCGGAACTCTTTCAAACATCAACGAGTACAATTTATCGCTGGGTACACAAACGGGAAATCCCGTTTGTGAAACTCGGAGGAAAACTTAGGTTTTCACCAGATGCGATTCAAGAGTACATCAAGAAAAATTCTGTTAGCAATTTGTAGTCAAAGTGCTTACAGAAAGCGAAAAACGCGACATAATAAAATTAAAGGCGGTACAAAATGGCTAAAGTAAGAAAAAATAAACGTGCAAATTACTGGGAGGTCGATTATCTCGACCTCTTCGGGAAAAGAAAGGTTAAAGGCGGATTCAAAACAAAAGTTGAAGCAGAAAGTGCTATGGTTGATATTTTATCCAAAGTCCAAACTGGCACAGCACCTGGCGATTGCAAAATGACTTTTAAAGAAGCCTCTGAAATCTTTATGCGATTACACGCAAGCAAAAAGTGCAAGTATAACACTGAACACGGTTACAAGGGTTACTTAAAAAATCATTTATTACCGTATTTCGGAAAGTTAAAGCTTTGTGAAATAACACCCCTTGCAGTCAATGAATTTGTTGCACAAGAACTTGAAACAGGTCGTAGAAATTCAACCGTGAATAAGTATACAAAACTTATGAGCCAAATTTATAGCTTTATGATTGATATGGATATAGTAGTGAAAAATCCTCTTGCCCGTATAAAATCATTGAAAGAAGAAAGAAGCGAAGAAATTCGCTCATTATCAACGGAAGAAACAAAAATTCTTTTATCAAAAACAAAAGAAATTTATCCCGATTTTTACCTATTGCTTTTTACTGCACTATTTACCGGCATGAGACAAGGTGAGTTAATGGGTTTGACTTGGGATTCTATAAACTGGATAACAAGAAAAATAACAGTTGATAAGAACTTTACTCATGGTCGAGTTGGCACAACTAAGACGGGAAAAGTAAGAAAAGTTGATATGTCATTAGAGCTTGTAAAAGTTTTGAAAGAATGGCGTTTAGCTTGTCCTAAAGGCGAACACAATCTTGTTTTCCCTAATGGCGACGGCGGGTATCAAGACGCCAATAACATGATTAAAAGAAGATTCAAGCCAGCTTTAAACCGTGCCGAAATCGATTCATTGAGGTTTCATGATTTAAGACACACTTACGCAAGCTTATTGCTCGCTAACGGTGCACCAATGAAATATGTTCAGCACCAATTAGGCCATAGCTCAATTAAAATGACTATGGATTTATACACTCACTTACTGCCGGAAGTCAATGAGCAATGTGTTAATTTACTTGATAATATTGTCGAAAAAGCGGCAGTTGTTGAGATTAGAAAATTTGGGACTTAACGGATAAATTCATCAAAAGAATTAAAATATTTATTTAATTCTAAAAAACTTTCACCAAGGTCGTTTAAGGTTAAATTTAATTTATATAAATCCGCTTCATTGGAAACATTCATATATGGATAAAATTTGGGCATAGATTCCAGTTTTTCATGATACCATTCCCTAAAATCAGTATAAGATAAATCTTCTTCCTCACGAATCCCCCAAGTATCCATATATTCACTTTTTAAATTATCGTATAATTCATCTTCATCTATATCATTTTCAATATTTGCCCAAGGAAACATTTTAGAAAGCTCTTTTTCTAAATCATTTGGAAATACATCAAAAGGCCATTCAACACTATCAATTATTTCTTCATTTTGATTATAGATATTTATCTTTAATGCACGAATCGAAAGAGATTTGTTAATCCAATCCTGAAACTCAATACAAACCTTATTCCCATTAGCAAGATGTTCCATTAAAACTAAAGATTCTTGAAGTATGTTATATTTTCTTGTTTGAATATCAATGTTTTCAGCAATCTTTTTTAATTCTTTTTTTGAAGATTCATCTAAAGTTTTATTTTTAGGTATTTTGATAGACCATGAATTTTTATTTCTTGTTATTTTATCTTCTGTTAGTTGAACCCAATTCAACTTTTTTGTTTTTGTATCATAATGGATTATTAAAACTGGTAACGAATGATTTAACCAGTAATAAAGATGTTGGTAATCTGAATTAAAATTATAGTGGTCTTCTGCTTCTGTGCAGTTGCTTTTATCGGTCTTAATTTGCAATGCAATTAATTTGCCAGTTGGATAGTCTTCTCCATCTCTAATTTCAACATGGGCATCAATACCATAATCACTTTGAAATTGTTGTCTAAACAAAAAACCAAGTTCTAAAATTGCAGTTTCAGTTTTGTTTACTCCTAAGTTCCCTTTGTTTTCGGTAGTCATAATTTTTACCTTTTTAAATCAATTTGTAGTAAATTTGTAGTATTTTCAAAAATAGGCACAAAAAATACGCCTGCCGCGATTCGAACGCGGGACCCTCTGCTTAGAAGGCAGATGCTCTATCCAGCTGAGCTACAGACGCATGTTTTGTTTTCTATTTAATTGTCAAATCTTTTGTTTTATGTGCCCATGACCTACCGCTTAGAAGGCAGATGCTCTATCCAGCTGAGCTACAGACGCATGTTTTGTTTTTACTATTTAATTGTTGTTGTTGTTACGCTCAGCTGGCTTTTAATGTGGACAAGCCACTGAGGTTTCGCTTTCGCTCACCTTGTGAGCTACAGACGCATATTTTGTTTTTACTATTTAATTGTTGTTGTTACGCTCAGCTGGCTTTTAATGTGGACAAGCCACTGAGGTTTCGCTTTCGCCCACCTTGTAAGCTACAGACTCATATATTATTGATATATGTTGTCCGTATTTTTATTTTAGCATACAAAATTTTTCTATGCAAGTATAAAATTTTTAATGTATAATTTTTATATAATTATTTAGAATTTTAGAGGAATATTTATGTTAAAAGGAAACGAAATTAGAAAACTTTATTTAGACTTTTTCAAGGATAAACACCAACATACTATTGTTGAAAGTTCATCTCTTGTACCAGATAACCCTACAGTTTTACTAACAACTGCAGGCATGCTACAATTCTTACCTATTTTTTTAGGAATTGTTAAATCACCTTACGACCCCGCTCGTGCAACTTCATGCCAAAAATGCGCTCGCGCTGGTGGTAAGGATTCTGATATCGAAAACGTTGGTAGAACTCCACGTCACCACACTTTCTTTGAAATGTTAGGGAACTTCTCTTTTGGCGATTATTACAAAAAAGAAATTATTCCTTGGGCATGGGATTTCGTTACAAATGTTTTGAAATTAGACAAGGACAGACTTTGGATTACTATTTTTGAAACTGATGACGAAGCTTATGAAATTTGGCGCAGTGTTGGTGTTCCAGCCGAAAGAATTAAACGTAAAGGCAAAAAGGACAACTTCTGGGGTCCTCCAGGAGCATCAGGTTCTTGTGGACCATGCTCAGAAATTCACTACGATTTAGGTGAACAATACAAGTGCGACGACCCAAACTGCGGTATTGACACTTGCGAATGCGACCGTTGGGTTGAAATTTGGAACTTGGTATTTACAGAATTATACCAAGATGAAGAAGGTAATCAATCACCATTAGAAAAGAAAAACGTTGATACAGGCATGGGCTTGGAACGTATTGCGATGGTTTGCCAAGGTGTTGCTTCAACATTTGAAACAGATTTACTTCGTCCAATTTTAGACAAAATTGTTGAAATGAGTGGCGTACCTTATAAAAAATCTGACAAAACTGACATTTCGTTAAGAATTATTACTGACCATGCTCGTTGTGTAACTTTCTTAATCAATGATGGAGTAATCCCTGGAAATGAGGGAAGAAGCTATGTTTTACGTATGATTTTACGTAGAGCATTACGTCACGGTAAAATCTTAGGCATGGATTTACCATTCTTGTACAAATTAGTTGATGTTGTAGTTGAAAACTACGGTGAAGCATACCCAGATTTAATCAAGAACAAGGCTAAAATTGTTGACACTATCAAAAAAGAAGAGGAACGCTTCAACAAAACTCTTGATAGAGGTTATAAATTATTAAACGAATTTATTGATAACAAAAAAGATATCGACGGCGAAAGCGCTTTCAAATTGTACGATACATTTGGTTTTCCATTTGAATTAACAAAAGAAATCGCAGAAGAAAATGAATTAAAAGTTGATGAAGACGGTTTTAAATCAGCAATGAAGGAACAAAAAGATCGTGCAAAAGCAGCAACACAAAAGATTTCTGTAACTGGCGATATCAAATATGCAAAAGTTGAAGAAAAAGTTGGCGCTACAAACTTTGTTGGTTACACTGACTTAGAATGTGACGCAAAAATTCTTGAAACTTTAGACGGTGATGGCTACGTAGACGTTGTTCTTGACAAAACTCCATTCTATGCTGAATGTGGTGGTCAAGTTGGCGACTCTGGTGTAATTGAAAACGATTCAATGAAGTTAGAAGTTTTAACAACTTTCAAAGTAAATAAATTATTTGTACACCGTTGCGAACTTGTAAACGGCGAAATTGAAGTTGGTGCAAGCGTTAAGGCAACTGTTGATAAGGAACGTCGTGGACAAATCAAGGTTCACCACACATCTGCTCACTTGTTGCAATCTGCTCTACAACATGTTTTAACAGGCGATGTACACCAAGCTGGTTCTCAAGTAGAAGAAAACAGAATGCGTTTTGACTTCACTTTTGACAGAGCCATGACAGAAAAAGAAATTCAAAAAACTGAAGATTTAATGAACGAATGGATTAGTCAGGATTTGCCTGTTGAAACAAAGGTTATGAACATTGACGAAGCTCGTCAAACAGGTGCGATGGCTTTATTTGGTGAAAAATACGAAGATGAAGTTAGAGTTGTTTCAATTGGCGATGTTTCAAAAGAATTTTGTGCAGGTTGTCATGCTTCTCACACTGGTCAATTGAGATTAGCAAAAATTGTTTCAGAATCTGCAATTGCAGCAGGTACAAGACGTATTGAAGTTGTAGTTGCAAAATCTGCATTAAATTATTTGACAGAAAAAGCAAATGCTATGGACAAATTGGCTACAAAATTCAAAGCTCATTTTGATGAAGTTGAAGCTCGTGTAGACAAGCTTATGGAAGAAAATAAAGAACTTCAAAAAGAACTTATAACAGTAAAATCGGCACAAGCAAAAGACAAATTCAAAGAATTTGCATCAAAAGCTCTTGATATTGCTGGTGGAAAATTGTTCGTACAAAAAATGGAACAATTGGACTCTAACGCATTAAAAGAGGGTGTTGAAATGCTAGCAAATAAACTTGGCGAATCTGTAATCGTCGTAGTTGCAGGCACTTCAATATTTGTTAAAGTTTCTGACAGTTTTGTTAAAAATGGCGTAAATGCTGGTAACATTGTAAAAGAAATTGCTACAGCAACAGAGGGTAAAGGTGGTGGACGTCCACAATTCGCTCAAGGTGCTGTTAAGAACCTTGATAAAGTAGATGCCGTTCTTGCAGAAATTGAAAATAAATTAAAATAAGATAAAGTAATAAAAAGGCGCCGAAAGCTTTGCTTTCGGCGCCTTTTTATATCGAATTTTATATCAAAAAATAAAAGTGGCAAGTGACTGCCACTTAAAGAAAATTACGATTTAAAAATTTTAACCAAGGAGGTTGAATTAGCTGTTGTGAACTGTAAGGTCTGCCTAACAATATTCACAAATTAATAATAGCACATTTTTGTAAAAATGTTAGGTTATATTAACACTTTTTTACAAAAGTTCTATAAATTGTTATTTTTAACGTATTCCTTGATTTTTTCAAACGCTGTTTTTGTTATGATATGTTCTATTTTACAAGCGTTTATTTCAGCCTCTTCTTTAGATAGGTTTAAAACAGAAATTAAAAATTTACATAGGGTGTAATGTTTTAAAATGACTTCTTTAGCCAGTTTTATTCCGCCTTGGGTTAATTCTATTGGTTGGTAGCGTCCGTATTTGATATAACCTTTTTGTTCAAGTCGTTGTAGTGCTTCTGTTACAGATGCTCTTGCAATTCCAAATTTGTTTGCTATATCAATGGCTTTGATACAGTTTTTTTCTTGAATTGTTTCATAAATAAATTCAAGGTAATCTTCAAGTGTTGCGGATATTTTTAAGTCTGACATATTGTTAATATAACACAAAATATTTATGGTATCATTTTTATAAATTAAGTGAGGTTAGTATGATTTTAAAAATAGAAAGATTAAAAAATAACAGAATTTTGCCTGAGTACAAAACTGCAGGCGCTGCTGGAATGGACTTGTGTGCAGGTATTGAAGAACCAATTACATTAAAACCGTTGGAAAGGAAATTAATTCCTACAGGTTTGAAAATAGAATTAGAGCATGGTTATGAAGCGCAAATCCGTCCACGTTCTGGTTTATCAATTAAACATGGTATCACGTTGATTAACTGTGTTGGAACCATAGATGAAGATTACAGAGGAGAAGTTTGTATTCCTGTTGTAAATGTTTCAAATGAAGAATACACAATTTTGCCAGATGAAAGAATAGCGCAAATGGTAATTGCAAAATATGAACAAGCAAAAATTGAAGTTGTTACGGAGTTAACAACGACTTCCCGTGGCGAGGGTGGTTTTGGTTCTACAGGAAAGTAATTTTAATAAGTTAAAACGGCGCGAGCGTACAGCTCGCGCCGTTTTTTAGTCAATAAGTTCTTAAAAGGCTTTTTGTTAACAATCTTAAAAAATAAGTGTAAATTAGTCAATTTTTCTTTTTTAGATGTGTTAATTAATTAGTAAAGAATTTTTTTAGGGAATTAGAAAATGAATATTCAAAATTTATTGAACGTTAGTTTTACAGGAAAAGTAGAAGACAAAAAAGAAACAGAGCGAAAACCTTATTTAGCTCCACAAAAACCAGATACGTTTGAACGCACAACTGGTGCAAAAGTTGCTCCTAAAAAAGATAACGTAATTAGCAAGCTTACAAAAATGTACAATAAAATGACCCCAATGATGCTTGATGAACAAAGCAGTAAAGTAATGGTAGAAGATAATTTGGACGCTGGCAAGGTTTTATCTTTGGCTAAAGAAATGTCTACTAGTGATACAAAAAAAGTTACACTTCGTAGATGTGCTTATGACAAAGAAAATAATTATGTTATGAAAGCTACGGGTACAAAGGGCTCTAACTTAAGACTTTTAGACAAAGATTTGAACACTTTAGAACAAGAAAATATTCAAGTAACTTTTGATAAAAAAGGAAATCCAACTTCTAAAAAAGTTATGACAAATGATTTTAGAACAAATACGTTCAATGAAACAAAATTTGCCTTTTCAAAAGAGGGTTATCCGATGATGACTGAGGCTACAAAAATTAGACGTGACAAACAAGGCCGTTTAATTAGAAAAGAAACTTATGAAAAATCTGATGTAGATGGCATGTTTAATGTTAAATATGAATTTCCAAATGGAAAAACTAGACAAATTTCAAAGGCTACAGTTGATAAAAAAACAGGTCACACTCTAATTGAAAAAGATATGCGTTCAACAGATATGACAAGAACTCAATTTAGATATGAAGATGATCCAAATGGTAACAGAATTGTAGATTACAAAATCACTTCACCTGACGGAAAAGTTTTGATGAAACAATCTCAAACTTTTGAAGTTTTAGGCGAAAACAAATTCCGTTCATCAAGAAATAATAAATCGTACTTAATTGAATACGATACAAATGCCAATGCTTTAAATGTTATAGACGAACAAAAAAAGGAAGGTTTTAATATTCCAATTAAAGGTTTTGTTGTTCCAAAAGAAAGTACAAAAGATGTAAACAAAATAAAAGCAAGCGAACAAAAAATTGCAAACATGCTAAAAAACATTCCTGGAGATGAGTTAAAAAATCTAGCAAATACTTGTATTAAAATTGAAGATATCGATAATAAATTAGCTTCATATTGTAGTCCAGGATTTTATCAAGTGGGTGTAACTCCTATGACTTATGGTACTTTGAATGTATCAGATGATCCGTTTGTATTTTTACATGAACTAGGTCATGCAACTGATATGTGTGCTAAACCTGCTCAAATTATTTATAACGATAATTGTGAAGCTGTTGATGCAAAAATTTTAGGAACACTTCACGAAGATCCTACATTTAAGAAAACTTATGAAGAAGAAAGACAAAACTTCTTAAAAGAATTTCCAACAAATGAAAGAAATCACATTGATTACTTTATAGAACAAGAAGCTGTTGCTGGTCAACCAGAAAGAGGTCGTGAAGAAACAATTGCAGAAACAAATGCCTTAATGAATACATACCAATCAGTTGATATTCTAGGTATCAGAACTCAATACTTACAACAACACTTCCCAAAAACTATCGCGTACTTAAGTGAAAAATTAACTCCAACAAAATAACAAAATAAAAATGAATAAAAAAGAGGCGCGAGCGGAACGCTCGCGCCTCTTTTTTTATGTTTTATACCAATTACGCAAGTGGATTAATCACGATACCAGAAAGTAATTTTGGATAGAAATAAGTTGATTTTTGAGGCATGCGTTCACCTGCTTCAGAAATTCTTTTGATATCTTGAATTTTAGGATAAGCCATAATGAAAGACGCTTCTGCTTTACCCATATCAATCATATCAAACGCTTCTGATTCTTGTTTGATGTACAAAATTCCATCTTGCGCCATTTGTTCTGCTTCGCTGTACCCTAGTTCTTTAGAGAGAATCACCTTGTGTAGTACGATTAAATCTAGTGACCTTAACACTTCTGGCACTTTGTACTCATCAAGAATTTCATTAACATCTTCTCTTAGTTTTAGTAGGTAGAATTTGTTAACGTTTTTCATATATAGCCCCATTGAAATACGTTCTTTAGAAGATTTTTCAATTTCTTCCAAAAGCTTTGCTTTCATTTCAGCTTTTGTTTTGCCGTCGAATGTCAAATCTTCCACGTCAAAGTATTTTTTTACTTTTTCCAATAAAACGTAAGGTTCAACCCAGCGAGTTATGATACGGTGAGTGGGGAAGATTAGCAAATCATCTTCAAGGTTTGTAAAATAGCTCATAACGTAATTCCAAGGTTCGTTACCAGTTGGGGTTGAAACTGTTTTACGCATTTCATTTCTATAATTCATCGCAGTTTCATAACGGTGATGACCGTCTGCGATTAAGCATGTCTTGTCGCTTAAAACTTTTTTGATTAGCGCTAAAGTCTTTTCGTCGTCGATTTTGTAGACGATGTTTTGTACTCCTAAATCATCTGTTACGTCAATGAAAGGTTTTTGAGTGTAGTCAATTGCTCTTTCAATTTGTTTTTCAGGGTCAGAATATACTAAAAATACTTGTGAAAAGTTTGCTTTGCACTTTTTGGTAAGATTTAAACGGTCAGCTTTCGGACCCCCCATTGTGTATTCGTGTGGAAGAATATTTTTTGACTCAAAATCTTCAATTCGGTTACGCGCGATAAATCCTTTACGCGTAATCTTTTTGCCATTTTTTTCGTAGTTTTGGATTAAATATAAAATACATGGCTTTTCTGTTTTTATTAAAATATTTTCACTAAGCCATTTTTGATAATTTCTGAAAGCTTCGTTATAGCGGTTGTTTTCGTCTGATAAATCAGTCGAATTATTTGCTAAAATTAATTTTACGATGTTGTATTGGCTACGTGCTTCAAGCTCATCTCTGTAGTCGTCAAGGATTACATCATAAGGTGGCGCGATAACATCAGCCATATTAACTTTTTCCTGATTGTATACAATGGCGTCTAATGGTTTAACTTCAATAGTCATAAATTCCTCCCTAGTTTTTTCTGATTATAGCATATATTTGCGCCCATGCCAATTCACAACTTATTAATTCAAAAAGCATGCTGAACAATGCATTGGTTCAATGTTTCTAAGTTCAGGAATTTTTCTGTCGCACAAGTTTGGAATACTGAATTTGCATCTATTATGAAATCTACAGCCAGAAATATCGTCCATTATTGTTGGAGGTTGACCTTTTATCACTGTTAATTTATCGTTGCTTTTGTCAGGTAGAGATTTCAACAAAGCGATTGAATATGGGTGGTTTGTATTCTTGAAAAATATTTCCGTAGGCGCACTTTCAACAATTCTACCTGCATACATGACTGAAACTTCATCTGCGTATTGATTAACAAGCGCAAGGTCATGTGTTATTAATAAAATAGATGTGCCGAATTCTTGTTTGATATCAGAAAGTAATTGCATGATTTGTGCCTGTATAGTTACATCAAGTGCGGTTGTTGGTTCGTCCGCAATAATCAATTCTGCGTTGCATGCAAGCGCCATAGCTATAATCGCACGTTGCTTCATTCCCCCAGAAAACTCGTGTGGATATTGATTAAATCTTTCTTTTGCAGATGGTATTTGAACCATTTCTAAAGCTTCAATAGCTTTTTTCTTTGCTTCTGCACCTTTAAGATTTTGATGTAATTTTATAACTTCTAATAACTGATTACCAACCGTATAAAGCGGATTTAAAGACGTCATTGGGTCTTGTGGAATGAGCGCAATTCTTGCTCCACGAATTTCTCGTAAATGTTTTTTGTTTAAAATAAGCATGTCCTTATCTTTAAAAAATATCTCTCCGCTAGTAATTTTCGCAGTCTTTGGCAATAATTGTAAAACACTCATCGCTGTCATGCTTTTGCCACAGCCAGATTCACCTACAAGAGCATGCACATTTTGCTCTTTTATATTAAAAGAAACGTCAAAAAGCGCTTGTCTAAAGCCTTTCTCTGTGTTAAAACCTAAATTCAAATTTTTTATACTTAAAATATTCATATATATTAATTATTATACATGCATTATAACAAAAAAGCATGGACTTAATATTCCATGCTTTTCTTACCTCTGTTGTACATAATTATAAAACGTTTTTGCCCAAATGAGATTTAGCTTTCGTAAGCTCTTTTATTCTCTTTTCATTTGCTCTAACTTGTTTTTTTAAGTTGCTACGTTCGTTTTTGATAAATTTGTATTGGTTGTCAACGTCTGCATATTTAGCCTTGCAAACATTTTGGTCTGCTCTAATATCGTCTAAAGCTGTGTCAATTTTTGCAATTGCAGTTTGTAAATCAGCATTTCCTGTTGCTTGAGAAGCGTTTACGGCTGATGTATCAACAAAACCAGAACTATTACTTTGTTGAACAGTGTTTACTGTGTTTGTGGTTTTTGTTGTGGTTGTTGAATTTGGTACAGAATAAGCTGTATCGTCAAAGTTTAAAGGCGTAAAGGCGTTTCCATCTGCAAATGCGCAACCGCATGTCAAAACCATGACAGAAATCGCTAATATACATTTTTTTCCAATATTCATAAAAAATCTCCTATGTCATATTATATATAGTCATGTACAAACATATTAAATTAATACCTAATAAAAAGGAAATCTTTAATATATCTTAATAAAAAGTTTTAATTTAGTAAAATGTGAGCTTCAGTAATAATAAAGGTTTTCAACTTTTTCTAAGAATAATAAGAGTATAAGAAACACCAAATAATAAGTTTTGTAAACAAAAATAAAAAATATTTTTCCAAAGGGGTTGACAAAAAAAATTGAAGTTGTAACATAATAAGTACGGAAGCAAACAAAACCTCCGTTAAGGAATTAGAGGAATGGCTCCAAAAAGTTTTTAATCTGCCAGTTCCGAACCCAGCCGAAGGGATTACTAATTAGAGTAATGTTAAGGACGCAATAAACCTTAATTTATTGATGCCGAGAAAAAGAGTTTGAACATTGAAAAAAGAATAGCTGAAAACGACTAAAATATACTTGTTGATTCTAACAAAATATGATTTAGGACTAAATTCACAAGCGATAAGCTAGTGTTAAAACAACGTCGAGCAGTTCATTACTAGCCGTAATGAACGATGGACATAAACTTTCTGACAATGGAGAGTTTGATCCTGGCTCAGGACGAACGCTGGCGGCGTGCTTCATACATGCAAGTCGAACGAGAATCTCTAGCTTGCTAGAGAGGAAAGTGGCGGACGGGTGAGTAATATGTAGAGAATCTGCCCTAGAGTGGGGGACAACAGTTGGAAACGACTGCTAATACCCCATATGAGCGTACCTGCAATGGTATTCTTGAAAACTCCGGTGCTCTAGGATGAGTCTGCATCTGATTAGCTAGTTGGGGGTGTAATGGACCACCAAGGCGACGATCAGTAGCTGGTTTGAGAGGATGATCAGCCACAATGGGACTGAGACACGGCCCATACTCCTACGGGAGGCAGCAGTAGGGAATTTTGCGCAATGGGGGAAACCCTGACGCAGCAACGCCGCGTGATTGATTAAGCCCTTCGGGGTGTAAAGATCTGTCAGTGGGGACGAAACTTGACGGTACCCACAGAGGAAGCATCGGCTAACTCCGTGCCAGCAGCCGCGGTAATACGGGGGATGCAAGCGTTGTCCGGAATCATTGGGCGTAAAGAGTTCGTAGGTGGTTTGTTAAGTTTGGTGTTAAATGCAGAGGCTCAACCTTTGTTCGGCATCGGATACTGGCAGACTAGAATGCGGTAGAGGTAAAGGGAATTCCTGGTGTAGCGGTGAAATGCGTAGATATCAGGAGGAACATCGGTGGCGTAAGCGCTTTACTGGGCCGTAATTGACACTGAGGAACGAAAGCCAGGGTAGCAAATGGGATTAGATACCCCAGTAGTCCTGGCCGTAAACGATGGATACTAGGTGTTGCGGGTATCGACCCCTGCAGTGCCGTAGCCAACGCGTTAAGTATCCCGCCTGGGGAGTACGCACGCAAGTGTGAAACTCAAAGGAATTGACGGGGACCCGCACAAGCGGTGGAACATGTGGTTTAATTCGAAGCAACGCGAAAAACCTTACCAGGGCTTGACATCTGAGGAACCTTTGTGAAAGCAGAGGGTGCTCTTCGGAGAACCTCAAGACAGGTGGTGCACGGTTGTCGTCAGCTCGTGTCGTGAGATGTTGGGTTAAGTCCCGCAACGAGCGCAACCCTCGTCGTTAGTTGCATACAGCAGTATACTTCTGTATTGCTCTCTAGCGAGACTGCCGGTGATAAACCGGAGGAAGGTGGGGACGACGTCAAATCATCATGCCCCTTATGTCCTGGGCTACACACGTGTTACAATGGCTAAGACAGCGAGCAGCCAACCCGCGAGGGTGAGCAAATCTCTTAAACTTAGTCTCAGTTCGGATTGCACTCTGCAACTCGAGTGCATGAAGTCGGAATCGCTAGTAACCGTAGATCAGCACGCTGCGGTGAATACGTTCCCGGGTCTTGTACACACCGCCCGTCACACCATGGAAGTCGACCACGCCCGAAGCACGTGAGCTAACCTTTTGGAGGCAGCGTTCTAAGGCAGGGTTGGTGACTGGGGTGAAGTCGTAACAAGGTAGCCGTACCGGAAGGTGTGGCTGGATCACCTCCTTTCTAGGGAGATTTCGGTAGCGACACTAGGTCGCATAAGTAAACCGACATCCCAAGGTCGAAATCCGATGAAGCTGATAAGTTTTAACTAAATAATTTTGGTATCAGTGGAGGATTTAATCTCAAGTATATGTTTTCAGACTGTTCCTCTTTCAATGCTCGTCATTGAATTGTACATTGAAAATTGCATAAGATTATAAGCGTATATATCATAAGATATGTATAAAAGTATTGAGAAATACTGTTATTCAAAATATGATATGCGTAATCATCAATGATAACTACAATATTCATCTCGCAAGAGGTGAATGTATTAGGTAAAGCTACTAAGAGCTAATGGAGAATGCCTTGGTACTGACAGCCGATGAAGGACGCGTAAAGCGGCGATACTCCAGGGGGAGTTGCTAAAAGACCTTGATCCCTGGGAATCCGAATGGGGAAACCCTATAAGGTTAAAACCTTATAACCCTTGAATGAATAAATAGTTCAAGAGGAGGAAAGCCTGTGAACTGAAACATCTTAGTAACAGGACGAAAAGAAAATAAACTAATGATTCCGAAAGTAGCGGCGAGCGAAATCGGAAAAGCCTAAACCTTGTGTACGTGATAGACTGCATTCGTTGTGCGCAGGGGGTTGTGGGACTTTCAGAATATGTAGCAGCATATTCAAAGAGTTACAAAGTTATTTAATAATTGAATTCAACTGGAAAGTTGAGCCATAGATGGTGATAGCCCAGTAAATGACATTAAATAATCTCTTGAAAGTATCCCGAGTACGGCGGGGCACGTGAAACCCTGTCTGAATCCACCAGGACCATCTGGTAAGGCTAAATACTAGTCAGTGACCGATAGTGAACGAGTACAGTGATGGAAAGGCGAAAAGAACAGTGAGAAGCTGAGTGAAATAGATCCTGAAACCGTTAGCTTACAACCAGTCAGAGCACTATCAATAGTGTGATGGCGTGCCTGTTGAAGAATGAGCCGGCGAGTTATCTTATGTTGCAAGGTTAAGAAGTTAACATTCGGAGCCACAGCGAAAGCGAGTTTGAATAGAGCGTTAAGTAACATGAGATAGACCCGAACCCTGGTGATCTAACCATGTCCAGGATGAAGCGTAGGTAACACTACGTGGAGGTCCGAACCAACCGATGTTGAAAAATCGGTGGATGAGGTGTGGTTAGGGGTGAAATGCCAATCGAACTAGGAGCTAGCTGGTTCTCCCCGAAATGCGTTTAGGCACAGCGTTAGATTTATCTTACAGGAGGTAGAGCACTGGTTTTGTGCGGGCGGCGAAATGTCGTACCAAATGATGTCAAACTCCGAATGCCTGTAATGTTACTATCTAGCAGTGAGACTACGAGTGCTAAGATCCGTGGTCAAGAGGAAAACAGTCCAGAACGCCAGTTAAGGTCCCTAATATATGCTAAGTGGTTAAGGAGGTAGAGATGCTGCGACAACCAGGAGGTTGGCTTAGAAGCAGCCATTCCTTGAAAGAGTGCGTAATAGCTCACTGGTCAAGCGTCTCCGCGCCGAAAATACACCGGGACTCAAGCATATAACCGAAGCTGCGTGATTAAAGTTTACTTTAATCGGTAGGGGAGCGTTCTGTTGTAGGTTGAAGTCAGATCGTAAGGACTGATGGACGAAGCAGAAGTGAGAATGTCGGCATAAGTAGCGAAAACATTGGTGAGAATCCAATGCACCGTAAACCTAAGGTTTCCCCTGGCAGGCTCGTCCGCGGGGGGTTAGTCGGAACCTAAGACGAGGCCCAAAGGCGTAGTCGATGGACATCAGGTTGATATTCCTGAACTATCTGGTAATCGTTATCAGATGCGGAGGGACGCAGGAGGATAGGCACGCAGCCGATCGGAAGTGGCTGTTTAAGCGTGTAGGTAGAATTAGTAGGAAAATCCGCTAGTTCGTTATAAACTGAGGCGTTATGAGGAGAGTCTACGGACTCGAAGGTGTTGACTCCACACTGCCAAGAAAATCTTCGCAATCGAGATTATTAGGTATCCGTACCGTAAACCGCCACAGGTAGGTTGGTAGAAAATACTAAGGTGCGCGAGACAACTCTCGCTAAGGAAC
>CAKVDZ010000014.1 GCA_934728585.1 uncultured Candidatus Melainabacteria bacterium | reverse complement strand
TTAACCTTTACCTTACATTTATATAAAGTATTTCTAAATCCAATAATTGCCATGTTTTCCGCCATTTGTTAAGTTTTGTTAAGAAGATTTTGGGAACGTCAATAACAGCCTGCAATCATGATATACAGGAATTTTATAAAATGATTAGAAATTCAAAAATTAACCTTTAACAGCACCCTCATTTTCACCAGAAATAAAATATTTTTGCATGGCTAAAAAGAAAATTAAAATAGGAATAGTTGATAAAATTGAACCTGCTGCGATAAATCGCCAGTTTGAACTGAACATACCTTGTAAGTTATTTACACCCACTGGAAGCGTATACATAGATTCTTTTGTTAAAACGATACTTGGCCACAAAAATTCACCCCAAGAACCAATAAATGTAAATATAGCAAGAACAGCCAAAGACGGTTTAACCATTGGGATTAAAACTTTCCAAAATACTTGAAAAACATTACAACCGTCAACAATTGCAGCTTCTTCCATTTCTTTAGGAATAGTCATAAATGCTTGTCGCATCAAAAAAATTCCAAAAGCACTAACCGCAAAAGGCATTACAAGCCCAATATAGCCCATAAAATTATTCACTGTGTCCATCATGTTTAATTTTATAGTAATCAAATAAACAGGCAACATAATCGCCTGAAATGGCACCATAATTGTTGCCAAGATTGCAAAAAAAGCGACCTTTTTACCAGCAAAATTCATTCTTGCCAAAGGATATGCCGCCAAAGAAGATAGCACCAAATTTAGTAATACAGTAAATCCTGCAACAATCATACTATTCCAAAAATATGCCATAAAATCTACTTTTTTCCACACTCCTATATAATTTTCCCACGTAAAATCAGTAGGAATAATAGTTGGAGGATATGCAAAAATATTTTCTCCAGCTCCTTTTAAAGAAGTTGAAATTAGCCATATAAAAGGAAATATTGATAATAAAGAAACAAATATCAATATTGAGTGAGATGTAAATTTTTCAAGAAATCTACGCATAGATTAACTAACCACCTGGACACATGCTTTCCCAGTCGATATCTTCTTCATCTTCTCCTGGTTCTGGAATATCATCACCGTCTTCAAGCATTAGCATTAATTGTAATTTTAACTGATTTTTATAATTTGCCCTTGCTTTTTCAATAGTTTTCGCACAAAAAGCAAAACTAGGAATTTCTTTTATCTCAATATACCAATATGGATTTCCATTAAAATCTAAGTCTGTACCCTCAATCAGGGTCCAATCTAGGTTCAAATAGTAATCTAAATCTTTATTCATTAGCAAAATCCTCACTTAAAGGTTGATTTATCATAATTCCTTCACCACCAATAACATCAACTTGTTTTCCGTCAAGTTGTAAGTATAATGGCAAGTTAGAATTAATTTTTGTTGTTTTAATTAACTGATATAATCTTTTGTATAATCCATCAGTACCACCACCGTTTTCGAAGTCAGAAGATAAGTTAATAACAACTCTTGATGGTGATTCTGTAATTGAAATTAAACGAGTTCCTGATGGGATTTCAGTATAAACACCCAACTTCTTTTCTTTAGCACTTGGACCATTTATCAAGGTTTTTATAGCGAATTTTAATTGAGAACCATATTCAGGCATGTATTCACGTTTAACAGCCCTGTAAACTTCTTCACCGCTTGCATTATGAGCGATAAAAAATACATTTACATATTGCGTTTTTTGTTCAGGTTTTTCTTCTTTTTGCTCTGGTTTTTTTGTGACAACTTCTTGCTCAGTATTTTTTCCAAAATCTTCTGGAATATCAGGACTTCCGAAGAATGCCATTTTTACATAAATAGCAGCCAATATTATTACTATTATTAAACCTATTTTTTGAAAATCACTCATTTTTTGCCTCTACTTACGAGTTTCTTGTGCATTTTTTGGTACAAACATTGTACCTGCTAAAACTAATTTGTCACCTTTTATATCCATTGATTGTAAAGAAACTTTTGTTTTATCGTTACCAAGTACGTCAACTGTAAAATTTAACGGATTTATCATATTAATCATATTTGTTAATTGTGTTAAATTTATCTTTTGATTTAAGTTTTCTAATGTAACCTCTGTTAACTTAATTTTATTGTCTTCAACTTTCATTTTAGTCGAAACGTTCATAAACACTGGAATATTATAGCTAAAAACTTTATTATTCATTTGCAATTTAAAGTATAGTTTGTCATTTTTCAATCTAACATCTACATCTTTCAATTCCATCAAATTCAAGCCACCAGCTTTAACGTTTAAAGATTTCAAAAATGCCAAATAATCTTTAGACAATACGGTTTTGTTCAAATCGGTATCTGAAATAGTCATAGAGTAATTCATAGCAAAATTATCTTTAAAAGTTATTGATTTTGGAGTTGCTTTAATATAGTTAAAATCACAAACAGTTGAAGCCTTAAATTCAGAAACATAAATGCCGTCAAAATCTAAGTTTTTACCTGAAATATTCAAAGATTTAAAACGACCATCAGCCAAATCCTTTGCACTGAAAGATTTCATTTTAACCTTAAAACCTTTTGCACCTGTAGATTTTTTTAATTCACTTTTTACAATTGAATTTGCAATCGCTTGTGATAACAAAGTCATACCAGAAATATTTGCGATAAATCGTGTACCTTTCATTGACAAGTCATGAGGTTGGGCACATAAGGCTGACAAATCTTGAGCAAAGACTGGTGAACTTAGCGCAAATACTAACAAAATCCCTAAAATTTTCTTATACATTTTAAAATACCTTAATTACTTTAATAAATTTTTCATTTGCAGTAGCTACTGCTTTTATTCTATTATTATAAACCAAAATAAGAAAATCGACACTTTTCATACTTTTGTTAAGCAATTGCTGACCATGCGAAACTTTTTCATTTTCTATATCGTTCAATTCATATTTTGGCAAACTTAAAACTTGCAAAGGGTCAATTAAATTATTAGACACATCTTCCTGTGTTTTTATATCTTCAAGTTTTATAGCATTTTCAACATTAAAATTACCCACTTTTGTTCTTATTAACTTTACTAAATGTGCGCCATTATCAAGAGCCTTACCTAAATCATGAGCAATAGAGCGAATGTATGTACCCTTTGAACATTCAATATATATTTGAGCAATTTGCGCTTCATAATCAAAAGATTTAAGTTCAATGTTATTTATAACAACTTTTCTAGGTTTAACTTCGACCTCTTTACCCTCTCTAGCATAATCGTAAAGTTTTTTACCATTAACTTTTATAGCAGAATAAATAGGAGGAAGTTGTTCTATTTCACCCTTAAAATTTTGTAATTTGGTTTTAATTCCATCTACAGTAACCTTTTCATCTGTTGAAAAAGTTGTCTGCCCCTCAATATCATAAGTATCAGTGCTTTTTCCAAATTGAACAAATGCTAGATAAGCCTTATCATCAGGCAAATATTCGATTAAACGAGTTGACTTACCAATACATATTGGCAAAACACCCTCTGCAAAAGGGTCTAAAGTTCCAGTATGTCCGATTTGTTTTATTTTTAAAATTTTTCGCAAATAAGCAACAACATCATGAGATGTTTTCCCTACTGGCTTATAGATGTTTAATAAACCAAACAACTAAACTTCTCCGCGTGAAATTTTTTCAAGAATTTCATTAACTCTAGAACCTCTTTCAATAGAGTTATCTTGGATAAATCTCAATTCTGGAGTTAATCTCAATCTAATACGTTTGCCAACTTCATATCTAATTTTAGAAACATTTTGGTTAATAATATGAACAGATTTTTCTTTTTGTTCTTCTGAACCGTAAACGCTATAGAAAACTTTAGCAAAAGAGTTATCATGACTAACTTCAACGTCAGTTATAGAAACAACACCAACAAGACCTCTAATTTCTTTTCTAAGAATTTCAGAGATTTCGCGCATTAATTCTTTTCTTACTCTTTCGTTGCGAAGATTACTGCTCATAACTTTTGTTCCTTATATATTATAAACTTTGACGTTCAACTTCTTCTGTTGTAGATACTTCAATGATATCACCCTCTTGAAGATCGTTAAATTTAGCAAATGAAATACCACATTCAAAACCTTGTGCAACTTCTTTAACGTCATCTTTGAAACGTTTCAACTGATCAATTGCACCACGGAAGATTTCTTGACCGTTACGAACAAGAACAGCTGTCTTATTACGTTGAATTTTACCCTCAAGAACGTAACAACCAGCAATCTTAGTAGTTTTACCAATAGTAAATACTTGTCTAATTTCAGCTTTACCAAGTGCAACCTCTTTGATTTCAGGTTCAAGTAATGACAACATTGTTTTTTCCATATCTTCTAGGATTTGGTAAATAATATCGTATTTCTTGATTGTTACGTGTTCTCTTTCAGCTGCGGCAAGTGCATTTGAATCTTCCTTAACTGTAAAACCTAAAATTAAAGCATTAGATGCAGATGCTAACATAACATCAGCTTCTGAAATATCGCCTACACCAACGTGAATAATTTTAGTTGCAATTTCATCAGAATCCATTTGCGCAATAGCTTGAGATACAGCTTCTGCTGCACCGTGAGTATTTGCCTTGATAATTAAATTCAATTGCGGAATGTTTTCTTCGCCTGAAACAGCTTCTTTTCTAATATGAGCTGGAAGCATTTCATCAAGACGTTTTGTACGTTCTGTTTCTTTACGTTTTTCAATAATGGCTTTCATTTCTTTTTCGTTGCCAACAACTTCAAACGTATCACCAGCTTGAGGAACTTCTGTCAAACCTAAGATCTCAACTGGAGTTGATGGTTCAGCTTCCTTAATTTTTTCTCCAGAATCTGATAACAAAGCTCTAACTTTACCGCAAGCAGTACCAACTACAACACAGTTACCAACTCTCAACGTACCGTTTTGAACTAATAATGTTGCAACAGGACCTTTACCTTTATCTAGGTTTGCCTCAATTACAACACCTGTAGCTGGAGCTTTTGGATTAGCTTTTAAATCAGCCATATCAGCAACTAATAGAATATATTCTAAAAGTTCATCTATACCTTGACGTTGCAAAGCCGAAACATTGCAAGTAATAGTATCACCGCCCCAAGCTTCTGGAACAAGTCCATGTTCTGTCAATTGAGTTAAAATTCTATCTGGATCAGCACCAGCTTTATCAATTTTGTTAACAGCAACAATAACAGGAATTTCAGCAGCTTTCGCGTGGTTAATAGCTTCAATTGTTTGTGGCATAATACCGTCATCTGCAGCAACAACCAGAATTGCAATATCAGTAGCTTTTGCACCTCTGGCACGCATTTCTGTAAACGCTTCGTGACCAGGAGTATCTAAAAATACAACTTTTCTTCCATCGTGTAAATAAATAGTATAAGCACCGATTGATTGAGTGATACCACCAACTTCGGTATTTACAATTTTATGTTTTGAAGCTCGAATACTATCTAATAATGTAGTTTTACCGTGGTCAACGTGACCCATAATACTAATAACTGGAGCACGTGGAATCATATTCTTTTCGTCAGCTTTTAATTTTTCTTTCTTTTCTTCTTTTTCCATTTCAGCTTGAACGAATGCGTCTAAATCTTCATCAAGAACTTCTAAGCCATATTCTGCACAAACTTTTTTAATAACATCAACGTCAATAAGTTGGTTTACTGTCGCCATAATACCATTTAGCATTAAGAATTTAACAATCTCTGCTGGAGTTTTGTTAATCTTATCAGCTAACTCTTGAATAGTCATAGCAGTATTAACAACCAATTGCGTAACAGCTTCTTTTTCTTCCTCCTTGTGCATACGTTTTTTATGCTTTTGAGCTGCTGCTTTCTCTAGAGAAATTCTTTCTTGTTCTTCTTCTTTAGAAATCTTATCCTTGCGTTTGTCAACTGGTTTATGTTTTGAAGTTTGACCTTTGTTTTCATAAATATCTTGTGGAATAATATGGCGTTCAATTGGTTTGCCATCAGATGTTGGTCTTTGTGGTCTTTGTGGTTTTAGACCGTTATTTGATCTGTTTGGTCTATCGTTTGGACGTCCTGCTGGTTTTTGAGCACCTTCTGCTGGTCTTGCTGCGTGTCTTACAATTTCCAAGCGATTAACAGGAGCTTTCTTAACAGTTTCCACTTTTGGACGTTCTACGCGTTCAATTCTTGAAACAGGAGTTGTAGCAACTTTTTCAACTGTTTTTGGTTGAGCAACTTGAGCCTTTTCTTCGGCCTTTGTTTCTTGTTCTACAACTTTAACTTCAGGTTTTTCTTCAGGTTTTGCTTTTTTAACGATAAAAGCCTTAGGTTTTTTAACTTCTTGTTTTGAACCACCTGCAATAAAATCTTTCAATTTTTTTATTTGGTCAGGAGTAACAGAACTTGAGTGAGTTTTTACAACAATCGAAACTTGTGCAAATTTTTCAATCACTTCTTTACTTGTTAAACCTAATTCTTTTGCTAATTCACTTACACGCATATTATTAAAAATTAATCCTTTCGATTTCAAGATTTATCTATCTTTAAAGCCTTTAGTAGCTTATTTTTTTTTGAAGCCTTTTCTATACACAATTTATTATAACAAAGATATACCGATCTGCCAAATTTTTTCGTATCTGGGTTTAAAGTAATATCATTATTCAACTTATCGTATGTAATTTTAATCATTGTATCACGATTCTGAACAGTACCGCAACCAATACATTTTCTTAAATGTTTCATCTAGTTCACTTCAGCTAATTTTTCCAATTTCAATTTTTGGTCATATTCAATTAATAGATGCAAAAGTTCATCTAAATCACCGTCAATAACAGTCCAAACATTCAAGTTTTGACCAATTCTGTGGTCAGTAAGTCTTCCTTGAGGGAAGTTATAAGTTCTAATACGTTCACTTCTGTCGCCAGAACCTACTTGTGAACGACGTAAGTCTGTAATTTCTTTTGTTTGTTTTTGAACTTCTAAATCGTATAATTTAGCTTTCAAAATTTGCATAGCACGTTCTTTGTTTTGCAATTGAGAACGTTCTTCTGTACAGAAAATCATAATACCTGTTGGCTTGTGGAATAATCTGGCAGCAGTTTCTACCTTGTTAACGTTTTGACCACCAGCACCACCAGAACGAGCTGTAGACATTTCAATATCTTCAGGTTTAATTTCAATTTCAACGTCATCAACCTCTGGCATTACAGCAACTGTTGCAGTTGATGTATGAACACGTCCTTGAGATTCAGTTTGAGGAACACGCTGTACACGGTGAACACCAGATTCGTATTTTAATTGAGAATAAACCGCGTCACCCTTAATTGAAATAATAATTTCAGAATATCCGCCAGCTTCGCATTCAGTTTTTGATAGAATTTGAGTTTGCCAACCTTTTTTATCAGCGTATTTTAAATACATTCTTGCCAAATCACCTGCGAAAATGTTGGCTTCGTCACCACCAGCACCACCACGGATTTCAAGCATAATATCTTTATCGTCCATTGGGTCGCGAGGTAGAAGTAAAATTTTCATTTTTTCTTCGTAATCAACAATTTTTGCTTCGTTTTCTTCAATATCAGAACGTAAAAATTCTTTCATTTCTTCGTCTGATTCAGATTTAATCATCTCTTTTGCATCATTTATCGCATCAACAGCTTTTTTCCAAGCATAATACAATTCAACAGTTTCTTCCATAGATTTACGTTGTTTAGATAAATCTTTAAATCTATTGTAATCCTGAATAACAGCTGGATCTGAAAGAGTTAAACCTAGTTCATTATATTTTTCTTCAATTTGCTTAATTTTATCTAGCATATCTTTCATAACAAATAACCTCGCTTTTGATAAAATTATATCAAAAACAAGATTACATGCAAAGACTAGATAATATTACAGAACTATCCAAATAAATTAAAGTCATTTTCTGCGTGTTTTGAAATAATCGACTTAACAGATTCAATTTCTTGTTGCATAGCACTGTGTTCAGTATCTAAACTTTTCATTTGATTATCTAGCACTTTTTCTTTTCTGTTAATTTTTGCCATTTGCGCGTTATATTCTGCTTCCGCTGCCGCATCATCTGACTTGTCATATTGTTCTAAAATATTTGTTGCTGAAGATAACGATACATCTTGACCGTCTTTTACTAAAGTCAAATATCCACTCAATAAACCCTGAATTAAGAATTGAGGATTTGATTTTAATTGTTGAGCCAAAGCTTGCGCTTGAGGATTTGAAGAGCTTCCAGAAGCACCTGCAGAAGCACCTGCGCCACCTGCTCCGCCTACTGAAGATGTACCGTCTTGAGTATTAAGCTTAGCTTTTTCTAGCTTATCCAAATAACTATCATATTCGTCCCATTGTTTTTTAAGATTAACCGCTTCATCATGTGCTTGACATTTTCTTTGATAATCTTCATTTGCGGCTTTATTTTTTGCTGGTAAGCTATTATTATATGTATCTACATCTTTTGATAAAGAACTCTTTACATCATAGAATTTAGAGTACAAAGCATTAATGTTATTTGCTGAATAATATGAAGCATTGTTTTTAGTTGTATACACAATGCCAACCTTTGAAACTTCTGCTTTAAAGGCATTAATTTTTGATGCATTTGCAGAAAATGCACCTACTTTATTTGCAATAACTGCTAATTGTGATGCTTGAGAAGGCAATGTCGAACCTCTTGTCGTCATCCATTTTCCATAGTCATTCGTACCATTAAGTATACTTAAAGAGTCTGCAATTGCTACTGAATCAAAAACAACATTTTCATAAACCGTTTTTATTGGAGGATTAAGTTGAGTTGAAGAAGGTCTAGGTTGACTTGGCTTTTGTACAACTGGAATTGATAATACATCCCCTGAAGAAAAGACTTTTTCAGAAGATTTAGGATAAGAAGTTTCACCTGCCATCAAACCATCACCAGTTCTCTTAACATCGTAACCAAAGGATTTTAAATTGTCATAAGTCATAGGTATTTCATTTGTACCGTCTGACATTTTTAAAGTTTGGTTATTCAAAGCCTTTGTGTATTTTGTTGAAACTTCTTCTGAGTCATTTGCTAACAAAATTTTTGCATTAGCAATCATCTGTTGCTTCAATTCAATTGAAGACAACCTTGATGTAAGAGTTAATAATCTTGCTTGTGATGCTGCTAATCCCATATTTACCTACCATTAATTTAAGTTATACTCATGTTTACGGCAGTTTAAGCCTTAAACTTTAGAGCTTTTTAACAAATATTTACAACAGACAAAAAAAAGAAAGAGGTTGTAAAAACCTCTTTCTTTTTTTTATAAAAATTTGTTATTTCTTTTCAGGAACTGCTACAGGTGTTGCTGAATGATTGGCTTCATCAACTTGTTCTGCAACCGCTGAACTTTGTCTTGCTTGATTACGTAAAGCTTCTTGAATATCTGTTGGGTTGTATTCTTCATTTACGTATTCAATTTTAGCTGTTTTCTTCAAAGATTCAATAAAGTTTTCTAATACTTTAACTTTCTTTTCATTTTCTAAGTAAAGCATAATATCAGATTTAACTTTTTCAAATGAATCTTGACCTGCGGCTTTTCTATCAGTAACCATTATAATATGGTAACCGTAAGGTGTTTTAACAATTCCACTAATTGTATTTGGTTTCATAGCAAATGCTGCTTTTGCAAATGGTTCAACCATTTCTTGTTGAGCAAAGAAACCTAAATCACCACCTTGTTTTGCAGATTCAACATCTTCTGAAGATTCTTTTGCAATTTTAGCAAATGCAGATGGGTCTTTTTGTACTAGAACCAAAACTTCATTTGCTTTTTTCAATTTTTCAGCCATTTGTTTGTCTACTAAAGATTTTAGTTCTGAATCAGAAATTTGAGCATTTTTGCTATCAGCTTTTATTGATTCTTTAATTTCTTCTTCATTAGCAGCGATTAAGATGTGAGAAGCTCTAACTTTATCTGGATACTTGAATTTGCTCAAGTTTTGATTATAGTATTTTTTAGCGTCAGCTTCAGTCACTGTAACTTTTTCAAGCATATCAACAAGTTTTTTCATTTTAACTTCTTCAACTAAGTCTTTTTTAAATTCAGCCAAAGATACACCGTATTGTTTTAAAATTTCATTAAATTTTGCTTTTGAACCAACTTGTTCTATTGCTTTTTGCAAAGCTTCTTCTGCATCTTTATTTGACACTTTAATACCACGTTTGTTAACTTCATCTTCTATCAAAGTTCTGATGATAAGTTCATTTACGACTTTATCTTTAATCATCAAATACATGAAACTTTTTTTATCGATTTTTTTGTCATTTAAACCAAACATTTGTAATGCAGGATTTTTAATTGTTTGTTTAAATAATTCATCATAATCACCTTGGGTAATAACGTGATTATTAACTTTTACAATAGCATTTCTGTCTTTTAAACCACAGCCAGTGAATACTATTGAAACAAGCAACATAAGAGTTAACAATTTAATAGTTTTTTTCATATTATTCTCCTTGTCTGTTAGAATACTCATAACATATCTTATTTATATAATAAAACAAATCTGTTAATATGTTAAATATTTCATCAAAATTAAGATACTTATTGTTAAGCAATATTATAGAATTGCCGTCAGTACAAGTTTTTGGCGCAATAGTAAACTTAATATATTTGTTAAGTTCTGCTGGTAGTTTTGGACTAATAATTCGCCATTCTGGCTGTGTGAACGGTGTGTAAATTCTTATACAATCAGAAGTTTCTCTAATTAAAGATATTTTAACCTCTGTTGCCATAAGTCGAATTTTAATTAATTTTATCAAGTTTTCGACAGCTTCTGGAGCTTTAGAAAATCTATCTTTCCACTCATCTACAATATAATCTAACTCTACTTGATTTTTTACGTCAGCCAAACGTTTATATTCAATCATCTTTTGTTCAGCAGAGCCAACCCACTCATCTGGAATGTAGGCTGTGATATTAATATCAACAATTGTCGGAATTGTTTTTTCTGGTTTTTCACCTTGTAATTCTCTTACAGCTTCATCTAATAATTGACAATATGTATCAAAACCAACATTAATCATATGTCCATGTTGTTTTGTACCCAAAATATTTCCAACACCTCTAATTTCAACATCGCGAAGTGCAATTTGGTAACCGCTTCCAAGTGTTGTGAATTCTTTTATCGCTTTTAAACGTTTTACGGCTTCCTCAGAAAGATTTTTGTCTTTTTTGTAGAAACAATAACAATAAGCTTGTTTTTCACAACGACCTACACGACCTCTTAATTGATATAGTTGAGCCAAGCCAAATTTATCTGCATCGTGGATAATCATTGTATTTGCGTTTGGGATATCTAAACCGTTTTCAATAATTGTTGTTGCAAGTAAAATATCGTACTCATTATTTGCGAAATCAACAATAATTTTTTCTAATTCGCTTTCATTCATTTGTCCATGCCCGATTGCAATACGCGCATTTGGAACAATTTTTTGCAATTGAGCTTTAAATTCATTTATCGTTTCAACCCTATTATAAAGATAGAAAACTTGCCCCTCTCTATCCAATTCATGAATAATAGCATTTTTTACAGCTGTTTCGTTAAATTCACCTACAAAAGTTTTAATAGGAAGTCTGTTTTTCGGAGGTGTATTGATTAACGACATATCTTTTATTCCAGAAAGTGACATGTAGAGTGTTCTTGGAATAGGTGTTGCTGACATTGAAATAATATCAATATTTTCTTTAAGTTGTTTTAATTTTTCTTTATGTCTTACACCAAATCTATGTTCTTCATCAATAACAAGCAAGCCTAAATCTTTAAAGATAATGCCATCTTGTAGCAATTTATGTGTACCTATCACGACATCAGTTTCACCTAAAGCCATTCTCTTTAAAGTTTCTTTTTGTTCTTTTGCTGAACGAAAACGAGATAACAATTCAACATTCATCGCAAAAGGTTTAAATCTATCCGAAATTGTTTTGTAATGTTGTAGCGCTAAAATAGTTGTCGGAACAATTACAGCAACTTGTTTACCAGAAGTTATCGCTTTAAAAATAGCACGCATAGCAACTTCTGTTTTACCAAAACCTACATCACCGCATATTAGTCTATCCATTGGTGCTTCTGATTCCATATCTCGTTTAACCTCGTCAATTGCACGGATTTGATCAGGTGTTTCAACATATTCAAAAGCTTCTTCCATTTCAATTTGCCAATTACTATCCGAGTCAAACTTAAATCCTGTTTGCATTTTTCGTTTTGCGTAAAGTCGTAATAAATCATAGGCAATAGATTCAACAGCCTTTTTAACCTTAGATTTTGTATTCTCCCAATCGTTTCCTCCCATACGCGAAAGTTTTGGTTTTACAGTACCAGAACCTCTATATCTGCATAAAAGATTTATTTGCTCTGCTGGTATATGCAATTTATCTTTTGAGGCATATTCAATTGTTAAATAATCCTTTAGTTGCCCATCAATTTCTTGTTGAGTTAACCCTTGATAAATACCAACCCCATGAATTGAGTGAACGACATATTCACCAACTTGAATATCGTTTATGTTTTCAATATATTCTTGTTTTTCTTTATAATAATTCCTTTTTTGAGAAGTTACCTCCTTAGAACGTTTGTTAAACAATTCTCTATCGGTAAGCACAACAAATTTGCATTCATCAGATATAGTACCAAAAGAAGTTATACCCTCCATAAATCGGCAGTGAAAGATTCCCTTTTCTGCAAGAATTTCTTTTACACGCTCTGGATAATCTGTAGAAATAAGAATTTCGTAATCTAGCTTTGAATTGATAAAATCTGCAATTCTTTGTAAATCAGCATTAAAATTCATGACAGGTTGCGCGTCAAATTCTATATTAAATGGTAATTCAACATCTAAAAAGTTATTCAAGCCAATTTTTTGAAATTTTGCAACTTCTTTTTCAAATTCATCAAATGATAAATGATTTTTATCTTTTAATTCACTTATAAGCGATAATTTTTTATTTTCTAAATATTGATTTTCATAATTTTCATCTAAAAAATCAAATTTGGAATAAATTTCACTCATTTCATCAAAAATTAGCACATAATCGTCAAAAATCTGGAAAAAATTCAATAGATTTTTATTAAAATAAGATTGGTAAGCTTCAATTCCCTCAAAATAAGCTTCTTCCTGAACTTTATTCAACAATTCTTTAGGTAAAGACTTATCTTCGCTGGATAAAAATTTAAACACAGGTAAAATTTCTATTTCTTTGACTTTTTGAATAGATTTTTGAGTTTCGTTGTTAAAATACCTTATATCTACAATTTCATCACCCCAAAGTTCAATTCTTATCGGATTTTTATTCAAAGAAAATACATCAATAATATCTCCACGCAAAGAAAATTCTCCAATATCAGAAACCATAACAGAACGCTTATAGCCATATTCTACAAGTTTTTTAGCAAATTCTGTAACATCAATAGACTCATTAAGCTTTAATTTGATAGCATTTTTGTTATAAAATGCCTCATCTGGAAATTTTTCCAGTAAGGTTTTAACTGGAGTAAAGATGATATCTGGTTTTTGCCTTATAATCTGAACTTGTGAGGCATATTCATACTTGTTTGATGAAAGCATTTCATACATAGAAACGCTTTGAAAAGGCATAAAAGCTACATCTTTGCCATAAATTTTTCTATAATCAGATTGATATTTTAAAGCGCTCTGCTCATTTGAAGTTACAAAAATAATTTTTCTGTCAGAATATTCCTTAATTTTGTTCAACAAAACAAGTCTAAAAAAAGACGTAACACCACTGGCAACAAAAGAAGAACCTTTCACTACCATTTTTTTTAGTTTTTCAAACTTGTCACAATTAATATTTAACATTACTCATTAATATTTGGACTTTGGTAATCAACACCAATATCTTTTAAAGCTTTTATAAAATGTTCCGCACAAGATTTTTGAACATCTGGAGGAACAACTCTCAATAACTCAATAGTTTTTGAAATAACAGGGTCTTTATCGTACCAACGATTACCATTTACAGGTTTAACCATTTCATAAAATTTATCTATAGCATCAACTGAAACTTTTTCTTCTATCTTCTTTAAAAAAATCTCAGCTTGAGAACGTAATTCATCTTGATAATTTTTTAATAGCTCAACAACTTCTAATAAAAGAGGGTCGTGTTCATACCAGCGTCTATATTCTTGCTTCATTTAACCCCTCCTGAGGTGAAACAATCGAAGGAGTAACACGCTCAATTTTACCGCCAAGAGCTCTTATTTTTGATTCAAAGTTTTCATAACCTCTATCAATATGATGTAAATTGTTAATTTCTGATGTGCCCTCTGCCATTAAAGCCGCAACAACTAACGATGCACCAGCTCTCAAATCACTGGCAGACACAGCAGCACTTGTTAATTTTTTTACACCTTTGATGATAGCGTGATTTCTATCTTGATGAATATCCGCACCCATACGTCTTAAGTCTGGAACTTGCATAAATCTATTTTCATACAAGCTTTCAGTAATAATACCAACACCATTTGCAGTTGATAACAATACCATCGCCATAGATTGCAAATCTGTTGGAAATCCTGGATATGGTTGAGTTACAAAATTAACTGTATTTAATCTACCTTTAGCAGAAACTTCAATTGCTGTTGGTTCAATAAGTTTAATATTCGCTCCCATTTTCAATAACTTATTATTGAAAAATGTCAAATGTGCTGGAAAAATATTTCTGATAATAGCTTTTCCTCTTGTTGCAACAACAGCTGTCATAAACGTACCAGCTTCAATTCTATCAGGAATTGTAGTGTATTCAATTGGGTGAAGTTTATCTTGAGTTACACCGTTGATAATAATGTCAGAAGTACCTGCTCCTGAAACTTCAGCACCCATAGCATTTAAGAAGTTAGCCAAATCAATAATTTCTGGTTCTCTTGCCGCATTTTGAATTCTTGTTTCACCATCAGCTAAAATTGCAGCTAACATGATATTTTCTGTTGCACCAACAGATGGAATGTCTAAATAGACCTCTGCTCCTGTTAATTTTGAAGCCTTGGCATGTACATAACCATTTTCAATTTTAATTTTAGCGCCTAAAGCTTCCAAACCTTTTATGTGGAAGTCAACACGTCTTTCACCAATTGCACAGCCTCCAGGGAGTGCAACAATAGCTTCTTTACAGCGAGAAACAAGTGCACCTAAAATAATGAAAGATGCCCTCATTTTACTAACTAATTCATATTTAGCTGTAACGCTTGTAATATCTGTCGCATCAATAGTAACAGTCTTGTGTTCTTTGTCGTATTCAGTTTTTGTACCCAACTCTTGAATAACGTTCAACATGATTTCAACGTCAGTTAAATCAGGAACATTGTGAATTAAAGTTTTACCTTTTGCCAAAACAGCAGCAGCCATAAGCTTTAATACAGCGTTTTTAGCACCTCCGATGTGAACCTCACCTTTAAGAGGAACACCACCTGTAACTATATATTTTTCTTCTAATCTATTTTCCATCACTTATATAATATACTACAACTAAATTAATACTGTAAAATTTTAAAAATTTGTAACAAATTATCTTACAAAATCAAAACTTCTATGACCGCTAAAAGCTTGTAATCCAACATATTTAGCAGACATTCCAAGTTCTTGTTCAATTCTTATAAGTTGGTTATATTTTGCCATTCTGTCAGAACGAGAAGCTGAACCTGTTTTGATTTGACCACAATTTGTTGCAACAGCTAAATCTGCAATAAATGTATCTTCTGTTTCACCAGAACGATGAGAAGATATTGCTGTATAACCTGCAGAATGAGCCATAGCAATTGCTTCAAGAGTTTCTGTCAATGTACCAATTTGATTTACTTTGATTAAAATAGAGTTACCGATTTTTCTCAAAATACCTTCTTGAAGACGTTTTGTATTGGTTACAAACAAATCGTCACCGACTAATTGGCATTTTGAACCGATTTTTTGAGTCAATAATCTCCAACCCTCCCAATCTTCTTCTGCCATACCGTCTTCGATTGAGATAATTGGATATTTTTCAACCCAACCTGCCAAGAAATCAACCATTTCTTCTCTTGTTAAAATTTTACCCTCGCCAGCAAGAGTATATTTGCCATCTTCATAAAATTCACTTGATGCCAAATCAACGCATATTTTGACGTCATCTGTTGTATAACCAGCATTTTGAATTGCTTGAATAATCATTTCGATTGCTTCTTCATTTGAAGACAAATTTGGAGCAAAACCACCCTCATCACCAACTGAAGTTACATAGTCCTTGTCTTGTAAAATATGCTTTAAAGCGTAAAAGATTTCTGAACCCATTCTAACAGCTTCTTGGAAACAATCTGCACCAACTGGCGCAATCATAAATTCTTGACAGTCTATATTGTTATCAGCATGCACACCACCGTTTATAATATTCATTAACGGCACAGGTAGTGTAATTGCTGAAATTCCTCCTAAATAACGATATAATGGAACTTTGCAAGCCAATGCGGCTGCTTTTGCAACAGCTAAAGACACACCTAATATAGCATTTGCACCTAAGCGAGATTTATTGTCAGTACCGTCTAGCTCTAACATTAATCTATCAATATTGTATTGATTTGAAGCATCTTCGCCAATTAATTCTGGAGCAATAATATTATTTACATTATTAACTGCCTTAATAACGCCTTTACCGCCGAAACGAGATCTATCATTATCACGTAATTCTAACGCTTCATAAATACCTGTTGAAGCACCTGACGGAACTGCAGCTCGTCCAACAACGCCAGATGCAACCTTTACATCAACTTCTACTGTTGGATTACCTCTTGAATCTAAAATTTGTCTAGCTACAATATCTTCAATAACGGTTGGCATATTTTTCTCCTTGATTAATTACAAAAAAATTATTTCACAAAAATCATACTATTTCAATAGTAACAGTGTTTATGTTATTATAATTTTATAAATTAAAGGAGATTGTCATGGGTATTAAATCAATTATTTTGGCTGCTGGTAAAGGCACAAGAATGAAATCAGAAAAATCAAAAGTTTTACACAATATTTTTGATAAAACATTATTAGGTTATGTTCTAGACGCAGTAAACAACACGCATATGGTTGAACAATCTTATGTTATTGTAGGACACCAAGCAGAAGCAGTTACAGAATTTGTAAATAAAAATTATAGCAATAACGCTAAAACATTACTACAAAGCCCACAACTTGGTACTGGTCACGCAGTAAGTATGGCTTGCCAAGAACTTGAAAATTTTGATGGCGAAGTAATTATCTTATGTGGCGATACTCCACTTATTACAGCGGATACAATTTCAAGTTTTATTGAATATCACAAGGAAAACAAAGCTGATATTACAGTTATGAGTGCCATCTTCGAAAATCCATTCAATTACGGAAGAATTGTTAGAAATATCGACCGAACTTTGAAAAAAATTGTAGAAGAAAAAGATGCATCTTTTGAAGAAAAACAAATCCAAGAAGTTAACGCTGGTATCTATTGCATTAACTGGCAAAAAGTAAAAAAAGCATTCACTGAACTAAAAAGCAACAATGCTCAAGGTGAATACTATTTAACAGATATTATTTCTTGGGGCGTAAAACATGACTTGAATGTACAAGCTTACACTTTAAAAGATAATACTGAAATTTTAGGAATAAATTCAAAAATCCAACTTGCAGAAGCTGCAAAAATTTTGAACAAAAGAACTCTTACAAAACTTATGAAAAATGGTGTAACAATCGTTGACCCTGATACTACTTGGATTAGCGAAGACACAACAATCGGCACAGACACTATCATTTATCCGTCTGTATTCATTAATGGCAAAAACAAAATCGGTTCTAACTGTACAATCGGACCTATGGCTCACATTAGAGGTGACGTGGAAATTGGTAATCACGTTAGAATTGGTAACTTTGTAGAAGTTAAAAAATCAGTTATCAAAGATAATACAAATGTTTCTCACCTAAGCTACGTTGGCGACAGTGAAATTGGTTCACACGTTAATATCGGTGCTGGAACAATCACTGCAAACTACAACCCAGTAACAAAGGTTAAAAACAAAACTATTATCGGAGATTATGCAAATACTGGTTCAAATTCAGTTCTTGTAGCTCCAATAGAACTTGAAGAAGGCGCTTTTGTAGCAGCAGGTTCTGTAGCAACAAAGAACGTTAAAGCTTGGGCCTTAGCTCTTGGCAGACCAGCTATGAAAATCTTTGAAAACTGGGTAAAAAAATCAAAATAGGGGACATAAAATGGCAATAAAACCTTGGAATGAATATTTTTTAGATTTAGCAAAAACTTGTGCAAGTCGCTCAAATTGTATTAGAGCTCAAGTTGGAGCTGTAATTGTTGGTGAAGATAAAAAAATTAAAGCAACAGGTTACAACGGAACACCATCAAAGGTTGAATCTTGTGCAGAACGCGGATATTGCTACAGAATACAACATAACATAGAATCTGGCACAAGATACGAAACTTGTCGTTCTATTCACGCAGAGCAAAACGCAATAATTCAAGCAGGTCAAGACCGTTGCAAGGACGCAACAATGTATATCTGGGGACACCAAATGATTTGTATTCTATGCAAAAGATTTATTGTCCAAGCTGGAATAAAAGATGTTTACTTGCAAAAAGATGAAAACAGTCCAGTCTTACACGTGTCTGTTGATGATATAAGAAAAGATTTAGAAAGTCATATATAAAAAACAATAAAAAAGGCGCGCTTGAGAAAATCTCAAGCGCGCCTTTTTTGTAAAAACTTATTTATACATTCTTTTTATTCTATCTTTTCTAATTTTTGTATCTAATTTATCTAATCTATCCATTAAAGTATAGTTCAATTTATCCTTTTCCATTTGCAAAGCATTTCTAGTATCCATCGCATGCAACGCTCTCAAATCAGAATTTGGACCAATTGAGTTCATCATAGACAACTGAGAACTTGCTGTATTCATCATTCTAAATGCCGAGTCACTTCTACCTACTGCGTAAATCATCTTACCTACCTTAATAAATATTACTATATTATTTCTAACACATATTTATTAAAAACGCAAATAAAAAAATTTGCTACGTCAAAGAAACTCTCGTAAACATTATTTACAAAGAAAATGTAAAGTTTTGTAACATGGAAGATATTATCGTTTAAAAGTGTGATAATTGCATTGTAAAAAGTGGTATAATACTAGTGGATAAAGTTATTGGTACACAAAACAAAAAGGATTACATGAACGATATTCAACTTCAGAACGACTTAGACAGATTAATTGAAGTCTTACCCCCAAAAGTAACAAAATTATTAAATCACGATTCATTAAACGATGTTATTGAACTCGTTTTAGATATCGGAAGATTGCCTGAAATAAGACATTCTGGTGGGAAAATAGAAAGTTTGAATTGTGAGCCAATAACATACGAAGATTTGGACTACATAACAGAAAGAATTCCTGAATTCACATCTGATAACCGTTCAGGTATCGCTGGCACTTTACACAGAATAAGTGCGATTAGAAACAGACAAGGTCGTGTAATAGGTTTAACTTGCAGAATTGGTAGGGTTGTAACAGGTACAATTGCGTGCATTAAAGATTTTGTCATGCAGGGCAAAAGTATTTTGTTTCTTGGTAAACCTGGTGTTGGTAAAACAACAAAGTTAAGGGAAATTTCACGTTTAGTAGCTGATGAATTGGGCAAACGTGTTGTTATCGTTGATACGTCAAACGAAATTGCTGGAGATGGCGATACTCCACACCCTGCTATTGGTAAAGCAAGAAGAATGCAGGTTAGACAACCAGAATTTCAAAAAGATATTATGATTGAAGCGGTTGAAAACCACACTCCAGAAGTTATTGTAGTTGATGAAATAGGTACTGAAGCAGAAGCTCAGGCAGCTAGAACAATTGCTGAACGTGGTGTTATGTTAATTGCAACAGCTCACGGTCAAAGTTTAGAAAACTTGATTAAAAACCCAGCGTTATCTGACTTGGTTGGTGGTATTCAATCTGTTACATTAGGTGACGACGAGGCAAAAAGAAGAGCTTCTCAAAAAACAGTTCTTGAACGTGAAAAACAACCAACTTTTGACATCGTAATCGAAATTTTAGATAGAAACACTCTTGCGGTTTATAAAGATGCAGCTGAAGCTGTTGATTACATTCTTAGAGGTTGGCCAATTCGTCCTGAAATTAGAAAAGTCGACAAAACTTACGACAACAAACCAGCTGAAATTAAGGAAGAAGAACATTTAATTCCTGTTGAACATCAAAAAGAAACTGAACAGCAAATTATTGATAAAATAAACGAAGCAGATAAAAAGTTAACTCAACAAAACCCTGCAGATAGGTTGAAATTCAGTTTTAATAGAAAAGATTACGTAAAAGAAGCAAAAAAATTTAAGAAAATCTATCTTTACGCAGTTTCTCGTTCAATTGTTGAAAAAATCATTGAAAGATTAGACTTGAACGCTGAAATCACAAAAAATATTGACGAAGCCGATTTGGTTATTGCACATAAAAACTTTGCAAAAGGCGGAGCTAAAATTCTAAGCACAGCAAACAATTACAGATTACAAATTTTCTACGTAAAAACTAATTCAATGGCCCAAATTCAAAAGGTTGTAAAAGAAGCTTTGGATATTAGAGAATCTTCTCAAGCACTTCAAGGTTATTATGATGATGCTGAAAAAGCTCTAGACGAGGCAAAAAGCGCGATTGATAAGATTTTAGCTGGAGCAAGAAATATTGAATTATCACCACAGAACCAACAAATAAGAAAAATGCAACACGAACTTGTTGAACAACATAACCTAGAAAGTGAAAGTATTGGCGAGGGCGCTGAACGTCACCTAAAAATTGTCGGAGGACAAGATTTTAAAGGCTAGTAAATTTAATATAATAAAAAAAGGGCGGAACGCTTCGCGTTCCGCCCTTTTTTATACTTTTTGTTATTTTGAAAAATTTACCATTTGACTATAGATTTCGTAATTATTATGACCTAAATCTTCAATATAAACTTCTCTGTATCCAGCGTCAGCACCGTGCGCTGCACCTGTTACCACATATAACACTCCGTCTTTTTCTTCTTCAGATTGAGAGTGATAGTGACCAGCAAAAATAGCCATAATATTTTTATGATTTGCAATTATATTGAAGTATTGTTCAGGTCTAAACAAGTTATGATTTGAGCCTGGACGTTGAATAGACATTGGAAAATGTTGAAAAATAACAACTTTTCTATTTTTATTTTTTTCTAATTGTTTTTCAAGCCACTGTAAAGTATCGCCTTTAAAATAGCCATTTGCTGACGGAATAACTTCTTTAGCACCATCAATAAATATAAATGCAACATTGTCTTTCTTTACAACAAAATTAAAGTCTTTGTGATGTCTTTTTAAGCTTTTATTAATCATTTTTCTATATTGAGCTTTTGATAAACCTCCTGATTTAAAACAATCGTGGTTACCAACTTCAATATAATATGGAACTTTAATTTTTTTAGCTAATTTTAAAAAATCATCAAGCATATTAGCATTTGCAACATCAATATTATCACCAGTAAAGGCAACAAAATCAAGATTTGGAGTATTGTTAATTAACCCAATCAATTTGTTGAAATTCTTTGTTGCTGCATCAGTAGAATTATAATGCAAGTCTGTCACTTGTATAAACTTGATATCTTTCGCATAAGCAGAAGTTGCAAACGCAACGAATACAATAAACAAAGCTAAAATATTAAATAATCGTTTCATATTTGATAAACCTTAATAAACATGCTAGACTATAAAAGATTATAACATAAGTATAATTAAGGAGAAAATATGAATAAAATTAAACAATTTATATCAAATCACCCCGATTTATCTGCTATTGCACTATTAGGCGTACTTTGCGGACTATTTTTATTCTGGGGATTAAATTTCTATCCGCTTTTAGATGTTGATGAAACAAGATATGCAATTATGTCAAGAGATTTGGCAAATTCAAACGATTGGAATGTGTTATTGCTAAATTCGGTACCATTTTTAGAAAAACCACCTTTCTATTTTTGGATTGTTGGCGCTTCAATTAAATTTTTTGGAAGTTTTAGCACATTTGCAGTAAGATTTCCAATCGCATTAATGGCTACATTTTTAATATTTTTTACTTATTTCTTTGGCAAAAAAGTTTTATCAAGAAAATTTGGGATAGTTAGCGCTATTGTTTTATTAACAAGTGTTTTCTTTTTAATTCTATCTCACGTTGCCATACTTGATATGGTACTTACTGTTTGGTTAACAAGTGCACTATACAGCGCATTTTTAAGCTATTTTGTAAAAGAGCATCACAAAAAATATTGTTGGTGGGGATTCTGGACATTTGCTGGTTTAGGATTTTTAGCAAAGGGTATTTTAGCAATCGCAATTCCTCTTGTTGTAATGTTTTTATACTGTTTATTTACAAAATCTCTAAAAGAACTATTCAAACCTCTACATTTAATTGTAGGTCTTGTTATATTCGCATTAATTGCTCTACCTTGGCACGTTGTAATGTTAAGAGATTACGGTTGGACATTTATTCAAGAATATTTTATAAAACATCACTTTGCTAGATTAATCGATTCAAACGATTTAGGTAGAAAACATTCATTTTTCTACTTTATACCTGTCTTTATAGTTGCATTTATGCCTTGGACATTTATATTTTTAGCTTCAATTGTGGACGGAGTAAAAAAATTAGTAAAAAAATACAAAGATTTTGAGGGTAAATGGTTCCAAAAGCTATATAATTTGACTTCTGTTGAAAACAACAACCAAAAAATTATATTATTTTCAGCTCTATTTTTTATTGTAGTATTTGGAGTAATGAGCGTTTCTAGCACAAAACTTCCAACATACATTCTTCCAGCTTTACCTGCATCAGCTTTATTGACAGGCTTCTTCTGGTGCGATTCAAAAGAAAATCACAAACAAGCAATATCAATTTCAACATACTTAGTTTCTGTAATATTTATTTTGGCGTCATTAGGCGCATCATTCGCATTCATATTCTTGCCAGCAAGCCTGATTGAACTTGTTAGTCCATTTAAGTACTCCGTGCTTATTGGTTGCGCATTTGTTGGTATATTATTAATGCTAAAATTAAAGACTCAAGAATCATTGTCAATCTTTTCAGGATATGTAATTACAATGTTCTTTGTTATTACGTTTGCTGTTACAAATTTATTTAGCCTAATCTATGCTGGTGGAGAAAACGAATTAGTACTATTCTCAAACTATGCAAACACAACAAACGCAAGACTTGTTACATTTGATTTTGCGGTAAAACCAAGTACTAAAATAAACTACGGCGACTATGTTTACTTTATTACTGATGACGACTTTAATAAACTTGAACAAATTGTTTCTAATAAAGGATTTCCTGTTTACGTAATCGTTAAAAACAAGCAAGTTCAAACATACGGTTACAAGGACAAACTTGAAAACAAATTAAAACTAAACTTATTGGTTGAAGGTAAAAGATATTCATTATACTTGAACAAAAAGCTTCCTGACAAATTAAAAGTAAATCCATACATCAAGTAAAACATAGACAAATAGGTAAAAGCGTGCTGAAATAATTTTGTCAAGGCAAAAATTAGCATGCTTTTACGTAAATTCATTAAATTTTCTTCATTAAGATTGTTAATTAGACTAATAAGCAAACATATCAGGGGGCATGGTCAATTGTAAAAATTTTAAGAAATTTCTTTACTTGTAAATAGCTCATCACTAGACTATTATAATTATGTCGAAAGGCAAATAGCAAATTGGAAGATTAGGGAAAAGAAAGACAAAGGGGTGGTGGCAAACCGCATTAAGAATAGCGAAAGATTTTACATTAAAAGATTAAATTTTAGAAGATTGGAAAAAGATTAAAAGATTTTATTTTAGAAAAATATACATTACATTAGCGAAAAAGAAAAAATTTAGACTTATTTAAACTATTAATAAAATATAAACTTGGGAAAATTTGGGATAGTTGTAAAATTGCCGTAAGGCAGTTTTTTTATATTATAATTTATATATGGAAGAAAATAGAACGTCAAAAACAATTTTATCAATGATGTCAGGAACCTCTTGTGATTCTATTGACGTAGGTTTATGCTTGGTAAAGCCAGATTTAAGCTGTAGTTTGATAGATGGTTTTAATTTTGAATACCCTAAAGAAGTTAGAAATCACATTTTTGAAGTGTTTCATAAAGGCGCAAAGTTAGAAGATATCTGCAAATTAAACTTTGTTATCGGTCACTGCTTTGCAAAGGCCGCTAATGAAATGATAAAAAAACACGGAAAACCCGATTTTATAAGTTCTCACGGACAAACAGTTTATCACTACCCAAAAGACACAACTCTTGCGGGAATTTCAGAAAAAAGTACATTACAAATTGGAGAACCCTCAGTTATTTCACAAAAAACAGGTTGCATGACAATTGCAAATTTTAGAACAGCCGACATCGCTCAAGGTGGTAATGGTGCACCATTAGTGTGTTTTGCCGATGAAACTTGGTTTAAACCATTAAATAAAAATATTGCAGTACAAAATATTGGCGGAATTTCAAACATAACAGTTGTTTCAAAAGACTGTGCAACATTCGGGTTTGACACTGGACTTGGCAATATTATGATTGACTATTGTGCACAAAAATTCTTTGATAGACCTTATGATAAAGATGGGAAACTAGCTAAAAAGGGTGTTGTTTCAGACAATTGGCTAAATTGTTTATTGGAAGACGAATACTACTTTGCGGAACCTCCTAAAACAACAGGTAGAGAATATTTTTCAAGTACATATATAGAAAATGCGTTAAAAATGGCACCAGAAGACAAGTATGATGTTATGGCAACAGTGACAGCACTTACAGCCAAATCAATTGCGCAAGCATACGAAAGATTTGTTTACCCTAACACAAATATCGACGAGCTTATTTTAGGCGGTGGAGGAGCATATAATCCAACACTAATTAGTTATTTAAGAAAATATCTACCAGCAAACATTGAAATCAAATCACACGAAGACTATGGCATTTCAAACAACTTTAAAGAAGTAATGGCATTTGCACTACTTGGCTATTGCACTTTCTACAAAATACCGAACAATGTTCCAAGTTGTACAGGCGCAATTCAACCAGTTGTAATGGGACAAATCAGTTATTAAGTAAAGTTCTGATTGAATCTGGAATATAATTAATTAAATCAGATGCCAATACGGAGTATTCTGTTAAATATTTACTTGCAAGCTCGCCAGACAAACCGTGCAAATAAACAGCTGTTTTACACGCTTCAAACGGAGTAAGTCCCTGTGCTAACAAACCAGATATCATTCCGCATAAAACATCACCTGCTCCAGCTTTTGACAATGCCGAATTTCCCGTATCATTTGTATAAATAGTCAATTTTTTTGAGCAAACAATCGTGTTATGCAGTTTCAAAACTGTTGTACATTTAAAATTTAAAGAAATTTCTGTAGCGGAATCTTCTGGATTTTCTAAAATTTCAGAAACAGGTTTATTTAATAATCTTGAAGCTTCTTTTGGGTGAGGAGTAAGAATTAATCTATCAGGTAAAACCATTTTTTTAAATTTTGCTAATAAATTAATACCATCAGCGTCCAAAATAACAGGCATATCTAAAATTGCAAGTTCAGTCATAATAGACTTAAACATCAAAATAGCTGGAGCTTCTGTTGAAAAACCACAGCCAAAAGATATAACATCATAATTTTTTAAAACATTTTTTACTTGTTTAATCGGAATTAAAACAATATCAGGTGATTTTGCAGAAACAGCTTGCAAAACACTAGGACAACTTGCTAAAGCTACATAACCACAACCCACCTTTAATGCAGAAATACTCGACAAATATGCAGCACCAGAATAGTTTGGAGAACCAGCGATATTCAAGACTTTACCATAAGTTCCTTTATGAGAATTTTGCTTTCTTTGAGGCAGTTTTATTTCAGTCATTTTAACCTACTTGTCTAATAGCTTCATATAAAACAATCGCAACAGAATTCGATAAATTTAAACTTCTTTGCCCTGCTTTCATAGGTATAGTTATTGATTTTGCTCCGTCTGCAAATAGAACATCTTCAGGAATTCCTCGAGATTCTGGACCAAAAACTAAAAAATCACCCGCTTCAAATTTAGTATCAAAATATGAAACTTTTGATTTTGTAGTTAAATAATAAAAGTTTGAATTTGGAAATTGAGCCTTTAATTCGTCTAAGGAATCAACTCTTTTAAGATTTACACTATCCCAGTAATCTAATCCAGCGCGTTTTGTGTATTTATCAGAAAGAGAAAAACCTAATTTTCCAACAAGATACAAATTTGCGCCCGTACAAGCACACAAACGAGCAATATTACCCGTATTCTGTGGTATTTCTGGTTCGTAAAGAACAACATTAAATTGTTTAATATCCATTACTTCCATTATTTTTCTTCTTTTACAAAAAACTTCTTACTTTCAAATACTACAGGAACAGCACGCAATACACATAAGATAATCGCGATTTCAGCACACACTGCACCAAATACAAGAATAACCCAAGCTAACATTTTTGGCATAGCTGGATTATAAGCTATAATAAAGAATGTAAAGGCAACTGCTTTGGCAACAGCATAAGAAATTTTCATAACTTTTGAACCACAAAGCCATTGATTTACTGGATCATCTAACATACTGCCTTTACCAAATGGTATTAAACCTTGTTCTAACGCTACACTTCTTAAGCTGTCTGTAAGTACACCTCTTGTTACAACAATAAGCGGAAACACAACAGGAACCCAACCTAAATGAGCAAACATAATCCAATATGAATATTCAGCAATTCTATCACCCATTATGTCTAAAACTGCACCTAGCTTACTTGTTTCATTAAATTTTCTTGCAACATAACCGTCTAAACCATCTAATGCAAACGCCAAAATAGTTAAGATTAAAGATGCAATATATGCACTAGAAGAATCTTTAAAATATAAAAGACCTACTGCGATAAATACTAAAAAAATACGAAAAATACTTATAATATTTGCCATATATCCCCCTAATTATAAAAAATAAGGTGCATAATTATGCACCTTAAAAAATTACTGTTTTAATCTTGAAAGCGCAAAATTACGTTGATCAACACTCTTTAATTTATTTTCATCTAACATAATTTTTTCAGCTTCATCAAGAATTCTTACAACATTAAATCCGTTTTCGCCATCTGAACGAGCTTTTTTACCTGATTCACAACAAGCTATAAAGTGTTGGCATTCAAGTTTCAAAGGCTCTATTTCAAGATAATCGATATGAATATCTGTTGCTGGACCATCTTTTTTGTTATCAAATACTTGAAGTTTGTTTTCTTGTAAAGTATCGTCCAAAATAGCTGTTGCTTTTGTACCTCTAACCAGTAAACGAACATGTTTCATTGGAGTAATCCAGCTATCAGAAATTTGACCAATTGCGCCATTTTCAAACTCAATAGTCAAATGTGTAATATCCATAATTTCGTTTTTATCAGAAGAACAACCTACAGCAGAAATAACATGTTTTGGTTCTTGACCGATAACATAAGCCATCATAGAAACATCGTGTGGAGCTAAATCCCACATTACACTTCGGTCATTTTTAAAGTAATTAACATTTAATCTATCACTTTGAGCATAAACAACTTCGCCTAAGTCGCCTTCGTCAACTAACATTTTCAAGCGGTTTACAGCTGGGTGATACAATAACAAATGACCAACCATTAATACTAAACCCTTTTCTTCAGCAATTTTCTTTAATTCTTCTGCTTCTTTTGCTGAAGTTGATATTGGTTTTTCAACATAAACGTGACGACCAGAGTCTAAAACTTGTTTTACTAATTTAAAGTGTGTATGACTCGGAGTTACGACAGCAACTGCTGTAATATCATCATTGTTCAAAATTTCGTTAAAGTCTGAAGTAGTATGTACTCCAGGATATTGTTCTTCAACTTTTTTTCTATTTTCTGGGTCTAAATCACAAACTGTATGTAAAGCTTCTAAGTTATAGAAATTACGTACAATATTTCTTCCCCATAAACCACAGCCGATAACTGCAACTTGTTGTTTTTTCATACTATTTCCCTATAAATCTTAACCATAAAAGAGGATTATTTTACATCCTCTTTTATGATAATTAAATTATTACTTATTTTCATCGCGCAAGTTGGAAGAACAACATCAGCCAAACCATCAGCGATACTTATAATTTTTCCTGCACCAAGAACTACTTCTTCACCTTTGTAAGTAAATACATAATCCGTGTTTCTGTCAGATCTTATTGTTATTTTTTCCATAGTCTTAATCTTCTAAACAATAATACTAATCAAAAACGTAGTTGATAATTGCAGCTTCTCTAGCTCTTTTAACAGCTTTAGCAACCATTCTTTGGTGTTCTGCACAGTTACCTGTAACACGGCGAGGAATAATTTTTCCTGCTTCTGTTAAATATCTTTTCAATTTAGCAGCATCTTTGTAATCAATTGATTCAACGTGATCAGCACAAAAACTGCAAGTTTTACGTTTTTTGTTATCTTTTAAGTCTTGTTTTGCCATTTAATGTTCCTTTCTTATGCAAATATAACTTATTATCTTTTTTTAGAATGGTATTTCGTCTTCGCCAATTAACTCATCACCAATTTCAGATTCTGCAAACTTAACAATATCTTCACTAAAATCTGTTGATGAAGATGAAGAAGACTCTCCCATTAGTTCAATAGCGTTTGCATCAATTTCAAAAATCTTTCTTTCTACGCCATTTTCATTTTTCACGTTTGTTGTTTCTAATCTACCCTCAACCAACACTTTTGCGCCTTTAGATAATCTCGAAACAACTTCGTCTAAAGCATTGCGTTTAACAAGTACTCTTATCAAAAGTTCTTCTTTATCGCCAATATTTAAAACAAATGCAGAAATAGGAACGTTATTAGATGTAAAACGTTTTTCTGGATTTCTAAATACTTTTCCTGTTACTACTGCTTTTGCTATTGTCATTTATCTTACCTATACTGAAGCTTTTTCAGACACTTCTAAGAACATTGTTCTTAAAACATTATCGTTTAATTTTAAAGAACGTTTCAAGTCAGCAACTTTGTCTGCTGGCATAGATAAAATTGTGTTTACGAAGAAACCATCTCTTGATTTTTGAATATCGTAAGCTAATTTTCTACGACCCATTTTATCTCTTGATTCAACTTTACCGCCCATTTCAGTTAATTCAGCGTCGAATTTTTCAAGATTTTTATCAACGTCTTCAGTATCTAAATTAGGTTTGTAAATTGTTAATAATTCGTATTTTTTCATTTTTTCTCCTTGTATACTAAAATAATCTATAAAAATATATTATCATAAACAAAAAAATTACAATAAATATTCTGCAAAAAAACTATACTCTGCTGGACCTACTAGAAACACATCAAAATTATTATTAGCCGTAGAGCCTTGCCATTCAACGTTTAAAGCCCCACCAAGCAAGTTAACTTTGACATTACTATCTGTTAAGTTATTTAAAATTGATGCAACAACAGAAGCGCAAGCACCTGTTCCGCAAGCTAAAGTTATTCCGCAACCTCGTTCCCAAACGCACATGTCTATTTCGTTTCTAGATTTGATCTTAACAAACTCGACATTTGTTTTTTCAGGGAAAGCTTCGTGAGTTTCAAACTGTGGACCTAAAGTTTTAGCTAATTCTAAAATATCTTCGTTTGCATCAACAAAAATCACACAGTGCGGATTGCCCATAGAAACAGCATTTACAGAATAAAATTTCCCGCCAACAATCAACTTTTGATTAACTGATTTTGTTAATTTGCATGGAATTTGTTCAGGGTACAATGTGGGTTTACCCATATTAACCTTAACAAAACCGTTTTCTTGAATTTGAGGTTTAATAATTCCTGCTAAAGTTTTCACAGAAAACTCATTTTTATCTACAAGGTTGTTATCTTTAACATATTTTGCAAAACAGCGCATGCCGTTTCCACACATTTGAGCCGTTGAGCCATCAGAGTTGTAAAAATACCAACTTACATCGGCATCATCAACATCTAATTTTGGAATAATTAGTCCATCTGCGCCAATTCCAAAATTTCTATCACAGATTTTTTTTGCAAAATCTGACATTTCTAAATTTGATTTTTCATATTCTACATAGTCAACGATAACAAAATCGTTTCCACACCCTTGCATTTTTGTTACTTTAATCTTTTCCATATTAAAATTTTAGCACAAATATGAACATGACAAATACTAGATAAATACACAAAAAAAAAGTAGCTATTAGCTACTTATATACTTCATAATCTTGGGAGGAGATTTGGGGATAGTTGTACATGCATGATATCCCAACAATTTTTTTTTTGTTAGTTCCATGCCTAAAACCGTAACAAAAGTTTACAAAACGATAAGTGAAAATTTAAAAACACTTTCTATAGTTGTTTTTTAGCTATTGTCAAGTTTCAAGATTACATTTATAGTATTTTTGTTTTTTTGATATAATTTTGTTATACAAAATTTAAGGAGAAAATTATGCCAACACAAGTAAAAGCAAGTCACATTTTAGTTAGAACAGAAGACGAAGCAAAAGAATTATACAATGAAATTAAAAACGGTAAAGATTTTGCACAAGCAGCTATGGAAAATTCTTCTTGCCCATCAGGTAGAAATGGCGGAGATTTAGGATTTTTTCCAAAAGGCGTTATGGTAAAACCTTTTGAAGATGCTGCATTTTCATTAAAAAAAGGTGAATTGTCACAACCTGTGCAAACTCAATTCGGTTGGCACTTAATCCTAGTTACAGACGTTGAAGAATAATGAACGAATATATTGAAAAAGCTCGTTTGTTCTTGCAAAAAGAGCAAATTGATTATTTATTGGTTAATTCCACTAATGAATTTTTGGTGGAATACAATGAGTTGGGCAGAAATTCAAGATATTTTCTAACTGGATTTTCTGGTTCAACTGGTGACGCTATTGTGTCAAAAGATAGCGTGTACCTATTCGTAGATGGTCGTTACCACGTACAAGCGGATTTGGAGGTTAACCACGATGATGTAACCGTGGTAAAACTTCAAATGGGCGACAAAATTCTAGAAGAATTTGCAAATAGAATGACAGAAAATTCAACACTTGGAATTTGTTCAAGAAAAAATTCACAGTTCAGATATGAAAACTTAGTTAAAACACTTAGTCAAAAGAACATTAGTGTAAAACTTTTTGACGAAGATCCTATTGAGAAAAACAAAAAGCAAAAAGTTCAAAATTTAACAGAAATTCCTATTGAATTAACAGGTAAGACTTCAAAAGAAAAAATCAAAGACCTAAATTTGCAAGATAACGAAGCTCTATTAGTGACAAATTTGGAAGAAATTTCTTATATTTACAACTTAAGAAATTTTGAAAAAACTAACTCTTGTTCTATTGATGGTAAGGCTATCTTTACAAAAGACAAGGACTATTTGTTCAAAGATGAAACATTGAAAGATTTTGATAACTTTATTAAGAATTGTGATTTCAAAACTGTATATGTCGATGAAATGACAATAACAGCACACGATTATGCTTTACTTGGTGAAAAAGCAAGCAAAATCAAAACAAATCCTATTTCAATGGCAAAATGCGTAAAAACAGATGCAGAAATTGAGCACTACAAAGATATTTTTGCCAAAACAGATAAAGCTCTTGCCGATACTGGCAAATTTATTGACGAACGCGATAACATTTCTGAATACGACATAAAAGTTGAATTGGAAAACAATTTCAAAAAATATGGTGCAATTGGTCAATCTTTCACATCAATTGTTGCTAAAGACAAAAATTCCGCATTAGCTCACTATTCAAAATCTTCAAAAGATGAAATAGTAAAAGACGGCTCATTAGTTTTAATTGATTGCGGAGGCTATTACAATGGTGGACTTGCAACCGACATAACCAGAGTTTTTGTAAAAGGTCAACCTAATCAATTACAAAAAACTGTTTATACATCTGTCTTAAAAGCTTTTTTAAGAGCATTTAATACAAAAGATTTTGAGTGTGGACAAGATATTGATAGCGTGGCTCGAAAATTTTTAGAAAAATCCGCTCCAGACGGATTTATATTCAATCACGGACTAGGTCACGGAATAGGCATAAGCGTTCACGAAAGCCCTCCAAGATTAAGTACAGGAACAGCTGATTCATTGGTTGAGTTAAAAGACAACATGTGTTTTACAATTGAACCAGGACTTTACAAACAAGATTATTTCGGTGTAAGATTAGAGAACTCTTGCTATTTAAAAAATGGGAAAGTTTGTTCTTTCGTAAACATGCATTACGAAAAGAAATTGATAGATTACACAATGCTAGATGAACAAGAGTTAGATTGGCTAAATCAATTTGAGGTAAGATAATGGAAATAACAAGCATAAACAACGATACAATAAAAGAAATCGTAAAACTTCAACAAAAGAAATATAGAGATGAATCAAGACTATTTTTGCTTGAGGGATTAAAAGCCATAGAAGAAGCTTTCAATGCGGACATAGAAATAAAACAAATTTATGTTTTAAAAGAAAAAGCTTTTCACTATGATTTCTTAGAAGAAAAAATCACATACGTTTCAGAAGCTGTATTGAAAAAGATTTCGACAACTGATTCAACTCCAGATGCTGTGGCAGTAGGGGTTCAAAAAGAATTTGATATAAATTTATTAGCAGATGCAAAAAGAGTTGCATTATTTGAAAACATCAAAGATTTAGGCAACTTAGGTACAATTTTAAGAACAGCAACAGCATTCGCACTAGACGCAATTATTTTATATGGCAACACTGTTGATTTATACAATCCAAAATGCGTTAGAGCATCTGTTGGAAACTTATGGAAAATTCCAGTATTTCAAATTAAAGATTTTACAATTTTACAAAAATATTTCAAAACTTTCACAAGAATAGCTACAATTCCAAAATCAAACGACAGTGTATTTTTAAAAGATTTTCAAACTCAAGAAAAAACACTTGTAATGTTTGGTGCTGAATCTGACGGACTTAGCCAAGAATTAATAAACTTTTCAACTGATAAAGTAACAATTGAAATGGATAACCGCGTTGAATCGCTTAATTTGAGTATGTCAGCAGGTATTATTTTTTATAAGTTATTTTTGTTATAGAATATTTATATGGACACTAGCGAAGTTAAAAAGATATGGGATAGCGTAAAAAAAGAACTTCAAAGCACAATCCCAGCGTATATATTTGAACCTTGGATTAGCCCATTAGAGGCTATTTCGTATGAGGGTAACCAATTTACATTAATAAGTGGCGAATCTTTTGGAGTTGACCACTTAAAAAGGACGCAATTTAAAAACATAACAGAAGCTTTTCAAAAAATTTTAGGCAAAGAAATTCTTGTTAATCTTGAATATGATGAAAATTTGGCAAAACAAATTAAAAAAGAAAAACAAAAACTTGAAAAAAAATTAAAAAAAGAACAAGAGGAGCAAGAAGAACACAGAAAATCAATAGAAAATTTATCTTATGTAAAATCAATGAATATCAATCTCCGATATAGATTTGATAATTTTGTAGTTGATAAAAATAACAAAATGGCAAAAGCTGCTGCAGAAAAAGTTGCGCAAAATCCAACTGCTATGTACAACCCCTTATATATCCAAGGTGCTTCTGGATTAGGCAAAACTCATCTTATGCAGGCAATTGGTCACTATGTCACAATGAAAGGCAATTTAAAAGTTCAATGCATAAAAACAGAAGATTTCATTAACGATTATGTAAATTCTACAGCTTTTGTTCCGAACAAAAATACAACTTCTGCAATGAATAAATTTAGAAATAAATATAGAAACGTAGATATTTTGTTAATCGACGACATTCAATTTATTGAAAATAAAAAGAAATGCATTGATGAAATGTTCAACACATTCGACACCTTGTACAATGCAAACAAGCAAATAGTTTTAACTTCTGATAAATTACCAAAAGATTTACCTGAAATTCCAACAAGATTAAGAACTAGATTTGAACAAGGACTCGTTGTTGAAATTCTTCCACCTGAATTTGAAACAAGAGTTAAAATTTTAGAAAATTTGGCGCAAGAAAAAGGTTTATCAAATATTTCAAAAGACGTTTTTGAATATATTGCAACATACTACAAAGACAATGTTCGAGAACTAGAGGGCGCTTTTACAAAGGTTAATGCATTTTCTGACATAGAAGAAGTTCCTATCACGTTAGAGTTTGCCCAAAAAGTTCTAAAATGCGAGGAGCAATCAAATAAACCAAACGTTCAAAAAATTTTAGAAACAGTTGCGGAATTTTATGATATTACACCAGACGAAATAAAAAGTACTGCACGAGTTCAAAATATCTCAAACGCTCGAGCTATCGTTTGTTACATATCCAGAGAATATTTGCAATACAGCTACGAAAGTATAGCAAACGATTTGAACAAAAAGCATCAAACTGTTATGTATGCGTCTGATAAAATTAAAAAAGCTATAAAAACTGATAAACAACTTGAAAAAGATATAAAAAAGATTTTAAAACAATTAGGTTTGTAATATTTTTTTTAATAAAAAGTCGGCGGTCAGGGAACCTGACCGCCGACTTAATAGTTTTAATTCATCAAACTATATTAAAGAAGTTTCTTTAATAGAAGATGAGATGTTTTGGTTGTTCAAAGCAGAAATCATGATACCGTTTCTGTTTGAGATTTCCATTAAGTTGCTGATTACAGCTAACATAGAAATTTTTGATTCTAATCTGTTGATGCAAGAACCACAACCGATAGCGCTAGCACCTGCAGCAAATGCGAATTGAGCAGTTGTTGTATTGATGTTAGAAGCTGTCATGATTGGTAATTCAATGTTTTTAGATAATTCTAATGTGTTAGAAATTGTTAATTCAGCTCTGTTAATCCATGCTCTAGCACCTTCGAAGTTGTTAACTTGAGATACAAAACCTTCTGTTTGGATTAAATCAATGTTTAACAATTCTAATTCTCTAGCTAATGAAATTTGTTCTGAAATAGCTAATGAACCAGGGATAGTTACTGAGAATAAGATTTCATTTCTTTTTTCTGAGCTAATTAATGATAATGTTTCTTTAACAAGTGAAATTACTTGAGCAGAAGACATTGTTAAACCTTCGCTGTATAATGCATCGAAGTTACCTAATTCAATTGCATCTACATTGAATTCGTTAACAGCCATAGCTAAATCTACAGGATTGATAGATGAAGCGAACAATACGATATCAGAATTAGCTTCTGAAATTAAGTTTGTAGCCATAGTTAAGATTTCTTTATTAGCAGCAACGTCAACAGCTGTAGCTTTTGCTTCAATAGCTGAAGAAATAACCATTTCTGCTCTTTCAATATTCAAGTTGTTAATACCTGAAATAACTTTTAATGCTCTTTTTTCGTTTAAAGCTTGTTTGAATAAATCAATACGTCTCATTTTACTTTCCTTTCCCTTACAATTATCTACCGAAACTGACGTATAGTTTCAATCATATTATAAATTAAAGGTTTAATGCTTGCAAGAATAATTCTCATAAATTGTTACATTGGTAGTAGTACAAATTTTAATAGTAGTTTAAAATACACTTTAAATGGGGGATTTCAGGATTATGTACAAAAAATTTTTTATTACAATTTGTTGCATATTTGTTACAAATGTCGCAGTTTTTGCATACGATAATGAAGAAAGCATGTACATTAATGTTTACGAAAGACTAAATCCCGCAATAGTTTCTATTGATGCAGAACTTCCGATTGGGGTTTCTAGTGGAACTGGGTGTATTATTGATAAACGAGGAATTATTTTAACAAGTTCACATGTCATATCTGGAAGCAAAAAAATAGATGTAACCTTGTTTAACGGGCATGTTTACAAAGCTAAAATTCTAACTACAGGAAAAACAGATATAGCTTTAATTGAAATTCAAGCAAAAGAAAATTTAGATACAATATCTTTGGGAGATTCAGAAAAAATCAAAGTTGGACAGAAAGTTCTTGCAATTGGCAACCCTTTTGGATTTAACGGAACATTAACACAAGGAATTATTTCAAGAATAGATTATGCAAAAGACAAAATTCAAACAGATGCAGCGATTAACCCAGGAAATTCAGGAGGGCCACTCATAACTACTAATGGCGAGGTTGTAGGAATAAATCAGTCAATTTATAATCCTGACAATAATATTTCAAATATAGGGATAGGGTTTGCAATTCCAATAAATACGGTTAAGGAAATGCTAAAAAAAGCGGACAAATAAATGTCCGCTTTAAAAAATCTTATTTAGTTCTTTGTCAATTAGCAAACAAAACCGCTATCAAAAGAACCGAATGAAGAACCACAATCAGTAGAAGCAACTGAACCAGCGGTTTCACAAGCGATAGAGCCTGCAGTTTCTACATCACCAAATGCGATAGAACCAGCAGTTTCGCTAGCAATTGAACCTGCAGTTTCAGGAACAGAAGCAAATTGGCTGTAATCAATTTGTGGAGCAAATGGATTGCTAGATTCAAAAGAATCAATCACTGAACCTTGAGCCATTGCAATTGTACCAGCTGTTTCAGTAGCAATTGTACCAGCTGTTTCAACGTTATTATTTGATGCAATAACACCAGCTGTTTCTGTGCTTCTTGCTTGAGTATTTGTATTAAATAAATTTGAATTAAAACCTAAAGCCATAATATCACCCCGATTTAACCTCGTGAATCTCACTTACACATATATAAAAACATAAAAAAGATTGTGATTTCAAATATTACAAAAATCGTTACAATTGTTAATAATTAATAGAATATCAAAATTCAATTTTGTCTACTTATTTGTTTATACTTTTTTATCTATACTATTTACAACTTGTCTTTGTTTCCCAGTCTAATTCATCTTTGCATTTTAAGTAATCCATATTGCCGTTTTTTATTATCCAATAAGCACCACATATCACACCAAAATCATTAATATCCATATCCTTAAGCACGGTGTTTTCGCAGTCCTCTGGAATAGCATACCACGTAGGATATAGCTTTACTTCTTCACCTTGTATAGACGTAATCATAAACAGAAAGACATCTTTACCATACGTGTTTGAGCCTTTTAGTCCGTCTATATCAAATATTAGAGTAGAACCACTAGAACCACCACTTAAAGCCATAGCTGTGCCATCTGCTAGAATAAAACTATAATACTCATCTACTCCTAGGTCATCCCAATAAATTTTATTTATGCAACCATCTCCAAATTCACAGTTCTTTGACAACTTCATAAATTCTGTCATTCGTTCTGCAATACGTTTTGTTTGTGCTTTATCATCATCTATGCCATTATACCACTCATCAACTGGGCCATAAACTGCAGTAGCACGCCCCAAGGCATCTTCAAGATTAGCATATATTTTCTTAACCTTTGCAACTTTTTCACGGTCGCCTGTTGATTGATTTAAGTTCGGAATAGTAAGCGCTGCAACCACACCGATAATGCCCATTACAACCAATGTTTCAGCAAGGGTAAAGGCAAATTTAGTAAGTCGTGAATTGTGAGCGGATTTTGCGTAGGGCGCTGTGTGAGCAGAGCGAACCCAGCCCGAAGTAGCGATGACATTGCGAATGACAACGCTAGTGAAATGAGCAACTTGTCCGAGTGAAGCAATAATCCAAGAAGTTGTGAATAGAGCCTTTATG
>CAKVDZ010000013.1 GCA_934728585.1 uncultured Candidatus Melainabacteria bacterium | reverse complement strand
AAAACAATTGATAATTGTTTTGCGAGAGGGTTTGAACGAAGTGAAAACAACCCGTGAGGTCTGGTATACAAAAAAAATAGCAAGACTCGGGATCAAACCGAACCTCTCGGACTCTGCCGAGCAAAACAATTGATAATTGTTTTGCGAGAGGGTTTGAACGAAGTGAAAACAACCCGTGAGGTCTGGTATACAAAAAAAAATAGCAAGACTCGGGATCGAACCGAGGACCTCCCGGGTATGAGCCGAGCGCTCTCACCAGCTGAGCTATCTTGCCATTTTAACTTTATATTAAATTTTTTTTAGGCAACCGCTCAGCTGGTGTTTAATCTGACTTCGTTTCGCCAAGTCTCACCGTGTGAGCTATCTTGCCATTTTAACTTTATATTAAATTTTTTTAGGCAACCGCTCAGCTGGTGTTTAATCTGACTTCATTTCGCCAAGTCTCACCGTGTGAGCTATCTTGCCATTAATAACTTATTAAGTTGTAAATCTATTTTGCCATGAAAAAATTTAAATTTCAAGTACTTTTATTGAAGACCGTTCAAGCGGTTTTCTGGTTCGGTCATGCTTGTAATACGAAGCCCGAAGTTATCTTCAATAACAACAACTTCACCATGCGCAATCAATTTTCCGTTTGCATAAAGTTCAACAGGCTCACCTGCGATTTTTTCCAATTCAATTATTGAACCTCTTGTAAGTTCTAGAACTTTTTTAACAGGTAAAGTTGTTCTACCAAGTTCAACTGTCAATTGAAGTTTTATATCAAGTAAGTTATCCAAATTTTTTGATGCATTACCAGAAGCGCTTTGAGCATCATCAAAAGATGGAAATTTTACTGGTTGCACAGTAACTGTTTCATCTCCAGCAGGAACATGATAATCATCTTCATCGTGGTGAGTTTCTTCTTCTGGCATTGGAGGAATATCCGCAAAAATATCGTCCATATTAACATCAGACGGACCCATATCATCTGCATCAGAGTTCATTATAATTTCTGGTTGTTCATCTGCGTCCTTAAAACTTTCTGAAAAATCTAGTTCAGAATCTGAATTGTCTATAGGATTAATATTTTCAAAATCGTCATCATTTTCAAACATGAATGAGTCCTTTCTTATTTTTTATCATAATAATGTTTTAATAAATCTTGTTGATGGTCGTAAACTTCAGTAATTTTAACACTTACGTTATCCTCAACAGTACCTGGTCGAGCAAAATATTTTTTCTCACCATTTACTTTTACAATTAAATCATCAGAAGTTTTAGTATCCAATTTAATGATATCACCTTCTTTTAGGTCTAAAAATTCTTCTAAGGAAATATCTGTAGAACCTAAAATAACGCTTAAATCAACATTTGAAGTATTCAACTTTTGAATCATTTTTTGGCGTTCTTCAGTAGTTGCAATAATACCTTTTGTTTGGAAGATGTGTTGAGTAGATAAGTTAGCCAAAACAGTTTCCAATACTGGATATGGGAAACATAAAGACATTAAACCAAAGTATTTGCCAGCAACTTGGATTTCAAAAGTAATCAAAGCAACGATTTCACCAGTTGAAGCAACTTGTACCATTTGATAGTTATTATCCAAACCAACAACGTTACCCTGAACAGGAATAATATTACTCCAAGCCGATTCTAAGTTTTTAACAATACGTTCAATAACCTTTTTCGCTAGGGCTTCTTCAATATCTGTCAATTCTCTTTGTTTATATTCGCTTAAGCCTAAACCACCTAACATACGGTCAACAATACAAGACAAAATTTCAAAACTTATGCCAAGCAATATTTGTCCTGGAAGTGGGTTAAGCTCGAAAATACCAATAGTCATTGGTGACGGCATAGAGCGAATAAATTCATCGTATGTCAATTGGTCAGTAGAAACCACTTCAATTTCAATACGCATACGTAAATATGCAGTCAAAACAAGCGATAATTGTCTTGAGAATTCTCTATGAACATCTTGTAATGCTCTTAAGTGTTCTTTTGAAAATTTATCAGGTCTTCTAAAGTTATATAATTTATAACCCTTTTTATAATCATCATTGTCTGAATTACGAACGCCAGAAGTGGAATTCCCAACACCGTAGGAATTCTCTGAATACAAATTATTTGAACTTTTTTGATAATCTGACATTCTACCTCATTATTGAATAATAAATTGACCGAAGTTAACTCTAATAACTTCTCTTTCACCTGCAAAAATAGCGTTTACATCTTCAGTAATTTGTTCTTTTACAAGTTCTTTGCCAGCTGCAGTTGCAACTTCATCAGCCGTTTTGCTTGAGAAGTTTGAAATAACCGCATCTCTAATTGCTGGCTTATATTGAGCCATTTCAGCTTCAATGATTTTCATTGGATCATTATCATCTGATGAGCCATGACCGCCTGATTTTTCTTCTGCAGGTTTGCTGAAATCAGGGTCTGTAGGAATTCTAGATAGTTCTAATGCAACGTTAACTTTCAAGTATTTCTTTTGGCTTGGGTCATTAAGGTTTAAGATAAAATCACCTAAGTCAACTATAATACCTTTTTGAACTTCTTCTTCGTCATCAGGAACATTATCTTCTTCTGTATTTTCAGAAGTAGTAATATCACTTAATTTTTTGTTTAAAAGATTTTCTTGCAACAAATAGTTAATACCAATAAGCAATACACAAATTAGTATTGTTGAAATAATATTTATTAAAACAAGTTTCAAATTGTTATCAATAGGAACTTTTACTAATTCATCGTTTTCTTTTGGTTTCATATCTTTTGTTTGATTTGGTTTTGCCATAATATTCTCCAATTATTTATTTTTTCAGAATAATTATATCAACTCTACGGTTTAATAATCTTCCACCAGTTGATGTATTATCTGCAACAGGCATGTACTCACCATAGCCAACTGCAGAAAGTCTATTTGGTGCAATTTTCTTAGTAGAAATCATGTAAGCAATAATATTTGTTGCTCTAGCTGTAGACAACTCCCAGTTTGAAGGGAATTTTTCGTTGCTTATCGGAGTTGAATCCGTATGACCTTCTACCATAACATTATTATCAATTTTTGAAATAGTATCTACAATTTCATCAACTGTTTTTAATGCATCTTTCTTTATTATAGCAGAACCCTCATCAAAAAGCACGGAATTATTTAGCCTTATAATAAGACCTCTGCTGTCTTTTAAGTATTTTATACTATCAGATTGAGAAACATTTTCATCAAACAGCTCTTTTAATTCTTCTAAACCCTCAATTTGCATCATTGGCGACTCAACGGGTAATTGAATGCGATGTTCAGCAATCATTTTTGCTTGATATTTCGTAACATTTTGCGACACCGCAAATAAAACCATGAACAAAGCCAAAAGCATGGTTACCAAGTCAGCGTATGACACCACCCATCTATTTATGTAGTCTTTTGAGTTTGAATAATAGTCGTTACGCACTATGCACCAACCTCCATACGAGTTGATTTATTATGAAATCTTAAATATGCAATTAATTTTTCTTCAATTACAGCAGGATTTTCTTGCATTTGAATAGATATAATGCCTTGTAACACAACTTCTTTAAGTAAAATCTTTTCTCTTGTTTTTTGCTTTAAGTTTCCCGCAATAGGTAGAAAAATTAAATTTGCAAAGCCCACCCCATAAAGTGTCGCAACAAAAGCGGTAGCGATACCAACACCTACAATATCAAGGTTTCTAATATCTTGCATAACTCGAATTAAGCCCATCACGGCACCGACAACACCAAAAGTAGGTGCATAACCGCCAAGAGCCTCAAAAACACGGGAAGAAATTAATTCTTCTTCTTCTTCATAAGAAATTTCTGCCGACAAAATATCATAAACAAGCGACGGATTATTAACATCGATTGCTAGTTGCAAACCTCTTGCTAAAAAAGGCTCTGACACATTTTTTAAAACATCTTGAAGCGCAAAAAGTCCGTTTCTTCTTGCAAAATATGCAATTTGAATTATTTCACTCAAAACCTTTGATGAATTATCAGGAGTTTTTATAAATACTGAAGTTACACTTTGTAGAGCATTTATTAACGTTGGAAAATTAAAATTCAATAAAGCAGCACAAAAACTTCCGCCAATAACTATACAGAATGCCACAGGCTGAATAAGCAAGCTTAATGAACCGCCATCGTATTTTTGACTTAAAAACACCAATATAATTCCGAAAAACAACGCAAATATTGCTGTAAAATTCAAAATAAATCCTCCACGTAACATTAACAATAACATTTTTTCACATTTTTAATTAGTTGGCTAGTTTTTTACAAAACTCTAAAAATTAATACAAAAATTTTTGTAAAAATTTTGTAACAAAAGTCCCCATGACACGCAAAAAATATCTTTAGATACATTAAAATAAACATCTAGATAGTGTGTAAAGGTAAGAAATGAAAATCAACTTAAATTTAATAGCCCCTGCTAAAACCCCTCATTTTACTGGATTTAACCACAAAAAATCAGAAACAGGCTCAAGTGAATTTGAATTCAATTTTCCTCATGACAGCAACAAATATGACTGTTATTTGGAAGTTTTTAGCGTAAAGAAAGATAAAAACGCTAATTATAATGTAAATAAAATGCTTACAAATACTGATTTAGGAGTACAATCAGTAAAACTAGATAACCGTGGTGTAAAAATTGACATGGGTTATGCTTATGATGAATTAAGCAACAAAGAACCATTTGCTTACCGTTACAAATTAGTAGACAAACGCGACAATTCAAAATCTTTTTATCAAGTTGACGCAGGTTCAGTAATTGACTATTCAAAAAACGGCAATTTTGACAAATTTAATTTAGTAATGCAAGACGGAACACAAGTTTCAAAAGGTGGTTCTATGACTCTTGCAATTCCTGATTCTTACGCTGTAGGTTGGGTTTACGATGAAAAAGGTAAACCAACATTAAACAAAGATATTCAAAACAAAGCAAAATATGCAACTAGAACATTCTCAAATAAAATGGGAGGTACTCTAGCTGGTATTGAAGCGAATGTTGATAAACTTAAAAAAGCTGGCTATACAAGAATTGTATCAACTCCTATTTTCACAGATGATAGCTTATCTTCTCACAGCTATTGGAATAAAAACTGTATGCAAATGTCAAATTCTATTGGAAATATTGATAACTATGCATCTTTACAAAAGAAATTATTTAAAAATGGCATAAACTTCGTTTCAGATGGGGCATTTGTAAACGAAGGACTAGAAGGTATTCATTTTAAACACATGTTAAAATGGGGCGAAAAATCTCCATTCTACAATTGGTTTAGAGCAAACGGTCTTCAATCTGGACCTCTTTCAATGGGTATATTTGCAAAGAACAAAGACTATGTTGAACATAAAATCGTAAACTCACCTTACAAGTATGAGCAAGGTGCAGATGGTCAAATTAAATCATCTAAAAACCCTGAATACGATGCTAAAAAACCAACATACGTACAAATTTACGATAGCAGATTAGTTTCAGACGCTGACAAAAAGGATACAAAAAATCTTATTAAGGCTTACGAAAAATTAGATACTGGAAATACTTACGATATCAACAACCACAATGATACAGTTATTCCATATTCATTTGAAATTAACCCTGAAACATACAATAAAAACGTTAAAAACTTAAATGAATACAATAAAAATGCAGATAAGAAAATTATGCTAAATCAACCTTTAGCAGCTAAATTCTTAACTCAATCAGAATCATACGTTCTTGAAGACAAATACGAAAACGGCTTTGAAACTTGGGACGCAAATACTGATATTGCAAAATTAAACTTTGTATTCTCACATGCAGATACAAAGCGTTTAGAAAATTTACCAAGACACGAAAGAGAATATCAAACTCAATTAATCAAGACTAAAAACTTTGAAGCTCAAGATTACGTTGTAAACTCTGGTAAATACTGGACAAGAAAAACAAACGATATTCTAAATGAATACGTAGCTCAAGAATTAAAAAATGTAAGTTCAGCCCCTAAAGAAGCAATGGCACAAATTGCTGATTTAATGAAAAAAGGTGAACTTCCAGTAAATAATGATATCAACGAAAACATTGTAAGAAATGTTATAAACGGTGATTACGAATCTAAAACTTCTAAATTAACAGATAATTACAAAGAATTGACACTTCAATCAATCATGGCACTACCATTAGATTCTATTGAATTTGCTGATGACACATCAGCTGTATTGAGTTCTTCTTACATTACAAATCGTGCAACAAAAGTTGACCAAATCGGTATGAGCCGTTACGAAATGTTCAAAGCTGGCAACCCACAAATTACAGCAGAAAACAAAGATATTTATAAAAAAGCTGACACATTATTTACTGATGATTTATTCAGATTTACAAATGATGTAATGCAAAAGGTAAATAAAAATTTAGGTGGAAAATTATTCGATGGAAATAAAGTTTCAAAATTAGGTAAATACGTATTACCTCTAGTTAACCAAGATATTGCAAAATATGCATTAGTTAAGGCCGTTGCACCAAAAGCTCAAGCAAAAGTTAACGAAGATGGAACTGTTTCTTACGACTATAATAAATTAAAAGAAGATACAACACTTGCTTCAATGAATATTTTAGCTGATTCACCAGAAGATGAAGCAAATTTAGTTATCAAACACTTAAAAACAGGTATTAAAAACATATCTTTAAAAGATAAAGATACGATTACAAACGCAATAACAAAACGCTTAGAAGGCTTAAATGAAAATAGTTTTGCTTTAGCTGAAATGGTCGTTGATAGAAATAACGCTGGCCTTGATTGGAGAATTGACGCAGCAAAAGATATCGCAGACATGGACGCTTTAAGAAACGGTAACGCAAACTTCAAAGACGAATGGTCAAGCGTAATTGATTTTTGGAGAAACTTCTCAAAAGGCGTAATCGGTGAAAACAAAAACGCTTATATGGTAGCAGAGGTTACTGACGAATTTGCATTACACGATAATTCTGGCAAATTTTCAACAGCAAAAGATGCAGTTATGAAGTTACACCAAGAAGCTGGCATGACAAGTATTGCAAATTACTCTTACTTCTTTACTGATGTTGCAAACATCTTCAACAAAGATATTACAACAGGTGCAACACTTGATGCTAACGGCAGAGAAAGAAAAATCTTTGATAAAATGGTTGGTTCAGATAACTATTTGAACTCTGCACCACTAGATTCAATTTTATACTCATACACATTTGTAGGCAACCACGATAAACCTCGCATGTTGCACTGTTTATCGTTAGATATGGAATTATTCCACACTAATTTTGCAAACAACTACAACCACAAAAAAATTGCTACAGCAATTTTAAAAGACAAAATGTACGACCAAGTTACAGACGCTGATATTAACAGCATTGACTTCAACAAAGTAAGTAACAAAGCTATTGCTATGGGTGACGCTATTAAAGGTGGATTTGGCAAAGCTTTAGGTCAAGTATTAAACGGTCAAAGAAAAGATGAAGCATTCTCTGCAATCAGCAAATCCGTAGCAGACTTGGCTTCAGGAAAATATTTAGACAAAGAATTTTCAGCAGATGCTTTTGGTACAAAACCATTTGATACAACAATCAAATATGTCATCAAACAAGCTGAAGTAAAACACGGTCTAAATCTTTCAAAAGAAGAAAAAACAAAATTGTTTAACGCAACTTTTGAAACAATTTTGAAACCATCAATGACTAAATTCCAAGCTATGATGGGATTTTTGGTAAGTTTACCTGGAAACCCTACAATGTACGCTGGTGACGAATTAGGTATGACTGGTTACGAAGAAAAAGCTAAAAACGTTTATATTCAAAACCGTAACGCAGTTCGCTGGGATTGGTTAAACGATAGCAATAAACAATTCATTCAAAATTTCTACAACAAAATGAATGAAACAATGGCCTTACGTAATAGACCAGAATTGAAAGCACTAAATGATGGCGCACCATTCACATTAGATTTACATAAAGATGTAGCAACTGGCAAACCTGTTTCTGCAATACTTAGACAATCAGCAGATGGTGCTATGGCCGTAACTCTATTCAACGCAAATAACGTAAATCTTGATAAAGAAGCTGAATACCACCCAACACATGTAAAATTAGATAGTATTTCATTACACACTACAAATAATGACAAAGTTGGTTTAAGAGGTGGTTTAAAAGCTGGCACTACATTCAGAAACGCTGATACCAGAGATAAATCAGTATACAAAGTTTGCGAGGACAATGGCAATTACTTTATTAAACGTTTTAACAACGAAGATGATTACAAATATGTGATGTCAACTGGCAAATATAGAGATGATAATAGAATTGATATGTATGACAGCACATTAATTTTATACTCTGCTCCAGAAGAAGTTAAAAAATCAAGAGTAATGTATAACCCACAATATAATTTTGCAACAAATCCTTATAAAACAACTGCAAAAGCACAAACTGGTTCAAAATTAGCATTACTAGCAAAATAAAATGATATAAATATAAAAAGCGTACCCATAAAGGGTGCGCTTTTTTAATCTTGACAAAAAAGTTCAATCACTATAAATTAATACTATGAATAAATTTTTAGAAAATTTGAAATACTTAAGAAATCAATTTAATATAAAGACAGAGCAGAAAATAGCACGTATTTTATTTAATTATTCTATTAAAATTGCGACAGCAGAATCTTGTACTGGTGGACTTTTAAGCTCTAGACTTACAGATATTGCTGGCAGTTCATCTTTCACAAAAGAAAATTTCGTAACTTACGCAAACGAAGCAAAAACTGATATTTTGGGGGTAGATAAAGATATTTTTGAACATTATGGCGCAGTTAGTGCAGAATGTGCGCTTGCTATGGCAAATGGTCTATTCAACAAGACTGGTTGCGATGTTGCAATCACAACAACAGGTATCGCTGGGCCAACTACACCAGAAGAAGGCAAATCTGTTGGACTTATTTACGTTGCAATCAAAAACAAATGCGACGAACAAGTTCGCAAATTTGAAATTAATCCTTATCACAGCAGAAGAATGATAAAATTCCTTTTCACACAAGTGGCTTTAGAATTTTTAATCGAATTTCTTACCAAAAATTACGTACAATCTACACCGCAACTATCTGACTCAATAGCTCAGGATATTGTCTAATTATAATTTCCGCAAAATCTTTTGGATCCATTTGAGTAAGAACAATTGACATCAATTCTGGTGGCAATTCTGAGTTCATATTAATCAATGTTTCATTTTGTAATGCATTAACGCTTACCATCATATCTGGTTTTTCTAAAATAGCCATCATATTAGTGTAAGCATCAGCAGGGAATAACTGCATTACTTCGTCATCTTGTTGATACATATTCATAACCATAAGTCGTTTTGCATCTGGATTCATAGCAATTAAGGCTTCTTTATACGTATCGTCATCTAATCCACCAAGCATTTGCATTAATTTTTGAGGATTTTCTTCCAAAACAGGTTCCCCTGTTGCCGCTTCAATCATAGCAGCAATTACCTCTGGTGGCATTTTTTCAAGATTTTTTGTTAAAAATTCTGGATCTAAATCTTTATTAATAATAAAATTATTCAACTCTTTATCAGGCATCATTTCCATAATGTCTTTTAGAGGGAAACACAACAATGCTGCATTTACAACTTCTTCAATAGGAGCCATTTCTTCCATTAATTTAAGTAATTTTTCTTGAGAGAAGAAATTCAAACCTAATCTCAAATCATCATCTTCAAGATATTCCAACAATTTTGGCATTTCTTGAGTCGGAACTTGAGATAAAATATTGAATTTGTTACCTGGATCATCTAACTTATATGTTTTAATAAGTGTTTGAGGGTCTGTTTCTAATTTCTTTGCAAATTCAACAGCTTGCTTATTGCCTTGCGCTGCTTCTGCTTCAATAATTTCATCAACAGTTTTGTCGGCATATTGCATCATACGAGCTGAAGTAATATTCAACTTATTTTGCAAAGCATATATGTTAGTATCTATTGATATTGTTGACATATTAACCCTCTAGTTACCATCTTACTTATAATAACAATTTAAAATATAATAAATTTCAATTTTAAGAAAAATTGTAACATTTGTAATATTTCATAATTAATATTATAATAAATTGTGTAAAAAAGGAATACGCAAATGAAAAAAAATTTAATTTTAATTTTATCAATAGCATTATTAACTATGTTATTAAATGTACTAACCGTAAGCGCTGAAACAACTAAAAAGGTTAAAAAGCCCTACACAGAGCGTGAATTTTCGACTCAAACAGCAGATGGACATATTATAAAATCATATTTAAGCTACCCAAAAACTAAACTAAAAGGGTATCCAACAATAATAATGTTACATTCTCTTGGATACAACAGTTCTTACTGGATTCCTCTACAACAAAAATTTAATGCAAAAGGCTTTGCTGTATTAAGAATCGACTTGAGAGGACATGGAAAAAGCGTTTACAACAAATCCTTCCACCAACGTTCTTGGAGAAGCTATAAAAACGGTACTTTTGCAAAGTATCCAGATGATGTAATTACTGTAATAAAATCAATAGAAAAAGAAACAAAGAAACCAAACTTCAATAATTACGCAATAATTGGCGGAGATATTGGTGCAAATACAGCCGTGCTTGTAGCAAAAAAATTAACAACAAAACCACAAGCGCTAGTACTACTTTCTCCATCAATGACTTTCAAAAGTCTATATATTCCAGTTGCTTTAACAGAAATTGGTCAAACTCCAATCCTAGCATTAGCAAGCAAAACTGACTTGTATGCGATGAAAGAACAAGAAAAACTTGCAAAATTTGCACAAAATACATTTGATGTGTACAATGTTGATTCTGGTAGTGGCGGAATGTTGTTAATAAAACAACACCCTGAAGCTCTTGATTGTATCTTAAATTGGACAATTCAGTATTTTAAAAATAAAAAATAAATAACAAAAAAAGTCGCGAGCGGTAAAACCACTCGCGACTTTTTTAAATATAATAATTAAACTTTCATTTCTTTTTCAAAACCGAATAATGAGCTAATTGATTCATCATCGTGAATACGAGAAATAGCTTGACCTAAAAGGTTAGCAACAGAAAGTTGTTTAATTTTTGCTGGAAGTTTTTCTGTATCAAGAGGAATTGTATTTGTAACAATGACCTCTTTAATTGGAGCTTCTTCCAATCTTTGAATTGCTGGTCCTGAGAATACAGGGTGGATAGCGCACACATAAATATCTTTAGCACCTTCTTTTTTCAATAATTTAGCAGCTTCTGTAATTGAACCAGCTGTATCGATAATATCGTCAAACATAATACAAATTTTGTCTTTAACATCACCAATTACACAGTTTGCAATAGCTTCATTATGTTTGTCACGACGTTTATCAATAATTGCAAGAGTACAACTTAAATCTTTTGCAAAGTGTCTTGCTCTTTGAACACCACCTGTATCAGGGCTTACTGCAACCATATCATCTGGGTTTAAGCCAAGTTTTTTTATGTGATTTACAAGAATAGATGTTGCAAAAATATGGTCTACTAAAATATTGAAGAAGCCTTGGATTTGACCAGAGTGTAAATCAACGGCTAAAACTCTGTTACAACCAGCTGTAGTCAACAAATCAGCTACCAATTTTGCCGTAATCGCTTCTCTTCCTGAAGTCTTTCTATCTTGTCTTGCATAACCGTAATATGGAATAACTGCTGTAATTGATTTTGCGCTTGCACGTTTGAAAGCATCAATAATAATCAACAATTCCATCAAATTTTGGTTAACTGGTTTGCAAAGAGGCTGAATAATAAATACATCGTCACCCCTTACACTGTCTTTAACTTGTACATAAATTTCGCCATCAGCAAAATCTTTAATAACCATAGGTCCAATTGAAGTACCTAATGCTTCTGCAACTTCTTGAGCTAATTTTGGGTTTGAACGACCCGCAAAAAGTTTTATATCGTGTGTTGGATTAATTTCTTTTTCCAATTGTTGATATACATCTTCGTTAATCATCTAAAATCCTTTCATAAATCTGGTATATAAATATTATATAATTAATATTTTTTTTAATCATAAGATTTTACGTTATATTAAATCTTTTTTTATAAAATCTAAGACTTTGGCTAAAGCATTAGCTCTATGAGAAATTTGATTTTTTTCAGCTTCAGATAATTCAGCCATAGTTTTAGAATATCCATCAACTAAAAACACAGGATCATAACCAAATCCATTAATACCTTTACGCTCTTTTACAATAGAACCGTGGCATTCACCTGTAGTTTGAAAAATCATTTCACCTTTTTCATTTAAAAGAGTCATACAACAAACAAATTTGGCTTTGCGATTTTCTTTTCCGCTTAATTCTGCTAAAATTTTTTCAATTTTTTCATCTTGAGTTCCAGCATATCTTGCTGAATAAAGCCCTGGAGCCCCATTTAAAGCTTCTACGCAAAGACCTGAATCATCGGCTAACGCATAAGTTTTTGATACGCGATAGGCTTCTTTTGCTTTAATCAAGGAATTTTCTTCAAAAGTATTGCCATTTTCTATTGGATTAAAACCCTCTGCTGGCAAAACAAATTCAAGCCCAGACTCTTTGCAAATTGCATTAACTTCTTGTAATTTGTGCGGATTTGCAGTTGCAAAAACTATTTTCATTTTACACTCCAAAACGTCTTTGACGGTTCTTAAATTCAACAATAGCTTCAGCTAAAGCTCCTTTACCAAATTCAGGCCAAAACTTTTGTGTTACATAGAATTCAGAATAAGCAATTTGCCACAATAAATAATTAGAAATACGCATTTCACCACCTGTTCTAATAAGCAAATCAGGGTTTGGAATATCGCAAGTATATAATTCAGAAGAAATCAAATCCTCTGTAATTTCATCTGCAGAAATACCTTTTTTGACAATATTTTTAACAGCATGAACGATTTCATCGCGAGAACCGTAATTAAAAGCAATTTGTAAATGAACGCCTGTATTATCTTTTGTCAATTCTGAAGATTCTCGTAAAATTTCTTGTAATTTTGGAGATAGTTTTGATATATCACCAATAAAACTAATTACAACATTTTTTTGATGCATTTCAAGCGTTTCATTTTTTAATGTTTTACAGAATAAATCCATTAAAAAATCAACTTCTTCTTGCTTTCTTTTCCAGTTTTCTGTAGAAAAAGCGTATACGGTCAAATATTTTACGCCAAAATCGTCACAAGCCCTTAATGTTTCTTTTAATGCGTCAACACCTTTTTTATGCCCCATAGCAGACGGCAAATTTTTAAGCTTTGCCCAACGTCTGTTACCGTCCATAATTATCGCAATATGTTGAAGTCCTGTTTCTTTTACAATTTCACTTATATTTTCTAAATTTGTTAAAGTTTCCATAAAATCCTACTATTTATAAGTACATAAATATTATAATCTAAACATAAAATTCTCCAAATTTTTATGATAAAATATGGGTATGTTAGAACAATTAATCTTATTTTTGCTAATAAAAAGAGAATTAACAATGTATGGCATTCAAAAAGCTATTTCTGATGCTTTTTCGGCATACACAAAACCTAGTTTTGGAGCAATAAAACCTGCGCTTAAAAGACTTGAAGCAGACGGATTTATTCGCTCACGCAGAGCTATGTCTGACGGTGGAAAACAATCAGGATTTTATTCAATTACAAACGAAGGTTTGCAAGAATTAAAAAGATTGTTAATGGAGAACTTGTCTGAAAACCCAATTCAATTCTTTTCTAACGCAAGAATAAAATTGTCTTGTGCATCGTTTTTGTCAAATGAAGAATGTGAAAAACTTTTTGCAAACTTAAAACTTCGCGCTATGGAACACAAATTTTCCGCAGAAAACACTTTAAACGATGAATACACACCTCTTACATTTTATCAAAGAGTTGTTTTAGATAATACATTATGCGAATATCAAAATTTAATATCGCTAATCGAAAATTTGGAGAAAGAAAATGCCCGCAATAGTTAGTGATGTTGAATTAGGCTCAATTGCCGACGAAATAGAAATTGAAGCTGGCGATGAAATTCTTGCTATTGATGATTGCAAACTTACAGATTTAATTGACTACAATTTTTACTGCAAAACAGAATTTTTAACGCTTTCAATTAAAAAAGCTAATGGAGAATTAGAGGATATTGAAATAGAAAAAGATTATGACGAACCCTTGGGTATAATCTTTGAATCCGCAGTTTTTGACAAAATCAAACCTTGTTTAAACAAATGTATTTTTTGTTTCGTAGACCAACAACCAAAAGGGTTAAGAGATACTTTATACATCAAAGACGACGATTATAGACTTTCTTATCTTCAAGGAACTTACGTAACTCTTACAAACTTGAAAGAAGAAGACAAAAACCGTATCGCAAGAATGCATTTAGGTCCATTATATGTTTCCGTACATACTACAAATCCTGAATTGCGAGTAAAAATGCTTCGCAACCCAAATGCTGGAAAGATAATGGATAACTTAAAATGGTTAAAAAAACAAGATATACCATTCCATTGTCAAATAGTTCTTTGCCCAGATTTCAACGACGGTGCAGAGCTTGATAGAACGTTAAAAGATTTAAAATCCTTAAAAAAAGCGGTGTTATCAGTGGCAATTGTACCTGTCGGTTTAACGCAATTTAGAAAAGATAATATACTTAAACAAGTAGACGAAAAAGTTGCCAAAGAAACACTAAAAATAGCCTCAAAATACAAAGGTGTATGTTGTTCTGACGAATTCTTTTTACTTGCTGGAGAAGAAATTCCACCAACTGAATATTACGGAAATTTCTCACAATTAAGCGACGGCGTTGGTACATTAAGATTATTAATTGATGAATTTGAAAAATTAAAACTTCCAAAATCAATCAAAAAAGAAACAAAAATCACATTTGCAACTTCATTTGCAGCAAAATACGCAATAGAAAAAGTTTGCGACAAATTAAACAAATCAGTTAAAAACTTAACTTGTGAATGCGTACCAGTAAAATCAACATACTGGGGCAACAATATTACAGTTGCAGGTCTAATCACAAGTGATGACTTAATTAACGCAATAAAAGACAAAAAATCAGATATAACTATTATTCCATCTGTAATGCTAAAAGCATTTTCAGAAGATTTTTTAGACGGAAAAAACTTGAACTACGTAAGAAAAAAAACACATCAAAATTTCTTTATTGTACAAAATTCTAACTCGGTAAAAGAAATTGTTGATATGATTAAAACCCTTTAGTATTCAATCCCCTCTCTTGCGACGACTCCAGTATCCCAGTAATGTTTTACAGGTTCAATTTTTGACACCAAATGCGCAATATCAATAATTTCTTGCTTGGCATTTCTACCAGTAAGCACAATCTCCATTTCTTCTGGCTTATGTTTTAAAGTTTCAACGACCTCATTTAAATCTAACAGTCCTAAATCAAGACAGATATTAATTTCGTCCATAATTATAAGATTATACTCGTTATTTTTTATGGCTTCTTTAACAACTTTCCAACCATTTTGAATAACCTGTTTATCCTTGTCGTTAGCGTTATCTGAATAAACAATTCTATCCAAACCTGCCTGAACAATCGTTAAATTGTCATTAATTTCTTTTGATAACTTTTTAAATGAAATAAGTTCGCCATAGTTATCTCCACCCTTGGTAAACATAACCAAAAGCACTTTCCAATTACGTCCTAAAGCGCGCATACAAAGTCCTAAAGAGGCAGTTGTTTTACCCTTTCCATTTCCAGTGTAAACTTGAATATAACCGTGTTTTGCCCACTGTGGATTAAATAAATTTGAATTTTCTTGTACCATAACTAAATTTATTATATATTAAAAATATGCATAAAAAAACAGACCTACGAACTAAAGCAAAAACCATCAGAAAAGGGCTTGATATAAAAAATATCAGTCATTCTTTGTGTGAAAGAGTTCGAGATATCGAAGAATTTAAAACAGCAAAAAATGTTATGATATTTTATCCACTAAAAGATGAAATCGATTTCTTAGAACTACTTGACGAAGATAAAAATTTTTATTTACCGCGTATGAATGGACTTTCGCTTAATGTGTGCCCATATAAAAAAGGTGATAGACTTGAAGTAAAAGCATTTGGAGTAAAAGAACCGCGAACTTCGCCCGTTTCTGCAAAAATTTTAGATTTAATCATTGTACCTGCACTTATGGCAGATAAAAATAATTATAGATTAGGCTATGGCAAAGGTTTTTACGATAGATTAATTACTCACACCAACGCAAAAACAATTGTTTGTTTACCAAAAGAATTAATTATTGATGAACTTCCAACAGAACCGCACGACAAAAAAGTCGATATGGTGATTGTGGAATAAATTTGTAAATCGTGAATGTGTGTTGAGATTTTTAAGTGTGCAATACCACTTGCGTTTAACTAATTACGGTATTTTTTTATTGACTTTAAGAATCCCTTATTATTCAGTAACCTCTAACTCTTGTTTTGCCATTCTGTTATCGTAATCAATACGACCAATCAATTTATTAATTCGTTTTACAACATCTGTGAATTGTTCGATTGACAAACTTTGTGCACCATCTGATGATGCGTTATCTGGGTCGTGGTGAACTTCCATCATAATACCGTGTGCACCTGCAATCAACGCAGCTTTTGACATTGGTTCAATCAAATATCTTCTACCTGTTGCATGACTTGGGTCAACAATGATAGGAAGATGTGATATTTTTTTGATTACAGGAACAGCTGAAATATCAAGTACGTTTCTTGTGAACGATTGGTCAAAACTCTTGATACCACGTTCACATAAAATAACGTTTTCGTTACCATTACACATAATATATTCTGCAGCAAGTAAAAATTCTCTAATAGTTGATGCGCCACCACGTTTCAACAATACTGGTTTTTTAGATTTACCAACAGCTTTTAATAATGAGAAGTTTTGCATATTTCTTGCACCAATTTGAATTACATCAACGTAAGTTTCAAACATTGGCATATCCGATGAATCCATTAACTCTGAAACAACCAACAAACCTGTTTTTTCTTTTGCTCTTGCAAGATAAATTAAAGCTTTTTCTTCCAAACCTTGAAAATCATAAGGTGAAGTTCTTGGTTTAAATGCGCCACCTCTTAAGAACTGGCAACCCATTTCTTTAACAGCATAAGCAACATCTAACAAACCTTGATACTCAGGTTCAACAGAGCAAGGTCCTGCAATAATAACAGGTCTTTCTAGACCGCCTACCATAACGCCATTATCAAATTTTACAACTGTATCTTTACTTTTAGCTTCTCTAGAAGCTAATTTATAAGGTTCAGTTATAACTTTTACTTCTCTAACACCCTCTAATGAACCTAATGCATGTGGGTCAAACAATCTTTTATCGCCAATTGCTGCGATAACTGTCATGACATCGCCTCTGTTTAGTACAACCCTAAATTCATGTTTTTCAAGAGTTTTAACAACACGTTGAATATTGTCTTCAGACGTACCAGGTTCCATAATTATAATCATTTTTTCATACCCCTATAGTGTAATAATCTAGGTAAATAATATCATAAAAAACAAAATAAAAAAAGAACTTTGCACAAATGCGATTTTGTTGCCTGCGTAGTCTCGCAGGTGGGTGAACGCCTTGACTAATCCGTTTCCGACTGGCGTATAGCATAAAACTATCGGTCGGTATACTTCAATGCCAGTAGAGTCAATTCTCCCTTTAATTAAAAATGTAGGAACAAAATAAACATCTATGCAAAGTAATAATATTATGTCACATGTTTTTAAACTTTTCAAGTGCACAGGTTAACAAATTGTGATATAATACTTGCATTATGAAACTTAAAGATATTTATTCTTCTGATAAAACGGTTTTATCTTATGAAATTTTTCCACCTAAAAACGACGAAACTGGAGAAAAGACAGAAAAGTTATACACAGAAGTTGATAAATTAAACAAGTTTTCACCCGCACTAATATCAGTAACTTACGGGGCAGGAGGCTCAAACAAAGACCACTCCCTTTCTATTGTTCAAGAACTTTGCAAAAGAAAAATAAATGTTATGCCACATTTTACTTGTGTTTGTTCAAACAAGGAACAAATTAACAAATATTTGGGCGAGTTAAACAAGTTAAATATTGAAAATATTTTAGCTTTAAAAGGCGACGAACCACAAGACTGCTTAGTTTGCCACAGAGATTTTAGATACGCAAACGAACTTGTCGAATATCTAAAATTAAAAACAGATTTTTCTATTGCAGTCGCTGGCTATCCAGAATGCCACATTGAGGCTCCAGATTTACAAACAGATATTAAAAATTTAAAATTAAAAATAAACGCTGGAGCAGATGTGATTTTTACTCAAATGTTTTTTGATAACAGCAAATTTTTTAAATACATAGAATTACTAGACAAAGAAAATATTAATATACCAGTTTGCGCTGGAATTTTGCCTATTTTAAGCTATCAACAGTTAGATAAAATGTTATCGCTCGCAAATGTATCCGTTCCAAAAAAATTAATGGAAAATCTTGAAAGATTTAAAGATAACAAAGATGACGTCAAAAAGTTAGGTATTGATTTTGCAACAGAACAATGCGCTGAATTAATTGAAAACGGTGTTAAAGGCTTACACTTTTTCACTCTAAACAAGGCTTATTCAACAACTGCTATCTTAAAAAATCTTACTTTTGAAGTTTGTAGCGCAAAACAGAATTAGAACCTTGTGAAGAAATATACAACATATTTCCACTTAAATACAAACCATAAGGTTTATCAATATTTGCAACCAAAACTTTTATAACACCTTGTTTTGATATCTTCAAAACGTTATTGTTTCCATAATTTGCAACATAAATGTTACCTGCAACGTCAATTGCAAGCCCGATTGGACCATTTATTCTCTTATCTTTTGCAAATATAACTCTACGCCCGTCTGGGAATATTTTTGTAATCGCATTATCTGAATAACAAGCAACAAACAGATTTCCAAAATCATCTGTAACCATGCCAGTCGGACCTTGAATTCCCTCAAACAAGAAAGAATTTTGAGGATATTTGCTTGTATCTATTGATTGTAGAGGAACTTTTATATCTCTACCGCCAATATTTGTTGATTTAGCCTTTCTTGCTAAAGTTTGAGCCAACTCATATTGTTGTGCACTTCTTGGAATAATAGATACATATTTTAAAGCTTTGTCATATTGACCTAATAGAAAAGCTACAGACGCAGCCTTGTATACAGCCTCGTAATCATCTGGTTGTCTTACAACTATTTGTTCAAATACCATAAGTGCAGAGTCATATTGTTTCAAGTATTCTAAAATACTTCCTAAATTGTAGTAAGCATCTATAAAATCAGGGCTTACATTAATTGCACTTCTGAAATATTCAGCAGCTTTTTCGTATTGACCAATTTTGTAGTAATCTACCCCTCTGTTGTATTCTAGACGAGCTTCATTTGCAATCTCCGCAAATGCAGACATCGGTAAAAATAATATTAAGGTTAAGATTAAGCAAAGTTTTTTTATCATAGTTATATATTATTCAAGTGTTCAATTAATTTTGAGTGTTTAGACGCAAATTCTTTACCTCTAGCTTCGATTGCCACTTTCAAAATTTCAGGTAAATCGATTTTGTTTAAGTTAGCAAAGTTATTTGGTAGTCTTAACGACCAGTTTGCATCACCTGATGTACCTGGTACGTTATAAACATCTTTTACATTAAAGTAATCAGTAAAGAAAATTTGAATGTTTTCTGCATGAGAAGCAAAGATTTCAACTAGTTTAATTTTTGCCAAGAATTCAGCATCTTGAGTCAATTTAACGATAATATCATCTTTATTATCAACATCTTTAAACAAATCTTCAACTAAAGCTTTTGCGTGTAAGTATCCAACGTGAGTATTTACCAAATCATCTGCCCACATTGAAATAGGTCTATTATCGTGAGTTCCAACCATAGCCCAGCATTTTTCTGTAATATTTTTGCATCTGTATGGGTGATCTTCTTGCTCTGGTACTACAAATTGAGTTAATCTCATACCCAACAAGCCGTATTCTTTTAAAACAGCAGCAACTGGGTTTGTTAAAGTACCTAAATCTTCGCAAATAATTGAATTTTTGTTTAAGCCTTCCTCTTTAGCTGCTGCGATAACAATTTTTTCAATTAATCTGCCATATTTTTTAACTTGTTTTTTATTTAAAGTTTTTACACGCAATTCATTATCTGCTGTAACATCTAAATTTAAGTCTTTTTCATCGATTACAGCGTATTTTGATAGAAATTCGTGTTCTGGAGAAGAATACAATCTACCTGCACCCTCATCAATTTTTGGTTTGTGACCAGCTTTGTACACCCAAGGGTCAATTAAGCCAACAATATGGTCAATTCTTACACCACCTTTGTTTTCGCGGAACATTTTTTTGAACAATTCTTTCATCAACTTTCCGCCATCTGCAAGTGAATCATCTTCGTTGAATAAACTTTCTGGATCCATTACAGGGAAGCCCCAAGCTTGACCATCTTTTGAGAAATAATCTGGAGGGCAACCTAAGCACCAACCATCTAAGAAATATTGTTGGTAAGCCCAGATATCTCTATCTGAGAATGCAACTTGCCTATCTGCAATCATTTTGATTTTTTTCTTATCTGCGTAATTTTTTGAATCTTCAGATTGGCAGTTTAAAACAAATTGACAGAATTTATATAAATCAATTTCTTTTTCATATTTATTTTCAATTTCTTCAATACGTTTTGCATATTCCATTCTTTGTTCAATAGATTTTGGATTGAACAAGTTTTTATCTGTTTCTGATTTCCACAATGGCCAATAATCATTACCGTTATCAACTGACAAAGCTTGATACAATGCGTCTTTATCTAACCAAGTAGCGTTATCGTGTTTGTAAATTTCAAATTGCTTTCTGCGTTTTTTCAAGTTTTCTGATTTAATGAAATTATCATAAGCTTCACTTAACGCGTCATCATGGCGTCTGTAAGCATAAGAAAATGCAGTTTTATTAACATTTTTATTTGGATTTTCATTAACAATTGAATCAAATGTTTCATTTGATAGAATATAGTCCCATTTTTCTGTTGTTAATTGTTTTAAATCAATGAATAAAGGGTTTCCAGAGAAAATTGTACTTGTGTAAGGTGAACTATCACAAGATTTCAATTTACCATTTGGACCCAATTGGATTGATGTAAATACACCTGAAATAAAATCAACTAAATTTCTAGCACCATTTGAATTGTAGTTACCGTAAGCCGTATCTTCATTTTCAACATCAGGGAAACTGCTTCCGTGAATAATCAGTGAAAGTTGTTTTTTACCTAATACTTTCAATGCGTCTTTTATGATTTTTTCTGGTTTTTTATCTAATAATCCCATAATTACTCCTTTGCGTTTATTTTATTTAATATTAACACGCAAAAGAAATATATACAATTATTGTAACTATTTTTTAAAACAGATTTAATTGAGGGACATCAATTTCAGGTTGTTGAGCCTTTTTAGTAGCAAGATTTTTTGAATGATTTTTTTGCAATTTGTGCATTAACTCATTAGAGCGTTCTAATACAACTTGCGGTAAACCTGCCATTTTAGCAACTTGAATACCATAACTCTTACTTGCTCCACCTTGAACAATTTTTCTTAAGAAAATTATTTCGCCATCGTTTTCTGAAATTGTAATTCTGTAATTTTTAATTTGTGGATAAGATTGAGTCATTACATTCAATTCGTGGTAGTGAGTTGCAAAAATACATCTTGCCTTAATTTTTGTTGCAATATATTCAGCAACAGCCCAAGCAATCGCAACACCATCGTACGTACTTGTACCTCTACCAATTTCATCTAATAAAATTAAACTTTTTTCTGTTGCAGAATTTAAAATATAAGCAGTTTCAACCATTTCAACCATAAATGTAGATTGTCCAAGGGTTAAATCATCGCTTGCACCAACCCGAGTAAAGATTTTATCAACTACACCAATTTTAGCGCTATCAGCTGGAACATAAGAACCTATTTGAGCCATTAAGGCTATCAATGCATTCTGACGCATAAATGTAGATTTACCAGCCATATTTGGACCTGTCAAAATCATAAATTGAGTTTTTCCGTCTGTTGAATTAGCTTCTAAATCTAAGTCATTCGCAACATATTCGCCCAACGGCAAAATCAATTCAAGCACTGGGTGACGACCATTTTTGACTATAAAATCACCACTTTCGTCTAACTCTGGTCTTGCATAATTATTTTCTAAAGCTGTAGTTGCAAAAGAGTTTAAAACATCTAATTTTGCAACACTTTCAGCAAAATTTCGAACCTTTGAAACAAATTCTTTTGAATAATCTTTAAAATCATTAAATAATTTATATTCAAGCTCGCGAGCCTTAAATTGCGCGTTCAAAACTTCATCTTCATGGTGTTTCAAATCATCGGTAATAAAGCGTTCTGCATTAGATAAAGTTTGTTTTCTTATATAAGTATTTGGAACCATATTCAAGTTTGTATTTGTAACCTCAATAAAATACCCAAAAACTTTATTATAACCTATTTTTAGAGTTTTAATGCCTGTTTTTTCTTTTTCGTCTTCTTCATATTGTTTTAACCAGTTTTCACCACCAGTTAAAAGGTCATTAAGATAGTCCAATTCCGCACTTACGCCATCTTTAATTATGCCACCTTCTTTCAATAACATTGGTGGATTTTCTTGAATTGTTCTATCAATAATATCAGCAAAATCAGTTAAATCGGAAGCAAAGTTCTTTACTTCATCAAACAAATTTGTATTAATAGTAGAAACCAAATTTAAAATTTCTGGAACTCTTTGCAAAGAAAGTTTTAACCCAATGAAATCACGTGGACTTACAGAACCATTACTCAATCTTGTAGCAAGTCTTTGTATATCATAAATTTGTTCTAAAGCTTCAGAAACCCCCAATCTAGTTTCTTCCAAATCAATCACTTGCGAAACAAAATCAAGACGCTTATTTATTTCATCAACATCTTTTAACGGCTGGCAAATCCAAGAGCGAAGAAGTCTTGCGCCCATGTTAGTTTTTGTCTTATCTAAAGCCCATAACAAGGAACCATATTTATTTTTTTCGCGTAATGTTTCAACTAATTCCAAGTTTTTTCTTGTGCTTGAATCAATTAGAACATATTCCGAAAGCACATAAGACTCAATGCTTTCAAATTTTGGAAAATTTTCTTTTAATGTTTCCCAAATATAACCCAAAACGGCGGCAGCTGCTCTGAAACCAAGCTTACAGTCATCATAACCCAAACCGTCCAATGTATTCAATTTTAGTGCAGCTTTCAAATTATTTTTTGCAAAATTCTCATCAAAAACACTTGCTGGAACTTTTGAACAGTTGTAATTTGCGGTAATTTCATCAGGCAAATCTACTCTTTCTTCTGGAACAATTTGGAATGGTAAAACTTCTTGTTGCGCAGATGGAGCAATAATTTCAGAGGGTTTTATTCTTGCCAATTCTGATAAAATTAACGCATAAGGTGCTTGGGTAACCTTAAATTCGCCAGTTGAAATATCAGTATAAGCAAATCCATACAAGTCAGTTTTTTTGTCGTTAAATAACGCACAAATATAATTGTTTTTATTTTTATCTAATAAATTTGATTCTGTAATAGTACCAGCTGTAATAATTCTTGTGACACCACGTTTTACAATACCTTTTGCAAACTTAGGATCTTCCAGTTGTTCACAAACCGCAACCTTAATATTTTTGTGAACAAGTTTTTCTAAATAAGCATCAATTGCTTTGGCTGGGACTCCTGCAAGTGGGATTTTACCTAAAACGTTACCTGCATCTCGAGCTGTTAATGTTATTTCAAGTTCTTTTGACAACTTTACAGCATCTTCAAAAAATGTTTCATAAAAATCACCCATTCTGTAAAGTAAAATTTTATCTTGGTGGTCTTTTTTAATCTCCAAATACTGTTGCATAGCTGGAGTTGCGTCAGAAATATTTACTTCATTTGTCTTAATATGGTTGATTTCTTGAACATACATGATTTATAATTCCTTTGTATAATAGACATGTTAAATTAAATACAAGAGAAATTCAATATGGGTTGCCTAAAAAAAATATTACAAATAATCATACTAGCGCTTGCTTTGATAGGATTTTTCTCTATTGGGGGAAAAGAATTTGTAATTGAACAATTTAACAAATATTTCAACCAAAGTGAAGAATCAGTAATGGATAAAGCAAGCAAATTAGGGGATTTTTCTGGTATTTCAGAAGAATATACAATTGATAAAGCAGCCAGTGCGTTTGGTTACCACGGTGTACTTGCCGAACACGAAGCTTCAGGTCAAAAAATGGTTGTTCTTAAGTCTAACAGCAAATCCTTACTTACAGAAGACGATTTTGCAAATAACACAGTTGAAACAAAAATAAATGACCTAATAAAAAAATTCAAATATCAGTCACTTCAAGTTGATGATTTTACGATAACTCAATCTGGCACAATGAAAGCTTATGGCGAAGAAGTACCATATGTGAGATTTACTGCAAAAGTTAACAAACTTCCTCTAGGCACCATCGGAGGAGTTATTTCAGCAGTTGATATTTCTCCAGATGAGTCTAGAACTCTTATTTCATTTAATGAAAACAAGAAATATTCACAACTTATAACTAATGAGTTTTTTAAAAAAGTTAAATAGTTATCTTTTTTTACAAAATAGCAACATTTAATTATAAATTTGTATTTTTTTTTTATAATTATTTTGTAAATACTATTAGACAAAAAAAAGGAAAGACTATGGATATTTTTTCAATATTTACACTATGTGGGGGGTTAGCATTCTTCCTATATGGTATGAGCGTTATGTCAAACGGCTTAGAAAAAGTCGCTGGCGGTAAATTAGAACGCATGCTTAAAATGCTAACTTCAAATCCTATGAAATCACTCGCACTTGGTGCAGGTATTACTATCGCAATCCAATCCTCATCAGCATTGACAGTCATGCTTGTAGGTTTGGTAAACTCTGGAATTATGGAGCTTGGACAAACAATCGGTGTTATCATGGGTTCAAACGTAGGTACAACCCTAACAGCATGGATTTTATCGTTATCAGGTATTGAAAGTTCAAACTTCTTCTTAAGACTGTTAAAGCCTGAATCTTTTTCACCAATTGTCGCTTTAATCGGTATTTTATTGATAATGGGAGCAAGAAAAGACAAAAACAAAAGTCTTGGTGGAATCATGGTTGGATTTGCAATCCTAATGTATGGCATGCAGTTAATGTCTGATTCTATGAAACCACTTGCAGACATGCCAGAATTTACTCATATTTTAACAGCATTTACAAACCCTATTTTAGGCGTAATTTTTGGGGCTGTGTTCACTGGTATTATTCAAAGTTCAGCAGCTTCAGTTGGTGTATTGCAAGCCTTGTCTATGACAGGTGGGATTACTTATGGCATGGCAATTCCTATTATCATGGGTCAAAACATCGGTACTTGTGTTACAGCATTAATTTCTAGTATCGGCGTTGGAACAAACGCAAAACGTGTATCTGCAGTTCACGTTTCATTCAACTTAATTGGTACAATTGTATTTTTATTAATATTCTATGTTGGAAATATAATATTTAACTTTAAATTTATTACAGATGCAATCAACCCTGTTGGAATTGCGTTCTGTCACACAGTATTTAATATCGCAACAACAATTATGTTGTTACCATTCACTAAACAACTTGAAAAAATTGCAGTTTGGGCAGTTAAACCTAAAAAAGATAAAGAAGATGAAACTGTATTCTTAGATGAAAGATTATTGTTAACTCCGTCATTTGCTATCGCTGAATGTAAAAACATGACAGACCAAATGGCAATTATGGCTAAAAAGAACTTCTTCCGTTCAGTAAAAATGGTTACTAAATTCAGCGAACGTAGAATGGAAAAAATCTTGAGAAAAGAACCAAAAATTGATATGTACGAAGATAAATTGGGTTCGTTCTTAGTAAAACTTTCAAATAAAGATTTAACAGAAAAAGATAGCCATGAAATTTCAAAACTTCTTCACTGTATAAGCGATTTCGAAAGAATTGGTGACCATGCGGTAAACATTTTGAAAGTTGCAAAAGAAATGAACGAAAAACAAATTAGTTTTTCAGATGATGCTAAAAAAGAACTTCAAATGGTTACAAACGCACTTTCTGAAATTATGGACATCACAACAGAAGCTTTCTGTGAAAATGACATAGAAAAAGCCAAAAAAGTTGAACCTTTAGAACAAGTGATCGACATCTTAATCGCAAATTCTAAAAATAGACACATTGAAAGACTTCAAAATGGCACTTGTACAATTGAACTAGGCTTTATCCTAACAGAAGTGTTAAACAACATAGAACGTGTTTCAGACCACTGTTCAAACGTTGCTGTTTGCCTAATCCAAATTGAACAATCTACATTTGAAAAACACCATTACTTGAACGAACTTAAAGCTTCTGGTGAAGAAGAATTCAAAAAGAACTTCGACTTCTACAAAGAAAAATATATTGATAATGCGCTAGAAACTGCGTAATTATTTGATATGTTTCATTAAGATGTTCATAATATCAAATTTGGAATGAAGCCCTTGAAAACGCTCAACTTCATTACCATCTTTAAATAGAATAAACGACGGCAGGGAAGAAACGCTAAACTTTTGCGCAAGCTCCCTGTTTTCGTCTGTATTAACTCGACCAATCCAAACCTTGTCTAACTCTTCTAAAATAGGTTCTTGACGCGTGCAAAACCCGCACCAGTCCGCAAAAAATTCAACAAGTTTTAAGCCGTCTTTTGTTTCTTCTTTAAAATTTACTTTATCTAATTCTGTAATCATAACCTTCTCCTTTTGTAAGTATTATAAAAAGGAAGTTAAAAAGTTAAATTAGACAATTCGGTATAAATTTTTACCAATTAGACCAAACATAGTCTGTTATTGGTTGCGATTTAAAATATTTAAAAACTGCGGATAAAATATAACATTCTGAAAAATAATCTTCAGAAAAATTTCCATGACAAATATTATATAAAATATTTAGAGGAATAAAACAAACTTCTTCAACACTCATTAAAAATATTGCTGGAGCAAATAAAATCCAACAAATATTTTCTGGATTTACCACAAAATCCAACGTAATTGTTATTGGTGTAAGCACTACTTTACCTGACGTTATAACCGTACCTTTTATATAATCATCAATATTTGATACAAGATAACTTCTTTTAACTTCTTCTTGTTCGGTTTGAACATTTTCATTTATTTCCTCTTTTACTGCGCCATTGGAGTAATCAATATTAGCAAAAACCTTTAATGAAAATAAATTTAAAAACAATAAAGATAACAACATTATACTTACTAACTTTTTCAAAACGCTCTCCTTGTTAGACTTTTTGTTCATTATAGCATTTATTTTTAAGCAAAGCCATATTTAGTTAAAATTTCGTTATAATCGTGATTTTTAAGGACTTATAGTTTATAATAAACATAACAACAAATAGGAGAAATTATGCGCGAAGAATTGTTACTTATAATAGAAAAAAATAGCAGAATTGATTTAAAAGAACTTGCAGTAATACTAGGAGTTTCAGAAGAAGACGTTATCAATGAACTTCAAGCCTTGGAAAAAGAAGGCATTATCTGCGGTTATCATACGCTTATTGACTGGGATAAAACCTCTGTTGAAAAGATTAACGCGCTTATTGAAGTTAGAGTTACACCTCAACGTGGTCAAGGTTTTGACCATATTGCAGAAAGAATTTACAACTATCCAGAAGTTAAATCGGTTTATCTAATCTCGGGTGCATACGATTTGTTGGTCACTCTTGAAGAAAAATCTTTAAAAGAAATTTCAGCATTTGTTTCAGATAAACTTTCAACTCTTGATAGCGTTTTGAGCACTGCAACACACTTTATTCTAAAAAAATACAAAGACCACGGTACTATTTTAGAGAAAAAAGCACATGAAGATGAAAGAGAAATGATGATATAATGAGCATTCCAATTTCAAAAACAATAGAAAATATCAAACCATCAGGCATAAGAAAATTTTTTGACATAGTTTCAGAAATGAAAGATGCAATTTCTCTTGGTGTCGGAGAACCAGATTTTGACACTCCTTGGCATATCAGAGATGAGGGAATTTACGCATTTGAAAAAGGTAAAACTTTTTACACATCAAACTCTGGATTAAAAGAATTAAGAACCGAAATTTCAAATTATATCAAGCGAAAACAAAAGATTTCGTATTGCCCAAACAATGAAATTCTAGTAACAGTTGGAGGTTCAGAAGCAATAGATATAGGCTTAAGAGCTATGATTAACACAGGAGATGAAGTTATTATTCCTCAACCATCGTATGTATCTTATTTGCCGTGCGCACTTCTTGCAGGAGCAAAACCTGTTATTTTAAATCTAAAAGCCGAAAATGACTTTAGACTCACAGCAGAAGAACTTGAAAATGCAATAACAGAAAAAACAAAAGTTTTAATACTTCCCTATCCAAATAACCCGACTGGTGCGATTATGGAACGCAAAGATTTAGAAAAAATTGCGGAAGTTATCAAAAAGCACAATATTTTTGTCATGTCAGATGAAATCTACGCTGAACTTACATACGGAAAAGAGCATGTTTCTATCGCAAGTCTAGACGATATGAAAGAACGCACATTATTAATTAATGGTTTTTCTAAAGCTTATGCTATGACTGGCTGGAGGTTGGGTTATGCATGTGGGCCTAAAGAACTTTTAACACAAATGACTAAAATTCATCAATATGCAATCATGTGTGCCCCTACAATTAGTCAATATGCGGCTGTAGAAGCATTAAAAAACGGTGATGAAGATGTTAAAGAAATGAGAACATCTTATAACCAAAGACGTAGATTTTTGATAAACGCTTTTAAAGAAATGAACTTGGAATGTTTTGAGCCTTATGGCGCATTTTATGTTTTCCCTTGCATAAAAGAATTTGGTATGACAAGTGAAGAATTTGCAACAAAGTTCCTTGAAGAAGAACATGTCGCAGTAGTACCTGGAACAGCTTTTGGCGACAGTGGAGAGGGATTTTTGAGAATATCTTACGCATATTCACTTGATACACTAAAAATTGCGATGGAAAAACTTACAAAATTCATTACAAAATTAAGAAATAAAAAATAACAAAATTTATACAAAAATTTTGTTAACAATTCGTATACTTTCAAGTTAAAAGAATAGACTTATAACTATATTTGCATATAATTAAATTACAAAATTTAATATGTAACAAACTCAAAGTTTTATTACTTTGCTACTTTTTTTTTGTGTGATATAATTTTTAAAAAATTGGAGTATTTTAATATGACATTATTGAAAAAGATTGATTCACCATATGATTTAAAAAAATTATCAATAAACGAAATGGAAGCCTTGTCAGTAGAAATCAGAGAAGGTATCTTGAATAGAGTAAACAAAATTGGAGGACACTGTAGTCCTAACCTTGGTATCGTAGAAGCAACTATAGCTTTGCATTACGTATTTAACTCACCAATAGACAAATTTATCTTTGATGTTTCTCATCAATGTTACACTCACAAAATGCTAACAGGACGTAAATCAGGATTTGTTGGCGATATTATGAAAAACATCTCTGGATTTTTTAATCCATCAGAATCAGAACATGACACATTTGTTTTAGGTCACACATCAACATCACTAAGTTTAGCATCTGGTGTTGCCAAAGCACGTGATATAAACGGTGATAAATATAACGTTATCGCGCTAATTGGCGACGGTTCATTAAGTGGTGGAGAGGCCTTTGAAGGTTTAAATAATGCAGCTATGCTTAATAGCAATTTCATTATTATTGTAAATGATAACGAAATGTCAATTTCAGAAAATCAAGGTGGTTTATATCAAAATTTAAAAGAATTAAGAGAATCAAACGGCACTTGCCAAAACAATTTCTTTAAAACTTTTGGCTATGATTACCACTACCTTGAAAATGGTAATAACATTAAAGAATTGATTGAACTATTCAACAATGTTAAGGATACGACAAAACCTGTTGTTGTTCATATTCATACACTAAAAGGTAGCGGATACACTCCAGCAATTGAAAACAAAGAAATGTTCCACAATACAGTATCAGGCAGAATTAATGGAAAAACTCCAGTTATACCAAACAACACGCCTGAAACATACGGAAGTATTACAACCGATTTTATCTTGAAAAAACACGCACAAGATAATTCTATCGTTGCAATCACAGCCGCAACTCCAGGGGGAGTAAGCTTTACAAAAGATTTTAGACAAAAAATGGGCGATGCTTACATTGACGTAGCTATTTCAGAAGAACATGCTATGGGATTTGCGTCTGGTTTAGCAAAAAATGGCGCAAAGCCAATTTTTGCAGTTCAAAGTTCATTTGTCCAAAGAACTTATGACCAAATATCACAAGATATCGCTTTGAACAATTCTCCAGTGACAGTAATTGTACACTGTGGCGGAATGTCTGGCATTGATATGACTCACTTAGGTACATTTGATATCTCTATGATTAGCAATATTCCTAACATAGTTTATCTTGCACCAACAAACAAAGAAGAGTATTTAAGCATGCTAGATTGGGCTGTAGAACAAGTTGAACACCCTGTATTTATCCGCGTACCTCTAGGGAAACCTGTTGTTACAAGAAAAGTTGATAAAACAAACTATTCAGAATTAAACAAATACAAAGTTGAAAAAGAGGGTTCTGATATCGCAATCGTAGGTTTAGGAACATTCTTTAAACTTGGAGAACAAGTTTATGACAGATTGAAACAAGCAGGATTTAATCCAACATTAATCAATCCTAAATTTATCACAGGTCTTGACGAAAACTTGCTAGAAAATTTAAAAAATAACCATAACATTGTAATCACGCTTGAAGACGGCATTCTTGACGGTGGATTTGGTCAAAAAATAGCAAGCTTCTATGGAAATTCTGAAATGAAAGTTCTAAACTACGGTGGTAAAAAAGAATTCACAGACAGAGTTAAAGTTACAGATTTGTATGAAAGATATAGATTAACTCCTGAATTAATTTTTGAAGATGTTATGAAATTGCAATCAGGCAATTTGCTTTACGCATAAAATAAGGATAAGTTAAATCATGAACATAAACAAAAATTATGAAAATTTAGAAGATAGCTACTTATTTTCAACAATCGCAAGAAAAGTATCTGAATTTGCAGAAAAAAATCCAGATAAAGAAATTATCAGACTAGGCATCGGAGATGTAACATTACCACTTTGCCCTGCTGTAATCAATGCTATGCACAATGCTGTTGATGAAATGAGCAAAAAAGAAACATTCAAAGGCTACGGACCAGAACAAGGTTACGACTTTTTAAAAGAAGCTATTCAAAAATATTATTCAAAAAGAAATGTTGCTCTAGACTTGAATGAAATCTTCATTTCTGACGGAGCTAAGAGTGATTTAGGAAACATTTTGGATTTGTTTGATAAAAACAATACAGTACTTGTTCCAGACCCTGTATATCCTGTTTATGTTGACACAAACATAATGGCTGGCAGAAAAATCATTTATATTGATGCAAAAGAAAGCAACGACTTTTTACCAATGCCAGATTTTTCAGTAAAAGCTGACATAATTTATATGTGTTCACCAAACAACCCAACTGGTGCAGTTTACAACAAGGAACAATTAACAGAATGGGTTAAATACGCAAACGAAAATAACGCAATTATTTTATTTGATTCTGCGTATGAAAGTTTCGTTTCTGATGAAACTTTACCAAGAAGTATTTTTGAAATAGACGGTGCAAAAACTTGTGCTATAGAATTCTGTTCATTCTCAAAAACGGCAGGTTTTACGGGCACAAGATGTGGTTATACAGTTGTACCAAAAGCTTTGGTTTATGACAACAGAAGTTTAAATAAAATGTGGTTAAGACGACAAACTACAAAATTCAATGGTGTACCTTACATCGTTCAAAAAGGCGCAGAAGCAGTCTTTTCTGTAGATGGTCATAAACAAATAATAAATAACATCAATTTTTATAGACAAAATGCAAAAATTATCTCTGACACACTAGATGAATTGGACATAAAATACGTTGGTGGTAAAAATTCCCCATATATTTGGTTAAAATGTCCAAATAACATGAAGTCTTGGGACTTTTTTGATATGTTATTAACAAAAATTGCAGTTGTTGGAACCCCAGGAGCAGGGTTTGGTAGAAACGGAGAGGGTTATTTCAGATTAACATCTTTCAACACTCCAGAGAATACTCAAAAAGCCATGGATAGATTAAAACAACTTCTTAAATAGAGATAAAAAATATATGCATAAAAAATTAATGATTTCACTATTTTTGTTTGTATTATTTTTGATACTCTCTATTTGTGTTGCTTTATTTTTTTATAATTCAAAATGCAAAAGTTTTTCAGCAAACAAATTCATAGATTTACTCAAAGATAATCCCAAAGAAATATTTTTATCAACTGGCATTGGCAGTAAACTCTATTTAAAAGATAGAACTTATATAAAAGTTCCATTTAATCGATTTTATTCTAACGATGGCTATATGATTAAACTTGATAAAGACAAGCATTTTATTGTTGAAGATTTGTGTTTGTCAAATAATATTGTTAGTACCAATATAAAACAAAATAAAATTTTACTTTTTAAATTAAAATTTTGGAGAAATTCAATTTACTCAAATATGTTGAGAAATCGTTTAGATAAATCTATGCGAAACGGATATTTTTTTGTTAAGGATAATCACCTTATTTATAGAACAAAAGAAATTGTTTTATGCTCACAATTAATAAAATTAGACAATTACGTTGACCTTGAAGTCAACGACAGAGTTAGCATTAATCTACGAAATCTACAAAAAACTGACGAAATTGAAAAAGTATATAAAGCTATTCAGAAAATAGCTAATGAAAAAGTAGATACTAATTATAAAAAAAACACACCTGAATATATCTTTTTTAAAACTATATGCAACAACAAATATAATTCTAAAGACAACTTTAAAGATACATCAAATACTCTTAGAATTATGATTGCAATCGCACAAAACCAAATAAAACCAGAAAACTTGACTGTACATAAGCCTTATATAAACAATCCAATAAAGAATGACTCACCCAAAATTGCATTTACAGAAAAAAACGAAAATGGGATAAATTATTATGATAAAAATGGAAATTTTATTTTAAAAAGAAAAGATGACAGAGCTATTTTACGTCCAAAATCAAACTATAGCAAAATTGAATTCTACCAAAAAGATGTAAACACAAATAAATGGAATTTAATACTAAAAAAAAATAGAAAAAATGATATAATTTTTGCTAAAGATACTAAAAAAATTCTTGTAAAACATGAGGGCTCAAGATATTCTTTTGCAAAATTATATTTTAATACAGAAAATTCAACATTCACTTATAAAACGGCAGACAATAAAATATCTTTGTTTGAAAATAACCTTTCACCATCTATAAAAATGGAATTAGAAGAACTAAACAAGAATCCTAATAAAAAGGCTATTGAACTTGCAATCAAAAATAACACAGAGTTTGGCAAAGCAATAAAAGAGTCTACAAATCTCAATATGCCTTTTGTAATAGCCTTTGGAGAAGATAATAACGGAACACTTTTTATTGGGACAAATAGGTTTAATGAGAGCGAAAAAAATGAAGTTATTTTTACAAATAGCTATGGTGGACGTTGCGCGGAACAAAAATTATTGCAAAATTTAAGAAAAAAACATGCGACTTTAGAGAATAAAACCATCAACATATATAAAATAAAAGAAAAGATAAACAGAAATGGAAAGATAGATTATGAAGTAAAACCTATCAATCCTTGCACATATTGTGTAACAACATTTTGGTTAGAAAAGTGGAATTTGATACCTCAAAATAACTAAAATTAAAAAAGCCTCAAGCTTTCGCTTGAGGCTTAAAAAAGGAAGAGGTGGGATTCGAACCCACGGTACGCTCGTCACGTACGACGGTTTTCAAGACCGCTCCGATCAACCACTCTGGCACTCTTCCAGAAAAGTTTCTTCCTTCGGTAAGATAATTTTATAATAAAAAACTTTTTTTTGCAAGAGTTTTTTATTATTTTTCTAAAGCAGCTTTTAATCTAGCCATCGCTCTTGCTAATGCTGCTTCTGCACGTTTAGCGTCAACTGCCGCAGAAACCTCTGCTAATCTTGCTTGAGCTCTCGCTTTTGCTTCTTTAGCTCTTGCTACGTCGATATTCCCGCCAAACTCGCCAACATCTGTTAAAATAACTGCTTCATTATCCTTAAATTGGAAAATTCCACCCATAGTTGTAAACAATTTTGTACCATTATCTTGCACAATTTTTGTTACACCAATATCCAATGCAGACATAATTGGTTCGTGATCTTTCAACACACCAAACTCACCATCTATACCTCTGGCATAGATTTCGTTTACGTCTTCATCAAATAGAATTTCTTTATGTGTAATTATTTTAAGATGCATGTCGTTCCTTTATCTATAAAGTTTTTGCTTTTTCGATAGCTTCTTCAATTGTACCAACCATATAAAATGCTTGTTCAGGTAAGTCATCATGTTTACCCTCAATGATTTCCTTGAAGCCTTTAATTGTATCTTCTAATTTTACGTATTTTCCTTGAATACCTGAGAACTGTTCAGCAACAAAGAACGGTTGAGATAAAAATCTTTGAATTTTTCTTGCTCTGTTAACTGTTTCTTTATCTTCTTCAGATAATTCGTCCATACCTAAAATTGCGATAATATCTTGCAATTCTTTATATTTTTGTAGAATTTCCAATACTTTACGAGTTGTATCGTAGTGTTCTTCACCAATTACATTAGGATCAAGTACACGAGAGTTAGATGCCAATGGATCAACAGCTGGATAAATACCCAAAGATGCAATTTGTCTTGATAATACTGTTGAAGCATCTAAGTGAGAAAACGTTGTAGCTGGAGCTGGGTCAGTCAAGTCATCGGCTGGTACGTAAATTGCTTGAACCGAAGTGATAGAACCATCTTTTGTTGATGTAATACGTTCTTGTAAATCACCCATTTCGTTTGCAAGTGTTGGTTGGTAACCTACAGCTGATGGCATACGACCTAACAACGCTGATACTTCAGAACCTGCTTGTGTGAAACGGAAAATGTTATCAATGAATAACAACACGTCTTGTTTAGAGAAATCTCTAAAATATTCAGCAGCTGTAAGAGCTGATAAACCAACTCTCATACGAGCTCCTGGTGGTTCATTCATTTGACCATAAATCAGACCTACTTTATCAAGTACGCCAGATTCTTTAAACTCATTCCAAAGGTCATTACCCTCACGAGTTCTTTCACCTACACCACCAAACACTGACACACCATTGTGAGCCATAGCGATGTTGTGAATTAATTCTTGAATTAAAACTGTTTTGCCTACACCAGCACCACCGAACAAACCAATCTTACCACCTTTTTGGTATGGTTGAAGTAAGTCGATAGCTTTAATACCTGTTTCTAAAACCTCAACATTAGTGTTTTGATCAACTAATTTTGGAGATTCTCTGTGGATAGGTAAGTAATCGTTTGTTTCGATTGGACCTTGTTCATCTACAGGCTCACCAATAACATTCAAAATACGTCCTAAAATTGGTTTACCTACAGGAATTTTAATAGGTTCGCCAGTATTAACAACTTTCATACCTCTTTTTAAACCATCAGTTGAAGACATAGCAACTGTTCTTACTCTGTTCGAGCCCAACATTTGTTGAACTTCTGCAACAACATATTTGTCGTCTTCAGTATATATTTTTAGAGCATTATAAATATCAGGTAGTTCGCCACTTTGAAATTCTACGTCAATAACTGGTCCGATAATTTGTGTAATTAGCCCCTCATTTTTTGCTAAAACTTCCATAGTTTCTCCTTTGTTTTTCTATTTATTTAATGGTACATCAAAAATACTATTTTGACAAATTTATTAATTTTTTAAAATAAATAGTTGAAATTTTTTTTCTTTGTTTTAAAATAATAAAAAGTAATTTTATAAAGAACAGTTGAAGTATGATATACCCGTTGCTTACAAAAGAAATAGCATCGAAAGACAAATTACTAAAGCCCGATTTGTCACAAAAGAGTGGGCGTGAACTTCTTGCGTTCTATTTACAAACAAAACTTAAACAACTTATTGCTTTTGACAAAAAGTACGAAAGACCTGTGATTGTAGAAGTACGTCACGACTTTATATCGAATTTTTCAAAGCGCTTGATCAATAACCCTGACAAGCGCCTTTTAGTAGGCATAGCAGGAGCTTCTGCTTCTGGAAAATCAACTATTTGCGCACAAATTCAACGCATAACACAAGATTTAGAAATGCCTGTATCAATTTTAAGCACAGACAACTATTTCAAAGATATTTCATCTCTAATCTTGAAATACGGTTCCTTTGACAAATTGCGTGATAGTGGTTATGATATTGATTCACCAGATGGATTTCAACTTGATGTATTGCACGACGATTTAGAAAATCTTTCGGTTGGAAATAACATCAAATCACCAAAATACCTACCAAACGGCACTGGTGTTTCTGTTCCTTGTGCAATTGATGTAAAAGCCGAAAAGATTATGATTATTGAGGGTACAGCAACATTATTTGAAGGAATTAAAGATATCTTTGATGTTAAAATTTACATAGAAACAGACGACGAAATTCGTAAAAAACGTTTTATGCAAAGAGCTGCAACTGAACGTAATCAAGATACAGAAAACGCTTTAAAACACTGGAATTACCTAATCGGTGCAAGTGAAAAGTATATTATACCAACAAGAAAAGATGCTGATATAATCCTAAATGGCGATGCTGATTTAGACTATTTGGCGCAAATTCTTGAATACTTGCACTATATTACAAATTCATTTCAATAAACGATAAACAAAAAGGCGCGAGCAAAGCTCGCGCCTTTTTATTATATAAACTAGTCCATATTTGGCAATTTTGGTTTTCTACCACAAGACTTGTCTTCATCACAGAAACCAAGTCTTTCACATTTTGGAACCAAATATTCTTTTAACCAAGGTTCTTTTTCTGTCAAAGCATCACACATACCTTTTACGAGCATTCTAATTTCATATTGAGCTCGAGTACAAAGTCTTAAGTTTGCAACATGAATTAGCTCGCGTAAATTTGTACTTACAACAATTGAAGTCGAGCAAGCATTTGGAAGAACTGCACGAGCATCTTCTGCTGGAATTCCAGCTTCTGTAAATTCTAAGTACTTTTTAGAAATCTCACCCATAAAATCAACGAATTTTTTTCTTAATTCTTCGTCTTTTTCAATTGTTGGTGGAATTAAGAAATCAAATTGACCTTTTTCTTGCACATATCTTTGAGATTTTTGAGAAAAAGACATGTGTCTATGACGAACAAGCTGATGAGTGCAAGCTCTTGAAATATTTGATATCGCAAAACTTACTTGAATATGTTCAATCGTTGAATAGTGTCCAGAGCCAACAACACGTTTTATCAAAGAAAGCATTTTTTCTTCGGTAACGTCTTTGTCATAGATATTTAATGGTGTATCAGCACTGTAGCACGTTCTACAAGCGGTATAAATAGTTTTAAGCATGTTCTCAGGACAAGAAATTAATTTTACCTGAGGTTTATTGTCGTTCATGTTTCCTCCAAAATTTGTATAAAAAAATTATATCCCATGACTTTGCATGAGATATAATTTTTAAAATTTCTTAAAGTTACAATCAAAAAACTATTTTTTTGTACCATAACGTTTGTTGAATCTTTCAACTCTACCTTCTGAGTCAAGAATTTTTTGTTGACCAGTGTAGAATGGGTGACAAGCTGAACAAATTTCAACTGTGATATTATCATCAATTGAACCTGTTTCAATTTCGTTACCGCAAACACATTTGATTGTACATTTTTTATAATCAGGATGAATACCTTGTTTCATAATTTACCTCACTTTTTGTATTGACTAACATTATAATATAACGGAGAAAGTAATAAATCAAGTACTTTATTAAAAGACTTTAAGACGTCGTTTTATTAAGAAATGTAAACTAGTATTTTAACCAAAAGGCAATTTTTTCTGAAATAAAAACTTTATATAAGTACGAGAGATAATTAAGATTACATATCGTACAAAACCACATTATAGTTTGCAATACAAGTTATTAAATGTTTAATTAATAGTCTTGTATATGTAGCTTAATTTGTAGTACGAAAAAATAGCTTAAATCTCTGTCTGCTAGCTTAATAAGCAAGTAGAAAATATAAATTAACACGTATTATTATTAAAATTTAAGGAGAAATAACGACATGGCTATCGGCGCAAGAGATTATATCGATCAATTATTGGTAAAAAAATACGCTCAAGAAAAAGTTGATAACCACGAAAATACAACGTCAATGGTAAATCCAGAGAAGATGATGTCAGCGATGAATGATTATGCATCAATGAGTAGAAACATGTTTGTACTAAGTCAAAAACTTAATACCGCTTGTTCGAGAGTGAATGCCCGCTCTGCAAGATACGTAACTTCACCAAGCACACTTCAAAAATTGGCAGCGTAATTCTTTAGTGAAGGTAAGTAAGTTTAGTGTTTTAGGGAAATAAGTAGTAAATTTTATGTGTGTAAATTAAAAGACCTGTTAAAAGGTCTTTTTTTTTGCAAAAATTCTCGTGATATAATAATTTTGTTATGAAAAAGTTAATTTTAGCATCGTCTTCACCAAGAAGAAAAAAAATATTTGAAGATTTAAACTTAGATTTCGAAATTATACCGTCAAGTTACGAAGAAAAACTAGAAAATCACGATTTTTCTTATGATAAGATTGAAAACCTTGCGTATAACAAGGCTCTTGCCGTTGCAAAAACAATGACAGAACCCGCACTTGTTGTTGGTGCTGATACAATTGTTGTAAACGAACATAAAATTTTAGGCAAGCCAAAAGACAAAAAAGAAGCATTTGAAATGTTAAAAAGCCTTTCAAATAAGGAGCACTTTGTTGTAACATCAATTTGTGCAATAGAAACTCCAACAATGCGAAAAAAAATCACATCAACAACCAGTTACGTCACTTTTAATGAACTTTCTGACGAGATGATAAATAATTACATTGAACAATTTAATCCTTTAGACAAGGCTGGATCTTATGGCATACAAGAACTGCCACACGGCTTTGTTAAACAAATCGGTGGCAGTTTTGAAAATATTATTGGACTTTGCCCTAAAGCATTAGCCAAGACCTTGGCTATATTTAAACAGTAGCCAATTCTGGTTCAGTTACACTTAGTGCAATTCTTTTATCTTGTGCATTAAATTTCAATACATAAGTTTTGATTGTATCTCCAATTTTAGGAATTGAGTTGTTTTGACTTTCGTAAGTTGCAAGTTCAGTTTGAGGAAGCAAAGCTTCAACTCCTGGGAAGATTTCTACAAATGCGCCAAAAGGCTTAATTCTTGTAATTACACCCTCACGCAATTCGCCTGATTTAATTTCTTTTTCAGCTTCAATCCAAGGATCTGCTTCAAGGTTTTTCAAGCTCAACGAAACTCTATGTTTTTCGTTATCTACGCTAATAACCTCAACCTCGATTTTTTCACCAATTTTCAATCTATCTGATGGGTGATCAATCCATTTCCAAGAAATTTGAGATAATGGTAACAATCCATCAATACCACCAATATCAACAAATGCGCCAAAATCAGTAATTCTAACGACTTCGCCTTTTAGAACTTGACCTATTTCAATTTGAGCAAATAAGTTCATTTTTTCTTCTTCAGAAGCTTCTGAATATACTTTTTTATTTGAAAGAATAAAGCTATTTTGTTGGCTGTCTAAAGTTAAAATTTTAAGTTCTAGTTTATCACCAACTGTAAATTGTTGTTCTTTTGCTTTTAATTGGCTTGATGGAACAAATCCTTTTAAGCCTAAGATATCAACAATCAAGCCACCTTTTACAATTGAGCTAATTTCGCCAAGAATAATTTCATCTTGATCTTTCAATTTTTCAAGTTCTTTCCAAGCATAAGCTTGTTGAACTTTTAAGCTTGATAACAACATTTTTCCATCAATGTCTTCATCTGAAATAATAAGGAATTCGTATTCATTACCTTTTTCTAAGACATTTTCAATAGATTGAGATTTATCAGAAACAGCTTCTTTTTCTGGAACAACAGCTGCTGTTTTTGCACCAATATTAACAATTGCGCCCTCTGAATCATAACCTAAAACCGTACCTTTAACCAAATCACCTTTGTTAAACTTGTAATCATAGTTGCTTAACAAGGCTTCAAACTCAGCGTCTGAATAGTTTTTTTCTACCATAATTTCTCCGTGTTTATTTATTAAAAGACCATTAACAAATTGATTATAAAACAAACGCACTCGAAAAACGAGTGCGCCATGTCATTTTTATTACATACGTTAATATTTTAGTTAATGTCTATTACTGTAACGCCATCTCCGCCCTCTGCAGATTCGCCTGCACGGTATTTTGCAACGTATGGTGAAGTTGAAACATAATCTCTAACGTATGATTTTAATGCACCAGTACCATGCCCATGAATAATGTATACTGGAGTTAAGTTAGCTAAACTTGCTTTATCTAAGTAACTTTCTAAACTGTCTAAAGCATCATCTACTTTATAACCTCTCAAATCTAAAGTGTTTGATAAACCGCTTCTTTTCAATTCAAACGATTCTAAAGGTTTCAACTTTAATTGAGGTTTTTTAGTTAAGTTTGAATCAAGTTTTGCCACTTGGTCCTTGCTAATTTTAGTTTTGATAAGTCCCATTTGAACTGTCAAATTGTTATTCTTATCAGGCAACGACACAACTGTTACAGGTTGATTTAAGTCTTTAATCATAACAGTATCGCCAACCTTGATAGAATCCCAGATTAACTCGTCGTAAGTTTGTTTATCCATCGCATTTTCGATTTGATCTTTCAAATCATTTTCAAGGTAAGATAAGCGAGTATAAGAACGTCTTGCAACTTTTTCTGATTTTTCTTTTCTTAATTCGCTCATAATATCTTTGATTTCCAAACGGACATTGTCAAATTCTTCTGAAAACTTACTTTCGATAGCTTTAATTGTTTTACGTTTATCTCTGCGAAGTTCCGAAAGTTTTGTTTCATAATCTTCTTTTGCTTTAATTGATGACAATTTCATCATTTCAACATCTTGAAGATTTTTGCTTAATTTTTGTTGTGTTTCTTGCAATTTTTCAATAATTACTGCTGATGGGTCACGTTGAATGTTCAAGGTAGATTTTGCTCTTTCAACAAGTTCAGGATTTAAACCTAAATTACCCGCTATAAATATTGCGTTACTTGCACCAGGAATACCAATTGTCAACTTGTATGTTGGTTGAAGTGTTTCCCTGTTAAATTCAACACAAGCGTTTTTGAAATGAGAATTTGTGTATTCCAAAGATTTTAATTCACCAAAGTGTGTTGTAATAACGCTCAAAGTCTTTTTATTAACCAAATCATCAAGAATAACTTCCGCTAAAGAAGCACCCTCTTGTGGATCTGTACCTGCACAAATTTCATCTAACAACACAAGTGAATTTTCATCTGCTACGTTCAATATATTAATAATATTGTTCATGTGAGATGAAAAAGTTGACAAGTTTTGCATAATATCTTGTTCATCACCGATATCAGCAAGAACTTTTTCAAATGGGTAAATACGAGCAAAGCTACAAGGTAAAAACATGCCTGCTCTAGTCATTAATGTAAACAAGCCAACCGTTTTTAATGTAACTGTTTTACCACCTGTGTTTGAACCAGTGATAATTAGTGATGTATAGCCATCGCCCAATGAAAAATCATTAGCAACAATTTCTGGAACTCTTGAAATCAATAGAGGGTGCTTAATTCCTTCCATTTTTAGAATTCTATCTTTTGTTAATTCAGGTTCAATAGCCTTAATTTTGATAGCATATCTGGCTTTTGCAAAGTGCATATCTAATTGAGCTAAAACGTATTCATTTGTTTTAAAAGTATCAAAAACTCTTTTTACTTGTCTTGTTAAATCTGTAAGAATTTTGATAATTTCATCTTTAATCTTTACTTTTAATTCTCTAATTTTATTATTCATCGCAACTAATTGAGATGGCTCAATATAAGCAGTTTTGTTAGTTGCAGACACATCGTGAGTAATACCAGAGATTTTACCCTTAGCACTTGCCATAATAGGGAATACAATTCTGTTATCACGAATTGTGTAAATTGGTTCTTGCAAATATTGAGCAAAATCGTGAGAATTTAATAGTTCGTTGATTTTTGCCTTAATATCTTTTTCCGCATCTCTTAAAGATGAATACAAACCTGATAACAAGTCCGTAGCGTCTTTTTTAATATTATCAGCTTCATCAAATTTCGCAAAAATTTGATCTTCTAATTCTTTATTTGGAATTAATTGAGAAGAAACTTTACTCAACAAGCTGTCAGCTAAAGTATTTTCACGCATAAAGTTTTTAACTAATCTAGCAGAGCGTAAACTTTTTGCTAAACTCAATAATTCATGTTCTGTCAAATAACTATTTAACTGATTATTATCGATAGTTGATAAATCTGTAAGATGTTCAATAGGCAACTCTAAAAGCTTATCAATCAATTCTTTTGCTTCTTTAGTTAAACCAATAGATTCTTGAATTTTGTCGTAATCTGTTTCAGGTTCTAAACTTAAGCATAATTGTTGACTTTGCTGAGTTCTTGCATAAGTTGCTAATTGAGATAAAATTTTGTCAAATTCTAATGTTTTTTCGCTTTTTTCTAAAATATTCATAATACAGTATTTTAGAACAAATTTAATAAGCATGCAAGTTATATAACAATTGTAAAATAGTAAAGTGAACATTGGAAAACATGCATTATTACTACAAAGGCAATTAAATTATAAAAAAATACTTTATTATAGTATCTATAAAATATATATAAGTACTAATGTGATTTTGGGCTGATTTATCAACGCAATTTTCACTACTCATAAAGTTTGAATATCTTAACTACCTTGTA
>CAKVDZ010000012.1 GCA_934728585.1 uncultured Candidatus Melainabacteria bacterium | reverse complement strand
TCTTGGATTATTGCTTCACACTACGCTAACATTCTTTTCGTTTTGCTGTCGCAAAACTGTCATTCATTCGCTCCGTGCTACTTCGGGCTGGGTTCGCTTGCGCTCACACGGCGCCCTACACAAAATCCGCTTCTTACTCGCTCGCGTTTAACGGGAACTCCGCCTTTCTCCGCCGACTCATCGTCGCCGTGCGAGAGGCTACGCCCTCAGCTCGCTCGCGCAATAAAAAAGCTCCGTTTTCTTGGAGCTGTAATCTTCTTTTTTAGGAAGGGAATGATAGGGTAGGTTAGTGTGTGTAGTGTGTGTGTGTTAAATGTCTCTCTAATTTATCTCTCGTTCTTTTCTCTCTTGTGTCTTCTCGTTAAACGGTATATAAATCTCTCTCGTACGTATCTCTCTTGTTTATTTAATGTTTGTCATTTCCGACTTACATATATATAAAGTATTTTTTTTAGGTCCGATTTCAGAGTTGTGATTTTTTGTTACAATTCGAAACATTTGTCCTAAAATGACATTTTTAGTGCTTTTATGATATAATTCATCTATTATGAACAAACGATTTATTTTTTTATTAGGGCTTTTATTTGTTTTGATTTGTATTTTAATTCACAATTCTGTGATGAAATATGTTTACGTTAATCCAAATGTTGATACAAATTCTTTAAAAGAAATTACAAAAAGCATAAAATACATAGACAGAAATCTAAATCAGGTTATGAAAACTTGCAACAAAGATTTTAAAGATATGAAATATGTATATAAAAATTATTATGGAAGTGGTTTTTTAAAAGAGAATACTATTCCAAACGATTTAGATGCCTCGGTTGGTATTGATTTAGGAACATACGAATACAATGGAAAAAATTCGTTTGAAATAGCTCAAGAAATTGAAACAAAAATTTCTAATTATCATATTTTTTCTTACGTGATTTTCTCAACAACAAAACAACCTAAATTTGTTTCTGATACTTCAGTTTTTGTTGTGGCAAGTGAACTTGCTCAAAAAAGAAAAAATTCAATTGCAAACATTGAAGATGGGATAAAACAAGTTTTGGCAGGTAATGTACAAGTTATTTACTTAAAGAAAAAATATAAAGGTGAAGATGTAGATTATACCTTTATTTTAAATAAAAATGAAGTTCTTGTTAATGATTTTCCACCTTTAATAACTTTTACAAAAGGCATTGTATATAACAAAAATATGCTTAACTATCCACGTGAACTTTCTATTATTCCAGATTTTTACGTGAAAATTAAAAATACTAGAACAAATAAAGTTTCAAATATAGAACTAGTTGAAGAATCTTTCTTAGGTGAGCGTTTTCAAATTTCAAGAAGATTTTTTGTACCAATCGTATTTACAGGTAACGAATCATTAAATTTCTTGAAAAACCTTGATTATTTGAATGATGATAAAAAGTTTATCGATATGAGAATGTTTAATTATTTTAGATATATCGATGAAATTGAACTATATTTTGATTATACAGTAGGGCCTGTAAAATTATTGAAAAGAATGCACCAATGTCTTGATATAATTTATCCAGCACTAACAAATGATGAAATAAACAAAATTTATTCTGATATTAGAGAAGTTATGCAAAATAAAGATATTCAATATGCAAATGAATACTTAAACGCACTAAAAAATATTACTTCTTGCGTTATGAACGAGGATATCTTTAAAAAAGCAAATGAATCAGGATATTTGGCTGATTTAATTACAGTCGCAAATAGTTCCTATGATAAATTATTAGAAAATAAAAATTACGAAAACGAAATGAAAGAATTGAGTACATATCATTATCAGATTATGTCAATGATTAAAAACTTAAATTCAAGAGAAAAATTAGGCGAACTTGCAAGTTATATGGACGATAATTACATCATAATTTCAGTGCCTGTTGCCAAAATTATTAACAAAAATGTTAACAACAAAAAAGAATTTGTAAATGATTATAATATCTTGAAAAATGTAATGCTAAAAGCTGGATTTAAGAAAATACAATTATTCTACACAGATAAAGGCATTATTTATATAACAGAAGACGATTTTACCAAAAAATTGTCACAAGAAGATTTGAAAAAAATGGTAAAACAAAATAATTTACCAGAAGCTCAATATGTATTTATCAATCCAAATAATGTTAAAAAAATGAGCAGAAGCGAACTTAAATGGGTTCGCTATAATACAACCAAAGAACAAGATGCATATTGGCAAAATCTTCAACAAAAACTGTTAGAAGACAAAAATACTAAATTCAAAATTAAAAGAAAATATGTTTTATAAAATGTATTTTTTGAATTTGAAAGTTGATAAAACATAAATTGTAAAGAACAAAATTATTTGAATAATGTTCGTTACGTTATTTTTAAATGCAAAAAATATTGTAAAAGGTATTAAAAATGAGATTATAGCAATAAGTAAGCTCATAAATAAGCATTTAATATGCTTTTTAGGTACAAGATAATCTAAATATTTGAATTTCACTAACGAATTTGCTAAAAATAGTAGTATTATGGAACTTACCATTGCAGTACCAAATCCGTAAATGCTCCAATGTTTGATTAAAACAAGGTTTAGTGCAACACAAATAATTGCTACAACAAAACTTATAATGGTTTCAATGTAAGTTCTGTTTTTTAAATGGTATTTCATATTTGCTAATTTCATAAATTCGTGTACAAAAATGGTTATTGCACAGAATGGGAATAATACACCCAAATTCATGTATTCTTCTTTAAATGCGATTTTTGCTATGTCAAACGAGTAAAAACTTAATACGCACACAAACGGTAAAAACATTACAATGTAAGCGTTTAGAACAGCCGTCATAAACTCTTTTACGCGATATTTTTTTTCAAATCGCCTTACAATTAATGGAAATACCGCAAACATTAATAATGAGAATAACGGTGTTAATGCGTTGGTTACGAAAAACCACGCTGTACCTACAATAGCAGTATTTACAAAATCTTTGTTGAACTGAAATGCAAATTTTCCAAAATGTAAAATTAACCAGATGCAAATGTTTGTGAAAAACAACGGAATTGCATATATAATAATATTTCGTAAGATTTTTTCGTTAAATTTAAAAGTTAAATTTTCTTTTAATTTCAATTTATACAAAATCAAGCAATCAATAATACAAATAGAAATTACCATCGCTAAAAGTATTGAAAGAACATTTTCTATAAAATGTGAAAACGCAAAGAATAAAGTTATTAATGAAATTTGATAAATTATAATTGAAACGGTATATAAAACAGTCATTTTCAATATTCTAAGCAATTGATAGAAAATTTGTCTAATTCCGCAAGGCACAACGAGAATTAAAGTCATTAAGAAAATATTTTCTGGAATATAAAATTTTTGAGCAACAATACCTTTAAAAATAAAATATCCAGCAAAAATACACGTAAATGCCAACATTTCTATAATCATTATATTAGAGAAGAAATTATCTAACTCTCCAGCGTGTTTATAGCGCTCATAAAACCTTAAAACAGATTTTGCAATCCAATCAGTTGAAGCAGTGCAAACAAGGTTCAAAATCCCTATGGATATTTGAAAAACACTCATTTGAGTTGTTGTTAAAAAGTATGCAAAAATTGGCACAATGACTAAAGCATTTAAGATTACAAAAATTCTTGATGGTAAATAACTTAAAAAACTTTTAAATACAACTGTGTAGTTGCGTCGCATTATGCTATTTTGCATTACAATTAGCCTTTCAATAGATTAATGAAATCTTCGATTGCTTTTTGTTGATTTGATAATTCTTCAATTTTTGCTTTTGTTTCGTCAACAAGCTCTTTAGGTGCTTTTTCAACAAATTTAGGATTATTAACCCTGCTTTCAAGAGAAGATTTTTCTTTTAATAATTTGTCTAATTTTTTATTTTGACGAGCAATTTCAGCATCCATATCAATTAAATTATCTAACGGTACAATAATTTTTGATGCTGAAACAACTGCTGTTGCGCTTTTCTTAGAAGTATTATCTGTATTTTCAATAAATTTAACGTTTTCAACTCTTGCCAAACGTTGCAAGTATGGAATTACAGCTTCAAATACAGGTTTTTCGTCCTTTTCTGCCAATACTTCGATATCAACTTTAATTGATGGTGAAATATTAAAGCTTTGACGAACATTTCTTAAAGATGTAATTGTTTCAAAAACTATGTTCATTTCTTTAGCTTCTGTTGGGAAGTTGAATTCTTCTTTGTATTGAGGATATTCAGCCTTGATTAACGCGTCTGTATCACATTTTACATCTAGTGCTTGCCAAATTTTTTCTGTAATATGTGGCATAATTGGGTGTAATAGTCTTAATGACATATCAAGAACGTATTTTAACATTCTTTGAGTATTCAATTTCAAGTTTTCATCTTGTAATTGGATTTTGGCAATTTCTACATACCAGTCACAGTATTGATTCCAGAAGAAATCGTATAAAACGTGAGCCATTTCGCCAATTCTGTAATTTTTAACGTTGTCGTTAACAAGTTTTACAGTTTCGTTTAATGTGTTCAAAATCCATTTATCAGCGATTGTCAATTTGCTCATATCTACAGGATTGTCGTCTACACCGTCAAGGTTCATTAGTACAAATCTAGATGCGTTCCAAATTTTATTTGCAAAGTTTCTGCCATATTCAAAACGTTCATCTGATATTTTGATATCTTGACCACCGTATGTGCAAAGAGATGTAAGAGTAAATCTTAATGCGTCACAGCCGTATTTGTCGATGATTTTAACTGGGTCGATTGTGTTGCCTTTTGATTTAGACATTTTTTGACCCTTTTCATCTCTGATTAAGCCGTGAATATAAACTGTGCTAAATGGTGCTTTACCAGTGAATTCCAAGCCCATTGTAATCATTCTAGCAACCCAGAAGAAAATGATATCAAAACCAGTTACTAAAACACTTGTTGGGTAGAATTTTTTGAAATCATCTGTTTCAGTTTGAGGGAAGCCCATTGTTGAAAATGGCCACAAACCAGATGAAAACCAAGTATCAAGACAATCTGTATCTTGTGTATAGTGTTCTGGATCAGGATTTTCTTTAGCTACAACCATTTCTCCAGTTTCATTGTGATAATATGCTGGAATTTGATGACCCCACCACAATTGACGAGAAATACACCAGTCACGAATGTTTTCCATCCAACCTAAGTAATTTTTAGTCCAACGTTCTGGTACGAATTTAATTCGGCCGTCTTTAACTGCTGCGATAGCTTCTTTTGCTAAAGGTTCCATTTTTACAAACCATTGTTCAGACAATAATGGTTCAATTGTAGTGTTGCAACGTTGGCATTTACCTACGTTGTGTTCGTGTTCTGTAATTCTGATTAAAGAGTTATTCAAACTTAATAAATCTACTGTTTTCTTACGTGCCTCGTATCTTTCTAAACCTTGTACATCAGGGTGCACTTCAGGACAAGCTTTCATTTTACCTTGTTCATCAATTACCCAAATTGGTTTTAATCCGTGACGTTTGCCAACTTCGTAATCGTTAGGGTCGTGTGCTGGAGTAATTTTTACAGCACCTGTACCGAAAGTTTTGTCTACGTATTCATCGGCAATAATAGGAATTCTTCTGTTTGAAAGAGGAACATAGACTTCTTTGCCTACTAAATCTTTGTATTTAAAATCATTAGGGTTAACTGCAATTGCAACGTCACCAAACATTGTTTCTGGACGAGTTGTTGCAACTACGATAGCGCCTTGTTCGTCGCATAATGGGTAAGAAATTTCCCATAAATGACCTTTTTCTGTTTCATATTCTGTTTCAATGTCAGAAATAGCTGATTGACAGCGAGGGCACCAGTTTACAATATATGCGCCTTTGTATATTAAACCTTTTTCGTAAAGTTTAACAAAAACTTCTTTAACTGCTTCCGAACAACCCTCATCAAATGTGAAACGTTCTCTAGAACGGTCGAAAGATACACCTAAACGTTTGCATTGGTCAAGGATTGCAGATTTATGTTCATTAGTCCATTTCCAAGTTTCTTCTAAAAATTTTTCACGGCCTAAATCAAAACGAGTTTTACCCTCAGCGCGTAATTTCTTTTCAACAACTGCTTGAGTTGCGATACCAGCGTGGTCTGTACCAGGAATCCAAAGTGCTTCGTAGCCAGCCATTCTGTGGTAACGAGTAAGAATATCTTGCAAAGTTTCGTCCAACGCGTGACCCATGTGTAATACCCCAGTAACGTTTGGAGGTGGAATTACCATTGAGTATGCAGGTTTTGGCGATTTTGCATCTGCTTTAAAATAATCACCTTTTTCCCAAAATTCGTAAATTTCTTTTTCTGTTTCTAAAGCGTTATAAACTGTTGGTAAATCGTTAATATTAGTCATTTTTGTTTCCTTTTCTTTTGATTAAAAAATATCACAAAAAAGCCTCCACGTAAAGATTGAGTTTTACGAGAATATTACTAAAAGCCTATGCGTTTTGTTTCTTTTGGTTTTTCTATAAAATTGTTTAAAATATTTATTATGCTTTGAATGGTTTTATCGGTTTGTTTAAATTTGTTATCAGTATTTTTAATATGTAATAGTAACATAGTTTTTAATTCTTCAATTTCTTTAGTGTTATCAAATTTGTTTAAAACATAATTTCTTACTTGTACAAAAGTGTTCATTATTTGGATATTTATTTGAATTGCTTGTTCAGAGTTTAAAACTGAAGATAACATGGCAACACCTTGCTCTGTAAATGCATAAGGAAGATATCTTCTTCCGCCTTGTTTCTTTGATATCGCAATTTGCGATGTCAAAGTTTCATATTCTTCCTTGGTTAATTGAAATCTAAAATTACTTGGAAATCTTTTTATATTTCTCTTAACAGCTTCATTTAATCTGGAAGTTTCCACACCATATAACTTTGCTAAATCGCTATCTAGCATAATCTTTTGCCCACGAATTTCATATATCAAATTTTGAATTGTAACTAAATTATCCATAAAAATACCTTTTTCAAGAGTATATAATAAAGACGATTTATTGTCAAAATTTTATATATTTACTTTTTGTGGCATTTGCATTTTTTGACGATACATTCGCCGTTTGCGTCTAGGTGCAAGTCTTGAGGTGTCATATATTCAACATCAAAATCATATTTTTTTGCCAATGCTTCAACTCGTTTATAATATGTTGATTTGTCATTAGGATTTTCTAAAATTAAAACAACCATTCCTCTTTTGCCTGTCATAAGCTGGTAGTGAAGTGCTTGTCCAACACTTTCTGCCCACTTTTTTGCAAAATCAAATTCAACTGCGTTTGTTTTTGTCAAGCAGTCAACTCTCGTATAATCGCGATTTTTATACTCTTTTATTCCATTATGAGCCTTGCACCAAACTTCTTGATAAGAAGCTTCGCTGTGTTTTAGTTCTTCAGAAATGTTTGCATAGTTATTTTGTGGATTGTTTACAAATAAATTAGTCGGAATAAATCCATACAAATTTAGGACATAAACGACAGTACCAACAATAATTGTCAAAATTAAATAAGTCGCTTTTCTTTTATACTTTTTTGTTAAATTTTTAATTAATTTTGTCATTCTAACCTATATTATTCATTATATCGTCATAAATATGGCTAATAACTTCTTCCCAAGTAGTTTTTTGACGGTATAATTTTATGCTGTCATACCAATCACATTTTGAAATATCAATGTGCCAGCGCCAATCATAATGTGTTGGAAGAATTACGTAACATTTTTTACCCATCGCGCCAGCTAAGTGTGCAACAGATGTATCGTTACATATAACAATATCAAGGTTTTCCATCGCACCAGCTGTGTCAGAAAAGGTTTTGAATGTTGAACCCAAATCGATTAAGTTATATTTTGCTTGAAGATCTTTAATCTGTTCAGAACCCTCCATAACTTGAACAGAGTAAATTTGTGTATTTGGTATTTCAAAAATTTTAGCAAAACTTTCAGCAGTCATAGCTCTTTCGCCACCAATAAGCGTATTTCCTTGCCATTTTATACCAATTTTTAATTTGTCATTATTAAAATATTTTTCTTTGTATTCTTGAGTTTTTTTAGGTACAGAATGTAAAAATCCCTCTTTGCCATAGAAAATAGTTTCGTTATTAAGACCCAAATAGTATGGCAAGCTCATTATTGGACATTGATAATCGCATTTTTGCGCAATTTCTTCTGTAAAACGCATTATTGTGCGTGAACCGTATCTGTTTTCTGCAAAAAGAGGTAAAAGCGTTATTTGTGGTTTAAAATATACGCGTTTACATTTTTGTGTAAGGAGTTTTATGTATCTGTAGTACATAATTGTATCGCCTAAACCAGCTTCGTAATAGACGTAAATAGTTTTCCCTGTTAAGTCTTCGCCTTTCCAAAATGGAATTTTTCTAAATCTATCTTCGTAAAGTTTTTCTTGAGTTTGAATTGCGTGAGTTCGGCTTATTCTAGATTCAAAATATGGAAATCCTTTTTCGTAATCTTTTGTTTTAAAATATGCTGAACCCAAGAAATAATAACCCTCTGTGTCATTTGGTTCAAGTTGCAAAAATTTATTTAAACAGTCAATTGCTTCATACTGCATATCCAAGTCAATGTATACAAATGCAAGATTGAAGTACACTTCTGGCAATTGAGTTGTAATTTTTAAAACTTCATTATAAAAATATGCCGATTGTTCAAAATCTCCGCGGTTTTTGCAGGCAAGAGCTGTATTAAATAGGTTTAAAACTTTTTCTGTATCCATGTGAAAGATTATAGCATATTTTCAAAAAGGGCGGAATTTGTTTACAAACAAATTCCGCCCTTAAAAAATATTCAGAGTTTAATTATTTAATAGCGAAAGTTACGTTAGAAACGGCTGTTACTTTCTTTTCAATAGAAGATAAGTCGTTATAACCTGAATCGCTTACATCGTTTGAATCCACTGGAGTAATTTGGAATACACCCATTCTAGCAGAGCGGATTTTACCAATTCTGTTGTGGTTTGATTTTAGCATTGATTTTGCTCTATTTCTTGCGTCAGTTGTTGCTTGTTGAAGTAGTTTAACTTTCAAATCAGCTAGTTTTGAGTAGTGATATTGAGGTTGGTCATAGCTTGAAATATTTATACCTTGTTCAACAAGTTCTTGGAAACAAGTAGACAATTCTTTGATTTTTTCTACATCTTTTGTTGAAATTTTAATCGGTTGTTCGTAGTTGTAAAATTCAACAACGTTAGTAGTATAGCCTGTTTGAGGGTTATTTTTGTAAGATTCGTAAGAAGTTGCTAATTTAACTTCAATTTGGTCTTCAGTAAAACCTTTAGAAATCAAATATTTTTTAACAACAGGAACTTGTTCTTTTACATTTTTATAAGCTTGAGCTTTAGTATTTGCGCGAGCTTTGATAGTTAAGGTCCAGTTTGCAGAGTCTGATTTAACGATTTCGTAAGCAGAACCTGTTACTGAAATATTGTCTTTTGATAAATTGTCTGTAGCAATAAGCGCACCAAAAATCACGCCAATAGCAATACAAACGCCTAAAATAGCGATTTGAAAATCTTTTAATTTTTCGTACATTGTTCTCTCCTTATTCTTGTTGATTAACCACGTTCAACGACCATAGCAATTAATTCACCATAGTTGTTTACATGACCGTCAGTTTCTTTAATTTCGTAATATATAGTTGGATCAGCCTCTTTAGCTTTCTTAGCTGCTTCTCTAGCTTGGTCGATTTCTTGGTATTCGCCTTCTAAATCTGGTGCGAATGATGTTTCTTTTTCAATAAATAATTGGTACATACTTTGTGCCTCCTTTACCTAAAAATATTATAATACGAAATAAAAATTTTATACTATAATTTTTGTATGTATGAAGAATTAGAACAAATCAGAGAAAAATGTAAGAACTGTCAAAAATGTCCATTATCTAAAAGTAGGACAAACACTGTGTTTTCAGACGGAGTGCCAAATTCAAATCTTGTTTTGATAGGCGAAGCCCCTGGGTATTGGGAAGATCAAAAGGGTTTGCCGTTTGTTGGAAAAGCAGGACAGTTGCTTGATAAAATTTTTGCATCTGTTGGACTGTCGCGTCAAAACGATGTTTATATTTGTAATACTATAAAATGTCGTCCACCTGAAAATAGAAATCCTTTGCCAGAAGAAAAAGAAGCTTGTAAAGAGTATTTGCAAGCGCAGTTGGATATTTTAAAACCGAAAATTATACTTGTTTGTGGAAATATTGCCTTGAATACGATGCTACCAAACGAAAGGGGGGTTACTCGTGCGCGCGGAAAGTGGTTTGATGGACCTTATGGTTCTAAAATGATGCCAATTTTTCACCCATCGTACTTGCTTAGAAATGATAGTCGCGAAAAAGGTTCGCCAAAATGGCTTATGTGGCAAGATATTCAAGAGATTAAACGAGAATATGATAAATTAGAAAAATAGTTTATTGTATAATGGATTTATCATTTAAAAATTTAGGAGAAGTATGGAAAAATTTACTAATAAAAAAGAATTTATGTTTAGATTATTTTTGTTTATTTTAGGAATGTTTGTAAGCTGTTATGGTATTGCAATTACGACAAGAAGTTTGCTAGGAACTTCGCCAATTGTGACCCCTGCTTATGCTGTTTCTTTATTCAATATAAAATATTTAGATTTTGGTATTGCGACATTTATTTTGAACGCATTATTTTTCTTGGGTCAGGTTTTAATTTTGCGTAAAAAATTCCCTTTAATACAAATAGTTCAATTACCGATTGCGCTTGCGACAGGACTTTTTGTTTCGTTGAGTATGTATTTAACTCAATTTATACACACTGGCGCTTATTGGTGGAATATTTCACTTGTTGTAATTGGTTCAGCTGTTTTGGGGCTTGGAATTGCACTAGAAATTTATGCAAATTTAACTTACATGCCAGGTGACGGATTTGTTAACGTTGTATATGAGGTTACAAAGAAAAATTTTGGTGTTATTAAAGTAACATTTGACGTTACAATGGTTGTTATTGCTATTTTGATAACATATTTTGGTTTAGGTGAAATTTTCGGTCAATGTGTTCGCGAGGGCACACTAATTTCTGCTCTAACAGTGGGCGTTTTTGCAGATATGTTTTTAAAATTTATGAAATACAAAAAACAGTAACTATTTGTTCAACTCTTGAGCTATTTGTGCAATTGTTCTTGGAAAATATTGTTGTAATACTTTAGCGCGTGCAGATATAGTATTGCTATTTGGGTGGTAGTTGGTTAGCATATTTGATTCTGCGACTACTTCATTTAAACCATCTGACAAAAAATACCAAATTTGTTCTCTTTGTGTTTGTGGAAAGTTTTTAAAAAACAAACGTATCTTTTGCATGTCCTAATTCATGTAACAATGTATCAAAAGTAGTATCAGATAGAATATTTTTGGTTTCTTTGTCGTAACTACCACCTGTAGATACGTATTGTTTAACTTTCAATTGATTTACATTTTCTTTTAATGCAAGTAATTCTTCTCCAGACAATTTTTTCATTAAATTTATTGCATCATTTTTATTTCCAGCAATTAAGTTTTTAAAATCTATTTTTGAACTTTTGCCATCTTGTAAGTTTTTAATATTTACATCATCATCTGAAAAAGTCATTTCAAACTTGTTGCCATTGTTTGTTGAAATAAATTTATTTTAAGTAGTTTATTGCATCATCAAGATTAAAAGATTTTGTTGTTTTTTCAAAAGTATCTGGTTTTTGCGCAGGCAAAAATGGTTTTGTCGTTAAATTTGAGTTTAATTTATTTATAGAACCTACATTCTTAATTTGAATGCTATTCATTTTCCTGCTTTCCTTTTATTTGTTTAATTCGTGTGATAACTGTGCAATTGTTCTCGGGAAGAATTGTTGCAAGTAGTGTGAACGAATTGAGAATAAGTCATCATTGTTGTATGTGCCTAAAAGCGCGTTAGATTCAGCGATTGCCTCTTGAATTCCATCACCAACATCTGATGTTTTGATGAAATAATTGATGTGGTCGCGTTGAGCGCTTGGAAAAGCTTTATTAAATTGAGCTTTTTCTTTTTCAAAAATTTCATTTATCTTCTTGTTATTGAAAATAGATTTTGTGAGAGTTTCTTTTTCTTTAACATCAACTTCACCGTAATCCTTGGCATGTCCTAGTTCGTGAAGCATTACAAATAAGTTGTCGCCTGTTTTGATACGTTTGTTTACTGCACCATAAGTTGAGTGAAGAATGTCGTCAATGCCCTCAAGTTGTTTTGTATTTTTACTTAATGCAATAAGTTCTTCACCTGGCATTTTCTTCATTACAGTAAGAATTTTTTCTTGGTTGCCGTTGATGTAATTTTCAAAATTGATTGTTGAAGTTTTACCATTCTTCATATCTTTTACGTTTATGGCTTTGTCTTCAACTGTTATTTCATATTTTTGGTCGTTTTTAGATGAAATAAATTTTTTGTCATTAATAACTTCAAAACTCAAAGAGTTATTTAACAACACTTTGCCGTTTTTATCAGTAATTTTGTAATCAGAAATTCTGTTACCTTGAGGGTCATCTTCGTATAAATATTCAGTTTTTGTACCGTCAAGAGAAGTCATATTTTTCTTAATAGTTGTAATACCAGTTTTTTCATCAACTTTAGCAGAAGAAATAATTTTTTCAGAACCGTCTGGCATTACATGTTTGATATTCAAAACTCCAGCTACATCTGATTGAGTGGCATATTCTGTACGAATTTTTTTACCGTTTTTGTCTTTTACAACACGAACTTCGTTAACCAAAACAGGTTGAGGTAACTTTTTATTCATTTCCAAAGTTACTTTAGAAGTTGTATTGTTTCTGTAATCTACGCTTTTTTTGATTTGGTATTGTTTGCCGTTTCGAGTAATATTTTGAGTTTCGTCAATGGCAGTTCTATTCAAATCTTTGTCTAAAAGTTCAACTTTTTTACCGTTCATAAGTGTTGCAGTTACTGCAAAAGCGTCATTGTCGTATTCATCTGTATCAAGTCTTAAATCAAGAATGTTTGATGGACAATTTGCCCTCATTTCATTAACTTTAGAAATAGCTTTTTCTGTGTTTTTAAGTTTGTCATTTTGAGATAATTTGATTAAATTATCAATACCCAAACTTGCACTAGAAAGAGCTTTAAACTTTTCTAATTGTTTGCCGTTAAGTGAATTTGCGATGTTTTTCAACTCTAATGGGCTGAATTTTGGTGCGTCATTTTCTTTGATTTGAGAGATTTCTGCAATATTTTTCAAATCTTCAGTGTCTTTTTTCAAGAAGTCGCACGCAATAGAACTGATAACTTTAGGATTTTGTACTAAAGTTCTGAAGGGTTCCCATTTTTCAGGAGTTTTTGTCAATTCACCTTTTATAAATTCTAATTTTTCATCGTTAAATTTAGGTTTATCAGTCAAACCTTTCAAATCCTTTAATTCAGCCATAGCAGTATCTATGTTGAATTTAGGAGTTGTTCTTTCAAATGTATCTGGTTTTTGTGCAGGCAAAAATGTTTTGGCTTGAGTTCTTTTTAAGCCAACGTTATTAACAGACGAAATATTGTTTATTTGCGAAATTGCCATGCGTACCAAAACTTCTTTATTATACATATATAAAGTGTTTTTTAGATACTAAATTGCCTTAATATTTGAAATAGTTACATGATTTAACATGAACTATTTAATTTTTTTCAAAGAAGATAAGAAGTTTGCAGATTGAACATCTCCGTCAAATTTTGTTAAAAATACTTGTGCTGTTTCTTCGCCTGTTTCAAGTTTAGGTAATTGAGAAAGTTCTGCAGCATAATAGCTTGCATCTTCTTCTGTTCCAAATGGTGATTTTTTCGCAAGAGCGTTTAGAGAAAGTCCTCTTAAAAAGCCTAAAAATCCCTTATGACGATTGCTGAATTTTGTATAAATTCTCAAAGATGAATCCATATTTTCTAAATTAATTCTACCAATGATAAACGAACTCAATTGAGGTGAAGAAGATTTAATCATTATTCTTTCAACTACGTTATTTCTGATTTTTAAGTCACCCTTAATATTGTTGAAAGTCCCATCTGGCACATTTACCAAATCCATAATTGTAGATGGACTAACCATTGCAATAGGGTTTCTGAAAATTGATGCAACATTCAAAATGTATTGGACAAGTCCAAGTTTAGAGATTGTACCGTTTTTGATTGCAAATTGAATTCTACCGTTAAGTTTCATATTTTTATCAGTGTAAAATTCCAACAAAGCGCTTGCTTTACCAGAAATTTCTTTGCTTAAATTCAAGGTTGAAGTCGCAATTGTGTCAGAGTTAACGTCTTTTGCTCCTAGACGTACGCTATAGTTTTGTTTTACCATATCGCAGTAAACTTTTAAGGTTGAAATCCCGTCTGCAAAGTCAAATTTATTTGATTTGATTTCTAGTACACCAGCTTTTGTCAAAGTTAGGTTTGCGTGTAAGTTACCGAAATTAATTAATTTGTAAGAACCTTTTTTAACATTGAAATTACAACTTTCAATAGCCACTAAGTTAGGTTGGAATACGATTGGCTCATCATTTTCATCTTCTGATTTTGTAGAAGTTGTTGTTTTTTCTTCAACTTCAAAGTACTTAGTAGAAACGTTACTTTTTGGTGCATTTTTTCTAAGCTCTGCTAAACGTTGAGGGTCAATTTTTCTGTTAGGATCTCGTGGTGCAAAGCTTTTGATAACTTTTTCTACGTCTAGTTCGTCAATATTCAAGTTGATATTTTTAACAATAATTGGAAATAAAATTTCATTCTTAATATCGCCGTCAAAAGTATAATCCGTACGGCGAAAACGACCGTTAGCTGTTAAATGAACAGTGTCTTTTGTTGTCGAAAGAGTTCCTTTTTTAATTTTAAATTTTTGTCCAACAATTCGAACTCCATTTACTGCCATATTGCCGTCAAGATGAGGTTTTTTACCGTCGATATATTTTAATTTTCCACTAATAGTACCGTTTTTGAACAATCTTTGACTTGCTATGACATTGAAAAATTCGCTAGGTAAAGGTTCTGGAATATCAAATTCCAATTCTTTTATCGCACCTGTCATCGCGTTTAGTTTACCGCTTAGTTTAATCATCGGCTTTGTTGGCGCAATATTGCTAGCAATTTTATCTGCGATGTAGTAATTTAAGTGTTCAATATTAAGGTTTTCACCTTTCATAATTAGCTTTATGCCTAATGCGCGGTCGAATTTTGTTGGACTAATTGACATATTTTCAAGCAAAATATCAGACCCAGCTGGTACTTTTGCCCCACCTACAACTTCTACTTCTCCTGAAATATCATACAAAACCCTCAATGCAAACGGTGTTTTGCCTTTTAGTGTAATTTTACAATTTGCAAGTTGTGATACATATCGAGCAAAATCATTTGTCGCATCGCCAGTTATAGCAAGCATTGTGTCAACTTTTTTAGTGTAGTCTGTGACTTTACCTGACATTTCAATTTTGTTTGCAAGCTTGTTGTTGTAATGTCCTTTAAATCCTTGAATATCAATATTATTTGAGTCTAATATTAATTTCCCGTCTGTAACGGTTACTGGCATGTTCGCAAGTGGAATGAGTTTAAAATTAATTTTGTTTGTATTAACTTCACCTTTCATACCTTTTTTATTGAAATTAAAATCAAATCTGATATTTCCGTTCAAGTCTTTAAAACAAGCTAAAACGTCACTGCCATTTGGAATTACAAGGTTTGAATTTAGGAATTGTTGAATACTTTTTATGTCATAATTGTCAGAATGAATTCTAAAATCAAAATGCTTTTCATCTGCAATCGAATCTATATATACCCTTGAGCGATTTACGATAAATTCAAAATTATCAACAATTAGTTTTTTATCCTTGATATAAACCTTATCAAAATCCTTGAAAGCTAGACGTAATTTGTCATTTTGATTATTAATTTCTACAAAAATACCAAAATGAATATGTTTTGGCTCACGTTCCGATGAAATTTCCAAGTCACGAGCTAGTAGTTTTATAGAAACTTTGTCATTTGCTTTATATAAAATCATACATTTTTTTACATATAACAATGAACTTAGCCAATCTACCTTAAATTCAGACGGTTTTTGTTCTTCTTGTTCTTTCATGGTAAGGGTTTGAAGCGCATTTATATCTGCATAAATTTCGTCAGAGCCTAATTTTTTTAGTACAATTTTCTTTTGAAAAATTTTTATAAGAGAAAATTCGCAATCAAAATTTTTGACGTCTAAAAGTGTTGTTCCGTTTTTTATAAGAGAAATTTTATCTGTTTTAAATGATATTGTTGGTGAAATACGTGTTTTTAAAACAGGATTTTCGACGATTAATTCTGCTCCACAAATTTCTTTTACGCTATTTTGTACAAAATTTAAAAAATCTGGGTTTGAAACAATATTCGGAATTAGCCATAAGTATAAAAATGAGAAAAAGGCTACTAAACCGATTAACACTGTTGAAAATATTAAACTTATTCTAAAATTTTTTGACATAAAAAATATCCCTAATATTGACTTGAAAATTATATCATATTTTATGATAATATACGATATATGAAAAGAATATTAATTACATTTTTACTATTTTTAATCACTCAAACGGCTGTATATAGTGCAGAACAAGCTTATACAACTGACAATTTGACTGTATATGAATTAAATAAAAAATACGGACTTAAGGATAAAGACGGCAAATCTGTGGTTTATGCTCAATATAAAAAGCTTATTCGTTTGAATAAAAATGCTTGGATTGTGCAAAAAGGAAATAGGTTTGGACTTATTGACTGCAACGGAAATTATTTAGTTAAACCAAAATATACACATGTAGAAAGAGTTTTTGATAAATTTGTTAAACTAGGAAACGATAAAGATTATGGGCTATATGACCAATACGGAAATACGATTATACCACCAGAATTTACATTAATAGAGCCTCTTTTTGGCAGAAGATTTTTAACTTGTAAAAATTACAAATACGGAATTTATAGTGAAACAGGCACAAAAGTTCTAAATAACGAGTTTGAATATATCTATATGCCAACACCAAAAACTATGCGCATAAAAAAAGATGGGAATTGGTATGAAATTGAAAGTATAACTCAAGAAGAAGCACTAACACTTCCTGAAGATATTGTTAAAGTTAAACTTGACGGTCAAGATTTCAAAGTTACCAATATATTTATCAACACAGGTGTTGGTGCAGGATATTCTGTTGTAACAGCAACAGATTACTTGCTTAAATCAATTGCAACAATTTCGACTGCGTATGAGGATTCAATTGATGAATTGATGCTTTCTCAAGGTGCTGAAACAGTTTCTATTTTTATAAAATTAGGTTGGATACCGAAATTTCCGATTATTTATGCAAAAAAATATTATAATAACTTACTTGCACCAAATAGAAGTCCTCTAGCTGATGTTAGAACAGAACTTAAAGAACAATTGAAATAATCTTATTGTATTGAACTAGGGCATGGGATTGAAAATTTTTCAAAAATAGTTTATACTAATAAAAACAAGGAGAATAGCATGAAAAACATTGTCAATACTGAGTTTCAGAGTACGGGGGGGGGGTAAAACCTAGTAGTAATGCTACTTTTCGCGAATGTATAAGAATATTTTTTGAGAGCATAAAAAAGAAGTGTCGTGAATTGTCGCTTGTGAATAGTGAATTGACAGATAATAAACAAAACTTGTCATCCCGCATAAACGAAGTGCATTGCGGGATCTTAGAAATGATAAAAAGATGCCGTAATACCTCTCACAAAACAGTTATTAATTGTTTTGTTCGGCAGAGTGGCATGACACATTTAACGAAATGTGTTGCTTTCACCCTAGCCGAAACCCTTGTCGTAATGGGCATTATTGGCGTGGTTGCGGCACTTACTATTCCGAACTTAAACCAATCCACAGGCGATAGAGAAAAAGTTGCAAAGGTTAAAAAAATATATGCAAATTTAACAGACGCTTTTGGTCGTGCTACTGCCGTTTATGGTCCAATTGACGAATGGTTTATAAATCTTCCAGAAGGCGTAACAGCGCATCGACGTTTTGCAGACAGAATGACAGAATTTATGAAAATTTCAAAGAATTGCGGAACAGGTTCTGGTTGTTTTGCTGATGGAGTTTATCATCAACTTGATGGAGGTGGTGATGAATCACCTAATACTTGGACTAATGAACCAAAGGTTTTGTTGGCTGATGGAACCGCTTTGGATTTTTATATATCGTCTGATGACTGTTCTGATGAATGGGGTGCAACTTCTGATAGCCCTGCTGCAAAATCTTGTGGACTAATATATGTAGATATAGATGGCTCTAAAGGTCCAAATATCATGGGTAAAGATTATTTCGATTTTTATGTTACTTCTACTGGAATTTATCCAAAAGGTGGTAAAAATACAGATGATGGTAAAGATAATGATAGTTTAGAAACGTTTTGTTTTGTTAATGGTATGTCATGTACAGGTTGGGTAATTGAAACTGGCAATATGGACTATCTAAAAGCAAATGGAGGCGTTTGTCCTAATGGAACAACTCTTTCTTGGGAAAATACAAGTTGTAAGTAGTTTGCTTTGTTAATTGTAACTTACATCTTTATTTTGTTTTTTCGTAAGGTCGTTTTCTGAACAAGAAATAAGTCATATCATTCATTGGAACCACTTCTACAAGATCGCATTGTTCAAGGAATATATTTTTTGAATCATCAAAAATTTTAGCTAACATTGGCAAAATTCTGTCATTATGAATAATTTCAACTGTTGAGAATTTTTGAATGTATTCTTTTCTATCCATCAATGCTTGATTATCAGGTCCATAAATTGCCATAACAACGTATCGACCTGCTTTTAGAGGGTCTAAATATGTTTTCTTCATAAGTTCATAGAATTTTTGAGAAACGTGTCCCTCTTTTTGAACAATATCAAGCAAAACTTCGTCAACATATCCTTGTTTCATCGCATTAATTTGGTCATCGTCATAAACAAGAGTATTGTATGGTTTTCTAAATTCGTGTAACACTTCAAAATATGGTGCTTTTGGAGAAGTTGCGTCTTCATAAATGAAAGCAACACTTGATGAGAAAGGCTTAAATACTAAATCTTCGTTAGTTAAATTACGAGATTTATAATAATTTGTTGAGTCAAACAGTGCATTATATTTTGTTCGATAATAATCGTCGTCATTAAATAAAAAATAACTAGAACAAGCTGTAAAAAATACTAAAAATAGTGCAACGTGCCATTTCTTAAGTTTTGAAAATCCAACACCTGCCAAAATCATTACCAAAGGTACGATGAAAATGGTATATCTTGGAACGATAATAATAACTTTCATAAATGCTGAAATTAGTATAATTGAGTAAGATATGATTACAGTCAAAAATACCATTAAAAGTTTTGAATTTTTTTCTTTGAATGCTTTAATTAATGCGTTTATAAAATATATTATTGGTACAATTACTGTAATAAAATATACAAAATTTATGTATATAGGCATATAATTTACCCAAAATAATGCGCCAACTCTTGCTCCAAAGTAATTTTGCAAATTCCCAACAAAATGCATAAATTCAAATGGCGGAATATGAAACATAATAAATTTGCTTCTTTGGATTGCGTAATAAATTGCGATAATTGAATAAGGAATCAACAAAATTAATTGATATACCTGATATGTTAAATATTCGCCAATTTTTTTTGTATTTTCTTTTTGAGTTACAAACAAGTAAATTAAATAAGATATAAATTGACCGATATAGAAAACAATTCCACCAATAAGCAAGTATGGAATTAATGTATTTGCGGTAAGTAGCTTAATTAATGATTTTTTATCACCTTTTTCCTCATAATCGAGCAAATAGTTCATTGAAACAAGAGCCAAAAATGTAACCATCATATACATTCTTATTTCAATTGAGTAATAAATCATCAAAGGGCTTACGCAAACAAGAATTGCGGAGATTATCCCAACATTTCTATCATATAATTTTTTACCAACAACGTATGTCATTGGAATTGATGCAATTCCAAAAATTACTGATGACATACGCAACAGAATTTCTGAATTACCAAAAAATTTTATCCAAAAGTGTAAAAAGTAAAAATAAAACGGAGTATGTTGAAAATCTTTTGTAAAAAGAAATTCATTTATTCCAAAAGGGAAATTTTTAATAGCTACAAGTATGGAATGTCCCTCATCATACCAAAGTGGACAATTTGAAACTGCAAAACGAAGTTCAAATCCAAACAGAACTATTAAAAAAATAAATATGTGTAAATAATATTTTCTAATCTTTTCCATAATACTTAAATTATATGATTAAAAAATTTATTTATCAATTAAAATATTAATTAAAAATGAAGTTTTAAGAAATTCTAGAAAAGAGAGTTAAAATAATAGTATGATAAATTTTGATAGATTAACAAATTATTCACAAGAAATTATTTCATCAGCAAGTGCATTGATGAATTCTAAGCACAATACGCAGATAGAACCTGAACACATTATGCTTGCGATGATTCAAGACAATGGAATTTCAAGAGATTATTTAACAGAATTAAAACTATTAAATCAAAACTTTATTAACGCTGTAACAAAGGCAGTTAATGATTTTCCAACAATAAGCGGTGTTCAAAACACTCAACAGTTGTTTTTGTCAAATAATACTTCTGCATTGTTGGATATTGCAGATACTACAGCAAACGAGTTGAAAGACGAATTTATCTCTATCGAAAGTATTTTACTTGCGATGACAAAACTTGAAAATAGTAACATTAAAAAGTTGCTTGCAGACGCTCATGTCAGCACAAATAACGTTTTAAATGTAATGAAGAAAGTAAGAGGTAATAAAAAAGTGGATAATAAAAACGCAGAAGAAAATATGAAAGCTCTTGAAAAATATTCAACGGATTTGACAGAGCTTGCAAGAAAAGGTAAATTAGACCCTGTAATTGGTCGTGACGAAGAAATTCGTCGTATAATCCAAGTTTTAAACAGACGTACAAAAAACAACCCTGTTTTGATTGGTGAACCTGGTGTTGGTAAAACCGCAATTATTGAGGGCTTGGCTCAACGTATGGTTAGAGGCGATGTTCCTGAAAGCTTGAAAAATGATAAATTGATTTCCTTGGATTTGGGCGCATTAGTTGCAGGTGCAAAATTCCGTGGTGAATTTGAAGAACGTTTAAAGGCTGTATTAAAAGAAGTTGAAGATTCAGATGGACATATTGTAATGTTTATTGATGAACTTCATACAGTAGTTGGTGCTGGCGCTACAGAGGGTTCAATGGACGCTGGTAACTTGCTAAAACCAATGCTTGCAAGAGGTGTTTTAAGAACAATCGGTGCAACTACAATTAACGAATATAGAAAATATATCGAAAAAGACCCAGCTTTAGAAAGACGTTTCCAACCTGTTATGGTTAATGAACCGTCTGTTGAAGACACAATCAGTATTTTACGTGGTTTAAAAGAAAAATATGAAGTTCACCACGGTGTTAGAATTCTTGATAGTGCCTTAATTCAAGCTGTAAAATTATCTGATAGATACATTACAGACCGTTTCTTGCCAGATAAAGCGATTGACTTAATCGATGAAGCTGCATCATCACTTCGTATTGAAATTGATTCTATGCCAGAAGAAATCGATATTATGTCAAGACAAAAAGTTCAATTGGAAATTGAACGTGAAGCCTTGAAAAAAGAAGAATCTAATCCAGATTGTGAAAGAAAAATTCTTGAAATTTCACAAGAAATTAGCGATTTGGAAAGCAAAATAGGAGTTCTAAAAGAACAATGGAACAAAGAAAAAGCTACAATTCAAGGTGAAGCTTCAATCAAAGAAGAAATTGAACAAGTTAAACTTGAAATTGAAAAAGCTGAACGTAATACAGACTTGCAAAAAGCTGCAGAATTGAAATATGGCAAGTTGATGGAGTTACAAAAGAAACTTGAAGACATTCAAGGTACGGATAAAAAAGACAATCAATTGCTTAAGGAAGAAATTGATGGTGACGATATTGCTGAAGTAGTAAGCAAATGGACTGGCGTTCCTGTTTCTAAGTTGGTTGAAAGCGAAATGAAGAAATTAATTTCTATGGAAGATGTTCTTCACAAACGTTTAATCGGTCAAGATGAAGCTGTAAACACTGTTTCAGATGCAATTCGTCGTGCTCGTTCTGGTTTGAAAGATCCAAAACGTCCAATTGGTACGTTTATTTTCTTAGGTCCAACTGGTGTTGGTAAAACAGAACTTGCAAAATCTTTGGCAGACTTTATGTTTAATGATGAAGACGCAATTGTTAGAATTGATATGTCTGAATATATGGAAAAACATAACGTTGCAAGATTAGTTGGTGCTCCTCCAGGATACGTTGGTTACGATGAGGGCGGTCAATTGACAGAAGCAGTACGTAGAAAACCCTATTCTGTAGTATTGTTTGATGAAATAGAAAAAGCTCACCCTGATGTATTTAACTTAATGTTGCAAATCTTTGATGACGGTCGTTTGACAGATTCAAAGGGCAGAACAGTTGATTTCAAAAATACACTTATAATTATGACAAGTAACATCGGTAGCGAAGTTATCTTGGAAGATTCTATAAGTGGTGATTTTTCAGAAACTAAAGAAAAAGTTATGAATATTATGAAAGAACGTTTCAAACCAGAATTTTTAAACCGTGTTGACGAAACAATTTTCTTCAAAGGCTTAACTTTAGACAATTTGAAACAAATTGTAGATATTCAAATGGATTCTTTAGGCAAACGTCTAGGCGAACAAGAAATCAATTTGGAAGTTACACCAGATGCAAAAGAATTGCTTGCAACTCAAGGTTATAACCCAATTTACGGCGCAAGACCATTGAAACGTACAATTCGTCAAATGGTTGAAAACCCATTAGCTAAGTTGATTTTGGCACAAAAATTCATTAAAGGTGATACTTTGGTAATTGATGCCGAAGACGAAGAAATTAAATTCAAAAGAAAATCGAAATAATTGTTTAAAAGTGCGCACTGCGTAAACACGCAGTGCGCACTTTTTTTATTTGTGAATAACTATTTTATATTTTTTCAAGTAGTTTACGCTACAATCACATCACCTTGACGGAAGATTTTTATGCCGTCAGGAAAAATTCCAGCAACTGTTGATGCGCGACCCTGTGCTTTTTCGCCAAAATCATCTACAACTAAGTCGACACTATTACCAATATATTTAACCGCTTCATCATAAGATAGTGCTGGTGGCTCGTTTGAAAGGTTTGCGCTTGTTGTCGCTAAAACATTTCCGTCAATGCAAGAACAAATTTCTGCAAAGACTTTGTTGTCTGGAACTCTTATGCCTACCGTGTTTAACCCACTTGTGATGTAATCTGGTGTAAGTTCTGATTTTTCTACAACAAGAGTTAATGCACCAGCAAAATGCTTTTTAATAAGTTCTTCTGCCTTTTCTGTTAATGGTTTTACATATTTGCGCAAAGGCTCAATGCTGTTTGACATAAGAATTAATGGCTTATTGCTATCGCGATGTTTGATTTCATAAATTCTTTCTACTGCACGTTTTGAAGTTGGCAAGCAACCAATTCCCCAAACGGTATCAGTTACAAATGCTATAACTCCGTCATTTTCAAGAATTTCTTTTATTTTTTTTGAATCAATCATTTTTTAAATCTTTCTACAACTCTTTTGGTTAATTCGCTTGCATATTCCATTTTTAACGCAAGATTTAAGCCTGTATAAATCGATATACATAAAATTCCAATTACAAAGATTTTAATAAATTCGTAAGAATATTTAGGTGCGCTACTTAACAAGTCTAAAAGCTGAATTTCCATTAATCCAGCAATAAAGTAGCAGATTATGAATGTGATTGCACCTGCAAACATCATTTTAAGGAAGTTTATGAATAGGTTTTTATAATCAAGTTTGATTTTTTTACTGATTAAAATGCCTAGAACAACTGCGTTAAATAGTGTTACAAGTGAAGTTGAAAGCGTAATTCCGCCAATGCCTAGGGCTAATTTTTTCACCAATAACAAGTTTAAAAATACTTTTAAAACAATTGATGAAAACGCAACGATAAACGGTGTTGCAGAGTCATTAAACGAATAATAAACTCTTGTTATTGAATCTCTGAAAACGTAAGGTAGAATTGAGAAAGACAAGAACCAAAGTGCTTGAGTTACCATAAATGTTGCGTTATCGTTGAATGCACCACGCTCAAATACAATTCTGATACCGTCTTGACCCAATAACAAAATTCCAATGATAATCGGGAATGATGCAAATAAAAGAACGCCTACACCTTTGTTGAAGTATGTTCTTATTCCGTCAAAATCTTTTTCGCCAACAAGTCTTGAGAATAAAGGGAATAGAGGGACTAAGAATGCTGTAACTAAAATTCCTACTGGAAATTGAAAAACTCTATTTGCAAAACCGATTGCTGTCCATGCGCCTTCTTCAAGGCAAGATGCAAAGAACATATCAATATAAATATGAACTTGCCCAATTGTAGAACTTAAAATTGCTGGAAAAAGCAGTTCTAATATGTTATTGAAGTTTGTATTGTTCACAAAATCAAGGTTTGGTCTGATTTTGAACCCTAATTGTCTTACACGTGGCATTTGCAATAATAATTGGCAACAAGCACCGACGATAGTTGCTGTTGCAAGTACTACCCCTGTTTTATCACCGCCTGTAAAAAGTAATGCGCCAATAATTACGACGCTTACAATAATAGGCGACAAACTAGGTAAAATAAATTCTTTGTAGCTAATCAAAATGCCATAATAAATCCCGATTAGACCTCCAACGATAAGTGACGGACACATAATTCTCAAATGTGTACTTGCAAGACTTACCAATTCTGGACTTCCGTCAGATATGATTAACGACATTATTTGGTTTGAAAATACAAAGAAAATTATCGTTAAAACTGTGAAAAATATGAAACTTGCAGTCAAAAATGTGTTGAATAATTTTTCTGCAACTTCAGGTGGTTTCTCTTTTAAATTTGGAATTAATTTTGTGAAAACAGCAACAGTAGCGCTGTGAAAAGGTCCGCCAATACCGCCTAAAAGGATTACGGCAAGTGCTGGAATTTGATACGCATAGAAGTATGCATCAGATACAGTTGTTGCACCATAATAATTTGCGATAATAATGTCGCGTAAAAACCCTACAAGCTTGCTTACTACTGTAACTACGGCAATAAGCCACGCTGCTTTTAAAATAGTCGTTGTGTTATTTGAATTAGAAGCCGAATTTGTCTGCATCTGGATTTATAACCTCAATAAATAATCTTCCTGCTTTTGTTGTACCTTCTTCTAAAGGATAGCAGAAAGTAACTACATTTTCACCTTTTTTTATCAAATGAGAAATATCAATTCGCAAAGGTTGTTTAAATGGGCTAAGGCTTTGTTCTAGTGGTATTGAACTTTCTTTGCCATTCACAATCAAATTGATTTTTGATAAATTGAATCTATTGTCAATTACTAAATCAGCTTTTTTAGTATCTGAGTAAAATTTTTGAGTAATTTGTCTTTGTGTTGGGTAAGAGGAGATTATTACTGGGTTTGTGCCTAATGAAATACCTGTATAATAATGTTTTAAGATTTTGTCAAACGGCATTTTTAATTCTTTACCCATAAATCCAGCGCCGTATTGACTCATTCCAACACCGTGACCAAATCCGCCACCGTAAGCTATAACCTTTTGTTCGCCTGTTTCTTCGTCATTAACAAAATCGAAAACAACATTTGCACTTGGAAGCGAGATGTTATTTTTTTGGAAAATTCTACGGATTACAAGTTCTTTTTGAATAGCGTAATTTCCGCTTGTGGCTTGAACTTCAACCTCAATAAGCTTGCCAGAATCTCCACGTTTTTTAGGAACAATATTTATTAACTCGCCAAAATCTTCAGCTTTTTCTAATTTTGGATAAACAAATCCTGTTTTTGATTGTGATACAAGGGTTTTAGCCAAAATTTCTTGTAATTCTTCTTTTGTCCACTCTTTTTGCCAACGATAGTATCTTGAACGAATATCGTAAGATTCGGGACTATTTTTGTAAAATTCGCGCACTTCTTCTTCTGTGCGTAATGGCGGTTGATTAAGCATATCTGCTTTTGCAGTTAAATAAGGTTTTGGGTTTGTTCTGCTGAATTTGTTAAACGCTTCTGGAAAAGCGTTTGGATAGCTTTCTGTATATCCACCAGCAGTTGAACTGTATTGTGCCAAAATTAAATTCCAATTATAAGTTGCGACAATTCCGTCTGTTTCTCTAACCGCTCTATCTGAAATATTTTCTTCTGTATTTGCGCCAAAATAAACTTGGCTTGCGACAGAGTCGACAACGTCGTATTCTTGAACATATCGTGTTCTTGGACTTAGAACGTAATTTCTTGCAGCAACAGCTTGCGCTTTTAGTGCTTCAAGTCCAAAACTTGTAGGCATTTCGTTTGGAACAACGCCTTTTAGGTAATCTTGAATATCCAAAACATTTACTATGTAAAATAAATTTTCTGTTTTAGGCTTTTTAACAATTTCAATTGAATTTCTGTAAAGTGCCTGTTTACCTTTTCTTTTAAGGTCTTTTATTCCCAATAATCCGTCAGGACATTCAAGAATGAATGTATCATTAAGATTGAATATTTCGTCATTTATTTTGATTTCGTATATGCCGTTTTTAAGAGTAATAACGATAGGAGTATCTATTGGTGCTGTCTTTACTAGATTATGACTGTTTTTTTCATAAATATAAACATCAGAAGTTCCAAAAATTGTTGTCGTTTGGTAATTGAATGTTGACCAATTTTGGTTTCCAATGCCAACTCTAACAAGATTTGTACCTGTTTGAATGTCATTTGTATTTGCAAATATTTTAGGACTTGAAAATGCGAATGCAAAAATTACAAGTCCTAAAATTATATTTTTTATTTTTTTAATTCCCAAGTAGTGCCGTCCTTAGAATCTTTTAAAACGATTCCGACTTTATCAAGCGCCATACGGATTTTGTCCGCCATATCCCAATTTTTTTCTTCACGGGATTTTTTTCTTAATTCCAAAAGTTCTTCCATTGAATTAAGCGTCATACCTAAATCATCGCTTACAGCCTTGATTTTTTCTTGTAATTCTTCTTCTGAAAGTTCAGTTTTTTCAAAATTGAAACCTAAAACATTTCCAAGTTTTACAAGAAGTGTATAAGCGTTCTTTTCGTCTTTGTTTGCTTTATTTACAAGATCAAAAAGTACAGCAAGAGCTTTAGATGTGTTCAAATCATCGTCCATAGCTTCTGTAAACTGTTTATATTCTTCTGTTTGAGTAATATCTAAGCTTTCGTCAATAGGTGTTGCTTTAGCATTAGTTAAACGTTTTGCACCTGCTTGAGCTGATTTTAAAACTTCATCGGAAAATTCAACAGGCATTCTGTAGTGGTTTGTTAAAATGAACAATCTGATAGTGTTTGCGTCGTAAGTTTCTAAAACTTTGTCTATAGTTAAGAAATTACCTAAAGATTTAGACATTTTTTCTTTGTTGATAGTTACAAAACCATTATGTAGCCAGTAATTTACGAATTTGCAACCGTTTGCACATTCAGATTGAGCGATTTCGTTTTCGTGGTGAGGGAAGATTAAATCAGCTCCACCAGCGTGAATATCGATTGTTTTGCCCAAATATTTTCTGCTCATAGCAGAACATTCAATATGCCAACCTGGACGACCAACTCCCCAAGGTGAGTTATAGCCAAATTTTTCGTCTTTTTTCCAAAGTGCAAAGTCTAGTGGGTCTTCTTTTAAATCTCCAACTTCAACTCTAGCACCGCTTTCAAGTTGGTCAATAGGTTGTTTTGAAAGCATACCGTAGTTTTTAAACTTTTTAACTCTGAAATAAACATCGCCACCAGCTTCGTAAGCATAATCGTTTTTGATTAAATCCTTAACGATAGAAATCATTTCGCCTAAAGTTTTTGTCGCAAAAGGCTCAATGTCTGGTTTTAGGTTGTTCAAGCCCTCCATACTTTTTGTGAAAGATTTGTACCAGTAAGTTGAAACTTCTTCAGGTGTTTTACCTTCTTTTTCAGCTTTTTTAAGGATTTTATCGTCAACGTCTGTTACGTTACGACAGTATGTTACGTCATAACCTTTGAATTTTAAATATCTATAAAGTACGTCCCATGTGATATAACAACGAGCGTGTCCTAAGTGTGCGTAATCATAAACGGTTGGACCGCATACGTACATTTTAACCTTGTTACCGTCAATAGGTTTAAATTCTTCTGTTTTGTCTGTGTAAGTATTATGTAGTTTCATCATACCGATTATTTTAGAACAAACGGGATAATAAAACAAGTGATTTAATCAACTATAAGCTGATAAGCATTTAAGTCAATAAGCAAATTTATGATATATAATTAAGTGTTGTAAAAACCTTTTGCTACTAGTTATTCACTATTTTAGCCAAATCTTCTCTTGGAGTAGAAATTGTATTCACTCCAAAAATGTTTTTGAATGCGTCTAAAATAATTGGATTTATTAGCATTGGTGAACAGTGGCTTAACAAAAGATTTTTTGCACCTAATTCTTTTAAATTTAGCATATTTGCAATTGCGTATTTATCGCATTTTGTCAAAAATATTGAAATATCAAAGAATTTATCCTGTATTTTTTTGTTCAAGTCTTCAAGAATTTTATACATAATCATAAAATCGTAACTAGAATTTATTTGGAAAGTATTTGTTGATGGCGTATATGTCGAAAGAGTTACTGCATATGTGTCTTGCGGTAAAATTTGCAAAAGTCTTTCAAAATATTTTTTTTGCAGTGAAGTATGGTTTAAAATTCCAACTAGCAATAAGTGTTTAATATTGCGGGCATGAATTTTTGTAATAAGTTCATTTACTCGTTTTTCAATGACGCTGTCTTCGTAGCCTATCACAAGCGGATTTCGGATTTGACCTTTTGCAAACCCTTTCGCCTCATTTGCTGATTTAATCAACGGTTTGTAATCACAATTTACTATTTGTTTTACACCTTTTGGTGCGTTCAAATCTGTTGTAAAAAGTCGTCCACGGTATAAATATTCGACATTTTGAAGCGAATTTTTTGTCATTAAAATTGCCCCAGGAAAAGTCGCAAAATCAAGCAAACAGTTTTCGACTCCAAGCCCGAATTGTCCGCGAAGTTGTGGATATTCTTCCAATTTAGGGTACGTATGCCCCATAATCATTGAACCATGAGTGTATACATCGACATTTTCACCTTTTGTTGCCTTTAATACCTGTTCAAGTTCTTTCAAATTAGAGCCTGATACTAAAATGGCTTTTCCTGAACGAGTTGAAAATGAAACTTCGACAGTTTTTTGCTTGCCAAAAGCCTCTATTTCAGCCTTGTGTAGCAATTGTGTAAGTTTATAATTTATTCTTGTGAAGTTTTTTATTACTTGTTTTAGCTTTTCAATAGAATTTTTTTTGTAATTCATCATACTAAGCATGTGAAGCATTGAATAATACGCTTCATCGTAAGTTTTGTTATAACTTTTTAGTTGAATTAGGTTAATACAAGCGTTTTTGATTAACAAAAACATAATTTCATAAGTTTGGCGCTGTTCTTGGCTTAAGAGTTTGTTCTTTTTGATAAACTCTTTTTCGCCTTGTTTTATTGCATTGTTTAAGTTGAGTTGTTTGTCAAAACTAAGCTGGTTTTCAAGCTTTTCTGCACTCATATTATTATCTTTGCAAATTCTTTCATACAAAATTTTTGACTGTCTTAGATTTTCGTAAATAGTCAAAATTATTGTTTTAAACTGCTCTTGAGAGTATTCTGTATTAGAAACAAGCCCAGAAAGTGTGTTTATAATATTGTTTTTGATTACGTCATTGGAAACACCGCGTTTTTTTAGTCTAAGTGTGTAAAACGCAAGTTGTCTTATGTACATCATAATAACTTCTTGCAAAGAAGAAATCGTTGGGTCTGCGGAACAAACACCTTTTGCTGTACAACTATCGAAGTTATAATCGTCGTGTTGATAAAAATTGTTAAACATAATAAATATACCTTTTAAACGTATCTTAAACAATTTTTATTGTATTTTTATGCGACTTTCGGGCTATTTTTAGGAGTATAGTTTGTTTAGTTTGACTTTTTAAAAAACATGTAACAAAATGTAAACATGTAAAAAGTCATGGTAGCAAAAAAATTTTTTACAGGCTTTGTATGAGTGCAAGCTAATAGGCTTGTCGCTTAAAAACCATGTAAATACTGGTTTTTGAGAGTATTAACATGAATAAATAGGAATATAAGGTATCCAAAATGGTAGATAATAGGGCAGCAGGATTTTACGGAATTGGTGGCTCCTTTAATTTTAAAAGTGGCGACATTTCTGGTACTACTGCAAATCTCTCAGATGATAAAATGGGACAAGGTAACGAATATTCTCGACAAGATAAGCAAGAAGAAGAAGCTTTGAAAGAGTCGACAATGCAGTTTACCGACAGAAGCGCTCAACTTAGAGCGACGCTTAATTCTTTAGCTATGATGAATGTCGCGGGAGTTATTAATACTAAAAAACGTCCTAACAGGCTTGACGATGACAAGGACGAAAAGTTTGACGAAGAAGAATTTTTTGCAAAAACTCGTAAAAAACGCCAAGAACTTCGACTTGAAAACCATTTTATTGATGAAGACGAAGAAGAATTTGACGAAGCTCAATAAACAAAAAATTTTAAATAGATTTGACCTTAATTAAGACTAGCCTTGATTAAGGTACTTTGCGTTGATTGGAGTGAAAATTCAATGGTTGCGTGGTTTTGTATCCATTTTTTTATCTCGTTTATTTCAATTTTTTCTGGGCTATAGTCATAAGGCATATAAAACCAATAAGTTCGACCATTTACAACTCTTGAGTTAAGTTCATTTTTAAGAGTTAGTGGAGTCTTTTCTTTTGATTTTAAAAATATTTTGTCATTTTTAAGATTTAAGAATAAGTCATAATAACAGTATTCTGGTGTTGCAGAATTGTTTATTACAATTATTTCGCTAGGTTTTATGCTTTCAGCCATTTTTATCATGCTTTCCCTTGCAAAATCACCCTTGTTTAAATTCTGTATTTTTGCAAAATTAACTGCGAAAAATAAGTGTGGAAGTGCGATTACAGAAATTAAAATTCCTGCCAAAACTTTATTCTTAATGTCGAAAATTTTAACTGCAAAAATTAAAATAAATGGTATCAAAAATATTATTAAACGTTTGGAATATGGGTAAACGTGCAGAATTGATGCGATTATTAATGCAGATTCAGTTAAAGTTGTTATTAAAATGAAACGCCAATTTGTGTCTTTGAACATCAAAATTAGTCCGACAAACATTAAAATGGTTAAAAATGTACAAGAAAACATTGGCAAATACGCAAAGAAATAGTGCAAATTATTCATGTTTAGTTGAGTTAGGTTTGATAAATCTCTATTTACAAATTCGTTTTGCCAAAATCCAATCATACCACTTGAATTTTGTCCGTATGAGTTCAAAACAAAAGTTTTTAGATATGTAAATGCACTTAAAATTACAGGTAAAAATAGTAAAAAGAACTTTTTAGGGTTTTCTCGTTTAAAGCTAAGTGTCATAAATCCGCCAAAAATAACCATTGTAGACATAAATGAAAACCATGGGAAAATGGCAATAACGCAACCAAACATTAGAATTGTTTTTGTCGTTATTTTCTCAAAATCAATGTTTAAAAATATCCACAACGCAATAAGTGAACAGAATACGTCTAAAATGTACGGTTTAAATTCAAAACTATAATTTATCAAAGTTGGGTTTAAGCAAAATAACAAAACAGCAATAAGTGTTGTCCATTTTGATTTAAAAAGACTTTGACAAACAAAGTAAAATGCGCTGATAGAAAGAGTTCCGAAGACAAATGGCATTAATCTCAAAACAAAATCACAAGCAAAGATGTTGCTTTTAACGTGAAAAATACTTACTAAAAGTTTTGAAAATACCAAAAACATTGGTGGTGCGACTTGTAAAAATCTTAATTTGCCAAATAATTCGCCATAACTTTTTTCTAAAATATTCCACGCCAAAGCGCACTCGTCGTGCCACATTGAGGGATTTGAAATTAGTCCTTTCAGTCTTAAAACAAACCCTAAAAATGCCACGAACCCTAGTAATATCCAGTAAATATTCTTTTTTATTGCGTCTATCATAATAAAATCAGTGTATCACAAAATTTAAATCTTAAAAAACTGCTATAAATGTATGATTTTTAAAATTAATATTACTTCATGTATTGTAAAAAAAAAATTTTTTTGCTATTATGTTGGTAACTTATATATAAGATTGAATTAAAGAGGATATTATGTCAGAAAATTTTGATTTAGATACTGGTAAAAATATTGTAGATGCTTTAAAAGCAGATGCTGAAAATGATGAATTAGAAGTAAAAGAAGAAGCTTTAGATTTATCTGCTACAACTGATGAAGTTGAAGACTCTGAACCAGTTGAAGATGTTTCAGATGATTTTGCTGATGACACAACAGAAACAAGCACATTTGATTCTACAATGAAACCAAGCAGTGATTTTGAAAACAATATGGCTGATGATGTTATTAATCACGCTGTTGTTGACAAATATGCAAGCGATTTATACAACTTTGAAGTTCCAAATAACGTTGCAGTTTTGAAAAAATTAATCGCAAAACTTCCATCAGGCGTAACTCGTCAAACAGGTGCGCAAATCATTAAACAAACTATGGAAGCTCTAGGAATTTCAATGAAAAGTGTTCTTCAAGAAGCTCAACAACTTCAAGAACAATTGAGCAGTTCTACAAAAGAATGCCAAGCTACAATTTCTGAATACAAACGTCAAATTGTAACTCTAGAAGAACAAGCTCAAAGTTACAAAAAACAATATAACAATTTGAATGAATTGGTAAGCTTATTTATTCAAACTGAAAACTAATTATTTAACTTTTAAGGAAAACGGCGGAGCTTTTATTTTAAAAGCTCCGCCGTTTTATTACAAAACAAAAAGAGGAAAAAATGACTATAAAAGGTATAATTTTTGATTTTAACGGTACATTATTTCAAGATTCAAAACTTCATGAAGATGCTTGGAGAGAGTATTCTGCAAAACTAAGGGGAACACCTTTTAGCGATGAAGAAATGCACAAATATATGTTTGGTCGTTCAAATGAAGAAATTATAACTTATGCAATAGGTAGAAAACCTACTCACGAAGAATGTTTGAAATGGGCGAATGAAAAAGAAGCGCTTTATCGTGAAATGGTTTTGGCAAATCCAGAAAATATTCATTTAGTTGATGGCGCAGAAGAATTTTTCGATTTTGTTTGTAAAAATAATATTCCGCACACAATTGCAACAGGCAGTGAAAAAACAAATGTTGATTTCTTTGTCAAAACTTTTAATTTAGAAAAATGGTTTGATGTTGATAAAATTGTTTACGATGATTATAAAATAGCTGGGAAACCAGATCCTGCGATATATTTAAAAGCATTAGAAATATTAAACTTAAACCCTGCAGAAACACTTGTTTTTGAAGATTCATATTCAGGAATTACAGCAGCAAAGAACGCAAAAATAGGTAGAATTGTTGCAATAAACGATAACCCTGAAAACTTTGTTCACAAGGATAAAGTATACAAAGTAGTACGAAATTTTAAAGAAATTAACGAAAGTATTTTGAATTAATCAAAATCTTTATCTTGTTCTTCTATATATTTTTGAAGAACTTCAACCATTAATTTTTCGTACTTGTCAGGATCTTTGTCTGCAAGCTTCTTTAATTCTCCGTATGTGCCATTATCTTTTAAGAAACCTTCATTAAGTGCAACTTTTGTGCCATTAACGAATTGTTTTACAACTTCGTAATCGCGAGTTTCTTTTTTTATAGCCTGATTAATGCTACCTTTTGTGATTTTTAACAATTGTTTTGCAAGTTCACTGTCAGCACCTAGATTTCTAAATACTGTAGAAATAACCATTCTAGGTACGATTTGATTTGTTAACCATTTACCTTGCTTCAATCTTTCAGATGTAAGTCCAACGGTTGTATCAATTAAAACTTCTTTTCCTTGATCTAAAAAGAAATCTAATACTTCGCTTGTAGTGTTTATTGCTGGAATTATAGCTTTTAATCCGCTAGATGCAAATTTATCAGCAGCGCTGATTGCAGAGCTACGAACTAATTTTTTGATTGCTTTTGGGTTCATATCTATTGAATTGTCAATTTGATTTGTTAATTTGTCAGAACCGTCAACAGCAATTTTAATGCCAAATGTAGCTACAGAATTGTATAAAATTTTTGCTAAAGCTGTTTCAGGGGCAACTACACTTGTTAGAGCCATAATTGCAGAACGAGTTGCGCCTCTAACTGCAGCTGCGCCGATTTCTTGTGATTTGTTATATTTGTCAACGCGTTTTTGAATGTTGTTTTTGTTGCCGTAAGCCAATTCGTATGCGTCGTCATATTCTTTTCTTAAATCTTCTAAAGATTTTCCATCACAATATTTATTTGCAGTTTCTTTTGATGTTTCAACAAGATAATTTGCAATAATGCCATAGCACTTGTATTTGCCCTCTATTGTAGCATTTTCCACATCAATACCGCTTGTTTTTAGAGAGTCGTTTAAGATTTCTTTTGAGCCTAACGTATCAATCAAAGCGTTTTCTAAATTTTTGAAAACAGTTTCTTTTGGTGTTGTTGAAACCATACAAGGAATCGAACCAGTTGGCGCGTAATAATTAAAAGAATTTTCTTTGTAATCTTTCAATTCGCCATCAAATTTATTATAAATTTCTAAGTCTTTTGAAAGTTTTGCTTTCGTGATGTCAGCCATACATTTAGTAGTAACAGCTTTTTCAAACTGCTTTGCTTTTTTGCTATACTTAGTAACATTAGAATTTACGTATTCAATTCCAAAAACTTCTTTGAATTTGTCTTTAAATTTGTTTTCTTTGATTGAGTCTTTTAATCCCTGCATTTGTGATTTATAAGTATCAATATCTGCTTGAACTAAATGTGCTCTGTTTTTCGAGTTCCATAAAACACTAATTTTGTCTGCAACTCTACCAGCCCAACCATCAGATGCAAGTTGACCATTCAATGAAGTTTGAGCGTTTTCACCAGTTTGGATAAGTGTGTCAGTGACTTTTCCATATTGTTTTAATCTGTTTGAACTGCCAGTAAAATTAACAGGGCAATTGCGCTCAAAACTATCTGGTTTTTGAACGTAAGAATTATAACGTAACCCTTGAGGTTGCGCATTTTGTGTATTTTTAACCGATTTAAAACTATTTAAAGGAGTTAAATTAATCACAATATTCCCTAATTTTCACTGACGTGTTTTTATAAAATAGCGTAAAAATAATAATTGCCATGTTTTTGAGGTTTTGTTACATATTGTTAACAAAAAATAAAGGTTGCAAAATCATGCAAAACCTCTAATTCATAAGTATTTTTATTTAGTATCTTTTATTTTTGAGGGATATCTACAACAATTTGTTGAATATTGTCTGTTTTTTGTTCAATAACTTGTCCAACTTTTCTGGTATCTGGAGTTGGAGAATTTTCTTGTTCTTGTGCTACTTCTATAACAATTTTTTCAAATTCTTCTGAATTTTGTTCCATAAATTGAACAACTTTTTGTGCTTCTGTTGCACCCTCTGCTTTAGCTTGTTCTTTTAATTCGATTTTTGCAGATTTAATAGTAGCGCTCATGGTTGCACTTTTGCCAATGCCAATAGTTTGTACTAAAACATCATTATTTGTAACTAGTTTTACGTTACCTAAAGTTGATGCAATTAAAGCTCTTACTGCAAATGTTTTTAATGAAACATTACTTGTTCCACCAGTAACAACATCTTTTATTGTGCCCTCAGTTGCTGCGCCAAGACCATTTGCAGTTGCTTTAACAACTGTTGTACCAATTTAGGTTGTTGGTTTTACAACACCTGTAATACATTTTGAAATCTTGCACGTTCTTTTGGAGGTAATGATGCAATATATGCGTTTAATCTTGCTTTATCGACCATAGCAAATACCCTTTCCATTCTCAATTACGTGATAATATACGACAAAAACCATGATTTCTTTAGGAAAATCATGGTTTTGTGAAATTTTATTGAGATGTTTTTGACTTTATACTTTTGCTGGTTCGACATCAAAAATATCGATAAAGTTAAATCCTTTTGTTGAGAAAATGCCCTTGTCTGTAATTTTCAATTCAGGAATTACAGGTAATGACAAGAAGCCCATTGTCATAAATGGATCATCAACAACGCAACCAATTTCTTTTGCTGCTTTGTTTAGTTGTTCAGATTTTTCTGTAACAAAATCAATATCTTCATAAGACATTAAACCTGCAACTGGAAGTGGTAATTTCGCAAGGATTTCACCGTTTCTAACAACAACTTTACCACCTTGTGATTTTACAAGTTCTTTTTGTGCTAAAAGCATATCTTCATCGTTTGTACCAATAATAATCATATTGTGTGAATCGTGAGCTACAGTTGAAGCAATTGCGCCCTCTTTAATTCCGAAGCCTTTTACAAAGCCTTTGCCGATATTTCCGCTTGCTCTATGTCGTTCTACAACACAGATTTTCAAAACATCTTCTTCCAAGTTAGGTTTTGCAAGACCGTTTTCAACTTTAACATTTACAACTGTTTCTTTTGTAATTAATTGGTGAGGGATAATTTCAATTGCGCGAGCTTTGTTGCCCTCAGCTTTGATTTGGAAGCTATCATTTTCTAACCAACCAACGTTTACAGAGCCTCTTGTAGATGGAACATTAACCTTGTCTAAAGATGCAACTAAATTACCATTTTCAGCAACCACTTGACCGTTTTGGAATACCATCATTGGTTTTGTGAAGTCTTTCATTGAAGCAAATACGTTCAAATCTGCTTTATAACCAGGAGCAATAGCACCTAAGTCTTGAATTTTGAAGTACTCTGCTGTATTCAAACTAGCCATTTGGATAGCTTTGATAGGATTTACGTTATTTTCAACGGCTCTTTGAACCATTCCGCCAATGTGAACTCGTAAATCTTCTGGATGTCTATCGTCTGTTACAAATAAAATTTTACGGTTGTTATTGTGTTGTAAAATTGGCATTAATGCGTCTAAATCTTTTGCTGCAGTACCCTCACGAACCATGATAAACATACCTTGTCTTAGTTTTTCTAAAGCTTGTTCTGGGTCTGTACATTCGTGATCAGAAGTTACACCACTTGCAATATATGCGCATAAATCTTTGCCTGAAACTTGTGGAGCGTGACCATCTACACGTTTTTTGTATTGTAGAGCTAAATCGATTTTAGCCATAACTTCTTTATCTCTCATTAGTACTCCTGGGAAATTCATCATTTCTGCTAAACCTAAAACCCAGTCTTTATCAATTAATAAAGATAAATCGTAAGCGTTTAATTCAAAACCAGATGTTTCAAATGATGTAGCTGGAACGCAAGATGGAAGCATTGTATAAACTCTTAGCGGTAAGTTTTTAGATGCTTCTCTCATAAAGCTGATACCGTGCAAACCCAAAACATTTGAAATTTCGTGAGGGTCAGTTACAACTGTTGTTGTACCAGCAGGAACTACTGCTTGCGCAAATCTGTGAGGTAACATCATTGAACTTTCAATGTGCACGTGACCATCAATGAACCCTGGAGTTAAAAATGCTCCTTTTAAATCGATTTCTTTTTCGCCCTTATAACCCTTGTCAACGCCTGCAATTCTGCCGTTTACAATTGCAACATCGCTTTCGTAAATTTCTTCTGTTAATACGTTAACAATTTGTGCATTTTTTATAACCAAATCGGCTTTTTTTTCGCCTAATGCAACTGCAATAAATTCTTCTTGATGCATTGTATTCCTTTCTTAAATCCTAAATAATATTTTTTAATTTTCTATATCTTATCACAAAACTCGCGTAATTCCTCTAATTTACCTGTATGAATTACATCTTGAATTTTTTCTTCAATTTTGTCAATTTCTTCTTTTGATAAATTAGCCAAATGCCCAACTAATTCGATTTTATCTGTTGTTTCTGTGTCTATAAATCCTTGATTTTTTTCGACAAATTCTGTATAGCTGTTCAAAATTTTTGTATTAACTTCGCCAAAATCAAAATTTTTGCCCGTGTAGTATTTAGTATCTTTTTTGAATTTTTCAACGAACTCTAAAATATCGTTTACTTCTGCAAGAGAAACATTTTTATCATACTTTTGACCAAGAAACGGATTGTTTTCAATTTTTTCTTCGCCAAGTGATTTCAAGTATGTACCCCAAAGCATACAACCCATATAAAAACCTGTATATTTGTTTAATAATCCCGCAATTTTGTTGTAAGACATTGAAAATTGAGTTTTCTTTTGGTTGAAATTTTTAATTGAATTTAGTGAACCGTAAATATATTCAATATTTGCATAAAAACTAATTAAACATTTTGAAAACCCAGGGTCAAATAGCGCTTTTGTCATAAAATTCTCCTTTTTGAAAATTATAACATGGATATGCTATAATTAACTAATGTTAAACAAATACGACAAAACGTTTTATTTTTAACTGTTTAATTTAACCCTTAATTTTTACATTTTCCTGTATCAATGCAAAAATCATTATTTATCTGTGTTTTAACAGAGGGCAAACAATTTGTTGATAAAATCCAAAGAACTAATAATAATCCCATTAATAGTTTATATTTTGGTTTTATTTTAATAAATGACAAAGTCCAAGTTAGTATTATTGTGAATATTGAAATAACTGTATAGGCTAAAATTTGCAAATCTATATTAGCTGATATTTTGGCGCCTACAAATGCAATATAAAGAATATCAAGAATGAATAATGTTATTGATATGCAAAAAAGCCATTTTATTACGTTTTTTATTAACATGGTTATATTGTATAATAAAGTTATACTAATAATTTCCATTTATGTTAAAATTTAGAAGTTATGATAAAAGCAATATTTTTCGACGTTGACGGTACATTAATAAGTTTTACAACTCATAAAATGCCTGAAAGCACAAAGCGTGCACTTTTGGCGCTTAAAGAAAAGGGTGTTAAACTTTTTGTTGCAACAGGTCGCCCGAAAATTGATATTGAAAAAGTTCAAGAACTTGTGGAATTTCCTTTTGACGGTTATGTTTCAACAAATGGTCAATTTTGTTATGATGACAAAAACAATGTTATCCATCAAAGATTTATTGATAAAGACAGTGTAAAAACAATTCTAAACTATCTTAAAGACCGCGATTTAGCGTGTCATGTTATTACCGAAAACGAAGTCTTTGTAACTAAATATAATGATAGAGTTTATGATTTGTTTGAACTCGTAGGTTATGAAGAAAAATTAAACGCAAAACCTGAAGAATACTGCTTTGACAAAGATGTTTTCCAACTTTGTCCATATATTTCGAAAGAAGAAGAAATTGAATTAATGAAACATGTTGAAAACTGCGATAATTTTCGTTGGTGTGATTTGTTTGTAGACGTAATTCCTAAAAATGGTGGAAAATCAGTCGGCATAAAAAAAATTTGTGAATATTACGGCATAAAACCAGAAGAAACAATGGCTTTTGGTGATGGTGGCAACGATATTGATATGCTTAAGCTTGCAAATATTGGTGTTGCTATGGGTAACGCTGGTGATGATGTGAAAGAAAATGCAGATTACGTCACAACTCATGTTGACGAAGACGGAATTTTTGACGCGCTAAAATATTTTAATCTTTTATCATAATTTTGTTTAGGTTAGAATAAACGTATGGCAAAAAAGATTTTACTAATTTATCCTCCATCACCTGTTTTAAACAGAGAAGACCGTTGTCAACAGCCGACAAAGGACTTGCTTGTAATTCCACCTCTACCTCCGACGGATTTATTGTATCTTGCGTCAATCGCAGAACAGGCTGGTTTAGAGGCTTATGTTAGAGATTATAGCTTAGGTGGGGATTTTGAACAGGATTTGAATGATATTCAACCAGATTATTTACTTGCAAATATTGCAACTCCAACTTTAGAAAACGATATAAATTGTTTTAAAATCGCAAAAAAGATTTTACCAAAAGTTATTAATATTGCAAAGGGTGCTGTATTTTTAACTTATAATTCAGAAATAATGCTCAAAAACAAAGAAATCAATTACATTATTTCAGGTGAAGCAGAAGAAACTTTGAAAGAATTATTAGAAGGCGAAAAAAAGCCAAAAGATATTTTAGGTTTATGGTATAAAGAAGGATTTGTCGCGAAGTTTTCTGGCGTACGCCCATTTATTGAAAATTTAGACACACTTCCCTTCCCAGCGCGTCATTTGATTGACAATTCAATTTATAGACGTCCAGACAATAACAAAGTTCAAGCGGTTATCAAAGTTTCAAGAGGGTGTCCGCATCATTGTTTTTTCTGTTTGGCAACTCCGACATCTGGCAGAAAAGTTCGTATGCGTTCGCCTGAAAATATTATTGCAGAAATTCGTGAATGTATGAATAAATATAATATACGTAATTTTATTTTTTGGTCTGATATTTTTAACCAAGACCGAGAATGGACAGTTAATTTATGTGAAAAAATTATTAAAAGTGGGTTAAAATTCACATGGTCTGCAAACACAAGAGCTGATACTGCTGATTTAAAAATGGCAAAACTTATGCACAAAGCTGGTTGTAGGCTTGTTAGCCTTGGCGTCGAAAGTGGTTCACAATTTATTCTTGATAAAATTGGCAAAAATATTACGCTTGATGAAATTCGAGATACTGTTGATGCGTTTAAAAAAGCTAAAATCAAGATTTATAACTATTTCGTACTTGGTTTACCTTGGGACGATGAGGCTACAATTGCAGAAACTATTGATTTTGCGATTGAATTAGATAGTGATTTTGTAAGTTTTTACACAGCTACTCCACTTCCTGGAACTCGCTTTTATAATTTTATAAAAAATGAATTGCATGAAGAAATCGAAAGCTTTGACAATGCTTATTATGCACCTTGTGTAAGTACATATTCGCTATCAAAAGAACAAATTATGGAATATCACAAAAAAGCTGTGAAAGCTTTCTATTTAAGACCTATGTACATTTTGAAAATGCTTTTAAAAATTCGTTCTCCGTACGAAATTAAAAGTTATTTCCTAGCTGGCATGAAAATTCTTTTGAATAAATAATTATTTTATAATTTTAAACTTTATCAAAACAAAAGTTATAAAATCACATATTGCCAAAGTAAATAGGATTAACAATATAATCCACATAGCGATTATCGCTGATTTATAAAGCAACATATTTCCTGAACTTTCAGCATATCTTGCAGTATATTTTAATGTGTTTTTTACAAAAGGAAACCAAAGAGCTAAAATAAATGTTAGTATAACCATTTTGTCCACATGTGGTTTTACAATTTTATCCACAATAGGTTTTAAAAATTTATTTTTGTATTTTGTTTTTAACTTGTAATACTTTGTTGACATTTTTGTTGCTTGATAAAGATTTTCTTTATATAAATTAAAGTCAGGATTTAATTCTATGGCTTTAATAAAATATTTTTTAGCACTTTCAGGTTCACCATTTTGTAACAAAAAAGTTCCGTAATTGTTTAGTGTTGTTTCATCTTCACTGTCAAGTTTAAGTGCCGTTTGGTATTCTTCATTTGCTTCTTGAATTTTTTCTAAACCGCATAGGATATCTGCGTAAAGCCTATGATAATCTACTGTCTTGTGATATTGAGTAACTAAACTTTTTACAATTGGTTCTGCTTGTTCATAATCTCGTTCTTTATGTGTTAAAAAATCAGCCCAATAATATTTTGCAATTGGATTTTCAGGATTAATCTCAATAGATTTTTTATAATAATCTTCTGTCTTTTTTAATTTACCCAACATTTCATAACAAAAGCCTAATTCGGCATAAGCCAAACCCGTATAAATATCATTTACTTCAAGTGCTTTTTCAAAATACGAAATCGCCTTTTTATATTTAAGATTTTCTCTGTAATTACAACCTATCATAATATAGGCATAATCACATTCTGGATAAAGATTAACAATATCAAAAAACTTATTAAGGCTTTCTTCTCCTGTTGAATTAAGAGCATCTTCAATTAATTCATCACATTTTTCGTTATAAATAATTTCTTGAGTTTGTTCAATATTTTCAGTATCAGCCATAAATTATTTCTTTCTAGGCTTTTTATTTTTTGGAGCGTTCTTTTTCGAAAACTGTTGTGGTGCTTGCGAGAACGAAGTTTGAATACGTTTTACGCTGATTACGTCAGGTAAGGATTGCAAACTTGTAATAACTTTTCTCAAAGTGTTAATGTTATCAAGCTCAATACCAAGTTCTACAATACCGATATTATTTTGTTTTGATTTTACATTTGCATAATTGATGTTTGTATTATTATCAGAAACAGCGCCAATAATATCTTTTAACATACCTTGCTTGTCTTGAGTTTCAACCCTAATAGTAGTGCTATAACTTTTACCAGAAGGGTTATTTGCCCATTGAATATCAATTAATCTTTCAGGTTCAACATCTTCAAGTGTTTTACAGTCTAACCTGTGAATTGAAACACCTTTAGAACGTGTAACTACGCCTACAATTGGCTCTCCTGGAATTGGAGAACAACATCTTGCAAATGAATATAACAAACCATCTAATCCTAAAACATCTTTTGCAGAAGATTTTTTCTTAGGGTTAGGGAATGATTTTTCTGGCGCTCTAACAGCGTCATCAACTGGTTTTTTAAGCTTGTTGATAATTTTGTTTACGGTAGTTTCACCATAACCTAAAGCTGCAAACAAATCCTCTGTAGATTGATAATTCATGTGTTTTGCAACTGTTTCAAACTCACCATTTTTAACATATTCGTCAAAAACTGCCTTTGTAAGTTCGTGTTCAAGGTTATTTTTACCAAGTTCAACGTGGTCTTCACGTTTGTTTTTCTTAAACCATTGTCTAATCTTTTGTCCAGCTTGCTTTGTAACTACAAAGTTTAACCAGTCAAGGCGTGGTGCAGGCTGTTTTGATGTTAAAATTTCGACAATATCACCATTTTTTAACTTTGTATCAAGCGGAACTATACGACCGTTAACTAACGCACCAACTGTTCTATGACCTACATCAGAGTGAATACGATATGCAAAGTCAACAGGAGTCGCTTTTTTAGGCAAGTCAAATACATCACCGTTTGGTGTGAACGCAAAAACTTGGTCTGAGAAAATATCTAATTTTACTGAATTTACATAATCTTCTGCAGTTGTCATATCTTGGTTGTATTCAACCATTTTTCTCATCCAAGAGAATTGCATATCGGCTGCATTATCAGCCTTTTGAGAACCTTTTTCCTTGTATCTCCAGTGTGCTGCAACCCCGTATTCAGCAACTTCGTGCATTTTATGAGTTCTAATTTGAACTTCCAAAGGTCGCATTTTTGGACCGATTACGGAAGTGTGCAAGGATTGATACAAGTTGCCTTTTGGCATAGCGATGTAATCCTTGAAACGTCCTGGAATAGGTTTAAATTGTGAGTGGATTAGCCCTAAAACTTCATAGCATTCACGCTCTGTGTCAACAATTACACGTACTGCGGTAATGTCGTATAGGTCGTGGAATGAAATGTTTAAACGTTTCATTTTGCTGTAAATACTGTAATAATGCTTAGCACGACCAGTAATTTGAGCATTTATTCCATTTGCTTTAACATCAGTCGCAATTTTATCCATTAAAACTTTTACTGTAGCTTCTCTTTCAGCTTTTGTTTGAGCAACTAATTGAACAATTTCATAATATTGATCTGGATGCAAGTATCTTAATGATAAATCTTCAAGCTCTGCCTTAATCTTACCAATCCCTAAACGGTTTGCAAGTGGTGCAAAAATATCAAGTGTTTCTTGTGCAATACGTTTTTGTTTTTCTGGTCGCATAAAGTTTAGCGTACGCATATTATGCAATCTGTCGGCAAGTTTTAAGAAAATAATTCTGATATCACTTGCCATAGCAATAAACATTTTACGGAAGTTTTCTGCTTGGCGTTCTTCCTTTGAGTTGAAGTGGTATTTACCAAGTTTTGTAACCCCTTGAACGATTGTCAAAACCTCATCACCAAATTCTTGCTGAATAACTTCAGGAGGTGTGTCAGTGTCTTCCAAAATGTCATGTAAAAAAGCTGCGATAACAGTGTGAGTATCAGCCTTAAGGTTAATTAAAATTTTTGCAACTTCTACAGGGTGAATAATATAAGGTTCTTCAGAAACCCTAAATTGTCCCTCATGCTTTTCTCTTGCAAATAGAAATGCTTTTTTTATAGCGTCTTGGTCTTCTTGCGGACGCTCTGTAATCATTTGTTTTATGTCGTCAAATAGACTTAATGTATCAATATCGCTCATGGTATAATTATTTTACTAGTATTCTAACTTTTTTACAAGAGGTTAATTTTTATGAGTGAAAATTCGTTAATAATTAAACTAAAAATTTCGCCTAATGCGAGCAAAAATGAAATTATTAACAAAGATGGCGAAATTAAAGTAAAAGTGACCGCTCAACCTATTGAAAATAAAGCAAATAAAGCTTTGGTTGAATTTCTATCAAAGAAGTTAAAAGTTGCAAAAACAAACATTGAAATAGTTAAGGGTGAAACTTCAAAAGAAAAAACCTTGCTTTTTAAAAATATTTCATCTGATAAGATGGTAGAAATTAAAACCCTTTTGACGTAGAATGGGAACAATAAAACTTTGTTTAAGGATTTTTTATGCAAAAACGATGGTATGATTTAGACCCGACAATAAGTTTAGCAGTGAGCTTGATGAAAAGTGCAAATGAGCAAACTCAACTTCAATGTGCTGAATATATCATTACAAAATCAAAAAATTATGGCATAAAAAATAAAGAAAATGTTTTAAACGAAGCGTTTACATATATTTTAAGACGTTGGTATGATAAAGATAAACGTATTCAAGAGGCATTTGAATATTTTAAATCAGCACCGATGGATTTGCAAAAAGAAATTGCATTGGATTTGATAGACGCATTACAGGCTATTTAACGATTCTCGATGGATAGGTTCATAAATTCGATATCGTCGTAATCGATGTAAGCAGTTTGCATCATATTTCGACCTGTTTTAATTGTAATTTCGTTGTTTTGTCTGGGTTTAATAAGACTTTTTGGTAGTTTAATCCTTTGTCCGTCGCCATTTAATTGTATTTCAGCAATTTTTTGTCCGTTAAAAAATACTTCTGGTGGGCTTGCGTAAGCAAGTGAAATTTTGTTTTGCCCCATAGTTTGAGCCATTTTTGTATCAATACCTATAATTGAACCGATTACTAAATAAGTTTGGTCACCTACGTAATTTATTTTGAAAGTTTTTGTATAAAATGGTCCAACAGATTTTGCTTTAAATTCGCCAGCGTTGGCAGAAAAATCAGAGTAGTTGTTGTCACCTAAATGTAACCAGTCTTTGTCAATGATGATATCAAGAGGGTTTGTTTTTTCAATACCGACTGTGATTGGACGCGAGGCAATTCTCTCATCAACAGTTAAAGAAAATGGCTTATAGCCCTCTTTTTCGACAGATAAAATTGTAGAACCGTTAATATCTGCATTTAGGTCGAAAGCTCCGTTTGAGTTGGTTTGTGTTTTGTAATTTTTTTGTGGAAGTGTTACAGTTGCACCACTTACAGGCATGTTGGTTTCGACATCAATAATCCTGTGAGTGCCGTATTCACCCTCTTTAGAAACGTTACCCTGAAATATCGCAGAGTTTGCTGATAGATTAAAAAAACAAATAGTAAAAACTAAAATACAGATTTTTTTCATGATAAATTTCCCTCAACAATAATTTAAAATTTTTTTAAGTCTAAAAAAAGCGATTATTGGCTGTGATACGGGGTTATTATAAAAAATAAAAAAATAAGGTTTGAAATTTAATTTTTTTTTGTTATTATAATCTTACGAAATATCTTAAATTTGTAAGTTTGGGATATTGATGCCGATGTGATGCAAGGCAACTCGAGAGGCTCCACGAAGTGGAAAGCGAGAGGAAGCCAGTCAGATTAGACCAATTCCATCACATTAGCAAAAACAATTGAATAGTAAAAAACAACACATGCCGATGTGATGCAAGGCAACTCGAGAGGCTCCACGAAGTGGAAAGCGAGAGGAAGC
>CAKVDZ010000011.1 GCA_934728585.1 uncultured Candidatus Melainabacteria bacterium | reverse complement strand
TGCACGAAGTGCAAAAAGCGAAACTCTGTGAGCGTGGAGGAAAATCCAAGACGCGGATTTTCCGTACGAACGAAGTTTGGATAGCGAACAGATTAAGCGGTCTGCACGAAGTGCAAAAAGCGAAACTCTGTGAGCGCGGAGGAAAATCCAAGACGCGGATTTTCCGTACGAACGAAGTTCGGATAGCGAACAGATTAAGCGGTCTGCACGAAGTGCAAAAAGCGAAACTCTGTGAGCGTGGAGGAAAATCCAAGACGCGGATTTTACATTTTAATGACTAAAATAATCAATGATTTCAATAATTACAACAAGCTATAATTATAGCGAATATATTTCAGAAACAATTAAGTCTGTGCTTGCACAGACTTATTCTGAATGGGAACTTATTATTGTAGACGATGCGTCTACTGATAATTCCGTTGAAATGATTAAGCCTTTTTGCGAAGATAAGCGTATAAAATTACTTTGCCACGACAAAAACAAGGGACTTGCAAAAGCAATTCAAACTGGTTTGAAATATGCAAAAGGTGAGTGGATTGCATTTCTTGAAAGCGATGATTTATGGACAGAAAATACTCTTTTGGAAAGGGTTAAAGCAATTGAAAGCCACCCACAAATCGGACTTATATTCAATGATGTTGAAGAATTTGGAGAAAAAAATTCAGTTCTTGCAGTAAAAAACAATTTAGACAAGGTTCGCCAAAAACTAGCAAAAATGGAGTTTCCACGCAATATCTTTTACGATATAAATATTGAAAATCTACTTTTAACATTTTCTGCTGTAATGATAAAACGTGACGCGCTAAAAAAATATTCTCTAGCTACACCAATTGACGCGCTTTTAGACTGGTGGATTTTTATTCATATTGCGTACAATAATGAAGCTTTTTACATCAATAAAAAACTTACAAAGTGGCGTCAGCACAAAAATAGCTATTTGTATAAAAAAAACAAAAAGGCGTATAGAAGTGTTAACATTTCAGCTTATATTGACATTTGGAAAATTGAAAAACTTGGCACAAAATTTTTACCTTTTATCCTAAAAACGGTTGTTCTAACTGTTTTTAAACGTGGCACAAAATTTTATTATGTAGTATTTGTAAGGAAAATCAAAAAATTATTAGGAATAAAACTCAAACCCTCGCCATTGTTCGATGATTAGTCAATAAAGATTGGGCAAAACTCCAACAATTTTCGAGTAATTCCTGCGCGCTTTGATGTTCCTTTTGGAATAATATCCATAACAAATTTTTTCAAAAATTTTGGCGCATTGTGGCGCATTGGTTTTGTGCGGGCTGTGTACTTTAAATTTTTTTCGATTAGTTCAATTTGTTTTTCATTAAACAAGTCTTTCCAGCCCTCTATCGTTGTATGTAGGTAATTTTTTAGTCTTAACACAGAACATTTTACAAACGGAAATTCAGTTTTTTCGTACAACTTACGCCATTTAAAAACTGTCGGATTATTTGATTTACAAAAATCTTTCACTACATAATCTGACTTAAATCCAGTTTTTTCGAGTGCTTTTGTAAGTCCGATTTCATAATTTAAAACTACATCGTTTTTATTTTCTTGATATTTTACAGAATTTATAAACTCATCAAATTCATTTGATAAAAATGCATTTTGTCTTAAAACTACAAAATAAGATTGAATATGCGGACAGTAAACATCTTTAACTTTACCATTTTTTAGTTTTTTAAAACCTATGCGATTTTTTGTCAAACCCCAAAAATCACAATCTTTTTCAGACATTTTGTCAAAAATTTTGTTTAAAGGCTTAAAAGGTCCGTAACAACTATCGTTTGCAAAAATAAGTTCATCACAGTTTTTTAAAAGATTTTTTTCTTTTGCAAAATTAAATCCGCGCTTATACGAACCAAAGTCATACTCATTATGGATTTGAGCGATTTTATAACAATCTAGTTTGTTTAATTCCTGCTCTTGCAAGTCACAACAAGAAACAAAAACAACATCTTTTGCTATTTTTTGTAGCTCTTGCACATAAAAAATAACGTAATCGTCAATTATATTTTTTTTGTCATAATGAGCAAATATTGCTACTCTGTTCATTTTAGCTCTCTACCAAATAGTATCGCTCCGCCAACTCAACGTCATCTAGTGCTTGACTTCACATCGGCTTACGTCTTTAATACTCAATACCTTGTCTTGCCATTACGCCGATATCAAAGTAGTGTTTGATAGGTTTCATTTCTGTTACAAGGTGAGCCAATGCTTTCAATTCAGGGTGCGCATAACGGCCTGTTAATACGATTTCTAAAGTTTCTGGTTTATTTAACAATGCGTCTTTAACATCTGAAACTTTAATCATATTCATAGCAATTGCAATATTGATTTCATCTAAAATAATCAATTGATATTCATTACTTGCAATAGCTTTTTTAGCCAATTCCCAGCCTTTTTTAGCCTCTTTAAAATCATCTAAGCATACATTGTGAGAATAAACAACTCTATCCATACCGCATTGAACAATTTCCAAATTAGGGAACATGTTACCTGAAACAATTTCACCGTATGAAGTAGCGCTATCGCCTTTTGTGAATTGAATTATTAGAACTTTCCAGCCATGGCCTAATGCTCTCATCGCTAAACCTAAAGATGCTGTAGTTTTACCTTTTCCGTCACCTGTATAGATTTGTATATAGCCGCGTTCTAACAACTTTTGCCTCCAAGATAGTTTTCTTATTTTTATTGTAATGTGGTTTCCAAATTTTCACATCAAATGAATAATGTATTTAGTATCTGATATGAAATCTTCTTCTAATTTCGGTTTTAATACCGAGTAAAATATTTGCGGAACTAACCCCGCCTCCCAAGATTTGTATAATTATAATAAAACAAAAAAAGTTAAAAAAGTTAGATTTTTTAAGCAACATGACAATCTTTTTACATTAATTTTTATTAACTTTCCGCTATTTAGTACATGGTCTTATTTAGCGGAAATGTACACTTATTTTAAAATTTTTACATAATTTTTGTTAAGTTCTTGTAAAAAACTATTGCAAGCATGTAGGCATGGGACTTTCGGGCAATTATTGCTAAAACGTAATATTATTGCGCATTTGAAATATTTTCCCAAAATAAATACCAAATCGGGATTTTCAGAATTGTTTAAATTGTAACGTTCAAAAAAGTTCATTAACTTTATTAAGATTTTTTAAATAATTATTTATGGTAAAATTTAGAAAAAGGATTTCAAAATGTCAAAAACAATACTTGTAACTGGTGGTGCAGGATTTATCGGTTCACACCTTTGCGAAAAACTTATAGAACAAGGTCATTACGTAACTTGTTTAGATAACTTTTTTACTGGTTCAAAAAAGAATATCGAACACCTTATTGACAATAAACACTTTAAACTAATCAGACACGATATCACAGAACCAATTCGACTTGAAGCAGATGAAATTTATAATCTAGCCTGTCCTGCAAGTCCAGTACATTATCAATATAACGCTATAAAAACAATAAAAACGAGCGTTTTAGGCGTAACTAATATGCTTGGAATTGCAAAACGCACAAATGCCAAGATTTTACAGGCATCTACAAGTGAAGTTTACGGCGACCCATTGATGCACCCTCAAAAGGAAGAATATTGGGGAAATGTTAACCCTATTGGCATTAGAAGCTGTTACGATGAGGGTAAACGTGTTGCTGAAACTTTGATGATGGATTACCATCGACAACATAACGTTGATATAAAAATTATCCGCATTTTTAATACTTACGGTCCAAGAATGGCTGAAAATGATGGCAGAGTTGTTTCTAATTTCATTATCCAAGCACTTAAAAATCAAGATATTACTATATACGGTGACGGTTCTCAAACTCGTTCGTTCTGCTATGTTGATGATTTAGTTAGAGGAATGATGGCATTAATGAACAAAGACGGTTTCCACGGCCCTGTTAATGTTGGCAACGATGGTGAATTTACGATAAAAGAACTTGCTGAACTTGTTATCAAATTTACAAATTCAAGCTCTAAAATCATTTACAAGCCTCTACCGTCTGATGACCCAGTAAAACGCCGTCCTGATTTAACTTTGGCAAAAAAAGAATTAAACTACAAACCAACAATTAAACTTGAAGATGGATTGAAAAAAACTATTGAATACTTTGAAAGTACACTATAATGAAATCAGAATTACTTGCTCCAGCTCAAAATAAAGAATGTGCAATTAGTGCAATAAATTATGGCGCAGATGCGGTTTACATTGGCGCAAATTCTTTTGGCGCAAGAAAAAATGCTTCAAATTCACTTGAAGACATAAAAGAAATTGTAGATTATGCTCACAAATTTTATGTGAAAATTTTTTGTACATTGAATACAATCTTAGACGACAAAGAAATTCTTCAGGCAAAGGAATTAATCAAAAAACTTTATGAAATTGGAGTTGATGCTATTATCGTTCAAGATATGGGCATACTAGAGCTTGCAATAAATGGAGAGCTTCCGCCAATTCCAATTCACGCAAGCACACAGTGCGACAATAGAACTCTAGGAAAAGTGAAATTCTTTGATAACATTGGTCTTGAACGTGTAATTCTTGCAAGAGAGCTTTCGTTAAATGAAATTGACAATATTTGCACAAACACCTCTTGTGAGATTGAAACTTTTGTCCATGGTGCATTATGTGTAAGTTACAGTGGACAATGCTATTTAAGCCAATTTATCGGGGGACGGTCAGCAAATAGAGGTGAATGTGCGCAACCTTGCCGAAAAACTTATACATTAATTGACGATAAAGGCAAGATTTTAGAAAAAGATAAACATTTATTATGCCTAAAAGATTTCAATGCTTCTGAGCATTTAGAAAAACTTGTAAAATCTGGAGTAAACTCGTTCAAAATCGAGGGGCGCCTTAAAGACGAAAATTATATAAAAAATGTTGTTGCATATTACCGAAAAAAACTTGATAAAATTTCTAAAAAAACGTCTTCTGGTCAAATTTTTATAGACTTTGAACCAGATGTAAATAAATCGTTCAACCGTGGTTTTACCGACTATTTTTTAGAAAAACGAGGTGAAATTTTTAACTTTAACTCGCCTAAATCAATTGGTGAAAAAATTGGTAAGGTCGAACAAGTTGGTGTTAATTATTTTGTCATAAAAAATCATAACTTACATGCGCAAGACGGTTTATATTTCAATAATAGTGGCTGTTTAGTTAACAAAGTTGAGGGCGAAAAAATCTTCCCTAACAAAATGGACGGTATAAAAAAAGGTGTAATTGTTTACAGGAATTGTGACGTTGAATTTGAAAAACAATTAAAAAACTCTAAAACAAAACGCCAAATTGCAACAAATATAACTATTTCAGACAATCAAATTTCTATAATTGATGAAGATAAAAATACAATTTCAATTAGCTTCAATTCAAACGAAATTGCAAACAATCAAGAGAAAATGAAAGAAACTCTAATTCGCCAGTTACAAAAAACAGGTGATAGCGATTTTTTCTGCGAAAAAATCGCTATAAACACAGAAAATCTTCCATTTTTGCCTGTATCACAAATAAATCAACTTCGACGAGAGTTATTTGAAAATTTAATGATAGAGCGATTAAAAAATTACAAGAGAAACGTACAAAAGCCTCTTAAATATGCTCCATATCCGCAAAATGAAATGGATTTTAGAGCAAATGTTCACAATAAACTTGCTGAAAAATTCTACGAAAAATGTGGTTGCAAAATTGTTGAAAAATCTTTTGAAAGTACTTCAAATTCAAAAAATAAACCACTTATGACAACAAAGCACTGTTTAAAATACGCATTGAACATGTGCAAAAAGCCGATAAATCTATTTCTTATTGACGAAAAAAATCAACGCTACAAACTAGTATTTGACTGTAAAAATTGTCAAATGCAGATTTTTAAGGATTAACCGACGGTTTTTTCATAGATTGAGAGAATATTTTTATATAATATTTTGGATATTTATAAGCATATACATCTACTGTTAAATCATCGTTCTTTTTACTATTTTTACTAAAAGGTTCTGAAGCGCTTAAAACTATCGGTGGAGTTATAGCACCCGCCTCAAACACACGCGTTTTGTCAAAAATTTGTTGTGTATAAGCTTTTATGACTGTATCACCGTCTTTAAACACAGCTCTAACATACAAATTATCAATATCTAGGCTTGAATTGTTTTGTAATCTAAATTGCAAATTCAAAAGGTATTCTTGAGCAGCCAAGTCTAGATTTACGTCCATTTTCATGACATCTACGAACAAATCTTTGTCGTATAGCAAGTTATTTTTAACAAATTTTTGATACTGAATCGCTCTTTTTCTGTATAATTCGCTTTCTGTAAAATTATTTTTTTCTAACTCTATATCTGCAAGCTTATTGATTAATTCCAAATATGCATCATAATTCATTTTTTGAGGGTCATTTTTGTGAACATAAGACAATAATTGATAAGCTTTGTAAGGATTATTGTCAATATACAAAAGACCTAATTTGTAATTTACGATAATTTTTTCGGGCTCCATCGCGTAAGCTTTTTCCAATGCCATTATTGCTTCGTCAATTTTTCCAATATCAACATATTTGTCAGCTAAAGAAACACTTGATTTAATTATTTTTTCTTTTATTTCTTTCTTATTTTTTGCCCCACTAATAACATCAAAGTAAGAAAGCGCCTTTTCGTATTTCATAACCGCAAGAGCAAAATATCCGTCTTGATAATAAGCATCTCCAAGTGAAGCATAAATACTGCCTTTAAATTTTATTATTCTTTTGTTAGGTTTTTCACCAATTGCGTCCATAACCTCTTGTGCTTCTTGCAATTTACCCATTTTCACATAAAGTTTTGCAAGTTGATAGCTTGGAGAATAGTCGTAACCCTCAGCTTTTTCTATGGAATTTTTAAATTGACGCTCTGCATTTTCAAAATCCTTTTTATAAGAATAAAGAATACCCAAACGCATATTAACGGCATAACTTTTTGGATAAAGTTTTGCATACTCATTATTTGTATCAATAAGGACATCAACCAAATAAGATTCAAATGTTGCATCTATATTACGTCTTTCTTTTGTTGCATCATAATTAAAGACATTGTGAATCATATAAAAAATATTCAAAACCCCAAAAGTCAAAACAATAGACAAGGTTATGAAAAAGGTTTTCCAATAATCCACATTTTTATCGTTTATAATAGAAATTATATACTTATTTTTCTTACTCATCGGCCTCTCTTATAGATATTGTTTTTACGCCGTCTATATTTTCAACTTCTTTATAAAGAGCTTGTAATGGATTTGTGTCTTTTATGTTAATCACAGCAACTAATTTTGCACTATTTTCACCGTCTGAATCAACTTTTTTGATTTCGTTCACATTAGGGAATTTGTCCATAATATAGTTTTGAATATCATTTACATCACATTTTTCACAACGCAAAGACACTCTCAAACGTTTATTTGAACGTTTCATTGTTGCAAGAACTGTTCTTTCAAGTTCTTTTATACCGATTAAAACCAAAACGCTCAAACAAGTTGTAATTAAAGCAATTCCATATTGTCCAGCACCACATGCCATACCAATACCAGCTGCAATCCATAATGTTGCAGCAGTCGTAATTCCATGCACAGATGAACCGTTTCTCATAACTGCACCAGCACCAATAAAACCGATACCAGTAACAATTTGCGCTGCAATACGAGCTGTATCTCTTACGCCTGTTGCCTGATCGACAATTACGTTATCACCAATGGCAAATGTTGGAAAACCGTGTATTGAAAGTAAAGTGAACACACAAGAACCTAAGCATACAAAAATATGCGTACGTAATCCTGCAGTTTTGTTTGTAAGTTCTCTTTCTAAGCCCAAGGCAAAACCTAAAAATATAGCCACTGTTAAACTGGTTAAATAATTTATAATCATACTTTCATTATCTCACTTTACTTTTTGGATCTAAGACATCTCTTATTGTATCACCTATTAGGTTAAATGATAAGACCGCAACAAAAATTAAAAAACCTGGAGTCAAAAGCCAAGGTCTATATAGAATATTTATATATTCTTGTGCTTCTTTCAACATATTACCCCAGCTTGCATCTGGCTGTTGAATACCCAATCCCAAAAAGCTTAATCCACTTTCCGAAAGAATATACGACGGAACGGATAATGTCATCGCAACAATCACGTAACTTGTTGTTTGCGGAAGAATTTCTTTAATGATTATTCTCAAATTTGAAGAACCAATCATTTTTGCAGATTGCACAAATTCCTGATTTTTTATAGACAAAACCATTCCTCTAACAACCCTTGCAAATCCAGCCCAACCAATAAGCGCAAGGATTACAACAATCAAAATTAACCTTTGCGTACTTGTCATATTCGACGGCAATATCGCTGCCAAAATAATCAGTAAATAGAAAGACGGAATCGACATTACAGCCTCTGCAAACCTCATCATCAAGCTATCAACGACACCGCCAAAATACCCTGAAATTCCACCATACAAAAGACCTATAGGAAATAGTACAAACAGTGCTAAAAATCCTATTGTCATTGAAATTCTTCCACCAAAAAGCAACCTTGAAAATACATCTCGACCGTTTATATCTCCACCTAAAAGATATAATCTTCCATCAGAATCAACGGTTACAAAGTGCCTATTCATAGGTATTACGCCAAGAAAATCATATTCTTCTCCGCGCGCAAAAAATTTCAAATAATATTTTTTACTTCTGTCCAATTTAAAAACAGTTTGCATTAAATCACTGTCGTATTGACGTTTGTAATTATAGGTATAAGGTCTAGAAAATTTGCCGTTTTCATCAATAGTAAAAATTGGAGATGGGGGAACATAAGACAATTCTCTATCAGTGTAATCCTTTGTATAAGGCGCGATTATATCTGCAAAAAACAAGCAGAAATAAATAAAAATCAACACAAACAAAGCTATTGTCGCAAATGTATCTTTGAAAATTCCTTTAAAAATATCTTTAATCATGCCAGCCCCCTTAAGCCTTTGCCCTAATTCGAGGGTCTGTAATAATCAACAGAATATCAGCAATCAGATTACCAACGATAAGCATTATTGCACCAATCATTAATGATGCCATAACAAGGTTGATATCAGATTTCATAACCGCTTCAAGGATTAATCGACCTAACCCAGGGTACTGAAATACATATTCTGTCAATGCCGCACCAGATAAAAGACTTGAAAATTCAAACCCTAAAAGCGTAATCATAGGATTAATCGCATTTCTTAATGCGTGCTTAAATATAACTTTAAATTCGCTCAAACCTTTTGCTCTTGCAAATTTTACATAATCACTATCTAATACATCTAATAAATTCGCTCTCATCTGACGTTGTAACCCAGCCAAAGATATTGTGAAAAGTACAACAACTGGCAAACATAAATGATGAGCAATATCTAAAATTTGATGAGGCAAATTCATTTCGTTAAAATTGTAAGAAGTTAAGCCCCCAACTGGAAACCAACCTGTTTTAACCGCAAAAATTAATAACAGAATTGCGAAGAAAAACGACGGAATTGCCATACCAATACTTGTTATAATCGTTAAAATCCTATCAAAAGGAGTTTTCCAATTTATCCCAGCCAAAATACCGAGAGGAACACCGACTGACCAAGTTAAAAATATAACTACAACCGCTAAAAGTAAAGTATTTGGTATTCTTTCCATTAATTTAACTGAAACTTTTTCACCAGTTGTTGTAACACCCAAATCGCCTTTTACAAATCCTTTTGCCCAAAGAAAATATTGGATAGGTAATGGCTTATCTAGTCCTAAACGAGCTTGCTCTGCTTGAAGTGTTTCTTTCGAAATTGACGGATTTAATTTCAATTCTGCCAAGGGGTCAACTGGGCTTAATCTAATTATAAAAAAGCTAATTATTGACACTAAAATCAATAACGGAATTGTTTGCAATAATCTTTTAAATATATAAAACAATACTTGCATTAATTTTTATCCTCATAAATTTCTTCCAAATTGTATATCAAACCTGATAGTTGCGACGGATAAATATTTTTAAATTTTTTCCTTATCGCAACAATTCTAATAGGTGAATACAAGTATATTATTGGTTTTTCGTCATAAATAATTTGTTGATATCTGTCATATAAAGCTTTTCGGTTAGAAAAATCCGTTTGAAGCGCCCCTTTGTCAAAAATTTCATCTAATTCTTTTTCAAAATCTAACCTATCATCAACGTAAGAAGCTTCTGTTCTTTGGTTGAATATATGCAAAGATCCGTTTGAATTCCAAACATTTTTGCCGTCATGAGGTTCAAGAGGCGAGCCTGTAAGCCCCATTATAATCATATCCCAATCAAGTGTTGTAATCATTTTATTTACAAGCGTATTAAATTCTATAGGCTTGTAGTTAACTCTCATACCTAAGTCTTCCAAATCTTGCTTAACCATAACACCTATAGCTTCTCTTTCAGTGTTACCAGCATTTGTATACAAATCAAATTCAACGCGATTATTAAATTTATCGTAAAGTTTTTTGTTTTGACCTAATTTAAAACCGCTTTGAACCAACAATTGTCTAGCTTTTGCAAGATTTCTTTCATGACCTTTTATTGATTTATTCAAGAAAATCGAATTCAAGCTTTCAGCCGTAAACAAAGGTTGTGCAAGACCATTTGCAATATTTTGCACCATATTTTTTCTATCTAATGCCCAATCTACAGCAGTTCTAAAGTTTTTATCTGCAAACCAGAATTGTTTTTCAGGTTGCACATAGTATTTACCCTCTTTATTCTTGCGCTTGTTCAAATTTATAACAACAAACATTGTGCCTGTATCAGGACCTAAGTTGTAGATTTTATAATCCGATTTTGCCTCTTTTAACTTGTATGGAGCAACATTTGAACCTCGCAAAGAAATCACATCTGTTTCGTGCGCTTCAAATTTCAAAATTTCATTATTCAAATCACCAACAATAAGATAAACAACTTTGTTCAAATATGGAAGTTTTTGCTTTTGTTTATCAATCATATAATAATCAGAATTTCTAACAAACACTACCCTTTGAGCGGCAAGATATTCTTTTAATCTAAAAGGTCCACTCGTCACAAATAACTCTGGAGGAGTGTTTGTCGAATAAAAACTATCAAAATATTTTTTACCTTGTTTAACTACTGGCTCAAAAATATGTTTTGGCGCAATTTGAGCAGACATTAAGCGAGCAAATGGTGCAAAAGGTTTTGAAATAACAAATTTTACTGTGTAGTTATCAACCTTATAAACCTTTGGTAATTTCCCGTCAATCATCACAGCATCACGCAAGGAAGTATTGCCATAACCAGCCAAAATAATATTATTCCAAGTAAATACAACGTCATCTGCAGTTATAGGTTCACCATCAGACCATTTTGCACCTTTGCGCAAACGTACAATATAAGTCATTCCATCTTTTATTTCGTAAGATTTTGCAAGGCGAGGCACTATTGAACCGTCTTTCGGCGAAGTCGAGAACAATCCGTCATACATTAATCCTGCCATAGAAGATGATGTTGAATCCTTTGAATTAAATGGATTAAAAGTCTTTGGACCTTCGCCAATTGTCGAATTTATTAATTCTCCACCGTATTTTCCGACTGTAGATTGAGTTTGAAGATACTCTCTACCATTTAAAACAATATTTATCGGGTTAGATGGAAAAGTGAATTGTTCATCTGTTTTTACAACATTTTGTTTGTAATTTTTTTCATCAGGAATATCTTGCCTAATACAAGCTTTTAAACAGATTAAAATTAAAAATATTATTAGTATTAAATATAAAATTCGCTTCATTATATCTAATCTAACACAAAATTAAACTTTTTTTATAACCCAATTTGTCGATTTTTCGTAAAAATTTAAAATATCATAGATGTCTAAATAAATAACCTTTGTATACAGAGGGAATTTCTGATACAATATCGATATTACTTTCGAAATTTAAAAGTATTTCGTAATCATTTTTAAATTTTTCTAAAAGTTCTGTTTCGTTCAAAAACCAAGCTGGGTAACTAGCTTCATATATTTCTTTTGGAGTAATTTGCAAAGTTAATCTATTTCTATTTTCTGTTGAAATTGCCATTCTATCTATTAGAATATATTTATATTTTTTAGAAATAAACTTATCTAACCATTCATAAGGATTTTCTAAATACTGTAAAACACAAGATAAAATAAGAACATCAGCATCAGATATGTCATCTATTGAATGATAAAATTTCAAGGTTTCGTCTGCAATTTTTTCATTTCCAATTTCTATATAATGGCTTTGTTCAACTACATTCCAAGACTTAATTTTTATAGGTTTTAAAAATTCTTTATTTTGAAAATAATGAGAACCTAATGCTCCACCAAAATCTACAATTTTCAACTCATTATTATTTTCAACTGCAATTTTAAATAATGCACTTAAAAGAGGATATGAATATTGTATATTATCAAAAATAAAACTATCTCTTTCAAAAACAGCTTCGCCATTTTTTACTTTTAATGTGGAGTCTAAAGTTTTATCCAAAATATTTTGGGCCATAAAACCATTACAAAGTTTTTTAACTTCATCAAAAGATTTGTAATCACCAAAGAAACCGTATTCTTTTTGTTGTTTTTTCTTTTTTAGTAAAATATTTGGTAACATAAAACAAAGTTTTTTTACTTTTTTCAAAATCGTATTTACCAAGCTTTGCGTATGCATGTTACCAAACACCTTTCTAAAGTTCTAAAACTTTTTCAGCGCTTTTCTTTCTATCGCAACTTGCTTTCAGTATAAACTATGGTTATGTATTTTTCAAGCCTTATCTTGAAATGCCATACTTTATTAATAATTCAAATACGTATAGGCATTAAAATTCATAGAGCCATACATTAATTTCAATACATTATCTGTAACAGGTTCAATTTTTACAAAATTTATTTCTTCCGCGTTAAAATCATCTTCCGTTTCTATCGCTGGGATTTTTCCAACAACATCATACGCTTGACACAAATTTATAATAACTTTGCCATTTTTTTTCACGCCAATAACTTTATAATGCCCTGTTGGGATTTCACCTGCAGAGGTCTTTATAGGAACTGTAAGATTAAGTAATGGATATTGCTCAATAAAGTTGCTAAGAAAGTCATGTTCACTAGATTCTGTTCCTTTCATCAAAGCTTGTCCAGCTTTTTTATCTGCTTTTATTTTTTTTGCGTTTTTACGCTTTTCAAGCTCATTTACAACCGCGTCATAGTCCCCTGGTTTGATTATTTTTTGTCCGTCCCAAGCGTTTTCAGCGCCAGATAAAGTACCCCAATCGGTACTAGAAGTTATTTCATCAGCACTTACTGCCAATGAAAAAATCATGTATATGGAGAGTAGACATATAAATTTCTTTCGCATATACTATCACTATAATAATTTTTTGGAAAAAGTAAAGGTTTTTGAAAAAATTTACTCCAAGGATAGGATTAAGAAAAAAGGATTTTTATGTCAACAGGTTTATTCGTTTTTTTAGTAGCAATCATCTCAGCATTAGCGCTTATCTACTTGATTTATTTAATGCTTTTAACAGGTTCAAGCAAAACTCCTAAAAAAGAATTACAAATTTCCAAAAAAGATATTTTGGAACAAGCCAAAATATTATTTAATCAAAAAAAATATAAACTTGTTCAAAAATTAACAAGAAAATACCTAGAAGCAAAACCTGATTATACTGAATTAAGGGCATTATTAGCAAAAGCTCTCTACAATGATGACAGTATTTATGATGCAATCAAGGAATGTTTGAGTGTTCTTATAAAAGATGATTCTAACAATGACGTTAGACTACTTCTTTCAAGATGCTACAAAAAAATTAACCAATATGCAAAAGCTATAACAGAATTACAAGAAATCATAAAAAAAGACCCAGAAAATGCAGTTGCAGTAAAAGATTTGAGTGAAATTTATCTTGAAACAAACCAAAAAATTTCTGCTGCAAAAGTTTTAAAACAATTGGAAAAACTTACTGACAACAATCACGAATTATTGCAAATCAAAACAAAACTTGCAGATATTCAAATTGAAATGGAAAATTACCCAGAAGCATTTGATGAACTAAACGGCATATTGGAAATTTATCCAGAAGATGTTGAAACAAATAAAAAATTAATCGACCTTTACATAAAAATTCAAAATTATGAAAGTGCTATCAATAGTTGCGAAGAACTTCTTTCTTCAAACGAAAACAACAGCACTGGTTTATGGATTTTGAACAATCTTGTTAACTTGTACTACCTAATGAAAGACGTTGACAAGACAATGGAATATGCAAAAAAATTACTTGAACACCCATTTTCTGATAAATTAAAAACAAGAACTTATATCGCTAAAATTCTTATTGCAAGTGGAAAAGAAGAAGAAGGCATGAAAATTCTTGGCGAATTATCTGAAAAGAATAAAGAAAATATTGATATCAAACGTTTAATGATAAACACTTATGTAAATAGAAAGAATTTCGTTGCCGCAGTTGAATTATATAAAGAGATTTTAGACCTTGTAAACCCTCTTGAAGTAAAAGGTATTCATACTGAAATGAGTAACCTATTCGCTCAATGGGCAATGTATTTATTCGACAAAAAAGAACTTAATGAATGTTTTAAAATATTCACTCTTGCAATTCAATATGACAGTTCAAACCCAGAAGTTTACTATCAATTAGGCGAAGTAAATATCTTAATCAAGAACTACAACGAAGCTATTTTACAATTGAAAAAAGCTATTAACATTGACCCAAATTGTGCGAAATACCACATGGCAATTGCTGATTGTTACGAAGCTTTAGGCAATACGTTTGAGCAAAAGAATTCATTATTAACAGCTGTTGAGGTTGATGAAAATGATACAGATGCATTATTTAAACTTGCATTATTGCACGAATCACAACACGATAGAACAAGTGAAATCAAAGCTTTAGAAAAAATTATTGAGCTTGAACCAAACCACCTTGAGGCAAAACATCAACTTGCATTAATTCTTGAAAGCCAAGGCAATAAGGAAGAAGCGTTAAAATTGTACAAGGAAATCGCAAGCGTAGACCGCGAATTCAAAAACGTTCAAAAGAACATTGAAATGTTGACTTCAAATAATGAATAATGATTTTATTAAATAATTACAAAAAAGGTAGGACTAAAATCCTACCTTTTATTATATATCTATCTCTATTATAGAGGGTGTATTTCTGGAGCTTTTATATGTTCTAATATTGCCCCACCAATTGATTCATTTGGATCAAACGGTGCATCTTTTTGTGGAACTAAAATATTTGTTATCAACATTTTTACTAGCGGTCCGAATGCATCTGGAACCAAAATTCTTCTGTAAACACCAGATAAGAAAGATTGAACGTTTGGAGAACGATCTTCATTGAATTTTGAGAATGTACCGTAATACATTTTATCCATGCCTTTTGTACCGTTTGCAATCATTCTATCTGCAATATAAAGACCTTCACAAATTTCAGCTTCATCTTTTGCATCGTGCAACATTTTTGTAACTGCTGGAATAGCTTTTTCTTTTGCATTTACAAATAAATCTACTTTGTTTTGGTCAAATTCGCAGTAAGGTTTGTCTTTTGTTGCCATACTTGGTTTTTTAAATTCAACATCTGTTGGCAATTCAAAAGGTTTTTCTTCTTTTACAAATTCATCTTTTGTTGGTTGATTTAAACCATCGCCGATTTTTTCGATTGCTTGAACAGGAGTTTTTTCAACAGCTTCTGCTGATTTGAACATTACTCTTGAAATTGGGTTTGTGATTGCTTGTAATCTCATTTTTCTTTCCTTTTCCTTTTATATCTATTATTTATTATTTTTGTTTTTTACTTTCTTTAACTGCTTCTCTGATGTATTCAATAACTGCACCGCCAACTTCTTCGTTAGGGTCAAAATTGGCTTTTGGTGGGTCAACAAAGTTATTTACCATCATTTTTACCAATGGACCGAACGCATCTGGATTTAAAGTTTTACGATAAACACCCGACAAAAATGTTTGAACATTTGCAGAGCGTGAGTCGTTAAATCTTGAAAATGCTTTGTAATAAAGATTTCCAATACCTTTAACGCCAGCATCAATCATTCTATCTGCAATATAAATGCCCTCTACAATTTCGTCTTCAGTTTTAGCAGTTTGAAGCATATTTGTTAGTTTTGGAAGAGCTTTTTCTCCATTTTTTACAAATACATCAACTTTATCCATGTCAAAAACGCAGTATGGGCGGTTTTTAGTTGGCATTTCTGCCTTTTTGTAACCCATATCGTCTATTAACATCAATTTTGCTAAATTATTTGTAATCTTGTTAACTTGCATTTTTTTCCTTATCAAGTTGTTCTTTTTTATGTTTTCCGAAAGCTTGCGTTGTTTGAGTAATTTTGTTATACAAATCGTTTATAAAAGTTTTTACCTCAAACGTTCGCTTTTCTTCTTCCACTTTCTTTTCTTCATCTGTCGTTTCTGCTGATTCTTCTACTTGGAATAGCAGTCGAACTTTCTTTTTGAAATTAGCCAGAGTATCAGAAATTTTCTTTTCTACAGAGTTTTTGAGTTCTCCGAATACCGCATTTAATTTATCTTGAATATCCACAAACTTTTGCCGTATGTTGTCCATCGTTTTCATTATATTTACTGGAATATTCTTTAAGGTATTCAGAAGCGGTATGGCGACTTTGTTCAGTATAAAATTAACTGGTTTTGCAATCGCTGATGGAGTATTGTTAGCAACTATTACCGCTAATTGAGCCAATTTTTGAGAAACATTCATCATTTGAGTTTCAAATTTTGCGATTGCCAAAAGCCTATTTTCTTGCGCCTGTGCGTTTAATTTCTTTTGAAGCTTCTGTGCTCGCATCATCGCACCAATCGCCGCACACTCATTCCAGCTCATTTCCCCAGGTTTTGCTGAAAAATCCGCCTTTTTAGCGCCACCTCCCATTCCGCCTGAACAAATTGGGCACGCTGAAGGTGGTAAACCGTGTGGGCATAAGCCTCCACCTACTTTATTATTTTGTACACTTGCGACCATATGATAAACACATATCCTTTTACTTTTTGGGTAAACTTATCATTTCAGGGGTTGGGTAATTATTTAGTTTAAATAATTAAGCCTTAACTTTGAATCCGAAGTTCGGCGATAAGCTACATGAAAGACCTCTCAATCTTTCTGGAGTGTTCCGACTTTTACGGCTGCGGCACAGTTGAAGATGTTCACTTCATTTCCTCTGAACTCATGCTATTATAAACATTTTTTGTGGTCAATCCATGTATTAAGAAGTTTTAAATTCATCTTATTATATGGTGCAAAATTTCGTTTGATATCATAAAATTAGAATATGGAAAAATTGTATGAAAAAATACCACCTACAAAATTAAGAAACAAAGATGAAAAATTTGCGCCTGCAAAAACATCTAAATTCTGGTTGTGGGTTGCAAATAAGTTCTTTTATGGAATGTTAGAAAACAGATTTTTTGCACTTAGATACAAAGGTGCAGAAAAAGTTTTCCATAGAGATACATCTGTTCCTACAATCCTTTTTGCACCTCATTCAAACTGGTGGGACGGAATTGTGGGATACAATATTTGCAGAAGAATTTTTGATAAAGAAATTCGTATTATGGTAGAAGAATTGAACAGATTTCCTCTACTTCGTAGAGCTGGAGCTTTTTCTGTAAACAAAAAATCACCACAAGCTTCAATGAGCGCATTAAAATTTTCTGTTGAAACAATTGGCGATTTGAACAATTTCTTATATATATTCCCACAAGGCATCATTATGCCACCGAACTATAGACCAATAAATTTCCAAACAGGACTTGCATATATTGCACAAAAAGCTGTTCAAAAATATGGAAAAGTAAATTTAGTTCCAGTTGCCGTAAACTATATGTTTTTACGCGCTGATAGACCAGAAGTTTTGGTAGAATTTCACGATCCACTTGTATTAGAAGATTCAAAAGTGGACAGAAAAGAATATACAAATTATTTAGCAACTGTTTTGACAGAAGCTTGCGATAAACAATTCAAAGACCTTTCAGAAGGACAATTGGACGCTTACGAAACACTATTCCAACAACCTTTGAAATGGTATAGAAAAATCGAACAACGTCTTAAAAAAATTGAGATTAAAGGCTCAGGTGTGTAATTAGTAAATATTCACTGTGAACTGAACAGACAAATTCACAACTCTTTAATTACTATTTTCCTAAATGAACGTAAACCGCGTTTTTAACACCGTCAATTGAATTGATTTTTTCTAGTGCATTTTTTTCAACTTCAGAACCTGTTGAAATAATCATCATAGATAATTGTTTTTCTTCGTCTGGAGAAACGCTCATGTGATTAATGTTTATACCTGCTTCACCAATAACTGTCGCAACTTTTGCAATCATACAAGGTTTATTTTCGTGAGGAACAAGCAACATGTGTTCTTCTGGCTCAATGCTTGTATTAAAGCTATTAACCTTGACTATACGTTTAATATCTTTTGCAATCAAAGCGCCTGAAATTATTGAGCTTTCTTTGTCTGTTACAACTTTAACCGTAATTGAACCGATATAATCACCTGTTGTTTCAGATTTTACTGTAGAAACTTCAATTCCTTTGTTTTTGGCAATAATTGGTGCATTTACAAAATTCACTGCTTGCATTGACGCAGAGAAAACACCTTTTAAAATAGCTGTTTCTAAAGGCGAAACGTCTAATTTTGCAAGATTACCTTTGAATGTAATTTCAATTGATTTTAAATTTCCATCAATTAATTGGTCAGCAAACTCACCTACATTTTGAGCTAACAACATATAATCCTTAACTGGCTCTAATACTGCTGGTTTTAAACTTGGAATATTTACAGCACTTGTTGCTGAACCACCAGAAAGAACTTCCTTTATTTGATTTGCAACATCGACTGCAACATTAATTTGAGCCTCTGATGTGCTTGCACCCAAGTGTGGAGTTAAAAGCAAGTTTTTATCGCAACCATACAAAGGACATGCCTGAATATCTGGTTCACAAGTGTAAACATCAATTGCTGCACCTGCAACTTTTCCACTATCAAGTGCATCTCGCAAGTCTTGTTCATTAATAATTCCACCTCTTGCACAGTTTATAAGTCTTACACCGTCTTTCATCTTTGCAATTGTGTTTTTATTGATTAAATCGACTGTTTCTTTTGTTTTTGGCACGTGAACTGTAATAAAATCACATTTTCCCCAAAAATCTTCTAAATCAGCAACATAATCGGCACCCATAGCTTTTACAGTTTTTTCTGCTGTGTATGGGTCGTAAACTAAGACATTCATACCCAAAGCTAAAGCGACTTTTGCAACGTGTGAACCGATTTTACCAAGACCAATTACACCTAAAGTTTTACCAAAAACTTCAACGCCAGTAAATTTTGCTCTATCCCATTTGCCCTCTTTCGTTGATTGACAAGCATTTGGAATATTTCTTACCATTGAAAGCATCATAGCTACTGTATGTTCTGCTGCAGCATTTGTATTTCCGTCTGGAGAATTTACAACAATAATCCCTTTTTGAGTTGCAGCATCTACATCAATATTATCAACACCAACACCAGCTCTACCGATAATTTTCAAGTTGTCTGCGACATCGATAATCCTTTTGGTAATTTTTGACGCACTTCTAATAATCAAAGCATCATATTTGCCTATATTTTCAACATATTCATCTTCTGTCATTGTAGGCAACACATCAACTTCTGCAACTTGTGCAACAATTTCGCGTGCCTTATCATTACATTTATCAGTAACTAAAACTTTCATTTTTTCTCCTATCCCTAATTAAGCAAAATCCCCGAACGAGCGGGGAATAAAAACCATTTTTTAAGTTTAAGTTAATTTTTATCTAAAAGGTTTTGTTTGGTTCAATTTTAATCTCAAATCTCTAAATCTTGCAATATCTTCTTGTGCTTTAGCAGATTCTTTGAATACAGCTTGTGCTGATGGGTGAACCATTAAAACATAATCCATGTGAATTTCCAAGAAGTTGTATCTTCTAGGAGCTTGAGTCGAATTTCTAGAGTAGATTTCAGCATTTGTTACTGCTAAAAATCTTCTTTCTCTATCGTTTAACAAGTCTGTTAATTCACGGTTTGTGTTTGTATATTTTGAAACATGCACAGTTCCTTTGATATCGTGGTCTGCTGTTAAAATGCTTACCTCTATTGGAATTGTATCTGAATGTTTTCCTGCCATATTATAAATTCTCCTTAGTTACTTTTTATATTATAACAATTTTTTATAATTGTCTAGTTATTTCTTTTTAATTCTTACACCTTCAACCTCGTGAACATCTTGGATAACCAAAAATGCTTCTGGGTCAATTTCACGAATTAATTTTTTCATCTTTGCAACTTCCAAACGGTTGATTACACAGTAGATAATAGTTTTTTCTTGACCAGAATAACCGCCTTTACCCTTTTGGTAAGTCACACTAATATCTAATTCTTTAATTATCGCAGAGCCAATTACTTTCGGATATTGCGAAATAATCAAAGCAGATTTTGAACTATTTAAACCCTCTAAAACAATATCTATAACTCTGTATGCGATAAAATATGTCAAAATTGAATACATCGCGCTATCCCAGCCGTATAAAAACCCAGCTGCTGTATAGATAAACACGTTAAAGAACATTATAATTTCACCAACGGAAAATCCGAATTTTTTTGCCAAACGAATAGCTAAAATTTCTGTTCCGTCAAGCGCACCATCATTTCTTAAAATTATACCAACACCAGTACCTAAAATAATACCACCGAAAACAGTTGCCAAAAGTGGAACTTCTGTAACTTTGTATGGTCCAAAGACGTTAACGAAAATCGCAAGCATTATAACGCCATAAAATACGTTCAAAACAAACATTTTACCCATTTTTTGTAACGCTAAATATATAAACGGTAAGTTAATAACGACGATAATAAAACCTAAATTCCACTTGGTAAGATAGCTCACCATCATCGAAATACCGATTACGCCACCGTCAATAATTTTATTGGGAATTAAAAAACATTCTAAAGCAAATGCCGCAATCATAGCCCCCATAGTTATGAAAAAATATTTTGAAATATTTTCTCTTGCCATTTGAACTTTTGATTTTTCTTCTTGTTTTAATTTTGATTTATTTTTTGAAAAAATTCCCATTTTTATTTATTTTCGTGTTCCTTTTTTTTAATTGTAATTAAATTATCAATTTTGAATATTGTCTTTTGGTTTACATTTTCATTTTCAGAACGCAAGCCTAAAATATTTTCTAAATCAACTTTCAAAGTTGCCAAATCTTCATATTTTTTCAATGTTCCGTCCATCGCAACAGAAACATTTCCTGTTTCTTCAGAAACAACAAGACAAGCAGAATCGCTAATTTCAGTAACTCCAATTGCAGCTCTATGTCGTGTTCCATAGCGCCAACTCAATTTTGGATCCTCTGTCAATGGCAATAACACACCTGCTGAATGAATTTTAAAATCCTTGATAATCATAGCTCCATCATGCAAAGGAGTGTTTGGGTGGAATATTGTCAAAATCAATTCTGTAGAAATATCCGCGTCTATTTTTGTTCCGATGTCAAAGTAAGATGTTGCATCAATTGAATTTTGGAAAACAATTAAAGCACCTACTTTGTTTTTTGATAAATATTTTACTGATTCAATAATCTCTTTTAAAATATCGACTTCTACAGCAACTTTATTGTGATTATTACTAATAATTTCGTTAAAAAATCCACCTTGACCTAAATAGCCTAAAAATCTTCTAAGTTCTGGCTGAAAGATAACAATTAAGCTCAAGGAAATAACTGAAACCATCGCCCTTACAAACATGCCTAATATTGTTAAGTCAATTCTTATAAGAAGTTCTGAAAAAGCCCACGCCAAAACCAAAAACAAAATACCTTTTACAAGTTTTTCAGCTTGCGTATTTTTAATAAATTTTCTATATACAGCGTACAAAATCGCAACAATTATAGCAATTTCTGTCAAATCAAGCCAGTTAAGTTTTAACGAGCTGTTCACCATATTCATTTGCGATTGAAGTAATATCAAAATTTCTTTTAGCATTCTTTTAACCTATCAGGTATAATGTCGTTTTTAATTAAATCCTCTAAAGATTCTCTCTTAATTATTATATCAGAATTACCCGAATTTACAAGTACCATAGCTGGTTTTTGAGTTTTGTTATAATTGCTTGCCATAGAATAATTATAAGCGCCTGTATTATAGATACAAAGTACATCTCCAGCGTTTAATTTTAGCAAAGAAATATCTTTTATAATAATATCACCAGATTCGCAGTATCTTCCGCCAATAGTAACAACTTCTTGTGTTGTTTCAACTTTTTTATTTGCAATTTCAGCAACATATTCAGCTTGATACATACTAGGACGTGGATTATCAGCCATTCCACCGTCTACAGCTATATATTTTCTGCCATTTGGCACTTGTTTTTGACTACCTACAGTATAAAGAGTAACACCAGATGTTGAAATTATGCTTCTTCCAGGTTCCAAATATATTGCAGGGAAATCGACACCTAAAGCTTCGCAAGTTTGTTTTACAGAATTGATTATAACCTCTGCAATTTTAAATGTTGACGGAGGGACATCATTTTCTGTATATTTCACGCCTAAACCACCGCCAATATTGATTTCGTCAAGAAAAATATCGTGTTCTTTTTCTAATCTTACAAGTTCTTTGATTAAAATTTCGATTTCATCGTGGTAAACTTGCGTTTCAAAAATTTGCGAACCAATATGAGCGTGTAAGCCACGCAAATTAAGGTTTTTATACTCCTTTTTGATAAGTTCTACAGCATCATCTATTTGCGATAAATCAAAACCAAATTTTGAATCTAAATTACCAGTTTTAATGTATTCGTGCGTATGACATTCAATTGCTGGAGTTATGCGCAAGAAAATATCCACAATCATATCTTTTTCTTTTGCAATTTTATCCAACATAGACAATTCCAAGAAATTATCCACAGAGATATGACCAACACCATATTTTATCGCAAGTTCAAGTTCTTCTTTTGTTTTGTTATTACCATTAAACAAAACTTTCTTCATATCTACGCCCGCATTGTAAACAGTGAAGATTTCGCCCCCTGAAACCACGTCAAAACCAAATCCCTCACTTGCCAAAATTTTTGTAATAGCAGAAGTACAAAGCGCTTTTGAGGCATACATAAAGTTCACTCGAGGATAATCCGCAAAAGCATCTTTGTAATCTTCACAAATTCCTCTCAAAGTTGCTTCATCTATAACATACAGCGGAGTAGAATATTTTTCTGCCAACTCAACCAAATCACAACCGCCAATCTCAAGATTGCCATTTTGATTAACTTTCGTTGTTATTGGTTTTATTGATTGATTAACGCTTTCAGTCATCATTATTCCTTTTCTTTATTCTAAACAACAAATATCAAAATTTCAATCACTATGATATTAAATTTTTGTAAACAAAATATTATAATTTTGCGTTCGTCAATTTAATTAGATATAATAAACTTAACGGAGGATTTTATTATGACAAAAATAGCAATAGGTTCAGATCACGCAGGTTTTAACCTAAAAAATACAATAAAAGCATACTTGGAAGAAAAAGGACATGATGTAAAGGATTGTGGAACATATTCTAAAGACTCTTGCGACTATCCAGTATATGCAAAAGCAGTTGCAAAAAGTGTTGCAAGTGGAGAATATGAAAAAGGTATTCTTTGCTGTGGTTCAGGTGTTGGTGTTTCAATCGTAGCTAACAAGGTAAAAGGCATTAGAGCAGTTCTAGCTCGCGAAAGCCTTACTGCAAAACTTTCAAGAAACCACAATGATTCAAACGTACTTTGCTTAGGTGAAAGAATTACTGGTGAAGCTCTTGCTCTTGATATCGTTGACACTTGGTTAGAAAGTGAATACGAAGGTGGCAGACACCAAAAAAGAATTGATATGATGGAAGAAGATTAATATGACAGATACTCAACAAATGACTTCTGATAAATTTGCGTGTGTAGTTGCTAGAATTTTAGACGATAAATTAGCAAAAAACATTTCTGTTTTAAATATCAGTCAGGTATCGTCTTTGGCAGATTATTTCGTAATCTGTTCTGCTGATTCAACAACTCAAGTAAAAGCGCTAACAGGCAACTTAAAAGAAAAAGTTAAAAATCTTTTCCAAAGATTTCCAAATGGAGAAGAAAATGACTTAAAAAACCGCTGGAATTTACTTGATTATGGTGATGTTGTAGTTCATATTTTACAAAGAGATGAACGCGAAACTTACGCAATAGAAAAATTTTGGAATCACGCGTTCAGTGTTGATGAAAAAACTTGGATGGAACAATCAGAAGAATATTCAGAATACAAAAATTAAAAACTTTACTAAAATACAATTATGCGGTAATATTAAATTATGAGCAACGAAATTAATAATAACGAAGATTTGAATAAAAAAATGCATGATGAAGTTCAACAACAGTTGAACGAAACAATTTTGGCTATGGCTCAAGACCCAAGCAACGCAGATAATTATCACGCATTAGCTAAGTTGTATGCTCTTGATAACAAATTTGACAAAGTTATCTCTGTGTACGAAAGTTTATTAAATCTTCACCCAAATGATTCTCAAGCTTTGTTAAACTTAGGAAGTATCTACTTTTTTGACAAAGAATACAAAAAAGCTCTTAGTTACTACCAAAAAGCTATGGACGTAGACCCTGAAAATTATCTTGTATATTTCAACTTGGGTAACACTTATGCAGAAATGAAAAATTTTGCAAAAGCACTTCATTTCTACAACAGAGCTATTGATTTTTACTCATTAAACCCTGAAATCTACAACGCAATCGCTCTTTTATATCACGATTACGATGATTTTATTGAGTCTAAAGCATACTACGAAAAAGCCTTGTCACTTGACCCTGACAACTTAACTTCTCACGTAGATTTAGGTAATATTTATTTCAAACTTTTTGATTATCAAAACGCTTTAAAACATTACTTAAGAGTGTATGAATTAAACCCTGATAACAAAACAGTTACAATATGTATTGCAAATACTTACTCTTTAATTAAAGATAAAGAAAATGCTTACAAATTCTTTGATATTTCCCTAAATATTCCAGGGGATAACTACAAAACTTACATTTGTTACGCAATAGCAAAAACTGATTTCAAAGATACAGAGGGCGCTTTGGAATTATACAAAAAAGCTATTGAATTATGCCCAGAACAAATGAATGCCTACATCTTAGTAGGTAATATGTATTCTAACCTTAAAGACTATGAAAAAGCACTAGAATACTATAACAAAGCTCTTGCATTAAGCCCTAACGATGCAAGCATACATGTACTAATTGCAAATACTTACTATATGTGCAACAAGATTGAAGACTCATTAAAGTCATATCGATATGCAGTAAATCTTGTTCCAGAAAATGATGAGTATAAATTAGTTTATATCCAACTATTAGAAGATTATATCGAAGATCTTAGAAGCGGGGAATTGCTAGAAAATGCATAATACACGATACGAAAAACCATATTTAATAGAACGAATCGTATCGGCTTTAAGTTATATGACTTCTGGTTTTATTGGATTCGTTTGGCTACTGTTGGGGATATTTACTAAGTCAAACGTAAGACCTTTTTTGAAATATCACATATTTCAATCTATTTTCCTTGCAATTGCTTACTTTTTGTTATGGCAATTGCTTGGAATGTTAGGTTCTATCATTAACCTTATCCCATTTGTTAGAAATGTTATTTCCATGATAATATTTCCATTGGTAATCCCATTAGTTTTCGGATTTTCTATAGTTCAAATTTTAGTATATACAGTTATTTTTTATCTAGTTGTAACTTCACTTATGGGTAGATACAGCTATATTCCTTGGATTTCAGACATTATAAAAATGAATGTGAGAACTTAAAAAATGAAATTTGATACAATCTGCGTGCAAGGTTCACATAATCCTGCCCAAAACAGAAATACACCACCTGTTCCAGTGTATTTAACGACTGCGTTTAGTTTTGATAACGTTCAATATGCTGCGGATTTATTTGACCTAAAAGCAGATGGAGATATTTACACAAGACTTTCAAACCCTACAACAAACACTCTTGAAGCTCGTTTAGCAAGTATTGAGGGTGGAGTTGGCGCTTTAGCTGTATCTTCTGGACAATCTGCTTCTTTAATTGCAGTCTTAAACATAGCAAAAGCTGGCGATGAAGTAGTTGCATCAGTTAATATGTACGGCGGAACTATAAACCTACTAGATACTACTCTTAGAAAAGTTGGCATAACAACAAATTTTATAACAACTGACAAGGCAGAAGATTTTGAAGCAAAAATTACAGACAAAACTCGTTGTATTTTTGTTGAGATGTTGAATAACCCATCATTAAAAATTGCAGATATAGAGAGTATTGCGCGCGTTGCACACAAGCACAACATTCCGTTAATTGTTGATAATACTATTCCATCACCATATCTATGCAGACCAATTGAATGGGGTGCAGATATTGTTGTTCACTCACTTACAAAATACATTTGTGGTCACGGAACTTCAATGGGTGGCGTTATTATTGATAGTGGCAAATTCGATTGGGCAAAATCTGGTAAATTTCCTGAACTAACAGAGCCTGACGAAAGCTATCACGGAATTAAGTACGTAGAAAGTTTTGGCTCTATGGCATACATAGTTAAGGCAAGAGCACAATTGATAAGAGATTTGGGCACATGCATTAGTCCAATGAATTCTTTTTTAATTATGCAAGGACTTGAAACACTTTCACTAAGAATGGAAAAATTATCAAATACAGCATTAAAAGTTGCAGAATTTTTGGAAAATAATCCTGCTGTCACTTGGGTAAACTACCCTATGTTAAAAAGCAGTAAATACTACGATTTAGCACAAAAATATATGCCAAAAGGTGCTTCTTCTATCGTAAGTTTTGGAATAAAAAATGGTAAAAGCGCAGGAGTCAAATTTATTGAGAGTTTAACACTTCCAATCCACGCAACAAATATTGGTGATTCGCGCACAATTATTACATATCCAGCACTTACAACTCATAGACAACTTAGTGATGAACAAAAAGAAGAATGTGGCATAGGTGACGATTTTATGCGTCTTTCTGTAGGTTTGGAAGATGTTGACGATATTATTGAAGATTTAGACAAAGCGCTAAAAATTTCACAAAAATAAGGAGATTTTTTATGAATACTTTAGATGAGAAAAATTGTTTGCTAATTTTAATTGATATTCAGGAAAAGCTTGTTGCGATGCTTGAAAAAAACACAGTTGTAAAACAATCAAATATTTTACTTAAAACAGCAAATATTTTGGGTGTGCCTACAATTATTACAGAACAATACCCAAAAGGTTTGGGCAAAACAGTTGACTACCTTTCAGAAAACATTGGAAGTTCAAAAGTTTTTGAAAAAACTGCTTTTTCAGCACTAAAAGATGATGGATTTTTAGATTTAGTAAAATCATACGGCAAAAAACAAATAATTATTGGCGGAATTGAATCTCATATTTGCGTTCACCAAACAGTTGCAGACTTAATCGAAAATGGTTTTGAAGTTTACGTCGTAAAAGATGCTTGCGCAAGCAGAAAAAAAGATAATTTCAAAAATGCAATTCGCTTAATGCGTCAAAATGGGGCAAAAATTGCCGATACAGAAATTGTACTTTTTGAATTATTAAAAACTTCTAAACACCCTCATTTTAAAGAAGTTCAAGCATTGATAAAATAATTAATTAAAATACTTTTTAAGGCGGTTGCGTTTCACGCAACCGCCTTTCTTAATAAAAACAACGGGCAAGAATTTTTAAATTCTTGCCCGTTGTTATATTCATTAATGCTAATCTTATGCTTTAGCGCCAGATTTTGCAATAATTTCTTCTTCAACGTTTCTAGGAACTTGTTCGTAGCATTTGAATTCCATAGAGAATGTACCACGACCTTGAGTGTTAGAACGTAAGTCTGTTGCGTAACCAAACATGTTTCCTAATGGAACTGTTGCTCTAACGATTACGTTACCAGTGTTACCAATTGGTTCTTGACCTTCAACACGTCCACGACGTTTTGCGATATCACCGATGATATTACCTGTGTATTCATCAGGGATTTCGATTTCAACTTTCATCATTGGTTCAAGTACGCAAGGTTGTGCTTTTTTAACACCGTCTTTGATAGCCATAGAGCCAGCGATTTTGAACGCCATTTCAGATGAGTCAACTTCGTGGTAAGAACCATCGTAAAGTTCAACTTTAACGTCAATCATTGGGAATCCAGCTAAGATACCGCCTTCAAGTGCTTCTTCCATACCTTTTCTAGCAGGTTCGATGTATTCTTTAGGGATAGCACCACCAACGATTTTGTTTTCGAATACGAAACCAGCATTTTCTTCTGCAGGAGAAATTCTGATTTTAACGTGACCGTATTGACCTTTACCACCTGATTGTCTTTGGAATTTAGATTCTTGATCTGCATTTCCTCTGATTGTTTCACGGTAAGCAACTTGTGGTTTACCAACGTTTGCGTCTACTTTGAATTCTCTTAATAGACGGTCAACGATGATGTCTAAGTGAAGTTCACCCATACCAGAAATGATTGTTTGACCAGTTTCTGTATCAGTTTTAACTCTGAATGATGGATCTTCTTCAGCAAGTTTTTGTAAAGCAATACCCATTTTTTCTTGGTCAGCTTTTGTTTTTGGTTCAATAGCAACAGAAATAACTGGTTCTGGGAATACCATTCTTTCTAAGATGATAGGAGCTTTTTCATCGCATAATGTATCACCTGTTGTTGTATCTTTCAAACCAACTGCTGCACAGATATCACCTGCGTAAACTTCTTGTTCTTCAAGTCTTTGATCAGCATACATACGAACTAAACGAGAAATACGTTCTTTTTTGCCGTTTGTAGCGTTCAATACGTAAGAACCAGAAGTAATTACACCTGAATATACACGTAAGAAAGTTAAACGACCTACGAATGGGTCAGTCATAACTTTGAATGCTAATGCTGAGAATGGTTCAGAGTCAGATGAATGACGTTCTGTTTTTGTACCGTCTTCCATTTCACCTTCGATAGCTTTTACATCGATTGGAGATGGTAAGTAATCTACAACGTTATCCAATAACATTTGAACACCTTTGTTCTTAAATGCAGTACCGCAAGTTACAGGAACAATTTTGTTTGCGCAAGTTGCTTTTCTTAATACTGCTTTTAATTCAGGAACTGTGATGCTTTCAGGATCTTCAAAATATTTTTCCATTAATGCATCATCTTCACCTGCGATAGCTTCAACCAATTCTTCTCTGTATTGGTGAGCTTTATCTTTTAATTCTTGAGGAATTTCGTCACAAGTATCAACATCAAAAATGTCGATTTGTTTACCTAAATCATCTCTGTAGATTTCAGCTTTCATTTCGATTAAATCGATGATACCTTGCATTTTGTCTTCAGCACCGATTGGTAATTGAATAGCAAATGCGTTTGCTCTTAATCTATCTCTGATTTGATTTAATACACGATAGAAATCAGCACCTGTTCTGTCCATTTTGTTAACAAATACGATACGAGGAACTTCGTAACGGTTAGCTTGTCTCCAAACTGTTTCAGATTGTGATTGTACACCACCTACGGCACAGAATACTGCAACTTCACCGTCTAATACACGTAATGAACGTTCTACTTCAACTGTAAAGTCAACGTGGCCTGGTGTGTCGATGATGTTTAATTGGTGACCTTTCCAAGTAGCTGTTACAGCTGCTGATTGGATTGTGATACCACGTTCACGTTCTTGATCCATAAAGTCTGTTACTGCTGCGCCATCGTGTACTTCACCGATTTTGTGAGTTTTACCTGTGTAAAACAAAATACGTTCTGTTGTAGTTGTTTTACCAGCATCGATGTGGGCTGCAATACCAATGTTTCTGATTTTTTCTAAAGGTGTCTTTCTTGGCATTTCTTTAATTCCTTATCTTTTATTTACTAATACCTTGCTATCTTTAACTAGCTATAATACTATCATCACATAAAAAAGTAAAATTTCAAGCATGAAATTTTACTTTTTACTTATTTTTATACTTTTTCAGAAATTATATTTCGCCATATAAATCGTATTCTGTAGAAGAAGTTATTTTAACATCTTCAATATCTCCAGGAACTACATCTTTGTCTGTTTTTATGTAAACCATTCCGTCAACTTCTGGAGCATCGTATTGAGTTCTTGCCATTACAAATCCGTCATCTGTAACACCCTCAATTATGCAAGGAAGTGTTTGACCTACATATTTGGCGTTATTTTCTTTAGAAATTTTTTGTTGTAATTCCATTAATTTTTTGTATCTTGCATGTTTAACGTTTGCAGTAATTTGAGGTTTCATTGAATAAGAATCTGTGCCTTTTTCACGTGAATATTCAAAAACACCCATTCTATCAAATTTCATATCTTTCACAAAATTATACAAGTTTTCAAATTGTTCTTCTGTTTCTGTCGGATAACCAACAATGAATGCTGTTCTTATCGCAATATTTGGAACCTTTTCTCTTATGTTTTTAATCATTTTACGATAATCAAAAGATGGTCTGTTCATAGCTTTCAACATTTCTAAATCAGAATGCTGAAGCGGTAAATCAATATATTTAACAACTTTTTCAAGCTTGTTGATTTTTTCCAACAACTCATCGTTAACAAATGTCGGATAAGCGTACATAATTCTTATCCAAGAAATGTTCTCAATTTTATTTAATTCTTCCAACAAATCTGGAAGTGATGGTTTTCCGTACAAATCCACACCATAACTTGTTGTATCTTGTGCGATTAAAACAATTTCTGTAACACCTTTATTGGCAAGAGTTTTAGCCTCTTTAATAATATCTTCCATTTTTCTTGAATGACATTTTCCACGCAATTTTGGAATAATACAGTAACCGCAATTATAATTACAACCATCTGCAATTTTGATATAAGAACTTGAACCTACTGTAATTTGTTGACGTTCAACTTCTTCTGGATAGCAATATGACGGAGTTTGAGCAACATCTGATTTATAATCAAAATTTTCCTTAATCAAATTTTCAACTACATCTGCAATTTTGCTGAAATCTGTTGTACCAAGCATAGCCGAAATTTCTGGAATTGCTTCTTTCAATTCTTCCTTGTGTTTTTGAGGCAAACAACCAGTTACAATAACCTTTTTACCAGCATTAACAAGTTCTAATATCGAATCTACAGACTCTTTTTCAGCATCATGGATAAATGAACACGTGTTCACAATAACAATCTCCGCATCATTGTCGTCTAGGGTAACCTTATACCCTTTGTCTGTTAAAATACCTAACATTAATTCTGAATCTACTAAGTTTTTTGCACAACCGTGATTTACTAAAGCTATTTTTGTCATTTTTACCTCTTTTTAGATAAAGTTTAGCACAAAAAATTATCTTAAATAAGATAATTTTTTGTGCCTAACCGATAAAATATTTTATTAGAAATTCATATTTTTAATATCAGTGTATGCAGAAATCATTTTATTTCTAAGTTGCATAGCCATTTGCAAACTTAACGCAGATTTTTCACTAGCAATCATTAAATCGTGAACGCTAACATCTTCGCCTCTTGCAAATGCTTCTTGTAACGCGTCGGCTTGCATTCTTTTTTCATTAACATCGTTTAAGCCATTACCAAAAGCGTTTTCAATTGAATACATCAAACTTTCTACAGGTGATGAGCCTATTTTTCTTTGTGTAGCGCTTGCTTCAGCCTTAATTTCTTTTTGCAACATTGTATCAAAATCATTTTGAAAATCTGTATTTACATCAAATGAGGCACTACCGTGTAAGAACTCATTATAGTTCTTTATCGGATTAAAATTCATTTGTTGCATCGCAATATTGTTAATTTCCATTTTTCACACACCCCTTATAATTTATTAAATGTTTAATGCTGATTGAATCATTGTCTTAATGTTCTCTGCCACAACCGAGTTGGCTTCGTAAGCTTTTGAGGCAGATACCATATCAACCATTTCTTCTACAACATTGATATTTGGTAGTTCTACATATCCGTCTGCGTCTGCATCTGGGTGAGTTGGGTCATATATCATTTTTGTAGGATTATCTGTTTCTTGAATTGATTCAACTCTTACACCGTTTGAAACAAGTCCTTGATTTAGCGCAATACCAGTATTTATAGTAAATCCGCCTGTCATAGGATTAAATTGAGCATCAGTTGAATTTGCAGCAAAGTTTCTTGCACCGCGAGATAATTCATCTTCGTAGATTGCTTTAAAATTAACGGATTTTTTAACATAAACACCTTTGCTACCGTCTGGATTACGCGTAGTATTTACGTTTGCAATGTTACTTGCAACCGTATCCATTTTAATTCTTTGTGCAGTCATACCTGACGCTGCTATATCAAATGTATTTAAACTCATTTTTTCCCACCCAGTCTGTTAAATTTTAGTTTTGTGCTTATTGGCCACCGCCTCTGATAACTTCACTTATTCCAGAAAAATATTTCTTTTCTAAACCTGATAAAGTTACATATTTCATACCGTTTTTACTTAAATCCATCATTTCTTTTTCAAGTTCTACGTTATTTCCGTCTAAAGTTCCTTCTGAAAATACATCGTCCATAACTTGAGGGTCATATTTTCCGTATGAATTTGTAATTAAGAATTGCTTTTCTTGGATTGTAAGCGGTCTTCTTGCCTGTTGAGCATCTTGTAAACGCATAAAATCGTCGTAAGTTGCTGATTTTGTTTTTACAGGCTTAATACTATTTTGACCTTTTATATAATCTTTTAAATCCTCCGTTTCAATGATTTCTGAAAGTTGAGATTCAAAAGCGACTTCTTTTCTTTGATACCCAGGGGTTTCAACGTTTGCGATATTCGCACCGATTGCTCTTTGACGTTCTAACAAACCGTCCATCGCCAAATGTGTTATATTTGAAGCTCTTGAAGATAAAATATCCACGTTTTAACCTCCTATACCATACTTACCAAGATTTCAAATTCTGTCGAATTATCATCTGATTTTAGTAATTCTAATCTTGCGAATTGTTCTTCTAATGTTTGTTGGCAAACATACAAGCCAATTCCGTTACCTGAAGATTTTGTTGTAAACCCGTCTGAAAAAATTTTGTTTTGAACTTCTTCAGGAATTTTTGCACCGTTGTTTTCAATAATTATTGAAATAAAATCATCTTTTATGCTTGTTTTTACTGAAATCTTACCGACTTTTTCAATTGCTTCAATTGCATTTTTGATAATATTTACTAACGCTGCTAAAAATTTTGCTTCGTCTGCAAAAACTGAACTATTTTTGTCATCAAATTCAGTTTCAAACTCAATTTGTTTACCATTTGCGTAAACTTTTGCTAATGCTACAGCCTTTTCAATCATTTCTTTAATGCTGTAAACTTGCAAATCCTTGTTATCAAGAGATTTTAAGTCCATCAATGCACTACTTGCAATTTTTACTGCTGTTTTAATACAACCAATTGCATTTGTACAATCGGCATTGTCATTACGTTCGCAGTGTTTTTCAATTATATTTGCATAAAGTTCGCAAATAGAAAGTTGGTTTCTGATTTCGTGAACTACATATCTTGATTTTGAGTTCATAAATTCAAGACGTTTTGCCAAGTCATCACTTTTTGTTAATGCATCTTTTTCCATATCAACAAGCATAGCTTCTTGTGAAGTTTCATTCATCAAATCAACTACTTTTCTGATTGATGAATTCATTAACATATTATCACGTCTATCAGGTTTGTATTGCTCCTTGTAAGCTGAAATATCTTGTTTACAATTATGTTCAATAATTTCAAAAGATTCTCTCAAATTTACAGAGTTATATAATAAGTAATAACCTGCAAAGTTTTCTATGTCTTCTGTTTCAAAGTCAAAAATAAAACTTGCACCATATCTACCAGTAAGAACATAGAAGAATTCTGTTGAATCCCAAATATCTTCTTTTAATAAATCTGAACCATCTGAAAAATTGTATACATCAACACCAGTATAATCAAGTCTTTTCAACATGCCAGCAAATTTTGTGTAATCTTTGAAACGATATAAAACAACACCTTTTTCTTCGGGGTTTTCGAACAAAGGTTCAACCATAGAACGAATTACACCATTAATAGCTTTATCGCTACAAGGTTTGTTTTCTTGAATATAAATTAAATCTTTTAATCTGTTTTTACCTTTGATATATTTTACCATTTTTCACACACATGATTTTGTTTTTTATAATGGGACGTCGTGTTACGCTTATGGCTTGCACAACACGACATTCTCATAATAATTTTGAAAGGAGTCTATCTGTTATACAGTTGCTGTTACTGCAGGGTTAGCCATTCTAGCTTGACGTTTGCTTGTAAAGCCGTGGTTAATTGCATATAAAACAGCTTGAGTTCTATCATTTACTTGAAGTTTTTGGAAAATGTTGTTTACGTGAGTTTTAACAGTTGTTTCAGAGATAAACAATTGTTGAGCAACACCTTTATAAGTAACACCTTGAGTTAACAAGTCTAAAACTTCTTCTTCTCTTTGAGTCAAATCTGATAAGTAATTTGATTCTTGAGCTTTTTGTTGAGCGATTGCTTCTTCTTTGAATGATTTTTGGAAATAATCAAAGAAACGAGCAGTTAACATTGGAGGCATGTAAACTTTGCCATTTGCAACTTCGTCAATTGCGTAAATCAATTGAGCAGAAGCCATAGTTTTTAACACATATCCTTTAGCGCCTAATTTCATAGCTCTGAAAATCAAATCTGCATCGTCGTAAGCACTTAATGCCAATACGCGAACATCTAAATTCAATTTTTCGATTTCTTGAATAGCTTGTAAGCCGTCCATTTCAGGCATATTCATATCCATCAAAACAACATCTGGTTTATGTTTTTTGATTAAATTAATACCTACATTAGCGCTTGTTGATGCAGCAACAATATCAAATGAACTTTCCATGCTTAGAAGTTCTTTAACACCTGCTAAGTGATCGTAATTGTCATCAATTAACATTACTCTAGCTTGTTTTTTGAATTGTCTCATTTGTTCCCCCAAATTCTTTTTTATGTCCCTAATTCTTTTTTTCTTTTCTACACTGTTCATACTACATCTTTTTGGAGGAGGTTACATCGACAAAAAGATTAAAAAAAGAGGGGTTTTAGGTCTATAAACTGATGTAGACCAAAGGATCAAGAGAGGGTTCAAACCCATACCAAATCTGTATTTCAAAAAATCCTCCACAAAAATGAGGAGGATTTTTTCTAATACATTGAGTGTAAACTGTTTGAATTAGAGGAGTTGTGAGTGATAAGTACTACCCTAAAAATTTATAAAACTAGAATGGACAAATTGTAAGGCGTTCTAAAAATCTTACAAATTTTGTTGGCAAGTTTTCGTTTTCGTTAATTGAACCAACCAAAATTGTTTGTGTACCTGTTAATTTGCCTACCAAAATATCTGTCAAAGGTCTATCACCAATAACAACAACGTGTTCAGATTGCATAAATAAACCTTTTATAATTTTTTTAACCACTTTTGGGAATGGTTTTCTTGCGCCCCAATACAATTTGCAAGGGCAGTGAGGAGTAATTTTTTCAATATACTCTTGATTATGATTGTTTGTAACTATCGCCATATAAAAATCTTTTTCAAATTGCTTAAACCAATCAAGCGTTTTTTGAGTAAATTCAGCCGATTTTGATTTCATTGTTGTACTATCCAAATCCATCAACATTGCGTGAATTCCCATTTCTTTCAACATTTCTGGAGTAATCTCGTAAATGTTTTTCAAATTTTTATTAGGACGTAGTATCATCGTTTTTAATCTCCTTTGTTCTTGCTAACGCAAATTTATAATTTTTCGGCGCACGCTCAAATTTAATAAGCAATTCGTCGTTAGTATTTGCAACTTCCAACTGTTCATTTGTTTTTGTGCTAATTATTTCTTCTGCCTTTGTAAAATATTGCTCATCAGGGGTGATAATTTCAATTTCTTGACCTTTTAAGAATTTATTTTTTGTTTTCACTAAATAAAAATCATCTTTTTTATCCCAAAATTCACACAAGAAATCTGCTCCAGCCAATCCTTTTGAAATATCATAGCTGTAGCTTTCAGAATTATTATTTCCTAAGTAAAAACCTTGCGTATAGCCTCTATTTCCAACCTTTTTAAGTTCTAAGAAATATTTATGCAAGTCATCAGTTTTGCCTGCCATAACTTCATCAATAGCACTTCTATAAGCCTTTGTAACCGCTGAAACATAGTACAAGCTCTTTGTTCTACCCTCAATTTTTAAAGAATCCACGCCAGCGTCAATCAATTGCGGAATATATTCAACCAAACACAAATCTTTTGGGCTTAAAATATGTGTACCACGTTCGTTTTGTTCAATTTCGTAGTATTGCCCTGGGCGAGTTTCTTCCAATAATTTATAACTCCAACGACAAGGTTGAGCGCAATTTCCATGGTTTGCTTGTCTTTCTCCGTTTGTCATATAATCACTTAACAAACATCTTCCAGAGAAAGAAACACATTGTGAACCGTGAACAAAAACTTCTAACTCCATATCTGGAACTTGTTTTTTTATTTCCGCAACATCTCTTATAGGTAATTCTCTCGCCAAAATTGAACGAGTTGCACCCAAATCTTGCCAGAATTTCACAGCCTCATAGTTAAGTGTATTAGTTTGAGTGCTAACATGAATAGGCATATCAGGCATATATTTTCTAACCACTCTAAATACACCCATATCACTCAAAATAATCGCATCAGGATTAGAATCTTTTATTCTATCCATAACACTTTCCAACAATTTAATATCATTGTTGAAAGCGAAAATATTAAGTGTCAAATATGCCTTTGCACCCAAGCTACGAGCCAAATCTACCGCCTGTTTTAAATTCTCCATAGTTATCAATTCGCCCTTACGCATCGCACGTAAGCTAAAATCAACAACACCTAAGTAAACAGCGTCAGCACCGTATCTTACTGCATATTCTAGTTTTTCTAAGTTGCCTGCTGGCATTAATAATTCTGGTTTAATACTCATAAATATAGTTTACCATAAACTAATCACCCGTGTAATGTGTAAATTTATTTTTATTACTAAAATACTCTTATAAAAGGAGTTGATTATGAAAAAATTTCTTGTTCTTACATTATTAATACTATTTTTAGCCCCATCAAGTTTTGCTCAAACACGAAGTTTCAAAACAATTTCACCAAATACACAAATGTATTACTATCACCCAAATATGTACAACCGAAATCTACCACCTCCGCCACCACCAAGAACATTGACAAGAGCGGAAAAAAGATATTTAAATCAAAAATATAATTCATATAACTACAATAATCCATATTATTATAACAACAATACCAGAAGAAGAATTAAAACCAATCTGGGCAACTTCCTTGGGGGTCTAGGCAATATTAACGGTGGACAAATAACAGGTGTAACACCTACATTTTCATCTAGTTATAACGACGATTGGGATAGTCAACCTTACGGATATCAAAAAGGCTGGACTGATTCAAATGGAAATTACTATTACGACAACAGCAGTTTTCAAAGTGGAGCAAGCGTAAGGATTTTAGATTAATACACATAACACACATAATAAAAGAGTTTAGACTTTCGCCTAAACTCTTTTTCTTTCTCACAATTATTTCAATTAAAATGTTGCTACAGGTTTCTTTTGTAATTGAGCACCTGGAATTTGTTGCCAGTTAGCTGACATAATTTTTTTGAATGATTTCAAAGCTGTATCTTCTAATTCACCTAATTCATCAGCTTCCATAATCAATTCTCTTAATGGAAGTAATGCTCTTTGGTCACGAAGCACACCTAAAGCTGCAGCTGCGCCAGCTCTAACCAATTCGTTTTCATCTTGTTTTTTCATAACATCAATTAATGCTGGAACTGCTTTTGTATCATTTAATTTGCCTAATGAAGTTACTGCGTAAATTCTTACGTTAACCCATTCATCAAACAACATGTTAATCAATTTATCAACGGCTTTTTTATTACCAATTTCACCTAATGCACGAGTTGCATCACAACGAACATTAACTTTTTCGTGGTCTAAAGAAGCAATCAATGCATCTGTTGCAACGTCACCAATTTCAATCAAAGCTTCAGTTGCTGTAATACAAACTTGAGGGTTTTCATCATTCAAAGCTTCTACAAGAGGTTCAACAACGATTTCGCCACCCAATCTGCCTAATGCACGAGCTGCACGAACTCTAACATCAACGTTTCTATCTTCACGTAAAGATGCAATCAAGTGAGTTGTAGCTTTAGCGTCACCCAATTCACCCAATGCACGAGCTGCATATAAACGAACTGAACCATTTTTATCATTTTTCAATACGTCGATTAAAGGTTCTACTGCTTTCGATTCGCCCATTTCACCAAGGATACGAGCTGCGTTATATCTAACTTTTTCTGAATTACTAGTTTGCAAATCTACGATTAATTCTTCAAATGATTTTTTAACTTGTTTCTTTTTGCTATTTACACTAATAGTCATTAAAATTTGCCTCCGACGTATAATTATTCTGTACCGATGTTATAATAAAGTTTTCTTTTGAAAAAAAATTGCCTTTTTCTGACGAATTGTTAAGCATTGTTAATAAAATTCAATTCATGTATCAGGCATGCTGTGACTGCGTTTCAGACTACACATATCTTTAAGGGTAAACCTGACACTTTATGCAATTCATCATAACATTTTTTTTGAATTTTGTCTTGTGTTTGAAACAATTTTTCATACATTTGTAGTAATTGTTTAATTAATTTTATGCATATTTAATGTTTTTAAGATATATTTGTTACAAAATATTAAGCAATTGGTATTAAAATTGTAAACTCTGAACCATGCCCAAATTCACTATTCACATGTATTTCGCCATGATGTTTGTCAATAATTTTTTGAGAAATCGCCAAACCTAAACCTGTACCCACTCCAGCCGATTTTGTAGTAAATCCTGCTGTAAAAATTTTATCAAGATGTTCTTTTTTTATCCCCTTGCCTGAATCCTTTATGCTCACTTTTAATTTGCCATTTTCAACGCTAGTCGTAATCTCAATTGTGCCATGTTTTTCAATTGAATGACAAGCATTAACCAAGATATTCATAAACACTTGATTTAACATATTTGGATAGCATTTTATCATCGGAAGTTGAGAGTAATTTTTGATTACATCAACTTTATTTTTTGTTTCGTGATGGATTAAAGCAAGCGTCAAATCAAGTTCTTTATTAATGTCTGCCTCTTGAAGTTCTGCTTCATCAAGACGGACAAATTTTTTCAAAGAGGTTACAAGGTGATTAATTCTTTGAACCGCCTCACAATCTATAGAGTTAATTTCTGTAAACATCTCTTTCAAATCTTCGTTTTCTAGTTTTTGAATAAGTTTTGTCATAATTGAATTATTTGATTTTATCGACGCAAATGGAGTATTAATTTCATGCGCAATACCAGCAACCAATTGACCAAGAGATGCCATTTTTTCAGAATTTATAAGTTGTAATTGAGTTTCTTTCAACTCGTTTAGCGTTGTTTTGAGTTGAGCAACCGTTCTAACATTATCTTCGTAAAGTTTTGCTTGAGCAACAGCGTTACCTAATTGAGCAGAAACACTTTCTAAAACATCAATTTCTTCTGTCATATCACGTTTTTGATAGCTTACAAAAACAATTATACCAAGCAAATCGTTAAGATGATAAATCGGCAAAATTACACGCATCATCGGAATATCAAAAAGTTCGGCTTCATTAAATTCTTTCAAACTCATTGAAGACACTGTTTTTTTTGCTGACAATTCTTTAAAAACTTTATCCCCAAACGTAATATTTTTACCTAAAAACTCTTTTTTATTCTTGCCGTAAACCTGCTCTATAACAAAAAGTTCTTTTTCTTTATCGTTTGTCGCGTAATAAGCTCTATATGCCCCAAACATTGTAGCTAATTCTTTAAGCGCAGAATTTAAGATTTTATTTGAGTCGATAGATTCTCTGATGATGTTAGAAATCTTATTGATAAGCGTCATTTTTACAGCTTGCGCCTGATTTGTCCTTGAAGATTTTCTTAATTGTTCAACTTCAATCAACGCATTTTTACAATTTTTTTCTAGAGTTTCTTTCTCATGCGAAATACGCTCCAATTCAAACTCAGCACTAACATCAGACAGAACGATGATAATATATTTTCCGCGTCTATAAGAGGACAAATCAAAGTACATTAAATTGCCAGAAGATTTTTGATAACTAACCAAAGCGCTAAAATCTTGATTAGTCGTAAGAATTTGATTAATCGGCAAAAATGCAGAAACATCTTCAACATCTAGCGGAATAAAATCACAGCTAAATTTATGCGAAAATCTTCTAAAATCGCTATAATCATCAAAAATTCGATTAAAAGTATTATTAGTAAAAACAACCTCTTTTTGTTGATTTACAATAATTACAGCGTCTTTAAATTTATTAAAAAAAGCGAATTTTTCCATGACATGTATATTATATACATGTATTTACAAAAAGTAAAAGTGTTAAGTCGGACATGATATAATTTAACATTTTTCAAGTATTTGTAAACTAATGCAAATAAAAATTTACGTTATGAAATATTTTGCGTCGAGAGCTTTTTTTCATGATAAGTTAATAATATAGAGGGATAAGAAACAATTATCACAAAAACACTAACCAAGGAGATATGTTTAAATGTCAGAATATTTGACTAAAGAAGAAATCAAACAATGGAGAAGTTCATTGGAAAAGATTACACTAGAAGAATTTGCAGCAAGATTAGGAAAACAAATAGAAGAATCTAAACAAACTAACGACCTTGTAGATATCGTATTAAAAGGAAAACCTTACACATCATCTATTTCAAGTTCAACAGTTTCAAAAGCTGAAAAAATTACATCAATTGCAGAACACGCTATTGAAAAAGAACGTCAAATCGTTTCAAACGCACACGCTCAAGCTGTTCAAGCTAAACCAGTAGCAAAGGTTGAAGCTAAACCTGCAGTTGCAAAAGAAGTTAAAAAAGAAGTTTCAAAAGCTAAACCTATCATTGAAAACATTAAACCAACTTCTGTTAAAGAAGAAGTTCAAATCGTTTTCAAAAAAGCTTTAACAGACAGAGAACAAATGGTTTTTGATTACTTCTTAAAAAATAAAAACCAAATTGTATATGCTAAAGATTTAGCAACTTTGTTAAGCTTACCAAGAGATTATGTTTACAAATATATTAAAAATTTGAGAGCAAAAATCGACGGTGAAAACTTGAAAAACGCTGAAGCTGGCGGATTCATGTTATCAATTTAGAAAAATAATATGGAAATCGTAACTTTAAATTTATTAGATATTTTACATAAATCGCAGGTGCTATATTCTACCGATTATTCAGGGGAATTTCAAGCACCTGCGGATTTGTTAGAAACAGTTCTTGAAAACGAAGGTACACAAGAACCTATTATTGATGGAATTATGTTCTTACAAAGAACCAGCAGTCGTTCGTTTATGGTTGTTGATGGAATAAAAAGAATTATCCAGTTTAGTTTATTGTTACATGCCCTTTGTGAATGTTACAAGCTTACTAACGAAAAAAATATTCACGCTATTGAATTAATTAAAAAAAGATACTTATTTTACGGTCAACACACAAAAATTCACTTACACGGCTATGAAAAAATTATTTACGAAAAGCTTGTAAAATACGAAAAAATGACCGAACAAGAAAAAGAACACCCAATGTTTAAAACGCTTCACGAATATTGGGCAAAGATTAAAATGAATAATATTTCTGCCGTTAAACTTTTTGACGAAATCAAAAAAATCAAGGTTATTGCTTGCGTTATTGAAAATAATGACATTGATAACAGAGATATTTATCAATATTTGAATTGCAACAACCCAAACATTGAAGAACTTCTTTTAATTAACAATTTCATTAACGAAAATGTTAAAAACGATGATACTAAATTGTGGTACAGCATTATTGAAAAATTCAAAAATGCTAATTTAACAAATCAATTCAAAAATTTTCTTAAAAACTATCTTACAATTCAAAAAAATGGTGTTATTCCACAAGATAACGAGCTATATTTGAGTTTTAAACGCTATTATTTAAAGCTTACTAATTCAAATGTATCTTCTAAAAATATGTTCGAAAATATTGAAAAATTTGCAAATTATTATTTAAAAATTCTAAACGCTGATTTTGAAAATACAGAAATAAAAAATTTAATAACCACAATAAATACAAATCATATGCACGAAACATACCCGTACTTATTGGAAGTTATAGAGGATTATTCGAATGGAAATATTACTGAAGAAACTCTAATTCAACTGCTTCATACAGTAATAAATTTCATAGAAGAACAACGCAACAAGGATTTTGTAAGCACAATTGATTTTGCAAAATTAAGCCAAGAAATCAATCAAAGAATTTAATTTTGAAAGATAAAAAAGGGGCGGTGATGAAATCACCGTCCCTTTTTTGTTTAAAATAAAACAATTATTTTTGGATTAAAACATAAGACCCTGGTTTAACTTCTTTAGACAATTGAACAATTACATCATTGTCCATTCTCACACAACCGTGAGATGCGTATGTACCAATACTTGCAGGGTTATTGTTACCATGGATAAATTCGCCATTTGAACCTAAATCCTTGCCCGTTTTTGGATCGATTGTAGTTAAAATCAAGATTTTAGGGCCATAAGCTTTTGGACTTTTACGTCTTTTTGTACCTGCAGGTGCTTCTGTGTAAGGATATGTTTCTATGTGAGAAACCTTTCTTATACCTGTACTTGTTGGAGAAGTCTTTTTACCTGAAGCTACAGAATATACTTCATAAGCTTTTCCCTCATTATCGTATCTATATAATCTATTTTCGCTCAAATCTACTACAATAGATGCCTTTTGCTTTTTACCAGCAACTTCTATTTGACAAGATGGGGCATTTGCCAAAATTGTTTTATCGTGTTTATCAATTCTTTTAGGTGCAGTTTGAGCTGTTTGTTGAATAGACAAACCTTCCATTTCCCCTAAAGCGCCAGTTTGTGATTGGCTATTTGAAAAAATACTGCTTGCTTCTTGTTGTTGTGTTTTAGTAGTAGCGACATTTTGCGCCATATTTGTATTAAAAGAAATTTCATTAACTTTGACCATAAATTTCTCCTTTCATTTTTATTATGATTGTAGCACAAATTTGAATAATAGTACAAATTAATTTTTTTGTTATAATTTTTCTTAAAGAAACGAGGAAAAACATGAAAAACATTTTAGTAATAAATTTTGGCGGAATTGGTGATGAAATTTTATTTTTACCAACATTAATTTCACTAAAGAAAGCATACCCAGAGTCAAAAATTACTCTTTGCCTAGAACCTAGAAGCAAAGGGATAAAAGATTTGACAGATACAATTGATGATTTAATTTTAATCAACCCAAAAGGCAAAAACAAATATGCAGAAATGCTAAAGTTGTTGTTCAAAGCTCGTTTTGGCAAGTTTGATGTTGTAATTTCCGCTGGCGGAAACAAACTTATAAGTATTTTACTATTTTTAACTGGCATAAAAAAGCGTTATGGCTATAATACAGGCAAATTAAGCGAAAAATTATTAACAAAAGCCGTAACATTAAATAAACAACAATATGCTTCGTTAATGTATCACGACTTGATTCGCGACCTTACAGACATAAGAACAGATGTGCCAGAAATTACACTTGAAAAAGGCGAAAAAGTTCCAAATTCAGTACTTATTCACCCTGGAGTAAGCAAATTAAGCGTCCAAAAAAATATGATTAAAACAATTACACCTGAAATTTGGGCAGATGTAATCAAAATTTTATTAGAAAACGGTAAACACGTTACTTTAACTGGCGGGCCAGATGATAAAGAAGTCGTTGACAAGATTTTATCTATAATTGAGCCATTAAATAACCCTAATTTTGAAAACTATTATGGCAAGACAAAAAATTTAATGGATTTAGCTAAATTAATCACAAAGTACGAAAAATTTGTATGTTCAGACTCTGCACCACTTCACATCGGTGTAGGTACAAGAACTAGAACTTACGCCATTTTTGGTTCTACTGATGACAAAAAACTAATTCCTCAAGCCGATTTTGTTACAGCTTTAAAAACAAACGATGATTGTCCGATAAAACCTTGTCTTTGGGATCATAGACAAACAACATGCGAAAAATTGTCATGTTTGCAGTTTAAAGCAGAAGATATCGCCAACAAAATATTAGAATAATTTACATTTCTTAATATGCAAAAATTAAGCTATAGCCATGTTTTTGCCCTGTAATACACACGTGGTAAACAAAATTAGAAAAAGCTGTATTTTTGTGTTATGCTAGTGTTTGCGGAAGAAAAAAGATAGAATTCGCATAGAGTACACAAAATAGAAGGAATTAAAGATTATGTCATTACCATCAGTTGCATACTTGTCAATGGAAATTGCATTAGACCAATCTTTAAGCACATATTCAGGTGGTTTAGGTTTCTTAGCTGGTTCTCACATGTTATCAGCTGGGTACTTACAAATGCCAATGGTAGGTGTAACAATGCTTTGGTCTTACGGTTATTATGACCAACGAATCGGTGAAAATGGACAAGTAGAAGTTTCTTATCTTAGAAAATACTATGACTATTTAACTGATTTAGGTGTTCAAGTTGAAGTTGACACATTCGGTGAAAGAGTTAAAGTTAAAGCTTACAGAGTAGAACCAGAATTATTCGGTTCATGCCCAGTATACTTATTAACAACAGATATCGACGGAAACAGCGATTGGGCAAGAAGCATTTCTCACAGATTATATGACGGAAATGAAAAAATTAGAATTGCTCAAGAAACAGTTCTTGGTATCGGTGGTATCAAAATTTTACAAGCGATGAGATATAAATTCGATGTTATCCACATGAACGAAGGTCACGCTTTACCAGCAGCCTTTGAATTATTAAGACAATTCAAAGGTGATATTGAAGAAGTTAAGAAAAGAACAGTATTCACAACACACACACCAGTTGCAGCAGGAAACGAAGTTCACTGGGTAGACACATTGATGGAAGGTGGATTCTTTGCTGGCGCTTCAAGAGAAGAAGCTATCAAATTAGGTGGTGAAAACTTCTCATTAACAGTTGCAGCATTAAGAATGAGCCGTATCGCAAACGCTGTATCTCAATTACACGGTCTTGTTTCAAACAAAATGTGGGATTGGGTTGAAGGCAGATGCCCTATCAGAGCAATTACAAACGCAGTAAACTTACACTACTGGCAAGACCCTAGAATGGGCGGACAAAAATCATTTGACGAATTACTTACTGCAAAACGTGAAATGAAACAAGAATTGTTCAAATACATCGCTAACAAAGCAGGTAAGAGATTTGACCCAGATGTATTAACAATCACTTGGGCAAGAAGATTTGCTGATTACAAACGTGCTTGGTTAATCTTAATGGATAAAGACCGCATCTTGAAATTATTAGAAGCTAACAAACTTCAATTAATCTTCGCTGGTAAATTCCACCCAGATGATGTTATGGGTAAAGAAATGTTCAACAAATTATTGAACCGTTCTCACACTATGAAAAACATGGTTGTATTACCAGGATATGAATTACAATTAAGCGGTATGTTGAAACGAGGTTCTGATATCTGGTTAAATACACCTCTTAGACCATTCGAAGCATCTGGTACATCAGGTATGAGTGCTAACGCTAATGGTGCATTACACTTATCAACATACGATGGTTGGACTGTTGAAGGTACATTCAACGGAATCAACGGTTACACAATCGAGTACGAAGGACTTGATGACGAAATTCCATGGGAAGAACGTCACTGGAAAGATCACGAATACATGATGGACGTAATCGAAAAAGAAATCATTCCAACTTACTACCATAACAAGGAAGAATGGGCTCGCTTAATGCGTCAAGCAATCAGAACTTCTGAAGCTTACTTCAATTCTGACCGTATGGTAATTGAATACTACAACAGAGTATACCGTTCAATTGCACACGATACAGAAGGCGCAGGCAAAGATAAAGCTGATATTAACTTAACACGCCCAACTTTCGATGCTTGGACATTCGCTAATATCAAATAATAATTGATATATAAAAAATCAAAAAAACGGGGTTTTTTAAACTCCGTTTTTTTGTAAGTACTTTGAAAATTTAATATAGGGACGCCCAGCCTTACTTAGCCTCACACCTTATAATGTAACAATAAGGGGCAGAAAGGAGGTATCATGCGAATACTGATAATAAAAAGTGCCATCAACGTACTGATAGCACTTTTACAAATTATCTTGTTGTTTGTATAGGGTGTAACACGACTGATTAAGTTGTAACGGACTTAATCAGTCCCCTATATTATAATTATAACACATTTCACAAAGATTTCAAGAGGCACAAATGGTTTGTAAAGTCACAACATCAACAGTAATAGGCTTAAACGCGTACAAAATAGAGGTAGAAGTAGATTTATCTAATTCTATTCCTAGTGTTGCAATTGTAGGTCTGCCAGATACAGCAGTAACAGAGGCAAGAGAAAGAGTTCGCTCAGCAATTAAGAATTCGTCTTTTTCTTTTCCGCAAAAGAAAGTCATAATTAACCTTGCGCCTGCTGATATTCGAAAAGAGGGAACAAACTTTGATTTGCCAATTGCTATAGGAATTTTGATAGAAGAAAGCGTTATAAAAGAGGAACAAACTCGTGATATGGCATTTCTAGGTGAACTTTCGCTAGATGGAACGCTCAGATGTATCAATGGCACACTTTCTCATATTTTAGGACTAAAAGAAAACGGCATTAAAACTGTTATCGTACCAGAAGAAAATGCAAAAGAAGCGTCTTTGGCAGATGGCATAACAATTTTGAGTGCAAAAAACTTAAACGAAGTTGTAAATCATTTTATTGATGAACCCTTACCAGTTGTTAAAACAAATATTGAAGAATATCTTCAACGTGGGATTGAAGAACATTATTTATACGACTTTAAAGATGTAAAGGGTCAACAGAAAGCCAAAAAAGCATTGGAAATCGCAGCAGCTGGAGGTCATAACATGATTATGGTCGGCACCCCTGGATCAGGAAAAACGCTTATGGCAAAATGCTTTGCATCAATTCTTCCACCATTAGAATTATCAGAAGCTTTAGAGCTTACTAGAATATATAGTATTTCAGGGCTTTTGGCAAATGATGAACCACTAGTGACAAAGCGTCCGTTTAGAGCAGTTCACCATACAGCTTCTGCGAATGGGATTATAGGCGGAGGAACAAACCCGAAACCTGGTGAAATCACCCTTGCACACCGCGGAGTTTTATTTTTAGACGAAATTGTAGAATTTCCTCGAAATGTTTTGGAAGTTTTGCGCCAACCAATTGAAGATGGCGAAGTTGTTATTTCAAGAGCAAAACATTCAATAAAATATCCTGCTGATTTTATGTTGCTTGCAGCGATGAATCCTTGTCCTTGCGGATTTTTAGGCGATAAAGAAAAACAATGTACTTGTTCAGAATTTCAAATAAATCGTTACCGTTCAAAACTTTCTGGACCTCTTTTAGATAGAATTGATATTCAAATTGATGTGCCAAGATTAACTACAGATGAACTTTTAAACACAGAAGCTGAAGCAGAAAGTTCTGCAAACATCAGAAAAAGAGTTATTTGTGCAAGAAAAATTCAAAAAGAGCGTTATAAAGATGTTGGAATTTTAACAAATTCGCAATTAAGTGCAGATTTAGTAAAAAAATTCTGCCAAGTTGATGAAGGCTCAAAAGATATTTTAAAACTCGCAGTTGCAAAATATCAACTTTCAGGACGTAGATATGATAGAGTTTTGAAGCTATCAAGAACAATAGCAGATCTCGACAATTCTGAAATTATCACGTCAAAACACATTACACAAGCACTGCAATACAGATTTAGTGAACCTGAATATTAATTTTGCATGGGTTGAAAAATTTAAAAAAACTTTTATAATGTATATAGATATAGAGGCGGATTAATTTTTTTCGACGAAATTAATCCTTTACTTCCTCTAATCATTAGTGTTTAATGATTAGCACTAGGAGTATAACCACTAGTGCTAATCTCTTATGTTTGATTATTTCAGATTTTAAAAAATATTATTTTTAACCATTCAAATCTTTAAATAAATCCGATAAACTTACATCTAAAACTTTTGCAATTTTATATAATTTTGAAATTTTAAAATCATATTCAGCACGCTCAATCATTCCCATATAAGAGCCTGAAAAACCAGCAGAAAAGGCAACATCTTCTCGGGAAAGTTTTTTACTCTCACGAATTTTCTTTATTCTTTTGCCCAACTCGATTTTAAAATCTTTGTACATACCAACATTTTTACATTTGCAAGTCCGACTTGTCCACAAGTGGGACTTGTGGTAAAATATAAATATGACTAAGAAGACTTTACTTATTGATTTAGATGGAGTTTTGAATTGCTATAACGGTAATTTTGACAAAGATTTTATACCTGCTGTATTAAACGGTGCGAATAAATTTTTACAAGATGTATCTAAAGATTTTGAGATAAAAATTTTTACAACTAGAAATAAATTATTAACCGCAAAATGGCTAATTGAAAACCATTTAGACAAATTTATAACAGACATTACAGACAAAAAAGAACTGTCTTGGCTTTACATTGATGACAGATGTCTGCAATTTAAAGGCGATTTCAAAAAATTATCAAATGAAATCAAAAACTTCAAGCCTTGGTACAAAATCTAACGTTGTTGACGCTTAAACGCATCTTCTGGGTGGGCTGTGTTAGAGCAGATTATTTCGTAATACTCGTTTTTATCAATATTTACACCCATATTTTTTATGTCTATTTTAAATTTTTTCTTCTTTTTTTTCTTTTCGTCCATAAATTTATTATACTACAAGTTAAGTTTATGGTAGAATTTTAGTATGGATAAGAAAGTTTTTATCGACACCATGGGGTGTCAAATGAATAAATCAGATACAGAAAGAATGTTAGGTATGTTATCATACCTTGGTTATAATGAAACAAAAGAGCCAAAAGAGGCTGATTTGTTGATGATTAACACTTGTTCTATTCGCCAACTTAGTGAAGACAAGGCTTTTAGTGAATTAGGCACTTGGGGCAAATGGAAAAAAGAGGGCAAAGACATTAAAATTGCACTTTGCGGTTGTGTTGCTCAACAAAAACAAAAAGAAGTTTTCAAACGTGCTCCATACGTTGATTTAGTAATCGGCACACACAATGTTTACCAATTGCCAGACTTAATCAAACGTATTGAAAATGGTGAAACACGCGTTTGCGAATGTCCTGAAACACCTTATGGCGAAAAAGATATTGAAATCAAACGTGTAAAAAGCGTAAATGCTTGGATTCCAATTACAGAGGGTTGCAACAACTTCTGCACATACTGTATTGTGCCATACACTCGTGGCAGAGAACGCTCAAGACTTCCTGAAACAATTATTAAAGAAGCAAAAGATGCTCTAGCACAAGGATTTAAAGAAATTACATTGTTGGGTCAAAATGTTGATAGCTACGGCAAAGATTTTCAAGATCGTGAATACAGACTTGCAGACTTGTTAACAGAATTAAACGCACTTGATGGCGAATTCTGGATTAGATTTGTAACTTCATACCCAACTGATATCACAGACAATCTAATTGAAACAGTCGTAAAATTAGACAAAGTTTGTGAATATTTCCATATTCCAATGCAATCAGGTTCTAGCGAAGTTCTAAAGAAAATGAACAGACGCTACAACAGAGAAGAATATGCAAAAATTGCACAAAAAGTTCGCAACATGGTTCCAGATGTAACAATCACAAGCGACTTTATCGCAGGTTTCCCTGGAGAAACAGAAGAACAGTTCCTAGAAACATTAACTGCGATGGAAGAATTGAACCTTGATTACTCAAATACAGCTGCTTATTCACCTCGTGAAAAAACAGTCGCAGCAAAATGGGTAGATAAATTTATTCCAGAAGACATCAAAACAGAACGTCTAAAACGCCTAAATGATACAAACAAAGACTGCTGTTTAAAATCTAACAAAAAATTTGTTGGCAGAGAACTTGATGTTCTAATCGAAAATTTTGAAAACCATAAAGGCAAAAATATTATTACAGGTAGAACTCGTAATAACAAAATTGTCCATATTCCATACGACAAAGACCTTACAGGGGAATTTGTAAAAGCAAAAATTACAGGTGCAAAAACTTGGTATATCAACGGAGAATTGATTAACAAGTAGCAATTGTAAACAAAAATTAATAAGACTTGCAATATTACTACAAAAGTAGTAATATAATAGAGTAGTTTGGAATTGGTTAGAAAAAGGTACACACACGAGATGAAAGATTTAGAATTACAGGGACAAGGCTACTTAGATAATACCTATCACATGGAAGTTGAAAAAGTTGGAGATATAACAGCTACAACTTTGTACAAAAACGGAAAAATAGTTTTGTACGAAGAAACAACAAAAAAGATTAAACACCTAGAAAACTACGGTGATTTTGAAATGACAAAAGTTATAAAAAAAATACACTTTGACGAAAACGGCAATATAGTTAAATAACCGTTATTGTTTTACTGTTCTCTTTTCTTCAATGTGTTTTATCCAATCTTGATGGTTTAGATACCAGTCAATTGTTAGTTTTATACCTTCTTCAAAAGTTATTGACGGCTTCCAACCAAGTTCTGAAGTTATTTTATCGTTTGCAATTGCATAGCGTCTGTCGTGACCTAGTCTATCTGCAACATATTCTATTGAACTTTCGTCTTTTCCCATTTCATTTAGAATAAGACGCGTAATTTCCATGTTAGTTTTTTCGTTATGTCCGCCAATATTGTAGACTTCACCAATTTTACCTTTGTGTAAAACAACGTCAATTGCTTCGCAGTGGTCATAAACATATAACCAGTCGCGAACATTCAAACCATCGCCATATACAGGAACTTTTTCATTCTTTAACAATTTCGAAATAAAGAACGGAATAAGTTTTTCTGGGTATTGGTATGGTCCATAATTATTTGAACATCTTGTGTTTAAAACAGGAAGTCCATAAGTTTCATAATATGCCCTTACAAGCAAATCTGCACTTGCTTTTGAAGCTGAATATGGAGAATTTGGCTGAATTGGAGTTGTTTCATAGAAATAACCTGTTTTTCCTAAAGAGCCGTAAACTTCATCTGTTCCAACCTGCAAATATCTTTCAATACCCAATTCTTTACAAGCTTGAAGTAAATTTAATGTACCTTGAACGTTTGTTTCGACAAAGATTTCAGGGTGTTTGATTGAATTATCCACGTGTGATTCAGCGGCAAAGTTTACAACATAATCGCATTCTTTAACCAATTCTCTAACTAAATCTCTATCGCAAATATTGCCGTGTACAAATTTATAATTTGGATTATCTTTGACGTCATCTAAGTTCTCCAAATTACCACAATAAGTAAGTGCGTCAAGGTTTATAACTTTGTAATCTGGGTGTTTTTTTAAAATATGGCGTACAAAACAGCTACCAATAAAACCTGCACCGCCTGTTACTAACATTGTTTTCATTAAATTAATTCCTCTTTATTTATATCTTTAAGCTTTGGTTGAACTTTATCTTTTTCGCTCAAAATTGGTTCAAAATCAATCTCCCAATCAATATTTATATCTTCATCATTCCATAGAATGCCTCTATCTGCACTAGGAGCATATTCACCGCCAGTTTTATAAAGCAATTCAACTTCATCAGTCAAAGCTACAAAACCATGCGCAAAACCATTTGGAATGAACAACATGTGTTTATTTTCTTCTGAAAGTTCAACTTTTACATATTGACCATAAGTTTTTGAATTTTTTCTAATATCAACAGCAACGTCGTAAATTCTACCTTTTGAACATCTTACAAGTTTTGCTTGACCATAAGGTTTTGCTTGATAGTGCAACCCTCTAAGAACACGAGCTGAAGATTTTGAGTGATTATCCTGAACAAATTCTTCTGTAATGCCATTTGCAAAAAATTCTGATTTTTTGTATGTTTCCATAAAAAAACCTCGATTGTCACCAAAAACTTTTGGTTTTACCAAAATTACATCTTCAATTTTTTGTTTTTCAAATTCAAATGGCATAAAAAATCCTTTCTCTATTTACCTATCTTACAATAAAATAATATTCATGTTATCATTTTTTTAAATGAACATTTATTGCAAATAAGCTTTTCAAAACAAGCGGAACTAAGAATGTTAGAAGATATCATTAAAAATAAAAAATGCTTTAAACTGGTTTGTGGCGCAGGAAATGAAGACGCAACCGAAGTCGAAAAGTTAGTATATCTATACTCAAAGGCTGGTTGCAACTTTTTTGATTTGAGTGCAAATTTGGAGGTTATAGAGTCTGCAAAAAAAGGATTAGAGCGCGCTAGAATTAAAAATGAGCGCTATTTATGCTGTAGTGTCGGAATTAAAGGAGATCCACACGTAAGCAAAGCTCATATTGATAAAGAAAATTGTATAAATTGCAAAAAATGTTCTGACATTTGCCCACAAGATGCAATCGATGAAAACCAAAATATAAACAAAAAAAGGTGCATTGGTTGCGGAACTTGTGTAAAAATTTGTCCTCAAAATTGTATAAAAACAATTAGTGAAGATGTAGATTTAAAAGAGATTTTGCCACCAATAATAGAAAAAGAAATTGATTGCATTGAACTTCATACAATTGGTGACAACGAGGAAGAAATTGACGAAAAATGGCAAACAATAAACGAACTTTTTGACGGAATTTTAAGCATTTGTGTAGACAGATTTAAAACAGGAAACGAAAAACTTGTTTCTCGTGTAAAACGAATGCTAGATATCAGAAAGCCTTACACAACAATTATTCAAGCAGATGGCTGTCCAATGTCAGGTTGCAACGATGATTACAAAACAACCTTACAAACAGTTGCTATGGCTGAAATTTTTCAAAACGAAAACCTGCCAGCATACATAATTCTGTCGGGCGGAACAAATTCTAAGTCAACAGAACTTGCTAAACTATGTAACATCGACATAAATGGCGTTGCCATTGGTTCTTACGCAAGGAAAATAGTTAAAAAATACGTAAATAGAGATGATTTTTTTGAAAATGAAGTCATTTTTAACGAAGCTTTAAAAATCGCAAAAAATCTCGTAGACACATCAATGAGGTACTTAAATGACTAAAATTATTGATTGCACAATTCGAGATGGCGGACATATTAACGGTTGGAATTTTAGCGAAAAATTTGTTCAATCGCTTTATGACACAGCTGTAATATCAAATATTGATTACTTTGAAATTGGCTATAGATACAGAGAGCAAAACACTCAATGGGGTAATTTCGCCCACTGCGAGGATAATTTTATAAAAAATTTAATTAACATAAACGAAGACTGCAAAATATCTTTGATGATGGACGTTGGAAAATCTTATGCGGAAGATTTTTGTCAATGTAAAAAAGAGCTTACACCAATTTCTTTGGTTAGAATTGCAACTTACGCCAAAACACTAGACGAAGCCATCGTTTTGTGTGAAGAAATGAAAGAAAAAGATTACGATGTTTGTCTAAACTTAATGGCGATTTCAAATCTTTCTGAAAACGATTTTGAAAAATTATCAAACTGGCAAAATAAAAAAATCTTAGATTCTGTATGCTTTGCAGACAGTTTCGGTTCTTTCATGCCAGACGACGTGGAAAAATATTATACAATTTTAAAAAACTTGGATTTTGAAAACATAAGTTTTCACTCACACAATAATTTACAATTAGCCTTTGCAAACTCAATAAAGGCAATTGAATTATGTTTTTACTCAGTTGACGCATCAGTTCTTGGTGTTGGAAGATGTGCTGGAATTTTGCCAATTGAACTTATTTTAGGGTATTTATCGCATCAAAATTCAAAATACACACCACTACATTATTTGAAATTTATTGAACAACACCACTCTGAAATTCAAAACGGCAAATGGGGCTACGGCTTAACATCACTTTTGAGTGGATTAAAAAACCAACATCCACGAAAAACTGCTGAATTGATTAATAAATCATACAGTGTAGAAGATATTTGGTTTGATAAATTTGAAAAATAAAAAAATAAGGCGCCACGACTTTAGTCGTGGCGCCTTACTAAATATCATTTAAAGCTAACTATTTTTTAGCTGCTCTATCTTGTTCAATGATAAGTTTCAATGCATCAACTGCAACTCTTACTGCTGAAGATGTATCTTCGCTCATTTTTTGGTCTAAACCAGCTGCTTCTCTTTCTTGGTTCCAGATTACGTGGAAGCAAGAACCACAACGGCATTTCAAAGCATCTGCTACAACAAATAATGCTGCTGATTCCATTTCAGAAGCTTTAACGCCTAAACGTTTCCAAGCTTCCCATTTTTGTAATAATTCATAAGAAACAGGCATTTTAGCAGGGCTGTGTTGACCGTAGAATGCGTCTTTACATTGAACAACACCTGTGTGAGTTGTTTTACCCATAGCCAAAGCAGCTTGTCTTAAAGCAACTGTAATATCCAAGTTTGCAACTGCTGGGTATTCAATTGGAGCATATTCCATAGAAGTATGTTCAAATCTGATTGCACCAGTCGCAACAACGATATCGCCTGATTGTACGTTTAAATCAATACCACCACAAGTACCAGTTCTAATGAAAGTATCAGCACCAATATTGTGTAATTCTTCCATCGCAATAGAAGCTGATGGACCACCGATACCAGTTGAGCAAACACTAACTTTTTCGCCCAATAATGTACCTGTGTAAATATTGTATTCTCTGTTTTGAGCTACATGATGAGCATCATCAAACAAGGCTGCGATTGATTCGCATCTTCCAGGGTCACCTGGTAAAATTACGTAACGACCTACATCACCCTCAACACAGTGAATGTGAAATTGTTTTTCTAATTCTTGCATAATAAACACCTTCTTATTTTATGTAATAAACACTTATGGAGTTAATTATATCATCACAAAATTTTTTTGCAAGCAGTCAAAAGTATCGCTAACACTAAATTTCAAATTTTATGGCGGAATTTGTTTGAAAACAAATTCCGCCATTTTTTGAATATAATACAAATTTTATCTTATAAAGTTTGTATGAATTTTATCTTCAAGTTCTGGTCTATTAATCCCTGATGCTTTTCCAGCTTCAATACATTTTAGCAACCAAGCCATATTTTTGCCTAAAATTCGCATAATTTGTAAGCCCTCTTTGTCTTGAAGAACTTCTTCTGGGGTATTTCCGTGAACCATATTCCAATAATTTGAAGAAACAATTGGCATACAGTTTATAGTAAAATGTTTAGAAATAGCATCTATACTTGCCGTTGTGCCAGCTCGGCGTGCAGAAACGATTGCTGTTGCTGGTTTAAATTTGAATGCAGAACCTCCAGAATAAAACATTCTATCCATAGCAGATAACAAGCGTCCAGATGGGTGTGCATAATAAACAGGTGAGCCGAAAACAAAGCCATCAGCAGTTTTTGCTTTTTCAACAACTTCATTAATTATATCATCTTCAAAAATACATTTTCCGCCATTTTTACGGCAAGTTTGACAACCCATACAATCTCTTATAGGTTTGTTTCCAAGCGAAATTATTTCTGTTTCAACACCCTCTAAATTTAAAGTTTGTTCAATTTGCGCAAGTGCAGTATATGTACAACCTCTAACGTTAGCACTGCCATTTATTAAAAGAACTTTCACTATTTTCTCCTTAAACATTCATTGTTTTTACTAAATTTTCTACTAATAAATCAATTGTTTCTAATTGCTCCTCTTTTAAAGAGGCTTTCACAGTAAGCATTGGTTCAACAATTTCCATATCTTTCATTTCGCCTAAGAATTTTGTAATCAAACCACCTGCCATTGGCGCCCAAGAGCCATTTTCAGCAACTGCAACTTTTCTATTTTTCAAACCATGTGATTTTAATTCAGACAGAACTGTTTCCATATTAGAGAAAATTCCGCAATTATAAGTAGCAGAGGCAATTACAAGGTGTGAACTTCTAAATGCTTCGGCAACAATTTCAGAGAAATGAGTTTTTGAAACATCATAAACCTTGACTTTTTTAATACCTTTGTCTGCAAGTTTTGACGCAATAATTTCAACAGCATTTTCTGTATGACCATAAATTGAGCCATAAAGAAGAACTACTGACTGTTCTTCAGGTTCGTAAGTAGACCATTTTTGATATTTGTCGATAAACCAACCTAAATTTTCTCTCCAAATTGGACCATGTAATGGACAAATCATATTAATTTCAAGCCCTGAAGCTTTTTTTAGTAATGCTTGAACTTGCGCACCGTATTTGCCAACAATATTTGTATAATATCTTCTTGCATCATCTAACCATTCACGTTCAAAATTAACCTCATCGGCATAAATGTTACCGTTTAGTGCGCCAAAAGTACCGAATGCGTCTGCTGAAAATAAAATTTTATCAGTCAAATCATAAGTCACCATCGCTTCTGGCCAATGAACCATTGGAGCCATAACAAAAGTCAATTTATGCTTGCCTGTTTCTAAAACATCACCCTCTTTTACTAACTCAAGTCTTGAATCAACATCAAAACTAAAATATTGCTTCATCATAGCACTTGCTTTTGCATTTGAAACAATCTTTGCATCTGGGTATTTGTTAACTACAGCTTGCAAAGTTCCTGCATGGTCAGGCTCCATGTGATTTATAATAATATAATCAAGTTTTCTGTCACCTAATTCAAATTCAAGATTTTCTAAAAATCTTTCCAAGACTGAATTATCAACAGTATCAAGCAAAACTGTTTTTTCGTCTTTTAGCAAATATGAGTTGTAAGAAACGCCTTTTTCGATTGGATATACATTCTCAAAAAGTGCCAATCTTCTATCACTTGCGCCTAAATAACTTAAATCTTCATTAATTTTTTTTGTATTATGCATAATTAAATCTCCTATTTTTCTTCATTCTAGCACAAAAAAGGCGGTAATCTTATTCATAAGATTACCGCCATCTTAAATTTATTTCAATTAGACATTTATGCCTAAAATACTACCTTTATCCTTGTAATTGTCAATAAGTTTTTGAATAAATTCACCCGCTAGATTTTTCAAAGAATCGCCCAAATCAGCAGATGCAATTGAACCTGCATTTTCTACAGATGGAGTTTTTGAAGCCTTATTTGAAGCACTTTCTTCAGCCTCTTTTAAGGTTTCCATAACTGAATTTAAGATTTCTTTGTAAAAATCTGCTGAACTTTCATCTGCATTTGTTATATTAAAAGTAGCTGGATTATCTAATTTAATTGCTTTTAAACCGCTGTTATTAGGTTTTTGAGCTTCTTGTTCAGCTTGCAATTGTTTTTCTAAATTTCTTGCAAAATCCTCTGTGTTAATAGCTTTTGTAGTATCAAGCGCAGAAGTCTTTTCACCTGAATTTATAGTTGCATTATTTATTTTATTAAACATCTGAAAAATCATAGACTGTAAATCACTATTTTGTGAAATACCTCCGATAATTGCTGACATAAAATACCTCCTTTTTATCCCTATCCTTTGCATTTTACAGTAGAAAAGGAGTTTTGTAATCCTCTAAATAGATGAGTTATACGTCTTTAAGCTTGAAAACATTGTACATTTCAACAAGTGAGAACAAAATAAATGTTCCAAAAACAAGCATATAAGATTTGTTTGAATATACCAAATGACCTACTGTGTTTGAAACAGGGGCATATACATCAAGCAAAATTCCGACCAAACTTGCCAAAATACCAACTGACAAGAAGAAACAACAATTCATAATACTTAAAGCTGTTCCTCGAACTTCATATTTGTTTGTGCCGTGAATAATTGGAACTAACAAAGGTGACATTCCTCCACCAATTGCAATTAACATCAACATATAAACGATTAAATGCGTTCTAATATTAAACATCAAACACATAAAAATTATTGCAAAAATTGTTGTCGTAAACAAGCAAACGCTTTTCATAAAAATTACACGTCGATTATTACATAACTTACTCAAAGTTGCTAATGATAACCCTGAAATACCCGCAATAATAACCATTATAGACAACGCCACAGAGGCCTGTGTTGCAGATAAATTAACAAAATCTTTTAAGAACTTAACCCCAATAACAGTTTGAATTACATAGTATAAGCCATAATTCAATCCAGCAAACATATACAAATTGCGGTTAAACGGTTTTGATAAAACTTCTTTAAATGGTTCTAATGAAAAATGAACATGTTCGTTTTCTGGAACTCCGTGTAAAAAGTGCAAAACGAACGCGTAAATCAAAACCACCGCAAGAGTTATAATTGCCAAAACATTCATAACAACTTGCCAAGTGAAAGCGTGCGCAACCATTATAAATGGTGCGTTTGCACAGACACCACCCATATAACCCGTTATCAGCATTAAAGAAACTGAAATTCCAAAATACTTATCTGGAAAACATTTTTTGACCTCTTGAACCAAACTCAAGTAAAAGCAAGCAGCGCCTGCCCCTAAAAGCATACGGCTAAAATATAACAAAGGTAAGCAAGTTGTATTAGGGAAAATTAAACCACCAATAGCAAATAAAGCGCCACCCCACAAAATAACTTTTACACCGCTAAATCTGTCCACTAACATTCCGATAGCAAGCAAACTGAACGCATAAGTGTACATAAAAGTTGCACCAAAAGAGGTGATTGTCGGAGCTTTAGCGCCTAAATCCGCCTGTAATATGTCAAATATAGCTCCAGGGATTGCAACCCTTTGGAAATTCGCCATTACGTACAATATGCAAGCTAGTATAATTAAAGTTATATGTGTGTGATATTTTCGCATAATTCCAATTCCTACATACAATTATAACTCTAATAAATAAGTATTTATAAAATCTTTATTTCTGTTTTTAAACTATCAAATTATAAATCAGAACTATTTTTTGGATTACTTCGTCGTTTATCAAGTTTCGCTACGCTCACTTTTCCGCAACTCCGCTACTTACAACTTGTGTTTTCCCAAGATAATTCAGTACCATTAGGACATTTGAGAGTTTGAGCATTAAGTTTTGTATAATCCATATTACCAGTTTTAATTACCCAACCAGCACAACCTTCACCTAGAAAAAAACACTTTTCTTTTAAATTATCCCCTGATAAATTATATCCCACAGGTTGAAGTTCACCAAAATTTTCATTTCTTGATGAAAGTAAAAATCTGAAGTAATCTTTACCATAGGTATTAGAACCTTTTGGACCATCAATATCAACAACAAAGCTTCCTGCTTTAATAGCTAAAGCTGTGCCATCTGCCAATAAAAACATACGCATAGGAATATCCCCATCTTCTGCAGGCGACGGTTTTTCATCACCTTCCACTAATGTTTTATAATTATTCGCAAAACAACCTGTTCCATCTAATCCACAATCCTTAGATATTTTCATAAATTCTGTTATGCGTTCTGCAAAACGATTAGTTCTTGCTTCATTATCAATATTTCCATTTTCATCTAAATCAAGAGTCAACCATTCAGTAACAGGTCCATATACTGCAGTTGCTCTGCCGTATGCGTCTTCTAGGTTTGCATAAATCTTTTTAACCTTTGCTACTTTTTCTCTGTCGCCTGTTGATTGGTTTAAGTTTGGAATAGTCAACGCCGCAACTACGCCAATAATGCCCATTACAACAAGGGTTTCGGCGAGGGTGAAAGCGATAGCTTTTACTAGTGAGTTGTGAGCGGATTTTGCGTAGGGCGCCGTGTGAGCAGAGTGAACCCAGCCCGAAGTAGCGAGGACATTGCGAATGACAACGCTAGTGAAATGAGCAACTTGTCCGAGTGAAGCAATAATCCAAGACAGTTGTGAGTCGACTTTATTGTCATTTGCTTGTTTATTACTTGTCGATTCACTATTCACAAGCGACAATTCACAACATTTCTTTTTTATGCTCTCAAAAAATCTTCTTGTTAAATCTGGGAAAGTGGCGTTACAACTAGGTTTTACCCCCCCCCGCATGTTGAAATTCAGTATTCATAACGTTTTTCATTCTATTCTCCGTATTTTCTACAAGTATATACTATTTTTTAGTTTTTGACAAGAAAAATTAAGAAACTTTAAAATAATAAAAAAGGGCGGTTTGGATAAATCCAAACCGCCCAATCTAGTTATAAATAATTATTCAATTATTTTTTGTAGATAACTGATAATTCATCACCAGGGTTCAATGCTGAATCATTGATTGAAGATGGTAAGATTACATATCTAACTTCATCACCTAATTCATAAAGAACACCGAATGTACCAGATACTGCTAATTTAGCTGTATCATACATGAAGTATCCTAAAGTTACAAATGATTTACCAACATTTCTTAAACCAGCCATTGGTTGTAAAGATAATGTATCAGCAATAGCATTTGACCAGTTATCAAAGTATCTTTCGCCATCATTTGAAATGTTCATAGCTTCAGTTGAGATTGTTCTAGCAGCAGTACCGCCCACTCTTGCAACTGCAGAAACTGGAGTTGCAAAAATTCTAGCAACAACGTTAGTTGTTTTTGTATTATCAGCTGCAGCTCTTGCTACTGATGGGAAGTCAACTTTTGTTGAACCGTTTTGGATTGAGTTAAATTTAACTTTTACATAACCAGGGTTTTTGATACCAGGTCTTGCAACTTCAACAACTTCGCCAATAACTTTTGAACCAGCTGCGAAGTTAACACCTTTAACTGTAGCGCATTCTATTGTTTCTGCGTAAATTGTTTCACCAATATTGATGTGTCTTGCATCAACTCTTTCTTTAATTTTAACTCTGATGCTTGCTAAGTTAGCTGAATCAGCTAAACGAGAAGAATCATAGTATTTGCTGTGGCTTAATGTAACAACTAATTTTTGTAATTGTTCAGTTGTTAAATATTTGTTAGCAGCAACACCTTGTAAGTCTGGAAGATTATCTAAGATACCTGATTCCATAACTTTGATTGTAGCTTTGTTTGCCCAAGTTGGGATTTCTTTCATGTCATATTTGTTAACTAATTTACCAACTGTTGTAGCTTGTGGTTGGTTTGTTAACAATTGAGCTAATGTAGCAAATACTTCAGCTTTTGTAATTTTTTGATCAGGTCTGAAGTTTTTGTCTGGGTAACCAATCATAACATCAGCAGCTAAAGCTCTGTAAATGTAAGATTGTAATTTGTGACCAGCAACATCTTTGTAAGTATATTTGTTTTTAGTTACTGATTTTAAACCTAAACCTTCAGCTAAAGCGTGAGCCATTTCACAACGTAAAGCTGGAGTTTTTAAGTTGAATGCTTTACCTAAGATTGCTTCTAAATCTTTTGCTAATGCGTTTGCTTCAGCATCAATTAAAACGTTTTCTTTACCTTGGATAGCTTCTGAAGCAACAGCCATCATTTTTTCACCTACTACGAAAACACCGCGAGAGCCTTGTGTTTCAACAGCAGAAGAGTTGAACATTGTTGGGTGAGCATAAGCTTCTACGTTTGCTGCATTTGCAGTAGAGCAAGCTAATACTAACACTGACAATGTTAATACTAATTGTGATAATTTCATTTCTTGTCTCCTTTTATACACATAACGACATCTATTCTCTTTATCAACTCTAATCTTGCCATAGAAATAAAAAAAATACAAGAAATGTTTAGAAATTTTAAAGATTTTTAAAGTTCAAAAAAATATATATAATTGAAGTATGAACAGACACGTTATAAAATTCATACGACGAGTAATTCACGGTAAATCACTGTGGCAAGCTCTTTTAATAGGGATTATCACAGGGTTGTTAATTGTTGCTTTTAATAGCTCTATTAGTTGGACATTCAACCATATTCAAAGTTTTACGTTACATAATCCAAACAAAATTTGGATTTTACCTCTTATAACAACCCTTGGAGGGTTAATTTCTGGACTTTTAGTGTTTAACTTTGCGCCAGAAACAAGAGAAAGCGGTATTCCATACGTGAAATTATGTTTGGCAAATTACGGCAAATTAACTCGCATAAGAAGCATTTTTGTCAAATTCTTCGCAGGCTTATCTGCAATCGGCTCTGGTCTATCGTTAGGTAGAGAGGGTCCAAGCGTTCAATTAGGCGCTGGTGCTGGAGCTTTAGTTGGAAAGATTTTTAAAACCACTGGTTTTAACAAAGACAAACTCATCGCAGCTGGTGCAGGTTCTGCTATTGCGGCAACATTTAACGCACCTATCGCTGGCACAGTATTTGTTTTAGAAGAATTAATACATAAATTCTCTTACATGATTTTGCTACCAACAATGGTTGCAGCCGTTGTTGCATCTGCAATTGCGAGAGAATGTTTAGGAAACAATCCTGCATTTAACATAATCATGACAAGTGCCGATTTAAACTTTAAAACTATAGCTGTTTGCCTTATTTTAGGCGTTTTAGCTGGTATTTTAGGGGTAATGTTTGCGCGCACAATCCTTATTACAAACAAAATTTATTCAGTTTTAAATAAAATTCCAAACTGGGCAAAACCAGCAATAGCAGGACTTATTATAGGTTTAATCGGTATATTCTTACCGCAAGTTATGGGGTCTGGGAATTTAACCGTAGAAAGCTTATTACAAGGCAATATTGGCTTAAAACTTGTTTTTGTCATATTTGTAGTTAAATTTTTTGTAACTCCAATCTGTTTTGGCTCTGGCGCAGCGGGCGGTATTTTCTTGCCAACCTTGATGTTAGGCGCATTTTTGGGATATTTAACTGGTGGATTAAGCCACTACATTGGTTTAACAGTTAATCCAATAGCTTTTGGTGCTATAGGTATGGCGGCGTTCCTTTCCGCGGTAGCAAGAACTCCAATTACAGCTGTTATTATGGTTTTTGAAATGACTGGCGGATATGCAACAATTCTACCAATTATGCTGACAGCCGCAATTGCAGATGTCGTTGCTGAAAAAATGGCTCATCGCCCTATTTATTCTACGCTTGCAATTCAACAATTGAAAAATGAAAGAAAAATCTAATTGTCGCGTTTTAAACGATAATTTAGAATTAACACCGCTAACAAAATTATTGACGAACCTATCAAGAAGTTTGTCAAATCTACTTTTTCATGGAAAATTAAAATTGCAAAAAGAACGCCTAAAGGAATTTTGAAATTATTCATAATAGCTAAAAGTGAAGCTTTGATCTGCTCTGCACCTTTATTCCATAACCAAAAACCAATACCTGTCGGGATTATACCCAAATATAAAAGTGAAAAGATTTGACCTTTTGTCAAAGTTATTGCTTGGAAATCAACATCTACAAGTGTAAACGGCAATACAAACAATACTGCGCCAAGATATGCGTAACTCATCAAACGATAACTTTGTTCATCGTCTTTGCCGATATAATTTTTCCAAAGAACTTGTCCAAGCGCAAAGCTACAATTGCAAGTTTCCATCAAAACTATACCTTTCACAATCAAAGTTGGTGGCATATTCTGCCAAACCACAATTCCTGCGCCCAAAACAGACATTAAAATGCACAAAATATATGTTAATTTAAACTTTTCGCCAAAAATTATTGACCAAAGTGCGACAAATACTGGAGTTGTTGTGGTTAAAAGTGCTACTTCACAGCCTTGAAGATATTTAAAAGCTTTTATAAAACACAAATACATTACACCAAACTGAATTGCGCCTATAAGTAACAATATAATCACTTTTTTCAGTTCAATTTTTCTTAAAAAAGGTAAAAATATTATAGTTGCAAGGATTAAACGGCATAAAACCACAAAATCGCTCGGCAAAACAGCCAATTGGTTTTTAATTAAGCCAAATGATAGTGAAAAACATATTGTCGCTAAAATAAGATAAATCATAATTCCAACCTACAAATATTTTAAACAACAAATATTCAAATGCAAATATTTTTATGATAAAATTTTTTCATTAAAAGAGGGTTAGACAGAAATGATAAAATATTCAGTAATCGTACCGACTTGCCATAAAGATTTGACAGAAATGTTTTTGGAAAATTTTGCAAAAATCAACGCGCCAAAAGACGAATACGAAGTTATAATTGTACACAATGCTGTAAAAGAAGATTTTACACCAGTTATAGAAAAATATAGTTCTCAAATCCCGAATTTGCAATATGTTTGGGAAGAACAAGCAGGTTCTACCGAAGCTCGCCATACAGGAGTTAGAATTTCTAACGGAGAAATTCTTTGTTTTACTGATGATGACTGCCTTGTAGACAAAAATTGGTTAGTTGCAATTGAAAAAACATTTGAGGATAAAGAAGTTGTTTTTGCAGGTGGAAATATTCTTCCAAAATTTGAAGAAACACCGCCAAAATGGCTTGAATACTACTGGGTAAAAAATAATGTCGGAAAGTTCATGCCAGAATTGAGCTTCATTGATTTTGGCGACAAATGTATGAAAATCCCGACTTGGTTTGTGTTTGGGGCTAATTTTATCATCAGAAAAGAAACTTTCTTGGAATGTGGTGGATTTAACCCAGATATTTATCCAAAAGAAAAATGGGAATTTCAGGGCGATGCAGAAACAGGTTTGTCGTTAAAGCTAAATGAGCGCGGATATGTTACCCACTTTAACCCTGAAATTAAGGTTGAACACGTGACGCCAGCATCAAGAGCCAGCGTTGAATATTTCAAAAAGCGCGGATTTTTCCAGGGAATTAGTGATAATTACTCAAAAATCAGAGAGCAAGCTGGATTAATGCCATTCAAATATAAAGCAAACGAAAATGTTGATAAAAGCTTTGTTAAAAAACCATTTTTGCTAAAAAGGAAGTTCGATAAAATAGTATTGCCAATTTTTAGAAAAATGTCTAACAAGGACTATAAAGCGTACTTGGACGTAAAACACGCATACGCGACTTCTCGCGCAGAGGGCAAAGCTTTCCACGAAAAAGCGTTCAAAGCCAGCCCAGAACTACAAGACTGGGTTAAAAAAGAAACTTATTTGTAAACTTTTGCGTCGATAATTTGTAAAATCTACGCAATATTTGCGTAGATTCTTCTTGAAAATGCGTCGATAATTTGATATAATGTACGCAGAAAGTGCGTCGATTTTATGAAAAAATATATTTGGCAAAACTCTAAATTTCCGAATTTTACTTACAACAAAGAGCTTATAATACCTTTGTTGTCTGAAGTTAAATTTAAACAAGGACTGTTGCTGGGAAAAATGCAAAACTTAGGCTTTGATGACAATCAATATACAATTTTGAACGTTTTAACAGAAGATGTTTTAAAATCCAGTGAAATTGAGGGAGTAAAACTAAATATAGAACAAGTTCGTTCTTCTATTGCAAAAAGATTAGGACTTGATATTGGCGGTGATATTTTTATAGAGCACAATATTCAAGGTACCGTTGATATGATGATTGACGCAACTCAAAATTATAATAAACCCTTAACCGAAGAAAGATTATTTGGGTGGCAATCAGCTATGTTTCCTAGTGGTAGAAGTGGATTATATCAAATAAAAGTAGGCGCATATAGAGATGATAAAAATGGCACAATGCAAGTTGTATCTGGTCCTATTGGTCATGAAAAAGTCCATTACGAAGCCCCACCTGCGTCTGAATTAAAAAATCAAATGAAAAAATTCATTGACTATATAAACCAAGACAATAATACTGACTTGGTAATAAAAGCTGGGATTGTACATTTATGGTTTGTAATTTTGCACCCTTTTGAAGATGGCAACGGCAGAATTGCTAGAGCTTTGACAGATATGATACTTGCAAGAAGTGAAAATACTTCAAGTCGTTTTTATTCTATGTCATCGCAAATAAAAAATGTTAGAAAATCATATTATGAAATTTTAGAACTAACACAAAAAGAATCATTAGATATAACATTGTGGTTAAAATGGTTTTTAGAAAATATGTCTTTATCCATAGATAATTCCGAAACATTGTTAAATGATATACTTTTTAAAACAAATTTTTGGAATAAAAACAAAGACATCATCTTTAGTAAAAGACAGACAAAAGTTTTGCAAAAAATGTTGAATAATTTTGAGGGCAATTTAACAACAAAAAAATGGGCAAAGATATGTAACTGCTCGCACGATACAGCAAACAGAGATATTATAGATTTGATTAATAAAAATATATTAGAAAAGCACGGTGAAGCTAAAGCTACATATTATAAACTAAAGTAAAATCTACGCAATATTTGCGTAGATTCTTCTTGAAAATGCGTCGATATTTATAAAACGTCATTTTCAACAATTTTACATAAACGAATAAAGCTCCGCCGAAGCAACTGCATCTATATCTAGGTCTATATCTACTCTTAAAACAAAGTTTTCATCTATAGCGT
>CAKVDZ010000010.1 GCA_934728585.1 uncultured Candidatus Melainabacteria bacterium | reverse complement strand
TCTTTTTAAAATAGCCTCCCACTTTTCTGTCCATTCTTTTTTAGAAAAAACTTTAACAACATCTAATGCATTTTCTTGCAATCGTTTTCTATACTCTGTATTTATAATAACTTTTTGGAGAGCTTCATAAATTTCTGTTTCATCTGGTTCTGTAAGTACACCATTATAATTGTTTATGACTAAATTTGGCAAACCTCCCACATCAGTTGTAATAACAGCATTACCACAAGCCATAGCTTCAATACACGATAAAGAAGTTCCTTCGCAATACAAAGTAGGAACAACGGCAATATCCGCATTTTGGTACTGGTCTACCATTTCTTGTGCATTAACGACACTATGATATACATTGTTTGGATATTGTTCTTTCAATTTTTTAATCTTGTCTTCAATTTCCTTTGAATGAGCATAGCCAACCAAGTTAAATTTAACGTTTTTAAATTCTTGTAAAACTTTTGGTATTACATTTGCTATAAGCCAAAAACCTCTTTCTTCACAACAACGTCGTGGATATATGATAGTAACATAATCTGAATGTTTGTTCGAATTTGGAGTAAATAAATCTAAGTCAACATAATTTGGAATATATTTCATCTTTATATTATTTTTCTTTATTAATTTTGGAAACGTACTGCGATACCAAGATATAGTATTTGTATCTACAGATATTATATAATCTGCAAAATTCAAATTTTTTTGTAACTTTTCCAAGTTTGCATTTTCTTCAGGTGTATCCCACGTTATACCATGACTAAGTAATATTGATGGATGGTGAGCTTTTATTCCCCAATTATCACTACCCGAATAAATAGCTAATTTTGGTGAATTTAAATTTGCTATTATGTTAAAATAATTTTCTTCATCTGCGTTAACTCCAATAACTAACATATTATTAAAGTTTTTTGACCAAGCTTCTTTTGCAAAAGGGTTTCCTTTTTGAATTAAAACAGGTTTATAACCTAAACTTAAAATAATTTCAGATAAATCATTAACATAACGTTCTCCACCACCAGAATAATAATTTATACCATCTTTATCAAAGTATGAATAAGCAAAAATATATATAAAATTATCGTTTTTAATATTTTCAGATATAATTTTATTTATAAATTTTACCTTATTTTTATTTTTTACAAAATTAAAGATACTCAAATTGCTTTTTCCTTTCTAATAATGATATTCGCTTAATTTATTCTTATAAATTTTTCTTGTTTCTCTATTTAAGCTTATTTTTGCAAGTATTTTATATGCTAGTTTTTTCACAACCATTTTTAATGTTGGAAAATAATATTCCTTTTTATAAAATGGTGAGTTTTTTATGTATTCAAAGTAATATTGTGGAATATCCTTTGTTTTTCTTTTCCAAATTTTTGGGTTTTTACCAGCATAATGAATAATCTTAGGATTTTTCTTTGCGTTTAAAAGTATTTCATCAGGATAAACCTTACTTAACCAAGGATACTCTGGTGCGTTTTTTATATTTTCTTCATCGTAGATATTTTCTAAAACACAATATTCAAATGGCACTGTAGAGATTTTGTCAGTTGATAAATTCAAAACCTCTAAATCAAACATATCTAATCTTTCAGCAAATTTTTCGATTGTATCAAACATCTTTGACACAAAATCATCATCACGCATTTTTTTACAATTAACTAGCATAAAGCCAGACATATAAATATATTCGTTCTTATTTTCAGGAAAATATTGATGACATTGAGTATTTTTATCATTCTTTTCCGCAATAACTCCAGCCCAATAAGTATTTTCAATACCGCAATTAAAGATTTCTGATAAATCACTCTTAAATAATACATCAACATCAGAATATATAACCTTATCATATTCTTTTATTAATTGAGGTATTACAAGTCTATAGTAAACTGATTTCGTCCAATATGAGTTTGACGGAGCTTTATCAAAAATTTTATCATCAATTTTTAACCAATTTATGTCAGTTATAGTTTCTATTTTTTGTTTAACTTGTTCTGATAATTCATCATAAATAACAAAAATATCATATTCTGTTGATACATTTTTATTTGCAATTAAAGATTTAATTGCAATACTTGCTGGCATCGCAAAATTATTACTAAATGCAAAAACTACAGGTACCTTAGTCATCTAACATACCTTTCAAATTTTCTATTGATAATTCCGTAACGTTTTTTTCTAGTCTTTTTATGCCCTCAATTAAAACTTCATATTCTGAATTTTTCATATTTATAGCTTTTGACATTTTTTCGCCAAGTTTTTCATTTTTTGCATAACAAATTGAATTTGTTTCATCAAAACCATAAACATTCGCAAACTTTTCATGAATGATGCAAGGCTTTTTAAATCCATAAATTAATTGAAAACTACCACTTGTTCCGCAAGTTAAATATCTTCCATGCGCTTTATTCTCTGGATCTAGTAGTGGTAAAAAGAAATCAGAAATTTCTAAAGCTTTATACATATCTGAAAAACTTAATTTCCCTTTTATTTCAAAATAATTTCTGATATTTTTAGGTAAAGCTTGCAAATCCCCTCTACCTATAACAACAATTTTAAAAATTTTTATATTTTGTTTACACAATTGCTCTACTGCATCTATTAACAACTGAATATTACGTCTTTCTGCTTCAAGATTTCCAACCGTAATAAATTGTGTAATTTTATTTTTTGGCGTAATTTTCACATCGCCAAAATAGTTCGGGTTAACAACAAATTTATTCAAATACTCTTTTTTTGCTGGGTTTGCAAGAACAATTTGTTTTAAACTTTCATCATAATCTTCTAAATGATGTTGAACATAAACATTTTGATATTTACCTTTGGCTAAATCGGGTAAATAATCTTCAATATCAATATCCTTATGTGGGAAATAAACAACTTTTGAATTTATAACAATATGCTCATATTTTTGGCAAATTTCTTTGTTCTGTAAGACTTCAGAAATTTCTTTTGTATGTAATTTCCATATTTTATTTTTATAAGGTAACCTACTAAAAACTCCGTCGTCAGAACCATTAACAAGCACCTCTACATTATATCCCAGTCTTTTAAAATAATTGCAATACGCAGGTAAAGTTTCCAAATGACAACAATTAATCTCTGTAATTAAAACTGTATTAGGCAAAACCTCGTGTTTTAAAAATCTTTCTACATTCTTTTTTCTGTACGGCTGAGCAAAAGAAAGTTTTAAACCCAAAAAATTAATTTTTATGTGATTTATGTCATAATTTACAGAAAAAAGTTGCATTAAATATTCTCCAGTAAGTAAATCATATACTATAAATATTATTTGTAAACATTATCATTAAAATATTGCCTATTTTTATTTCACGAAAATTCTTATTTTGAATTTTTAAATGTAAACTAAATTTTACCCATAACTTTACTTTAAAATATATTTAAGGTACCATTTACTTAAACATCTCGAGGAGTTTTTATGGAAAATTTAAAATATAAAAGAATTTTATTAAAAATCAGCGGTGAAGCGCTTTTAGGTGAACAACAATTCGGTATCGACTACAAGCCTGTTGAATTTATCGCTGAAGAAATCAAACAAATTCACGATATGGGCGTTGAAGTTGCTGTCGTTGTTGGTGGTGGAAATATCTTTAGAGGTATGAAAAACAGCGCTCGTTTAGGTATGGACAGAGCTTCAGGCGACTACTTGGGTATGCTTGCAACCGTTATGAACGCTCTTGCACTTCAATCAGCCTTGAAGAAAATTGAAGTACCTTGCAGAGTTCAATCAGCAATCGAAATGAACGAAATTGCTGAACCTTATATCAGATTTAAAGCTAACAGACACCTTGAAAAAGGTCGTGTCGTAATATTCGCAGGTGGTACAGGCAATCCGTTCTTTACAACCGACACAGCAAGTGCCTTAAGAGCATCTGAAATTGATGCAAAAGTTATGTTAATGGCTAAAAATGGCGTTGATGGCGTTTATACAGACGACCCAAATGTTAATAAAGACGCTAAAAAGCTTGAAAATATTGATTATGATGAAATTATCAAACACGATTTGAAAGTTATGGACAGATCCGCTTGCGATTTATGCCAACAAAATAATATTCCTATTATAGTTTTCGATTTCAAAGCTAAAGACGCTATCAAGAAAATTATTTTAGGTGAAAAAATCGGAACTTACGTAGGAAAACAATAATAAGAAAGAGGTTAAACAATGTCAGAAGCATTAGACGCATTATTTAAAAATGGTACAGAAAAAATGGAAAAAGCTCTAAACCAATTACACAGAGATTTTTCTACAGTTAGAACAGGTCGTGCAAACCCTGCTATGCTTGATAAAGTTATGGTTGAATACTATGGAGCTCCAACTCCATTAAAACAAATGGCTCAAGTTACAGTATCAGAAGGTACAACTCTTGTTATCGCTCCATTTGATAAATCTGTTTTAAAAGAAGTTGAAAAATCAATCATCAAAGCTGAATTAGGCGTTGCTCCTAACAACGACGGTGTTTCAATTAGATTGAACTTCCCTCCTTTAACTGAAGAAAAAAGAAAAGAAATCACTAAAGATGTTAAAAAATTCGGTGAAGAAACAAAAGTTCAAGTAAGAAACGTTCGTCGCGATATGACTGATGAATTGAAAAAACTTGAAAAGTCTGAAAACTTACCTGAAGATATGGTTAAAGACAACCAAGACAAAATCCAAAAATTAACTGACAAATACACTGGAATTGTTGATAAAGAAGTTGCAGACAAAGAAAAAGAGGTTATGACAGTATAATGAACAACTCAATTCTAAGAGTAATTACAGGTTGGATTTTTGGGTTAATCGCCCTTGCATGCATTATTTTCGGTGGCTTACCACTGCTGCTTTTGGTGTCTGTAATTATTTTCTTAGCTTCGAAAGAGTTCGTTAATATCCTTGAACATAAAGGATTTTATCCAAGTTTAAAAGTTATATTTTTTGCTGATGCTATTTTTGCAGTAATGGCATACTTCAATTGTTTTAATTTAGTACCATTAGCATTCACCGTTGGCACAATGACAGCTTTTATGTGGGTTTTATTTAGAGGAAAACAACCGTATATAGCAAACGCTTCAACTACAATTGTTGGCTTTGTTTATAGCGGTTGGTTTCCACTTCACTTATTGTTTTTAAGAGATTTGGGTGCAAACAATCACACTTCTCTACAAATGATATTAAAAACTGATATTTTAAGCGCTGGCTTAGGATATGTTTTATTTATGTTTTTATTGGTAATAATCACTGACGTTGGTTGCTACTACTTTGGCAGAAAATTCGGTAAACACAAACTTGCTCCAGTAATTAGTCCAAACAAAACTATAGAGGGCTCAATTGGCGGTGCCGTTTGTGCTTTGATTGGTGGTTTTATAATCGCATACTTTATAAAATTACCTTGGTATCACGCTTTAATAGCTGGCATTTTAGTAACAACTTTCGCTCAAATTGGCGATTTGTGCGAATCTCTAATGAAACGTGATGCTGGGGTTAAGGATTCAGGCGACTTACTTCCAGGTCACGGTGGATTTTTAGACAGAACTGATAGTTACATTTTCACAATCCCTGTAATGTACTATTATTTCGCATATTTTGTTCAATCAAATGATTTATGGATAAACATAATCAATTTTGTAAAAGGAATTTTTAATGCGTAATGCGTTAGAAGATATATTTAACATAAAAATTACGGACGAATCATTGTTTACAAAGGCTTTGACTCATCCGTCTTTTACTAAAGAAAACAATATAAGTTCACTAAAAAATTATGAAAGATTGGAATTTTTTGGCGATTCTGTTCTAAAACTTGCAGTATCTGAAAAATTAATCAAAAAATATCCAGATTCTCACGAGGGCGATTTAACAAAAATTCGTTCAATTCTAGTATCTGATGCAACTTTAGCAAAAATAGCGGAAAAATTTAATATAACACCCTTGATTATTTTGGGCGAAAATGCAGAAAAATCAGGTGAACGAAATCGCGAATCAATTAAAGCATGCGTGTTTGAAGCTTTACTTGGGGCTTTTTATCTTGACAACAAAAAAGAAGAAATTATTCAATTTTTGAATAATATTTTTGAACCATATATAGAAGAAGTTCAACAAAACCTTGATAGATATAATGCAAAAGAAATTTTGCAAGAATACACTCAAGGTAAGACAAAAGAATTACCAAAATATGAATTGTTAGAAACGCTTGGACCAGCGCACTCTCCAAAATTCAAAGTTCAAGTAAAATATCAAGGCAGAATTTTGGCAAGTGCAATTGGCAAAAGCAAAAAAGACGCAGAACAAAAATGCGCATACGAAGCATGTAAAAAATTAGGAGTTATAAATGAGTAAAGAAATTATTGTTTCACCATCAATTTTATCAGCAGATTTTGCTAACCTTGAAAGAGATATAAAACTTGTAGAAGATAACGGCGCAGACTGGATTCACGTTGATGTTATGGACGGTCATTTTGTACCAAACATCACAATCGGTATTCCTGTTGTAAAATCGTTAAAACGTTTTGCTAAAAAGCCTCTTGACGTTCACTTAATGATTGATAATCCAGAAAAATACATCGAAGACTTTGCTAAAGCTGGTGCTGATATCATTACTTTCCACTATGAAGCAGTAAAACCTGAAAATATTGAAGAAATTTGCAAAAAAATCCAAAACTTAGGTTGTAAAGCAGGTATTTCAATTAAACCTAAAACAAACCAAAATGACTTAATTCCATATTTACAATTTGTTGATATGGTACTTGTAATGACTGTAGAACCTGGTTTTGGAGGACAAGAATTTATGCACTATTGTGCACAAAAAATTCCAACAATCAGACAAAACGGAAAAGAAGATTTAATCATTCAAGTTGATGGCGGAATTAACGACGTAACATCAAAAGTTTGCGTATCTTTAGGCGCAAATTCACTTGTTGCTGGAAGTTACATTTACAAAAGTACAAACGTAAAAAAAGCAATTGAGTCTTTAAGAGCATAAAAATGGCAAAAACTGGACAAATCTTTAAAATTCACTCAGATTTTTATTATGTAAACCATAATAATCAAACTTTTGAGTGCAAATTAAGAGAAGTCTTAAAAAAACAAAAATTAAAAATTGTTGTTGGAGATTTTGTTGAATTTGAAAACGGCGCAATTGAAAAAGTTTTGCCGAAGAAAAACTACATTCCACGTCCAAATGTTGCTAACATTGACCAAATTGTAATAGTATCAGCCGTAAAAGAGCCTGAATTGAGTTTTGAACAGCTTAACCGATACATCTCATTTGCAAAATACTACAACATTCCAACAGAATTGTGCTTTAACAAAAACGACTTATCATTAGACGATTCAACAATTGAAAAAGTGTTCCAAATATATGAACCTCTTGGGTTTGATATCGTTTTTACATCGGCAAAAGAAAAAGACGGAATTGAAGATTTTAAAGAAATTTTAGACGGCAAAATCTCTGTTCTTTGTGGGAGTTCAGGGGTTGGAAAATCAAGTCTAATCAACGCAATTAACCCTGAATGTAACTTAAGAACAAAATCTGTCAGTGAAAAAACTGAACGAGGAACTCATACAACTCGCCACTGTGAAATTATTAATATAACTGATACAATGAAAATTGTTGATACTCCTGGGTTTAGCAATTTGAAGTTTGATTTTTTAATGCCAACTGAAGTTGATGAATTATTTGATGAAATCAAACAATATAAAGGCTATTGCAAGTTTTCAGATTGCTTGCACGATAAAGAAACAGGTTGTGCAGTGCTTGAGCATATTGAGGACATTGATTTAAGTCGTTATCAAAGTTATTTAGCCTTTGTTAACGAAGCAAAAGAATACAAAGAACGAGTAAAATATTCTGGAACAAAACACGAACGAGAAACTAATTTTAAGCATCACAACGACAAAATGGCAGTAAAAATTAGCGCTCAAAAAAGGCAATCAGCCAGAAACACTCAAAAACAAAGTATACATAAAGAAATTCATGAGGAAAAATAAAATGAAAGAATTAATTGAATTAGTAAACAAAAAATTAGACGAATACTTACCAGTAAGCTATCCAGAAGAAATCTTTGAATCAATGCGTTATAGCTTGCTTGCAGGTGGAAAAAGATTAAGACCAATTATGTGTTTAGAAGCTTGCAGAATTTTCGGGGGAAATATAGAAAAAGCACTTCCAACAGCTTGCGCGTTTGAAATGTTGCACACACAAAGTCTTATTCACGATGACTTACCTTGCATGGACAACGATGATTACAGACGTGGAAAACTAACAAACCACAAAAAATTTTCTGAAAGTACAGCAGTTCTTGCTGGTGACGCACTAATCAGCTACGGCGTTCAATTAATTATCGATAAATCTGACCTACCAGCTGAAACTATTGTAAAAGTTTTAAGAGAACATGCTCTTGCAGCAGGCGCTTACGGAATTATTGCTGGACAAGTTGTAGATATTGCGATGGAGGGCAAACCTTACGACGCAAAAATTTTAGAATATATTCACACTCACAAAACTGCAGATTTGTTTAAATCAGCACTTAAAGCTGGTGCATACATAGCAAATGCAACAGAAGAACAAATTAAAGAAATGGACGATTTTGGTCAAAAATTGGGCTTTGCTTTTCAAATTTGCGATGACGTTTTGGACGAAATTTCTACATTTGAAGAAATGGGCAAAACTTTAGGTAAAGATAAAAATGCTGGGAAACTAACATATACAGCTCTTTTCGGATTAGAAAAAGCCAAATGTGAAATTAATTGTCTTTTAAATGACGCTTGTGCTATACTAAACAAATACGAGGTTAAATCTGAAATATTTAACACAATAATTAATTCAATAAGAGAAAAGGTAAACAAATAATGGAAAACTTGGCAGGAAAAATTGTAAACACAGGTCTTGAAGCACTTTTAGCTGGTCTTTTGGCAGCATTTGTAGCTCAAGTAATAAAACTTGTACTTGATATTATAATAAATAAAAGAGTCGATTTCAGAATTTTTACAACAACAGGCGGAATGCCAAGTTCACACTCTGCAGGTGTTGTAGCGTTATCAATTTCTATCGGTATTATGTCAGGATTTATGTCACAACTTTTTGCAGTATCTTTAGGATATGCATTTGTTGTAATGTACGATGCAGCTGGTATTCGTAGAGCTTCTGGCAAAATGGCTGTTTGCTTAAATAAAATGATAGCTGATTTTTACAAACACGACATCAACTCTGCTGGAACAAAATTGAAAGAAATGTTGGGACACACTCCAAAAGAAGTTTTCTGCGGTGCAATTTTAGGTGTAGCATTCGCATTCTTCTTCCATTACATTGTTCTTTTATAAGGATTTTCGATGAAATTTAGCGATAAAAGATTGCAAGAAAAAGGATTTACATTAGCAGAAATGTTAATTGTAATGACAGTTATTGCAATTCTTGCTATGCTTACAATTCCGACAGTTGTAATGACAAACAAAGAACGAACTTTTGCAGATATGTTAAATAAAACATACCAAAAAATTGAAATCGCTCTAATAATGGATAAAATTTTAGATTTTGATATAAGCGATTATGAAATAAGTGCCTTAACAAAAGACTACACACCAAAAGAATTTTCAGAATTGCTAAAAGAAAAATTAAAAACAATTAATTACTGTGGTTTAAACGAACTTGGCTGTTTTGGTGATACAGAACTTTCAGGCTACAAATTACGAATGACAAACGGTAGCGGTATTCTTGTTAATAACAATTTTAGAGGCGAACTTGACCCAGTCGATAGCTCAAACAAAATTTTAGGTGCAACTTACATTGATATCGATGGACCACAAGGAGCAAATAAAGCTGGTATTGATCAGTTTGGATTTTATACAACACGCAAAGGTTTAATTCCGATGGGTGGTCCGAAGGATAACCTTGTTCCATTTTCAGACTGTTTACAAAATGAGGGATTTGCTTGCACAGCTTGGGTTTTGATGAATAAAAATATGGATTACAAAAAATGTCCAAATGTTATAAATTGGGAAACTCGAACAACATGTAACTAGCGGTTTTTCAACTTTACTTCACATCTCACTAATCACTTATTATCTATTCTTTACATCATCTTTACAACTATTTTCTTGAAAAATAAAATGTTTATGATATTATTTTCTCATAGAAAAACAAAAGGAGAATTTATGATTTCAGTAAACGATTTAAAAACAGGCTTAACACTACAACTAGATAATGGCGCTTTATGGTCTGTAGTTGAATTCTTACACGTAAAACCTGGTAAAGGTGCAGCATTCGTAAGAACTAAATTAAAAAACGTTGAAACTGGTCAAGTTGTTGAAAAAACTTTCAGAGCTGGTGAAAAAGTTGCAAAAGCTATGTTAGATCGTAGAGATATGCAATATTTATATAAAGAAGGCGATGGTTACGTGATGATGGACTTAGAAACATACGAACAAATCACTGTAACAGCTGATATGATTGGCGATAGCATTAAATATTTAAAAGAAAATATGAACGTTTCAGTTCTAACTCACGACGGAAAAGTTATCGGTGTTGATCTTCCAACTCACGTTGAATTAGAAGTTGTTGACACTCCACCTGCTGAAAAAGGTAACACTTCTCAAGGTGGTACAAAACCTGCTAAAACAGAAACAGGCGCTATAGTTAACGTTCCATTCTTTGTTGTAAATGGTGACAGAATTAGAATTGATACTAGAACTAACGAATACCTTGACAGATGCTAGTTTAGCGTCTTTAAGGGAAAGGACAAAATATGAAATTCGATTTAAAATATCTTGAAAAATTGGCTAAATTGATGAACGAATCTGAATTGACAGAAATGCAATTAGAAGATCAAGAACAGTCAATAGTTTTGAAACGCGAAAAACAAACAGTAACTGCTCAACAAATTGTTCCAGTTGCAGAAACAAAAGTTATCCAACAAGAAAATACTGAAGTTAAAACAGAAGTTAAAGCTGAACCTGTTAAGACTGGTAAAGCTATCAAATCCCCAATGGTAGGTACTTTCTACAAGGCTGCATCACCTGATGCTCCTGCTTTTGTTGAAGTTGGCTCACTCGTTGCTCAAGGCGAAGTTGTTTGTATCATTGAAGCGATGAAATTAATGAACGAAATAGAATCTGATTATTCAGGCAAAGTTGTTGAAATATGCGTAGACGACGGTCAACCTGTTGAATACGGTCAAGTTCTTATGTATATTGAATAATTTAGGAATTAAGAATTATGTTTAGAAAAGTTCTTGTCGCTAACCGCGGCGAAATTTCGGTTAGAATTATTAGAGCATGTCGTGAATTAGGCATTCCTACTGTTGCAGTGTATTCTGAAGCAGATGCCAATTCATTACATGTAAGATTGGCTACTGATGCATATTGTATTGGTCCTGCTGATAGCACTAAAAGTTATTTAAGTATTCCAGCAATCATGTCAGTTGCTGAACTTGCTGGGGTTGATGCAATTCACCCTGGATATGGTTTCTTATCTGAAAGAGCAGATTTTGCAGAAATTTGCGAACAACATAACATCAAATTTATTGGACCATCTTCTCAATCAATGAGAAAAATGGGCGATAAAGCTAATGCTCGTAAAACAATGATTGAAAATGATGTACCTGTAATCCCTGGTACAGGTATTGTTCACGATGCAAAAGAAGTTATAAAATTTGCTAAAAAAGTTAAATATCCAATTATCTTAAAAGCTACAGCTGGTGGTGGCGGTAAAGGTATGAGAGTTTGCAGAAACGATGATGAAGTTGCGACAAACTTACAACTTTGCCAATCAGAGGCTGAAAAAGCTTTCGGTAATCCTGATGTTTACTGCGAAAAATATTTAGAAAATCCTCGTCACATTGAGGTTCAAATCATTGGTGATAAGTACGGAAATTACATCTATTTGGGTGAAAGAGATTGTTCTGTTCAAAGAAGACACCAAAAACTTATTGAAGAAACTCCATCTCCAGCAGTTGATGAACGTACAAGAAAGAAAATGGGGGAAGCCTCTATTCGTGCAGCGAAAGCCGTTAAATATGAGGGCGTTGGAACTTGTGAATTCTTGCTTGATGGCGATGGCAAATGGTATTTCATGGAAATGAATACTCGTGTACAAGTTGAACACTGTATCACTGAAATGATTTCAAGAATTGATATCGTAAGACAACAAATTCTTGTTGCATCAGGCGAAAAATTGCAATATAAGCAAAAAGACGTAAATCTTCAAGGTCACGCAATTGAGTGCAGAATTAACGCAGAAAATCCTGAAAAGAACTTTATGCCTTGCCCTGGAACAATCGAGGGATACGTTCAACCTGGAGGATTTGGCGTTCGTGTTGATTCTCACGTATACCCAGGATACAAAATTCCACCATATTATGACTCGATGATTGGTAAATTAATCTGCTGGGGCGAAAACAGAAATCAAGCAAGACGCAGAATGTATCAAGCTTTAAAAGAATATGTTGTAATCGGGGTTGAAACAACAATTCCGTTCGACTTAGAAGTTATTGAAGATGAAGTTTTCAAAACTGGTAATTTCAACACAAGCTTCTTAGAAGATTTTTACAGAAGAAAAGATGAAACTTTAAAATAAAATAAATTAACATCTTTGCACATATTCAAATTGCGTTTATAATATTATTATGGCTGACGAACAAGACTTACAAGAAATTGAAGAATTACAGGCTATATTACGCGAAGATTCGTCTAACTTCCAAGCTAGACGCCGTTTAGCTGTGGTTTTGTTGGACAAGGGCTTTAACGAAGAATCATTGAAACAATTTCAATTCTTGATAAGTATTTTCCCTCAAGATGCAAGTCTTTACTATAATAAAGGTATAGTCCATGAGAAAATGAGAGATTTACCAAAAGCCGAACAAGCATATTTAAAAGCAATTGAATTATCGCCTGATGAAACAGATTTTTACTATAATTTGGGGCTTGTTTATATTGATATGCGCGAATTTGATAAAGCTATTGACTGCTTTAAACGTGTACTTTCAACAGATGTTGATGACTCAAACAGCTACTTCAATTTAGGACTTTGCTATGTAAAAAAAGAACAACCAGAAATTGCAAAAGTTTGCTTCATGAAAGCGGTACAACTTAATAGTAACGATATTTTTGCACATTTTCACTTGGGTTATATTTACAGAAATGAGGGCAAAATCCCAGAAGCAATCGCAGAATACAAAAAAGTTATTGACCAATCACCAAATTACAGTTGGGCTTACTTCAATTTAGGTTCAATTGCTTATGATCAAGGTGATTACAACTCTGCTTTAGGATATTTACAAAAAACTTTAGAATACAATCCTCGTGACATTGAAGCATACAAAATTATGACAAAAATTTTATTCAAAACTGAACGCTACGATGAGGCGATGATGATAATGAAAGCGGCATTACAAGAAATTCCAGACAACGGAGATTTGTATTACGTCATGGCACAAGTTTTGAAATACAAACAAATGTGGGCAGAATATAAAGAATGCATGACACTTGCCATGGAAAATCACGAAACTCTTTCAATTCAACCAAAAGAAGTTCAAATGGAATTAGAAAAGAACTTGCCACAAGGAGTTTAGATTTATTAGATAATAAGGTTTTAGAATTTTAAAACGATAAATCATTTATTATCAAAATATCTTTTAAATTATATTACAGCTTATTCACTTAACCCTTATTGACTTATAGTCTTTAAAATTTTTGGCATTAAGCTTTTATAAATAATGTTTTACGCATTGTATTTTTATGCTAAAATATTTTCAAATTAGTGAGGAATATAAATTATGAAAATGTCAAAATTGTTTGTACAAACATTACGCGAATTTCCAGCAGATGCTGAAGTTGTTTCACATAAATTTTTAGTAAGAGCTGGTTATATAAGAAAATTAACTAGTGGTGTTTACAACTACTTGCCTTTAATGTGGCGTGTTTTAAGAAAAATTGAAAACATCATTAGAGAAGAATTAAACTCATCAGGTGCACAAGAATTGTTACTTCCTGTTGTTCAACCAAGAGAACTTTGGGACGAATCAGGCAGATGGGAAGCTTATGGCAGAGAATTAGCTCGCTTCAGAGATAGACACGACCGTGAAATGTGCTTGTCACCTACAGCAGAAGAAGTTATTACAGCAGTTGCTCGTGACGGTTTGAAATCATACAAGCAAATGCCTGTGAACTTATATCAATTCCAAGAAAAATTCCGTGATGAAGTTCGTCCTCGTTTTGGTTTACTAAGAGGTCGTGAGTTTATTATGAAAGACGGCTACAGTTTTGACGTTGACCAAGAAGGTTTAGAAAAAGAATACAAAAATATGGCTGATGCATATACAAGAATTTTCAAACGCTGTGGACTTGAAACAAAAATGGTTCAATCAGATTCAGGTGCAATTGGCGGTAGCGTAAGCCATGAATTTATGGTAATTACAACGACAGACGCTGGCGAAAACGACGTATTCTATTGTGACGGTTGCGATTATTCAGCAAACTCAAACCACGCAGTATCAAAACTTCCACCAGCAGACGTTGACGGAAACAAATTCGGTTTTAACGAAACAAAAGTTGTTGATACTCCTCAAACTCACTCAATTGAAGAACTTTGCAACTTTTTGAACATTCCAGCAACAGTTATTCTAAAATGCTTGGTTTACATTGTTGATAAAAAACCAGTTCTAGCTTTAATCAGAGCAGATAAAGAAGTTGAAGAAACAAAATTATTAAACGCTGTTGGCGGTATGGATATCAGAATTGCCTCAGCTCCAGAAATTGAAGAATTAATGGTAGAAAAAGGCTTTAACGCAGCAAAAGGATTTATCGGACCTAAAGGTATGGACGGAATTACTATTGTTGCTGATGAAACAGTCAAAGATATGAAAAACTTCGTTGTTGGCATCAACCAAGAAGATAAACACATGGTTGGCGCAAATTTAGATGTTGATATTCCTCACATTGAAAAATTTGAAGATATCAGACTTGCTCAAGCTGGTGAAATTTGCCCTCAATGCGGTCAACCATTAAAAGTCACAAGAGGTATTGAAGTTGGTAATATCTTCCAATTAGGTACAAAATACTCAAAACCAATGAACGCAACATTCTTAGACAAAAACGGCAAGGCTCAACCTTATGTAATGGGTTGCTACGGTATTGGTGTTACAAGAACGGCTGCTGCTGCCGTTGAAAGATGGCATGATGAACACGGTATCTTATGGCCAATCCAAATTGCACCATACCACGTTTGCGTTGTACCTTTGAACGACAAAGATGAACAACAAATGAGCGTCGCAAAAGACATTTATACAAAACTTATAAATGCTGGTATTGAAGCTGTTTTAGATGACCGTTCTGAAAGAGCTGGCGTTAAATTCAAAGATGCAGATTTAATTGGCTTCCCATTCAGAATTACAGTTGGTAAGACAATTTCAGAGGGTCAAGTTGAATTAAAAACTCGTAGAACAAACGAAGTTGAATCAATGACACCTGATGAATCTGTTCAAAAAGTTATTGATATTATTAAGGAAACATTATAATGAAAGATTGTATTTTTTGTAAAATAGTAAAACAAGAAATTCCAAGTAACATTTTATACGAAGATGATAGTGTTATTGCGATTAACGACCTTAATCCTCAAGCAGAAACTCACGTTCTTGTAATTCCCAAAACTCACGTTGCATCATTAGCTGAATTGGAAGACGAAAAACTAATGTCTGCAATACTAAAAGGCGTAAAAGCAACAGCAAAAAAACTTGGACTAACTGATTATAGAACAATTATCAACACTGGTGCAGGCGCAGGACAAACTGTTTTTCACTTGCATGTTCACATTTTAGCAGGAAAATTAACTGAAAAATTAGGATAATTTATTATGGTAGATGAGCAAAATTATTATAGAGAAATAACACCATCTGGTTTTGGTATCGCTATCAAAATCAAAGAAGTTTTGTTTTCAACTCAATCAAAATATCAAAAAATTGAAGTTTTGGATTCTGATTCATCATTGGGCAAAATCCTTACTCTAAACGATTTAATGTTTGTAACCGAAGGTGACGCATATAACTATAATGAAATGATTACTCATATCCCTATGATAAGCCACCCTTGCCCTAAAAGTGTTCTGATTATTGGAGGCGGAACTGGTGCATCTACAAAAGAAGTTTTGAAACACAATACAGTTGAACAAGTTGTAGTTGTAGATATTGACGAAGTTGTTGTAAATACTTGCAAAAAATATTTACCAGAAATCGCAAGTGGATTGAATGACCCTAAAGTTACAGTCGAAATTGCTAACGCATTTGATTACATCAAAAACACAGACAAAAAATTTGACGTAATTTTAATTTCTTCACCAGATCCACTAGGTCCTGGAGTTGGTGAATATACAAGCGATGTATATCACAATTTAAAAAGAGTTCTAAACGAAAATGGCATTATTGTAATGCAGTCAGAAAGTCCTGTTGCTAATGCTCAGAAAAGTAAAATTTTATACGAAAGCTTATTGAAAAACTTTAAAATTGTAAAAACATATACTTCACCAGTTCCAACATACCCTGGAAGTTGTTGGGCTTGGGCATTCTGTTCAGAAACAGTTAAGCCGTTAAAAAACTTTGACGAAAAAAGATACGAGGAAGTCGTTAAATCTTGCAAATTATTTAATATGGATTACGCTAAAAAGCGACTTGAACAAGAAACTTTATTAGATGATTTAATTTAATAGGAGAACTATTTTTGATGACTGACGAACAACTATATTATAAAGAAATTACGCCATCAGGATACGGTATTGCTATTAAAATTAAAGAAGTTTTATTTTCTGAGCAATCAAAATATCAAAAAATTGAAATCCTAGATTCTGATTCAAAACTCGGCAGAATTCTTACTCTTGATGATTTAATGACAGCAACAGAGGGCGATGAATATTTCTATCATGAAATGATTACTCATATTCCAATGATGAACCACCCTTGCCCAAAAACAGTTCTTGTAATTGGCGGTGGTGACGGTGGTACAGTTAGAGAAATTTTAAAACATAAAACTGTTGAAAAAGTTGTTCTTTGTGAAATTGACGATATGGTTGTTGAAGTATCTAAAAAATACTTACCGACAATTTCTTGCAAACTTGATGACCCAAAAGTTGAAATCAGAATAGAAGACGCTTTCAAATATATAAAAGATAAAAAGAATATGTTTGATATTATCTTAATAGATACAACTGACCCAATGGGACCTGGAGTTGGCTTGTTTACAGAAGAATTTTACACAAACGTAAAAGACTCCTTAAAAGAGGGAGGCATAATGGTTACGCAATCAGAAAGCCCTGTTGCCAACGAAGAAGAAATCAAACACATGTATGCATTGTTGAAAAAAGTATTTCCAATCGTAAGTTCTTATACCTCACCAATTCCAACATACCCTGGAGGATATTGGGCTTGGGCATTCTGCTCAAAAGATGTTGAACCTTTGTCTTACATTGACGAAGAACGTTGCGAAGAAATTACAAAACAATGCAAAATCTATAACAAAAACTACCACATGGCAAGATTTGCACTTCCAACTTTCTTAGATGATATGGTTTAATAACATTAACCAACAAACGTAAGAAGCTTTGAATAATAACATATTTATTATATTTTTCAAGCGTTTTTATAACTTATATATTATAATCTATCCAAATTTCTGCTCTTTTTAAAATACTTGTTATAAGTTATATTTTTAATGTATAATTGACGTAACAAGCATTAAGGAGATTTACTTTGGAAAAATTTTATTTAACAACAGCAATTGACTACGTAAATGGCGCACCTCATATTGGTCACGCCTACGAAAAAATATTAACTGACATTATCGCAAGACACTTCAAAAAAAGATGCGATGATGTATATTTCTTATCTGGCACAGATGAACACGGTATTAAAATTCAAAAAACATCTGCAAGCCAAGGTATAACACCAAAAGAACTTTGTGATGCTAACGCTCAAAAATTCCAAGATTGTTGGAAAGCTTTAGGTGTAGATTACAACCAATTTATTAGAACAACTGATGAGCAACACGAGAAAATTGTTCAAAAAATCTTCAAAAAACTTGTTGAAAAAGGCGATATTTACAAACATTCTTACACAGGTTTATATTGCAGTGGTTGCGAATGTTTCTTAAGTGAAAAAGATTTGACAGAAGATGGACTTTGTCCAGATCACTTAAAAAAACCTGAAGAAGTTTCAGAAGAAAATTATTTCTTTAAACTTTCAAAATACAAAGATGCAATCATCAAACATATCAAAGAAAACCCTAATTTTATTGTTCCAAGCTTCCGCGCAAACGAAGTTTTGAACCAATTACAAGATATACAAGATATTTCAGTATCTCGTTCTATTTCAAACGTAACTTGGGGTATTCCTGTTCTTGATGACCCTGAACAAGTTATTTATGTTTGGATTGACGCACTTTCAAACTATATTACAGCTTTAGGCTACAATCCAGACGGCGAAAGTGAAGAAAAATTCAACAAATATTGGCCAGCAAATGTTCAAGTAATTGGTAAAGATATCCTTAAATTCCACAGTATTTATTGGTTAGGAATTTTAATGTCACTTGATTTACCTCTACCAAAACAACTTTTAGCACACGGTTGGATTACAATTGACGAAACAAAAATGTCTAAATCTTTAGGCAACGTAATTGCACCGCAAGATATCTTGAAAAACTTTGAGCTTGAAACGCCAGATGCACTTCGTTACTACATGGCAACTTCTGCACCTTGTGGTAAAGATGGCAACTATTCAGATGATGACTTTAAAGAAAAAGTTAATGCACACCTTGCAAATTCAATGGGTAACTTGCTAAATAGAACTCTATCTATGTTAGTTAAATACTTTGATGGTGAAGTTAAACCTGAATTCAAAACAGACGCAAGCATATTAAATACAGCTAAAAATACTATTGATATTGTAAAAGCTCATTTTGACAAATACGAAGTTGCAGAAGCTGGAAACGCAATTATTTCTCTTGTTGATGTAACAAACAAATATGTTACAGACAATGCACCTTGGACATTGGCAAAAGAAGAAAAAATGACAGAATGTGGTCAAGTTTTGACAACTGTACTTGATATAATGTGTGTAATTGCATCATTAATCGAACCTTTCTGCCCTAATATTGCACAAGACATGGCAAAACAATTGTCATTCAATTTGTCAATAAAATATGATGACTTAACTGTTGATAACATCAAAGTTGGTAAATTAATTGCAAAAGAAGATATTCATCCAGTATTTTTGCGTATGGATTCTGAACTTGCAGACAAATCAACTAAGAAGAAATAATTATGGATATCAAAGATTTAAAAAGCAGAATAGCCAAAAATAAGGAGTGCCTTTGACATAGAAAATTCTAAACGAGAACTTTCTGAATTAGAAGCAAAATTGCAATCTCCAGAAGTTTGGGCTGACCAAAAACTTGCAAGCGAATTAGGACAAAAAACTAGGGAAATTAAAGAAAATATTTCTCGCATTGAGCATTGGGAAGAAATTATTTCTGATGCCGAAATTGCCTATGAAATGCAAGATGAAGACCTAATAAACGAGGCCAATTCAAATTTAGAAAATTTAGAACATGAACTTGATAAATTTGATATACAATTAATGCTTTCTGGCGAATATGATTCAGCTGACGCTATGCTTACAGTTAACGCTGGTGCTGGCGGAACCGACGCACAAGATTGGGCTGAAATGTTACTTAGAATGTACACTCGCTGGGCAGAAAATAAAGGTTGGAAAGTCACTTTGCTTGATAAATCAGAGGGTGATGAAGCAGGTATAAAATCAGCGACAATAAGAATTACAGGCAAATATGCTTTTGGTTATGCAAAAGCCGAACGAGGAGTACATCGACTTGTTAGAATTTCCCCATTTAATGCAAACGGCAAACGGCAAACAAGTTTTGCAAGTTGTGAAGTATCTCCAATTATTGAAGACTATGAAAAAGAAATTGTCATTCCACCAGAAGATATTGAACTAGATACAATGCGTTCAGGCGGTGCTGGCGGTCAAAACGTAAACAAGGTTGAAACCGCTGTTAGAATTTTACACAAGCCAACAGGAATTATAATAAAATGCCAACAAGAACGTTCTCAATTGCAAAATAGAACTATTGCTATGCAAATGCTTGCCGCAAAATTGCTTTCAATTCGACAAGCAGAACATGAAAAAAAACTTGCAGAACTCAAAGGACAAAATTTCGATATAAATTTTGGTTCGCAAATTCGCTCATACGTATTCCATCCATACAAAATGGTTAAAGACCACCGCACAGGTTATGAAGTTGGAAACGTAGAAGCTGTTATGAATGGCGACCTTGATGGATTTATAGAAAGTTATTTAAAACAATAATTTTATACAAATACTCCCTTTTGAGAATTTATTTTTTCATTAAAATATTACAATAAATTTGTAGCAGGCACACCTTGTTCATATACTTTCTCAGAGCGACTTCAAATCGGATTTGCTGACGAAAGGAGGTGAAGCCTATGATTAATGTATTATTGCTAATACTTTTGATATTATCAAATACAAAATATCAAAAACTAGCACTAATAACGATAATTATAGTGCTAGTTACTCAATAAATACAGGGTGTAAAAGTTTAATTAATTCCCGTTAATTAAACCGCCTGTTACTTTTTAATTTTAACATATTTAACTACTCTTTTCAAGTGCATGAGTTTTAAAACCTAAAATCACGTTCGCCATGAGCAATTTTTTCAACGTTTTCTTTTGTAAGTTTTTTTACGTTTTCGCTTTCAAGAGTTTCTAATTCTTTTTCGATAAGTTTATCGCCCACAGCTTTTGTTTCTGGACTTGCATAATCTTCTAAATACTCTTTAAGCGTCATAATTGCATTTGGGTGGCAGAAATTTTGAATTTGTTTTGATTTACAAACGTCCATAAATCTTTCGCCTGTACGACCCTCACGATAGCAAGCGGTGCAAAAACTTGGAAGATAGCCTATTTCCATAAGCCATTTCATAACTTCATCTAAACTTCTTGTGTCTGTAACATCAAATTGTGATGAATCTTCTTCTGTATAATCATTTTCATCATAACCGCCAACAGAAGTTTTTGAACCACCAGAAATTTGAGAAATTCCTAAATGTAAAACTCTTGCGCGAACTTCTTTAGATTCTCTTGTAGAAACAATCATGCCTGTATACGGAACAGCAATTCTAATGCAGGCCACAATTTTGCAAAAAGTGTCGTCATTAATACCATTTTTAAAGGCACTTGGGTCAATATCGTTCGCTTTTCTGATTCTTGGAACACTGATTGTATGTGGACCTACTCCATGAACAGCTTCCAAGTGTTCAGCATGCATTAAAAGTCCAGCAAATTCATATTTGTAAGTTGAAAGTCCGAATAAAACGCCTAAACCGACATCGTCAATTCCGCCCTCCATAGCTCTATCCATAGCCTCTGTATGGTAAGCATAATTATGTTTTGGACCTGTTGGGTGCAAGCGTTCATAACGTTCCTTGTTGTATGTTTCTTGAAACAAAATATATGTGCCAATACCAGCCTCTTTTAATTTACGATAATTTTCAACAGTTGTAGCTGCAATATTAACGTTTGCACGACGAATTGCACCATTTTTATGTTTTACACTGTAAATTGTTTTTAGGCTTTCTAAAATATACTCAATCGGGTTATTTATTGGGTCTTCGCCAGTTTCAATCGCTAATCTTTTGTGACCCATATCTTGAAGCGCAATAACTTCTCTTTCAATTTCTTCTTGAGTCATCTTTTTACGTGGAATATCCTTGTTTTTTGCGTGATATGGACAATAAACACAGCCATTTACGCAATAATTTGAAAGATAAAGTGGTGCGAATAAAACAATTCTATTGCCGTAAAAATCTTTTTTTATTTGTTCAGCTAATTTATATATTTTTTGATTAATTTCATCATCTTCACAGGCCAACAAAACGCTTGCGTCACGATGAGATAAACCTTTTCTTTCTTCTGCTTTTTTTAAAATTTCTTCTAATAATTCTTTGTTGTTTTTATTTTGTTCAGCATAATCAATCGTAGATAAAATTTCGCTATCATCAATAAATTCTTCAGCTTTAAGTGATTTTACATTGTACATTTTCAATTCCTCTTAATTACATGATAACTCAAACAAAATATTAGCGCCAAATTTAGCATAACGCTTGCCATATTTAAGTTTTTGTACTACCATTTTGCTATGGCTAAGATAATTACAGTACAAAAGGGAACAAAAGATATTCTCCCTACAGAAATAGATAATTGGCATTTTATAGAAGATGCCGCAAACAAAGTTTTTTCAAATGCAGGATATAAAGAAATCAGAACACCTATATTTGAAGCAACAGAGCTTTTTGCACGTGGTGTTGGTGATACAACTGATATCGTAAACAAAGAAATGTATACGTTCGAAAAATCAGAGCGCTCTTTGACACTTCGTCCAGAAAATACTGCTGGCGTTGTTCGTTCTTATATAGAAAACGGCATGCACAGACTTTCTGCACCAGTAAAATTATGGTACAAAGGACCAATGTTCAGATACGAACGTCCTCAAGCTGGACGTCAAAGACAATTTCACCAAGTTGGCATGGAGATGTTCGGAATTGCACAACCGACAGCTGACGCAGAAGCTATTTCTTTGGCTGTTAATTACTTAAACGAAATCGGCTTAAACGATTTAGACGTGGAAATCAACTCTCTTGGTTGCCCTACTTGTCGTGAAGAATACAAAACTAAGTTAAAAGCTGTTTTAAAACCATATTTGCAAGATCTTTGCCCAGATTGTCAAAAACGTTATGAAAAAAATCCGTTACGTTTGTTAGATTGCAAGGTCGAAGAATGCAAAGCAATTTACGAAAGACCTGAAGTTAAAGAGGTTATCACATCTGATTTTGTTTGCCCAGAATGTCACGAACATTTTGAAGCAGTAAAAAAATATTTAGATGTTTTAGGCATCAAATACTCTGTAAATAAGCTATTAGTAAGAGGTTTGGACTATTACAATAGAACTGTTTTTGAAATCAAATCAAACAACTTAGGCTCACAAAACGCCGTTTGTGGTGGCGGTCGCTATGACAGTTTAGTTAGAAATCTTGGCGGAGAAGATACTCCAGCTGTTGGTTTTGCTATGGGTATGGAAAGATTAATTTCACTTATTCCTGCAAAAGAACCGCAAAAACTTGATGCCTACGTTGTTTCAACAAATGTTGAAGAAACGATAAAACTTGTTGATGAATTGAGAAAATCAGGCGTCAAAGTTGATTTTGATATGACAAACAAAAAATTCACAAAACAACTTGAAAAAGCGTCAAAACTTGCAAATTACGCACTAATTTTAGGTGAAGACGAAATCAACAACGGCACAGTTTCAGTTAAAAATTTAAACAACTCAGAACAAATTTCTGCAAAACGCGAAGAATTAAGGAGCCTTTTGAAAAATGTCTAATAAAATAGACGACATTATTGTTGAATTAATAAAAGACCTTAAAGTTGAGTACAGTTCTGATTTTAGCGGAATTTACCTTTTTGGCTTGTTTTTAGACGGAAAAATGCACCCTGATGAAGACATTGAACTTGTTGCAATTTTCAATAAAGAGCAATCAAAAGAACAACGTGAAAAAATTTGGCGCATAATAGGCAAAATAGAAGAAGATTTTGACGTGTTTATCGACTTGCACCCACATACAATTCAATCCTTAAAAAAAGAAGAAGAATTATTTGAAGAAGTTTCGCAAGACGGTATTTTCTTTAATGCAGAGTTGTTTTGATTTTGTTGAGCACTACTCACAAACGACACAGTCTTTGTCATTCTGAAGCGTTCAATTGACGCATTGTAGCTAGACAAGCGATGTTCAAAATCTTGCTATTTGTGAGATGCTGAACATAGAACTTTAAACTACAAATTTGTACTTTTAGCGTTTCAGTATGACATGACTACTCACTATTTGCAAGTTGTATTTGTTGTCCAGTCAAGTGTTGTACCGTTTGGACATTTCCCTTGGCTATCTGTTTTCAAGTAATCCATATTACCATTTTGTATAATCCAACAAGTTGCATTGTCATATCTTCCAGAGGCCATCAACATTGATCCATCACAACCTTCTGGAATAACACCATCATTAGTTAATAAAAACCCAAAATTATCAAATCCCGCATTATTTTTACCTTTATTTATACCGTCTATATCAACCCAAATAAAATCATTAACACCATAAAAACCTATTCCTGTACCATCTGCAGTTATTATTGAATATGTCTCTACAAATGGTTTAATGCAAGTATTATTATCTTCTGTAACATATCCACAATCTTTTGATACCTTCATAAATTCAGTCAGACGTTGTCCTTTGCGAGTTGCTCTTTCTTCACCTGTACTTAACCCATTAAACCATGTGTCATAAGGTCCATAAACCGCAGTTGCTCGACCAAATGCATCTTCAAGGTTTGAATATATTTTCTTAACTTTTGCAACTTTTTCTCTATCGCCTGTGGCTTGGTTTAAGTTCGGAATAGTCAACGCCGCAACTACGCCAATAATACCCATCACAACAAGGGTTTCGGCGAGAGTAAAAGCGATAGCTTTTACTAGTGAGTTGTGAGCGGATTTTGCGTAGGGCGCCGTGTGAGCAAAGCGAACCCAGCCCGAAGTAGCGAGGACATTGCGAATGACAACGCTAGTGAAATGAGCAACTTGTCCGAGTGAAGCAATAATCCAAGACAGTTGTGAGTCGACTTTATTATCATTTGCTTGTTTATTATTTGTCGATTCACTATTCACAAGCGACAATTCACAACATTTCATTTTTATACTCTCAAAAAATCTTTTTACAAAATAGCCTAAAGAGGCATTACTACTAAGTTTGCCCCCAAGAATGTTTGAGTTCTTTTATTTATAATACTTTCAGCCATAATCAAAATCCTTTTTTATCAGTATAAACTATATTTAATTATTTTTCAAGCGCTTTTAAATTTTTCTTGTAATAATTTTACTCAAAAAGAAAAGCTACATTCCGACTATAATCACCATAATAGTAATCAAAAGAACTGTTCTTGTATTTTTTCTTGTGAAAAGCGACATTTTATAAATTTTTTCACATCTTTTACAATTTTTTTTCTAACATCTTTCGATGAAAAAAAGCCTGAATAATCCAAAGCAAACGTAAGGAAAATATATCCGCCCAAAAGAAATACTATTACACTAACAACGACAACAAGCCAAATTATACCTAATAAATCAAGTATATCTGCCAAATTTTATATTCCTTTCTTATAAACGTTAGCAAACAATGTAAACATCACGCCTGAAATTGTATAATGCAACAAGGCAAATATAAACGGTAAAATTACTGCTGACATATTTATCATAAATGCTAATGCTACATAATGGTCTTGTAACAAGTATTTTGATACAAGTACAACAACCAAATTAATTAAAAATGTCAAAGCAAACAAGCAAAGCCCTAAAATCATTAAAACTAAAACATACAAACCAATTATGGCAAGCGTTTCTTTTATATTTTCTTTACTAAAGAAGTTTTTACAAATTTTTATCCAGTGGAAAGTATCTTTAATCGAAAATTTTTCACTATATACAACTGGAAGAAGTTTTAGTGTAAATAACATTGTTGGAACTAAAGGAGCGATAATAAATGCCATTAACCACATATATTGATGTATAATTTTTTCACTCAAAGCACCAATAATACCCAATTTATACAAGGTAAAAATTACAACCATTACAAATAATAATATTATTAAAACAAAAAGAATTGTGTTTAAAGCAATTGCGATAAACCCTTTGAACCCTTTTTTAGTTGAATTCCACAAAGAAGCCAAAAAAGTTTCCTCTAAATTTTCTTCTTTATTGTTTAAAACATTATTTGTCATAATAAACAAATAACCTAAAGAAATATAAGTAAGAATACTAAAAACATTTCCGATGTTAACATTGTTCTGCATTTCATTAGTATTAGAAAATATTGCACTAATTGCTGAAATTACAGCAAAAATAAACAAATATGGTACAAAATATTTTAAATTTACAACATCTTTAAACGCTTTTTTAATTTCTAATTTCATTATTTCTCCTTGTTTAAATTTTTCAAATCTTTTTCAATCTTTATAGCAGTTTTTGTTTTAGCTAAACCAGCTTGTGAACACTCTTTTAGCATTGGTGACATTAATTCGCCTGTCTGCATCATAGCATCAACCACTTCATCAACTGGAATTTTACTTTTTATGCCAGAAATCGCTAACTCATACGCAGTAACTGCATTCACTGCTAAAAATGGATTTCTTTTCACACATGGAATTTCAACCAATCCAGCCACAGGATCACAAGTTAAACCCATAATATTTTTCAAACATAGCGCAACAGCATTCAAAATTTGCTCAACTGTACCACCAAACATTTGAGTCAAAGCACCAGCACTCATAGCTGACGCAACACCACATTCTGCCTGACAGCCAGCAACAGCACCAGCTAAAGCAACTTTGTATGAAACAATTGTTGCAATTGCGCCAGCTGTAATTAAAGCGTCAATTTGAGTATTTTCGTCAAAGTTATATTCTTCGCTTATTCCAATCAAAACTGATGGAACAATTCCACAAGAGCCAGCAGTAGGGCAAGCAACAATTTTACCCATACGCAAATTTTCTTCAATAGTTGCAAGCGCGTATGTTGTAATCTTTTCAAATGCACTACCGAAAATTGCTGGTTTTTCTAAATATCTTTTTTCTAAAGTAAAACAGTCGTCACCACATTGTTTGCTGATTGACTTTTCACGAGAGTTAAGACCTGTCCTAATCGCATCACGCATAGCGTCAAGTGATTTTTTAACCTTGTTTCTAACTTCAATTACGTTTATTTCTTGAAGTTTAGCTTCACGTTCTTGAAAAATTTCATATATCTTTTTATGTTGTTGTTCACAACTCAAAGCCAAATCTTCAAATGTTTTTATATCTTTTGTCATAATTAATTTTCCAATTTAGAAATATTTCTTACAAAATAAATATCAGGAATTTGCATAATTTTTTCGATTATAGAATTATTCAAATCACCGTCAACACAGATACACATTGACGCGTCTTCACCCTTTGCACTACGTTCGCAAATAAGCGATGCAATATTTATATTTTCGTCCTGAATAATTTCTGTAACCTTAGAAATCATACCAGTAACGTCCTTGTAGCTCATAATCAAAGAATTGTAATCGCCAGCTAGATTTACTGAAAAATCATTAATTTTAGTAATTCTAACATTACCAGCGCCAACTGAATCACCACAAATAACCATATTTTGATTATCATTTTCAAAAATAAAATCAACAGCATTTGGATGGCGGTTAAAATCCTCTAAATATTCAAACTTATATTCAATATTTTGTGCTTCTGGCAAATTAAAAATATTTTTAATGCGCTTGTCATCAACTGCCAATCCTAAAACGCCAGCAAGCAAGCCTTTATCAGTACCATGCCCAAAACCTGTTTGCGCATAAGAATTATATAATCTGAAAGTTATTTTTTTAACCTCATCAGCAAAAATATTTTTTGCTAACAACCCCAACCTAACGGCTCCAGCAGTGTGAGAGCTTGAGGGTCCAATCATTATAGGAGCAATTGCGTCAAATAAAGAACTCTGTTTCATAAGTGTATTATATAATAAAATCTGCAAGTTGTGAACTGAAATTAAGTTGAATGATTGAATGAGCAAATGGTTCTATTCCTCATTATACCTGAATAGGCAATAAATTTTTGAAAAAATACTTTAATGTAGTATAGAAAAAATATGTCATTCCGAACTTGTTTCGGAATCTCATCAATGAAAGTCCCTGAATATGTTCAGGGTGACATAAAAAATATCTCACGAATATCTTAACACATTTTGGAACGCCAGTAATGACGTACCAATGAGTCTTTGTGTTAAGAATTATTAAGTAATAAAGAATAAAAAAAGCAATTTTTTTAGAAAATTATTCTTTATATAAGTACGAGAGCTAAGAGGAGTTTTTAAAGCAGATGGCACATATGTTATTTTCACAAGTAGCAGCAGACGCATACAAAGCTTCAACATTAGCAATCAACGCAGAACCAAAAAAAGATAGAAGAGCAAAATCATTAAGAGGAATTATGAAAGAATCATTCTTCCACGGTGCTTCTTTCCACGGTTCTAATTTTATCGCATAATTGAATTTTGCACTCTGCCGAACAAGACAATTGATAATTGTTTTGTGAGAGGAAGGCATCGCGTAAGTGGAGCAATAATTCAAGTCAACGACTATAATTATTAACAACTACAATCTACAATCAAAGAAAGGATATAGTAAACAAAATTTTAAACAATAAATCATTCCAATGTGAATGAAGGTTTTAGGAAAAGGTAAGGAAAATTTATTTAATTTATTAATACTCTCTCTCTCAATTATTTATTCAAAATTTAACCTCCCATTCGGGAGGCTTTTTATTGGATTTTCGACTCTGCCGAGCAAAACAATTAATAATTGTTTTGTGAGAGGGAGTGAAGTGAACAAAGTGAACGAAACTCGTCTGAGCAAATAGCCTTGTTTGAGCGCTAATTTGAGTGTAACGAAAATTAAAAGCGAAGATGCAAAGGCTATGCGTACCCGAATAATCCAAGAAGCGCGAGCGAGCTGAGGGCGTAGCCTCTCGCACGGCGACGATGAGTCGGCGGAGAAGGCGGAGTTCCCGTTAAACGCGAGCGGGCAAGAAGCGGATTTTGCGTAGGGCGCTGTGTGAAATAATAATCCAAAATTAACGTTTAAATAAAACTGTGCGAAAAATAGTAAATCTATTCAACATATTTTCTTTTCATAATAACATTTCCGTCTGCATCATAGGCTTTGTCTTTAAGCCAATGAGCAAGAAGTTTTCCGTCTTTTGAGTAGATGAAAGTTTCTGCTTTTGAAACACGCATACTCATATTTACAAGTTTTTTTGCAGTGTTGTATTTGTAAGTTTTATATGGATAATTAAGTCCGTCTTTTTTTTCTACGTACATCAAAGTGCCGTTTGCGTCGTAGTAATAAACGTGATACGGGTCAGCATTTTTGGCTACAGCGTAAGTATTATCTGAAAAATAAGCAAGGGTGCGGTCTTTTAGTTCGGTTAAACCTTGAAGAATATATCCGACATTTTGGTCGTGTTCTGCATCGTAATAAAAACCGTTAACGTATTGAGAATCAATAGTATAGGTTATTCCGTCCATTAATTCTTCACGTGCAGAATTCACGTCATAAGTTACTCCGCCTTGCAAAAGTTGTGCATGTGCAGTTAAGCCAAAAAATAGTATTGTTGCGATTAGTAGATATTTTTTCATAACATTAAATTATTAATACTTTTTTGCTTAAAGTCAAGGTTTTGTGTTATAATTCATCAAAAAAGAGGAAGACACAATGAGAAAGATAAATGCAATTCTTGCATCAATATTATTAGTTTTAATTATATATTTTGTAGTTCTAAGTCCAGACAAATTAGATTTTGTCAAAAAATATAATATAGACATAACAAATATTCCAAACGTTTGTGGCGATGTTAAACTAGGTGGATTTTCAGATTTATTCTATAAAGACGGTTATTTATATGCAATAACTGACAGAGGTCCAAATTCTGATGATTTTGAAAAAGACGGAAAACTTTATAGAACATTTTTATGTAAGGATTACACAACAAATTTAATTAAATTCAAAATAGAAAATGATAAAGTAAATATTGTTGATATAAAGAAAATAAAAGGACTTTCAGGTATGCCAATTTCTGCAGAGCGTGATAGTGTTCCTGTAGATAAAAACGGTAAACAATTACCATTTGATATTAACGGTGCCGATGTTGAAAGTTTTGTTATTGACAAAGACGGTAATTACTGGTTGGGTGAAGAATATTATCCATCAATCATAAAATTGGACAAAAATTTGAACGTTGTAAAACGTTTTGCGCCAGTTAACTCAAAAGTTAAAAACCCTAAAATTACTTACAACTTGCCAGAACAATTCAATAATATCCAAAAAAATCTAGGTTTTGAAAGTATGGTTTATGATGGCGAAGACCACATTTATGTTTTTACTCAAGCAGGACTTAATGGCGAAAAAAATATTAGTGTTATAAAATTTAATATCAAAACAGAACAAGCGGAAGATGTTTTCAAATATAGATTTTTCAAAAGTAGTATCTTAAGTGGTGCTGTTTATTTGAAAGACAAAAACAAGCTTCTTACTGTAGAAAGACTTTATGAAAGCCATTTTATAAACGGTTTTGATTTTGGTAATAATAAAATTACTAGAAAATCAATTTTAAGACCATTAACAGAAAGCGATAAAATTACTAAAAATATTAAAATAGAGGGTATTACTGCTGACGAAGAGGGTAATGTTTATATTATCAACGATAATGATTTTGGCATTGATAGTGAAAATATTAAAAATAGTTTTATTATGCAATTCAAACTTAAAAAAGGCGAACTTTTGCAGAAGAAGTAGATTAGTGAACGGTAAATAGTGAACCGTGAGTCGAGTTGAATGATTGAAAAGCTATAAGCATATAGCCTTTTTGCCTTTACCAATTTAACTATTCAAAAAAATCTCATTAACGTTTTTAACATTTCTAATAATGTAAACAAGTGTAAACATAGATTTTAAAACACCTCAAATTCAGTTATAATGCTTAATATGATATGATACGGAACGAAGCGAGGGCTAAAGTTTGAAACTTTAATGCCGATACAAAAATCATAAGAAAAAACAAAACAAAACAATTTATAAGGAGTGTGCGTATGGGTATCGGAAATTTAAACAACAATTTTGGAAATTTGACAGCTGGTAATGTAAAGAAAGCTAATAATTTAAAAAATACTGGAAAAGTAGAAACAACATTAAATAATAACATTTCAAATAATGCGGATTCATTAAACTCAGCAACTTTAGGTAATAACGAGGGCAAACTTTTTGACTCAGATAATTTGCGTGATCATTCAACAATGTTATATGCACCAAAATGCAAAGGTAAAAAAAACAATTCTTTCAGTGCAATAACAGAAAGAGAATGGAAACGCAGAGGCGGTGCTGAAAATTATAACGGTAAAGGTGCTGATGAAATGGGCTTTAGCGTGTGGATATCTTCAGCGCTTCAATGGGCTTTTCATAAAGTATGCGGTTAAAAAATATAACAGAAAGGCGCGGTTGATGAAATCAACCGCGCCTCTATTATATTTAAACTTTTTTAAACAATAGTCTTTTGCAAGCGTTCAACACGGTTTTCTGACAAGATGTTTTTAAGTTTCATAATTGCTTGTGCGTGCAATTGGCAAACTCGAGATTCAGAAACTTCAATCGTTTCACCGATTTCTTTAAGTGTCATATTTTCGTGATAGTAAAGAACCATAATCATACGTTCACGTTCGGGCAAACGCTTCAAGGCATTTTCAAGTTCAGACTTAACGTCTTTTTCTTCCATCGCTTCAGCTGGAGTAAGTCTGTTTTCATCTTGAATTGTGTCAATAATAGCTACGCTATCGTCTGATGAACCTTTTTTGTCGTAAATAGAGCCGATAGAAGTGTCTTCTGCTAAAATTTGGTCAACTCTTTGAGGTTCCATTCCTAATAATTCACCAACTTCAACAGAGGTTGCAGGACGTCCGAATTTTTGACGCAATTGTTCTTGTGCTTGTTTTACGTCTTTAATTTTCTTTCTTGCGCTTCTTGGTAAAAAGTCTTGCGAGCGAATTTTATCAATGATGTTTCCTCTTATTCTCATAAGAGCATAAGTTTCAAAACGTGCGCCTTTGTCTGGCGTATATTTTTCTACTGCGTCAATCAAACCTTCAACGCCGTAGCTTGAGATGTCTTCAACTGAAAAAGTAGGTGGAAGTGACACTTTAACACGATTTACAACGTATCTTGTAAGGTAAATATATTGCACAATAAGAGTATCTCTGACTTTTTTGTCAGCTTTATTTGCAAAATACTTCGTCCAAAGCGCTTCTAATTCTTCGTCAGAAACTCTCTTGATGTTGTTATAAGAATTGTTGAAATCCTCTGTCATTCCCTCTAGTCCATACGTGATTTGACATCTTATTACATTATTATTTTAATAAAAACTGACAAGATATCATCATTTAAAAGTATGAGATTGAAAATATTTTAGATATAATTGAATTATGAAGTTAAAAAGTTTGAAATTAGTTAATTATAGAAATTGCAAAAATGTGGAACTCAATTTTTGTGATTTTAAAAATCTGATTATTGGTAAAAATGCTCAAGGTAAAACTAATATTTTAGAAAGCATTTATTTTTTATCAAACTTGAAATCTGTTCGAACTTCAAATAACCTAGATTTAATCCTTTTTGACAAACAGCAAATGGAAATTTCGGCAATTTTAGATAAAAATAATACTGAAATCGAAATGGATTTTACTTACACAGACGAAAAGAAAAAAACTTTCAAATTAAATAAGGTTAAATCTACGCAAAAAGATTTTAAACAGGTAGTTAAAACGGTTTTATTTTCTACAGAAGACTTATTGTTGCTTCGAGGCGTTCCTGAAGATAGGCGAAAATGGCTTGATAGAGCGATTTCACAAATTTATCCAGTGTATGACGAAAGAATTTCTAAATACGAAAAAATTCGTGCGCAAAAAAATAATTTGTTAAAAGATGAAAAATTTGATTACGCTCTTTTGCAAGTTTATAACGAGCAATTAGCTATTGCAGGCGCAAATATTATCTATTTACGCAAAAAATTCTTGTCTGAAATCGAAAAAATTGCATCAAAAAAACATTCAAATATTTCAGAAGAAGAAATGCTTAAAATAGTTTATTCTTCTACGTTTGAAACAGGTGAAACAGTTGAAGAAATTTTAGAAAATTATAAACAGGCGTTAGAAGAAAATTATGAAGACGAACGCCGTCGCGCTCAGTCTTTGATTGGTCCTCACAGAGATGATATAATCTTTTTTATAAATAATAAAGAGTCAACAAAATTTGCATCACAAGGTCAACAAAGAACAATTGTTTTAGCGCTTAAAATGGCTGAAATAGATATTATCAAAGAAAAAGCCGGAACTTCACCAATACTTTTACTTGATGATGTTCTAGCAGAATTAGATGATTTAAGACAAAATTATTTATTAAATTCAATAGATAAAGAAACTCAAACGATAATAACATCTGTTGACACACTATTTTTCAACGAGGAATTTTTGCGTGATGTGAAAATATTTAAAATTAATAATGGAAAGGTAATTGAATAATGGATTTTAAAACAACTTTTGATTTGATTTTTGGAATAATTATAATAATTATAGGTATAATAGTTTTATTAAAAACTAATAAATTATGGGGATTAATAATAGTTGGTTTAATTGCTCTTGGTGCGATATTCTTAGATAAAATTGAATTATTTCTTGAGGATTTTATAGAGAAATTTGTTAATAGTACTTCTTGGGGAGCGATAATTTTAGTTTTTGTGCTACTTATATTTTATATGTTTTTAGAAATAGGTCTTCCAAAAAAGGGAGAAACAATTACAGATTATTTTTATAAAAAAATACTACCTATAATTGTAATTTTTATAGTAGCTATATTACTAATATCTATATTGTTTAATTTCGTATAATTAAAGAGTATTAACAAAAAAATTAAACTTGATAAAGAAGGTAATTGAATAATGGATTTTGGATTAATTATAGAATCAATAGAAGGAATTTTATGTTTAATAATATTAATATCATTTGTAATAGCTATATTACAAGATAAAAAATTAAGTGGGATATTAATAGTTTTTCTTTTTGGAATTTTTGGCTTTTTATTTTTTCAATCTCAACAAATATTCAAAGAATTTTATACTGAATTTATATTACAAAAACAATTTGGTATAACTTCATGGAAAATGTTGGCTATATGTTTTACAATAATCATAGTTTGGAATTTATTAGATATACCTATAAAAACCGAAATTTTATATAAAGACAAAGAGCAACAAAAACAATATGCAAAGAACAAATTGAAACAAGCATTAATTTTTCTTGTGATAAGTTTGTTAATATTAGGAATACTTTTTCCATTTATTCGGTAAGTGAAAAAATCTTCTGTAAGGAAACAATAAATGAAGTTTGATAATATAATTTTTATAGCAATAATAGGCGCAATTGTTTTTTTAAGTTTTAAAATGGAAGAATGGGCGGAAAAATTTTTTGAATGGTCGTTTGAAAATATGCCATGGCTTGTTATAATAATTTTAGTGTCTTTGGGCATTTTTATTGCTTTTCTGACGATAAAAAATTTAAAAGAAAGTTATAGAAAAAAGCCAGAGCAAACAAAAAAATATATTCTTCAAAATCTAAAAGTTTTAGTAATAAGTTTAGGCATTGCACTTTTGATTATGGGATTTGTTGTTTACATTGTATTAAGCCAGTATTAGAATTTGATAAATTTTAGCCAAGTGCCTAATATACTTATAATTCTTACTGTTTTATCATAATTTTATGAGAAATTATGAGATTCTCCCGAATTATATAAACTTGGAAAATAAAGAAAAGATTTTAAGTAGAAGGGAACTAGAAATACTTATTCTAGTCGCAGCTGGCTTTGAGAACTTGCAAATTGCAAAAGTTTTTAAGGTAACATTATCGACTGTTAAAAAACAATTAGAAAAGATTTTTGTAAAATTAAAAGCTAAAAATCGAGCAAACGCTGTGTTTATTGGTCAATGTCAAGGATTAATTTCGCAAAAAGATTATGAAACAGTAATTAATTGTCCAGCAATAAAAGAATTTATGAATACTTGTAAATATTTCAGAAATTAAATTTATTAAGTTTATATAAAGGTACTCAAAAACTGTGTTAAACTATAGTTAAGGAACATGGTAAAGGAGAAAAAAATGATACCTATTTTAGATTCAAAAAGACAATACGCACAAATTGGCGCAGAAGTAGAAAAAGAAGTTTTAGAAGTTTTACGTTCTGGTCAATACATTTTAGGTAAACACAACAAAGCTTTAGAACAAGAATTAGCAGATTTTATCGGTGTTAAACACACAGTTGCTTTAAACTCTGGTACAGATGCTTTACACTTGGCTTTAAGAGCTTTAGATATAGGCGCTGGCGATGAAGTTATTTCAACAGCATTTACATTTGTTGCAACTTCAGAAGCTATCGGTATTGTAGGTGCAAAACCAGTATTTGTTGATATTGATCCTGATACATTCAATATTGACCCTGCAAAAATCGAAAACGCTATTACACCAAAAACAAAAGCAATTATTCCAGTTCACTTATATGGTCAACCAGCAAACATGGATATGATTTTAGATATTGCTAAACGTCATAACTTATATGTAATCGAAGATGCTTGCCAAGCAATTGGTGCTAAATTACACGGCAAAATGGTTGGTTCATTTGGTGATATTGGTTGCTTCAGCTTCTACCCAACTAAAAACTTAGGCGGTATGGGTGATGGTGGTTTATTAACTACAAACTCAGATACTATCAAAGATAGAGTTCTTGCATTAAGAAACCACGGTGGCGCTATTCGTTACCACCACGATGAAATTGGTGTAAACTCAAGATTAGATGAAGTTCAAGCAGCTATTTTAAGAGTTAAATTGAACTACATTAACGAATGGAACGAAGCAAGACGTGCTCACGCAAAAACTTATAACGAGTTATTTGCAAATTGCGAAGATGTTCAAACTCCAACAGAATTAGACGATACATATTGCGTATATCACCAATATACAGTTAAAATTCCTAACAGAGATAATATCCACAAAATGTTGCAAGAACGTGGCGTAGGTGCTATGTTGTATTATCCAATTCCATTACACTTACAAAAAGTTCATGAATACCTAGGTATGGGCAAAGGTTCTTTACCTTATACTGAAAAAGATACTGAAATGGTAATTTCTTTACCAATGTTCCCAGAAATTACTTTAGAAGAACAAAAAACAGTTGCTAATACATTAATGGAATGTATTCAAGAAACTAAAGCTTTAGCATAGCGCGAGCGAGTAAGAAGCGCGAGCGAGCTGAGGCTGGAGAGTTTTTGATTGAGTGATGAGATCACGAAAATCAAAACTCGGAATTGCCGTTACACGCGAGCGAGTAAGAAGCGCGAGCGAGCTGAGGCTGGAGAGTTTTTGATTGAGTGATGAGATCACGAAAATCAAAACTCGGAATTGCCGTTACACGCGAGCGAGTAAGAAGCGCGAGCGAGCTGAGGCAAAAACTTTTTAAAGCGGGCGACGATTTTAATCGTCGCCCGCTTTTTTATCTAAAAATTTTACAATATCTTCAAAAAATGGTATAATATTATGCATACCAGCCCCTTAAAAACAAAATTTTGTCTTTGCTAATAAAATTTAGAAAGGATAATTTTATGAGCAAACAGACTTCTTATACTTCGTCTTATCCAAGTGGAAGTTATAGTATTAATGGCAAGAAAAAGGCAACGACTTCTATGTCAGGCGGTACAGTTCATGGAAATTATAATATGGACGAGTACGAAAAAGCTTTGTACGACTATTCACAAAAAACTCTTGCGGACATTGTTCCACAGGTAAATGTTTTTTCAAATGATACGATGAAAAAACTTCAATCACAGTTGAATGCTTACCAAAAACAAGGTCAACAGTCGATTAATGATATCTATACACCTATTTTGAACAATTTAAAAAACGATATTGCTTCACGATTTGGAAATCTGGATAATTCAATGTTCATGAACAATTTAAACAATATTGAAAATAGCCGAAGTAACGCGATAGCACAGTTAGCAGAAAACTTGATTTTAAAACAAAACGATTTATATAACAACGAATTATCAAACAGATACAATTATATTAACCTGTTGAACACTTTGCAGAACCAATCAAATTCGAATGCGATGAGTGCAATTTCAATGGCCTTGGGTTTAAGTAATAGCGGAAAAGATTATACTTTAGCATCATCAAATTCTTCAAATAACAATATAAATTTAGATACTTTATCAACCTTAGCAAAAATTATTTCATTTTTATAAAAAATAAGACATAGGCAAGTAGAGGGATTTTGAAAATTTCAAAATCCCTCCCATTTTTGTTACTTGTTTTATATCTTGCCAATAGTTGCATGTGTGTTGTGTTAACGGTATAATCAGGATATGAACATTATACAAGAATTTGATACTATTACTGCAATTTCAACTCCTTTAGGTACTGGTGGAGTTGGTGTTATAAGAATTTCTGGTGAAAAAAGTTTTGAGATTACAGAGCGTATTTTTACTGGAACAATAAAACCAAGAATGATTTGTCACGGTTGGATTGTAGACGGTGATAAAAAAGTAGATGAAGTTGTTGTTTTGCCATTTAAGAATCCTAATAGTTATACAGGCGAAGATGTTATTGAAATCCAATGTCACGGTGGTATTAATGTTGTTAAAAACATTCTTGAAATAGTGTTAAAAAATGGCGCAAGAATGGCTGAAAGAGGAGAATTTACTAAGCGAGCATTTTTAAATAAAAAACTTGATTTATCTCAAGCAGAAGCTGTTGCTGACTTAATTCACTCAAAAACTCAAAATTTTGCAATTCAGTCGGCTAAAAATTTATCTGGAGTTTTAGCGCAAAAAGTTTCTGAAATTAAAGGTGATATTTTTGAAACCTTGTCTAGAATTGTTGCAGGAATTGACTTCCCAGAAGATGTTGCAGAACCAAGCTATGAAAGCTTGATTAGTGACTTTGAAAAAGAAATTGAAAAAATTGATAAAATTTTAGTTAATGCGCAATCAAGTAATATTATGCGTCAAGGAATTAAGATTGCGATTGTTGGCAAACCAAATGTAGGTAAATCTTCGTTATTTAACACACTTCTTAGCCTAGATAGAGCAATTGTTACTGAAATTGCAGGTACAACTCGTGATGTTTTAACTGAAACACTTGATTTAGGAATACCAGTTACCTTGATTGATACAGCTGGCATTAGAGAAGATGAAAGCATTGATAAAGTTGAAGAAATAGGGATAGAATATTCTAAACAAGCAGCAAAAGAAGCGGATTTAGTTATTTTTATGTACGATTTAACAAGTGGTTTGAATGACGCAGACAAAGTTATTTTAAATTTTATAAAAGATAAAAAGCATCTTGTAATTGCAAATAAATGCGATGTAAGCCAAGAGCGTCCAAAAGATGCCGTATGTATTTCTGCAAAAACAGAAGCTGGCATTGAAGAATTAAAACAAAAAATTAAAGAAATTATTTTGGAATTTTCTCCAGAAGATACAGAATTTGTAACAAACAAACGTCAGCAAGATTGCCTAGAAAAAGCTAAAGAAAGCTTAATGCAAGCTTATATGGCAAGTAAAGTCAATGAATTACAAGATTTGATTTCAATTGATGTAAAACAAGCACTTTTATGTTTAGATGAAATTACTGGAGAAGTAATTACGGACGATATTTTGAATAATATTTTTGACAATTTTTGCATTGGCAAATAATTATGGTACAATGGAGTTATGTTCACTGGTATTATTGAAGAAATTGGCATAGTAAAAGATTTTAAACAAATTTCAAACGGTGCAGAAATTACTGTTTCTTGTAATAAAGTTTTAAACGACACTAAAATAGGCGATTCTATTGCTATAAATGGTGTTTGCCAAACTGTCGTTGAAATGAGTGAAAATAGTTTTACTGCAGAAGTTTCAAATGAAACTTTAAATGTTACCAATTTTTCTACATTAAAAAAAGGTGAAAAAGTTAATCTAGAACGCGCATTAACACTTAATGAACGCATTGGCGGTCATATTGTTTCTGGTCACGTTGATAGTGTTGCAAAACTTGTTTCATCACAAAAAGAATCTGATTTTTACACTATGAAATTTGAAGTTGCAGAAGAAGCAAGCCGTTATGTTGTAAAAAAAGGTTCTATCACAATAAACGGTATAAGTCTTACGGTTGCTGATATTAATGATAAAATGGTAACAGTTGCTGTTATTCCGCATACTTTTGAAAATACAAATTTATCTGACTTAAAAACAGGTAATGTTGTAAATATTGAAACAGACGTATTTGCAAAATATATTGAAAAGTTTTTATTGAATGAAAAAACAACATCAATGATTTCAGAAGATTTTTTAAGAGAAAATGGGTTTATGTAATGGACAATTTTAAATTTGATAAAATTGAAGATGCAATAAAAGATTTTCGACAAGGTAAACCAATTGTCGTTGCTGACGATGAGGACAGAGAAAACGAGGGTGATTTGTTATGCTCTGCTCAATGCGTTACTCCAGAAATTATTAATTTCATGGCAAAAGAGTGCAGAGGGTTGATTTGTCTTGCTATTTCAGATGAAATTGCAAAAAATTTAGAATTGCCTCAAATGGTTCAAAATAATACTGAAAAAATGAGAACAGCTTTTACTTTAAGTGTTGATGCGTCAGAAAGTTTTGGCGTAACAACAGGTATTTCAGCATTCGATAGAGCAAAAACAATTGAAGTTGCAATTGCACCAGACGCAAGGCCACAAGATTTACGTCGTCCAGGACATGTATTCCCATGTGTGGCTAAAAAAGGTGGAGTGCTTACAAGAATTGGTCATACAGAGGCTTGTGTTGATATGGCTATGTTGGCAGGTCATATTCACGCTGGTGCTATGTGTGAAATTATGAACGAAGATGGTTCAATGGCGCGTCGAGATGATTTAAGAAAATTTGCTGATGAACACGGGTTCAAATTTATTTCAGTTTCTGAATTAATCGCTTACCGTTTGCAATCAGAAAAACTTGTAACTCGCGAAGCAGAAGCGTTTTTGCCAACAAAATTTGGTGATTTTAAAATTTATGGTTACGTAAATCACGTTAACGGGCATGAACATGTTGCGCTTATAAAAGATGATGGAAGCGATAAAATGCCACTAATAAGAGTTCATTCTGAATGCCTTACAGGTGACGTATTCCACAGCTTGAAATGTGATTGTAATTCACAGTTGCATGGTGCTTTAAAGATGATTGATGAATACGGAAAAGGCGCTCTTGTTTATATGCATGATCATGAGGGTCGTGGCATCGGCTTAGTTAATAAAATTAAAGCTTATTCACTTCAAGAAAAGGGTGAAGATACAATTCAAGCAAATCTTTCTTTAGGGTTTAAAGAAGATTTAAGAGATTATGGTGTAGGTGCCCAAATTATACGTGATATAGGGTTTACAACGTTTAATTTAATCACTAATAATCCTAAAAAAATTGTAGGTTTAGAGGGATATGGACTAAAAATACACGATATAGTGCATATAAAATCTGAAATTACGGAATATAATAAAAGATATCTAGATACAAAAAAAGAAAAAATGCATCATACTTTATAAAGGAAAATTTATGGAAAACGCAAACTACGAAACACAAATGCTTAATTCTAACCTGTATAAAATTTTTACAGGCGTATATAATGATTTTCGTGCTTCAGCTAGAAATGATTATATGTTTGAACTTGATCCTTTAGAATATCAAGACTTTGTTGATGCCGTAGAAAAAGAATACATTAAATGTATTGTATTGTTGGAAAACCATATTCCAACTGCGTTTTTAGTTTATACTTCTGCAATCTCTGAATCTATTGAGTTAAATGTTATTCACTGTTTGGGTAATGAAGACTTGTTAAACAAACGTAAAAAATTGATGGAAAGATTTATGCAAGAAACAGAAGCTGAAAGAAAAGAAAAAGTTGTTTGTTATCCATTATTAGGTATACAATCAGATTTTACAAGCGATATTGCTCATTTTGGTTTCAAATTTGTAGGTCTTGCAGTTTTGAGATTTATGATGGATAACAAAAATTCAGAAGAAATTTTAAACAGTGTTGCAAAAACTCCTCAAGATGAAAGTTATACTATTACAACTTGGGAAGATATGTATTTTGACAGAGCTGTAGAAGTTATTCACGAAGGATTTTCAACAGCTTCTGATGCGTTATTTGACCCTCGTTATAAATCTGTCGAGGGTACAAATGACATTTTAGATAAAGTCGTAAATGGTATTTATGGTGAATTTTTACCAGAAGCAACAAGCGTTTTACTACACAATGGTAGACCTTGTGGGTTCTGCTTTACAAACATCACAGGCGGTAGAATTGCAAATATTCCGCTTGTTTCAATTGCAAAAGAACATCAAGGCAAAGGTTTGGCAAAATATTTGATTAAAAAATCTGTTGAAACACTTTTGAAAAAAGTTCAATCAGGTGAAAGAGATTTTACTGAAGTGAACGTATCAGCAGAAACAAATAATATTCCTGCACTAAAAATGTACAGACATATAGGTTTTAAAGAAGATTACAGCTACCCTCAATCATATTTGCCTATAATGTAGTGTTATAAAACATTTCAATAATGGCATGTATAAATTATGGAAAATGTTAATTGGCTAAAATTAAAATTAAACCAAAAAATGATGAATTTGCAAAGCGCAAAAGCTAGTATTAACCCTGATTCATCATCTGGTTCTGCTGTGAATAATTTAGTTCAAAAAACGCACAATAACATTATTAATAATTATCAAAGGCAGTATATAAATCCTCAACAGCTTAGAATGAACAACCTTGCAAGTATAGATAGAGCTGTTTATGTGAAAAATTTATTAAATCTACCTAAAAACATGGTGGAATTGTTGGTAATGGTTCAAAATAACGGTAAAATGCCTCAATTGAATCCTATGCCAGAGCAAAATATACCACAAAACCCAAATATTCCAAATCAACCGCAACAACCAAAACCACCAACAAATGAAAATGTTCCAAACAGACCAAATCATAACCCAAATAATCCGAACAATCCTAATCGTCCAGATATAGGTGATAAGCCATCTCAAAGACCATTAGTGAAGCCAGATAGAGATGTTTTTAAAAATGAATTGAACAATCAAGAAAATAAAGCACCTGAACTTTTAAATGACAAAAAACAATTTATGCAAGATAAAGTGTTTAATAAGGCTGACAATTTAATTCAAAATACAAAACAGCACATTCGCCATGAAGCTTTAAATAATCCGCATAAACAGCTAAATAATGCAGTTAGAAATAATATTCGACATAACAATATTATGTTTAATAATATGCAAGCTCAAACTGCGGAGGATATGGAATGGGCACAACAAATTCAGGCTAATAACCAAAAAACACAAGGTATGACGCCTGAAGAATTGGCGAATTTTAAAAAACAATTGGCATCTCAACTTAATTCAAATGTGAATTTGTCGAATGTTTCAGCTTTTTTGCAAAAAAATAGCAAGATTGCGATGAATAAAATGGTTTCTATGATGACAATGGCAACTGCACAAGGCATGACGGACATAAAACCTTTGCAAGAAACTGTAAATGTTATTAATGCAAGTGTTTCAGCTTCTTCTCAAAATGATGCAACGCAAACTCTAAAAAATTTAATGCTTTTATATTTGCCTTGGCTTCCTTTGCAAGAAGGAGTTGGTTTTGATTTGGAAATTGAACAAAATGAAGAAACTCCAGAGGCAGATACTTTTATCAAAATCCTTATTACAACAGTAAATTACGGTAATTTGCAAGCAACAGTAAGCCTTGTTTCTACAAATTCAGTTGATATTGAAATTGTTTGTTCTGAAAAATTTCCTAAAAAAGAATTGTTTAAACGTTTGCAAAAAGATGGCACTCAACATTCCATGCAAACAGTAATCGATATTAAAGAGCAAAAACCGCAAGAACAATTAGAAACGATAAATCCAAAGGCAAAAGTTAATTTATCCAATGTAAATCAAATTAATCCGTACTTGTTATTAATGTCGCACGCGATTATTAGGCATACTATTGAAATTGACGCAACAATTTCTATCGGTAGCCAGCCAATTGATGATTAAAGAGCTTTTTCTAAAGTGTAAACATCAATAGCTTCATTGTTTAGGCTATATTCGCCAAGTTCTGAAATTTTATATGATTTTTCTTTTAATGTTTCGTACTTATTTTTGAAATCAGCTAAAGCCATAATTTTATTTGGCAAAGCGATTGAAATAAGTTTTTTAAGTTTTGGCAAGTAAGTTTCTTTGTCTGTTGTTCTATTTGCAATACATACTGCTGAATTTAAGCGAAACTTTATTTTCAATTTTTTTAATTCTTCTTTTGTTTGAGCGCTAAATTCAAATATTTTATCAAAAATTTTGTTGCAATCGCCAAAATCTTCAAAGTAAATCAACATGCCACTTTCAAGTTGAGAATAAGTCATTTTAAAATTTTGTAGTAAAGTGTTTCTAAGTAGTGTACGATATTCGATTAATTTTGTTGGAATATCAACTTTTTGATTTTCAATAACAGCAAAATTATCTACAACTTGTTCCATATTCATTGTGAAATATAAAGTGAACTGTTTGTTATTTTTTTCAATTCTTTCAACATTTTTTTCAAGATTTTGATTAAATTTTGTTTCGTATCTTCTAACTCCATCTTTATAGACATTGTCAAATATTTTTTCAAATTCAATAATGAAATTTATTATATAAACGATTAAACCTGCTAAAATCATCATTTCAATTGTGACAACAGCAAGAGTGAAATCAACAGGAATTATAGCTAAATTAGGCTTATAGAAGTTACTTTGAAAATTGTACATTGTATCAAAAACGATTTGGATTTGTTCTGGAAGTTTGATTGTCATTAGTTGCAAAATGAAATCAATCATTGTTAGTAATGACATAAGAATTAAAACGAACTGTAATCCTTTAAACGCACTGATAGTCGCATTAATCGACATTTTGATAAATTTATACAAAGTCTTTCTCCATTATTTAATTATATTATTTTTTATTACTTTTTTGTTGTTTTCTAAACCAGTAATAGATTGCTCTTGCAACACGATGAGAGCTGTGTCTTACAAGACCCTCTTTGCTTTCTTCAATCAATTTCTTTTCAACAATATCAACTTTAATGTTGTATCTATCAAGAATAACTGGCATTTGACCACATTTTTCGTATTTGTCAGCCATATTTTGTGGTAAAACATTATTTACAAGAACCGCATCAATTAATTTGTCGCTGTTTGCGTGTTTGTATAAAGCGTTGATGTGGTCAGAAACAGCAAAATTATCTGTTTCTCCAGGTTGAGTCATAATGTTACATACATATATTTTCTTAGCAGAAGATTTAACAATTTCTTCAGAAATTTCTTTAATTAAAAGGTTAGGAATAACGCTTGTATAAAGACTTCCAGGTCCTAAAATAATTAAATCAGCATCTTTGATTGCCAAAATAACATCTTCCAAGGCTTTGCAATCAGCTGGTTCTGTAAATAATCTTTTAATTTTTTTGTGAACTTCAGGAATTGAAGATTCACCATGAACGATAGTTCCGTCTTCAAATTCAGCGGCAAGACGCATATCATCTAATGTTGATGGCAATACGCGACCTCTGATTGACAATACGTTTGAAGATTCTTTAACAGCTCTTACCATATCACCAGTGATTGAGCATAAAGCAGTTAAGAACAAGTTACCAAAGCTATGTCCTTCTAAACCTTCACCTGATTTAAAACGGTATTGGAATAATTTTGTTACCAAATCTTCGTCATCTGCCAAAGCAGCAATACAGTTTCTGATATCTCCTGGAGGTAGAACACCCATTTCTTCTCTTAATCTACCAGAGCTACCGCCGTCGTCGCCAACGGTTACAACTGCTGTAATATTATTTGTAATTTTTTTAATACCTTTTAATAACATTGATAAACCTGTACCGCCACCAACTGCAACGATTTTAGGTCCACGATTTAATTTTCTTCTTCTGTATAAAGTTTCTAAAAGAGTATTTTTTTCTTTGCCATTGTGTAAATCAAGCATTGAAAGGTTTGTTTTTTGCCAACCTTTAAAGAATAAGTATGCACCTAAAACAGTTACTACAACTGATAAAATGTCAGTTGGCACTGTGACTGCGATTTTGCGAATAAATTCCATAATGAAATATACTGGACGCAAATTGAATAATATCATCAAGCCGATTGTGATTAGTAATGAGCCTAAAAATATAAGCGCAAACCATCTTTTAACTTCTAACCCTGGAAGTAACCAACCTGCTTCTTTCATTTTATCTTTAAATGTGTCTTTAAATTTCTTTTCCATCTTCTATACCTTTTAATACCTGACTTTCAGAATTTATAATCTATTCTACCCAACCTGAATTTTTAACTTTAATATAGTTAACAGGTTCAGGATTTATAATTTCTTTTGCTGATTTAATCAATTCAATAGAGTTTTCATATTTGTTTGAAAAATGAATTGTATCAGCGTTCACAATTGTTTTTCCGCCTAAGTTGTTATCAATTTCGCTTGTTGAAAGCAAGTGTTTTAAACGATTTAAGTTAAATTCTAAATTAGAATTATCTTTTGCGTCAAAATCAATAGAACCGTCAGCGTTGTAAGTTTTGTCTAAGAAAATTTCTTCTGCAACAGTAATACCAACGTATTCGCCAACCTTTTGAGTTACATCGCCAGTTGCACCGTAATAAACAAGCCATGGAGAGCATTTTTTAACGGCTTTTGCAACGTTACAAGCGAAAGTAAAATCAGTTGCGCATTGTTTGTACATAGCGCCATGTGGTCTTACGTGTTCAATTTCAAGACCAAAAGTTTTTGCAAATGAAGAAATTGCACCAACTTGGTAAATAACAATTGCTTCAATTTCTTCTTCTGATAATTGAGTTTCGCGGTATCCAAATCCTTGAATGTCGTTAAAACCAATGTGTGCGCCGATTACAATATTTTTTTCTTTTGCTTGTAAAAGAGCATTTTTGATAATCATTGGGTCGCCAGCATGAAAACCGCATGAAATATTTACTGAACTTACATAATCCAAAAGATTAAATTCAGCGTCGTTTTTATAAATACCGAAACTTTGAGCTAAATCGCAGTTAAAATCGATATTTTTAATTTGTTTTCTTTCTAATGTTTCTTGCATAAATAATATTCCTCTATTTTAGATTAATACTATTATACATACTAAAGAAATTTATTCTATATCTTTACAAATACTTTATATTTGACATAGTGAGTTGTCGCTTGTGAGTAATAAGCGGATTTTATTAGATTGCTAACTTTTCTGCAACGCAAGCGATTGTTTTTGGAAAATATTGTTGCAAATATTGTGAACGCATTGAAAATCTGTCAACAGAGTTGTAAGTATTCAACATAGCATTAATTTCTGCAACAGCTTCTGAAAAACTTCCGTCTTTGCCCTTGTTACTTACATTTGAAATAAAGTAATCAACATGATTTCTTTGGGTTTCAGAGGTATTTTTATTAAAATTGTCGCGTTCCTTGTTATAAATTTCTAATAAATCTTTATTTTTGCTAATTTTTGTACTTTCTGTTGCATCTTTTGTTTTGAAAGTTGTAATGTCGTAATTTTTCATATCTTTTGCATGACCTAATTCATGCACAAAAGTATACAAGTTATCACATGTCGTAATGTCTTTGTTTACAGGGTTAAAGAAAGATGCACCTAAATCGTCAGGGGTTGTGAAAATTCTTTTTACGTTTTCTGTCATGGAAATTAATTCATCGCCCTTAATTTGTTTTAAAATTTTTAATAACGCTTTTGTGTCGCCAAATAAGTATGTATTAAGCTCAGTGCTTGTTTCTTTGCCTGATTGCAAGTCTTTTACATTTAATTCTTTTTCATTTACGTTAATTTCGTAATTTTTGCCATTTTCTGATGAAATAAATTTGTTTTCAGAAATCACGTCAAAATATTGTTCTTTGCTCATAAGAACATTTCCATTTTTATCAACGATTTTGTATTTTGAAATTCTGTTACCTTGAGGGTCATCAAGATATTCGTAATTTGTTTTTGTTCCGTCAAAAGATTCAAGATTTTTTCTAATTGTTACCACACCATTTTTAGAGATTTTACCCTCGCTGATGTTTTTTACTGTTCCGTCAGTGTAAACACGTTTTGTGTTCATAATTCCTTTAATAGAAGATTGTTCAGAAGTTTCTTTGTAAACGATATTACCTTTATCGTCTTTTTTTACAATTACTTCTGTAAGAGGAACTTTCCAACCTTGGATTAATTCACTACGAGTTTTTGAAATGGTATTGTGTTTATAATCTTTTGATTTTTTTATTTCAAATGTTTTATTGTTTTTTGTTTGAATTTCAAAAACTTCTGCTGTTTCTAAATTAAAATCTTTGTCATAAACTTCAACGCGTTTTCCACCATTTTTTAAATCAGCGCTAATTGTTATTGCAGAAGAATCATATACATTTTTAAAGAAATTAATTTTGTTTAAATTTTCTCCGCATTTTTCTTGTACTGATAGAATTTTTTCAGTAAGTTTTTTAGCATCAAGTTTTTCATCAAAAAACCATAAAACATTTGATGCAATTTCTTTTGGCTCAACTGCTGTTTTTGCAAGTGTTTCTGCTTGTTTATATTTGATAGGATTTTTTACAAGACGTTCTAAATCTCCTGCTTCAAACTTTGATTTCATTTCATCAGAAGCTTCTATTTTAGCGTGTTCAAAAGAGTCTTTTTTAGATTTTAAATAAGGATTAACGCAAGGTGGCGCACTTGTAAAACCTAAATTTTTTATTTTTGGAGTAATAATTGGTGTTACCGATAACATACTTTCATGAAGAAAGCTAAAAAATATAATTGCCCAATTTTAAAAAAATATAAATTTTTGTAAAATTAAATTTCATTATAGCTGAAGTACAGTTTACTGTCAATTATTCTACAATCCAACCGCCACCTAGTAAGTGACCATCGTTTATATCATACCAAACCGCTGCTTGTCCTGGAGTTATTGAATAAACTGGTTCTGGGAAATGCATAATAGCTTCGTCGTTATAAATTTCAACGTGCGCTTTTACAAACGGCATATTATATCTAATTTTTGTCATTACATCAAAAGAGTTTTCTTCAAAAGGGTAAGTCTTATGTGCATTTTTAAGTTTTAGTTCTGTGCCATAAGCCTTATCTTTTTCGCCAACAAAAACAGTATTTGTATTAGAATCAATTTTTACAACATACAAAGGGTTTGGGGTTCCGCCAATATCAAGCCCCTTGCGTTGCCCAATTGTGTATTGGAAACAGCCCTCGTGTTCGCCACATTTTTTACCTGTTTCAACATTTATAAAATCACCTTTTTTCTTACCAATTGTTTCAAAAAGATAATCTTTCAATGTTTTTGGTTTTGGTATAAAACAAATATCTTGTGAATCTTTGGCAGATTTTGACGGTAAATCATATTTTTCAGCAATTTCTCTGATTTGTGATTTTTCGTATTCATAAAGAGGGAACAAGGTTTTTGAAAATTGTTCTTGAGTTAGGCTGAATAAAAAATAAAGTTGGTCTTTTCTTGGGTCTTTTGCTGGCGCCATTGTGTAATAGTCACCAATTTTAACAATATTTGCGTAGTGACCAGTCGCAAAATAATCGCAACAAAGTTCGTTTATTGCGTAGTCAAAAATTGCCCCCCATTTTATGCATTTGTTGCACATCGCACAAGGATTTGGAGTTTCACTTTTCAGGTAAGCCTTGTTAAAATAACCGATAACTTTATTTCCGAATTTTTCGCTAACATCAAGAATGTAATGCTTAATTCCTAGCTTATCAGCAACTGCTTTTGCGTTTTGACAAACAAGTTCTGCAGAGGGTGAATTTGTCATTTTGCCAGTAATTCCAACAACTTCATACCCTTTTTGTTTAAATAACAACGCTGTTACGCTACTATCAACACCGCCACTTAAAGCAACTGCAACTTTTGTCATACAACCTCTATTGTGCTCTACCATTTAGGAAAGCTTCTTCACCAGCTTCAGTAAGTCTGTACTCCATAGCAGACGGAATGTTTGTATAATTTGGCAAACATTCTACAAGTCCTTTGTCGATTGCTTCTTGCAATACAGTATTGTCTACAACTTCGTTCAAGTTTTCCATTAATTTTGCATTAACAAGTTTTAAAGTAAATCTATCTAAGCGTTCAAATTCTGACAAGTAGTACGCTGTAACGATTAAATAATCAAGCTTTTCAGTTACATTTTTAACCTTAATAACTTTCAAAAACCTATCGTCACGTTTTTCTTTAACCTCTGTTGATGGGTTTGTCATTGATTTTTGTAAAAACGCATCAAAATCTTTTGCTAAATCGCTTTTTTCTTCTGTTTCTTCAGGTTTTAAATCGTTTATTGTTGCTGGCTTGTCGTAAAGGTGCGACAATTCTTCTTGAACAGCTTCTTCTTTTGCAACAATTTGTTCTACATCATTTTTAAATTCTTCTTTTTTCTCGTCGTTTTCTTTTTTACGAGCTTCGGCTTCCATTTCTGCCTTATATTCTTGTATTATTCGTTGTGATTCGCGTTCAATTTCATCTTGTTCATGTGTAATAATCAATTCACCATTAACAACTTCATCTCGTTCATCAACAGGTGCAATTTCAGGAGTTACAACAACTTCCTCTGCCTGAACAATAGTTTCTTGCGGTTGAACTTCCTCTTTTATCACTGGTTTTTCAGCCTTTGGTAGAGGAGAAGTCATTAATCCTTTTTCGATTTTTTCTTGATTATATGCCCATACAGAAGCGCAAGTTACCCAAATTTGGAATTGTCTTTCCATTGAGTCCTTGTCTGTTGTTACATATTCAAGTTCAATTTCACCTTTTTTAAATGTGAATGTATATTTTGGCATATTATTCCTTTATATTTATTATTTTTGTAATAAATCTTCTCTCCATTTGTTAAGTTGTTCTTCAACAAACTCCAAGTCGTCAGATTTTAATTCTATTTCAATTTCACCTTTTTTCATTTTAAAAACGTATTCGTGCATAAGTCCTCCTTAGTTACTTAATAATAGTGTATATGAAAACTGTAAAATATCAAAACTATTAATAAAAGTTTAAAGATTTTGAAACATTTTGTTTAAAATTACATCTTTATTCAATAAGTATGCGATAATATATTTAATAGATAGAAGGAAAAATTTATGAATAAAAGTTTTGCAAGAATATTGATATCGGTATTTACGTTAGCATTATTAGTTATTGGTGTTAACGCAACACAAGTAATGGCATATTCGCCTTGTGAATTGTATGACACTGTTTGGAAATTGATTAACAACAAATTTGTTGATCAATCAAACAATTCTCAAGATTGGCAAAGATGGCGTCACAAATATGACGACCAAATTAAAACTAACGAAGATGCTTATGTTGCAATTGACACAATGTTAGCAAGTTTAAATGATCCATACACAAGATTTTTAGACCCAAAAGCGTTTGCAGAAGAAACAAATTCAATTAAAGGTTCTCTAAAAGGTATCGGTACTCAAATTGCGATTAAAGATGGTAAATTGGTTGTAATTTCACCGATCGAAAATTCTCCAGCAGAAAAAGCTGGTATTAAAGCAGATGACGAAATTTTGGAAATTAATGGTGAAAGTACAAAAGGTATTTCAATTGACAAGGCTGCAGATAAAATTCGTGGCGAAAAAGGTACAACAGTTACCTTATTAATCAAACGTAAAAGCGAAGAAAAACCATTAACTTTCACAATTGTAAGAGATGAAATCGAAGTTAAAGCGGTTTCTGTTAACCCTCCAATGGAAACAAAAATTCCTGAAAATATTCAATATATCAGATTAAGTTCTTTTATTAGTAAAAATGCTGGTACAGAATTGGGCGAAATTATTGCTAAAAATCGTAACAAATCAGGTTTTATCATTGATTTACGTTCAAACCCAGGAGGATTACTAACAAACGCTATTTTAATTTCTGATATGTTGTTAAAAGGTGGCGTTATTGTAAGTACTGTTGATAGAGATGGTTATAAAGAAACAGCGACAGCATCTTCTCAATACTTAACTCAAAAACCAGTAGTTGTCCTTGTTAACAAGGGTTCTGCTTCTGCAAGTGAAATTCTTTCAGGTGCACTAAAAGATAATAGACGTGCGACTTTGGTTGGGACTCAAACTTTCGGAAAAGGTATTGTTCAGGAGATTAACAAGCTTCCAGAGGGTTCTGGAGTTAATATTACAATTCAAAGATACCTAACTCCAAGTGGAAACGATATTCACAAAAAAGGTATTACGCCAGATGTTATCATTGATTTGACAGACGAAAATATCAAAAACAAAGATGATGTTCAATTGAAAAAAGGTATTGAAGTTCTAAGTCAAAAAATAAAAGAGTCTAGTTACAATAGATAAAAAAATGCGAAAAGATTGGGTAATCAAAAAAGGGGATATTGCTAACAAGCCTTTAATAGAAAGGCTTTTAGCTGTGCGCGGAATTACAAAAAAGGCTGATATAAAAGAATTTTTAAATCCGCTTGATATGAAGTTATCAGAACCGACAGCATTTTGTGATATGGAAAAATCAGTCGAAAGACTATCAAAAGCAATCGACGAAAAACAAAGAATAATTATTTATGGCGATTTTGACGCAGATGGCATAACTTCAACTTCAGTTTTGATGAAAACTTTAACACATTTAGGCGCAAATGTTGGTTATTACATTCCAGACCGCGAAAACGAGGGTCACGGAATGAATACAAAGGCTTTTATGAGCCTTATGACTGATAAAGAACATGAAAAGCCAAAAGTTATAATTACCGTAGACTGCGGTATTAGCAACGTTAACGAGGTTGCTTTTATAAAAAGTTTTGGTGTAGATGTTATTTTGACAGACCACCACGAAGCGCCAGAAATTTTGCCAGAAAGTTTTGCAATAATTAATCCAAAAGCGCCAAATTCTTTAGACGAAAGTTTGAGTGCAAAAAAAATTCAAGAATTAACTGCACTTGCTGGTTGTGGTGTTGCATTTAAACTGGCGCAAGCATTACTTTTATATTATGAAAAGCCAGAATTTATCTACGAGTTACTTCCATTAGTAGCCGTTGGTACCATAGCAGATATTGTTCCTTTGATTGGTGAAAATCGTTATTTTGTAATGAAAGGATTGGAGCTTATCTCTAAAGGGCAACATTACGGTTTGACAAAATTGCTAGAAAGTGCTGGATATAGTCTTGATGCTGGGATAAATTCGGATAATATTGCTTTTGGTGTTGCACCTAGAATTAACGCTACGGGCAGACTTGATAATGTTGAAATTGCTTTAAAATTGTTGCTTTCAGATAACAAAATCGAAATAGAATATGCAGTTCAAACCCTAAACGAATTGAATAAAACTCGTCAAGAGCTTTGTGAAAACACGTTTTTGGAAGCTGAAGAAATGTATTTGAATGGAAATACAGATGATAATGCGATAATTTTATTCAAAAAAGATTGGAATGTAGGAATTATCGGTATTGTAGCTTCAAAATTTGTTGAAAAATACTACAAACCTGCATTTATTATGACATATCATTCTGAAAGTAAGCAATATCGCTGTTCAGCAAGAAGTGTTAAGGGTATAAACCTTTATGATGCAATTGATTCAATTTCTGAACTTTTAAACGGATTTGGCGGGCATGAAATGGCTGCTGGCTTGTCTTTTTCAGAAGAAAAAGCTACTTTTGAACAAGTAAAACAAGCTTTGAATAACACTATTAAAGAAATGTCAGAGGGTCAAGAGTTCAAACCGATTGTTAATATTGATTTAGCGCTTGATGAAAAAGATTTGGATATAACACTTGTTGACGAAATCTCAAAACTAGAACCGTTTGGCGCGTCTAATCCATCTCCTATTTTTGCGATAAATGATTTTGTCCTAAAAGAAAAAACGTTGATGGGGGAAAAGAAGAACCATTTGCGATTGAAAGTTCAAGGTAATGACGCTGTTTACACTTGTGTTTGGTGGTCGCATGGTGATATTTCGCTTGTTGTTGGTGACAAGTTAGATGTTGCATTTTCACCAAAATTGAACACGTTTAGAGATACAACAAGCTTGCAGTTGATAGTTGAGGATATTCACAGCGAAAATTTGAAAGAAGAAATTGTTTCAAACCCTAATGAAATCAAGTTTTTTGATCACAGAAATAAAACAGATATTTTTGCTCAAGTAGAAGATTATATCAAAACTTCAAAGCTAAATATAATTGTTTTTGCAGAAAATCAGGAAGTAATCAATTCTCTAAAACCTTATAAAGCAATTTTTGAGCGAGTTGTATCGCGTCAAAATGTTAAAAAAGCAGATAGTATAATGTTTTTTGACTATCCACCATCAGAAGAATGTATGGAAAGTATTATAAAAACTGTTTCTCCGCGTCACATTCATTATATGCCCTGTGATAACTTGAACTATAATGAGCAAAATTTGTTAAAAACTATTTCTGGTATGATTAAATTTGCTTGTAATAATAAAAATGGTGAATTTGATTTGCAAAAAAGTGCGTCTTTCTTGGCTTTGACTGAAGAATGTATTGAAAAATTGATTAATATTTTAACCAAATGTCAAATGATAAAAGTTCTTAAACAAAAAGACCACACTTATGTTTTGGAATTTTTGAATAATATTGAGCTATCTCATGCTCTACATTGTATTGAATATGCGGAATTTAAAGAATTGTTAGATGAAATAGTGGATTATAAAACAACCTTGGATTACAAAAGTGTGAATAGTGAACTGTGAGTTGTGAGAGGGGAAATAAGGCGAATTTTCGGTAGGGCGCCGTGTGAACGAAGTGAACCCAGCCCGTAAGGTATCGTGGGACGTTACTCCCACGATATCCCGAATAATTCGAAGCAAATAAAAAGCCGTTTCTCTCGAAACGGCATAATAAATTTTGTGTATAGGGAAGGAAATAAGGAAATTTAATAAACACTATTATCTAGTTATTACCAGATAATGTTAAAAATCTTTCTTTAAGAAAATCGCAATACAAATCTACATCATCACGGTTTTCTTCATCTAAGCTAGAAACTTCGTTATATGATTTCATGTCAACAATAATACGTTCATTTCTTAAATTGTTGTACATACCACATATCCCATTAGGTTTTCAACTTACATTTTATATATCGGACTAAGTTAGTGAGAACTTTAGACATTTGCTTTTATTTGTTACATTTGTTTACAAAACGAATTAACGTTGTTATTTAAAAACTCGCCAAAATACCAGTAAAATCAACATATAACATGTTGTTTACAATTTACGCAAAAAGGCAATTTTTTTTCTTCACATGTTTTACATGGCGTATAAAGGAAGGTGTATTGTGAAATTAACTAATTTTATGCGTCCGCAAATTGGTTTCAAAGCCGCTCAGGTAAACATTATTGCGATGTCTGATAATCACGGGAATGTACATAATTTGCCAAAATTAGTTGGTACTATAGAACAAAATAAAGGCGATATTTTTAAAAAAGCCGATGAAAAAAGTACTTTGAATATGTTCGCTATTGCAGGTGATTTCTTTATGAACCCTCATAAAAAAGGTTATATGACACGTCCAGAACTTTCTAATGGCGATATTCAAGCTAACTTTTTGGATAAAGTTGTAAACACAGTGAAAGGCTTTGTAAAAAATAATTTTGATACAGTTTATGCTCCTGGAAATCATTGTTATGACGGTGGCGATGAGTTTTTATATAACAAATTAAAAGATGAACCTGTTAAAACACTTGTAACAAATGTGGATTTGGAAAAATCTCCGCTAGTTTCAGGTTTAATGAAAACTCACCCAGATATAGTGACTTCGAAAGTTTACGAAGTTCAAGATGATAAAAACCCTGATTTGAAACACAATGTTTTGTTCTTGGGGGTTACAATTCCAAGTTTAAAAGGCAAATTAACGCAAACTGAACTTTACGACAACAACAATAAAAAAGACACGCAAATTTCAGAAGCTGATTTGCAAAAAACTTTTGAAGTTTTAAATAAACAAGTTCAAGAATTTAAAGAAAAACACCCAAAAGGCGCTGTCGTGTTGCTTTCTCACATGGGCGCTCCAATTTCTAAGATGATTGAAAACAATGTTCCGAATATTAACGTTATTTTAAACGGTCATGATCATACAAGAGATAACGCTAATGATGGTAAAACTATGATTAACTCTTTGGGTAAAGATAACGAAATCGTTAAATCTGTAAACTTCAAATTTGACGATGACGGAAACCTTAAAGATGTTGGATTTAATATGTATATCACTGAAAATTCAGCCGAAAATAAAGATGTTAAAGCGTTTTTAGATAAAAACTTTGTTGAAGATGTTAAACCTTTAGTAAAAATGAAAGGTGCATCTGAACTTGAATATTCTGACAAAATTAGATATGCAAATACAGAATTGACAAACTATTTGACTTCAACAGTTGCAGAACAAGCAAGAAAAGAAATGCCAGATTTGGCATCAGTTGCATTACAATCTTCTTACGTTAGAGGCGGAATTAAAGAGGGTTCTAACAACTTGAATTTATTAAAAATCTTTGACGGAATTGATGTTGAATCTCAAAACTTGAATGTTGGTAACGTTAAAGGTTCTGATATGGTTGATATTATTGCCAAAAATGTTAAATCAAACTTGCAAGCGCCAACTCGTAACACTTTAATTCAATGGTCAGACTTCCAAGTAAACAGAAGTCTAATCGAACAAATTGAAGCTGGCAAAAGCGATAAAACATATCAAGATGCCGTAAAATGCAGAAATCAACAAACAGGCGAATTTGAAGATATTGATATGAATAAAGATTACAAAATTCTTTTATCAAACAAAATGCTTTCTAAAAAAGACTTTGCAAATGTAAGAGAAAACTTCACATCAATAAACAAAAATTATGATGATTTCTTTAGAGCAAATATCAAATCAAAAAATTATGAAGTTGACGTAAACGCTCAAGTAAAAGAACAAAGAGTTTTGTAGTCACAAAGTATAATATTTTAAAATAAAAGGCGGTCGTTTCATCTAATGAAACGACCGCCTCAATAGTTTATTATATAGTTGTAAATCCTCAACTCTTTTGATTGCTCATTCTTTTCGCCCCGATTAGGGGTATTTTTTTGCTATAGATTAATTAAAATCTTTCATAACTTCTGAAATCATATAAAGAGAACCGCATACAACTGTTATTCCGTTGAATTCAGGTAAATTTCCATTGTATTCTTTTGATGGATATTTGCAAACAGAAGAAAGTTCTTCGTAAGTTGCAGAATTTGCGTGGTTAAAGTGATTGAAATATATTTCGTCACCCTCTTTAAACAGTATGTCTACCATTTTTGGGTAGTCCTTGTTTTTTAAGCAACCAAAAATAAAACGTAAATTATAATCTTTAAAATAAATATCCAAATTTTGTTTTAAAATGCTTATTCCATTAGGGTTGTGAGCTCCATCAACAAGAAGTTTTTTATCTGCAAAAAATTCAAATCTTCCATGGTGAACAACTTTTTTAATTGCATTTTGAATTGTTACTATTTTAATGTCAGGAACTAACAATAATAGCGAACTTACCGCAAGAGCAAGGTTTTCTTGTTGGTGAAATCCTTTCAAACTCATTTCGCCAAGGCTAAATTCGTGCGCGATAATTAATTGATCTTCAACTGTGTGTGATTTAATCACGTTAAATCCTTTGTTTGAAGCGTTTAGAACCACTGGACAATTAGGTTTAATAATTCCAGCTTTTTCTTCGGCAATTTTTTCGATTGTGTCGCCAAGTCGTTCTGTGTGGTCAAGGTCAATGGTTGTAATTATTGAGCAAAGCGGTTTTTCAATAACATTTGTTGAATCATATTTTCCACCTAAACCAACTTCAATTACTGCAAAATCAACATTGTTTTCTGCAAAATATTCAAACATAACGGCAGTTAAAATTTCAAATTCTGTTAGGTGAATATTATTTTTTTCAGAAAGTTCCTGAATTTTGAAGATTTTTTCCGCAAAAACGTCTTCGTCAATTTGTTTCCCGTCAATTTGAATTCTTTCTGTATATTTGAAAATGTGAGGACTAGTGAACAAACCTGTTTTGTAGCCAGCTTCGGTTAAAATTGTGCTAAGAATTGCGCAAACAGAGCCTTTGCCGTTTGTTCCAGCAACGTGAACACATTTTATTTTTTTTTGCGGATTGCCCATCAATTCAAGAATTGCGCGAATTCTTTCAAGTCCTAAATTTATATAAAATTTTCCTTGAGAAGTCAACAATTCAAGGGCTTTTTTGTAATTTTTACTCATGGCTTGCTACTTTTTTTAACTGTTCCACAATTTTTTCAGTTGCGTCTAATTTTGCCAATTTTCCAGTGTTTTCTTGTATTTGATGAAGCCTTTCAGGGTTTAAAAGTAATTCTTCAATTTTTTGCATTAAATTTTCAGAAGTTGTATCTTCATCTTCCAAATATAGGCAAGCATCTTTGTTTAACAACGATTTAGCATTTTTTCTTTGATGATCTGCTGCTGCGTATGGATATGGAATTAGAATTGGCGCAATTGAGCATGCACAGATTTCTGATAAACTCAATGAACCAGCTCTAGAAACTGCAATATCAGAAGCTTTTAGCACTGTTACCATATCATCAAAATATGGTTTTATTAATAAATTTTTGTTATTTTCATATTCAGGATAAATTTCTTTAAGTTGTGAGATTGTGTTGTCATAATGTTTTGCACCAGTTTGGAAAATTATTTGAATATCATATTTTTCAAGCAAGTTTTTTAAAATTCCTACAGTGGCATTATCAATTGATTTTGCGCCTTGTGAACCGCCCATAATGCAGAGAGTAGTTTTGTTTTCAAGACTTAGATTTTCTCTTGCTTGTTCTTTTGTAAGAGTTTTAAATTCTTCTCTTATCGGATTTCCGTTGATGTGAATGTTTTGCGCCCTTAAATTGTGCGCAGAGTCTTCAAATGCAAGTGAAACAGTTTTTGCCATAGGTGCAACAAATCTTGAAACAATTCCAGGTTGTGCGTCACAATCGTGAATCATATAAGGTGTTTTGGACAAATTTGATGCAAATAGAGCAGGAGCTGAAACGTAACCACCTGTGCCTAAAATAGCGTCGGGCTTAAATCTCCAAAGGTAGTATAACGCTCTCCAATTTGCAAATTCTAATTCAATACCCCATTTTAAAAATGAAATGTTTAATTTTCTTGGCATTCCAGATACTTTTATTGGTAAAAATTTAAAACGATTTTTTCTTGCAATAGAATATTCCATATTGTCAGGGTTGCCAATATAATAAATATCTTTGGTTGTTTCATCTTTTCTTAAGGCTTGTGCAACCGCAATTGCAGGATAGATATGTCCTCCAGTACCACCACCAGTGATAAAGTAAGTATATTTTTTCTTACAAGAATCTGACATTTGAATTAACCCTTATTTTTTTTACTCGTTTTTTAGAAATGTTTAATAAAACACCTATCATCCATAAAGATACCATTAATGAAGAACCACCATAGCTTATGAATGGTAACGGAACACCTGTTGCTGGTAGGAATGATGTTGCAACGGAAATATTCAAAAATGCTTGGAAGCCGATTGAGAAAGTTATACCAACAGCAAGCAATTTTCCATACATATCAGGACATCTTGAAGCAATAATTAGTCCTCTGTGAATTAATGTCCAGAATAAGCCTATTACTAAAATACAGCCTAACCAGCCTAATTCTTCACCGATTACAGCGAAAATAAAGTCAGTATGTGATTCAGGAAGCCAGTATAACTTTTGTTTAGAATTACCAAAGCCTACACCCCAGAAACCACCTGCTGCAAAAGCTGTAAGCGCCTGAATAATTTGATAACCAGAGGTTAAAGCGTACTGTTCTGGATTTAACCAAGTTGTAATACGTGTTAACTGATATGGCTTAATGAAACGAGCCAAAAGAGTACTATTCAAAGCAGTTGTAATAGTTGCTGCAAGAGTTATTGCACCAGCAAAACCAAGTGATAGAATGGTTTTCAATGGACCACCAGCACTTAGCCATACGACTAATGATGTCATAAATAGTAAAATAACCATACTTAAGTTAGGTTGTTTATAAATTAAGCCAACCATAATTAAAACAGGAATAAAATATATCCATTTATTTGGGTCAAAGATTTTACTATTCCTATAAAATGCGCTTGCCATTAAGAGTACGACGGCAAATTTCGCAAATTCGGAGGGTTGTAGGTTCGTAAACCCAATATTCAACCACCGCCTTGATTCGTTAACCGTTACCCCTAAAGGAGTGAAAGCTACTAAAACCAACGCGATTACAACACCTATTGTAATTGGCATTGTCCATACAACAAGATTTTTGTAATCATAGTTGATAAAAAATCTCATACCGATTACGCCTAAAATTAGGAAGAAAATTTGAAATAATGCAAATCTTGCTGGATTTTGTCCAAGCTCCATACATTTAGGCGCACTTGCCGAAAAGATAGAAATTATGCCTATTGTAACCAAAAATGCAACAACAATCATAACCGTCTTATCTGGCGGAGTTAGGATTACACTTTGTTTTGGAGTGTATCGAGATTCATTTTTTGGATTATACTTTTGATAATACATAATCTTTAAATACTTTTCCTCGTTCTTCGTAACCGCTGAACATATCGAAGCTTGCGCAAGCTGGAGATAGAAGCACTACATCAGGATTTAGCGACAAACCTTTATCTATCGCGTTTTGCATAGTTTCTTCAAAAATTATGTTATCAAATCCATTTTGTTTTAGATTTTCTTCAAATCGTTTTCCAGCTTCACCAATCAAAATAACTGTTTTAACGTGTTTGTTAATTGACTCGCAAAATTCTTTTAAATCAGTGTTTTTATCTCTGCCTCCTGCGATTAAAACTACGTCTTTGTCATTAAATGAGTTAATTGCAACGATTGCAGATTCTGGGTTTGTTGCTTTTGAGTCGTTATAAAAATCAGTTTTGCCAATTTTTGTAACGAATTCAAGTCTGTGTTCAGGCACTTTAAACGACATTATTGCTTTTTTTATGTCTTCGTTTGAAATACCTTCAATTTTTGCAACAATTATTGCACACATTACGTTTTGATAGTTATGATGACCGATTAGTGGGCATTCTTCCAACGTAATGATTTCTTCTATTTTTTTATTTCTGCAGAAATAAATTTTTTCATCTTCTATGTAACAACAGTTGTTGTCTTGTTTTTTGTCGAATAAAAATACTTCAGATTGACAAGTTTTCGAAAATTCTAATAATTTTTCGTCTTGTCCGTTAAATATTGCAAATGCTGGCAATTGAGGGAATTTGAAAATTTTTGCCTTTGCATTAAAATAATTTTCTAAACCTTGATGCCAATCAATATGGTCAGGTGTGAAATTCAACCAGCAAGAGATTTGTGGTTGGAATGAATTGCTTGTTTCAAGTTGGAACGAACTTACTTCGCAAACAAAATAGTCTAAATCAGTTTTATTTAACAAATCACAGGGTGGTACACCATAGTTGCCACAAGGTTCTGCGTTATATTCTTCGCTCAAAATATGGGCTGTAAGTGCTGTGGTTGTTGTTTTTCCGTTAGTTCCAGTAATAGCGATAAAAGGTTTTAAACTTTCAGAATATGCAAGTTCAATTTCAGAAATTATTGGAACATTATTTTCTTTTACACGTTTGAAAATTTCACTGTGAGGTGGTATTCCAGGGCTTGCGATTGCAATATAACTATCTTTGATAAATTCATCGCTATGTCCGCCCATTTCTACTTTTATATCAAGTGAGTTTAATTCTTCAATAAGTTTTTTGTCCTCAGGTTTTTCTTCTCGACTTTCAGTTATATAAACATTTGCGCATTTTTCGCTAAGGTATTTTGCAGCTGAAATTCCGCTTTTTGATAAACCTAATATTAAAACTTTTTTTTCAAACCAATTTTTTTTCATTATTAAATTAATCCTTTAAAATATAAGTAAAATAGTGCGATTGAAATTATTGAAAATATTGTTGATACAACCGCAAATGTAATTACAATGCGGTTTTCACTCCAACCAAGAAGTTCAAAATGGTGATGAATAGGAGCCATTTTGAAAACTCTTTTTCCTGTCAATCTAAAGCTTGTAACTTGGATTATAACTGATAGTGTTTCGCAAATGAAAACCATAGCCATAACAACAAGAAGTAATTCAAATTTGCCCATAACTGCAAATGTTCCAAGTAATCCACCTAAAGCTAAAGAGCCTGTATCACCCATAAATACTTGAGCTTTTGCCTTGTTGTATTTCAAAAAACCAATCAAGGCACCAGCTGTAGCAGATGCGATTATTGAAACCTCCATATATCCGTTTATTCCAGCAATAATAGCACAAGCTAAAAATACTGGAATACCGCAACTTGAGGCCAATCCATCAAGTCCATCGGTCAAATTGAATGCATTTGATGAACCGATTATGATAAATACTGCAAAAAATGGGTAAAACCACATTAAATCAATGTAATGATACGCAAAAGAAATTCTTGTAAATTGTTCTCCGCAAAGAGGTACAAAAATTGCTGGTAAAAACGCAATAACAATCTGTCTAATTAATTTTCCTCTAGGTGTAAGTCCTTGATTTTCTTTACCTTTAATTTTTAAATAATCATCTTGAAAACCAGCTAGAGTATAGAAAAATAGAGTTATTAAAATTATAAAACCAGTTGTATTAAGCTTTTGCGCCAACGCTAAAACAACTATTGATGCCAAAATAATTGCTGTAATTATAAAAATACCGCCAGTTGTAGGTGTTCCTTGTTTTTGCTTGTGAGCTTCTGGTGCAAGCTCAAGAACGTATTGTCCGATTGTCTTTTTTCTTAAAAAATCAATGTATGGCACGCCAAATAATAAGCATAAAATTAAGCCTAAAATGAACGCTACACTTGCCATTATCATAATGTATCTCCTTTTAACCCGTTAACTACTTCTTCGAATTTCATAGCGCGGGAAGCTTTTAAAAATATTGTAGTATGTTTTTCAACATTATCAAGAATGTAACGCACTGCTTGCGAATTGTTATCTAATGCAACAGCGTTAATATTGTGTTGAAGCGCTTTTTGAGCGATTTCTTTTGCCAAATTCCCAACAGTAATTATTTTAACTTTACTATTTTCGTTAAGCTTACCTAAAATAAAATCGCCGATTTGTTGATGATAGAAAACTTCGTCCTGACCTAATTCACCCATATTTCCAAGAACTAGAGTTGTATCAGGATAAAGTTCCAAAACAGTTGATAAGGCTGCTTTCATAGAATCAGGATTTGCATTGTACGCATCGTTAATCACCTTGTAATCACCGATTTCTTCAACTTGCCAACGCTTTTCGATAGGTGAATAAGATTTTAAACCGTCATTAATTTTTTCAGGTTCCATTCCCAAGTATAATCCTGTATTGATTACAGCAAGAGCATTTTCAACGTTGTAATCACCCTCAATATTTAATTGATAATCTTCGTCTTTGTATGTGAATTTTGTTTTACCGATTTGTTTTTCAGTAATTTCGGCGTCTTTGATAGAAAAATATTCTTTTTCGCCGTTAAATTCGACTGTTTTCTTGATTAAATCGCTGTCGTGTGCGATAAAACAACCATTTTGCTTTTGATATTTGCAAATTTCGCATTTAGCTTTAGCGATATTTTCTTTACTTCCAAGTCTGCCGATATGAGAAGTTCCAACGTTTGTAATTATTGTTATATCTGGATTTGAGTACTTAGAAAGGAGCTCGATTTCACCCAAACCTCTCATGCCCATTTCAAGAATTAGAACTTGAGTATCTTTCGGCATAGAAAGGATAGTTTGACAAAAACCTACTTCGTTATTGTGGTTTAGCGGAGTTGCAAAAGTTCTGAACTGTTGCTTGCAAACGCAAGTAAGCATTTCTTTTGTAGTTGTTTTGCCTGAACTTCCTGTAAGCGCAATAACTTTAGGTGAAACTTTATTTAAGTATAATTTTGCAAGTTGTAAATACGCAATTAGCGAATTTTCTACTTGTAAAACAAGTCTTGCGTCGTCTAAAACTGTTCCAGTTGTAGTAAAATAAGCCTTTGCGCCTGATTTTACGGCTTGCGGAATAAATTTCTCACCGTCAAAGTTTTCACCCTTCAGCCCGATATAAACATTTTCTGGTGTTATAGTTCTTGTGTCGGTTGAGATTGTGAACTTTTCACCTTGCATATTATTTTTTAAGACTTTTGCACCTGTTGCAAAAATCAATTCTTCAGTTGTAAATTTCATAAGAAAATTTTACATCAAATATACTGAAAATACATTATTTTTTGCAATTTATATTGAAATTTTTTCAAAAATGGTTCAAAATGAGAAAAAAGGAAGAAAGGTTCAACTTTTTTATCAAAAGAGAGTTGTTTAAAAAACATAGTTACATTTGTAACTATGCATGTTGTGTTGGACTTATCATAACAAAATTTTTAGTTTTTCATTGTATTCTACAAATTTATCCGCCAACTATGCAATAGAAAAAATTTTTTCTAAATCATAAAATGACAATATGAAAGTTATTGTTATAGGTGCAGTTGCAGCTGGTTCAAAGGCTGCAGCGAAATTAAAACGTTTACAGTCTGATTGGGAAGTTGTAATTTACACTGCTGACAGAAATGTCGCCTACTCTGAATGTGGCATGCCGTACTACATTGGCGGTGCTTTTCAAGACCCAACAAAGCTTATTATCAGAACTCCAGAAGAATTTGAAAAAAGTGGTATAAAAGTTTATACGCAACATGAAGTTACTAAAATTTACGCTGAAACTAAGCAAATTACTGTAAAAAATCTTGTTTCAAATGATATTTTTTACACGAAATACGACAAACTAATTATTGCAACTGGTGCAAACCCTGTAATACCTAATATTGAAAATATTAATCTAAAAAATATTTTCACACTAAGAAATTTTGAAGATGGAATTGCAATAAAAAAAGCAGTTTTATCTAGCAAACGAGCGTTAATTTTGGGCGCAGGGTATATTGGTATTGAACTTTTAGAGGCTTTTGTAAAACAGGGGCTATCGACTGCTATAATTCAATCTTCACCATTTATTATGTCATTATTTGATGAAGATATGGCAGAATTAATCCAGAAATATGTACTACAAAGAAATTTAGAACAAGTTAAAATTGTAAATAACGATACTATTACTGCTTTTGCAGGTGATAAATATGTTCAAAAAGCGATTACAAAACAAGGAAAAGAAATTGAAACGGATTTTGTAGTTTTATGTGTTGGAGTTCGTCCAAACGTTGAACTTGCTAAAAATGCAGGAATAGAACTAGGCATAACTGGCGCGATAAAAGTTAATCAATACTTAGAAACAAATATAAAAGATATTTATGCATGTGGAGATTGTGTTGAAAAGTACAATATAGTTGCCGATGCACCTTGTTGGATTTCACTCGGTTCAACTGCAAACAAGGAGGGGCGCTGTTGTGCGATTAATGTTGCTGGTCAAAAAGAAGCTTTTGAGGGCGTTTTAGGTTCAGCCGTAACAAGATATTTTGATTTTTCCATGTCTATGACTGGACTTACAGAAAAAATGGCTAAAAAATACGGGTTTGACCCAGTTTCAGTGGTAGTTAGAAAAAACGACAAAGCTGGTTATATGCCAGATGTCGGAAACATAACTCTAAAATTAATCGCAGACAAGACAACGACAAGAATTTTAGGTGCTCAAGGTTTGGGACAAGGTGATGTGGACAAGCGAATAAACACGCTAACAAGCGCCCTTTTATCTAAAATGACGATAAAAGAGTTTTTGGGAAACGATGTAACATACGCGCCACCGTTTTCGACAAGTATTGATCCAATGCTTACTGTAGCACAGAAATTAGCACAAAAACTAAGCTTGAGCTAGTTTAATACTTGAATTTGGTTTACCCATTTTCAAAAGTATTTTTACTACTTTTGGCATTTGACATACAAATGAGTATTTGCCCTTTGAAATAGAACATTTTGCGCAGTCACAGCCTAATTGGTAGCATTCAAGTGCTTGTTCTGTCCAATTTTGTGTAATAGATTCTGAAATTTCACCATTATTTTGTGGTTCAAATTCTTCATCAACATAATCATTTACAATTTTGATACTTAATGCCATATCCATTCTCCCCAGATATAATCTACCCCGATTATTCTTTCACACACTTATTCTAAAAAAGATTTAAAAATATTTAATCCTCTATTTAGATGAAATTGCACTTGACATTATATACCGTTCGGTATATAATGCACATGCTATGAATAATCAAGACAATAAAAATAAAATATTAAAAATAGCACTTGACCTGTTTTCTAAAAAAGGTTATGACGCAGTAGGTGTGCAACTTCTATGCGAAAAATCAGGTATCACAAAACCAACCCTATACTATTATTTTTCTAACAAAGAGGGTGTTTTGAAAGAACTATTAAAAGTGAATTATGAAAAGCTAAATAACTTGTTAGAGCTTAATTCACACTATATACCCCACCCTAAACAATATGAGCATGACGTTATTTTAACTCTTACAAACGTTGCTCAAACTTATTTGGAGTTTGCTAAAAATAATGAGAAATTTTATAAAATGGTTTTAAATGCTACATTTGCCCCAGATGGTGGAACTCTAAGCAAGCTTGCTATTGAATATAACCAAGTTCAATATCAAATATTAGAAAAAATGTTTAAGTCGATGTCACGCATTCACGGCAACATGAAAGGTGCTGAAAAACGTCTGGCATGGACTTTCATTGGACTTATAAACGCCTACATAGCACTTAAAACAAATGAAAGCATAAATGATTTTATCAAACAATTTATGCACGGAATATTCAGCTAAAATTTTTTTAAATTTAATATACCGAACGGTATAGAAAGGAGAAACAAAATGTGGGCAGAAGAAAGTAATTTTTATCATATTTATCCATTAGGATTTTGTTCAACTCAAGAAAGAAACAGCTTTGACGGTAATGTCCAGCATAATTTGTTTAGAATTGAAGAACAAATTGAACATATCAAAAATTTAGGTATTAATGCAATTTATTTTGGACCACTGTTTGAAAGTACAGCTCACGGCTATGATACAGCGGATTATTACAAGATTGATTCTCGACTTGGTTCAAACGAAGACTTTGCAAATTTAGGGAAAACTTTGCACAAAAACGGAATTAAATATATCGTTGACGGTGTTTTTAATCATGTCGGACGTGATTTTTGGGCGTTTAAAGATGTTCAACAAAATAGTCAAAATTCTACGTTTTGCGATTGGTTTTTCTTAAACTGGAATAGCAATAATTTTTACAATGATGGTTTTTCATACGTTGATTGGGAGGGTTGTGGCGATTTAGTAAAATTGAATTTAAAAAATTATTATGTAAAAGAACATTTGTTTAATGCGGTTAAATATTGGGTCGAAAACTTTGATATAGATGGTTTAAGACTTGATGTTGCATACTGTTTGGACGCTGATTTTATGAAAGAATTGCACAATTTTGCTAAATCACTAAAGCCTGACTTCTGGCTTTTAGGAGAGGCTGTTCACGGTGATTACAATAATATAGCAAATCCTGAAATGCTTGACAGTGTTACAAATTACGAGTGCTACAAAGGGCTTTATTCAAGTTTTAACGACAAAAATATGTTTGAAATAGCACACTCTGTAAAACGTCAAGAAAACTTATATCGCGGGAAACACTTATACTCGTTCTTAGATAATCACGATGTATCTAGGATTGCAAGTTCTTTGAATGACAAAAATAACTTAAAATTTGTTTATTCATTAATGTTTGCACTTCCTGGAGTTCCAAGTGTGTATTATCAAAGCGAATTTGGTATTGAGGGTCAAAAATCAAATGGCGACAAATGTTTACGACCAAAATCAGAATATTTTGATTACAACGATTTGACAAATCATATCAAAAATTTGTGCAAAATTAACAGTGAAACAAATTTGTTTAGCCACGGTCAGTACGAAGAAATTAAGCTAAAAAATGAGTTTTACTGCTTTGCTCGTAAATTAAACGGACAAAAAGCTGTGTGTGCAGTGAATATTTCAGATAATGAAGAATATGTTAATTATGAGGGGTTAGAATTAAAACTTCCTCCAAAATCAGAACAGATTTTTATTAACGAAAATTGTGTTTCGTTTGAAAAAGTTTAGACTTAATTAGATTACAATTACCTCAATTGAATAGTTGTGGCGCGAGCCAAGGGCTCGCGCCATTCATTATTTTTTTATATGCGAGTTTGCTTCATTAATAGCATCTTTTTCTTCTGCAAATAAAGAATTTTCGCCGATTTGTTCTGTGATTGTATGCATTTCTATAATTTTATTTCGTACATTTTCATTTGTTATAACAAGGAATAATTTAATATTTTGCGATTGAAGTCTTACGATTATGTCTTCCAGTGCAAAAATTGCAGACATATCAAGTTCAATGTTTGAATTGTAAGTTAAAATTATATATTTTGTTTCTAATAATTCGTCAAAATGCGATACAATTTGACTTATTGAACCAAAGAAAAATTGACCATCGAGATGCAAAATTCTTATCTGATAGTGTGATTTTTGCTCTACATCAATTTCGTATTCAGAATATATTTCAGCGTCCTGTTTTTCTTTAATAACAGTGCTGTCGGCAGTTCTTTTTGCAAAAAGTAGTGAAGAAAGTACAATTCCAGTGCCGATTGCGAAAATTAAATTGTAAAATACTGTTAAAAATAATACGATGATTAAAACTGTTAAATCGTCTTTGGGCGCATATTTCAAGATTTTTAAAACCTTGAAATCAATAATATCAAGTCCAATTTTAATCAAAATACCAGCCAATACACAAATTGGTATTTGTACGATAAACCAACTGAATTTTAATAAAACAACTAATAAAAATATAGAACTAAAAATTGCAGTAAAATTAGTTTTTGCGCCGTTTTTTACCCCTGCAACACTTCTCATTGTGGCTGCAGAACCGCCCATTGAGCCAGTTAAAGAGCAAATTAAATTCCCTAATCCGTGTACAAAAATAAAACGTTTGAAGTTAAGTTTTTGTTTTGTTAATGAATCTATAATTACGCCAGTTAAAAGGCTTTCGCAGGTTGCGACAAAGGCTAAAGTTAATGCGAGTGGAAAATATTTTAAAATTATATCAATTGAAAAACTTGGAAGCTGTATTTGAGGAAAATTAACGCTCATTGTTGAAATTTTTTCAACGTCCCAGCCTGAAAAGTATGTTATTATTGTCATTACGACTAATACTAAAAGTTGGACAGGAATAATTCTTGATATGAATTTTGGTGTAAAGAATAAAAATAATAATGTGCAAACCCCTAAAATAGTAGATTGTAGATTTATTGAACTAATTATGTTAGGAATATTGATTAATGTTTGAATTGTCGATGCGTTTGAATTTGCGCCTAAAAGAACTGGAGTTTGTAGAATTATAATAATTAAACCAATACCGCTTAAAAACCCTGATATTACAGGATAAGGTACATATTTTATAAGTTTTGGAGCAGAAGTTAGAGAAATTAAAACTTGTAAAATTGAAGCCATGACTAAAATCAGTAAGACATCAGAAATTTTACCAGAAGTTACTGCAAAGGCAGAGGCTAAAATAATTGCTATTGGTGCAGTTGGACCTGATATTATGGCATGCTTGCAACCAATTAAACCAACAATAAACGATAAAATAATTGCACCCCAAATACCTGCAGAAGCGCCAAATCCTGAGGCTACACCAAAGGCTAAAGCTTGTGGAAGCGCGATAATTCCAGCGATTATAGCTCCAAAAATATCACCTTTTAAAAATTCAAATTTTTTTAACCTATTTTCCAAAAATTTTCTCCAATTGCGTTGAAAATAATGATATCATACTTTTAAAAAATCGTAAAATAATAAAAATTTAAGCAAGAGGACAGAGAGAAGCTTCTCAAAAAAAAAAGAACCACCGAAGTGATTCTTTTAAATGGTGGGCATTGAGAAGAGTTCCTGCCGAAATATGACTAAATGTCATATTTTGGTGGGAAGAGAACTCCCGTTTTGCGGAAGTAAAACATCGGGTAGAGAGATGCCTCTCAACAAAAAAAGAACCACCGAAGTGATTCTTTTAAAATGGTGGGCGTTGAGAAGAGTTCCTGCCGAAATATGACTAAATGTCATATTTTGGTGGGAAGAGAACTCCCGTTTTGCGGAAGTAAA
>CAKVDZ010000009.1 GCA_934728585.1 uncultured Candidatus Melainabacteria bacterium | reverse complement strand
TTTTATTTATACTCTCTCTCTTAATATCCTCGTGTTTATTTAATGTCTGTCATAACTTTGACAGACTTTTTATTTTGTAAAAATAAACTACACTCGTATTGTAAACAATTGTAACAAAGAACTAAAGTTTTCCATTAAATATGCCGATATATAGCATGTGATTAGGTAAAAGAAAGTAGACAGATATGCTTACAGTAACGTCAAAATTACAATATGATCAATGTAGAAAAGAAATAAATCTTTTGGAACTTGAGCAATCTATAAAAGCTAGAGAACTTCAAAAAGTTACTGGCAGAATTAGCGCTATGAAAGATAAATATGGCGAAGAAGCTTGCGAACAAGTTCAAGAATATAAAGATTTGGTTGCATATAACTCAGAACTTGAAGTTAGAAACACAAGTATTGCGAGTGAACTTGAAGTTCTAAATGCAGATATGAAATCTTTCCAAAAACTTGAAGAAAACAGTATCAAAGATGCAACTTCTTTCTGGTGTTTCAAATAAATTTATGTACAAATAAAAAAGGGCGGTTGCGAAACGCAACCGCCCTTTTTTATATTTTTATTGTAAATTGTTTTGTAGTTTAAATAATTCCACAGTATTTTCCATTAAACAAGCTATAGTCATCGGTCCAACTCCTTTTGGAACAGGGGAGATAAAACTTGCAACTTCTTTTACATTTTCAAAATCTACATCGCCTGTCGTTTTATTATTTTCATCTTTAAAAATACCTACATCTATAACTACAGCGCCGTGTTTAACCATATCGGCAAAAATTATTTTCTTCCCAACAGCAGAAATTAAAATATCTGCAGTTCTTGTAATATCTGTCAAATTTTCAGTTTTTGAATGACAAATTGTAACAGTTGCACTTTTATTCAATAGCATTAATGAAACTGGTTTGCCAACAATATTTGAGCGTCCGACAATTACTGCATGTTTACCTGACACATCAATTTTGTATGCATCAAGTAACTTCATAATACCTTTTGGAGTGCACGGGTACGCTTTTGGAGTTATTCCATTTAGCAAGTTACCAGTATTTTCTGCAGTAAATCCATCAACATCTTTTTCTGGCGATATAACATTTATAATCTTGTTTGTATCAATATGTTTTGGCAAAGGTAATTGAACAAGTATTGCGTTTACAGAGCTATCCTCGTTCAAGTCTTTCAATTTTTCAATAATTTCATTTTCTGAAACATTTTCTGGATAATGAATTGCAGACGATTTTATTCCAATTTGTTCTGCTTTTTTTTGCTTTAAATTAACGTATATTGAACTTGCAGTATTATTTCCAACTTGAATTACTACAAGATGAGGTTTTATATCAAATTTTTTAACCTCATTTGCTAATTCGTTTGTTAAATTTTCTGCAACTTGTTTTCCGTCAATTATTACTGCCATTACACCCTCTTTTGCGGTAAGTTTAATCTAAAATAGAACTGTTTGATTGCATCTTGTGCAACTGCTGATTCTCGCGCAATAGAATTTTCTTGTAACTCTAAATCAAGTGGAACTACACCTAATACTTCAAGTTCATATTTTTTCAATAACTCAAACATGTGAGTCATTTCTTTATTTTCAACCTTATTTAAAACCACACCTAATTGACCACCTGCGGCATATTTTGCAGAAAATTCTTCAATTCTCTTTGTTAAGTAAACAGAAGATTCTGTAGGGTTTGTCACAATAATAGCTGTATCAATATTAACATCTACCAATTGATTTAGGTATTTCAAATCAAATTCGCAGTCAAAGATAACAATATCATATTGGCTGATAAATTTTTGTAACGCATCATTCATTTGCTTTGTAATTGGACATCTGCAATCTTTTGATGCAACAAGCCAAGACACAATAATATCAACATTTTCATCAATTGTTTCCACAATATCTTCAAGTGCCCACTCAATGTATTCTTGTTTTGTCATGTTTTCAGGAATACCCGTTTTATACTCGTGCTTTCCACTTCTAATACCATAAATAGTATTTCTTATATCTTTTCCAAAGCTATGACCTAATTCTGCAGCCAAATCATTATCAAATAGCAAAATCGATTTATCAGGAAAATATTCTTGAAATATTCTCAAGAATGCCTTTGTAATTGTAGTTTTTCCGCTTCCGCTTTTACCTGTTATTGCTAATGTTGTAGTCAATATTTACCCCTTTAATTTATTTGATAATTCTTTTGTTAATTTGATTGCTTTCTCTGCTAATTCTACACTCAAAGAACCACAACCGCAAGAGGGACTTATTAATGAATTTTCATCAACAAGAGATTTTTCTATACCTTTATTAATCAATAAGTGTTTAGCTATTTCAAATCTTTGAGCAACTTCTTCAATATTTGTATTTACCAAAGCCTCTTTATCTAAGGTTGGAACAACTCCCCAGGCAATTTTTCCACCGTTTGAAAGAAAATCTTTTAAATCATCAACAAATAAACTCATATTTTCAGCATAAGAAAACGCGTCAAAATTAATGATATTCATGCCAACTTTCATCGGAATTGACCAATCACATTTTCCACAACAGTGAATAGCACTTAAACCACCATTTGATTGAATTAAGTCCGAAATTTCTTTGATAATATCTATAATTTCTTTTGGAGGAATAGTTACATAAGCAGAAGTGCCTAATTGAGAAAGAGTTGGTTCATCAATAAATATAATTGGTGTTGTGACATGTGAAACTCTTTTTATTTCTTTAATTTGCCATAAAGCTTTTAGGGCAAGCGTTTTAACTATAATTTCCCTAAGCGTTTCATCATAGTAAGCACATCGACCATCTTTATCAGTCAGACTTGTAGCTAAGGTAAAAGGTCCAGTAATCTGTGTTTTTGCGTACCTTGGCTTCAATTCTGAAACAAGCTCAATAAAACTTGCAAATGTTTTTGAATATTCTGGAGTTAACCCAAACTTATCTAAAGCTTCCGAATTTATATCACAAGTTGCTTCTTCATAAGCTAAAAACAAATTTTCCAAGTCATCAGAAAATTCAGGAATATCCATGTCTAAATAAACCCTGTCATTTTCTTCATCAAAAATAAGACCAGCCATTTTATCCAAATATTGAAGAACCATATCTTCTTTTTTAGACAATTTAGGCAGTTGAGGGCAAAACGGTATCTCGCAATAATAAGTTTTAACAATATTCATCGCCTCTTGTACACTTTTGTGAGGTAATGAACCAATTGCAATGCACTCGTTTTTTAAATCTTTATACTTATCCATTCCCTATCCCTAATTTTGATACAGTAAGGCGCAATTTTGATAAATCAAAATTGCGCCTTTTAAACTATGCTTCAGTTGTTTCTTCAACAACTTCTTCAATTTCTTCTTTTAAGACTTCTGAAGCTGTAACGTTTACAGTCAATTCAGTTTTAACTTTTGAAGTTAATTTGATTAACATTGTATATGAACCAACTTTGTTAATTGGAGCATTTAAAGAAACTGTTTTTCTGTCAACTTCGATACCAGCTTTTGCTTGTAATTCTTCACAAAGTTTTTTAGTTGTGATAGTACCGAATAATTTTCCGCTTTCACCAGCTTTTGCTTGTAATTCTAAAGTAGCAAATTTTTCAATTTCAGCAGCCTTTGCAAGAGCTTCTTGGTGTAATTTTTCTTGTTTAGCGTGAATTCTAGCTAAATTGTGTTCTCTGTTTTCCAAAGCACCTTTTGTAGCTAATTCAGCATAATTTTGTGGTAATAAGTAATTTCTTGCGTAACCGTCTTTAACTGTTACTAAATCGCCTTGTTCGCCTAAATTTTGAACATCTTTTTTTAATATTACTTGCATTGTTTTCTCCTTTATGTTCTCTTTGTGTATTTATCGTAATAAAAACATGAAAAAAAGTCGAGTAAAATTTTTATTTGTTAACTTCTTTTACATCTATTATTGCAACTGTTTCGACATGATATGTATGGCAAAACATATCAAAAGGCTGTATATTATCGACTTTAGCCCCTTTTGAAATAAGATATTTCAAATCTCTAGCCAAGGTTGCTGGATTACAACTTACGTAAATTATTTTATCAGAAGTAAGTTTTAAAATATTTTCTAAAGTTTTTTCTGTCGAACCTTTTCTTGGTGGGTCAATTATTGTAACATTGAATTTTCTATTTTTAGTATTCAACTCTTTTTCAAAAAACTTTTCTGCGTCCATATTGTGCAATTCAACGTTAATTATTTCGTTATTTTTGATAATTTCATCTGCTAATTGAACTGCTTCTTTGCATTCTTCCACGCTAACAACTTTTTTACAAATACCACTTACTGTAATTCCAAAAGTTGTAATTCCTGCGTATGCGTCAAATACTGTAGGATTTTCAAAGTTATTTTCGATGTATTCTTTAACATACGCAAAAATATTTTCAGCACTCTTTGGATTTACTTGGAAAAATGAATTTGCACCAATTTTGAAAGTTTTATCTAAAATTCTTTCTTTTACAAAGTTTTTGCCAACAACTATTTCTGTTTTATCCGTCAAAATTAGGTTCGATTTATTAGGATTAAAATTCAAGCAAACCCCTGAAACTTCTTTAAATGCAGAATAAATTTCATTTGCAAATTTTTCAATTTTTGCAAAAGATTTTTTTGCATTCACTACTAAAATAACAAGATTTTTATTGGTCGCAACTGAATGTCTTATTACGACATGGCGCAAATCTCCGACATGTTTTTTCTCGTTATAACCACTTACGCCTAATTCAAAAGCTTTTTCACGAATAAAGTCAATAATCTTATCACAAATTTCTGGCTGAATTGGGCAATATTTTATATTAACAATTTCGTGTGATTTTTGTTTGTAGTAACCAGCCAAAATCTTTTTTGAAACCTTTGTTTGACCAATTGGGTATTGAACCTTGCAACGATATTCCTTTTTCAAAGGACTTGGAATTGTTAATGGTATATCAACTTCTAATCCTGAAATAGAGCGAAGTGCGTCTTTAACAATTCCTGTTTTTATTTGCAGTTGGTAATCGTAATCTATAAACTGCAATTGACAAGCTCCACACACCTTTTGCATTGGGCAAAAAGGAGTCACTCTGTGAACTGATGGATTGATTATTTCAACAATTTCGGCATTTGCATAATTTTTACTTACTTTTGTAATTTTGATTTTCAGTTCATCTTCAGGACAAGCATTTTCTACAAAAACAATCTGCCCATCAATTCGCGCAATTCCTAGTCCTAAGTTAGAGATTTTTTCAATTTTTACTGTAAATTCGTCATTAATTTTCATTAGTATGTAAATCCGTCTTCTTTCATACGTCTTACAACCTCTTGAAGTTCTTCTATTGAACAAACAATAGAAACTCTTACGTGACCCTCACCATATTTACCAAATGCTGTTCCAGGAACCATTACAACACCTGATTTTGTCAATAATTCGTCACAAAATTCTTCTGCATTTTTATAGCGAGCTGGAACTTTTATCCATTGATAAAAAGTAGCACAAGGAACGTTGTCAAATTCCCAGCCTAATTCTTCTTTAAAAGCTTTTACAAAATATTCTGATTTCTTTTTAATTTCACTATTTGTCCAAACAATATAATCATCGCCCTCTTTAGAGTTTAAAACATTTGAAGCTGCCATTTGAATACATTTGAAGATACCAGAATCAATTGTTGATTTAAGTTTTGCAAATTGAGAAACAACTTGTTCATTGCCGCAAATCCAGCCAATACGCCAGCCTGTCATTGAATAAGGTTTTGAAAAACTGTGAAATTCAACTGCAATATCCTTTGCACCATCTATTTCAAAAATACTTGATGGCTTATTTGCATCTTCAAAGTACATATCAGCATAAGCCGCATCTGAAATCAAAAGGATTTCGTATTTTTTACAAAAATCGACTACAGATTTCAAATAATCCTTTGTACAACAAGCACCTAGTGGGTTATTTGGATAGTTTATAATTAAAGCTTTGACTTTATCTTTTCTAAAACCGTCCTTTTCTAAATTTGCATATACTTCTTCTAGATTTGGAGTGTAATTATTTTCAAAAGTCAACGGAATAGAATAAGTTTTTCCACCAGAAACTTTAACCATTTCTTTGTAAGAAGCGTAAGATGGATCAGGAATAAGAATAATATCTTTTTCATTATCATCTAATTTTGGAGAAATAATACCTCTCAACAAATTAGCAATCCCCTCTTTTGAGCCAATTAAAGAACAAATTTCTGTAGTCTTAAGACTAACCCCAAAACGATTTTTCATTCTCGTTTGAACTGCTTCCAAAAAATATTTTTCACCTTTTGGGTTTGAATAAGTATGCGCATATTTATCGTCCAAAGCTTCTTTCATCACATCTAAAAGATATTTAGGAGGCATCGAAGTTGGAGCACCCATAGCCAAAGAAATTGGAGTTCTACCCTTTTGGGTTAATTCCTCTTTCAGTTGCGCTGTTTTTTCTTTTATTTTAAACATTATGTAAGTATCAATATTAGCAGTAAATTCATTAAAAAACTGTTTCATATAATATCCTTTATTTGCATGGTTTTAACCAACTAATTATAGCATAAATAACTAAAATAAGATAATATAAAAATATGGGTACAATAAGAGAACGATTAGAAGAATTAGAATTACAAAATTTAAGCGAATTTGCGACAAAAAGCAAATTTACGCAAGGCAGAAAAAAGCCAGTAGGCGTAGAATGCAACATTAGAACAGAATTTCAACGTGATAGAGATAGAATTATTCACTCAAAATCATTCAGACGACTAAAGCACAAGACACAAGTCTTTTTATCGCCATTTGACGACCATTTTAGAACTCGTTTAACACACACACTTGAAGTTTCACAAATCGCGAGAACAATTTCACGTGCATTAGCATTAAATGAAGATTTAACAGAAGCAATCGCACTAGGTCACGATTTAGGTCATACTCCTTTCGGACATTGTGGCGAGGGTGTTCTTAATCATTTAGTTAAAAATGGGTTCAGGCATAATGAACAAAGCGTTCGTGTAGTTGAAACATTAGAAGACTTAAATCTATGCAAAGAAACAATTGATGGAATTTATACCCACTCTTGGGGTTTAACTCCTAAAACCTGCGAAGCACAAGTTGTACAACTTGCAGACAAAATTGCATACATCAACCACGACATTGATGATTCAATCCGTGCAGGTATAATTTCAGAAGAAGACTTGCCAAAAGAATGCCAAGAATACTTTACATCAGACCAAAAACAACGTCTAAGTAAAATGATTAATGACATTATCTCAAATTCTATAGATTCACCAAAAATCTCAATGAGCGACGAATGTTGGCACTACACAACTATTTTGAGAGATTGGATGTTCCAAAATGTCTACACAGATTCACCAGCAAAGCTAGAAGAAAAGAAAACAGCAAGAATTGTTTGCGAATTATACAAATATTACACTGAATTTTTGCAAAACCAAATTGAACCTGAAAAAATTGAACAAATCGTTGTTGATTATATTTCAGGAATGACAGATCAATATGCAATCGAAAAATTCAAAGAACTATTCATTCCAAATCCAATTCAAGCAGTAAACAAAGACGAAGCAATTTTTAGACTAATAAAAAAGAACTGTTATTAAAAACAGTTCTTTTTTTTGCTATATTTTAAATATTTAATTATTCATCTTTTTTAGGTGGATTTTCGTTATATTCAGCCAAACCAACTTGGTTTCTACCGTGTTCTTTTGCATAATATAAACCTTGGTCAGCGATTTCAATAATTTGTTGCGGAGTTTCACCGTCTTGAGGGAAAGTTGAAACACCAACACTTATTGTAACATGTACTGTTTGAGTTGCACTTAACTTAAATATTCTTTCGGCTACAGCAGAGCAAACTCTTTGTGCTTTTTTCATAGCTTCTTCTTTATCTGTATTTGTAAGAATTATGCTCATTTCTTCTCCACCATATCGGCAAACAATATCAGTTGCACGAGAGTTATTTTTCAAGGTTTGAGCAACTTGTTTCAATACTGCATCACCAGCCTGATGACCGTAAGTATCATTAAATGATTTAAAGTGATCAATATCAACAATAATCATTGAGAATTCTGTATTATAACGTTGACTGTTCGCAATTTGCATTCTCATTTGGTCTTGGAAATATCTGTGGTTATATAATTCAGTCAAACCATCTGTAGTTGCGAGTTTATATTGATGTTCAAAGTCACGTGACTTAATAACATATTTAACAATATAAGCAATAACAAATATCGCAATAATAGTTATAACTGGAACAACAATATCCAACCACAAATTACCAAACATCATTACAAAGTAAGTTAATAATGAATAACCTATCGCTGTGACTAAAGCTGTTGATACTGCAATAGCTGTTGAATTTGTTCTAAGAACAACTGTACCAACAATTAATGCTAAAATAACAGTCCAAACAACGTTTGTCGCTGGAGTAGCTTTTTTAATAAAATTGTTATCTATAAAGTTATTTACAAATGTCGCATAAATTTCTACTCCTGGATAAGTTTCACCTGCGCCAGTAATAGGAATACTCTTAACATCAGCTAAGCTTGTTGCTGTTGTACCAACAAATACAATTTTATTATTAAAATCATATTTTTCTTTAATATTTTCACCATTCATAAGCATTACAAGCTTGTACAATGGAACATGTTCATAAGTTTCACCAGAGTGACCATACCAATTTAAAATCAAACCGCCGTCAGAGTTCATTGGTAACTTTTTATTGCTTACTAAAACATTTGAGTTTTTGTCAATTGTAATTGCATTATAAGGTTTTTTATCTAATTTTGATTGATAGTTTAAAGCTGTTAAGAATGCTAAATTTGGATAAAATCCGTTTTGATATTTAACAACAGCTGGAAATTCTCTAACAATACCGTCAGAAGAACGTACAATATTTAAAATACCAATTTTTGTATTGCTATTAATAATTTGAGATAAAATAGGTCTGCAATTTGTGAAAGTTAAATTTTGAAAATCTACTTTTGATTTATTATCAACAGTCAATTGTAATCTTGCTGGCAAATTAGCTGGTTGACGAACTTCGTATGCCATATCGTCAAAATTCATACCAGTTAAAATATTATCATACTTATTCATCGTAGATGCTAATTTATCATCAGCACCAGTATTACTTTTTAATGAAGAAACAAACATCAAATCAAAAGAAATAGATGTTGGATTTTGTTGTTCAATAAAGTTAATTAAATCAGCATAAACAGTTCTTGGCAAAGGCCATTCGCCATATTTGTTAGTTAGATACTCAAAACTAGCATCATCAATAGTAACTAAAACAATATCCTTGCTTGGCTTTTTAATCTTGTTATTAACCAACATAACTTGCCTTGAGTCAAAAGTTTTGTTTTCAGTTTTTGTAATAAAATCGCTGAAATTAATAGTTCTTGCGATTAAAACAATAATTGTAATAACAATAACAAATGCCAAAACAGCTAACAACGCGTGTAACGGATTAACCTTGTTGATAAATTTTTTAAACATATTTCCTCATCAATTATACTTTTATTTTTTATCAGTATAATTGACAATAGCATTTTTTGCAAGGAATAATTTATTTTTCATCTTTTTTGCTAATAAAGCATTATTTAATTTTAAAACATCAGTAGTATGTGATAACTCATCAGGTTTTTGCAGATAATTAATTAAACATTCTTCGTGTATATTCATTTTCCCTCTCTCTTACATATACATTAAATCAAATTGGCATGCCTTATTCATCGTCCAAAAGGTGAATAAGCATGGTCTAGACCATCAACTATATATATGAATTTTTTGTAAAATAATATTTAGAATTTTAGTTCAAAGGATAGAAAAGTTATGAAAATGTGTTAAAATGTGTATATGGATATGTCGTCATCACCAGATTTTAATTCTGCAGTAAATAATTTATTACAAATAAAATCTACAACTTCTCTTGTTAAAACAACAGCGCAAGAGATGATTAAAGATGCGCAAAAAAACGGCACTATAACAAAAAATTCACCAGATTATAACGAAGAAATGGATTATAATAGCGATGGTGAAATTACAATCAGCGAAAAACTTCGCTATTACACAGAACAAACTGCGCAACAAATTACTGAAAAATTACAAACACCTAATAATGATTTATCAAATTTAACACAGAAAGATTATGAAAGTGTTGGAATGAGCGGTTACTATCAAGCTCAAATGAACTTAAACTTTTCAAAAGCAATAACCGCCTACGCTAGATTAAATCAAAGTTCAAAGGTAAACAATTTTACAATTAAAGTATAGATTAGTTAATTATTTTAAAAATAATAAGCAAAAAAAAAGACCTTTTAACAGGTCTTTTAATTTACACACATAAAATTTACTACTTATTTCCCTAAAACACTAAACTTACTTACCTTCACTAAAGAATTACGCTGCCAATTTTTGAAGTGTGCTTGGTGAAGTTACGTATCTTGCAGAGCGGGCATTCACTCTCGAACAAGCGGTATTAAGTTTTTGACTTAGTACAAACATGTTTCTACTCATTGATGCATAATCATTCATCGCTGACATCATCTTCTCTGGATTTACCATTGACGTTGTATTTTCGTGGTTATCAACTTTTTCTTGAGCGTATTTTTTTACCAATAATTGATCGATATAATCTCTTGCGCCGATAGCCATGTCGTTATTTCTCCTTAAATTTTAATAATAATACGTGTTAATTTATATTTTCTACTTGCTTATTAAGCTAGCAGACAGAGATTTAAGCTATTTTTTCGTACTACAAATTAAGCTACATATACAAGACTATTAATTAAACATTTAATAACTTGTATTGCAAACTATAATGTGGTTTTGTACGATATGTAATCTTAATTATCTCTCGTACTTATATAAAGTTTTTATTTCAGAAAAAATTGCCTTTTGGTTAAAATACTAGTTTACATTTCTTAATAAAATAATCCAAAATAAGAATATAAGCTTATAGAGCCTTAATAAATCAGTATTCAAAAGGCTATTTTTTTATAAACTTGACTCACAACTTACTTTTTTCTACTATAAAAAGCTTTTCTGCGTTCTTCAATACGTTTTTGTTTATAACCGTAGCAAGCATAGATTAACACACCACAGATTAACCACGCAATAAACCATGCAGAAGAAGTTTTTAACGAACCCATAGAATAAAACATCAAGCCACCACTCATCAATATACCTAAAATAGGAAATAGTGGAACAAATGGAACTTTAAACGCTCTAGGTTTGTCAGGTTCAGTTTTTCTTAAAATAATAATTGCCATACAAACGATAATAAAGGTTAGAAAAGTACCAAAATTACAAAGTTCTGCTGAAATTTTTAAATCTAAGAAGAAAGACCCGATAATAACAACCAAAGCCGCTAACCAAGTTAATACATAAGGTGTTCTATTGTGTCTGTGAACTCTGCGTAATCCTTTTGGGATAAATCTATCTCTACTAATCGCATATAATATTCTTGTTGCACCTAATTGGTAAACCAACAATACAGAAGTTAAACCAGCCAAAGCACCCACAGAAATAAATCCAGCAAATTTATCATGACCAACCATTCTCATAGCTGCTGCAATCGGAGCTTGAATATCAATAGCTTGATAATTAACCATACCAGTCAAAACCAAAGCTACTGCAACATACAAAGTAGTACATAAAATTAATGTGCCTAAAATACCAATAGGTAAATCTCTTTGCGGATTTTTTGTTTCTTCTGCGGCTGTTGAAATAGCATCAAAGCCAATATATGCAAAGAAAATTATAAATGCACCCATAAATACACCCTCAAAACCGTTAGGCGCAAATGGCACCCAGTTTTCAGGTTTAACATAAAACGCACCAACAGCAACGAAAGATAAAATTATGAATAAGTTTACAAAAACCATAACTGTTGCAAATTTAGTCGATTCCTTAACGCCCTTAATTAAAAGTAAAGTTAGAACCAACACAATTAAAATTGCAGGAACATTTATTGAAACAGGAATTACTCCAAATAAATATGGCATAACATCATGTGGATTTAGCCCTTGTTTTGAACAAATTGCCAAAGAACTTCTGTAGTCATTAATTAACCAAATTGGTGGATTAACTAACCAATTTGGGAGAATATGTTCAAATCCTTTCAAAAATTGCATAAAATAACCAGTCCAAGCACTTGCAACAGTAATATTACTGATTAAGTACTCTAACATCAAAATCCAGCCAACCATCCAAGCCATAAATTCGCCCATTGTTGCGTAAGTGTAGGTATATGCACTACCTGCAACTGGAATCATTGAAGCAAATTCGCTATAACAAAGAGCCGAAAAAATACAAGCAATAGCCGCGATTACCATTGACACTGTAAGCGATGGGCCAGCAGCAACACCACCGTCGCCACCTTGTGCCGCAATACCAATAATTGTAAAAATACCTGTACCGACAACCGCACCAATGCCTAAAATAATCAAGTCAAAAGCATTTAACGTCTTTTTTAACTCTGAGTGTTTACTTGCAGAAATAAGTTCGTCAGTGCTTTTTTTAGTTAGCATTTGATTAAACAAGGTTTTTATTTTTGATGTTTTATTAGTTGGGTTATTGTCCATTCTCTAATTCTTTCAATCTAGTTTTTTCAATAGCCTTAAGTTTTATTTCCAAACGTTTTGCTTCTTTTTTACGGTTCTTTTTATAACCATAGTGGAAATAAACTAATGCGCTAATACCAATCCAAACTGGGAATAACATAGCCGACATTACACTTGCTGAAGTCATCAAGAAGTAAATCATCAAACCTAATAAACAAATTATCCCCATCAATGGGAACCAAGGAGAAAATGGAACCTTAAATGGTCTTTTTCTGTCTGGATCAACTTTTCTTAAAATTAAAACAGCAACACAAACGATTATAAACGATGTGAACGCACCATAATTACAAAGTTCTGCAGCTGCGCCCAAATCTAGTGTTAATACACCGATAATTGAGATACCCGCAACCGTGTAAGTCAACAAATTAGGAGTTCTAGTTTTTCTATTTAATTTTCTAAATATAGATGGCAAGAAGTTGTCACGACTCATAGCGTATAATATTCTTGTTGTAGCCATTAACATTACAAGTAATACAGAGGTTAAACCAGCCAAAGAACCCACTGAAATAAATCCTGCAACCCAATCTTGGTGAACCATACTCATAACGTAAACCATTGGAGCCTTTAAGAATTCTTGAGGAATAACAACTCCGCTAGTTGGTTGCATACCTGTTAGAACTAACGCTACAAGAACATAAACTATTGTTGTTACAAGTAATGAGCCTATAATACCAATAGGTAAATCTTTTTGCGGATTTTTACATTCTTCGGCAGTTGTTGCCAAAGCATCAAAGCCAATATATGCAAAGAAAATTATAAATGCACCACTAAAAATACCGTTCATTCCGTTTGGCGCAAATGGAACCCAGTTTTCAGGTCTTACATAAAAAGCACCTACAAGAACGAATGAAGCAATAACAGCTAATTTAATAACTACCATAACAGTAGCCATAATAGTTGAATCTTTTGTTCCGCTTTTTAAGATAAAAGCGATTAATATAATAATTAAAATAGCTGGCAAATTAATACAGAAAGGTATACCGCAAATTGTCGGGATTATGTCATTTGCACTATCACCCAACACTTTAAGCGCTGAACTATAATCAGAAATCAACCAAATTGGAGGGTTTGTTAATAAACTTGGCAAATGACCTTCAAAACCTTTCAAGAATTGAACAAAATAATTTGACCAAGCGCAAGCAACACCAATAAAGCCAATACCGTATTCAAGCATTAATACGCAACCAACCATCCATGCCATAAATTCACCTAAAGTGGCAAACGTATAAACATATGCACCACCAGCAACAGGAAGCATCGCTGCAAATTCGCAATAGCATAGAGCAGAAAATACACACGCAAAAGCTGCAATTATCATTGATAAAACTAATGCTGGACCAGCACCTGTTCCTGGAGTAGCAGCAGCAATACCAACTACAGCAAAAATACCAGAACCTATAAGAATACCGATACCTAAAATTACTAAATCAATTGCATTTAATGTCTTTTTTAAACCGTTACGCTTTGCGTCTTTTATCATTTCATCTGGATTTTTGCGTTTTAAGATATTCATCAATCCAGCTTTTGTAAAATCAATTCTAAATTCTCTTTTTGTTGCCATTTCTTTCTTTCGTGTCACTAATCCTTACAAAGAGGGAAACCTAATTTTTCTCTTTGAACTACATACAATTTAGCTACTTTTGAAGCCATTGTTCTAATACGGTTTATGAAATTGTTACGTTCATCTTTACTAATTACACCTCTTGCATCAAGAAGATTGAAAGTATGAGAACATTTTAGAACGTAATCATAAGCAGGTAATACTAACTCATTTTCAACACAGTTATCTACTTCTGCTTGGAACAAATCAAACATTTTGAATAAAGAATCCGCATTTGAAACTTCAAAATTATATTTTGATTGTTCTACTTCATTTTGCATGAAGATTTCACCATAATTATATCTTTCATTCCATTTAATATCTTTGAAATGTTGTACATTTTGCAAATACATAGCAATACGTTCAACACCATAAGTCAATTCTAAAGCTACGGGCTTAACTTCTAAACCTCCAACTTGTTGGAAGTATGTAAATTGAGTAATTTCCATACCATCAAGCCAAACTTCCCAACCTACACCAGCAGCACCTAAAGTTGGTGATTCCCAGTTATCCTCAACGAAACGAACATCGTGTTTTGTCAAATCAATACCGATAGCTTCTAGAGATTTCAAGTAAAGTTCTTGAGCATCTTTTGGAGTAGGCTTCATTATTACTTGGAATTGATAATAATGTCCTAATCTGTTTGGGTTTTCGCCATATCTAGCGTCTGTAGGACGTCTACAAGGTTCAACCATAGCAGTATGCCAAGGTTCTGGTCCCAATGCTTTTAAGAATGTTGCAGGGTTCATTGTTGACGCACCTTTTTCAATATCATAAGGTTGTTGAACAATACAGCCTTGATCTGCCCAATATTTTTGTAAATTAAAGATTAATTCTTGAAAATTTAATGCCATTTTATATTCCGACTTTCCAACTACTATAAACTTTAGTTTATTATAGCCTAAAGGCATGCCAAAAATCAAGGTCAATTATTGAATTATTAATTTATTTGACATATAATGACCACATAAAACTAACGGGGATAACAAAATGGCAGACAAAATTATTATATTTTCAGGAAAGCAATATTCTGGAAAAGATACTTTGGCAAAAATTTTATTGGAAAACATGCCAGAATACCACAGATGTGCTATGGGCGATATTATTAAATTAGAATACGGTCGCCAACACAACCTTACATACGAAGAAATTGAAAAAAACAAAGCTCAATATAGACAAGGTTTGATTGATTTAGGTAACTGGGGCAGAAGTCAAAGCGATGATTACTGGCTAAAGAAAATTATCGCAGAAAACGGTAACATAATGGTTACAGATGTTCGTGTACCTTTTGAATACGAAACATTCAAAAAAGCTGGAGCTATTGCTATTAGAGTCGAATGTCCAAGAGAAATTAGAGCCCAAAGAGGCGAATTGATTGGCGAAAATGATATTACAGAAACTGGACTTGATAATATCACCGACTGGGATTACATAATCAAAAACGATTCTGACTACGAAACATTAAAAGAAAAAGCTTATAAATTAATAGAGGATTTAAAATAATGAAATACTTTAAAGGTTCGTTCCTTGTAACTATTTTAGGTATAATAGCCGCTTACTTCTGGGGGGAACACGTTCATAATGGTTCTGGATTTTTATGTGTATTTATTGCCCTAATTTTGGGTATATTAGAAGTAAGTTTATCTTTTGATAACGCGGTTGTTAATGCGTTAAAACTAGAAAAAATGGAACATATCTGGCAACATCGATTTTTAACTTGGGGGATTTTAATCGCTGTATTTGGTATGAGATTTTTATTTCCACTTTTAGTTGTCGGAATTTTTGCTAAGTTGAGTATTGTTAAGGTTGCTCAAATAGCACTTACTGATTCTCAACAATATGCTCACTATTTACATTTAACTCACGCACCAATTGTTGCTTTTGGTGGAGCGTTCTTATTAATGCTGTTTATGAATTACTTCTTTAATTGCGAAAAAGAGGTTCATTGGATAAAAGGAATTGAGCCTTGTTGCTCTCATCTCGGTAATATAAAAGGCTTTGAAACTGTTGTAACATTAATTGCAGTACTAATAACTCAACACTTTATAGCACCTGAATTTAAAGCTTCAGTTCTATTTTCAGGTGTCGTTGGAGTAATTACATATTTGTTAATCGATGGAATTACTCACTGGTTAGAAAAACACGAAGAAAAACGAGCTCTTGAACTAGCTCAATGCGCGAAAGGCGGAGGATTAGTTGCATTTTTATACTTGGAATTAATTGACGCGTCATTCTCACTTGATGGTGTTTTAGGCGCCTTTGCACTAAGTCAAGACATTTTAATTATCACAATTGGCTTATCGATTGGTGCGATGTTCGTTCGTTCTTTAACTATAATGCTTGTTGAAAAGAAAACTCTAGATCAATATGTATACCTAGAACACGGCGCACATTGGGCAATTGGAGCGTTAGCACTAATAATGTTTATTTCTACATGCGTTGAAGTTCCAGAAGTAGTAACAGGTCTGGTTGGACTTGGATTTATTCTTGCGTCATTATTTTCATCATTTGCTTACAACAAAAAAGGGCAAAACTAATGACTGTAAGCTTTATTGTTACTTCTTATAATTACGCAAAATATATTGAAGAAACAATTTCAAGCATAAAAAATCAAACATACAAAGATTTTGAAATTATTGTTGTTGACGATGCTTCAAAAGATAGTTCTGTTGCAATATTAGAAAATATTTCCAATATAAAATTAATTAAACATGATACAAATAAAGGACAACTTGCTTCTATTTTAACAGGATTAGAATACGCAACAGGAGAATTTATCTCCATAATAGATTCAGATGATAAAATTTCAGCTGATTATGCCGAAATTTTAATAAAAGCGTTAAGAGAGAATAATGTTGGACTTGTAACTTGTAATTCCTCACAAGATGAATTACTAACTCCCAAAACACACAGTTTTGGAGGTTGGTGGTGGGCGCCAATGAGCTGTGGCATGATAAAGCGCAAATATCTAACATGTTTAAAAGATTACATAAATACGAACTTATGGCGAATATGTCCTGATAAGCTTATTTTTAACCTTGTGCACTTACAAGCAAATTCCATGACAATATCTAAAAATTTAGTAAACAAAAGAGAACATGAAGCAAATGCTGGAAAAACAAAAGGTCGTTTTTTTATTAATTTACGAAATAATTTTATCATTAGACACGAAGCTTTAAATCTCATTAAAGACAATGATTTGAGGGGATTAATTATAAAATCTTATCCTCATATTTTAAATCAATTTGTGAACTTTTGTAACAGAAAATCATCAAAACTCTAAAGTTCTCACTCTGTATTACCGATATAAAAGGTATGAGAGATATGTAATACAAGAATATAGGAGTGTAGATTATGAGAAAAGTAAATTATGAAAGATTCCATAAAGCATTAGAAGAACAAAAAACATTAAACTTCATTAACTTGAAAAAAGATATTGAAACTATTAAATGTTTTATTGAAAAAACTTTAGAAGTAGCATTAGAATCTTCACAAACAGTTATTGAACGTGATTATCACGTATCATCACTTTAGTTAGCAATTAAAGCTATTAGATTAGGGGAAATATTGACATATCTACCTATATGTCAATACAGATTACACAAGAAAACACCGAACTCAATGAGTTCGGTGTTTTTCTATTTTTCTTTTTTATTATACTAAACCATATTGTCTAGAGAATTGTTCTAACATCGCACTATCAGTGAAACCTTGAACATTATTCATAAATGGGTTTGTTTGATTTGAAGCATTTGCTTGTTGAGTTGATGGAGATTGAGTTCTTGTTGCTATTGAATTTCCTGATTGAACAGCTTGTAAACTTGTAAAAGCAATTTTTGAATCATCAGTTCCAACGCCTTCTTGGTTAAGTCTTTCAGAAGCTGCACCAACAACTTGATTTAATACATTTCCGTCAACTTGAGCTTGTTGAGCCAATTGTTTAGCTTGACGTTCTTGAGCAAGAACTAATTCATCTTTACCAACAATTTTTTCAGCACCTTTTTTAGCAAGTTTGCTACCAATAGTACCACCAAGTAATGAACAGATTGTACCAACAGCAGCACCAACTACAGCACCTACAGCTGTACCAGCCCCAGGGATAATTGAACCAATTGCAGCACCAAGTTTAGTACCTAAAGCAGCACCAGCTACCCAACCACCAACTGAAGCACAAGTCTTAACGGCAGATTTACCAACTTGTTTCATACCAGCTTTTACACCTAATTGTTTGAATGTTGGATATACGTTAGTAATAGTTTCAGTTGCACCCTCTATAACTAACATAGCTGGACCACCTTGAGATTTGAATGTATTCCAGCAAGCACTACCTACTTTGCTACCAGCTGCAGCAGTGTTAATTGCAGCAGAAGCTTTATTTATACCAAAGAAGTTTTTAACTTTACCCCAAATTCCTGTTGCTGAAGAAGCAGCTTCTTTAGCCGCAGCTGCATTAGCTTGGCACAATAATTGGTTTGCAGTTGTATAAGCATGAGTTGAACCAGTTTGACCTAAAGTTTCAGCAGCAATTTGAGCTTGTTTAAATAAATTTTGAGTAGATTTTGACATTGTAGACAATTTTTCAGCAGATGGAATCATTGATAATAATTCAGCTGAAGATGTTGCATTAGCTACAGCCCCAATCCCTTTTGTAAATGTGTCTTGAGTTTTATACAAATTAGACATTTGTCTAGCAGTTTCTGCTTGAGTTTTTAAAGCACCAGCATAATTACCCTTGTTATTTTTTAACCATTGAACACCTTGAACAGCCAAATTGCCAGCGCAACCAGCCATCAAATCAGAACCATCAAGAGTTGGTTGATGAGATATAGCAACACCTGTTGCATATTTAGTCAAGTTTTCAACATCTTTTGGTGAAAAATAATAAGTATTACCTGTAAAACTAGGATTATAATTTACGTTGTTTGTCATCTAAAAATCCTCTAATATCTCGTACTTATATAAAGTTTTTTTAGATGAAAAAATTGACTTTTTTGTAAATTCAAGCCTTAATTTTGTTTACAATTCTTAACAAATTCTTCAATTTTAGAAACCATAACGTTTTCAAAACGTTCGCATTCTTCTTGAGTTTTAGCTTCAAAACGTAATGTAAACACAGGTTCGGTGTTGCTTTGACGAACAAGAGCAAAACCACCATCAAATACAATTCTCATACCGTCAATGGTAATAATTTCTTTGATTTTTGAACCAAACATATCTGGGTTTTCATTAACATATGCTTCAAACTCAGCTAAAACTGGCTTTTTGTATTGGTTATCACAAGATAAACGTACTTCATGAGAAGAATAAACTTTGTTAAATGGTTCTAACATATCTTCAACTTTGAAAGATGGATTTGTTTTCTTTTGTTTTGCTACAATTTCAATAATTCTGCAACCTGCATAAACAGCATCGTCAAATCCATAATATCTATCTTTAAAGAAAGTATGACCGCTCATTTCACCAGCAAGAACTGCATTTGTTTCTTTCATTTTTGCTTTGATAAAACCATGACCAGTTTTGCACATAATAGCTTCAGCACCAGATTGGTTAATTGTGTCAAACAATACTTGAGAGCATTTAACTTCTGAAACAACAATTGGTTTTACGCCTGAATCTTTGTATTTTTCGATAACATCTAGGGCATAAATTAAAAGTAATTTATCACCAGTCATAGAATTACCTTTTGAGTCAATCACACCAATTCTATCGCTATCACCGTCAAAGGCAATACCAAAATCTGCATTATTGTCAACTACAGCTTTTTTAATATCGGCTAAAGTTTTTTCATCACTTGGGTTTGGGTGGTGATTTGGAAATCTACCGTCTGGGTTTGAGTATAACTCAATAACTTCGCAACCTAATGAGCGATATAAAGATGGAGCAACAACACCGCCAGTACCATTTGCACTATCAACTACAACCTTAACTCCTTCACCAATTCTGCCAAAGTTCAACTTCATAACTTCAATATAATCAGGAATTAAGTCATATTCTTCAACTTTTCCGAATGTGTGAGAAAGCAACGAGTCTTTGCTAACTTCTGCAACTATTTTCAACAATTCTTGAATTGCTTGTTCGCCTAAAATTTGACCATTGTGAGTCATTTTTAAACCGTTGTATTGGCTTGGATTGTGACTTGCTGTAACAATTAAAGCACCATCAATATCTTCACCATCAGTAACTTTTGGATTAACACCAACAACATCTGAATAATAACCAATTGGAGTAGGAGCAAGACCTAAATCAACAACATTTGCACCAGCAGAAGTAACACCTTGAATTAGAGCTTTCGCTAAAGCTGGAGAGTGTTTTCTTGCATCACGACAAACTGTAATCCATAAATCTTTTGCTTCTTTTCCTGATTTTGCAGAAATATATCTTACATAAGATTTACCAACAAAAAAGTATAATTCTTCTGTTACATCTTGTCCGTAAATACCTCTTATATCATTTTTACCGAATGCGCTATCCCATTTAGTTATCATTTTAATAATTCCTCCGTTTTTTATATATAATATTATCATAAAATATTTTTGTCATGGGATTATGAAAAAAAACGTATCAAAAACTTTTAACAATCAATCGATAGCTGGATATTTATTTATTTTGCCAGCTCTTGTTGGAACGTTCATTTTTATTATTATTCCGATATTTTGTTCTTTTGGATTAAGTTTCACAAAATGGGACATGCTAAATGACATTAAATTTGTAGGCTTGGACAATTATAAGGCTGTATTTACCGAAGCTGTATTTGTAAAAATACTAATAAATACTTTTGTTTATGCAATAGCGACAACGTTTTTTGGAGTTTTAATTCCACTTGTTACAGCATGCATATTAAATTCTAAAATTAGAGGGAGTGAATTTTTCAAAACGGCTTATTTTTTACCGTTTGTGACTCCTATGATAGTTATAGGTATTATTTGGGAATGGATTTTTGATCCTAACATCGGATTTTTAAACCACTTATTAAGTTTACACATAAACTGGCTATATGACACTAATTTTGCCATGCCAGCCTTAATTATTGTATCAGTGTGGAAACTAATTGGATACAACATGATTATATTTTTATCAGGTCTAAGTACAATGAATAACGACTTGCTAGAAGCTTCTAAAATCGATGGAGCTAACGCTTTTCAAACATTTAAGTATGTTTCTGTACCCTTGTTATCACCAACAATATTTTTTGTAGTCATAATAACTGCAATAAGCTCATTTCAAGTATTTGACTTGATATACGTAATGACTCAAGGCGGACCATTAGATAGCACCAATGTTTTAGTTTACTCTATCTATAAAAACGCTTTTGAATATTTCAACGTAGGTAAAGCAAGTGCTTTAGCATACGTTTTATTTGGAATAATTCTTGTTTTAACATTATTTCAATGGCAAATCCGAAAGAAAGTAGTTTATCTGGAGAATGAATAAAATGAAGAAATTAGTTTTAATATTAGCTTTAATAGTTGGAAATATTGCTAGCGCAACTGAGGTAACTATATTACACACAAGCGATGTTCATGGACGTATTTCACCAGTTGAATATAAAGGTGTAAAAAACACAGGTGGTTTTTCCCGTAGAGTAAGCTTTATAAACGAAATGCGAGCAAAAAACAAAAATATACTTGTTCTTGACAGTGGTGACTATTCTCAAGGCTCAATTTATTACAGAATATTTTATGGCAAAGCGTCAGCAAAACTTTTACCATACGCAAAGTACGACGCAATTGCATTAGGTAATCACGAATTTGACAACGGTGAACACGTTTTAAAAAATATCGTTAAAAAATCTCATACACAATACTTATCAGCTAATGTTCATTTTAAAAATGCCTACTTAAAAAAAGCGGTAAAACCATACATAATAAAAGAATTTGATGGAGAAAAATATCTAATCATTGGTGTTACAACATCAAGCTTAGCAAACTTATCTAACACAAGTTATGTAACAGTCACAAGCCCAATCGACGAAATAAAAAAAATTATCAACAAAGAAAAATATGACTATTTAATAATACTTTCTCACTGCGGACTTGATGAAGATAAACAAATTGCACACGCAATTCCTGAAATCGATTTAATTTTAGGCGGACATAACCACTTTTTCTTCAACACACCAACTTATGCAAACCGAATACCAATTGTTCAAGATGGAGAATTTGGAGCAAGAGTTGGCATAATAAAATTTGATAAAAAATTAACTCACTACTTGTACAAAAATATCACTCCAGAAATTCAATCTAACAAAAAAATAGATGCAGAAATTGCAGAACTTGACACTCACTTAAAATCTGTAACTCAAAAGGTTTTAGCAAGAACAAACGTAACACTTTTAGGAAATCAAACAACAATTGAACACTCTCAAACAAACTTGGGTAAATTAGTTTTGATTTCAATGTCAAAAGCTTTTCCTGAATATGACGGAGTAATAACAAATTCAGGTTCTATCAGAGTTAACCGAAACATTTATGGGAACATTACATACGCTGATGTACTTGAAATATTACCATTTGAAAACGCCACAGTTCTTGTAGAAATTCCAGGAAAATACTTAAAAGAAGTTTTAAAACAAGGTCAATCAACTGATAGAAGATATCTTCAATACTATATAAAAGCCAAAAACATTGATGATAACAAAATTTATAAAATAATAACAAACTCTTATATTGCAAGTGGTAAAGATGGTTATTCAAGCTTCAAACACGGAAGCGTTGTAAAAAAATCACATATTCCACCAACAAAATTGCTAGAAAAGACCTTGACTGATTTGAAAGTTATAACTAATGAAAATTTAAATTTTTAAAAGTATTAAAAAATCTTAAAAATGTTTATTTTAGTGCATATTTGTAATATAATTTTCTTAGGGAAATAATTAATTCAAGGATAGTTGAAGTGGAAAAAGAAAAATATCATTTTATTGCAATTGGCGGAATAGGTATGAGTGGGCTTGCAAAATACTTACTACAAGAGGGTTTTGAAGTTTCAGGCTCGGATATAAATGATAGCAAATATATAGATGAAATTAGAAATTTAGGTGCAAAAGTCTATATCGGTCACGACGAAAAGAATGTGCCAGAAAAGTGCATAGTTGTGGCAAGTTCTGCAATTAGAGAAAGTAATCCAGAAATTCAAAGGGCTAAAAAACTAGGATTACCTATTTTACATCGTTCTGACGTATTAAAAACTCTTTCAGAACGTTCAAAATGCTTTATCGGTTACGCTGGAACTCACGGAAAAACAACAACTAGCGGACTTTCTTCTTACGTAATGGAAAAAGCTGGACTTGAACCATCATACGTTGTTGGCGGTATTATTCCTGAACTTCATACTAATGCTAATTACAAAACAGATAAATATTTTATTGCCGAACTTGATGAAAGCGACGGCACAATTGTTAAATACAACCCACACATATTAGTTATCAACAATCTTGAAGCTGACCATCTAGATTTTTATAAAAACGGTTTAGACTCTCTTGTTGAAACGTTTGAAAAACTTTTATCAAAATTTGACGGCTCTCAAAAAGTTTTAATCAATAATGATTCAGCTGGCAACTTAAAATTAAAAGGATACAACTTTATCACTTTTGGTTTAAATAGCGCTGATTATGTGGCTAAAAACATTGACTTAACGCCAACTGGAAGCTCTTTTGATATCTATTACAAAGGTGAATTACTAACACCAATGAAAATAAAATTACTTGGTAAACACAACGTATCAAATGCTTTAGGCGTACTTGCAAGCTTACATCAAGCTGGTGTTGATTTAGAAAAAGTTGTTGAACATTTTTCAACATTTACTGGTATGGGTAGACGTTTTCAACATGTTGGAGATGTTAACGGTGCAGTAATTTATGACGATTATGCACATCACCCAACAGAAATTAAAGCAACGCTTTCAGCTCTTACAGAATTTCCAGACAAGCACGTAATTGCTGTATTTCAACCACACAGATACACTCGTTTAAAATCTTTGTGGAACGATTTCGTAGATGCCTTTGAAAACGTACCTCAAGTGGTTGTAACAGACATTTACGCAGCATCAGAAGACCCAATAGATGGTATTTCATCAGAAAACTTTATTAAGGATTTGAAAAAACATTGTGCAAACAGTGAACACATATCAGGTTCAATGAAAGAAGTTGCTCAAAAGATTTATCCACAACTAAAAAAAGATGATATCTTAGTTGGTTTAGGTGCTGGAACAATTACTGAGCTTGGCAAAGAACTTTTAAAACTTGCAGGTAAATAACTATGAGTATTGAAGTTAAAGAAAATTTTGACGCAAAAATTTTAACTTCTTTTAAGGTAAGTGGCATAGTTGAACGCGCTTATTTTCCAACTTCAACTGATGACTTAATTCAACTTTTAAAAACGATTGATAACCCCACAGTTCTTGGAAATTGCTCAAATATCCTGATTTCTTCGGCTGGCTTTGCTGGAGATTTGATTTTTACTACAAAATGCAACAAAATATCTTTTGATGGAAACAAGGTTTCTGCAGAATGCGGAATAAAAGGTCCTATGGCTTCAAAACAAGCATTAGAAAACAATTTGAGCGGTTTTGAATTTATGATAGGTTTTCCTGGGTCGATAGGTGGCGAGATTTACATGAACGCTTCAGCCAAAGAACAAGCTATAAGCGACCATTTAGTTAGTGCTAAAATTTTTGATTTTGATACAAAAGAAGTTTTAACCCTTTCAAAAAATCAGCTAGAATTTAGCTACAGAAGCTCTATTTGCCAACGAAAAAATTATATCGTTTTATCTGCAAAATTTGAACTAGAACCTAAATCTTACGACGAAATTAAATCAAAAATGGATTTAAATCTAGATTTTAGAAAAAATCATCAGCCTTCATTAGCGCTTCCAAACTGCGGAAGTGTATTTAAAAATCCAACTGGCGACTCTGCTGGAAGACTATTAGATAGTGTTGGGGCAAAAGAATTAACAGTCGGTGGAGCTAAAGTTTGGGAAAATCACGCAAACTTTATTATAAATTACAACAACGCATCAAGTGAAGATATTTTAAATTTAATGATGTTGATGTACAATAAAGTAAAAGAAGCTTATTCTATTAACTTAGAACCAGAATTAGTTTATATAGGTAACAAATCACAAAAAGAGGCAGAAATATGGAAGATATTAAAGCAAAAATAGATAAAAACACTAGAATTGGTGTACTTTGTGGCGGAATGTCATCAGAGAAAGATGTTTCAATGCGTTCAGGCAAAAATTGCTATGAAGCATTAAAAAGATTAGGCTACAACAATGCAGAATTGGTAGTTGTAGATGAAAATATCGCACAAACATTAAAAGATAAAAAAATTGAAGTTGCATACATCGCACTTCACGGTAAATATGGCGAAGATGGTTGTATTCAAGGCCTATTAGAAATTTTAAAAATTCCTTATACTGGCTGTGGCGTTATGGCTTCTTCAATTTGCATGAACAAAGAATACACAAAAAGAATTTTAGCAACTTGTCCTGAAATTCCGCTTATCAAGTCTACATTTGTTAGAAAAGGTGACAATTTAAAAGAAAAAGTTGCAAACTTGCAATATCCTTTGATAACAAAACCTGTTTGCGAGGGCTCAAGTTTTGGTATGACAAAGGTTAACAAACCAGAAGAACTTGAAAAAGCTTACGAAGAAGCCATCAAATTCAATAACGACGTATTAATTGAAGAATTTATCGACGGATATTTTGTAACTGTCGGAGTTCTTGAAAATGAAAACAAAACTTTTGCAACAGAAATATTAGAAATTCGTACAAAAACAGAATGGTACGACTTTGACGCAAAATACACAAAAGGTTTATCTGAATTTATTTTACCAGCAAACCTAAGTGCAGAAGCTACAAAAAATATTAAAGATTTAGCTGTAAAATCACACATCACAGCAGGTTGTAGCGGTGTTTCAAGAGTTGATTTTATGATAAAAGACGAAAAACCATACTTTTTAGAAATTAACACAAGCCCAGGAATGACTGATACAAGCGACTTACCAGCTCAATCAAAAGTTATGGGCATCGATTATGATTCACTTGTTTTATTAATTCTAAACAGCGCAGGATTAAACAAATAATGAGTAAAGAAAACGAAAACGACCAAGAACAAGAAAACGAAGAATACGAATACGACGAATCCTACATAAATACTCGTATAAGAAGACTTCAACAAGAACGCAGTGTGCGCAGATCAAATATGTGGTTGCGCAGAACAAAAGTTTTGTTGCGCTTTTTGACAATTCTTGTTCTAATGTTTCTTTGCTTTAAATTAATCAGAATGCGTCAATGGTATATGTCGCCAAAGGCTTTTGATTCAACAAAAAGCCCTTATTTAGAAATCATAAACAATAAAATTGTACCAGATTACTATATTTTAGCAGCTTTAAGAAAAAATGAAGTTCCTAAAGTTCCCATTTATATGTTCGATACAGAACCAATTAGACAAAATATTTTGAAGCTAGAACCAATAGAAAACGTGTTTATTAGACGTTTCTGGTTTCCAGCAAGACTGCAAATTATCGTACAAGAGCGAACTCCAATTATGACAATTGCACCTGATGAAAAAGTTGAACCAATTGCATTTTTAACAAAAGGTGGAAAACTCATCGGACGCGATTATTTGCCTTTAGACCCCTCATTTAAAACAACTAGAATTCTAACATACGGAACAAAAGGCGATGATTATAGACATTGGGATAAACAAAGAATTGATTTACTTGAAAAAGTTATAAAAACAGTAAAATCTGTGTCAAAAGAACCTTTAGACTTTATTGATTTAAGAAATCCAAAAGATGTCTACATACAAATTAATGGCATAAAAATTAGAGTTGGCGAACTTGACGACTCCTGCTTTGAACGTATTACAAGATTACCGTCAATTATGCCACAGGTAAAAACACTTGACAAAAAAATCAAATACATTGACTTACGTTGGAAGAACGCAAGCTATATAAAACTAGACGAATAGCGAGGTATAAAAATGAACATAAAACTAGCACAAATTAAATACAGACCAGCAAATTTTAAATATAATTTCGAACAAGTTATAATTTTTTTTGATAAAACGGCAGATTTGATGATTTATCCTGATTTTGAAGCTTCAAAATCTATGGATTTTGACAGTAACTACCAAAAAGCAAAAACAGAATTTTTAGAAAACATAAGCAAAGAATTTAGCAAAAATACGCTACTAATTGGTCAAATTTTGATAAAAAATGGTAAAATTCATAATTTGTCAAACGGCTACTTTGATTGCAACGGCAAGAAAATTTACGTATCAGACACTTATTCCGATACAATCGATTGCGACATCTATGTTTTAAGTAAAAATAGCTACTACACAAAAGAATCTTCAAAAAATCTAATTGAAAATATTGTTCCAAATTCAGATTTTATCTACGTCGATTCAATAATGCTTGCAGATGAAAACGTTTATGCAGGTCAAAGTTTTGCAAAAAACAAAGATAACAAACTTGTGGCTCAATTCAATTTACTTGAAGAAGAAGTAAAATCAATTGATTTTGCCAAAACCGTAAAACAAACAAAATTAGAACAAGAAGAAGAATTTTTTAAAGTTACAACTTTTGCAATTAGAGAATACTGCGAAATTACAGGATTTAAGCAAGTTGTATTGGGTCTATCTGGCGGAATTGACTCTGCGTTAGTGGCAACTCTTGCAACAAACGCCATTGGTGCCGAAAACGTTAATGCAATTATGCTTCCAAGTAAATTTTCAAGTGAGGGTAGCATAACTGATTCGGAAAAATTAGTTAAAAACTTAGGCATAAAAGTTGAAACAGTACCTATAAAACCGCTTTATGACTCATTTATGGCTAATACAAACAATGAAGATAAACTTGATTTAGCGCAAGAAAATCTTCAATCTAGACTTCGCGGAGTAATTTTAATGTTCGTATCAAACAGAAAAAATTATTTACTACTATCAACAGGCAACAAATCAGAAGTGGCTTGTGGTTACGGCACTTTATACGGAGATATGTGCGGAGGTTTAAACCCAATTGCGGACTTAACAAAAACAAATGTTTACAAGCTTTCAAATTGGATTAACAGAAATGGTGAAGTAATTCCGCAAGAAATTATTAACAAAGCTCCATCAGCAGAACTTCGACCAAATCAAAAAGACCAAGATTCACTTCCTGAATATGAAGTTCTTGATAAAATTATTGAAGATTATATCGAAAATCAAATTTCATACGAAGAATTGACTAAAAAGTATCAAAAAGATACTGTAGACAAGACTTTGAAGCTAATTTACAGAGCACAATTCAAACGTCATCAAGCTTGCCTTGGAATTAGACTTTGCGAAAAATCTTTCTGTAAAAACGTAACTTTACCAATTTTACAAGGAATTTATTAAATATTCTTAAAGAAAATTTGTAATTTTACGAATTAAGTATTACAATTATAACAACATAAAATAAGAAAAAGGGATATCTCAAACATGAAAATACACATGCAAGTATTAATTGCTCTAGGCTTAGGTTTAAAACGCAATTGGCACATATTTTTCGGCATAATTGCTGGTATAATTGTCGGAATTTTATTGCATGGTCACGAACATACAACTATATTCAATGTTTTGACGTTTATTGGACAAGCTTTTATTCGTTTAATCCAAATGGTTGTAATCCCACTTGTTGTATCAGCCGTAATCATTGGTATTGCCAGCGTTGGTGATAATAGACAACTTAGTAAATTTGGTTTAAAAATGGTGCTTTATTATGGTATAATCACTGTTTTGGCTGTAGCGATAGGTATGACACTTGCGTTAACAATAAAACCTGGTGTTGGAGCTACTCAATACATTGATAGCCAAGCCGCAGTTGAAATTCAGCAACAAGTTGCGGCAACAATTGAAAATCAACGTGCAAATATTTTAAACATAATATTAGACTTTATGCCTAAAAACCCAATGGCATCACTTGCAACAGGCGATATGGTTCCAATTTTATTGTTTGTAATAATTTTTGCCGTAGCGTTAGCAAGAGTTGGTGAGATTAATCGACCTGTTGTCGCGTTTTTTGAATCCGTATTTGCAGCAACAATGAAAGTTACAGATTGGATAATGTATCTTGCAGCTCCTGGGGTTTTCGCACTTACTGCCACTTCAATTTCAAGTTTTGGTATTGACATATTTTCAAGTATTTCAAAATACATTTTAGTAATCGCAATCGGACTTGCTATTCAGCTATTTGTTGTATATCCAATATTTTTACACGTATTTTCAAAAGTTCCAGTACTTAAATTATACACTGCAGTCACAGAAGCGATGATGGTTGCATTTGGTACAGCAAGTTCATCTGCAACACTACCATTAACAATTGCTTGTTGTGAAAAACGAGGAATTTCACATAAAATTTCAAGTTTTGTTCTACCATTAGGTGCTACACTTAATATGGACGGGACAGCATTAGCACAAACAGTTGCCGTAATTTTCTTGGCACAAGCTTATGGCGCTCATTTAAGCCCATTCTTGTTATTGCAAATTGCTGTTTTAACAATTATTGCATCAAGTACTTGTGCAGGTATTCCTGGTACAGGTTTAATCACTATTGTACTTGTTTTAAACGGTATGGGATTAACTCCAGAACAGTTAATTTCAGGTTTTGCTTTACTTTACACAATGGACAGATTGCTTGAAATGGCTAGAACAATGATTAATGTTACATCTGACGTAGTTGTTGCAGCAACAATTGCCGATAATGAAAACGAAATTAATTATGACCTATTAAATAATCCCGAAGGCTATAATGACGTTATCTAGAAAAGAAATCGGCAAACTTGGAGAAGATTTAGCGTGCAGATTTTTAGAAAATAACGGTTACAAAATTATTGAAAGAAACAAAACTTTTTCTAGATTTTGTGAAATTGATATTATTGCGCAGTTCAAAAAAACTCTTGTATTTGTTGAAGTAAAAACTCGTAAAACAAATAACTTTGGAGCTCCACTAGAAGCAATAACACCTACAAAATATTGTCATATAAAAACAGGTTTATTACAGTATATTCAAGAGAGTTCAAACAAGTATTCAAATTACAGAATAGATGCTATAGGTATAACTTTAGAGCCAAAAGTTGAGATTAAGCACCTGCAAAATGTATATCTATAGATTATTTCACAAAGTGTGAGTAATTTTCTGCGTAAAATTTATCAAATTCGTCATTTATAATAGCTTTTCTACAAGCTTTAGCAAAATCTATTAAGAATTTAATGTTGTGAATAGACATCAATGTTGCAGCAGTTGCTTCTTGGCATCTAAATAAATGTCTAATATAAGCTCTAGAGTGGTTTTGGCAAGCATAACAATCACATGCACTATCCAACGGTGTAGGATCTGCTTGGAATTGTTGATTTTTAATACATCTTTTTCCGTCGTGAGTGAAGAACGAACCATGTCTTGCATTTCTTGTTGGTAAAACACAATCAAACATATCAATTCCACGTTTAATTCCATCTAACAAGTCTTCTGGAGTACCTACACCCATCAAGTATCTTGGTTTATTTTCTGGTAATAATGGAGCAGTAAATTCTGTAAAGTGATTCATCGTTTCCTTATCTTCACCTACAGATAACCCACCAATAGCATAACCTACAGCATCGTAAGATGAAATTACACTTGCACTTTCACGACGCAAATCATCAAAGAAAGCACCTTGTACAATTGGAAATAAAGCTTGCTTTGGATTAGTTTTTGCTTTAAAACATCTTTCTAACCAACGATGAGTTTGTTCCATAGCCTTTTTAGCCTCTTGATAAGTACAAGGGAATGGAGAGCAAACATCAAACGCCATCATAATATCAGCGCCTATATCTTCTTGAATTTCCATTGAAATCTCAGGCGAAATAAAGTGTTCCTTACCGTCTTTAGGGTCACGGAATTTAACACCATCTTCTGTAATTTTTCTCAAATCTGCAAGTGAGAAAACTTGAAATCCGCCAGAATCTGTCAAAACTGGTTTTTGCCAATTCATCCAACCATGAATTCCACCGAATTGTTTGATTAATTTTGTACCTGCGCGCAAATATAAGTGGTAAGAGTTCGCCAAAATAATTTGCGCGCCAGTTTGTTCAATATCTTGATTAGTAAGCATTTTTACGGCAGAATTAGTACCCACAGGCATAAAAATCGGAGTTTCAATATCGCCATGAGGTGTATGTAAAACGCCCGCTCTCGCGCCAGTATTTTTGTCTACGTGTACTAAATCATAACTAAAATACTTATTGCAATCCATCTAAAACAACTTCCATCATAGTTTTCCAGTTAGCACAAAGTTCTTTTTCTACGTCAAAGTAGATAGCCATCTCTCTTTCCGCAGAAGCAACAGAATCAGAAGCGTGAATACAGTTACACTTCATTAATGGAGAGTAATCAGCTCTGATAGAACCAACATCAGCTTTGTCTGGGTTTGTTGCGCCGACAATATGTCTAACTTCTTCAATTGCATCAATACCTTCAATAACCATAGCCACAATCGGAGCAGATGTAATAAACTGGATTAAAGGTTGATAAAATGGTTTACCAACATGTTCTGCATAATGAGCTGCAGCTTGTTCATCTGAAACTTCTAACATTTTTAAAGCAATAATTTTAAACCCTTTTTCTTCAAAACGAGTAATAATCTTACCGATTAAGCCTCTTTGAACAGCGTCAGGTTTTAAAGCTACAAATGTTCTTTCAATATTCATTTTTAAAATCCTCATTTAATAGTTATACATTACAATTAAACCATAAACATAGAAGATTTTAAACTTTATTTACAAGTTGTATTAGAATCCCAATTTAAAACAGTACCATTTGGGCACTTGCCATTTGTAATTTTTTGGTAATCCATATTTCCATTTTTTATAACCCACAAAGTCATCAAATCAGAAGAACCCCAAGACAGATCCGCAGGGGTTGTTATCATATTACCACTTGGATTAGCAAGAAAATTACCTTGAGAATCTAAATTGAATAAAAAGACATCAGAACCAGCAGCTGATTTTCCTTTGCTTGGTCCGTCGATATCAGCCACAAAGAATATTGAATCATCTGTATAATAAGCAACCGCAAGATTAGACTAATAATAAATATTTTATTTTTACAATAGTTAATTAAATTCAGCTTCAATTACACACAAATCATCGTCTGTCACCTTATTTTTTACAGCGATTTTTACAACATTATCATCAATTTGTGCTTCAGATAAAATTTCATTACCATATTGAACTTCTTTTTTGTAAACAATATCAAGAGTTTTTAACAAATGATTATCTCTAAATTCTTTAGGTAAAGTTTCTAGCGCCCAAACAATATAATGCATATTATTTACGTGACCGTTTACGTCAATATCATCAAATCTAACTTTAAATTCAGCAGTGTAATCAACTCTTTCAACAGGGTGAATTTTATTAAACGACAAATCATCATCACGTTTTTCAACTTTACGCATAGCCACCTCAAAAACACTGCTTGGCGAAACAATTGATTTATCATTTAAATTAACTAAGGTCCAGTAACTCAAAACTCTTGCAACCAATTCTTTTTCTTTTGTATAAACCTCAAAATCACGTTGTGCAAACAATTTATTACAGCCTCTAGCCTCGGTTTTTATAATCAAGTCTTGAACTTCTGTTGGATATTTATTAAATTCCATGTGATATTTTAATAAATACCAACCTAACCCCCTTGTGACAATTTGATCATAGCCAAATTGACCAACATCAGCTGCGTTTGTTGCAGTATCTTGCAAAAAGTTCAAAAAAGCAGACGGTTTTAAACGTCTTTTATAATCCATTTCACTATATCTTACAAAATATTCTGTTTCATAAAAGAATTGTGATTGTTCATCTATCATAATTATCTCCTTGTATCTAGAGTTGAATACTATGTCTTTAGATAATTATATCACAAACTAAATTGATAAATAATAATCTTTTATTAATTTACAATCATCTTCAATATTAGGGCTTTCGCAAACAACAACACCTTTTACATTAAATTTTTTCATCGCTTTTAGCAAGTCTTTATAATTCATATCCGATTCTTGCAACGGTAAATGATGTTTTTCACCTTTTTCTGAATAAGCAATACCTGCCAAGTGAGCGTGAAAATTATTTATAGCAGTATCTCCTAAATTTTTAGCAATTTTTTCTAAAATATTACAGAAATCCTCGTATGTATTAAAACCACCGCCACTTCTTGCGTGAACATGCGCAAAATCTACACAAGGCAACACTTGCGGAAATTCTTTAGAAAGAGCAATAATTTCATCAACATCGCCCCATTGAGTACCTTTACCAGTTGTTTCTGGCCTTATCCAAATTTTGATATTATCTTTTTCTAAAATTTCAATAATTTGAGCAGTTCGCTCTACTACACGTTTAAATACTACATCTTTGTCATTTCCTAAATAAAAAGCTGCGTGGTAAGTTATACTATATCCCCCAAATTCGTTGGCTACCATTGCAGTATCAACAATTCTTTTTATGCTTGCATCAATTTTTTCTTGTTCTCTTGCGTTCAAATTTATATAATAAGGTCCGTGAGCGGTAAAAACAAGGTCTTTAGAAGCACTTTTAACCAATTGTCTTGATTTGTCGCTCATTCTAACACCTTGGACAAATTCAACTTCCATTCCGTCCAAGTTCATATCTTTAAGAACTTCAAAAGCATTTGCATAACCAATTTTTTTATCTGTTCTTAATGGCATACCTGCAGTTAAAAATTTTAATTCTTCCATTATTTAAATACCTCACCTATTTTTGGAGCTAAAATTCGCATAAAGTCTTGCGTATTACCTACAAAGAAGCTTCCAAACTGTAATGCTGTCGGACAAATAAAGCCATTTGCAGTTGCTATATAAAATTTATCGTCTTCTATTTTTGCAATTGAACCGATTGGAAATCTTGCAGAGTTTCCCTCTACAGCTTGAGCCATAAAAATTTTTATCATATTGTCTCTAAAAGTAGTTGACGCAATAAGAAATGGATTTAAAGCCCTGATAAAACGCTCAATATCAACTGCAGATTGTCTATAATTGATAAATAAATCTTTATCCTTTACACTTTTTCCAGAAATAAATTCTCCCTCTGGCTGTTTATACCTTGGCAAACTATCTTTTTTTTCTAACTCTGCCAAAGTTCCAACCAACAACTGCATACCCAATAAATTCAACCTATTGAACAACGTTCCCATTGTTTCTATTGGCGAAATCTCAACTGATTTTTGCGTGATAATATCACCTGTATCAAACCCCTCGTCCATAAAGTGAATTGTAACACCAGTTTCCTTTTCACCATTCATAATAACGTTTGTATAAGGGTTTCCTCCTCTGTATTTTGGCAATAACGATGGGTGAACATTCACAAAGCCAAATTTTGGGATTTCTAATAATTCCTTTGGGATTTTATAATTGAAAGACGCAACAACTGCAACATCAACATTTAAAGATTTAATATAATCTAAGAATTGAGGGGCCTTTAAATCAGTCCAGTCAATAAAATTCATTCCTTTTGACAATGCAAATTGTTTAAAATTTGTATAAGTTTCGTGATTACGTTTTGGTCCCATAACGCCAACGACATTAAAACCAGCATTCAAAACTCCCTCAAGGCAAATATATGCCATATCTGGAAGTCCAACAAATAAAATTCTTTTCTTTGTTTTTTGATTAGTAAACATAATTCTTAGCCCAATAAAAACCTGCTGCAGCAACCATTACTGATAAAAACACACTCAAAATTATATACAAAATAGAGATAAAATATTCACCTCGTTTTAGCATACCAAAAACTTCGAATGCAAACGTACTAAATGTTGTAAATCCACCACACAAACCTACAGTTAAAGCGTGTTTCATGTGCTCGGACATATTTTCATCTTCAAATAAATATACAGCTAAAATACCTAGTAAAAGAGAGCCCACCAAATTTACACTCAAGGTTGCAAGCGGAAAATTAAAATTGAAAACTTTTAGGTACAAAAGGCTTGTCAAATAGCGTAATACCGCGCCAATGCCACCACCTAAAAATATTGAAAAAATATTTAATAACATCTATCTATCCTTTTTACACTAAAAAAGGGGATTAAAAGTAACCCCCTTTTTGCACATTATAATTAAACTAACGCTTTATATGCTTGCGCTTGTTCTTTTAAAATTTCTGCTTTATCTGTTTCTTCCCATGGAACTTCTAAATCAGTTCTGCCCATATGACCATAAGCAGCTAGTCTTTGATAGAATTTACCACCGTTTTTAGCTGGTAAATTTCTTAAATCAAACTTGTTAATAATACCAACTGGTCTTAAGTCAAAGTTTTTGTTTACTAATTCTGACAAATCCTCATCAGCAATTGTACCTGTTCCAAAAGTGTCAACCAAAACTGAAATAGGTTCTGCAACGCCAATTGCATAAGCTAATTCAATTTCACATTTTTCTGCCAAACCTGCTTTTACAATGTTTTTAGCAACATACCTTGCAGCATAAGCAGCTGAACGGTCAACTTTTGTAGGGTCTTTTCCTGAAAAAGCTCCACCACCATGTCTAGAGTAGCCACCGTATGTATCTACAATAATTTTTCTACCTGTTAGACCTGCATCACCTTGAGGTCCACCAATAACGAAACGTCCAGATGGGTTAACCAAGATTATAGTATTTTCATCAGGTTTAATTTTTTCGTTTTTGAAAACAAAATCAATCACGTGTTCTTGAATATCTTTTTTAATAATTGATTGAACTTTTTGATTATCACTAACTGTACCAATAACAGGATCGTGTTGAGTTGAAATTAATACAGTGTGAATTCTTGCAGGTTTACCGTCAACATATTCAACTGTAACTTGTGATTTACCGTCTGGTCTTAAGTAATCAACAATACCTTTTTTTCTAACTCTTGATAATCTGTAAGATAACTTGTGAGCCAAACTGATTGGTAAAGGCATCAATTCTGGAGTTTCGTTACAAGCGTAACCAAACATAATACCTTGGTCACCAGCGCCGATATCTTCTGTTTCTGATGCAGATGTATCTGAATTATCATTTCTTGTTTCTAAAGCTTTGTTTACACCACCTGCAATATCTGTAGATTGTTCATCAATACTTGTCAACACAGCGCAAGTTTTGTAGTCAAAACCGCCACCGTTTTCTCCAACATAACCAATGTTTTTAATTGTGCTTCTAACTACAGATGGAATATCTACGTAACAATCTGATGTAATTTCACCACAAACCAAAGCCATACCTGTTGTTACAGATGTTTCAGCTGCTACGCGGGATTTATTATCCTTTGTTAAAAATTCATCTAAAATCGCGTCCGAAATTTGGTCGCAAACTTTGTCGGGGTGCCCTTCTGTCACTGATTCAGAAGTAAATAAGTAATTTTTTAATGCCATATTGCATTCTCCTTAATTTATATGTACTCGCCGGTAAGTTTTTTAATTCCAACCCGGCTTACTTAATTAAATCGTAAATCAAACAACTGTAAAAATCAAATCTATATAAAATATTTATAAAAATTTGATTGTTTTTTTATAAATATGATATAATAAGAGTATGGAAAAATTTATTAAACCTGACAAATCAAAACTTAAACACATTCCAATTAGCGAATTTGCCGATTTTATAAATGCAGATTTTGAGGGAACAAAGACAGAATTTTTAGTTAAATCTATTGAAAAATGGATTTTAGATAACTTTGAAAAAAATGTTTTTCCAAATGAATTAATGCCTACAAAACAGTTAATGGCTGACTTGTTAGACATCAGTGTTGGAACTGTTCAAAATATTTATAGACATCTTGAAAATAAAGGTTTGTTATATTCAAAACAATGTGTTGGAACTATGATTGCGGACGTCAACAACAAAGATGTAAAATTAAGAAAATCTTCGTCAAAACGCGAACTTGCAGTTGAACTTATCAAAACATTTATTCAAAAAAATAACTTCAAAATCGGAGAACAGTTACCCTCTGTTAGGGCTATTTCTCAGTACATAAATATTCCTGTAAATACAACTGGACTTGCGATGGAATCACTTGTAAATAATGGCGTGATTGAAAAAACTAACAACAAAGATTTGAGTTGGGTTTTAAAAGATAATAAATTTGAAATTAACACCGAAGTCGAAAACTCTTTAACAACAAAAGTTGCAGATGATTTAAAACAATATATTTTAAAAAACTTAAGTTTAGGTGACAGGCTTCCAACACATGCAAAACTTGCAGAAACACTTAAAGTTAGCGTAAAAACAATTCATAACGCTTTGGAGATTTTAACAAAAGATGGAATCTTGTTACCAAAACGCGGTAGATATGGCACTTGCGTCATTAAAATACCTAACAAATCAAATCTTCAACCTCAAGCTGAAACAGCTATCTTTGCTAAATCACAACTTACTGCAAGATACCATTATGAGCGAATACATGATTCTATAAAAAATCTTATTATTGAAAAATATTCAGTAAACTCAAAACTTCCATCTATTATGGAAATGGCAAATTTGATGGACGTAAGTCCAAACACAATAAGAAAAGCCTTTCAAAACTTAGCTCAAGAGGGCTATTTAACTTTTTCTAGAGGAAGATATGGCGGAACATACGTGAAAGCAATACCAATGACATCTGCACAAATGCCATTTGAATGGGTTGCCGTAAATCCTAAATACGCCAACTATTCAGAAAACTAATTTTTGTATTTTTCAATCAAATCTGGACGACGCTTTTCTGTACGTTTTAGCATTTCAGTTTTTCTAAACTGTTCAATCTCTTTATGATTACCGTTTAACAAGACTTCTGGAACTTTTAAGCCTCTATATTCGCGAGGTTTTGTATATTGTGGATATTCAAGCAGACCATTTTCAAAACTATCATCATCTGCTGATTCAATTTTACCTAAAACACCATCAATTTTACGACTTACTGAATCTATAACACACAACGCAGGTAATTCGCCACCTGTTAGAACATAATCACCTATTGAAATTTCTCTAGGTTTTATAATTTCTCTAATTCTTTCGTCAAAACCCTCATAATGACCGCATAAGATAATTATTTGGTCGAATGTTGCTAACTCTCTTGCAATATCATTGTTAAAAGGTTCTCCCTGTGGGGTCATCATTAATGTGCAAGAATTTGCGACTTTTTTAATACTTTCATACGCATCTACGTACGGTTGAGGAGCCAAAACCATTCCTGCGCCACCACCATAAGGGGTATCGTCAACTTTTTTGTGTTTATCAAGTGAAAAATCACGCGGATTGATTGAGTTAACCTCTATAACATTTCGTTCGGTTGCTCTTTTTAAAATACTGCAATTACAGTAAGAGTCAATCATTTCAGGGAATAATGTAAGAACATCAAATTTCATTATTCTATCAATCCTTGAATTTCATTTATAATGATTTTTCTATTCTTCAAATCAACTTCTGGAACCAATTCATCAACAAAAGGAACTAAAGAAACTTTTTGAGAAGTGCCTCTTATTGATAATAAATCATTTGCGCCATTTGAAGAAACGCCTATGACCATACCAATTTTTTTGTCGTTTGAGTAAACTTCCATTCCGATTAAGTCATCAACTAGGTATTCTCCATCATCTAAAGAGTTTTCAAAATCTTCTTGTGGAACGTAAATTAACGCATTTTTGTACTCTAAAACCTCGTTAATAGAATTTATTCCCTCAAATTTAATTATTGCAAATTTGTTATTGAATTTTATATTTTTAATTTTGAAATACTTGTATTCGTTATTAACAGAAATATAAGCACCACTAAGAGTTTTCAAAAAATCAGCTTGATTTTTTGAATAACCAACCTTGGCTTCTCCTTGAACACCATGAAAATTTAAAATTTTACCGATAGAAATGTAATTATTCTTCATCTTCATCAGCTTTTTTAGCTTTTCTGCCTCTAGTTTTCTTTTCTGGTTTCACTTCTTCTTCAGCATCTTCGGCTTTTTCTTCTTTTACAGCCTTTTTAGCTCTTGTTTTCTTAGGTTTTTCTTCTACTTCAACCTCTGAATCAACTTCAGCCTCTGCTTTTGCTTTTGATTTTGTTGTTTTTTTCTTTTTATCTTCTTTTTCAGAAGAAACTTTTTTGAATTCTTCAGGAGCGTCTTCTCTATCTTGATTCCATCTATCAAGCCCCATTTGACTTCTGATTAAGCCAATACCAACGTGAACACGCCATTCGTCCATTTTTAGCTGTACCGCAATAATTTTGTGACAACCAATTGGAGGTAATGGTAATAATGGTTCGTACAAACTTCTAATAGCTAAAAGTTGGTCAGGAGAAATTGCCAATTTACGTTTAGGGAACGGTAATTTAGGCAACATCATTTTTTGACGAACTAAATTAATACCAAAGAATACTTTTCTTGGTTCCAAACCAATTTTTTCACCGATAACTTCATGAGCATCAGGATTTGGAAGTGGAAGCATAGCTTTGTAAAGAGCTTCAATTTGTTCTAATTGTTCTTTACTGATTAATAATTGTTTTTGTGGTTTTGGAGGTCTGTTACCAGCAGGTCTACGTTGGAAGCCTCCTTGTTGTGGACGTCTTGGTTGGAAACCACCTTGTTGTGGTCTACGTTGTTGATATCCGCCTTGATTTCTATCTTGGTAACCACCGCGTTGTTGGTATCCGCCTTGACTTCTGTCTTGATATCCACCACGTTGTTGATATCCACCTTGATTTCTGTCTTGGTAACCACCACGTTGTTGGTATCCGCCTTGATTTCTGTCTTGATATCCGCCACGTTGTTGGTAACCGCCACGTTGGTAACCACCTTGGTTTCTGTCTTGGTAGCCACCGCGTTGTTGATATCCACCACGTTGTTGGTAACCGCCTTGATTGTAATTACGTTGTGGACGTTCGTATCCACCAGAACTATATCCGCCAGCAGAGTAACCACCTGCAGAATAGCCTCCAGCAGAATATCCACCAGATGAATATGAACCGCTACCATAGCTTAGTGAGCCGTTATCCTGTTTATCTTCACCGTTTTTAGATAAATTTTGTTGTTGATAACCTTGGTTGTTTTGCTCTTGATGCTGTTCATTATCACCAGAACCGTCACCTGGCATCATACTTTTATCAGGGTATAAGCAATTTGGACAAATAACACGTTTAGGGTTTTTTGTTTCAAATTCTGCGCCACATTTAATACATTTGTTTACATACATAAGACATGCCTCAAATTTTTAAATAAATCCTTCTCCTACAAAGTAAAACGGACTTCTAATATCATATTTCAACTAATAAACTATATTTTCATTATAACAGAAATATTTTATTTTTCCAACATGAAAGTCACAGGACCGTCATTTATTAACTCGATATCCATATGCGCAGCAAATTTTCCAGTCTGTGTCTGGATTTCAAAGGTTTTTACAAATTTTACAAATTCTTCATATAACTTATTTGCTAGTTCTGGGGTTTCGGATTTATCAAAGCTAGGTCGAGTACCTTTTTTGCAATCACCACAAAGCGTAAATTGAGATACAACAAGCATTTCGCCCTTTATATCTAGTAATGATTTATTCATTTTGCCATTTTCATCAGCAAAAATTCTTAGTTTTACAACTTTTTCTGCCATTTTTTGAACATGCTCAATTGTATCCCCTTTTTCAATACCAACAAAAGCAAGCAAGCCATGCCCGATTGCTGAATATAAATTTTCATCTATCGTTACTGATGCTTTTTTAACTCGCTGAATTAAGCATTTCATTTAAAGTTTCCACCTTTTCCTTTAGTATATTCTTTATATTATTTATCCATTTTTCTGTAGATATAAAATATTTTTTTAAAGACGTGTATATATCAAGAATATTTTCCTTATCGGGAGATGAATAAATTTTCAATTTATACTCTAATTCTAGTTCCGCAGGACGTTGCAGATACAAAAAAAGTCTAGATTTTTTCGGAAAATTATCTTTTAAATCTATGTACATTGACAAAAGTTGTTTAAAATTACTCAAGCATTTATCTGTTAAAATTTTTCTATTATTGTAATCTTTGTCAAAACTTGAAATAATGGTATCTGCAGTATTAAAAGATTTCAACAATTGTTCCAAAATAGCTATATCAGCATTAATATTTTCAACAATTGATTTTAAATCATAATGAAAATCATTTGTTAAATCTAATCTTTTAACAGTTTCTTTATTTTCTAATATACTCTCAAGAGATTCATTTTTAAATCCCTCAATTAATGCTCCATCTAAGGAAGTATTATAAAGATTAATTTCTGTGTTATATTTTTTTGCAAAAGAAGCAAACTCCTCTATAAATGATGCATAATCGATAGAAGTTGGCAGTTTATTACCCTTTATTCCATCAACAAATATTAAATTGCTATTAATCCTTTCTTCTAAAAACCTATTGGCACCTGCTATCATTTGTTCTTCAGTCAGAGTCGCGTTTTTTGGATATAGAGATTTTTTAAATAATTCAAAATCTTTTGCAAAAACTTTAGCCTTGCCTGTTATTGGATCAATTTCATATTCAAGCCCCTCAATTTTTGCACCAGAAGAATAACATTTTCCGTCTAAATATGCTAAATCTTGACCAACCAAGGCTATATTTTTAAAACCTAATATTTTTGCGCTATAAAGCGCAGTATAAGAAACTGTTCCGCTTGACTTACAACCTGAAGAATCGATATTTGCATATTGTGCCCAAATTAAATTTGCAATAGAAGTCTTAGACGGATAAGAAATAATATTCTTAGCTTTAATTTTATGAATACTAACATACGTTATAGGTTCTACAATTAAATCCACATCTGAAATATCAAAAATTTCCAATTGTTGAACAGTATTGATTAATTCAATACTAACTACAAAGTCTGGTTTTATACCATTTTTCATTAAACTGCCTAAAGCTTGTCCAACCGAAAAAATAATTGCTTTATCTCTATATTTTTTTATAGTTTCAATATTCTTGTCTAAACTTGGACCAGCTGAAATAACAAGAGCTGTTTTACCCTTGTAAATATCTTTATAGGACATTATTGGAGATTCATTTACTAATAAATCTATGTTGCTACAAACTGACTTAACTGAGGCACATAACTTTGTTTTTATATAATTATTATCAATAATAACCGCACCCATCAAAAGGTTGACTTGATTGGCAAATTTGGTTAATTCCTCTCCAAACATTTTTTTATATGTAGGTAAAAAAGAAATTACAGTATTTGCGCCATACAAATAATTTGTGCGATAACATTTTTTGAATTCATCTAAGTCAGAACATACAAAAACATTCTTTTTACTCAATTCTGTTGTTAAATCTGCAATTTCTAATGTAGATGCCAAAATTTCAAGATTAGGTTCATAGACAATTACAATTCCCTTTGAATTTAAAGCGAACTGCTGAAACAAATACCCTAAACCAAAACCATACACCACATGCATAGATACAGGCGTATTTTCAACTTTTGCAAAAATATTTTTTGCTTCTGTTTCTGCTCCGTAATTATCGTGTAAAGGAACACCATTAAAAGTTAAGTTCGGTTCTCGCAAACAAGTATTTGAAACTATAATATCATTTTTCAGTTCTTTTATTTGCAAAATCTTATATTTCAATTCAGGATTATAACTCGAAATAAACTTAAGGTTTTTTTCTAAAATAGGATTACTGTTCAACTTTCCCCCTTAATTGTCCACAAGCTGCGTCTATATCTGCTCCTCTTTCAAGTCTTACTGTAACTTTTTTCCCAGAATGTTCAAGAATATATTTGAATTTCATAATCGCATTGTTTGATGGTTTTTTGTAATCATTTTCAACAACAGGATTGTATGGAATTAAGTTTATATTACATTTTATACCTTTTAAAAGTTCAACTAAAGATTTTGCACATTCTAGAGTATCTGTCAAATCCTTTATCAACAAGTATTCTATAGTAACTCGTCTGCCTGCAATTTCAAAATATTTGCCCAAAGCTTTTTTCATTTCTTCAATCGGATATTTCTTATTTATAGGCATAATTTTATCTCTGATTGAGTTAATTGGCGCATGCAACGACCAAGCTAGAGTAGATTGAGTGTTGTTTTTAGCAAATTCTGCAACCTTAGGTGCAATTCCACTTGTCGAAACAGTAATTCTTCTAGCACCAATTTGACAAGAAGTATTCAAAATTTCTATAGCTTGAAGAACATTTTCTAAATTTAATAACGGTTCACCTTGCCCCATAAATACAACATTTGTAACCTTTAGCCCTGTATCGCGTTGAATTGTTAAAACTTGTTCTACAATTTCTGATGCTGTAAGATTTCTTATGAACCCTCTTTTACCTGTTGCACAGAAAGAACAATTAACGGCACAACCCACTTGAGAGCTTACACAAGCGGTTAAATTTGCTCTATTATCAAAACGCATTAAAACTGTTTCAACACATTCCCCGTCTGAATATTCAACTAAGTACTTAAGCGTTCCGTCTTTACTAACCTGTTTCTTTTTTATTTTTGTATTTGTTACAGTTGCGATTTCTTTTAATTCCTCACGAAATTTTAAAGACAAATCTGTCATTTCATCAATTGAAGTAACTGACTTTAAGTATATCCAGTTTTGAATTTGTTTTGCTCTAAACTTTGAAGCTTTTAGAGGTTCTAAAAGCTTTTCTATTTCTGCGATATTTAAGCCTGAAAGCACTGTTTTTGACATTATTTCACCCATTTTAGTAATCTATCTGTATCCTTGTCACCTCTACCTGAGATATTAACAACAACTAAATCCTCTTTCTTTGTAGTAGGCATTAACTTTTCTAAGTATGCAACGGCATGAGAACTTTCAATTGCAGGAATAATACCCTCTAATTTGGAAAGTCGTAAGAAACCTTCCACAGCTTCATCATCAGTAATTGCACCATATTTAGCACGACCTGTTTTGTACAAATAACAGTGTTCTGGACCACAACCAGGGTAATCTAAACCTGCTGAAATCGAGTATGATTCTTTAACTTCATCATTTTCATCAACAAGTACGTATTGTTTGAAACCGTTGTAAACTTTCACTTTACCTGTATTTAGTGTTGCCGCAGTTTTAACAGAAGCTACACCCTCGCCTCCAGCTTCAACACCGACTAGTTGAACTTCTTTATCGTCAATAAATGGGTAGAAACAGCCAATTGCGTTGCTTCCACCGCCAACACATGCTACAACATAATCTGGAAGCCTATTTTCTTTTTGAATCATTTGCTCTTTAATTTCAGAGCCAATAATCGATTGGAAAAATCTAACCATTTTAGGGTATGGGTGAGGTCCAACAGCTGAGCCTAAAATATAGAACACTTCGTCTTTGTGCGCTTGCCAATAGTTACTTGCAGCTTCACAAGCATCTGCCAAGGTTTTTGTACCATCTGTAACACTGTTAACTTTTGCACCCAATAGTTTCATTCTTTGAACGTTTGAATATTGTCTTTCAATATCAGTTTCGCCCATAAAAATTTCACATTTCATACCTAATAATGCTGCTACAGTTGCTGTTGCTACACCATGTTGACCTGCACCTGTTTCAGCAATAACTCGTTTTGCACCCATTCTTTTTGCAAGCAAGGCTTGACCTAAAACATTATTAATTTTATGTGCACCAGTATGATTCAAATCTTCGCGTTTTAAATATATTTTACCTTTACCGTAATATTCGGTTAGTCTTTTTGCAAAGTACAAAGGTGTTGGACGTCCTGAATAATCAGTTAACAAGTCATATAACTCTTTTAAAAAACTTTTATCTTCAATTGCTTCTTCAAAAGCCTTATTAAGATTATCTAGAGTTGGTCTAAATTCATCATGAACATAAGCGCCACCAAATTCTCCAAAATATCCGTTTTCATCTGGTAAATTATAGTTTAAAAGCTTTTTTACAAACATTTATAAATTCTCCTTTGCTAATTCATTCAAGAAATGATGTCTTACTTCATTCATCGCTCTAATTGTCAAAACAATTATTTGAATATCTTCATGCCAGCCAGTAAAAGCGCAAGTCGGATGAAGCATTTGTATTGGATTATCTGGATAATCTCTACAAATTGCAGGTCTATTTTCATAATCTGGACATAGATTACCATCAGTTACTTTTTTACAATGATAATAATATACCGTTTCGCCAGATTCGTTGATTAAATCAACATATTCTCCATACAAAGATTTTGGAGTTGACTCATCTAAATACGGTTCAAATGTTGAAATAAATTCTTTCGCAAATTCGTCACCAGATTGAGCTTTAACCAACAATTCTTTTGGCGAAAATTCACTTATCGCAAGCCTACAACAAGCTCCGCATTTTGCACAGTTAAACTTTTTACGTCGTTCTAAAATTTCTTTTCTTTGGCTTTGAATGTGTTTTTCTAAGTCTTTTTCAAGATATTCTCTAATTTTATTTGGTGTTAATCCGTTCAACTCACCTTGTATAGACGTCAACACAGAAACAAAAACTTCCCTGTATTTTTTCAGTAATTCTTCTCTATGTCGTTTGAGCTTATCCATAATCGATATGTTACCACAAATTAGCGAACTTACCAATGTTATTTTTAATATTTCTCCATATACTATTCGCAAAAGAAAGGAGAAAAAAATGACAGAAAAATTAGAATTATATCGTTGTAACGTATGTCATAATCTTGTCGAAGTACTTGAAACAGGTACAGGAGAACTTGTTTGTTGTGGAGAAAAAATGGAATTAATCAAGGAACAAGCCTCTGAAGCAGAAGCACTTAATGAAAAACATATTCCTGTTATCGAAAAAAATATTGATGGTTATTGGGTTAGAGTTGGAGCGGTTAAACACCCTATGACAGAAGAGCATCATATTAATTTTATTCAAGTAATTTCTAAAGATAAAAACTATGTAAAAACAAAATTCTTGTCAATTGAAGATAGTCCTGAAATGAACATTAAATGCAAATGCGAAAAATCTCTATGGTCAAGAGCTTTATGTAATATTCACGGTTTATTTAAAGGAGAATACGATGCTTAGCGAAAGAATTAACAATGCACTAAATACGCAGATAAATAAAGAATTTTTTTCAGCATATTTATACCTATCTATGGCACATTATTTTAGCGACCTAGGGCTTGATGGATTTGGACATTGGTGTAAAAAACAAGCCGAAGAAGAAGTTTCTCATGGCATGGATATCTTCAATTTTTTAACAGAACTAAACTGCAAAATTGAACTTACTCAAATTACAACTCCTGAAGCTAATTTCAAGACTCCAATTGATACAGTTAAAGAAATTGTTTCACACGAAAAATATATTACTGAATCAATAAAAAGTATTGCGATTTTAGCTAGAGAAGAAAATGCATTCACAACACAAAACTTTTTAGAATGTATGCTTAAAGAGCAAATTGAAGAAGAAAAAACTTCTTACAAAATTTTTACTCAACTTAAATTGTACGGAGAGTGCAAAAGTGCGATGTATTTATTAGATAAAGAACTTGCACAAAGAATTTAAAATATTATTCCTCAAACAAAAAGGCTCTTTTTCAAGAGCCTTTTTTTGCTTATGATTTTGGATTTTTTAATTAAGCTTTTTTACCTTTTAATAATAAGAATGAACCCACTGCTAAGATACCACCTAACAAGCCTCCTACTACATTACCTGCAATTTTTGATGCCTTTGATTTTGTTGTTTGGTTTGTTCCTTCTATTCTTGAAATGTTTTCATCTGCTGTTGTTTTGTTTCCAAAGCCGAATGTCAATATTTGTTTTAAACCTGACATAAATGAACTTGATGAATTTGCTCTGATATCATCTGTTATATATGTACCTGTTTGTTGTGCATATAATTGCTCTGCGTATGCTCTGATTTGAGCATCTTGATCTTCTGGGCTTAAGTTTTTGTTTACTTGTGAGCCGTATGCACTTTTTACTGCTGCTAACAATTTATCGTATTCTGCTTTTACATTATCTTGATTGTCTGCTTTGATTTGACTGCTCAATACTTGAATTTGACGGGCAATACTGTTGTTTTGACCTTGCATTCTGAATTGCGCATTGTTTTGGTTTTGGTACATTGACACTTGTCTATCAATTCCAAAATTATCCCATTGTTGCATTGTTTGCATTTGGTATTGTGGATTTAATATACCAAAGCCGCCGTACATTCCGCCTGCATATGGTGACATACCACCAACGGTTGCCATTCCACCCATTGCTGTATTAGCGGATAGGATAGGTGCATTCATAATTGTATCCGCGTCCATTGAATACATGTATGGATTTACCATTCCGAAATTAACTGTCATTTTTTAAAACCTCCAATAACTTTCGTTATTATTGAAACCATTTAAACCAATTCTGTAAGTTTTTTATGCTTACATACATGTAAAGTAATTTGAAAGTCAATAATTGCCATGTTTTTCAGGTTTTGTTAACTTTTGTTAACGAAACACAACAAAAATCGAACTAATTAAAGCCCGATTTTTGAAGTTATATTTGATATTCAAGAATATTTTTTTAAGTTAAGCTTTTTTACCTTTTAATAATAAGAATGAACCTACTGCTAAGATACCACCTAACAAGCCTCCTACTACATTACCTGCAATTTTTGATGCTTTTGATTTTGTTGTTTGGTTTGTTCCTTCTATTCTTGAAATGTTTTCATCTGCTGTTGTTTTGTTTCCAAAGCCGAATGTCAATATTTGTTTTAAACCTGACATAAATGAACTTGATGAATTTGCTCTGATATCATCTGTTATATATGTACCTGTTTGTTGTGCATATAATTGCTCTGCGTATGCTCTGATTTGAGCATCTTGATCTTCTGGGCTTAAGTTTTTGTTTACTTGTGAGCCGTATGCACTTTTTACTGCTGCTAACAATTTATCGTATTCTGCTTTTACATTATCTTGATTGTCTGCTTTGATTTGACTGCTCAATACTTGAATTTGACGGGCAATACTGTTGTTTTGACCTTGCATTCTGAATTGCGCATTGTTTTGGTTTTGGTACATTGACACTTGTCTATCAATTCCAAAATTATCCCATTGTTGCATTGTTTGCATTTGGTATTGTGGATTTAATATACCAAAGCCGCCGTACATTCCGCCTGCATATGGTGTTGCGTATGGAGTTACACCGTTCATTGTCATGCCAGCACCTGAATAAGCATTTAAAATTGGCATATCCATAACGCTCAATCCTGCTGTTGGATTTACCATTCCGAAATTAACTGACATAACCGTGTAACCTCCAAAAACTTGTTACTTTTTAACCATTTAAACCAATTTGTAAGACTTTTAAATCCCTACAGTTATATAAAGTATTTCGAAAGTCAATAATTGCCATGTTTTTCAGGTTTTATTAACTTTTGTTAACAAAATAAAAAAAATCCCTTGTTCAAATCGCCATAAACAAGGGAATTAATCAGTAAAAGAGACATCAGCAACACTATTACATACGTTTAAAAATTTTTCCACTAATGGACTATGAAAAATATTTAATCTATAATTTTGTTATGAAGAAACTATTGATAACAATTTTATTTCTAATGTTCGCAAGTCCTTGTTTTGCAGAAGAAATGAGCAAATCACAACAAGCTGTGGCTTTTTATAACGATAATAATATAGAAGAAGCCATTAAGATATTACAAAGTATTCCAGAGGCTGATAAAAGTGCTTCTGATTGGTTATTGATGGGGAACTTATTGCAAGATAAAAACATGAATGCAGAAGCTGTTTTTATGTTCAAGCGTTCAATTTTAACAGACAAAAACTTTTATAAAGCTCACTATAATCTAGGAAATATGTACCTTGCAGAGGAAAGACCTCTAATGGCAATTGATAGTTTTAAAAATGCTATAAAAATAAAACCTGATTTTGCATACGGTTATTACAATATAGGGTGTGCATATTTCAGGTTAGGAGATTATAAAAAAGCAAAAAGGTATTTTGAAAAAGCCATAACTTTAAAAAATACAGAGCCTGATTTTCAATATAACCTAGCTCTTTGCTACAAAAATTTGAATAAACCAAAACTAGCTCAAAGACATTTAGATTTTTACAACCAACTTATAGAAAACAGATAAATATATATTAATGTACTTGCATATCCTTTATTAAGATATTAATATATATCTATGGGGAAAATATTAGGTCTTATAATAAAAATTTTTCTTATATCATTATTACTGTTTTTGTTATACTGCGTGACAATTGGCAGAGATTTTGGTGTACAACAATATAACAAAATTCTTGGCATGTACCATGTTAATATTGGCGACAAAGCTTTTAAAGCACACAATATGCAAGATGCTGTAAACGCGTACCAGCATGGTTTAACACTATTTCCAGGGCATTATGAAGCGTGGTTAAACCTTGGAAATATTTATGTAGCATACGAAGATTATTTTTCAGCTGCACAAGCATACCAAAATGCAATTTTAGCAAAAGATAATTACACCCCAGCAAGAATGAACCTTGGTATCATCACAGCAGAAAAGTTAGGTGATTTTGATGGTGCAATTATGCAATATCAATCAATAATAAATTCAAAGCACCATTTAATCTCAATACCTTTTGTTTACAACAACAGAGATAGTGAAACTGAAAATAAAGCAATTGCTTACTATAATATGGGTAGAGCATACTCACAAAAAGCTTTATACACGCCAAAAGAAAAAAAATCAGAGAAAAAAGACTTACTAGGAAAAGCTGCAGTAGCCTACGAAAATGCTGTTTTAATAGTTAAAGACAACTATAACATGCTTTATAACTTAGCTTTAACATACCATTTGCTAGGCGACTACAGAAAAGCAGGACAATATTATTGCAAAGCTATAAAAGCAGAGCCTTTACACTATGAAGCACATTATAATTTAGGCTTATTGTTAAGACATCTACGTCAAGAAACATACGCTGTTGATGAATTAGAAAAAGCCGCAGTATTATCGTCTTCTAACCATTCAAATTATATCTACGATGTTCTAAACACAGTATCTATGGAAGTCTTACAAAAAGGTTCACAAAACGATAAACCAGACAAAGATAAAAAACAACTTGAAGAACCAATTGTTCTTGTCAATGGAAAAATATCAGTAACAGATGAGCAAGATTCTGTTATCATCGAAAATTTTAGAAAATGTAATTCTGAAGAATTATTCAACTTTAATTAGAAATAGGAAAGACTATTGAAAACTATCGCATATATTTGTAGCTACGAATTAAACGAAAATATTGCAGTTGACCAACTATCAAAGCAAACTGCAGAGATTAAGCATTTTTGTAAATGTCACAATTTTGAAATTGATGAAATCTTCACAGAAACAAGCTCTCGAGATGATTTCAAGCCAGTTCTATTAAACATTTTAAGTAACTATTACAATATTGCAGAGCGTTTAATTGTAACAAGTCCTGACATCATTAGCCGAAACGAAGATTTTAGAGATTGGATTTCTGATGAACTAAATAGAATAAATATTGAATTAATATTTATAAATAACACAAACACTACTCAAGAACCATTTTTTGAGAAAAAATTATCTGCATTTACAGAAAAAATCAAAAATATACCATCTTTGCCAGAAATAATAACAAAATCTATTGAAATAATGCAAAATCCGAACGCTTCAGCAAGTGATTTGTCAAAGATTATTTCTAACGATATTGGATTAACAGCAAGAGTTTTAAAACTCGTAAATTCATCTTACTACGGTTTTCCCAAACAAATTTCTACAATTCAACAAGCAATTACAATCCTTGGATTTACAACAATAAAAGGTATAATTCTATCTGCAAGTATCTTTAAAATGTTTTCACCAAAAGGTAATCAGCCATTTGACTATAAAAAATTCTGGAAACATTCCCTTTTAGTTGCAACTGCATCAAGAATTTTAGCGAACAAAATCAATATTGCGACAAAAGACGACATCTTTGCTGCAGCATTTTTACACGACATTGGTAAGATAATTTTTGCACAATACGACTGGGAAAATTATTCAAAAATTCTAAAATATGAAAATCTTTCAGAGGAAGAATATTTAAAACAAGAAGAACGACTATGTGGGTTAAACCACTGCGAAATAGCTAACATGGTGGCTTATTCTTGGAATTTGCCAGAAATTTTCTGCGACATAATTACATACCACCATGCGCCAATGCAAAGTTATAAATATAACAAAGAAAGTTGCATAGTTTATATTGCAAATAAAATAATCTTAGCCATAACAAGTAACGAAAACTTAAATATTGATAACATTCCTTTAGATATACTTGAAAATTTAAATATTTCGGGTGACAATATTGTTGAAGTACATGACGAAGTTGTTAATATCGCAAACGAAATAAACGATATTGATAGTTTTTTTTCAATAAGGTGAAAGGGTAGTTTTATGAGCGATGCCTCATTTGAAACAGAAAGCATAAATTCAAAAGAATTAAACTTTTTATCAAATGTGTCAATAGGTTTGACACAAAACTCTGACCCTGCAGATATTATTGAATCACTTTCTGAATCTTTCAGACAAATGATTAATTTGGAAAACTTAAATATCTACATTTATGATGATAACACCCAAACTCTTAGAGATTACGCTAAGAGCTGGATTGTTATTGACGAAATTCATGACAAAGACTACACCGAAAAACTTTATCACGTTGTAAAAACTTCAAAATATGATGACTTTTTGATTAACGATAATAGCATTAACATCAAAGATTTTAGCGACATAGACAAATACATCAACGCAAGAAAAAACACAATTTTATTCCCGTTAATGAAAGGGGATAATCCATACGGTTTAATTGAGCTTATTATCAACTTAACAATTTCAGATGTTTTGACAATCGACTTCTTTAAAGCGTTGATTATTGCAGCTTACCAAATATCATTAAAAATCCAAAACAAGGTTTTGGCAGATAAGATGCAAGCCAACATTGACTTCCACGAATCAATGAAAAACATCGCAAAAATCATTGAAACTCAATATGATTTGAACTACATTATCCCTCTAATTGGGGAAATGATTGATAAATTTATCTCTGATCACTTGGTATACATCTTCTTAAGACAAGAAAATGAATACAAATTAGTATGGCCACTAGCCTGCAGAGATACAAAAATTTTAGAAATGGTTAATAATATTACAGCTGACACTCAATACTTATTAACTGACGATAACAAAATTGGTTTATTCCCACTTGTTGCAGCGGATTCATCAATTTTGGGTTGTATCGTAGCACACAGCCACATTGATAAATTAAGCCAAAGGGAAATTGATTACCTTGACCAATTAACAAAACAATCTTCAATCACAATTCAACGTGCTAACATGTACGCTGAAAACTTACAATATGCAACATTAGACGCGCTAACAGGTTTAAACAATCGTCGTCAATTTGAAGTTAGACTTCGTCAAGAAGTTGCAACAGCAAAAAGACAAGGTCGTCCTCTTTGCGCAATCATGCTTGATATCGACTTCTTCAAAAAGGTTAACGATAACTACGGACACGCTGTTGGTGATGAAGTTCTTAAAAATGTTGCAGAAATTATTAAAACACAACTTAGAGAATCTGATATTCCATCAAGATACGGTGGTGAAGAATTTGCAATTCTTTTACCGTTCACTAAACTTGACGAAGCAGGAAGCGTTGCTCAACGTTTACGTAGCGCAGTAGAAGCGAAACACGTTGATTTGACTAGTGTAAAAGATGCTAAAATTAGCGAAATCCAAGTTACAATCAGTGTTGGTGTATATCAATACCAAGAAGGCGACGAACCTCAACAGTTATATACAAAAGCCGATAAAGCTTTATACTACGCTAAAGAACACGGCAGAAACAAGGTTATTGTTAACAGAGGCTAGACATGAGTACATTTAATGTTAACTGCAAGTCTTTGAATGACACGGCAAATTTAGCTAAAAACTTAACTCCTCTTTTAGAAAATGGGTGTTTTATTAATCTTTTTGGCGAAATTGGAGCAGGTAAAACCGCTCTTGTTAAACTTGTTGCTGAAAATATGGGGATTACAGAACATGTTACAAGCCCTAGTTTTGTTATTTTAAACGAATATCATACAGGTAAAATCCCTGTTTATCACTTTGATTTGTACAGATTGGAAAACGTAGGTGTTAAAACAATTTGCGACGAATTAAGAGAGTATTCAGAGGGTAAAATCCTAACTTTTGTTGAGTGGGCTGAATTTTCACAAGATGAAATTCCATTTAACAGAATAGAAATAAATGTAACTTACGAACCTGACGACAGCAGAACTTATGCATTTACTGCTTATGGCGAGAAAGAAATTAAAATTATTGAGGAATTAAGAAAATGTTATTAACTTTTGACACTTGCCTAGACAAAACATACGTCGGTTTGGCTGACGAGGATAACGTTCTTTGTACAAAAATTATTGAAAACAATGGCAACACATATCATTCAGCATATTTAATCTCAACTATTGCTGAAGTTTTGAAAGAAAACAACTTAACACCACAAGATTTAACAGCAATTGCGACAAATGTTGGACCAGGAAGTTTCACAGGAATTAGAGCTTGCACGAGCGTAGCAAGAATTATGGCTCAACAGCTTAATTTAAAAGCCATCGGCATTTCATCTCTTGAATTAATCGCTGACTTAGAATCACCTACAGACAAAAAAACTCTAGTTTTACTTGATGCAAGAAAAAATATGGCTTACGTTTTGGACGAAGAAATTTTAGGCTCAATCGCAATTGATGACATTAAAGAAATGGTTAAAGAGGATAATTATTCAATAATTTGCGATGATAGCATGTATGAAATTTTTAAAGATGTTACTAGCGATATTCAATCTTTCACAAAAATTCCACACGATTTTGCTAAAACATTAATAAAAATTGCAAATAAAAAACTGGAAAAAGATTTTGGAGATTGGAGAAATCTAAAACCTCTATATATCCAACCACCTCCAATTTTTGGAAAATAACTTTCAAATAAATTAGGCGCGGATTTTTGTTTCACAAAATCCGCGCCTTTGTTTGCTATTTATTTTCAACTAAAAACTACATTCCGCTAAGCATCGCTTTGGCAATTTTATTTTGGTAAAAATCGGTATTAATATTCAACTTTTTACCAATATTTAAAAGCATATCAACGAATTCTCTATCTGTTTCATTTTTAAAATCCTTGATGTTATCAATATAATCACCAACTTCATGAAAAATTTTGTTATAGTAAGTATTTTGAGCTTCTGCAATATCCACTTTCAAATCAAGTTTTTCGATGAAGTCAAATATTTCAAGCGTTGCTTCTGCCTGATGGATTTCAATACTTGAAGCCAATCTATTGATATTTTGCAATAACTTATGACTAAATAATTTTGCAGTTGGTTTTTTATCAATTTCAATACCGATATTTTTAGCTTCAAAGTTAATATCTGCGGCTTGCTGAATTATTTGAGGGTCAAGATAAGATTTTGACTCATTCATCAAGCTATTGAATTGTCTTGCAAGAGTGTATCCTGCCGCAAGCTTGAACTCATCTGGAATACTCAAACCTAAAGATTGCATTTGATAAATTGAACCTTTGCCCTCTGTATACAATTCCTTGTAGGTTTGAGCAAATTTATCCATTTTATCTTTTAGTAGAATTTGGAGAATTTTTCTTCTTTCTTCAATAAAGATATCTTTTAAAGTAAAATATTCCATACCGAAGTACTCGTCAATAGCCCTAATAATTTCAGTCAAAGGATTTAGCATAAATGTTCTTACTAATTCTTTTTGAATACGTGTATATTCAGCTTCTGATGAGAATTCTTTAATTGCGCAGTGGAAATCTCCGCCCTGATATTGCATTAAAACAAACACAAGATTAGATTTTTCCAACGTAACTTTTGAGTTAACTTCTATATGCCCAATTACAAAATTAGCATTACCTTTTTGAACTTTTTTGTAGGCATTACGTTTAATTCTATAGCAATAAACATCTTCTTCGTCATCAAAGTCTTGATATAAGGAACTTATTGCCCAAAGTGAAGCAATTTGTTTTGTTGTAACAATTGATGGTTTTACAAATCGCTCAAAAATATCTTTGCCGTTACCATATTCTTTAAAATTACTTTGCGCTTGACTAAGAATATCTAAAAATTTAGTTTCAAAATCTTTATTTGTAAAGTTTGCAGCTAATTGCATAGCGCGAGCTGCATATTTCATAATTTGAGTTGTTTCAATACCAGAAATTTCTGAGAAGAACCAACCACAGCTTGTATACATCAACATAGCTTGACGTTGAATTTCAAGTAATTCCATCGCACGAACTTTTTCTTCGTTAGATAAATCAGTGTTAAAGTTCTTTTCTTGAAAACGTTTGATAACGCGTTCACTTCGGTCTAAAATAACGTCAATATAGTTATTACGAGTAACCCAAGGATCATTTTTGAAATATTTTTTTGCTTCATTTTCGTATAAAACACTCAATTCATCTCTTAAGTAATCTAGAGCTTCGCGTAAAGGTTTTCTCCATTTTTGGTTCCACCCTGGGTGTCCACCAGTTGAGCAACCGCAGTCTTCTTTCCAGCGTCCAACACCGTGGAAACAACTCCAAGAAGAAGCTTGTTTAATATCGACTTCCCAATCGCTTCTGAATTTGTCCAAATATTCGCCGTAATTTGTTAAAATAAAGCCCTCGTCTTCTGCCTTAACTTTTAAGACATAAGCTAAAGCCATATCACCAAATTTTGTGTGGTGACCATAGCTTTCGCCGTCAGTTGCAATATTTACAAGTTGATTGTAATTTCTATTTTGAGAAACACCCTCTTTTAAACGTTTAATAAATTTATTACCGTCTTTTAGCAACTCATCAAAAGCTACAGATTTTGAAATTGCACCGTCATAGAAGAACAAATCAATGTACTTCCCTGGTGCAGATTTTATGTAATATCTGTAAGAACGGGCAGGGTCAATGTTTCCCCAGCTTACATCTTGCCAATTTGAATCATTAATAGGTTTGACTCTTTGTGCTTGATATGGTGATAAAACCGTAAATTTAATACCGTTTTCAACCAAAACTCTTAATGTATCGTCATCAACAGCAGTTTCCGCAAGCCACATACCCTCTGGTTGACGTCCAAAACGGTAAACAAAATCTTTAATACCCCATTTAACTTGGGTTTGCTTATCGTTTTCGTTAGCTAAAGGCATAATCATATGATTATAGACTTGTGCTATAGCGTTTCCGTGACCATCGTGCTCTAAAACACTTTTTACATCTGCTTTGATAATTCTATCGTAAGTTAACGGTGCATGATTTTCCAACCACGATAAAAGAGTGGGACCAAAGTTAAAGCTCATTCTTTCGTAGTTATTAACAACATCTAAAATTCTATTTCTGTTATCAACAATTTTTGAAACTGAATTTGGGTTGTAACATTCCGCATTAACTCGCTCATTCCAATCGTGTTTTGGAAGTGCGCTGTCTTGTAATTCAATCGCCTCTAACCACGGATTTTCTCTCGGTGGTTGATAGAAATGCCCATGTATAGTTAAATAATTCTTATTTCCCATAATAAAACTCCATATTTGTATGGTTATTCTATCACAGGTAAAAAATAAGTTATTCCTACAAATAGCCTATTTAGTTTTTGTTGGAGTTTTTTTAGATTTTTGAGAGATAATTTTAAAATCTTCAACCTCTAACCACGCATCACCAAGTGCAGTAGAGAAAACTAATCCAGAATACTCAACAACATCATCTGTTTCTAAATCAATATATTTTTCAGCAAGTTCACGTTTCATAAAATTTTTCAATTCAGACAATGGAATATCGTTTTGAGCATCGTCACGTCTAATTAAAAAAGTTATATATTTGTCAGAACTTTTCATAGTTGGCTTATAATCCAGACCTAAGCTAGAAAATTTATCAAATTTTGCAGTAATCTTAACTCTTTTGTTCAAAAATACGTTTGGATTTTTTACTAGTGTAAGCGCATTTACTGGAGTGTAAGTATACACTGGAGTTTGAGCAGTAGTTGCTTTTACTTCTGCTTGTTTTGGTTGTTCTGTGGCAACTGGTTTACCTAGTTTTGCTGGTAGTGTTTGAGGCGCAGCAAAAATTTCTGTTGAATTTATACCTGTAAACAACATCAACGCTAAAACCGCAACAATTATATTTATTTTTTTCATTTTTTACCCTTTCATTTACAAGTTTATTTTAACACAAGAATAACTAATTTTTATTACCCACACATCGCGTATTTAAATAATTTGTTAACAATATTGGAATAAATTTAGCATTGAGCGCGCTAAAATCAAATACAAACTCGTTTACACCAGCTTGTTTTAACTCATCAATCATTTCATAGTTTTCTAAAATCGAATCTTCAAACATATGCATTCTACAAAAGCCATCACAAGTAAATGGAAACAACTTTTTCAAGGACGGATCCTTAAGCGCAAAGCCACCTCTATGACAAGGAGCCTTGCAAGAAAGTCGTGATACAACAGCGCTATCATTGTTCAATGGACAAAGCCCCAAGGACGGAACTCTTATATTACCTGCAATTGTAATTTTTTTATTTGGAATTACGTTTTTAATCTTTTTTAAAGTCGCCAATGTACTTGCAATATCAGTTTGAGGAGTAAAATCAATTGTGTCTATCGGGTGCAAATTGTTCAAACAATTTATTGATAAACTATTTAATAAATTTACCCCATGCCCTATTTCAATAGGAATTCTAGATAAATCTCTATCGTTAATAACAGCCCAAAAATAGCCTATATTGTTGATTATTAATGAAGATGCTGACGGTTCTGATAAAACTAATGTTTTGCAATATTCATAAACTCTATCAAAATCACGTTCAATCAATATTCTCGGTGTTGATAATTGAAATTTTATATCGTTTGCCTTGCAGAACTTTTTAACCTTTTTAATTACTGCTTCAAAACTACTTGTTGCAAGGTCTGCCGTAGAAACAATTTCACCATATTCAATTGAATCTACAGGGTTAAATCCGACTTTTGTAATAAATTTTTTCAAAGCTTTTATTTGCTCTAACTCGGAAAGTCTTAAATTTATTTTGTACCCTTGTTCTTTTTGGTATACTACATCTTTTTGTAGCTTAGTCGAAGTATATTCCCACTCAAAATCCTGAATATTTCGACTAAATTTAAAATCACGTCCCTCTGCACTAACAACATCGCCTGAAAAGTGATTTGTTTGGTAAATACTTTTTCTTACGTGCTTAAATGGCAATTTTTGATTTTTAAAGACTTTTGGTTTACTTAAGATTTTTTCAATTAATCTTATACCCTCTAAAATTTCATCAGATGAATTAAACTTACCCTTGATAACCACAGCATTTATTGCATTAAGTTTTTCGATATCCTCTGCAAACCACGGCAAATTATCAGAATCAATTGCCAAAGGCAGGTTTGTATACTTTTTAATTTTCGCAATATTTTTCAAATAAATTTCTTCTGTAACAATGACCTCATCAATTTTATGGAAATTATTCATAAAATCAATACCAGAAAGATTATGGATATCAAAATAAGAATCAATTATTACGTCAAAAGGTAAAGTATATACTTTAATCGCTTCCAAAACCGCAAAACTGTTAATAAAAATACCATCAATTTTAACAGTTTTTAAATATTTAATCATTTTTTTAATGATTACTAAATCTTCTTCTGTAATGTTGTGCTTAAAGTTAATATAAATTTTACAATTATTACGTTTTGCAACATCGATAAATTCAGAAATATAAGAAAAATTATTGTCCATAAATTTCTTATGATAAACATAAAATTTACGGCAAGAAGTGTGTTTTGAGAAGTTTTCAATGTCTTCAGGCTTTTTTACAGGAGCGAATAATTCAATATCTTTCATGAGAATATTATATAATCAGAAAAAAAAATTTAAAGATTTTGTTAAAAAAATTAATAGAGCATGGAAATTTTATTGAAATGTATGCTAGTATATTATTATATAATTATGCTCATGGTATTGTGAAAAACTGTAAAAGTACTTCAAAATCATATAGCATGTGGGGAAAGACAACTATTACAAGAAATCGGGAATTATGATTAGCGGATTTAGTAATGAAAGAGTTAGTTACAGAACTAGATACTTAAATTTTCCGTCAACACTGACAGAAAGCGTACCATCTATAAGTAAACCAACTGTTCATGTTATAAAAATTAGATTTAATAATGTATTTAAAAATGAAAAAGTTTTATTTGGATTTATTTCAGTAGCTTTAAGTTCAGTCTTGTTGTTAAGTGGATATGGCATATACTCTGCAATAAATAATGTTGGTGCAGAAAATTCAATATCTGCAACAGGTGAAGAAATTCAAAACACTGTAGCTATGGATCAACTAAATGCTATTAGTGCAGAAGATGCTGGCATTACAGTTATGGAAAAATCTGGTATGCAAGGCGGTTTTTCAGGCTCGCAACAAGGTGGGAACTATATGGCTTACAATAACGGAGGCGGTATCGACCCTAATTCAATGTTAATTGCAAGCGGAAACAAATCAGACAACGGCAAAGAAGTTTTAACTTCGAAGAAAGCTGTTGTTAATATTGATGACAAAGTTGCAGTGAACCCATTTTTACCTGTAAGTGAAGTTTCAGTTAAGAAAAAAGTTGTAAAACAAAATCCAAATTATATATTACCACCTGACCAAGTTAAAGAAAATTCAGATGCAAGTTTGTTAATGAAAACAATGGTTTCAGGTATTATGTATGATCCATTCAGTCCATCAGCTATCATAAAAATTAACGATGTAGACTACTTTGTTAAAAAGGGTGATACAATTAACGGATTTACTATACTTGGCATAAGCGACAAGATTGTAACAATCAAAAGAGGTGCAAATGTTTACCGTGCAACAGTTGGTAGAATTTTAGCAACCTTAAATATGAACAACAACACAGGTACTGACCATATAAACAATCGTTTTGGCGGTTCTGGTGGTGTTGACGCAAGAAACATAAGTTACAAAAAAAGAAGATAAAAACATAATCGGGAGTAAATAATGACAAAAAGAAACTATAGACTATGGGGAATAATTTTAGTCTTAGCAGTAGTATCAATAATAACAACATCTATAGCACTTGCAAGTGATATGAGGGTTGCCGTTGCACAAAATAAACCAGTATTAAGAGGTGCACCAACAACTAATATTATTAATCTACAAGGTTCAACAAACATTACTAAATCAAATCCAAAAATCACATTAAGTTTAAAAAATACCAATGTGCAACCTGTTTTGAGAATGTTTGCAGATAAAGCTGGTTTAAATATTGTATTCCATAATTCAGCAACTGGTAACGTGACATTAGATCTTGTTAATGTACCATTAAATGACGCATTTAGAATGGTATTACAAGTTACAAACTTGACTTACTATCAAGATGGAAAAACTTTAATTATTTCATCTCAAGACTTTGCGCGTTCATCAGGTTGGTCAAAGCAAAATTTATCTACAGTTCCCGTAAATTATGTTGATGCTGCATTAATTGCAAACTTCTTAAATCAAAACATATTTTCTAAAAATACTCCTGGTTTATCAAACTGGGACGTAGTTGTAACAAATGCAACTAGAAATGAACTATTAGTTTTCGGTACACCAAATGACCTTGCGATGGTTAAGAAAATCGTTGCAAAATTTGACGTACCTCCACTAGATACAACATTTACAGTAAAACACACAACACCTGCAGAAATGGCAGAACTTGTATGTAACATGTTAAGAATGACTCAAGGTGTAACAGACCAAGCAAGCCAATCTACAAAATGGGATTCATCAACAGCTCCTGCTACAAATCAACAACAAAAGGGAGCACAACCTAGTGGATTACCAACTGGTTTGGCTGCAAACATTCAACCTGCTAGAAAATTCTTTAATTTTGGAAATAAAGGTTCAGTAACAGGTTTTGCAAGCTCATCAAGCAGTTCTTCTTCATCAAGTAGTAGTAGCAGTTCTTCTGGAAGTTCTTCTGGAGGTTCTTCAAGCGGTTCGTCTAGTAGCATTTCTCTAGGTAAAAACGTTATTGCATGTACATTAGGCGGAGTTGGTGGCGCAGGTAGCACTGGCGGAGGTTCAGGTAGCACTGGGGCAAGTGCTGGCTCTGGAGGTGGAGCGTCTTCAGGAGCCACTGGAAGTGGAGCTTCTAGCGGTAGTTCTGGCGCTTCATCAGGCTCTGGAAGTGTAAAAATTTCATCTTTTGGTAATACAAAAATGATTGTAAGTTACTTTACAAAACGTGGTACAATCAACATTTTAGGTGGTTCTCAAAACCAATTGAAAGCGATTTCAGAATTTATTGCTAAAAATGATGTTAAACAACCACAAGCGCTTATGGATATAACAATCCTAGAATTGACAGAAACTGGTACAAAAGCATTTGAAAACCAATGGTATTTGGATAGCCCTAATTTCACAGCTACGTTCAGTGGTGGTACAACAACAACTCCACGCGGTGAGAATAACGTACCAACAGTTCCAATTATCTTTGGACCAGATGGAACATACGCTAGACCTATTGGACCAACTCAAGTACGTTGGGCAATAAACTATGTCCTAACAAATAATAAAGGTCGTGTAGTAGCTAATCCTAAAATTATGCTAACAAATGGAGAAGCGTCTGAAATTGATATTACAGAAAGTTATGTTGAAAAAGTTACTTCTCAATTCAATGAAGGTACATCTCTACAACCTACTACAACTAAAGAATACGATATTGCTGATGACTTAGGTCTTCAATTTACAATAACTCCATTCATAAGTCCAGCTGGGTACTTGAGCATAGACTTTGATGCTGATTACTCAACAAAAGGGGACGCAATTACAGATAATGGAGATTTACAAGCCCAACTTATCAAGAAAAGAACAGTTAATTTGAAAAACCTTAGAATTAAAGATAACGAAACTTTAATAATCGGCGGTTTAGTACAAGAAGACGAACAAAAGAATGTAGGTAAAATTCCATTCCTAGGAGATATACCTATAATTGGTGCAGCCTTCAGAAGCACGCGAACAGAAAAAGTTAAAACTGAGTTAGTAATTATGTTAACTCCGAAAATCATGAAAGATTCAGAAGATATCGGAACAAACTATAAATCAAACTATGACGATGCGTTATAACAAACACGAAGAAATAAATGAATGAACAACTAACAAAACTAAAATCGAGCATTAATAAAGAGGTTATCTCTAAATTCGATTTAAAGGTACTTGAAACTCTTAAGTTTGTACCAATCGATATAAAGGATAACACTCTTTTTGCTGTTACTTGTTCAGAAAGTAATAAAGACAGAATTCTTCAAGATGTAAGAAAGATGTTAAACTGCAACACTAAGTTTTTGCAAGTATCACCTCACGAGTTGAATGACTTTTTGGTAACAATAGTTCAGGAAATGGTGCCAAAAGGCTCACCAGATCACCTCGCAACTGGTGGAACAAAAAAACGTCTTGGTGAAATTTTAATCGAAAATGGTCAAATTACTGATATCCAGTTAATTGAAGCCCTAGCTGAAAGCAAAAAAATGGGTATGCCTTTAGGTTCAACCCTTTACAGCTTAGGTTTTATTACACTTGATCAATTAAAAACAGCTTTGCACCAACAACAAGGTATTGAAGTTGCAACAGCTGAAATGATAAGAAATCAGGATAAGTATGTTAATATGCTTCCTGAAGATTTTATCAGAACAAATAAAGTTATTCCATTAAGTTCAGATGGAAAAACTATTAAGTTAGGTATGGTTGATCCTAGCAATACCAATGTTTTAAAAGATATTGTGTATTTGACAGGTCAAACTCCAATACCTTTCTTAATTACGCACATAGAATTTCAAAATGCACTCAACAAATACTTCTCATCTTCTAAACAAGAAACTCGTAAAATCGTAAAAAAAGTAGAAGAAGAAGCTCTTGAATTAGACGTAGAAGAATCAATTTGGGAACAAATTGAAAAAGAATTGCAAGATTCATCAGGTTCAGTTGCCCAATTGGTAAACAAAATTATCACAGACGCAATTGAACAACACGCATCAGATATTCACATTGAGCCACGTCTTCAAAACCACGTTGTAAGATACCGTATCGATGGTATTTTGAGAGAGGTAATTGAAATTCCGTCAAGGGTTGAAATGGCGGTAATCACACGTTTTAAAGTTCTTTCAAGAATGAACATCGCAGAACACAGACGTCCTCAAGATGGTAGCTTTTCTATCAAATTCAAAGGTAAAACATTCGACTTCCGTATCAACTCACTTCCAGTAAGTGGTAAGGAAAAGATTGTAATTCGTGTACTTGCACCTCCAGTAAGCTTTGATTCTGCCGAAAAAAATATTGATATTGCTGGTGCAACAGAAGAAGATTTAGAAATTATCAAAAAAATGATTGCATGCCCGAACGGAATTATTTTGACATCAGGTCCTACAGGTTCTGGTAAAACAACTACATTGTATTCATTATTGAGAGTATTGAATACCGAGAGCGTAAATATTACCACAATTGAAGACCCAGTCGAAATCAAACTTGAGGGGGTTAACCAATCGCAAGTTAATACGAAAGCAGGTATCACATTTGCATTTTGTATGAGAGCAATTTTAAGACAAGACCCTGACATTATCCTTGTTGGTGAAATTCGTGACTACGAAACACTTGAGGTAGCGATATCTGCTGCCTTGACTGGTCACTTGGTATTAAGTACAGTCCACACAAACTCTGCGGCAGCTACTGTTACTCGTTTGATTGAAATGGGTGCAAAAGATTACCTTGTATCTTCAACCTTGTCAGGTGTAATCGCTCAACGTCTTGTAAGAAAATTGTGTAAATGTAAACAAGCTTACTTCCCAACTCACGAAGAAGCAGCCCAAATTTTGGTTGACGAAGATGATATTCAAAAATTGATGAAAACAAAACTTTATAAACCAACAGGTTGCGCAGAATGCAATATGACTGGATATAAAGGTCGTCTTGGGGTATTTGAAATTCTTCCAATTACAAAAGAAATCAAAAAGCTAATTTCACAAGGTGCTCACGATATTGAAATTGAAGATGCAGCAGTTGCTTGCGGTATGAGAACATTAAATCAAGCTTGTTTCCACCACATCTTAACTGGTGATACAACAATTGATGAATTTGTTCGTGTATTGGGTCTTGTTAATGAGTAAGGAGTTAAATAATGCCAATATATAATTATGTAGCTCTAAAAAATAATAAAGATGTCGTAAAGGGTAAAATCGAGGCTGAAAACCACAAAGAAGCCAGAATGATTATCCGTAAGATGTCGTTGCTTCCTACTCAAATTTCAGAAGATACAAAAGGCGAAGAACAAAAAGTTGTTGCAAAGAAAATTCAAAAAATGTCTTTGCAAGATAAAATTGATTTTACATCAACGTTCCAAATATTAGTTCAATCTGGTATTCCTGTTATTGAAGCCTTGATGTTCTTGGAAAACGATGCTGCAAAAGCAAAGCTTAGAAATATTGCAAAAGAATTAAGGCGTCAAATTATCGCTGGTTCCACTTTCGCTGATACAGTTGCAAAATATCCTAAAGTTTTCGGACAAATTTATATTGGTCTAGTTAGAGCTGGTGAAGATTCAGGGGAATTGGAAAAAACTCTTGAACGTTTGTTAGAATTACAGAAAAAAGAAGCTGCGATTAAAAGTAAAGTTATTGGAACTTTGATGTATCCGATATTTGTAATTTGTTTGGCAATTGTTATCGTAACAATCATGTTAGTATTCGTATTTCCCGCATTTAAAGATATGTTCGATAATTTAGGTAAAGAATTACCACCAATTACAGCATTCTTGATGAATATTGGTCTTACATTAAAAACTTATTGGATTTTAATTCCAGTAATTTTCATTTCATTAATTGCAACTGTTTATACTGCATTCACTTGGCAAACGTCAAAACGAATGATAGACAATTATGTTTTAAAGGTACCACTACTTTCATCTTTAATTGAATATTCAAACTTTTCAAACTTCGTAGCAGTAATGCAGGTAGCTTACGAAGCTGGTATTCCGATTATCGACTGCTTGTACCTATCAAACATTACGTTAACAAATTATACATTACAACAAAAGTTAAACGAAGCGACAACAAAGGTTCAACAAGGTCAACACTTATCGTTAGCCTTGAGATCTGTAGGTGTAATGCCTAAAATGATTTTGTTCATGATTGCAACAGGTGAACAATCAGGTCGTTTGGGTGATATGTTGTATCAAGCAACAATGTTTATTGATAAAAAACTTGACGGTATTATTGATACTTTGACAAAAATGATTGAACCTTTGATGTTAATCGTCATTGGTAGTATCGTACTTGTCTTAGCCTTAGCATTATATCTACCATTATTCAGTTCTTACACAGCTTAAAAGAGGTCATTATGTCAGAAGAAAACAACGAAAAAGAATTTAATATTAGAAAATCAGTACAAGAAGACTTTATTTCAGGCGTTTGGTCAGAAAAAGTTCTTGTTGTAACTCAAGATTACGAAATCAAAGGCTATGTATTTATGCCAAAAACTGGTAAAAAGAACAGAGTTTTATCAGATATCTTAAACGGTGTAAAACGATTTGTGGCAATTAAGGATTGCGAAATAAAACACAGACTTATTCCAGAAAGAAGAACTGAATATCATAACTTTTTACAACTTAATTTGAGTTCAATAATTCTTTTAAGACCTCTTGCAAAAGACGAATAATCCTCTGTCCAAAGTATTCAATAAAAGTTTAAATCATAATAAAATAACTTTTATGAACAGAGATATTTGTAAAAATTGGACACAATGGTTAAAAGAAACAAGATTTTCGTTTTTAACTCCTGAAATGCAACAACAAACAATGAACTGGCTACACGCAGTTCGTGATGGAGTACTTTCAAAAGCAGACATTAAAAAAGGTGAAACAGTTATTGACATTGGTACAGGAACTGGACTTTTAAGTTTTAAAGCACTTGAAATTCTTGATGGCACAGGGTTAGTAATTTTTTCTGACAAATTCCAAGATTGCCTTGACAGTTGTGAAAAATTTTTAAAAGAGCAAGGAATAACAGACGGCTATAAAATGCTTCAAAGCCCTTGTGAAAAAATTGATTTACCAGACGAATCAGTTGACAAGGCTCTTATGCGCTCTGTTTTGGTACATATTGTAGATAAACAACCAGCCATAAATGAAATTTATAGAATATTAAAAAAAGGCGGACACTTCTGCTGTTTTGAGCCGATAATTGCCTCAAATACAAGATATTGGGAGCTTACAGACTCTAAAAATATTAGATTATATGAAGATTTCAAAAAAGCAGAAAATGAATTTATGTCTGACCCAAAGGATTCTCTTTGCAATTTTGACGAAAATACATTAGCAAAAAACTTTGAAATTGCAGGCTTTTCTGATGGAAGCGTAGATTTAGATGTAATTCCATCAACTTATATTGCAAGAAAAGACATGATTGACAAATGGTTTACAACACCGCCATCTCCAGATAGACCATCTATGAAAGAAAGATTTTTAGAATATTTTGATGAAAAAACTGTTGAAAATTATATTGAAGACGTTAAAAACGACTTAGATGGCAAAGAAATTAGCGTTTGCTCTCGTTCTGTTTACGTAAATGTAATCAAATAATTATGAAAACCTTAAGTTTTCAAAGTTTTTCAATAAAAGTTGTATAATTATTATAATTATGGAAAATAATAAATCACAACAAGATTTTATATCAACAGTTTCGCACGAACTACGAACTCCTTTAACAAGTATTAGAGGGTTCGCTCAAACAATGCTTTCTTCTTGGGACGCACTTGATGACGATAGTAAAAAACAGTTTTTGAAAATCATTGAAGAACAATCTAACAGATTAATAAAGCTTGTTGAAAATGTTTTGGCTGTATCTAAGGTAAGAAATGAAGAAAATTATGTATTTACAAATACGAACCCTAATTACGCAATCAAGAATATTTTGCCAATTGTAACTCAACAATATCCAAGCCACAAAATTATTACTCAATTTAATGATAAATTGCCAGAAATTCTTATTGATAGAGATAAGTTTCAACAAATTATAATGAATTTGGTAGAAAATGCTTGTAAATATTCAAATCCTAATACTGATATCACAGTAAAAACAGACTTTTCTGAAGGTAATTATATATCCATCAAAGTCAAAGATTTTGGCGTAGAAATAAAAGACGAGGACAAGACTAAAATTTTTGAAAAATTTTCCAGAATTGATAATCCCTTGACAAGGGGGGTTCAAGGTAGTGGTTTAGGACTATTTATCACAAAATCTCTTGTTGAAAAAATGAACGGCAAAATTTTTGTAGAAAGTGCAAACGGTGAAACAATATTTGAAGTATTAATGCCAATTTGTGACATTGAAAACCAAGCGAGGGCAAAATGTTCACAAAAACATTAATTATCGATACAAGAAAAGAATTGTCAATAAAGTACAAAAAAATTCTTGAGGACACCTCTAATAAGGTTGATATCATCAAGGATTTACCTGCGTCTATAAAGTTTATTCAAGACAACGAACCTGATTTAATCATAATTTCAGACAGTATCGACGAAGATTTATGCGAATTCTGTGAAAGAATCAGAGTTTTGACATACAATATGCGCCCAATTATAATCGCACTTTCTAAATCAGCTGAACTATCAGATAAAATCAAAGTTCTAGAGTGTGGAGCTGATGATTTCATTTCAGAACCCATAAATTCAGAAGAATTCAAAACACGAATTAAAGCACACCTTAGACGTGAATGTGAAACAAATTTAGATTTAAAAACAAAACTTCCATCTGCAAAATACTGCCACAGAGCTATAAAAAGGGTACTTTTTAGTAATATTCCATGGGCTTGCTTGTTAACTGGTATTGAAAATTTTTACAGCTACAAAGAAGCATACACAGAATTGGCATCTGATAAGTTATTGCAGACTTTTGCAGCTATAATCAATTCTGCATTAGACGAAAATGATTATCTCGGAATGATTACAGACAGAGATTTCCTAGTTATAACAAATCCAGCAAAAGTAGAAAAAATCGCGTCGTTTATGACCTTTGCATTTGAAACGGTAAAAAACAAATTCTATTCAGAAAAAGACCTCCAACGCGGATATATGATGATTAGAGGCGATGAATTTACAGAAAAAAGATGTGAATTTATTAACGCAACAACTGGTGGAGTTACCAATGAAACTAAGCATTTCAATAACGAAGAAGAAGTTATTCACGAGCTAAAACAAGCATACAATCTTGCAAAAAAACAAAATACTTCTTCTTATTTGATTGAAAGACCACAAATTTCAGGCAAAAATTCCGTTATTGAAAAAGAATTTAATAATAAAATTGCGATTTTAGAAGAAGATAACGCGCTTTCAGTGCTATTGAGTACAACCTTGAGCTTAAAAGGATTTAATGCAAAAAAAATGTCAACAATTGAAGAAGTTGTACAATATAATCCCGCTCTGATAATTCTAGATACAGGCGACAACAAAGAAAATTTTGCGAAATTAGAATTATGCAAAACAATAAAAACAAATAATTCAAAAATAAAAATTATTTCGACATCAATATTTCATAACAAAGAAAAAATTATGAATGCTGGCGCTGATATTTATTTACCAAAACCTTACAATATTCAAACTTTGACCGATTGGGCAGAAGTCGCAATTAAAGAATTTAATGCTTAAGCAAAATACTAAAGTTACAAAATAAATTAAAATTAAAATTTTTGTTGTTTTATCGTCATAAATAAAATTTGCTGGGTCTGTTGTACTTTTTGATGAATATGACAAAGATATCAATTGAAAAATAATAAACACAAAAGGTATTCCCGTAAAACAAAACATAGATCCAATAGAGTGAATTGTAATTTCATTTAATGAATACAAAAAATAAAACATTATTGATAATAAAGCATTTATAGTTATAATTTGATTTAGTACATCATTATTAGAATCACAAATTGTTTTTCTTAAACAACCTGTATCTTTTGTAATGGCATATTCTAATTTACGTTTCAAGGAGGTAAAGAACATTGATGTAAAAAAGACTAGTAAAATAATTAAAGCTATCGGTTTTTCTGCAATTGCAATATATCCTGTTAAAACTCTTAATACGAATCCTAAAGCAATACAAAATACATCTACGTAAGGCAAAAATTTTAATTTATAAGTATAAAAAATATTTAACAGCACATAAAACAACAAACTAATAAAAATCAAATAGTTTGCACATAATGAAATTGAAAATCCAAAGATTAACAATAAACAAAACAAAATACCCGCAAAGTTTTTTGATATTTTCCCACTAGCTATGGGACGTTTTTTGTTTTTTAGATGTGTTCTATCAAAATCTATATCAGCAATATCATTAAAAATATAAATTGCAGAAGCAATAATTGAAAAAGCAATAAACGCAATTAGGGTAAATTTTACAGAATTTGTATCAGTAAAATTCAACGTCAAAATAAGCGGTAAAAATATTACAATATTTTTAATATAATGTTTTATTCTCAAAAGATTTGTAATTGTGTTCAACATAAAATTACCACCCATATTCAACTTTTGCTGGGTATTTTTTAATAACATTAGCTTTCAAATATAAATTTGCAGATAAATTTATTGGTATTTCAATTATTAAAAATAAAATCAAAATTGAACATAAGATTTTATAATTAAGTCGCTTATCATATTTAGCAAGCCACAACTCAATAAATTTCAAGCAATACGCAAAAATCATAAACCACAAGGCAAAATGATTTGGGGCAAACATGAAGCCCTCAATATTATCCCAAATATAATGTGTTATAAAATTAAACAGCAACAAGCTAATCAAGGTTGTAAAAAATAATTTATCCTCCTTGTTCACCTTATTTTTATAAACATAAATAAGAGAAAATATTATCATTAAAGAAAAAATTATCCAAATTGGTTTTGTTATAAATTTAGCCTTGACTGGTAATAAAGGTTTATATAGAGTTTGATTACAAAAATGAGTGTGTTCTGATACTTTGACCCACTCTGGTACGTCATTTTTAATAAAACCAAAATATGGCTCAAAATAATTTATTAATGATTTGGTAAATACAAAAAATAAAATAAAACTGAAAGTTAAAACCAAATACCATTTCCACATTTTTTTTGATAATCTACATATCAAAACTAATGAAATTATAATTGCTGGAATTAAATTAATCATATTTACACCAAAAGTTAATGCAGAAACTAGAGAAAGAACAATAACATTTAGTATAGTTAATTTTTTATTTTTAAATATTCTTAAACCCAAATATAAAATAAGAGATAAATATAATGCAGTTATTGGATAAGATGTAATAACATAGCCATAATATAATACAACATTACTAAATGCATAAATACAAGTCAAAATTATATTTAAAAATTTTTTATTTGGTAAAATTAAATTTATTGCTTTGTATATCAAAAAAAGTGTTATTGTATTTATAAAGGAAAAAACCAGAAAAATAGAGATAAATTCTTGTTTTGTCAGAACTAGTAAAATATCGAACAAGGTATAAAATGGGAAAAAATAATAAATATGATACCTATATGCACTTGGGAAAAAAATATAATGAATCGTCGCCCCCATATCTGAACCTAAATAAACAGCACTCATAGGCATAAAACCAACACCTGATAGCATTGTTTTCATATAAAGAAAAAGAGTTATCCAAAGAGTAAAAAATAACACTATCTCTAATTTATGTTGCTTTAAATATTTCAAAATATTTTGCCAGAATTTTAAAATCCCCAATACAGCAAAATACATAAAGATAAAAGACAAGAAAAAAGCCTTAAAATAAATATCAGATATCCCAAACTTAAACAAAAATCGTTTTGCTTGAATATCAATATTATAGACGTCACCACGAACAGCATTAAAAGTATACGACAAATTACTATTATCTAGATTTAATATTTTATCAACACATTCTTCACCATTAACTTTCAAAGATTTTACATGAACATCTTTTCCTAAAGTTAATTTAACTTTTCCATTTACATTAGATTTAAACTGAATTGGAGCGAATTTCTTAACTCTATATGTTAAAAAATAGTCATATCTATATTTCAAAATATTAACGTCATTATTCAGTGATTTAAAATCTTCATTTTTATTGATATTTTTAAAACTTAATAACTCAATAAAATTATGAATAGACATTTTGTCAGAAGTTTCAAGTTCAAAAAAAACTGGAGTAAAATATGATCTAATGTAGTTTTGCGTCCAATATTTAGTATTTAAATACAACTGTGGAGTCAAAGCAGTTAGTATAAATGCAATCACACAAGCAATTAATAAATACTTTTTGTTTAAACTCAAAAAATTTTTTAACTGTCCAACAAACATTAACAAGCTCCTTATAGATATTGTTCTAATACTAGCACAAATCGTTCTCGTTTTAGCTCTAAAATTAGTAAATGGATACAATTGGTAACAAAAAAAGTCAACTACAAAGCGCTATTGCAAAAACGGTAAAGGAACAAAGAACAATTCAAAAAAAATCAATAAGTCTTATTTCTAATGAGATTGGAATTACAAAATCGATTTGGGCAGACTTAGAAAAAGGAATAAAAGACCCTCAATTATCAACGTTTTTTAGAATAGTCGAGGGCTTAGAAATTTCACCCAATAAACTTTTGAAAATGATAGAAGAAAACCTTGGAAAAGACTTTTCATTTCTAGAATAAATTTACTTATATTTTTTTTTTGTTATAATTTTTGCACAGGAGAAAATTTATGAGAAATGAAAACATAATTACGACTATAATAATTATCGCTTTTGTGGCAATTCTAGCTTGCGTATCTAATTATTTTTTAAAAGATGATACCAAGGTTGAAGATAATTCAATTACAAACAACTCAATGCAAACAGAAGTTCCAAACAAAAACTCTGAAGATGAACAAACAGATTTTAAAGCTCCAGAAACAAAAAGTAATGGCAACATTGAATATTCTGCAAGTATTCTTGAAAAACTAAAAACTCAAAAAGAAGTTTCTATTCCTGTAAATCAGCCAACAGCTTACTCTGGAAGAACACAAGAAAGTATTTTAAACGAACGTAAAAACTATGTTGCAAAAGTGTTTAATATGCCAAACTATCACCCATCTGAAAGAATATTTCAAGGAATTGTTGACGGTAAACCTTGGATTAGCTTAAAAGGGGCTTACTGTAATGGTTGGGAAACAAAAAACGGCAGAACATCAGGTCCATCAGAAGAAAGCGTATTTATGAACAATCCTATCGGACTTGTTATGGTTGAAATGCCTTATTACGGATACGTTAAGCCAAATTCTTGCTCACCAATCACAAAATTTTTACCAACAAAAATCACGGTATCAAAAGATGCAATAAATCTTTATTACAACATATCAGGATTTCAAGATGCAGTTGTTAATGAGCAAGGAAAACAATACGCAATTTATTACCTCAAACCTATTAACGCAAAGGATTTTGGCTATGAATGGGGCTATGTAGCAAAACGAGAAAACTTAGGTTTTTCTCACGATACACCAATAAACAAACGTCCATATAATTTTAAAGATTTTATACACTGTGGTGGAGCTTGCGAAATAGAGGGCGGTTGCAACAATGGTTCTCCAAACCAACCACAACTAGGATTCGGGCTTGATAACAAATATCCAGCATCAATGCAAATTTATTTGTGGAAAGAAAAACCAGAACATTGGTATTCTGACGCAGATATGATTGTGAACTTATACTTTAATTAAAATTTTCTTGTATTTTTACAATGTCTAAATCCTTTACAGAGATGATTTGTTGAGGATTTATATCGTAGTCATTGATTTGTTTTTCGAACCAAACAATATTATGCCAAGAATTGTTTTTGTAACCAACGTTTTTAAAAGTTCCAACAGTTTTAAACCCTAAGTGTTCATGAAAATTTTCACTATTAGTATTTTGTCCCGTCACACAAGCACAAACAGTTTTTACACCTTGTAATTTTAAAATTTCTATCAAAGTTAAATAAAGTTTTTTTCCATAACCTTTTGCGCAAATATTTTTGTCTAAATAAATAGATAATTCAGCACCCTAAGCATAGGCATCACGTTATTTAAATCTATGCGCGTAAGCATATCCACAAATTGTATCATTGTTTTCTAACACAATATATGGGTAGTCGCGCGAAATGTCTATTATTCGTTGCCTAAATTCATCAACACTTGGAAGCTTATACTCAAAAAGAATATTTGTATCAATATACTGATTATAAATATTCAAAAGTTTTTCCGTATCTTAAATAGTTGCAAAACGAATTTTCCCTTTAGCCTTATTCCAAACTATATTCACCAAAAGCGTTATAAAACCTAAATTTAACATCATTATATTTCAAATTAATTACTTGTTCAAACAAATTATCATTTTCAAAATCAATATCATTTGCAACGGCAAGAATTGTTTCAAATGAAGTAAATTCTGATTTTTCAGTCCAAGAAATTAGAGGTATATTAAATTCTAGACAGTATTTAAAAATTCTATCGCTTAATAATGAAAACAACTCAAACATTTTCTTGCGCTGGCTTACGTCAGAAATATTGTAAATAGCGCAAATATCAGCTTCATTCCCGATAAAAGGAAATAAAATACAGTTTGAATTTATCTCTTGCGACCAATCAGGAGAATATGCCAAATCAATGAGATTTAACCTGTTGTTTTGTACATCATACAAAAAATTTTCTGAATTTGTTATATCAATATAGTATTTTTTTGAGTTAATAAATAAAACATCGTTTATAAAATTTATAATAAGATTTTCATTAAAATTCAAACAAGTTTCTAATGTTGACAAATAATTTTCAACAGAAAAATCATCATTTTCCTCGATATCTATACCTAAATAAAGAGGCTTGCCCGAAACACGCTTGTTTATTGAAACTTTGTCATCTTGCGATTTTGCGACAGCTTGTCCAAAGTTTTTACCCTGAAAAACATCATCAACGTCATAAAGCTCCGCCGAAGCAACTGCATCTATATCTAGGTCTATATCTACTCTTAAAACAAAGTTTTCATCTATAGCGTAAACTTTATTTGAAGCACCTTGACCGATAAATCTATCACCAGTTATATACTTGTCCAAATCGTAAAATAAATTTTTCACAATAATAGTTTAACACAAAAAAGTTAAAAATTAGAGCTTTTAGTAAGAATAATCAACCACTAAATACGTTATAAGATAATCTTATTTAATTTTATGGACTAACTTTTCCATTCTCGCTATTTAAAATCAAATTGCATAAATTACCTGATATTTTAACCAAAAAAAATATATACCTTACAAAATTCTTTTTAAAATAGCCTCCCACTTTTCTGTCCATTCTTTTTTAGAAAAAACTTTAACAACATCTAATGCATTTTCTT
>CAKVDZ010000008.1 GCA_934728585.1 uncultured Candidatus Melainabacteria bacterium | reverse complement strand
TTGCTTTGTAACTCAATGGCTTTAATTTGACTTCGGTTCATCAAGTTTCACCGTGGAGTTACTTCCGCAAATTTATTCAGTGTACAAAGATATTCTAATATAAATTAAAAATTAAATCAAGATTTTTATATTTATTTTAAATTTTTCTCATATTGATCCTTTGGTCTATAAAATGCGAAAAAACTTTAATCTATAGGTTGATGTCGTTTTTGCAAAAAAAATATACACTAATAATGTCAAAAGACAGACATCAAAAGATGTGTTAATTAGATACGAAGGGGTGGAATAGTGAAACGCTTACTTACAGCATTATTCATTTTAACAGTAACTACATTATCTGCAAATGCTGCAACTAATAAAGAGAATATTTTAAATTCAATTCAAATTGATTCTTTAAAAGATACATACAGTATCACTTTAAATACTCAAAGTGAAGCTGATGTAAAAAGAACTATACAATCACAAGATAACATGATTTTGACAATCAAAAATGTTAAACCATCAAAATCATTAAATACAGTTTATAAAAACGCTGCTGAAGTTGATAGTGTAATGGTAGAACCAGTAGGTGACAAGGATTTGAACATTTCTATTCAAGCAAAAAATATTTCAAATTCTGCGATTACAGTTGAAGCTGAAGAAACTGAACTTCAAGCAATCAACAATAAATCTGTAATCAAACCTAAAAAACACAAAAAAGATAAAGGTGAATCAATTACGTTATCAGCTCCAATGGATAGCTATATGCCAGTTTACGATGAAGAAATTGACGAAGAAGAAGACAATTCTGGCTTGGCTACAGCAACTGGATTTTTAGCCAAGATTAAAGAAATCCTTTCTCAAGGTAATACTTCAAATATTATAACTACTGGTTTAATCGGTTTAATTTTATTCTGTGGTATTAAATTATTCAAAAAAGATGAGCCTGAAACAGCAATTGGTTTGGCTCAAAGTCTAAAAGAAAGAGAAATTAATTTGTACAAAGACTTGTCAATGAGACGTCAAGTTGCAGGACCTATGTCTTTAGAACGACCTGCGTCTACATTACCAATAGCAAATCAACAACCAATTGCTAATCAGACTATTAAACCATCTATAAATGCAAATGCTGGATATGGCATGCGTGCATATCAAGCAAGCAACAAAAATCCTTACATGACAACAGATATTATGATGAAAAAAGCTGTGTCACCATCACAAGTTGCTCAAACGCAAGTAAAATCTCAACCAGCACAACCTAGAACAATGTCTACAGTTGGCTCAAGAGTTAACGTAAATATGAATAAACCTATTCAAAACTCAATGAATACAGTTGCAAAAGCGTCAAACATTGACAGTATGAAATTTTTAGAATCAATGACCAAAATTTATGAAAAGAATGGTCGCGCAGACCTGGCGCAGGGGATTAAAGCGGGAATGCTTAAAGCAAAATCAAATATCTAGTATTAAACAGACAAAATCTAATAAACACATGACAACATTAACCATAGGAGCTACGGCTCCTTTTTTATTATGTAATTAAAGATATAAAAACAATGCATAAAAACAATTGTAACGAAATGTTAAATTAGACTCAAAATCACTAAAGTTCATGTTCTTAAATACCGATGTATGTATTGTAGGTATAGTGTAACGTAAAGAAAAGGTCGTGAACTATGGGAAATCCTTTTGATTCAGCAAAAGCAGAATTAAACGCAAGAAAAGCTAGTGGTGTACAAGGTTCATCATATGATACCACAAGACGTTTGTTAGCAAGTACTGATAAAGAATATGATAACTCAGTTTTTTCTAGAAAAATTGATGATTTGGCAATTAATGGCAAAAATCAAATTTTAGAAGATTTGAAAAAACAACGTAACAAAGCTGCAAGAGCAGAGTTGACAAAATCTATTTTCTCGCTTGCATTAGGCGCTGGTACAATGTTGTTATCAAATGCTCAAGTAAAATCGACTACAGCAGCGATGGCATCAACTGCTCCTAGTAAAGACGATTATACAAAAATGTCAGATACAAAGTTAGCTTCTGAATTACAAACAGTTCAAGCTAATATTGGTAAATATGATGCTGAAGTAGCAAATGCAAAAAATGCATACGAAACGGCTAAAGGTAAAAAAGAAGAAGCTGAAAAAGCTGTTAATGGAGCTGATGGTACTCAAGCAAAAGTTGACAAGTATAATAACAAAGAAGATGCTCATAGTACGGCAATTACTGAATTGAACGGTAATATAAAAACTTATAAAAATAATATTGCTGGTTTTAAAAATGATATAAATAATTTAAAACAAACTATTCAGGATCCAAATAATCCATCAAAAATGATTAAAAATCCTCAGTATGAAACAGATAAAAAAGCTTTAGAAGATAAAATTAAAGCCGAAGAAGACAAGATAGAACAGGCTAAAAAAGATATCAAACAACATGAAGCTGATTACAAACAAGAACGTGCAGATGCAATAAATGCAAATAATCAAAAGAAAGAAGAAATAGAATCTTATCAAGCAGAAATGAATAAACAAGAAAATTTGAGATCTGCTAACGAAAAATTGGCAGCAGATGCTAGAAAACAAGAAAGTTTGATTATGGCAGAGCAAAATGAACGAACATCAACAAAAAAAGATGATGATAAGAAATAGATAAAACTTTAAAATAGAGGCGCCGAAGATATAATCTTCGGTGCCGTATTATTTATTAACAAATGTTAACAATCTAGTAAAAAACATTAAAGTTTCATGTATTTTATTCCGACATGAAGCATGTGTATCATAGTGTAAATAGGTAAAGGAGAAATAATTATGGCAAACGGAATTTCAGGCGGAGCTAATCCATTTAAAAATATTGCAGTAGAATCAAATGAAAAAATCGATAAATTATTGAATGATATCGATGTGAAAGGTAAAGGTTCAGATATTGATTCACTTTCAGATGCGGCAAAAGAACGTATGGACGAAATAGATAGACAAATTTCTGAGTTAGAAGATGAAGCTGCAGATGCTGCAAAACCAACAGCGTTGGAATATTTATCAACAGTTATGGAGGGCTTAAGTGGTATCACTGCGGCATTAGGTACATCTATGGGTGCAGCTGGAAAGACAGGTGCTTCGGATAAGACGTCAACACAAAGTAAGTTAGACGCAGCGATTAAAAATTATGACGTTAATAAACCAGAAACAGTTAATGCTTTAAATGCAGAACTTACAACAGCCAAAGCAAGAAGTGCAGAAATTACTGAGCAATTATCTCCATTACAAGATCAATTAAAAGATTTTAATGCTACTTCTGATAAAGCTGATTACTTTAAAAATCAAGCATCAAGTGTTTTAACGGATAATGCAAAAACAATTGATGAACAAAACAAAATTATTCAAGCTAATGTTACTATTGAAAATGGCTTGAAAGATGAAAATATTCAGTTGACAGCTCAAAAAGCAGATATTCAAGAAGGTACAGATGCTGCTCAAGCATCAAAAGATGAAAATACTGAGCAAAAAGGCTTGATGCAAGCTACTATTCAAGATATTAATGGTAATGAAGTTGAAGTTAAAGAAACTAAAGAGGGCGCAATTAAAAATTGGCAAGCCGCAACAAAAGAAGTTTCTAATTTAGAATCGACAATTTCTAATTTGAATGGTGAATTAACTCAATTAAATTCTGATTTAACTAAAGCTCAAAATGCTTCATATACAAAAACTGATAGTGATGGAAACCAAGTTGAAGACACTGCAGCAAGACAATCTGCAATAAACAAGGTTCAAGGTCAAATAACAGCTAAAAAACAAGAAATTGATACAGCACAAAAACAAAAAGAAGCAAAAGAAGCAGAAGTTAAACAATATGCTCAACAAATTCAAGTTGGTGAACAAACTTTAGCAGATTTATCTGCTAAAAAGACTGAAGCTACTCAAGCAAGAGACACTGCAATTAATAACATTCAAACTGCAGTTAATGACTTGACTAAATTAAAAGCAAAAGATACAGAAGTTTCATCAAATTTGACTAATATTGCAGAAAACTTGAAGAAAACGACAGAAAGCACTGGTAATGCTCAAGCTGCAACTCAAGTTGTAGAAGCTGCAAACAAAGATATTTCAGCTATGTCACTTGATGCTGATAAAGTAAAAGAAAAAGCTAAAGAAACTAAAAAAGACTTAGAAGCAAAGATTAATACATTAACTACTGAACAAAAATCTTTGAATAAATCAATAGAAAAAGCTGAAGCTAAAATAAGCAAAGCTGGTAAAAAAGATGAAAAAGCAGATGCTACTACACCAGATGGTGCAACTGTGACAGACAATAAAAAAGACGGTATGATTAGCACTCCAGATGGAGTTGTTCCTGGAACTGGTATGCCAGCAACAGATAATTTACTTGGTGCTATAGCAATAGATAAAAAAGCTAGTGCTGAGGGATACGCAAAAAATGGTGATGGCACATACACAAAAGGTGGTCAAACATACAAATATGATGAGCAAAAGAAAGATTTTGTTCCTATTGAAAAATCAATTCCAGAAAGAAAGAATTTCTTTGGTGGAGATGATGACGAGTCGATTGTACTAAAAGGAGCAGAGGGTGCTGAAAATTAATATTTTAACTTAATAAAAAAAGAACTAGATGATATTCATCTAGTTCTTTTTTTTATTTCTTGTTATTTTTATGTTACACGCAGTAATTATTTTTCATAAAGAACAAATCTTGCAGCGTATCCGTTAGGAAGTAATTGTTGTCCTTTGAAGATAACTGAGAATTGGTCAGAAATGAATGATGTTTCTTCTGTGCATCTGCCACCATCTGCAGTAGCGTCAGAATCAGCGTCTGATGTTGTACCAGCAGCTGCATCCCAGTTACAGTTAGATAACTTATTAGGATTTTTCAAACCATTAACGTCAATAATAGCGCTACAACCCTCTAATGTACCTGTGTTTGTACAGTGTTCTGCGCTTTTGTCATAAGATAAAACCATACCATCACTAAAGAATAAAGTATAGTTGTTTGTATCAAAGCCCATTTTTTCAGCTTCTGCTTTATCTGCATCAGTTGTGTGTGTAATGCCAACAGCTTTTACGATGTGCATTCTTTTTGAAAGAATAGAGTAAATAGATGGATCATCGCTACCTGCGTCAGCGTCACCAAAATCCAAATAATCAAGAGCAACTGACATTGTTACTGCTTGGTTAACTACTGATAATATTTTTTTGAAAGCTGTTTTAAATTCAGCTTTACCTGTGTTTGACATTAAAGTCGGAATTGTCATAGCAGCTACTACACCGATGATACCAAGTGTAATCAAAACTTCTGCTAATGTGAAACCTGCGTGTTTTCTCATAGTTTTTGCCTTTCTTTTATTACTTATTCTTAAATTACTAATATAATTGTTAATCTTTAGCTCATCGTACCAGATTAAAATAACTAAGTCAAGCATTTTTTAGTGAAAATGCTATATTTTTATTAAAATCAATCAGATAACGTACTATAATAATACCACAGAATTATATTTTTATAACTCTAAAGTATTAGTTCTAACGAATATTATTTACAAAAATTTACAAATAAGCTTGCTAATTTAATATATTATTTATAGCATTAGCACTCAAAAAACCGCTAGTCCAACAGTTTTGGAGATTAAATCCTCCACAAAAACCATCAATATTTAAAACCTCTCCGCAGAAATATAAATTTGGATAGATTTTTGATTCAAATCTTTTCGGGTCGATTTCTTTTAAGTTTATCCCCCCGCAAGTTACAATTTCTCCGTCTTTTCGCGTTGCTATTATGCTAAATTCAAAATTTCTTAAATTTTTATCTAATAATACTTTAGTATTACTTCTAATCGTACAACATTTTTGTTCAGGATTAATACCATATTTTTCTAAAAATGTATTAACAAACGATTTGGGTAGAAATTCGCTTAAAACATTTGAAAGATTTTTTTTAGGGTTTGTGTCAAAAAGCTTTTGCCAGTCGACCTCTTTGTTTAAAAAATCTACGGTGATTTTATACGGTAGCTCTTTTCTTGCGTTTATTGATGACAAGTTGAATACTGCAGGTCCTGTTATACCGTTATCTGTAAACAAAATATCTCCGACAAATTCATTTCGTTCGCTTTTTATTTTGCAATTTTTTATGGTAACTCCTTGTAATTCTTTGAAATGAGGGGATGTACTTAACCCTACAAGAGCTGGGCATGGGGATTCGTATGTATGGTTTAAGTTTTTTAATATAGAATATCCACTTTTGCCACCAATTGAAATTACTACTATATCAAAATAATACGTGCTTTTTTCTGATTTTACTTCAAAACCTTTGGCTAAATTTTTTATTTTTGTAATATTTTCGTGTTTTAGTTTACAGTGCTTAATTTGGCTTAAAAGAGCGCTTCTAACTTCTTGTGCGCTGTTTGAAGTAGGAAAAATGTGATTATCTTCTCTTATATATGTTTTTACTCCAATTTTTTCAAAAAAATCAATTGTTTCTTGCGTTCCAAATCTTGAAAAAGCAGAATATAAAAACTTTTCTCCGCGCGGATAGTTTTTAGCAAGTTCTTTAAAATCATATTGGGCATTTGCAAGATTACATTTACCTCCTCCAGTTGGAAGAAGTGTTTTTAGCGGACTAGATTTGTCAAAAAGAGTAATATCAAACTTCTTATCTAGATTGCATGCACACATGCAACCTGCAGGGCCTGCACCTATAATTGCGATAGAGGTCATTAGATATCAACCCTTGTCCCGTATAAAAAGACCATTTCAGGATTTTCAAGTTCATCATGAAGTTGCATAACAGTCTTTTTCAAGGTTGGGTGTACAAAATCAGGTGCCAATTCAAGCATTGGAACTAGTGTAAAAGCTCTTTGATGGAAGAATTTGTGAGGAATTGTAAGATTTTCATCGTTTACAATTTCATTTCCATAAAAAATTATATCTATATCAAGGGTTCTGTCGCCGTAATGACCTTCAACTTCTCTGTTTCTACCTAATTGAGCTTCAACTTTTTGGCATGTTTCAAGTAATTGTTGAGGAGTTTGAGAAGTTTTAACCTCAATCATAGCGTTAACGAACCAGTTTTTAGTATCTGTTCCCCAAGGCTCTGATTCATAGAACGCAGAAGTTCTAATCAAACTAACGTCATCAAGTCCGTCAAGAATTGATGTCGCTTGTTGAATATATCCTACTCTGTCGCCCTTGTTTGAACCAAGGCTTAAATATACTACTGCCATAACATTTATTTTGAACCGAAAATTTACTTTTGTCAATCTTTTATTTATGATAAAATATCTATTATGAAAAAGACTGTTATTGCATATTTACATACCCATTGGGACAGAGAATGGTATAGAGAGTACGAAGTTTTTAGGATAAGACTTTTAAGGGTTTTCGATAATGTTTTGAGCATGCTTGAAAATAATAAAATTCCGTCATTTTATTTTGATGGACAAATTGCTGCACTTGAAGATTATCTTGAAATCCGACCAGAAAAGTTTGATTTGGTTAAAAAGTTAATTTCTGAAAAAAGGCTATTTATCGGACCTTTTTACACTCTTGTTGATGAATTTTTGACTGATAAAAATTCATTTGAGCATAATTTGCAAATAGGTATGGAATATGCTCACAAATTGGGTTGTACAGATTTTATTGGTTATTTGGCAGATACTTTTGGTCATTCAAAACAAGTTACAAAAGTTTTTAAAGAGTTTGGTATTGATAAATGCGTTGTTTGGCGTGGTTGTGGAGATATTCCAGCTGAATTTAAGTTCTGCGGTGTGAATACAGTAAACCTTGTTCGCGGTTATTTTATGGACTATTTTTCAGCACCTTTTGATTTTGACAAAAAAGCAAATTGTATTAAAGAAAATTTAGATAAAATTGCTGAAAAATCAGGCGATGTTTTACTTATGCCAATTGGTGCTGACCATTTAGGTGTAGAAACAGATATTGCAGAGCAAATTCGAGAAGTTAATGCAAGATTAGACGACTACCAAATTAAATTGGGCTCTTTATTTGAGTATTTTGAACTTGTAAAAAATAGATTTAGCCAGTTTGAATGGAATGATGAATTGCGTGATAACTCTAAAACATTTATATTGCAAGGCTCTTACTCATCAAGGTTAGATGTGAAACGCTTGAACACAATTTGTTGCCACAAATTACCACTTGCAGACAAATTACAAAAACATTTTAATCTAAATTATGACAATTTAATTAAGTATGCTTACAAATTATTACTTCAAAATCAAGCTCACGATGGTATTTGTGGTTGTTCGACTGATGATGTTCATTCGGAAAATATTACGCGTTACAAGAAAATCTTGCAAATTTGTCAAACAATAATTGACGAAGTAAGATTTAAACTAGGTTCTGGCGGTTTAGGTATAAATGTGGGTGAAAAGCCTTATAGTGGAATTATTGAATTTGAATCAACTGATGAATTAATTGATTTGCAAATGATTTCTTCTAAAAAAGGCTTTGATAATGATATTTTACAAGATACACAAAGAATTCCAGTAACAGAAGATTACACTGATATTTACACTTATCTTGCTGAAGTTGAAAATCTAAAACCTCTAGAATTAGGTGTCTTGAATCCTATAGATACTCCATCAGATTTGGAAATTACAGATAACTCAATAAGCAATTCAAAAATTGCACTTAAGGTTATTGGAAATAATATTCTTATAAACAATGATATTCAGCTTGAATTTGTTGATTATATAGACAACGGTGATAGCTATAACGAGGGACCTGTGAAAGACGATTATGGCATAACTGCAGATGTTATTTCGACAAAAAAATTATATGATGGTAATCTTCGTTCTGCTCTAAAGATTGAAACTTCTTTCTTTGACATCGTTGTTTCGTTAGATAAAAATTCTGAACTGCTAAAATTCAATATTGATTGGAATAACGAAGATATAAATCACTTAATTCAAGCTAAATTTATTCTAGTAAAGCCTGTTGAAAAGACATATTCAGAGGATTTTAATGAATTAATAGAACGTGAGTTTGACCCAAATTATGATATTCGCCAAAATTTGCCAAAAGAACGCGGAATAGAAGCAAAATCTAACACGGCGCCTATGCAAAGATTTGTTTGGGCAAATGATTTTGGAATTTTTACAAAAGGTATAACTCAATATGAAGTATTTAAGGATATGCTTTCTATACCTTTAATAAGGGCAACTGGTGTTATTTCAAACCCTCACAATTCATCTCGTTCAACTCCAGCTGGACCTCCTCTTGAAACTCCAGCGCTACAGCAATTAGGTAAAAATACTGCAGAATTTGCAGTTTATTGCGGTGAAGTGAATGGTTATGAACGAAATTTAGATAAAATGTTTAATTCTGTGATTTTCTAGTAAATCGGTATTGGTATTAAGTATTTGTAAAAATTGTGCTCGTCAAAAGTTACTGGTAAGCCTTCCCAGTATCGGTAGATTAGCAACCCTTGACGTTCTAAGTTAAAGCCTATTTCTTCGTTATGTGTATAAAATGGATAAACAAAAGGAAATTCATCTTTAGCTAATGTAAAATGAAGTTCATTTTTTGCTCCGTAAAGTTGTTCATACTTATAAAAATTGTTTAATCGTTGAGTCTTTTCAAGGTCAAAATTTATTCGGCTGACAATTTTTTCTGTGGTTTTTGACATATACATTACTTGTTCTTCATCAAGTCTATGTTCGTTTTTGACGATTTTTTCGTAAGTTATTAAATCTTCAACTTCATAGTCAGGAGCCGTTCTAAAAGGTCTATTTAAAAGCTTTTCTGTGTAAAGATAAGCTCCATCCATTATGCCATATTGCATTTGAAAAAATTTTCTTAGCGAACTGAACGATGCAAGTCCTGCAGGTTTTGCGTAAAAAGCGTGAGAGTTATCAACAATCAAATTTTTATATCGCTTTTCTAGTTCTTTTACGTTGTTTGTGCAAATTCCAAAATAGTTCGGGTATAAAATAAAATCATTGGCTTTAAATTTTTCTGTCGGCATAAATTTATCATCAATATGATAGTATTTTATGGTTATAAGTTCTTTTTTTAACACATTTTTTACTGATGGGCAAATGTAATACGGCACATGAAGAACTCCAATATTATAAGCCTTTATCAGATATCTTAAACAATTTCTTGCGGTATTTAGTTTTACAAGTTCTTTCAATTTATCCCTCAAGTTTAACAATAACGCTGTGTCTATTTGTTGTTGCACCCTCTTTGCGGTAGGAAAAGAATAAATTGTTATCGCAAGATGTACAATAAGGGCATACGTCGATGTGTTTTACGCCTATTTCTTCAAGTTGACGCTTGTTTATTTCTTTTAAATTAACATAAATTTTACCGTTTCTTATTTCATAAAGCCCCTTGTTGTTTTGAACTGACACCATACTCATGTTGAATACGTCTTCTTTTACCTCATAACAGCAAACTGAAATTGCTGGCCCAATTGCAACTCTAACATCTTCAACATTTGTTCCAAATTCATCAACCATTTTTAAAATTGTTTTTGCTCCAATTTTGCCAACTGTGCCTTTCCAGCCTGCGTGAATTACTGCTGCGATGTTTTGTTTTTTATCGTAAGCCACAAGAGGAGTGCAATCTGCAAAATTTAAAAATACAGCTTGTTCGTGGTTTGTTAAAATTAGCGCATCAGCTTCTGGATAGTAAGTTTTTCCAATTTGAGCGACATCAACAGTATCTGTATGTCGTTGTTCAGGATAAATGAAATTTTCTTCAGTTATACCAAGTTCTTTGCAAAACATTTTGCGGTTTTCTGCCACAATTTCTTGCATTTCAGGTTCTTTGGATTTTATTGGACATTCTCTGGTTGTAAAATAATGAGTTAAACCGTCTAAAATGTCAGTTTTCATAACTGTTTTGCCATTTAATTTATCTAAATAGAACATAAAAATCCTTTCAAAGTTTCAATAGAGCGTTTTGATAATAATTCATTCTTTAATTTTTTATTTTTTCTTTCATTTTTCGGTAATTCAATCGGTGAAACAACTGCCCAGTTTGAATTCATCGGTTGAAAATGCTTTAGTTCGCTTGTTGAAATGTAGTTGCATAAAGCGCCAAGCATTGTTTCTTGTGGAAGTTTTATTAACTCTTTATCTTCAATATGTCTTGCCATGTTAATACCTGCTAACAAGCCTGTAGCAATAGATTCGGTGTATCCCTCAACACCCGTAATTTGTCCAGCAAAGAATAAATTTTCACGAGTACGAGTGTTTAGTGTTGCGTTCAAAACTTGAGGGCTATTTATAAATGTATTTCTGTGCATAACACCGTATCGAACGATATTAGCGTTTTCTAATCCAGGGATAGAGTGAATTAATTCTTTTTGCGCACCCCATTTTAAATTAGTTTGAAAACCAACTAAATTAAACAAGCTTTTAGCCGCGTCATCTTGTCTTAATTGAACAACAGCCCAATTTTCAACCCCAGTACGTTTGTCAATTAGACCAACAGGTTTCATTGGTCCGAACCGTAAAGTATCAACGCCACGAGAAGCCAAAACTTCGACAGGCAGGCAACTTTCAAAGAATTTTGCATTTTTTTCAAATTCTTTTAATTCAATTCGTTCTGCAGTTGTCAAAATCTCGTAGAATTTTGCGTATTGCTCTTTATCCATTGGACAATTTATGTAAGAAGCTTCGCCTTTATCGTAGCGACTTGCCCAAAATGCAATATCAAAATTGATGCTATCTTTTTCAACAATTGGTGCAATTGCATCAAAAAAATGTAAGTGTTCAGATTTGGTGAATTCTTGAATTTTTTTAGCCAAATCGTCACTTGTTAAAGGACCAGACGCAATGATAACAGGTTCGTCAGTTGGAATTTCTTTTAATTCTTCTCTGATAAGTTCAATATTGTCGTTATTTTCGATTAATTCAGTTACTTTTTTACTAAATCCGACCCTATCAATAGCTAAGGCGTTTCCAGCGGGAACCCTACATTCATAAGCTACTTTTATTAATTCTCCGTCTAATTCTTGCATTTCAGCTTTTAAAAGTCCGCTAGCATTTGTTATATCAGATGAACCTAATGAATTTGAACAAACAAATTCTGCGCAGTCTTGCGTAACATGTGCTCCAGTTGTACGTTCAGGACGCATTTCATACAATTTCACCTTAATGTTTCTTTTTGCCAATTGTAAAGATGCTTCTGAACCTGCTAATCCCGCACCAATTACTATTACTTCCATTTTTACCTGCATTTGTTATTATTAATATATTGTTCTTGTAAAACAAAGGTCATCAATCAATATAAAACTTAATTAGTTTTAAATCAGGGTGTGCCCTTTGCAAATAGTATTATAAAATAAAAATATTTGTTGTACAATAAAACTATGGACATGAAAAATATATTAGTAGTGTTTGGTACAAGACCTGAAGTTATTAAGTTAGCTCCAGTTATTCTTGAATTGCGCAAACACGAGGATTACAACGTAATTGTATGCAATACAGAACAACAAAAAGAACTTTCTAACCAAACTCTAGAATATTTTGGTTTGAAAGCTGATATAAACTTAGATTGTATGCGACAAAATCAACCGCTTGCTGAAATTCAATCAAGAATTTTGTTGAATTTAGAAAAAGTGTTTAATGAAAATAAAATTGACGCTACAATAGTTCAAGGTGATACAATGACAGTGTTAACAGGCGCTTTAGTAAGTTTTTATCATAAAGTTCCTGTGTTCCACGTTGAAGCTGGTTTGCGTTCTTATGATATTTATGAACCATTCCCAGAAGAAGTTATGCGTCAGATGACATCTAGAGTTACTCAATTACACTTTGCTCCAACAGAAAAAAATAAACAAGCGCTATTAAAAGAGGGTATTGATGAAAAAATGATTACAGTTACTGGTAATACTGTAATTGATGCTCTTTTCTGCTTGTCAGATGAAGTTATTGAAAAATCTGCAAACTTCTTTAAAGAAAAAAATATAAATATTGATGATAAATTAGTGTTAATTACAGCTCACAGACGTGAAAATCACGGTGAAAGATTGGATAGAATTATCCAAGCAATATATGATTTAGCTGTAAAATATACTGACCATACATTTGTAATTCCTGTTCATCCAAATCCAAATGTAAAGGATAAAATTCACGCGAAATTATCAGAACTAAAAAATGTTCATTTATTGACTCCGCTTGATTATCCATATTTAGTTTACTTACAAAAAAATGCAAAATTAATTTTGACTGATAGTGGTGGAATTCAAGAAGAAGCCCCAACTTTTGGTTGTCCTACTCTTGTAATGCGTTATGAAACAGAACGTCAAGAGGGTATAGAAGCAGGTGTTTCAACTCTTGTGGGCGCTGATTATGATAAAATAATGACTTTGAGTGAAAATATCTTATCTCAAGACAAATCAGCTACTCGTTTGACTGCTCAAAATCCATATGGAAACGGTAAAACCTCTGAAATTATTGAGAAATTAATTCGAAATTATTTTAAATAATTAACGATTGAGTTAAATCCTAAATCGTAAGAATAATCGCCAAATCCACATATTTGACCAATGCAGACAGCTGAAATTAGTGAGTTGTGTCTAAATTCTTCTCTTGCGTGGATATTTGTTAAATGGATTTCTACTGTTGGAACTTGCACACCAGAAATTGCATCACGAATTGCAACACTTGTGTGTGTGTATCCGCCAGCATTTAGGATAATACCGTCATATTTACCTTTCGCTTGTTGAATTTTATCAACTAAGTCACCCTCATGGTTTGATTGATAGCAATCAAGTTCGAAATTGTTTTTTTGAGCAAGCTCTTTTAAATGTTCTTCTATATCTTTTAATGTTGTTTTGCCATATTTTTCAGGTTCTCTTGTGCCTAATAAATTTAAGTTCGGACCATTCAACAATAATAATTTCATAAAATACCTCTTTTTTTACGTAAATTATAACAAAAACATTCAAATTTTTACAAATATGTGATTAATTTCTAAATTTGTGGTATATATATAGATATAAAGAAATAACATAGAGGTATAAATGGAAGAAAAGAAACCACAACAACGTCGTTGGTATGATAAAGATCCTGTATTAAAGGAAGCTTTAGAATTATTAAGATTGGCTCCTGGGGATAAAAGAGATGCAGCAGCTGAATTTGTAATTCAATTGCAAGAACAAGTTGCAGCAGAAGTTATTGAAAAAGTTCACGATATAATGTGTGAATACCACGGAAAAGGTAAACGTTGGTACGATAACGACCCTATTGTTATGAAAGCTATTGAATTATTACGTGTAGCACCAAAGAAAACTCAAAAAGAAGCTGCCTTGAAACTTTTAACAGCATTAGAAAATAATGTTGGTGGTGGCATGGAATTGATTAAAGACTAATGAAAGATATTCAAAATGAATACGATTCCAGAGGAATTGATATTCAAAAAGTTGGAATAAAAGATTTTGACATTCCTTTAAATATTCGCCGAAAAAATAGCTCAAATCAAATTGTGTGCGCAAAGGCAAAAATTTCAGTATCTTTACCAAAAAATTATAAAGGTACTCATATGTCGCGCTTTGTTGAAGAGATAACAGAATGGCAAAATAAGGATTTGTTAGGCTCTGATTTAAGAGGGTGTATAGCTTCAATTGTTGACAAGTTATCTGCTCAAAGTGGCGAATTGACTTTAAATTTCAAGTATTTTATACCTAAAAAAGCTCCAGTTTCAGGTAAAGAGTCTGTTATGTGCTATGATTGTTCATTTAATAGCCTTTTAGAAAATTATAAATCTGTAAATGAAAATTACAAGTTTACTCTAGGTATAAAAGTTCCTGTGACTACGTTATGTCCTTGTTCAAAAGAAATTTCAGAGTTTGGTGCTCATAATCAAAGAGCGATTATTGATGTAAAAGTTTCTTACGATAGGGAAGAACATATTTGGATTGAAGACTTAGTGGATATGATTGAAAAATGCGCGTCTTGTTCTGTTTATCCACTTTTAAAACGAGAAGATGAAAAGTTTGTGACAGAATCAGCTTACAAAAATCCAAAATTTGTTGAAGATGTTTTGCGCGATGTGATTTTAGCGTTAAGAAATAACAATATAATTAAAGAATTTGAAGTTGAATGTTCAGCTATGGAAAGTATTCACGACCATTTGGCGTGGGCTTACCAAAAAGAAGTAAAAGATTAGTAAATCTAATGTAATATTAATTGATTTTAGATTATCGTTATTTTATAATATTTTTACTAGGAAGTATATTAATATAAGTAGTGTGTAATTATGTCAGATATAGATCAAAAATTAGAACAAGAGGAAAAAGATTTAAACGAGGAATATAGTGTATTTCTTAAACATTTGAAAGTAGAAAAGGAAGATACTTCAAATTTTGCGCGAACTTTGTTTGGTATAGTAATTGTTTTTTGTGCAATTGTATTGATTTTATTAATTGCGTCAGAAAATAGAGAAATGATTGTGAATACTTTTGGTGAAGATTCTTTTATTACAAAAGTTTTGTTGATTATGCCAAAAAGTTCTATGAATAAACAGCATGTAACTTTTTCAATGCCATTTACTCAAAAAAGACAAAATATTTTGTTAGTTGGTGTTGATGCAAATGGTTCAAACACTGACCCTTGGAGGGGTGCAAGAACAGATACAATTATAATTTTGAATATAGACCCAAAAACAAAATCAATTAATGCTATTTCTGTTCCGAGAGATAGTAAAGTTTATTTGCCTGGGGATTATGGTATTCAAAAAATAAATTCTGCCCATGCTATTGGCGGAATTGAAATGACTAAAAAGACATTGGAAAATACTTTGGGTATAAAAATTAACCACTATGTAATGGTTCATGATGAAGCTGTAGCACACATTGTAGATGCTCTTGGTGGTATTCCGATTTATGTTGAAAAAAATATGTATTACCATGATTATTCAGGTAATTTACACGTAAATCTTTCTAAAGGTTTAAATATTTTAGACGGTCATAATGCTGTTGGCTATTTACGTTTTAGAAAAGATGGTTTAGGCGATATTGGTAGAACTCAACGCCAACAATGGTTCTTGAAAGGTTTAATGGAAAAACTTCAAACTCCACAAGCTATTTCTAAAATTCCTGATATGTTAGACGCGATTACAACTTATGTTAAAACAGATTTATCGTTCTATGAAATTTCTCAGTTTGCAGCATTGGCTAAAAGTATTGATGTAGATAAGATTGAATTTGCAACACTTCCAGGAGCGCCAAATAAACGTGGTTATATTAGCTATTGGATTTTAGAACCAGAAAAGACCCAAGAAATGATTAACCGCATGATTTATCGTGATAAGGTTATGGATAATAATAAATTGTATAATATTGGTATTCGTTATACTTCAACCACTGCTGGTGCAGCTTCTAGCTTAAAATCAGAAATTGAAGAATTGGGTTATAACGTAAATTGTTATGGTAAATCAAGTTTACCGCATTCTCAATTTATTGCACATGAAGCTTCTGTTTCAGGTGATTTCTTTAATTGGTTAAAACGTAAAGCTCCAGAATTAAACCGTATGCAATTTGTTTATAATCCAGATAAAGCGTATTGCCCATCAAGTGATATAACAATTTTACTAGACGGAGAATAATATAGATGACATTTTTGACAGTTCTATTAGTTGCTTTGCTTATTTACGCTGGTTATGTTGTAAAATTAAATCACGACTTACTAGTTAACAAGGATTTGCTTTTGCGTGGATTGGCTGGTGTTGATGCACTAATTATCAAAAAAAATCTAAAAATCCTAGATATTTTGGGTTACGCTCAAGAAACTATGCAAAAAGAAGCGACTTTGATTAATGAATTGTTTAATATCAGGCATGATATCAACAAAATTACGCCTAAAATTGCGAATGCTCCTCAAAGATATGAGATGCAAAAAGATTTTGATAGAAAAATAGATTTGCTATTAGAAGCTGTTTCTAGATATCCAGAATTAAAAAATAATGCTGGATTTCAATCTTCTTTAAGAGAATTTGCACAAATGCAACAAGTTTTTGAAGAAAAAGTTAATTTTTATAATACTGTAGTTGATAAATTAAATTGGCTAATTCATACATTTCCAAGTAGTGTTTTGGCGCAAATGAGTCATACAAAAGAACCTCCACCTCGTTACGAAAAATAGTTGAAACAAAAACTGATTAAGTTCGTCTAATTTTTTGTAGTTGGATTTATGAGGTTTTTATTATGGGCTGTGTTAATACAAAGTCTGTTGAGCTACTTGAGAAGTGGGACGAATTTGACTTTTGCGAAGATGATGAAAAGTTAGATGCGCAAGAACCTAAAACTTTTAGTTGCATTTCAAAAGAAGATGATTTACTTCAAATGTATTTAAAAGATGTTGGTAAAACGAAGTTGTTATCGGCAAAAGAAGAAATGTTTTTAGGACAAACGATAAAAGAGGGCTCTAAGATTGACGCAATTAAGGCTAAGAAGAAATTGGTTCAAGCTAATTTGCGCCTTGTAATTAGTATTGCAAAAAGGTATATTGGGCAAGGTGTGTTGTTTATGGACTTGGTTCAAGAGGGCTCTATTGGCTTAATTAGGGCTGCGGAAAAGTTTGATTATTCAAAAGAGTTTAAGTTTTCAACGTATGCAACTTGGTGGATAAAGCAAACAATTATCCGTGCTATTTCAAATAATTCTCGTTCAATAAGAATTCCAGTTCATATGACAGATAAAATCAGAAAATACAAAAAAGCTGTTTTAGATTTGACTTTTGAACTTAATAGAGAGCCGACAGAAAAGGAAATTGCAAAAAAGATGGAGATTTCTGTTAAAAGAGTTCAGAGTATAAAAAAGGCTATTATAAAAGAGCCAATAAGTTTAGATACCCCTGTTACAGAGGATTTGAATGTGCAGGATTATATTGCGGATAAAAGCTATAAAGCTCCAGATGTACAGGCGCAAGCAAGTAGTTTATATGCAAGTATTCCTAATATGTTACAACATTTAGAAAAACGCGAACAAAAAATTTTACACCATAGATTTGGCTTGATTGATGACAAACCTAAAACTTTGGAACAGTTAGGGAAAATTATGGGCTTTTCGAAAGAACGTATAAGACAACTTGAAGGTAGTGCGATTAAAAAGTTGCGTGCTGATGAAAATCTTAAAAAATACAAAGAATTTTTAGATTAAGCTTCTTCTGTTTGCGTTCTGATAATTGCAACCATAGCCCAGAACACAAAGTGAATTTGAGGTCTGAAGAATACAGTATCTACAAAGCCGTGAACCATCAAGCCAATGATTGATAATAAGGCAACTCCGCTTATGATAAGAGCGGTTTTGTCTGTAGTTGTTGTTATAAACTTATATGCTTGGTAAATCACTAAAGCTAAAAATATTACAAAGCAAATAAGGGCAAAAATACCACTTTCTACAGCTGTTTCAAGGTAGATGTTATATGCACTTAATGCGTCAAATCCAGTTTTCATATATAATCCGTAAGTTTCTCTAAAGTTTTGGTTTCCAAGACCAATACCAAATAGCCAATTGTCTTTTAGCATTTCTATGCATGAGTTGTAAACGTTAAATCTAAATGAATTTGAACTATCTGTTCTCATCAAAAATATTGAGAAAATTCTAGAGCGAAGCGCGCCTACAGAAAGAACAAAGACTGTACCGATTGCGGTTATTGTACCAATTATCGATAGATATATTTCTTTGTATTTATTCCAAAGTAATTTCCCGCATAAAATGGCAAGTGTTATGAACATCGCAAACAAGCCTAAGTAAGAGCCTCTACAGCCAGTTTGAAGTAAAACGTACGCACTAAACAATAAAATCACACCAAGCGTAGCTGTTAGCTTGTAACTTTTTTTGTAAGTGCTAAATGCGACAAGAGCCAGTAATGTTGGGATTGTTGCAACTAGATATCCTCCAAATAAATTTGGGTTATAAGGCTTTAATGTCCCATAAACTCTATTGATTACATCTTCTGGATTGATGTAAGACGTATCTTGCCATGTTGAAATGGCTTCAGGGCGGATTACTGTTTGCAAAAGTCCATTTAACGTTTCAAAACAAACGCAACCAGCAATTGTAAAAATAATCCATAATGCTTTGTCTTTATGATTTTTTAAATATTGTATTAGAGATATGTAAAAACCTAGATAGATAAGTATTTTGAAAAATCCTTTTAAACTTAAATGAAATAAGCTTGAACCTGCTAAACTTACGATTACAAGCATAAAATATGCAAGTAAAAAATACTCAAATTTGCAACAAGTAAGTTTTTCTTGAGGTTTTACTAGCAAATTAATGAATGTTAAAAATGTGGCTATGATTGCAAATATTCCAATTGACTCTGATTGTGCAAATGTTGACGAAATAAAGACTGCTAATATTGAAATTAATATTAGCGAGTCAATATTTTGTAGAATTAAACTGTTATTATAAAGTCTATTGCAAATTTTTTGAGAAAAATCGAATATTCTATTAAACATACTAGCCTACGTTTTGTTCTTGTTTGTTAACATCTGGTTGAGCTTGTGCATAAGGTTGTTGACCATTTTGCTCTGCTTGTGGTTGAGGTTGTGCATTGGGTTGTAGAATTCTAACGTCTGAAACAGTACCATTTAATTTATAGCTTGGTCCTTCTAGAGTTACAGGCAAGCCGATTTTAATTTTGTTTCCACCAACTACAGCACCGTCTTTTGTGATTTTTGCGCTTGGGTCAACTAAAGTTACAACCATATCATATAAAAATGCTTGTGAAATATCTTCTACCATTACAAACGCGTCTTTTCCTGGTTTTGGATTTGGTAGAACTGTTTTTTTAGTATCAACTCTTACGTCAATAACTTTTAAATCTGTGTAAGGAACGTTTCTAATAGTGATAAAAGTTGTATCGTTTGGACGAATTGGAGATTCGTTTCCAGTAAGAGTTACACCTCTTAAGAATACTTGAAAACCAATTGTTGCTTGTGCTTCAATCTTGTTACTTGCTGTGCCTCTAAAATGTAAGAAAGTTAATGCTCCAACAATTAGAGCCAAAATTATTCCGCCAACAATAATCCAATCTACAGGCTTAATGTCTGAAAAAAATTTTTTTACATCATCGAAATCAAATTTCATAAAATATCTCCTTATAATTCTATTTTTTCTAGTGTTTTAATCATTTCATCAGTTGTTGTTGTGGCACAACCGAATTGTTTGATTACAATACTTGCGGCAATATTTCCCATTACTGCTGCATATAAAGGTTCAGCACCTACCGCTAATCCCATGGTGTAAATTGCTGTTACTGTATCTCCAGCGCCAGTTACATCGAATACTTTTGAACGGTTAAATACAGGAATAATATCTGAACCTAAATTTTTATCCACAATAACCATGCCATCAGAACCACAAGTTATTAAAACAGATTTTGCATCTGTTTCTTCAATAATTTTTCTACCAGCTTTTATAATTTGTTCACTGTCTGTTAATTCTATACCTGTGAATTTTTGTGTATCTGGTAAATTTGGAGTCATAGAAGTTACGTTTTTGTACTTGTCTAAATCTTTTTGAGCGTCTACAACGATAACCTTGCTGTATTTATTGGCTAGTTCTGTAGCTTTATCTATAACTTTTTGTGTTAAAACTCCGATATGATAATCAGATAAAATCACTGCATCAAAGTTTGGTACAGACTTTTCTAAGTTTTCAATAATCTTTTCTTCAGTTTCTGGTTTGATAGGCGCTTTAGTTTGTCTATCAATGCGAACAATTTGTTGTGTTACAGATTGAGAGCAAGAGCCTGAAATTCTTGTTTTTGTAACAGTTTTTCTACCTTTTTCCTCTACCAGATAATTAATATCAATTCTTGCAGAACTTAAAGCTTCTTTTAATTGTCCAGCTTGGTAATCATCGCCAACTACACCAATAACTGACACTTTGCCATTGTTGATTACAGAAGCGTTATGAGCAGCGTTTGAGGCAGCACCTAGTATAATATTTGTATGCGTATGTTGCAAAATTAATACGGGTGCTTCTCGTGAAATTCGCTCTGTATCGCCGTAAATCATTTCGTCAATAGCTAAATCACCTACTACAAGTATCTTTGCGGTGTTTAGTTTATTAATATAATCTACTAGTTTTTCTTTATTTATATTCATAACTTTCATCTATATTGATTATTGATAATTGGATTTAAATAATTTATAATAATTACAGTTTACCATGAACAAAAAAATGAGGTAACATTTTGGATAAAAATGACGAAAAATTAAACAATATGCAATCTAATGAAATGGATACAGTTTCAGATGAAGAAGATGTTATTGAGTTTGATGATAACATTGATATTGAAGCTTTACAAAATCAACTTCAAGAGCATATGAAGTTAGATAATATTGAATATACTCCTGAAAAAACTAATAAACCTGAAGTAAAGGAAGAACAACCATCTGTTAATATGCAAATAGCGCAACCACAAGAGGTCGTACCTGTTAATAGTGCAGAAGTAGCAAATAGAGAAAATGCTTCTAACAAGAATGTTCCGCACTTAAAAGAAAAACTAAAACTTGCTCCAGGAGAAAAGAAGTTTGTTATCTACATTGAACCTGAAAATCTAGATTTTATTGAGGGGTTGACTTTAAAAGAACGTAAAAGATTGATTAATAATGTCTTACACGAACAAGATGACTTATCAAAAAGACGTCGAGAGGCTCAAGAACGTGCTAAATTTACAAAGCAAGTTATAATAATGGTATTGACTGTTGTTCTAGCTTTGCCTGTATTTTTTGTCGTACTAAATAAATCTGTTGAAATCACTATTTTAAACTATCAACAAGCTCAACAAAACTTTGTAAAACTTTATAAAGAGCAAGGCAAAATTAAGTCATATAGAACTTTCCAAAAACATTTTCAATAACTAAAGTTTTGTTACATTTTTTTAGAAAAATGCTTTTAATTAACCATTGTTAAGCGTAAAATAAATGTATGCTTGCAACTTTTTGCATGCGTTTTGTGTAGAAAAAGATTACAATTTACATATAAACACGGAGAAAGTGAAATGATTACATTAAATTACAACAATGTTGATGCGAAAGTTATCGGCAAAGACCATGGTTTAAACATTGAAAAAGAATTTTCAAGCTACAAAGGTGAAATCGAAAGAATTATTAAAGATTTGAACCAACGTAAAGACAAACAAGGTCAATGGTTACAATGGATGAACTTGGGCTACAATGAAGAAACTGTATGGTATGTAAAAGAATTTGCAGCTATGGTTCAAGGCAGATATGATAACGTATTAATTTTAGGTATTGGTGGTTCTGCTTTAGGTGGCATCGCTGTTACAGAAGCATTGTTGAAACCATACTGGAATTTATTAACTCCAGAACAAAGAGGCGGTATGCCAAGAATTTTCTTCCTTGACAATATCGACCCAGACCAAATTAGTGGTTTGTTAGAAGTTATCGACTTAAAGAGAACTTTAGTTAATGTAATTACAAAATCTGGTTCTACAGCAGAAACAATGTCACAATATATGATTATCAAAAACCTAATGGAACAACAATTAGGCGATGATTACAGAAAAAATATTGTTGCAACAACTGACCAAAAAACAGGTATTTTAAGACAATTGGCAGACCAAGAAGGTTACAAAACATTTGTAGTTCCTGATGATGTTGGTGGTCGTTTCTCAGTATTTTCAGCTGTAGGTTTATTGCCATTTGCTTTAGTAGGTATTGATATTGAAGATATGATGAATGGTGTTAAAGATATGGACTTAGCTCTTAAAAACACTGATATTCATAACAATATTGCAGCTCAAAATGCTTTAATTCATTACCTAATGGATACTAAAAAAGGTAAAAATTTATCAGTTATGATGCCATATTCAAGCAGATTGAAATACATTTCAGACTGGTATGTTCAATTATGGGCTGAATCATTAGGTAAAGAAGAAAATAATAAGGGTAAAAAAGTAAACTGTGGTCCTACTCCAATTAAAGCTTTAGGCGCTACAGACCAACACTCTCAAATTCAACTTTATAACGAAGGTCCAAATGACAAAGTTATTAACTTTATTAGAGTTGAAGAATTTGACAAAACTCTTGAAATTCCTCACATCTTCGATTACACAGGAATTGGCTACTTAGGCGGAAAAACAATTAACCAATTGATTAACGCAGAAGCAGATTCAACAAGAGTAGCTCTTTCAGATTACAAACGTCCAACAGTAACAATTAGCTTGCCAAGAGTTAATGCATACAGTGTTGCTCAATTGTTGTATATGTTAGAAGTTCAAACAGCTATCGCTGGTGAATTGTACAATATTAATACATTCAACCAACCTGGTGTTGAACAAGCTAAAAATTACACATACGCATTAATGGGTAGAGCTGGATATGAAGAATCTGCAAAAACTCTACAAGAAAAAATGTCTAAACAATAATCAATGAAAAAAATATTATTAGTTTTTACTTTAACAATATTAATTTTAAATGTTTTACCAGCTTTGGCACAAGAACCTTACGTGCTAAAAGCTGGTATTTCAAAGATTGACAGTGTGCCGAAACAATTTTTCGGCACTTGGTCTGTTCAATCGAATAGAGTTTCAACTGATAATCCTAAAACTTTTGCAACTTCAAGTATAGATTTGTGGAACTTACGTAGGAGTGGTAACGTCATAGAATTAAGAAATCCCGTAACTGGTGCTACTGCTGAAATTTATTTGGAAGATGTAGTGAATAACGAGATTACATTTACTCACTTTGAAAAAGATGGCAATACAAAGTTAAAGGATACTGTCAAACTAAAATTGAACGGTAATACGTTCACAGGTACAAATGAGTTAGAGTTAGAAACTTTGAAAGAAGATCCTGACAAATTTGTAAGAATAAAAAAACAAGCTGTGTATACAATAAAAGGTACTAAAATTTCAGGTACTGGTATCAATTGAGGAGTTACAAAATGAGTGACAAAAATTTTGACATTATAATATTAGGTGGTGGACCTGCTGGTTTAAGCGCAGGTATTTATGGAGCAAGAAGCTCTGCAAAGGTTGCAGTAATTGACATAAGTATGCTCGGTGGTCAACCTAGCAATTACTTGGAATTAGAAAATTATCCAGGGTTCTCTCGTATTGAGGGCTTTGATTTGATGGAAAAATTTGAAGAACATGCTGATATGTTCGGAATTGAAAAATTCCCTATGGAAGAAATTCAAAGTGTTGATTTGACTTCTGAAATAAAAACAATTAAAACCTTAAATGGTGAATTTAAGGCAAAGGCAGTTATTATTGCAACAGGTGCGCAAGCTAAGAAACTTGGTGTTAGCGGTGAAAAAGAATTTTTAGGACGTGGCGTAAGCTATTGTGCAGTTTGTGACGGTGCATTTTATAAAGACAAAATTGTTGCAGTTGTAGGTGGTGGAAATGCTGCTGTTGAAGAAGCTATGTATTTAACTCGTTTTGCTACAAAGGTTTATGTAATTCATAGACGTGACGAATTAAGAGCAGATAAAATTGTTCAAGAACGCGCGTTTAAAAATGAAAAGTTAGAATTTATTTACGACACTGTTATAAAAGAGATTAAAGGTGATGACCTAGTAAAATCAGCCATTATTGAAAACGTTAAAACAGGCGAAGTTAAAGACTTGGCTATAAACGGTATTTTCCCTTATATTGGATTTGATCCTAATGTTGAGTTATTTAACGGACAATTAAATCAAGATAAAAACGGTTTTATTGTAACTGACGAAACAATGAAAACAAGCGTAAAAGGGGTTTATGCAATTGGTGATGTGCGTACAACTCCACTACGCCAAGTAATTACTGCGGCAGCAGATGGTGCGGTTGCAGCTGTTTATGCAGGACGTTTTATAGAAACAATGCACGAAGTTGCAGTATAAATAAAAAAGGCGGAGCCAAAGGCTCCGCCTTTTTTATTTTAAAATTTTTATGCCAAATATTTTTGTATTGTAGATTTATCAAATACTTCAACACTATCTTTAGCGTGGATAAAGATTAAACAATTTACGAGAGATTTGAATGTTTCAACTTCTGAATATGCCATCTTTTCACGCAAATCTGACATATTTTCTGCCAAAAATTCAGTTATAACAGTTTTGTTGCTGAATGCAAGACTTGAAATATAGTCATACTTTGACATCATTCCCTCTATATAAAGTATATCAGGTGATTGAAATTCAATAAATCTCAAGGCCTTGTCAAGGTTGAAGCTAATAGATTCGTTTAATTCGCATTGATTAATCTTTGGTAAATCATACTTAGTAATTGATTCTATTGTCATAATTGTCTTTTTAGAATCTGCTATTTCATTAAGTAATGAATAAATTATATGTGTTTTACCAGAAAGAGGTGCACCACAAACAAGTACAATTCCTGGTTTTTCCAATGAATTTTTAATCAATTGAACTTTTGTTTCGTCCTTGATAATAGAACTTAGTGCCATTGGAGGTTTATAAATTTTTAGTGCAATTCTTTCACCCATAACTGTAGGGAACGACGAAATGCTTGCAACAAGCGTCATTTCGTCAACTTTGAAGCATAATTTGCCAAGTTGAGGGATTTCACTTACTGATGGGTCTAAGTTAGATAAAGTTTTTAATTTAGATACAAACGATGCTGTTAATACTGATGGAATAAATCCTTTTTCGTACACAGTACCTTTTTGTTTGAAAGTAATTTCTAGACCTTCTTCTGCATGGGCAAAGTAAACTTCGTGTTTATCTTCAAGAATAGCCTGTTTTAGGATTGCTCGAATAATCTTTTGAATATGTTCATCTGATAAATCATCATTGTGCAATTCTTCATGCCAGTCGTAGTCTGAATCTTTGTTTTCAGTATAGATTTCTCCAACTGTGTTTGGAGTTTTGTAATACTCGTCAATTTTCTTTGTGATGCTTGTTTCTGAAGATATTACAGGATCAATTGAACATTCTGCTTTTTCCATAATTTTATCAATCGCAAATAGGTCTAAAGGGTCTGCCATAGCGACTGTCAAAACATCTTCAATTTTGAACAATGGAATAATTTTGTATTTGCGAGCGTCTATAAGATTAATGTATTGTAAGCAGTTTTTATCTAAAGTATAGTCATCAAGGTTAACGTAAGGAATATGTAACTTTGATTCCAAAAATTTTAAGAGAGTTTCTTCTGACAATACATTTGAATTAATCAAGGCTTGACCAATGTTTATGTTTTGCGCATTTGCCAATTCTTGAGCTTTTTCGACTGTATCATATTCAACTAGACCCTCTCTAACAAGGTCGTATTTTAGTTTTTCTAAAGTTTTATTTGTAACTGCTTCCATCATCATAATTAGTTATTTTCTTTTTCTTTCAATAATCGTGCCACTGTTGAGATAACTTCATCTAAATCAAAAGGTTTTGTAATATATACGTCTGCGCCTGTTTCTTCACCGATTTGTTTGTCTGAATCTTGAGAACGTGCAGTTAGCATTATAATCGGAATGTTTTTGTATTTAGCATCATATTTCAAAAGTCTGCTAATCTTAAATCCGTTGATTTTTGGCATCATTACATCTAAAACCATTAAATCGGGTACAATTTCTTTAGCAAGTTTTAAACCGTCTTCGCCATTGTAAGCACAAAAGCAAGTATAACCTTCGCCCTCAAGAACGAATTTAAGTGTTTCTACGATATCTTGTTCGTCATCGACGAGTAATATTTTTTTCATTAATCTTTCTCCTTTGGATAAGTCGTATATGTATACATTATATCACATTTTGCATATCGGGCTTTATCGTTAAGCACAACTGCGTCTATCTTTCGTTTTAGAAAATCGACTAAATGCTCGTCCCCATCTGGAATTACCATTGTTAAGGACGTTCTATTTTCGTCTTTATCTAATAGTGAATTGTTAAGATATGTACTATTTATTAAGTTTTCTTCTTTCATTAAGTTTTCAATACAATCATCTTTTGCAGAAATTGTTAAAGTTAAGAATTTTGTTTTGTTAACTTTTGCTTGTTGGATTAATTGTTTGTGCAAAATCCAGAAATTAGATTTTTCGCTCAAAATTGGCAACACAAAATAAAAGCTAGAACCCTCATTTATTTTACTTTCTGCCCAGATAGCACCGTTATGTGCGTCCAAAATTTTTCTTACAATTGGAAGTCCCAAGCCTGTACCGCCAACTTCTCTTGATAAAGAACTTTCTAGTTGTTTGAATTGGTCGAATACTTTTGGTAAGTTTTCTTCTTCAATACCAATACCCTCGTCTTTTACACAAACTTGAATGTATTTTCCTTTAAGCTTTTTAATTTCATCTGCAAAACATTCAGGACAGTTTATGTCCTTTGCATCGACAATTTTTGTACTTATATCAATTGCTCCACCCTCGCGAGTGAATTTGATAGCGTTAGAAAGTAGATTGTTTAATACCTGCGTCATTCTTGAGGAATCAGCAAAGACGCTTGCAAAATTATCATCAAATGTTGTTGTAAGTTTTAACCCCTTTTCTTCAGCAACATTGTTTTGTTGGCTAATTACGTAATCAATAATTTTTTCAAAATTAGTTGATGAAAACTTGTAATCCATTTTCCCAGCTTCAATTTTTGACATATCAAGTAAATCATTGATGATTTTTGCAAAACTTTCAATATTTTTGTTTGCCATTGTCAAAAATTTGTTCATACTTTCAGTTACTGCCCCAGCACGACCGCTAGAAATGATTTGTAACGCTGTTTTTAATGGCGTAATCGGTGTTCTTAATTCGTGCGAAACAATTGAAACAAACTCTGATTTCAAGTGTTCTAATCTGTACAATTCCTTGTTCTTTTCTTGAATTTCTTGGACGTATGACGCATTTTTTAATGGCATTGAAACCTGTTGTGCAATCGTATGGAAGCATTGTGTGTCTTCGTTTGTAAAATCTTGTTCTCTGTAGATTTCAACAAAACCAAAGAAGTTATCGCTCAAATTGATTTGTGCAAACATATTATCATATCTTAAAACTGAAAAATCATAGTCGTCAATTGGATTTTTTGCATATTTTATTGTTTTTAAGTCGTTTATATTTAATTCGAACGGCATTTCTTTATTTTCGAACAATGATTTATAATTCAATACTGCTCTAAGTTTTAAGGCTTCTAAAAGTCTGTCTGATATTTGGTTTATAGAATTTATAATTAATAAAGGTTCATTGTCTGATTTAAAAGTTAAAACACAGGCAACTGAAAAACCTAGGGCTTTATCAAGTCCCTCAAGCATAATATTTATAAGCTTTTCCTTGTCTAGCGTTCCAGCAAATTGCGAACCTATATTATATAAAACATCAAGTTGGTACAAGCTTTTTGACAAATTTTGGTTAGATGCTGACAATCTAGTCAAGGCATCTTTTCTTCGCATGTTAACATTTATTGTTGAGATTAAAATGTTATCAGAAACAGGTTCTGTCAAAAATGCATCAGAAATATTCAATAATTCTGGAGGAATTTTGTCATCTTTTACAAGTGCAATTGTAACAACATTTTCCTTAATTGAATTGATTTTTCTATATAAATGAGGCAAATCTATAGAATTAGATGTAGCGTCTAAGATGATAATGCTTGGAAAATCAACATTCATAACATCAAAAAACATTTGTTCGTCTGAGGCGAACTGAAAATCATGAGAAAATCTCGTTAAAATCTCATCGTAATGTTTAATTTTGTTATTGTCATCTGAAACTAATAAAATTTTTGCCATACTAATATATTAACAATAATAATATATGGGGCAAATCCTTAACAGACTGTAACTTTAGTTAAAAAACTTGCTTGAAAAATATGTTTGTGGTTTCATGTATTTACAGAGTTAAGTCATTCCTCTTAGACTTAATTCCAGTAAATGCCAAAGCGGCGTGGTATTTGCGAGTAGTTAAAATTAAGAAGGAAAACAAACATGTTAAAAATCAGATTAAAAAGATTAGGTGCTAAAAAGAACCCAACTTACAGAATTATCGTTATCAACTCAACAACAAAACGTGAAGGCGCTCCAATTCAAGAGTTAGGTCACTACAATCCTAAAACAAAAGTTATGGTATTAAACAAACAAGCAGCTCTTGATTGGGTATCTAAAGGTGCTCAACCAACAAATACAGTTGCTTACTTGATTAAAAACTGTAATGATGATGGTTCTTTGAACTACAAAAAATCTGAAACAGTAAAACTTTCAAAGAAAGCTATGGCGAAGAAAGCTGCTGAAGAAGAAGCTAAAAAACAAGCTGAAGCAGAAGCTGCTGCAGCTACTGAAGCTCCTGCTGAAGAAGCTCCAGTTGAAGCTTAGTTCTTTGATAATAACTTTTAAAGAGGCGATTTTGATTTTATCAAAATCGCCTCTTTTTTATGCTTAATATGTAAAATGTTGGACAAAAAGGCGGACTGAAAATTTTATATTCAGTCCGCCTTTGTTATTTTAAATAAATATTATTATTTATATAATGGAGCAAGTTTTGTTGCTTGTTGAGGAATTACACCCTCCTCGATTGGAAGATATACTCTGTAGTCGATATCAGGGAAGCAGTTGTCAATATCTTCGATTTCGTGAAGTTTAGCTTCGTCGATGTTTCCTGAATCAATCATATCAGCGATTGTTTCAAATCTGTCAACGTGTTCTCTAAATCTATCTGTAGCGTAATCTTTAGCTTGCCATGTTGTGATTAAGAAAGGCCAATCTGAAGATTGAAGTAACAAGTTTTCTCTTGATAATTGAGCTAAAGCTCTTAATAGCAATTTGTCAGATGGTTTTTCTTCATATCTAGATGCAATATCAGTAATACGTTTTTCGCAAGAGTGGATAATTGGCCACATCCATTCAGTTAAGTGGTTCATCCATACATAGAAGTGTCCGCCAGCACCCCAAGAACTTTCAGGGATTTGAATAGCTTCTTTTGGTGGGTGAGCTTCTAAGTATTCACCTGCTGTCATCATTTGAATATCATCTTTTAAGTATGTGTTTAATTTTTTAACTACTTGTTTAATGAACTCAACCCCCTCGAACCACCAGTGACCGAATAATTCTGTATCGAATGATACCATTACTAAGCCCTCTTTACCATTGTGAGAATTTTTGTAATCGTTCAACAAGTGGTAAAGCATTGTTGTATAGTGGTCAGAGTTTTCATTGATTTTGTTGAATGCTAAAACAGGGTCGTAAAGCATTTTGTCGCCTAAATCAGTTGTAGAAGATGTTATTCTCCAATAGTGCATGCCTGATTTATCGTCTTTTTTATGAAATTCTCTATATACGCCATCACCAGGGTAACCATCAGCTGCAGACCAAACTTGGTAGCCAGCTTTGTCATTTCTACCCATAACTGCAACTTGTGCATCTGGTAACCAGTAAGCTGAGTATGTGTCATAGCCTGTAGCTTCACGTTCTGGAAGTGGAATATATTCAATATTACCGTAAGGGCCGATTACACGTCTGTTTCCGATAGAGTTACCGCCCTCAATAACGTGTGATTCAGTAAAGAAGTATTGAATATCATTGTTTTGTAAAGTTACTTCAATAGCTGGACGCCATTTCTTTTCGCCGTCTTTACCGATGTATTGGTAACCTTGTCTGTATGCACATTCAGGTAGCCAAGCACCTTTTGCTTTTTTACCAAATAAGCGTTTTGTAGTATCAGAACCAACTTTGAATTGAGCGTTCAAGTTGTTGTCAGTTGCAAGTAATGGCGAAAATCCGTGAGTTGCACCTGATGTTGTAATTTCAATACAACCTAAATCTTGATATTTTTTGAATGCTGAAATTAAATCTTTGTTGTAGCGATTTACAAAATGGTCTTTGATTTTTGATAAGTGGTTGAAACAGAAGTTTGCTAAGTAGCTTAAGTGTTCTGAATTTTCAACTTCTGGATCAGGATATCTTTCAACATCTTCTGATGCTGATTTGATTCTTGTATCCATATATTCAACAAAACCATCTTGTAAATGTTTGTCGTTTAATTGTTCGGCTAAAATTGGAGTGATACCCACTGTTAATTTAGCTTTGATACCATCTTCTTCGTACAATTCTGAAATTGCATCAAGAAGTGGTACGTAAGTTTCAGCCATACATTCGTATAAATTTTCTTCACCGAATGGCCACATACCAGCTTTGCGATAATATGGCAAATGACTGTGTAACATAAAAACAAATTGTCCTACTGACATAAAATGCCTCCGTATCCTTATTTATAATTGACTTTATCGTGTTTATCACAGGGTAATTGTATTTAACGAACAATTTTTCCTTTATATATTTATAGCATAAAAGAAAAAAAAATGTTGCAAATGTGATAAATTTTGTATAGCTTTGTTACAAATTTAAAAAAATATTCTTAAAATGTTTTTGTAAAGGTATGTAACAAAAAATATAATATTTTCTCAAAAAATAGCAAAAATCATGCTTTTCGGGACTTTATAATGATGTAGGTATTTATATTTGTGTGGTAATCATGCCAGTTAATTCAATTAATTTAGCTCAAAATTTAGTAACAGCGAATAGAAAAGCAAATTCAAACATATCTTTTAAAGGTGATGCTCCAGATTTAGAAGCATTAAAGGCTAAACAAGATGAATTTAGAAGAATGTCAGAACAAGCTGGTGAACAAGGTGGAATTATCGGTAAATTAGGTAAATTCGCTTCTAAGGCTATTGGTGTAGTAGTTGCTTTTACTGCAACTAAGATTTGTTTAGGCAAAGCCGCTGACATGATTTCAAGTACTGTTGGTAAATATACAAATTCTGCAACTCAAAAAGCGATTGAAGCTTTGAATAAAAAAGCTGCAGAAAAAACAGGTGAAGAAGCAACAAAATTAGCAGAAAAAGCTACGAAATTAGCAGAAAAGTTTGAAAAGTCAAAAGTTTTGACAGAAAAAATTCAAAAGGTTGTAGTTAACACTATTGCAGGCGGTGCAGCTATTGGTGTTGCTATGAAAGATTTTGGACTTGTTAAAAAACAAGTTTCTGACAGCACTGAAAATTTAGTTGACAATGCTGTTGACAATGCAAGTGGAAGTAGTTATAATACAAGTGGAAGCAATTCTGGTGATTATAACGTTAACGAAGACGATTTTTAATCAAAAGTGTGTTTAGGAGGTAAGTTCTAAAATGATGATTAGTCCTATATCAAGTGTTTCATTCAGAGGTAATGATGCTATCGCAGGTTTAAAAAACCTTACAGCTATGGACGCTATTGAAAAAACTCAAAAAGCGATGGAAACAGTTACTAACTTGAAAGAAGGTACTGACGAATTTAAGAAAAATATGGAAACTGATTCTGTAGCTTATTCAGATGCTGTAACTTCTAATTTAGCAAAAGCAGCAGAAGAAAATAAAGCTCTTAAACCAATTGCTGATGCTGCAAATTCAAAAGTTGGCAAAAAAGTAGCAGATATTTTTGGTAGTTTCACTGCTTTCTGTACGAACCTTGCAAGCGCTGCAACTACTGTATCAACAATTACTAAGTAATTAATAAAAATCTAGATAAGAAAAGAGAGTCGGACAATGACTATGATGTCCGCTCTCTTTTTTTATGCTAAAATGCTTTATATGAATAAATTCGTCGTAAAAAAAGTTGATATTAATGATATAGAAAAAGAATTAGAAAATATTGGTTTTGATAAATCATATCTAAGTATTGCTCAAAAAAAATATCGGTACTTAGATTTGAAAATTTTTGATTTGTCACTACCACAAGCAAATATTTTAAAGCAAACTGCGCTTACTGTAGGTGCTGATTGTGCAGTACACAGAGATATTTTAACAGCTCAAGTTGAAAAAACTGATTGTATTTTAGGAGGTAGTTTTTCTCAAATCAAAAATATTGCTGAAAAATTAAGAAATCAACCTTTTTCTATGAAAAAATTGGCAGATATTTTAGATGAAATGTTAAAACCTGAACAAAAGGTTGTGCCAAAATTAATGGGGATTTTGAATGTTACACAAAACTCATTTTCTGATGGCGGACAATTTTATGATTTTGATAACGCTATTGAACATTTGCATAAACTAATTGAAGAAGGTGCAGATGTTATTGATATAGGGGCAGAAAGTACAAAACCTTTCTCTAAAGCAGTAAGTGCAGAAGAACAATTAGAAAAAATTGAACCTATACTATTATACATACATAAAAATAATATTAACGTTCCGATAAGTATTGATACGCGTTCAAGTGCCGTTGCTCAAAGGACAATAGATTTGGGTGCAACAATAATTAATGATGTTTCGGGTTTTGATTACGACAAAAAAATGATTGAAGTTATCGCAAATTCAGGTAAAAAGGTTATAATTCAACATTCACAAGGTAATCCTGAAACTATGCAAGTCAAACCAACTTACGAAAATGTAGTTGATGAGATTTATTTTGCTTTAAAAAATAAAATTGAAATGGCAGAAGAAAAAGGAATTAACAAGGATAATATTATTATTGATGTCGGAATCGGTTTTGGTAAAACAAAAGCGCATAACTTTGAATTAATTCGTCGAATTGAGGAATTTAAATCGCTTGGCTGTGAAATTATGCTTGGTATTTCAAGAAAATCTTTGTTAGATATGAAAGATGAGTCAAATGAGGTTAAGGATATCTATACAACAGCATTGAGTTCATTAGCAATTGAGCGAAATATTGATTTTTTGCGCGTTCACAACGTAGAAATGCACAAAAAACTTATAGAATTGATGAAAAACTTTTAAGGAAATAATGAATGGAAATTTTAGCAATTATACCTGCAAGAGGCGGTTCAAAAGGAATTCCTAATAAAAATATAAAAATGTTGGCTGGAAAACCTTTGATTTATTATTCAATTGAAGCAGGTCAAAATTCAAAGTATGTAACTCGAACAGTGCTTTCAACTGAGGCTGAAAATGTTAAAAAAGTTGCATTAGAATACGGTTGTGAGGTTATAGATAGACCAATCGAATTGGCGCAAGATACAACAATGACAATTCCTGTACTTATTCACGTGCTAGATTATTTAAAAGAAAAAGAGAATTATGAGCCAGACGCAGTTGTATTGTTGCAACCAACTTGCCCTTTGAGGGATTCTAAAAGACTAGATAAAGTTTTAGAATGTTATTTTGAAAGTTTGGGAAAAGGTCATGATTCAGTATTTGCGGTATTAGATATTGGAACAACGCACTCTTTGTGGCGACAAATTCCGAATACAGAGAATTTTGAACCTTTGTATGATTCTCGTACAAGACCTCGTCGACAAGATGAACACCGCCATTATCCAATGTATCGCGAAACAGGTTCTGTTTATATATGCAAAACAGATGTTATGCGTGAGGTGAATGATTTTATTGGTAAAAAACCGATGGTTTATGTTGTAAATCAATCAATTGACATTGATGAACCGATAGATTTTGATGAAATTGAAAAGATTTTAGAGGCTAGGAATAACTAATGAATGAAGCATTATTTTTTATAACAATTATAGTGAATTTTGCTGGTGTAATTTTCGCATACAAGTTTTTCGGAAAAATCGGTATTTTTGCGTGGATTGCGCTTGCAACAATTACGGCAAATGTTGAAGTTCTAAAATGTGTTGATATCTTTGGTATGGCGCTAACTTTAGGTAACGTTACCTATGGCTCAATTTTTCTTGCAACGGATATTTTGAACGAAAAATATGGAGTTGAAGAAGCTCAAAAGAGTGTTTATTTGGGATTTTTTGCACTATTAGTTTTTACGATAATTACTCAAATTGACTTACATTACATTTCAAACGAAGCAGATTTTGCAGGCGAAGCGATGAAAACTTTATTTACAATAACTCCTAGAATATGCTTTGCGAGTATGTCTGCGTACTTTGTGTCAAATATGATGGACGTATATTTATATAAATTTATTAGAAATATATTGCCATCTGATAAATTTTTGTGGGTCCGTAACAACGGAGCAACTTGCTTAAGTCAATTGTTTGATACTGCGATGTTTACGTATATTGGATTTGCAGGTGTTTTTTCAAAAGAAGTTGTTTTCCAATTGTTTATAACAACATATATAATTAAAATTATTATTGCTTTACTTGATACTCCATTTTTATATTTAGCAAAAAGAATTAAAAGAGAGGGATAGTTATTAGATTATAACTATATTTCCCGATTAATCGTGACAAAATTCACTATGTTAACTATTGTAAAATAAAAAGAATAATAAGGGTTGACAAAACACTTAATATTATTTTATACTGTTGAATAAGGAAATCAATCACGATTTAAAAGGAGATATACAAAATGCCAAAAACAACAACAAAAAAGACTACATCTAAAAAGTCTTCAAACAAACAAAATGATGTTGAAAAATTAGAAAAAGCATACAATGCGTCTAATTTAGTAGACAGTGTTGAATCTTTCGAAGCTTTAATTGACAGAGTTCATAAAGCTCAAGAAATTTATTCACACTTTACACAAGAACAAGTGGATAAAATCTTCAAAGCAGCAGCTACAGCAGCTGACAAAGCTCGTATCCCTCTAGCTCGTATGGCTATAGAAGAAACTGGTATGGGTGTTTTAGAAGATAAAATTATCAAAAACCACTTTGCTTCTGAATATATTTATAACAAACACAAAAATGTTAAAACTTGCGGTATTATCAAAGAAGATAAAGCAAACGGTACAAAAATCGTAGCAGAACCTTTAGGTGTTTTAGCTGGTATTATTCCAACTACTAACCCAACTTCAACAGCAATCTTCAAATCATTAATTGCTTTGAAAACAAGAAACGCAATTATCTTCTCACCTCACCCAAGAGCAACTAAATCAACAATTGCAGCTGCTAAATTAGTTTTAGATGCTGCTGTTAAAGCTGGTGCTCCAAGAGATATCATCGGTTGGATTGACGTTCCATCAATTGAATTATCAAGCGCTTTGATGAAACACCCTAAAATTGATTGTATCTTGGCAACAGGTGGTCCTGGAATGGTTAAAGCTGCTTACTCATCTGGAAACCCAGCATTAGGTGTAGGTCCTGGTAACACATCTGCAGTTATTGATGAAACAGCTGATATTAAAATGGCAGTTTCTTCAATCCTTATGTCAAAAACATTCGACAACGGTATGATTTGTGCTTCAGAACAATCAGTTGTAGTTGTTGAAGATGTTTACGAAGAAGTTAAAAAAGAATTTTTATACCGTGGTGCTTACCTTGTAAACAAAGCAGAACAAAAGAAAATGGTAGATTTACCATTTATTGATCCTGCTAGAGGTACTGCTCACCCAGCAATTGTTGGTCAATCAGCTCACAAAATCGCTGAATTATCTGGTTTCAAAACTCCAGAAGATGCTAAAATTCTTTTAGTTGAAAGACCTGAAGTAGATTGGAATGACCCATTCTCAAGAGAAAAATTATCTCCAATCTTAGCTATGTACAAAGCTAAAAACTATGAACAAGCTGCTGAAATGGCTTATGAATTAGTAAGCAAAGGTGGCGCTGGTCACACATCTGTATTGTACACAGACGAAAGAAAAAGCGAAAGAATTAATGCATACGCTGAAAAAATGCCAACTTGCCGTGTATTAATCAACTCTCCATCATCTCAAGGTGGTATCGGTGACTTATTCAACTTCAAACTTGAACCATCATTAACATTAGGTTGCGGTTCTTGGGGTGGTAACGCCGTTTCTGGTAACGTTGGTGTTGAACATTTACTAAACTACAAAACTGTAGCTGAAAGGAGAGAAAATATGTTATGGTTTAAGGCTCCAGCTAAAATCTACTTCAAGAGAGGTGCTACTGACCTAGCTTTAAGAGAATTACAAGGTAAAAAACGTGCATTTATCGTAACTGATAGTTTCTTATACAATTCAGGTGCAGTTAATAAAATTACTAACGTTTTAGATGAAATCGGTATTGAACACCAAGTATTCTTCGACGTTAAACCAGATCCAACATTGTCAACAATTAATCAAGCAATGTCTATCTTGAAACCATTTGAACCAGATGTAATCATCTCATTAGGTGGTGGTTCTCCAATGGACGCAGCTAAAATTATGTGGTTAATGTATGAACAACCAGACACAGTATTCGAAGATATCTCTATGAGATTTATGGATATTAGAAAGAGAATTTGTCAATTACCAGAATTAGGTAAAAAAGCTACTATGGTTGCTATCCCAACAACTTCTGGTACAGGTTCTGAAGTTACACCATTTGCTATCATTACAGATGACGAAACTCACGTTAAATACGCAATCGCAGATTACGCTTTAACTCCAAATATGGCTATCATCGACCCTAACTTCGTTGATGGTATGCCAAAAGGCTTAACTTCTGCATCAGGTATTGACGCATTAGTTCACGCAGTTGAGGCTTACGTATCTTGTATGGCTACAAACTTTACTAATTCAAATGCTTTAGAAGCAACAAAATTAGTATTCAAATACTTGGAAAGAAGCTACAACGAAGGTGCTAACGATCCTATCGCTAGAGAAAAAATGCACTATGCAGCTACAATCGCTGGTATGGCATTTGCTAACTCATTCTTAGGATTATGTCACTCTATGGCTCACAAACTTGGTGCTATGTACCATGTTCCACACGGTGTTGCTAACGCATTGTTAATTAGACAAATCATCAAATACAATGCTTCAGATGCACCTCACAAACAAGCAATCTTCCCACAATACAAATATCCATGTGCGAAAGCTAAATATGGTCAAATCGCTGATGAATTACAATTAGGCGGTAAAAATGATGACGAAAAAGTTAAATTATTAATTAAAGCTATTGATAAATTAATGAAAGCTATCAATTTACCAAACTCAATTGAAGAATTCATTACAAAAGCGGGCTTCACTAAAGAATACTGGAATGAACACCTTGACGAATTAGTTGAATTAGCATTCGACGACCAATGTACAGGTGCTAACCCAGCTTACCCATTGATGTCAGATATCAAGAAAATCTACATTGATGCTTTCAATGGTGTAGTTTAATATAAAAATTACGTGAGAGGATAGGCTTTTTGTGGCTTATCCTCTCATTTTTTAAATGAGGTTTTTAAAATGGATATTCCAGATAAAGTTATTAACAGACTTACTTTGTATCATTATATTTTAGACGATTTTGATGAGGATTCTGTTGAATTTATATCAAGTACGCAAATTGCAGATTTATTGAATATTGATGATTCTCAAGTTAGAAAAGATATCAAATTCTTGAATAATACTGGTAAATGTAGAGTTGGATATAACATTAAAGAGTTAAGACTTTCTATCGAAAAAACTCTTGGTTTTTCAAAAACTAAAGATGTATTTATCATCGGAGCTGGTAATTTGGGTTCTGCGCTTGCAAAGTATGATAGTTTTGCAAATTATGGCTTGAATATTCTTGCTATGTTTGATGTTGACCCTATAAAAGTAGGTATAACAATTAACAACAAAGAAGTTTTTCAAATTAACAAGCTTCCTGATTTAGTTCGTAGATTGAACGTTAACTTTGCAATTTTAACTGTTCCTAGAAAATATGCTCAAGAATCGGCAGATTTTCTTGCAGATGCTGGAATTAAATACATATGGAATTTCACTCCGTGTATATTAAATGTTCCAAAAGATGTAAAAGTTTGGAACGAAAATTTGATTGGTAGTTTTTTACAGTTTACCAAAAAAGGTATTGATGAGGTTAACTAGCAAATGACTGTAGAAATTAAAGTTTGTATGGGCAGTGCCTGTTTTGCAAGAGGAAACGCAGAAAATATTGAATTTATTGAAAACTATGTGAAAGAAAACGGGCTAGCTGCTAAAATAGAATTAGTAGGGTCAAGATGCGAGGGATATTGTGCTGATGGTCCTAACATTTTTATTGACGGAAAGCAATACACAAATGTTGATAAAGATAAGTTGAAATCCTTAATGGAAGGTCTTTTATAATGAGCAAAGTTTATCCTGTCTATACTTTAAAAAACGAATGTCACGACTGCTATAAGTGTGTTAGAGAGTGTCACATTAAGGCTATCAAAGTACAAGATGGTAGTGCTTCAGTTATAAATGACAAATGTATCGCGTGCGGTCACTGTGTTAAAGTTTGTCCGTCTGGAGCAAAAAAGGTTAGAAATGATATTGAAAAAGTTAAAACCTTAATGATTGCACAAAAGCAAGTATATGTTTCATTAGCTCCTAGTTGGTCTGGTATTTATGACTTATCAGCAGAGCAAATGATTGCTGTGTTAAAAAAACTAGGATTTTATGCAGTAAGTGAAACTGCTTTAGGGGCTCAACAAGTTTCTATAAAATGTGCAGAAATTTTAAACAATTCGGATAATGGCTTGTATATTTCAAGTGCTTGCCCAGTAATTGTTGACTATATCAGAAAATATAAACCTCAATTTGCAAAAAATATTGTAAATGTTGGTTCTCCAGCGCTTACTCACGCAAAAATGCTAAAAGAAAAATATGGAAATAATATAAGTGTTGTTTTTATTGGTCCTTGCATAGGTAAGAAAAATGAAGCTGATAGACACCCTGAATATTTAGATGCTTCTTTAACTTTTGATGAGCTAAATTTTTGGATAAATGATGAATTTATAAATGTTAGTGAGTTAGATGTTAAACAAAGTGATGTTTTTGTCCCAGAAACAGCTAATGAGGGTGCTTTGTACCCAATTGAAGATGGTATGAACGAAACATTAAAAAAAGTTGGGATTAATGACGATGTATCACTTGTAAGTTTAAGTGGTTTAGATTCTTTTGACAGGGCTTTAGACGGGCTTGATGTTGATAATTTGGATAAAAAAGTTTTTGTTGAAGCTTTATCTTGTGAATCTGGTTGTGTAAACGGTCCTTGCGCTTCTACAAACAAGGCTGGAATTGCAGTTGTTTCAGATATTTTATCAAAAGTTAAATATAGAGAAAATGTTCCAAAAGTTGCAGAAGTTGTATTTGAAGAAAAATATGAAGAAAATCCAATAAAAGACGATGATGTAAGTTTTGCTCAAATAACAGAGGTTTTGAAAAAAATTGGTAAACATACACCAGAAGACGAATTAAACTGTGGCGGTTGTGGGTATTCAACTTGTAGAGATATGGCAAAAGCTCTTATAAAAGGTGATGCAGAACCGTCAATGTGCGCTTCTTACATGAGAAAAATTGCGATGCGAAAAGCTGCTGCGATGTTAAGATGTATGCCATCTGCTATGGTTATGGTAGACAAGGATTTAAACGTTGTTGAAGCAAATGACGCGTTTATGAAAATGTTCTGCGGTGATATGTACGAAATCTTTTCATCAAGAAAAGAGGGACTTTCTGGAGCGTCTTTAGATAGAATTATAACATTCAGTGATTTATTCCAACAATTGTTAATTTCAGGTGGAGATATTCATAAATCACACTACCAAGTTAAAAATAAATTGTACGATATAAGTGCGTTTACGATTGAAGATGGTGAAATTGTCGGTGCAATTATAACTGATGTTACAAAGGCTGAAATTGACAGAGAAAAAATTGCAGAAAAAGCAAAAGAGGTTATTACAAAAAATATTGCCAAAGTTCAAGAAATTGCGTGTTTGTTGGGCGAACACATGGTAGAAACGGAAGTCCTTTTAAGTTCTATTGCTCAGGATTATTCAAATGATGATGAGGACGAAGAATAATGTTCATTGATATTGATTGTACTCAAAGAAAAAAATACAATCAAAACGCTTATGGGGATTATTTTACCTCAAAACGTTATCCAGAGTCAGGAAAATTGCTAGCAGTGCTTTCTGACGGTTTAGGAAGTGGCATAAAAGCTAATATTTTGGCTTGTATGACAGCTACAATGTTGTTAAAATTTATTGAAGCGGGTACAAGTATCAAAAAGGCTTGCGAAATTATTTTAAATTCGTTGCCAGTATGCCAAATTCGCAAGATAAGTTACTCTACTTTTTCGGCTTTAGACTGTGATGAAAACGGTTATGCTAAGATTGTAGAAGAAGGAAATCCTCAATTTTTATGGATTAGAAATGGTGAGGTCTTAGAGCCAGAGTTTGAAGTATTGCAATCAAAAACTTTTCCAAATCGTAAAATGCATATCTATCATATTAAATTGCAGGTTAATGATAGATTGATTTTCTGTTCAGACGGTGTAACACAGTCTGCATTAGGCACAAAAGATTTAAAATTAGGCTTACGCAGAGAGGGTTTGATTGAAATTATCAAGAAAGAACTAAAGGCTCGACCTGATATTTCCAGTCATGACTTATCTGAACAAATAGTTTTGCAGGCGATAAGAAAAGAACCCGATAATTTACCAAAAGACGATGTTTCTGCGATGTGTGTATATTACAGAAATCCAAGAAATGCAGTGGTGTTTACGGGGCCTCCTTATCACCAATCAAAAGATAATTTCTATGCCAAAGCATTAATGGAATTTGATGGTAAAAAAGCTATTTGTGGTGGTACTACAGCAAATTTAGTATCTAGAGAATTTGGTATTCCAATTCGTACAAACTTGACCTTGAATGTAGGAAAATTACCTGCAATTTCTTATATGGACGGCATAGATTTAGTAACAGAGGGAATTTTAACTTTAACAAGGACACTAGAATATCTAGAAAGTGGAAATTTTAATGACGATGCGGCTGGAGATTTGTCTAAATTTATGTTAAACTCTGATTGTATAACCTTTATGGTTGGAGCAAAATTAAATCAGGCTCATTATGATCCTAATTTACCAATTGAAATTGAAATTAGGAAAAACGTTATCAAAAAGATGGCTGATGTTTTAGAACAAAAATATTTTAAAAAAGTAACTATACAATATATGTGAGGTAAAAATGGCGAAAATTAATGTAAAAGTATGCTTAGGTACAACGTGCTTTGTTATGGGCGGTTCAAATTTGCAAGAACTAATTGACATCGTACCAAGAAAATATGGTGACAAAGTGGAAGTTTCTGGTATTACTTGCTTAGGACAATGTTCAATTAATGATGAATATTCAAAAGCTCCTTATGTGCAAGTTGATAACCTTGTTGTCGCAGAAGCAACAGTAGAAAAAGTTTTAGCAGCTATTGAAGATAGATTGGCTACAACAAAATAGTAGGTATTACAGTTTGGAAGAAAGAATGGAATTATGAATAATAACAGTCAAGCAATTCACTTAAAAAAAGAAATTTTAGTAAGATTGATTAAAGCATTTTTCTCAGATGATTTTGAGGAAAATACTAGATTAATCCCTTATGATATGCGTCCAAAAGGAGCTGAAGTTCCTTACAGATGCTGTATTTACAAAGAAAGAGCTATCTTAAAAGATAGAGCTATTGCAGGTTTGGGATTTCCAATTGAAGAAGACGATGAAAGAACTTCTCTTGCAACTTATGCAAAACGTGCTAACGAAAGAACAGAAATCGATAACAGAAATTTAACAGTATTACAAGCAGCTTGCAAAGGTTGCGTAACAAGTCAAATTCACGTTACAGATTTGTGTCAAGGTTGTGTCGCAAGACCTTGCCAAAGCACTTGTAAATTTGGTGCAATTTCAATTGTAGACGGCAAATCTCATATTGATGAAACAAAATGTAAAAAATGTAAAATGTGTATGAGTGCTTGTCCATATAGCGCAATTGTTAAAACAACAGTTCCTTGCGAAGAAGCTTGCCCTGTAGGCGCAATTCAAAAAGACGAAACAGGCTTTGCAAGTATTGATTTTGACAAATGTATAAGTTGTGGTCGTTGTATCGCTGCTTGCCCATTTGGTGCTGTTCACGAAAAAAGTCAATTAATTGATATCTTAAAATGTATCAAAGGCGGTAAGAAAGTTGTTGCAATGATTGCTCCATCTATCGTTGGTCAATTTCCAGGAAATGTTTACCAATTGAAAACAGCTATGATTCAAGCTGGTTTTAGTGATGTTTATGAAGTTGCTCAAGGTGCAGATATTACTGCAAGTACAGAAGCAAAAGAATTTATGGAAAGAATGGAAAAAGGTGACAAGTTTATGACAACTTCTTGTTGTGCAGGTTATAACCAACTTGTTAAAAAACATCTTCCAGAAATTAAACCATTTGTTTCAGATACAAAAACACCACTTTACTACACTGCTGAATTGGTAAAAAAACAAATGCCAGATGCGGTTACTGTCTTTATTAGTCCTTGTGTTGCAAAACGTACAGAGGGATTTGAAAATGACAACGTAAACTATGTAATGAGCTTTGAGGAACTTGGTGCATTATTTATTGCTAAAAAAGTTGAAATCTTAAACTGTGAAGAAACAGCTTTTGATAAAGAAAGTTCAAAACAAGCCAGAAACTTTGGTGCATCAGGTGGAGTTGCTGAATCAGTTAAAAAATCTTTAAAAGATGAAGATTCTGTTAAACCACACGTAATCAGTGGCTTGAACAAGGACTCAATTCGTGAATTGAAAAAATTCGCAAAAGACGGTCAATGCTGTGATGGCTGTAACTTAGTTGAAGTTATGTGCTGTGATGGTGGTTGTATCGCTGGTAACGCAACTATGAACAATCAACGTATAGCTAAAAAATTAATAGATGAATTATCATCAAAATCAGAAGATATTAAAAAGATTTAGGTTTACCCTAATGGTCTTAAATATAGGCTCGGACTTGTACACAAGTCCGAGCCGTTCTGTATAAATTGTAGTATCTTTGTGTCATGGTTTATAACTTATACGTAAATCTTGCTTTTTACTTTTATTACTTAAAATTTGCATAAAAAAATGGGCCCGGAGGGGTTCGAACCCACGACCAAGGGATTATGAGTCCCCTGCTCTACCGCTGAGCTACAGGCCCAAATTTACTTTTTTGTAAATTCTTCGTAGTAATAATTTATCATCAAATTATTATAAAATCAAGTCCTTAATAGTTTGATAATGTATTTTTGATTAAGCTTTTCATATTTCTTCTATCTTGCTTTGATGAAATAACTTCGCAATTTTCACCATATCTCATAAGTCTTGCAAATAGTAGATTTTTAGGCTCCTTTTGATTGATAACAGTTATTTCGCCATTGTTTTCGCTTAATATATGTTCTTCATTTCTTAAAGTATATCGTTTAGCAAGTTTGCCTTTTAATTTAAATGCTGTTGTGCTAGAGAAGAAATGGTTTGAACATTTTAATGGTGTTTGTTCAATTGCTTTAATTTGAGTTGAAGTAAACTCTATAAATCCGCTTGGATTTGTGCAGTAGCAAAGTAATTTTACTTGATTTTTTGTGTAATATGCTTCAATTGGTTCGTATGTAGATGTAACTTCATTTCCACAGATGTCTATGTAAGAAACTTTTAGACGAAGTCCATCTTCACAATACTTTTCATATTCTTTAATCTCTTTTTTCTGTTCTTGTGATGGTTTTTCAATGATGTTTTTTATTTCACAAGTTTCAGTATCTTGCTTGTTTTGTAGTGCATAGCGCATTTTTAGCTGATAAAAGAATTGTTTTATTGTTTCAGAAAGATTTTTTTCTGGAGTTGCGTTAATAACTTCATTTAATATTGATAGCGCTTTTAAATTATCTTCTGTTAAATTAATTTTAAATGGCAAATTTTGAACTTCATATTTGCATTTATGTCTTGATAGTGTAATACCTGCAAATTTAAGAGTCGTCAAATATTTATATACAACTGCCTTAGAGTAATTTTTATCACCACACATTTCAAGTGATTCAAGGTGATTAATAATATCTTCAACTGTTGCTGGTTGATCAATCAAAAATTTTAGCGTTTCAAATACCCTGTATGCGGCATATGATGTATTATCATTTGTATATTTAGTCATTTTTATATACCTCTAACATGGTCTTTAATTTTTCTTTAATTGTTTGTTTTAAGTCGATTGGCGAAAGGACAGTGCAATCTGGTCCATAAGCTAAAATCTTTTGGAGTAGTTTAAATTCATTGTCGCTTTTATATTCTATTTTTATGGAATTACTATTTTTTTTAATAACTTTTTCATTTTCATTTTGTTGATAATTTAAAAATGAAGCATTTTTTAGCTCTAATACGACTGTTTTTGTTAAATCTTCGATTAATCCTTTCTCTAAATGGAAAGTGATTGGTGATACGATTTTTGAAACTAAAAGGAACGAATTGTCCTTAAATGTTGGACAATATCCATTAATATATAGTTTTTTGCTTCTAAATTCAAAATTAGTTATGTAAAACTCAAGTTCTTGTTTGCCTGAATTAGGTGCATTGTAGACAAAAGATATTTTATTTCTACAATTTTTTGCTTTTATTAAATCTTTTAAAATAGTCTTATTTAATCTTTTTAATAAGGATATACCATTTAAGTATTCTGCCGTTTCTATATCTAAAGTATATTTTGAAATATTTTCAAATAGATTTTCAATCAAAATAAGTTGTTGGATTGAAAGTCTATCGTAAATATTGTTATAAAGTTTTTCAAAAGATTTTGCTAATGCCATATTGATAGTCATTTCAAACGGGTGAGAAAGCAATTTATATTGGAAATTGTTGGATTTGTCAGCACGTGAAATTTTACAACCTGCAGAACGTAAGGCATTCATATCGTTTCTAAGTGTATCAATTGAAAAAATACTTTTTGGATAATTATTCTTTTCAAAATAGTCACTAATTTCTTCTGCTGTTTTAGGTGAGTCTAATAACAGCGAAAATAATACTAAAAGTCTTACACCAGTAAGATTTATTAATTCTGGTCTAATTTCTTCAAGTTTTAATGAGTTTAACATAATTCCAATTCTTTCTTTATTTTTAAGTATATCAACTTTTTCTATTTCTACAACTTTTTTACGTTTCATTAAGTTTTTGGAATTTGTTATACATAATGATTTAATAATAAGTATGAATTGGGTATTTTACTTATTAATTTTAATATCTCTAATAACAGCAGTCGTAGAGGGACGCTTGCAAGAGGTTGTTAATGCTATTTTAACAGGTGCTGATTTGTCGGTAAAAGTTGCATTTTCTCTAATTGGTATAATGGCATTTTGGCTTGGAATTATGAAAGTCGCAGAGGCCTCTGGAATCGTTGATTTTATAACAAAACTAATAAAACCTATTACAAAATGGTTGTTTGATGAAGTTCCTCAAGATAATAAGGCCGTTGGAGATATTACAATGAGTTTTTCAGCAAACGCTTTAGGCTTGACTAATGCGGCAACTCCAATCGGTTTAAAAGCTATGGAGGAATTACAAGAAATTAATAAAGATAAAGACAGTGCGTCAAATGCTATGTGTATGTTTTTGGCTATGAATACAGCTGGATTTCAGATAATTCCTGCGACAGTAATTGCAGTTCTTGTTGGAATTGGGTATAAAAATCCAACTGAAATTATTCTTCCAACTCTAATAGTAACGGGTGTGGCATTTGTTTCTGCTGTTGTTATTGCTAAGATTTTCCAATATATTTGGAGGGCGCAATAATGACCTTTCAATCAGTTATGAATACGCTTTCTTTGTGGATTTTACCAGTGATTTTGATAACGATTTTGACGACTGGCATGATAAAAAAAGTTCCTGTTTATGAAGTTTTTACAGATGGTGCAAAGGACGGTTTTAAGGTTGCTGTAAATATTATTCCATATTTGGTTGCAATTTTAGTGTCGATATCTATGCTTAGAGCATCTGGTTTTATTGATTTATGTGGTAATCTTTTTTCTGGAATTTTAAATCATTTTTCTATTCCAGCTGAAGTATTACCGTTAATGATTGTACGTTCATTGTCAGGTTCTGCGGCGTTGGGTATTTTTTCTGATATTGCAAATAATTTTGGACCTGATGCGTATGCAACAAAGTTATCTGCAATTATTGTTGGTAGTTCAGAAACAACTTTTTATGTTTTGGCAGTATATTTCGGCTCAGTTGGAATTAAAAAAGTTAGATATGCGCTGTTAACTGGTATTTTAGCCGATATTATTGGAATACTGGTAGCAATAATGGTTGCTCAACTGTTCTTTTTGTAGAATCAACCCAACATTGTGTAACTTTACGTTCAGTTCTGTGTTCTGTTTCTTTTTGAATTAGTGCTGCATAATTGATGTTGATAAAATCAATTGTATCAAGTTTTTCAACAATATATTCTTCGCTACCACAATTGTGACAGAAATGTTCAACAGGAACGATTTTGCCGTTTTTTACAATAGCTTTTTCTTTAATTCCACAACAAGCACATCTTACGATATACCATTGATTTTCGATTAACGCTCCGCAATCAGGGCAATAGCTGAAATCTTTGTCTAAGCTAACGCGAGTATGTTGGCATTTTTGTTCGCATGAAAATAAGTTTTGTAAAAGTTCTAAAATCATAATTACCTCGATTGCATTTTTGTAGAATTTGTAGATTTATTTATGTAGATGTAATTTATTTAATGATGTTTTTTTATAAGTCAATATTTTCTTGCAAAAGTTTATTTAAAATGTTATTATTCAATTATTATTTTTTATGTAAGGAGTTATATGAGAAAAATATTAGCATTTACATTGGCAGAAACATTAATAGTAATGGGTATTATCGGTGTTGTCGCAGCGTTAACTATCCCAAATTTGAATCAATCAACAGGTGATAGAGAAAAAGTCGCAAAATTAAAAAAAGAATATGCTGTTTTAGAAGATGCTTTTGGAAGAGCGGTTGCTACTTACGGACCTATATCAAGATGGTTTACTAATTTATCTGCAGACGATGATGCTGGTGTTATCGCTGCAAATCGTATGGGTGAATTTCTAAAAATATCTAAAACTTGTGAAGTTGGAAATGCTGGCTGTTTTGCTTCAGAAGTTTATAAAGCTGGAGATGGAAATACTGTACCTGGTTACGCTAAAGCTTATTTATTAGCTGATGGTGCTGCAATTGGTTTTTCTATTATTAGTAATGATTGTTCACTTGATTTTAGTTCTGATGATATTAATCCAACTCTCAATACTTGTGGTTCAATTCAAGTAGATCTTGATGGAGCAAAAGGGGTAAATGAATATGGGAATGATACGTTTGAGTTTTTAATAACAAAATCTGGTATTTATCCTGCAGGTGGTCAAAACACTACCGATGGTGATTCTTTAGCTACTACCTGCTTTAGCACTGGATTTAGTTGTGCTGGTTGGGTTATTGAAAACGAAAATATGGAATATTTAAAAGCAAATGGTGGAAAATGTTCTAATGGTACAGAACTATCTTGGGCTACTCCAACTTGCAAATAATAAGGGGATTGTTCCTTTGTTAATATAACCTTAATTAATAACTTGATAGTTACAAATTGTTGACATAGATTTTTATTTATTCTACAATTTGTGTAACTCACTATCCTCAGAGTTATAGGAGTTAGTAAAAAGAGTCATTAACTTTTTATTTGCTCTCAGTAAAAGAAAGAAGGACAAAATGGCAAATATTAAATCGGCTAAGAAAAGAGTATTGATTGCAGAAAGAAATCACGAAAAAAACGTAGCTTTCAAAACTTCAATCAAAACAGCTTTGAAAAAAGTTCTTGAATTAGCAAAAGCCAAAGACGAAGAAGCATTAAAAGGCGCTTTATCAAAAGCATACCAACTTTGTGATAAAGCTGTTTCAAAAGGTATTTTACACAAAAATACAGCTTCTAGAAAAAAATCAAGATTAACTTTAGCAGCTAAAAAATTAATGGCTGAATAATTTGATTTTTCTCAAAAATTTAAAAGAGCACAAAACGTACGTTTTGTGCTCTTTTTTGTAATTGTAAGCATTATTTAACAAATTAAACTAAAAATATTATTGTTTGGTATAATTAAGTTAAGGATATTGTGTGATTAAGGTGAGTGGCATGCCGCCAGTACAGAATGTTAATCTAAAAGACTATCAAAATCTAATCGAAACAGTTTGTAAAGTTGAAGCTTCAAAGATGGCATCGACTTCGCATCTTTTGGACTACTTAGAAATGGTTAACATTGGCACCCAAACATTGTATATTCTTTTTAAACATAAATCACCTGACTCGTACAATCAATCTTATCTATCAACCGCTATAAAATGGTCTATAAGAAATGAAGTTAGACGTCGTTATAAATGGTATTCAATGAAGCAAAAACGCGACATTATGGAAGATACAGATGGTGTTAGAGAGGCTATGTATAAGACTATTTTGTCGGTTGATGAAATGGCAGATGCTGAAAATCCTACAATTATCCGTTCAACAGACAGAAGCCCTGAGGAAATGTTGATGTTTACTCAACTTAAATCTAAAGTCGAAGCTTTAATGGAAACTCTACCTGAACGCGAAAAAGAATTTATTGAACAAAAATTTTTTAAAGATAAAAAATTGCGCGAAATGTCTGAAGAATATCAAATTTCGCCATCTAGAATTTCAAGAATTATTCAATCTGGGTTGAATAGAATAAAAAAAGAATTAGCAAAGCAGGAGATGATTTAATTTTGAAAAATATATTTGAAAAAAGTAATAATATCAATGGGATTAACTTTTTTAATGGAGAAGAAAAAGTTGATTTTATTGATGAAAAATTTTTAAGAAAAGGTTCTTTAGGTTTGCCACAAACAAGCGAATTAGAAGTCTTGCGTCATTATAAACAACTTTCTGACAAGAACTTTTGCATAGAAAAAGGTTTTTATCCATTGGGTTCTTGTACAATGAAATACAATCCAAAAGTTAACGAAATGTTGGCAAATTTAGAAGGTTTTTTAAATTTGCACCCAGCCTTAAAAGATGAAGATGTTCAAGGGGCTTTAGAGTTGATGTATAAACTTCAAGAAGCTTTGAAAGTTGTAACAGGTATGGACGCTGTAACTTTACAACCAGCAGCTGGTGCTCACGGTGAATTTACAGGAATGATGATTGTAAAAAAATACTTTGAATCAATTGGCGAGGATAGAAAAAAAGTTATTATTCCAGATTCTGCACATGGTACAAACCCTGCAAGTGCTAAAATGGCTGGATTTGACATTGTAGAAGTTAAATCTAACGAAAAAGGTCAAGTTGATATTGAAGCTTTGAAAGCCTTGTTAGATAAAGACGTTGCTGCGATTATGATGACAAATCCTAATACCTTGGGTATTTTTGAAGAAAATGTATTAGAAATTTCAAAAATAATGCACGAGAACGGTTCATTATTATATTATGATGGCGCAAACTTTAACGCTATTATGGGTTATACAAATCCAAAACTAATGGGCTTTGATATTGTACATTTGAATTTACACAAAACTTTCTCAACTCCTCACGGTGGTGGTGGCCCAGGGGCTGGTCCTGTTGGTGTTGTTGAAAAGTTAAAAGACTTTTTGCCTGTGCCAGTTATAGAATATGATGGTAAAAAATATTCTAGAAATTATAATTTAGCACATTCAATCGGCAATGTTAAAGGTTATTTTGGTAATTTCGGTGTACTTGTTAGAGCATATTCGTACATTTTGATGATGGGTAAAGATTTGAAACAAGTTAGCACAGATGCTGTGTTGAACGCTAATTACATAAAAGAACATCTAAAAAAAGATTTTAAAATACCTTATGATGAACCTTGTATGCATGAGTTTGTTTTATCAGGTGATTTACAAAAAGAAAAAGGTATTTCTACCTTGAATATGGCTAAACGTCTTATGGATAGTGATATTCACCCACCAACAATTTATTTCCCTCTAATTGTTCATGAAGCTATGATGATTGAACCTACTGAATCTGAGGGAAAAGAAAGACTAGATGAATTTATTAGCGTAATGCTAAAAATTGCAAAAGAAGTGCAAGAAAATCCAGAAATTATTTTAAGTGCGCCAAATAGCACACCCGTTAAGAAAATTGATGAAACCCTTGCCGCAAGAAAACCAGATTTGAATTATAGAATGGAAAACTAGTATGAAAGAAAAAAATAAGAAAAAAATTAAAGTAGCATTTCCTCACATGGGAACAATTTCAGTAGCTTGGTCTGCTGCCTTGAGAAGATTTGGTGTTGAAGCTTATGTTCCACCTTATACAAACAAAAGAACGTTATCTTTAGGTGTAAAAAATGCTCCTGAATCTGTTTGTTTACCTTATAAATTAATCTTAGGTAACTTTATAGAAGCAATTGAGGGCGGTACTGATTACGTTGCTATGCTAACATCTCCAGGTTGCTGTAGATTAGGCGTATACGGTATCAATATTCAAAGTGCATTGGCTGATTTAGGATACGAAGCAAATTACATTGAACTATCATTATACGATGGAATTAAAGGTTTGTTTAACTTTTTCCACGAATTAATTGGCAAAGATGATTTCTTCGCAACAGTTGGTGCTATTTTCATGATGATAAAAATGGTTTTTGCTCTTGATGATTTAGAAACAATGTTGGCTTATTACAGAGCTCGTGAAATCAATCAGGGTGAAGCTGAAAAACATTACAATAAATGCTTGGAAATGTACAAAAAAATTAGTACGCTTGGCGAATTGAGAAAAGTAAAAAAACAAGTTAAAGCTGAAATGGCAAAAACTAAAATTGATAAAAATAGAGAAGTTTTGCATGTAGATATTACAGGTGAAATTTACTTGGTTGGTGATCCTTTCTCTAACCAATATATCGAAAGAGAGTTAGGAAAAATGGGTGTACAAACAAGACGTAGCTTGACAGTAAGTAGTTTCTTAAAAGATGCAATTATTCCAAAAATCTTTAGAGGTAAAGAAACTCACTTGCAAAGAGCTGAAAGAATGGCAAAGCCTTATCTTAATAGAGATATCGGTGGTGACTCTTTAGAATGTGTATCTGACGTTGCTTATGCTGATGTTAATAAGAAAGATGGTATTATTCACATCAGCCCATTTACTTGTATGCCAGAAATCATGTCGCAAAATATTTTCCCAGCAATGAGAGAAGAACACAATATTCCAATATTAACTCTTGTAATGGACGAACAATCAGGAAAAGCTGGTTATATCACAAGACTTGAAGCTTTTGTTGACTTAATGCGTCGTAAAAAAAGAAAAAATTCGATTGAGGAAAGAAAAGAAAAACAAACTGTATAAGCGAGGTTTTTATGATAAAAGTGTTTAAAGATGCATTTAAAGTTTCAAGCGAAAATATTGTCTTGGCTACTCCGCTTTTGGTGTTTCTTTTACTTATTAATATTTATTTAATTGTTGCAAAGGACGCTGTTAAAGTTTTGCCATCTGCACTTTTATTCTTTTTGACTTTACTTTTAATGATTAGCGCATTTATGTCTGGTTGGTTTTATATGATTAAAACTGCCATTTATAATTTTAAAAACAAAGTTTTGCATCGAGAAAACGAAACATTTAAGCTTATCAATGAGTTTCCAGTAGGTATTGCTGATTATATGGGACCTTATATTGGTCTTTCTATAGCATTTTTAATATTTGGTGATATTGTTTTGGTATCAGTTTATTATATTGGATTAAATTTGATAGGCAGTATAGGAGTGACATCTTCTCAATTTATATCAGCAACAGAGGCTCCTGTTGCAATGCAGGCTTTGATTGATTCTATGACTAAAACTCAAGTTTTAAAATTAAATTATTGGTACTTTTTAATAATGTTTTCATTACAAATTTTTTCTTTGTTTACAATGTTTTGGCCTGTAGAGTTGTTATATTCAACAAAAAATCCAATAAAAGCCTTGTTTTATTCTGTTAAAAGAATATTTCAGCGTCCGCAAAGCATCTTGTTATTTATCGTTATTTCTGTTTTAAACGTTATAATGATGATTTTGAACTATATTTCAATGTTTAATCCAATTTCTTATTTCGTTATGACATTGATATATTTCTATTTTATCGTTTATATATTTGTATTATTATTTTTATATTATGAAGAAAAAATCAAAGGTAATAGCAATAGCATCGCCGACAGCAACGGGCAAGAGTAAACTTGCTGTTGAGTTAGCGCATAAACTTAATGGTGAAATTGTTTCGGCAGATTCAAGACTTGTGTATAAAGGATTTGAAATTGCTGTTGCCAAGCCTACGATTGAAGAACGTGAGGGCATTAAACATTACCTAATTGATGTTGTTGAACCTGAAGTTGATTATACAGCAGGTTTATACGTTGATGATGCAACAAAAGCTATTGAAGAAATTTTATCTAAAGGTAAAACTCCAATAATTGTTGGTGGTACAGGACTATATTTCAGATTACTTTTAGAGGGTTATGATTTACCTAGAGTTTCACCAAATGTTGAATTAAGAAAAGAATTAAATGAAAAAACATTAGAAGAACTTGTTGAAATTCTTGCAAAACTAGATCAAAAAACTCTTGATGGATTTGATGTCCCTGAAAAAAGAAAAATTATTCGCGCAATTGAGATTTGCAGAGGTTTAAATCAACCTTTATCAGAAATTGAAAAACAAAAGGAAAAGCCTTACGATGTTGAGTGGATAGGGATTAATATGCCACGAGAGGAAATTTATAAAAGGGTAAATGAACGTGTAGATAAGATGATGGAATTAGGTTTGTTCGAGGAAACAAAATCTTTGCTGGCAAAACACGGTAGAATTCCAAATTTTGTAAAAACAATAGGTTACCAAGAAATTTTACAATATATTGACGGTGAAATTTCTTTAGAAAGAGCTGTTGAATTGATTAAACAACACTCTCGTAATTATGCAAAACGTCAATTAACTTGGTTTAGACGAAATAAAGCGCTAGGCATAGACTAAGACGCTTTTTCGTTTGTTAAAGATTTAAGTTGAACATTCAATGATGCAATTTGTTGAAGAACTTTTTCTTTCATTTTTTTATCTTCTTCAATAATTGAGTCAAATGTTTCTCCGTCCATTTCTCTTTCAACTTCAGGTGAAGTTTTTTGCAAATTAGTTATAAACAAAATTTGCATGTCATAAAAATGAGCGTCGCTACTTAGAGATTCAATTTGGTCTGTTAAATTTTTTACGATGTCTTTCATGCTGTATCCCCCATCTGACATGCATGTTAGCCATGTTTTTCATGACTTAAATCATCTAAAAAGAGTATTAATATGGTTTGATAACATTATACTTATATTCATCAATAATAGATGGGTTTGAAATGTCAATGGCCTCAATATTTAGTAAAAATTTGTCACCAGCTTTTAATTTTATTTCGTTACCTTTGTTAATATATCCAAGAGGAGTAGAATTTACGAAAGCAACACCGCTAGATTTAAAACGATTGCCTTCTGTATTTTTAACAGCACCCTCAACTGTGCGATAACCAATAGAAACACCTTTTACAAAATAATTTCCAACACTTAGCGCTACATTTTTTGAAATTTCAATTTTATCAAGAGCCGTTGTGTACTTAGCAAAAACATTATTAGGCTCTAAAATGTCGCCATTTCTATGAATTATTCTATTTATTTTTAATGCAAAAGTTGCATTTTGTTTTAGACGTTGATTATCTTTTGTTTTAACAACTTCTGATTCAATAATATCGCCATCAAAAAGGCATGTGAAATTTTCAATTTCGTTATATTCTACAACTTTAAATACAAAATTAATCGGCGGATTATCGCTATCGTATTCACTCATAGCCTCAACCTGAGTAGCTTTTGCAAAAGTTGGACTTGCAAAAATAAATATAAAAAGAAATGTCAAAATAAATTTTTTCATGTTTAATTTACCTTTTTATACTCATAATTCGGCTTTGTTGTTTAATTATTACAAAATTAAGTAAAAAATCCTGATTTTGTTTGATTCTTAAAAAATCACCTTTTTCGATTAATGATAGAGGAGAATTTTCATAAACATTTTCTGCTGAAGCTTTTAGTGTGTCTTTTTTGTTTGGTTGTTTGTTATTTATAGCACCCTCTGTTGCGTAATATCCAGCTGTTACTGCCATAATTGGTACGGTACCAAATACATATAGCGCATTTGTTATTGCTTCTTTAGGTTTAAATCTTGTTGTGTATTTACAAACAACATTTGTTAAGGGATGTACACTTCCTTGAAAATCAACATATTTTGTTGGTATAAAAATAAACGAAGCGTCTTGTTTTAGTCTTTTTGGAGGAATTGTTTGGTAAATATATCCACTCATAACCATACCTTTGTAAAAAGATACATCTTCATTTATAATATTGTCTTTTAAACGTATGCTAAAATTGTGTGGTGGGTTGTTGCTGTCAAACGGTGTAATAGCTTGAACTTTTATTACTTTAGCACTCGCAGTTAAAGGGATAGCTAAAAATATAAATAATAATATAAAAAGCTTCTTCATAATCAACATTATATATTATTTTTAAAAAATTGTGAATAATCTGTAAATATTATCGTGTTTTAAATGTATGTTTCGAGAGGTAAATTTAAAAATTTGCAATAAAAAAAAGGTCCCTGACGCGGACCTTTATATTTTTAAAAGTGGTGCGCTTGGCGCGATTCGAACGCGCGACCTATCCCTTAAAAGGGGAGTGCTCTACCTGCTAAGCTACAAGCGCACACTTTTTAATTCAATTTGCCTTGTTCTCAGGGGTGAAACTATTAACTATTCACCTTTTAGTCGAGTCCTACTTAAAGAACTACTGAGTTGACAAGTCTGAACCTTTCGATTCCCTGTACAAATAATTTACCAAGAACAAAGTTCTACGTCAACTACTTTTTTTAAAATTTTTTCAAAAAAAAAGACTAAATTTTTGAATTTAGTCTTTTTTTCGTTGTTATAGCTTGCTTTTAGCTATTTTAAATCAATATATTTTTTTGCACACTCAAACATTGAATTAACTAATGCTGCATTTGAATAAATGTTCATTCCGCCTGCTTCTAGCACTTGTTTTACTCGATTTTCCCAGATTGGATAGATTTCATCTGTGGTAAGATCAAGAACTTGTGCGAGCATGTTCAATTCTTTGAAATCAATAGGAATTGGTAAAGCTCCCCTTAGCATGTCGACAGTATCAAGTCTTTTCTTACGTGGAAATGATTTTAAGAAATTGACTATACTCAAACCTTTTTGAGCAATTTTCTGTTTAATAAATTCTACTGATTCATCTATCAAAATTGGTTCTTGCGGAATTTTGTATTCATCAAATTCTTCTGGTGCAATTTCCATAATTGTCGCGATGCGCTCTAAAGTTGTGCTTCTTGTTGAAAATGGTATTGTATTATCTATTAAATTGTATACGTAAGATAGAGTTACGCCTATCATTTCTGCAAAGTCTTTTTTATGTAAACCACTTTTCTCTAAAAAATCTGCAACTTTTTTGGAACTCTTTTCTTTTAATATTTGCTTATTTTTTGCTGTCATTTGTATCTCCCCTATAAAATATTTTTTTTGGAGTCTCCGTCAATCATAAAATAACTTCTTTTTATCAATTTGTTAAGCGAAAGGTAGATAATACCGTTGGTAATATTTATTTGCGTTAAAATTATAATTAAAAGGTATTTTTTATAAATAACAAAAAGGATAAATTTTGAAACTAATAGTTGCTCTAGGAAATGTCGGAGATAAATACGCTTTTACACGCCATAATGCTGGATTTATGACAGTAGACTATTGGGCTGTAAACGAGGGTTTTTCATTTAGAGAAGAAAGCAAATTAAAATGTTTATTTACTAAAATTAAATTTAATGGTGAAGATGTTATTATAATTAAACCAACTACATTTATGAATTTATCTGGTGAAGCCGTTAGTTTGGTTATGAATTATTATAAAATCGATGTAAAAGATATATTAATAATTTATGACGATATTTGTTTAGATTTAGGCAGATTGCGTTTTAGAGCAAATGGTTCTGACGGCGGACATAATGGTATTAAATCAATCATAAAGCATGTCGGTACAAATAAATTTGATAGATTAAAAGTTGGCGTAGGTCCTCAACCTCCAATACCGTCGGAAGCTTTTGTTTTGCAAAACTTTTCGAAAGAGCAAGAACCAATTTTGAAAGAAGCTTTAAAAACAGCGGTTGATGCAGTTCAGTGCTACTTGAAAGATGGAATTGAGCGTGCGCAAAACAAATTTAATTAACCAATTGTGTAATATCTTATAACTAGGTATTTATAATAAAATAATTTTAAAACAATAAATGAAAGGTAATAAATAATGTCAATTGAATTAGCAGAACAATACGAAGAAAAAGAAGAATACGAAAAAGCGTTTCAAGAATATAAACAACTACTTGATGCAAAACCTAGCAGTATAGATTTAATGCAACGTTTGGCACATGTTGCTTGTATTTTAAATAGACAAGATGATGTTGAACATTATTTTACTAAAATATTAGAAAAAGATGCAACAAATGAACTTGCTTATGAACAATTAATGGATTTGTTTTTTGACAGTGATAAATATAAATATTATTCATATAGAGGTAACTTACACGTTCTACAAGGCAAATTACAACACGCAGCAGGTGATTTTAAGAAAGCGTTAGATAAAGCTTATGAAAATGACCAAAGAAATGCTACAAGATTTGCGCTTGCGGGTATTTATGCTCAATTAAACAAAACTAATCAAGCAATTGATGAGTATTTACGCTTGTTAGATACGCAAGAGGCACCAGTGGAAGCATATTTGTTATTGGCTCAAATTTATTTGAAAGAAGATATTTTATCTAGTGCTGCAGAAATTTTGGAAAGAGCAATAAAAGACGGGCATGAAACAAAAGAAGTTAAGGAAACTTTGGCAGATATTTATTTGAGAAATAACCAAACTGAACAAGCTTCAAAAATTTCTTCTGATAAATTGGTTCAATTACGTTGTTTGATTGATGATGAGAAATATTCAGAAGCGTTGACAAAAATTGAAGAATTACAAAATGAATACAAGAAAAATCCAAAATTCTTATCTTTAGTTGCGCAATATTACTATGCAACTGGTGATTATGATAAAGCGCTTGAATATGTTGATGAATTTGCAAAATTTGATAAAAATTCACCATTAATTTATCAAATGCGAGCTTTGATTTATGAAGAACAAGGTGAAACATTTAAAGAACACTATAACTGGGCAAAATATAATCAAGCAAGAGGTAATAAGGACGTTGCTTTGAATGAATATATGTTTGCTCATCAAGCAAATCCAGAAGATTCAGCCTTGATTATTACAATTGCAGATTTACTAGAATCAATGAAAGATAATACTCATGCAATTGAATTTTATGAAAAATTATATCGATTAGAGCCACAAAATAGACGTGCGCTAGAAAAATTAGGAGCTTTTAGAGAAAGTATTGGCGATTACAAAATGGCAATTGAATACTTAGAAAAGTTGTATGAAATTGACAAACGTAATCCAAAAGTGTTGAAATCGTTAGCTGTTTCTTATGAAAAAACTAGAAATGCTCAAAAAGCACTAGAATTTTATGAAAAATACTTGTCTTCAAATTCAATTGATGAAGCAGAAATCGCGGAAATTAAGAAAAAAATCGAAAAACTTGAAAGTAAAAAGAAAGAATATTCTGATGCATCGACTGAAGATGACGGCTTAATCGGTAAAATCATGAAAATTTTTGGAAAATAAATATATTTTCAGTAGGGTGAAATTGAGTTAAGCAAGCGAAATATGTTACATTTTGTAAAAATGATTTCATTATAGCTGAAACTCAGCTATAATGCCGAATAGAATACAATAGGATAGAATAGCTGTATTGTGAATGCTCAATCGAATTGTTATAATGGAATTGTTGAGAACATAAAGGAAAGAGCTTATGAGAAAGTTGTTTAATCGAGAATTGACAAATAATAAACAAGCAAATGACAATAAAGACTCATCACTGTCTTGGATTATTGCTTCACTCGGACAAGTTGCTCATTTCACTAGCGTTGTCATTCGTAATGTCCTCGCTACTTCGGGCTGGGTTCGCTCTGTTCACACGGCGCCCTACGCAAAATCCGCTCACAACTCACTAGTAAAAGCTATCGCTTTTACCTTAGCTGAAACCCTTGTTGTAATGGGCATTATTGGCGTAGTTGCGGCGTTGACTATTCCAAACTTAAACCAATCCACAGGCGACAGAGAAAAAGTTGCAAAGGTTAAGAAAGTGTATGCAAATTTAACAGACGCTTTCGGTCGTGCTACTGCCGTTTATGGTCCTATTGACGAATGGTTTAAAGCTGATGGAACCAGTGCAACTGCTAAGAGTGATAGATTTAAAAATAGGATATCTGAATTTTTGAAACTTTCAAAAGATTGTGGTGTGGATTCTGTTGGATGTTTTTTTAATGGAGATTATAAAACTTTAGAAGGTAAGTCGGTTGAATTTTTATCAGATGATTTACCAAAAGTTTTATTGGCTGATGGCACGGCATTAGAATTTAATATTAATAATAATGATTGTGATATTGGAGTAGGTCTTATGATTCCCCCATTGGTAGGTGGTGGTCCGAGTAAACCTCAATTTATAGTTACTAATTTTTGTGGAGTTATAAATGTTGATATAGATGGTATGAAAGGTGCAAATACTAAAGGTAAAGACGCTTTTGAATTTTTGATTACAAGCGAAGGTATTACTCCAGCAGGTACAAGAGAAGATGTTTGGGGTTTCGAGGGTAATAATAATCTGAAATGGAACTGTTTTAAAGACGGTAGCTATTGTACAGGTTGGATAATAGAAACTGGAAATATGGATTATTTAAAAGCCACAAACGGCAGTTGTAGTCTATCTTGGAAAAAGACAACTTGTAAATAGTAGATTTTCTGTAATACTCTGAGTGAGAGTATATAAACTCTGTCAAAAGTAGCGAGGACATCGCCAATAATTTACAATCGACAATTCACGATACTACTTAATTATCATAAAAGACTTTAACAAGCGACCTGTATCTAGTCCGTCTGATTGAGTTGAGGTTATATTGATTTTTTTGTAATTAAACGAAGTAGAACTTCCGCCGTCAAATGCCATAGCGTATTCAAATCCTAAACTTTTGCATAAATCTCTTGCTTCAAAAATATTTTTAGGGTTTTGATTTGTGATTATTAAAATATGCATTTCACCATTTTTTATGCCTACAATAGTTCTTGCTGTTCTATCAAGCACTGATGCTGATTGTCTAATAATATTGCCGTCATTGTCTTTTAGAATGAAAAATTCTTCTTCAAGTTTTAATTCTGGCAACAACATTGGTCCGCCTTGAGCTGAAGTTTTGATGTTACACATAAAATCTACAGGTGTATTATGAGGAACGATTTCATATTTTAGTTTTTTATCGCACTCTACAATTCTGAACTCGCTACGGTTTAAGATTTCTTTCATGTGCATTCTTAAAACAGGGTTCATCATAAGATTTTCATTTGTGCTAGGGTCTTCTGCTGTCATTCCGTCTGTTACAATATAAGATATTGTTTTTGCATTCTTAGGGTCGAAAAAGCCTGTATTAATAGTTAATTTTGATTGTGACATTTCATGAACATCTTTATTGGTTTTTAATCCTTGCGTAGACACAAAGTTAATACGTTTTTTTATTGCCTTGCCACTCAATTTGATGTGGTAAATTCCCTCATTTTCTTGGATTTCGATAGATTTTGCAAAAGTCACGTTACCTATCAATAAAATTAACAACAAAACTAAATACTTTTTCATAAAACACATATCCTTTTATTTTCTATTATAAATCTTTGCTTCTGTAAAATGCAATAATTGCACCTAAAAATGCTAATGGTGGTGTTATTGCTGTTATAAATGGATGTAAAATTCCTTTCTCTGCCAACAAATCAAAGAATGGCAACGTAATGTAATACAAGAATATACAACCAATTGCAATTGTGAAACCTATCAAACGTTGTTCTCTAGGTTTGCTAAATCCTAACAAACAACCCATAATTGCTAAAAGTACACATACAAATGGGTGGAAAAATCTTTGGAAGTATTTGTTTAGCATGTAATTATAATCTTCGTCCAAAGATTCTTTTTTTAGTAATTTAATATATTTTAGCAAGTTAGCGTTTGTAATTTCGCGTTCTTTTTTTACTGAATAAGTCATTAACATGTATGCATTCGCTGCTGATTCACCGTTCAATATATTAACTTGTTTCTTTTGGGCAATATCTACGAAAATTCCATCATTTGAAATCTTATATTCAGTTACATCATATAACTCCCAACGATTTTGGAATGTTTTACCAGTTTTAGCAACAAAAATATTTGTCAATCCGTGCAAGTCATCATAGATTTTGTTTGAAAAATCCAAAACTATAATGTTATTCATTTCATTTGCTTTGAATTTTGAAACAATAACTGCAAGTTTTGGTTGGTTATTTTCGTCTTTTTCTGTGTACATATACTGAATTGACGGAGAGTAGTTATCATAAATAAACATTTTGTTTTCAGCATAAGGAATCAATTTATCGTAAGTTACAAAACAAATTCCAGTTATAATCAAGCTTAAAACCACAACTGGTGCGATAATTCTACCAAAAGACAAACCAATTGCACGGAAAATGGTTAATTCTGAATCCTTGCTTAATTTATCAAATGTAAAAAGTGTTCCAAGCAACAAACCTACAGGAAATGCTTTTCCTAAAATCATAGGTAATTCAAGTACTAAAATCCAGATAGCTTCAACGACTGTATGTTGTCCAGCAAGTGTTTCTTTGATTGTATTTAAAAGCATTTCTGGCGCAATCCAAACAATAGTAAACAACAAAATCGCTGCGATTGTTGCAAAAAGTACTTGTTTGAAGATGTATCTGTCGTAAATAGTTGGTTTTAAACTGAATTTCATTATAATTGGAAATCCTTTCCTAAATAAAATTCTTTTGCAACTGGGTCAACAGCAACATCTGTACTCTTACCTTGAATTTTGATTTTACCGTCGAAGATTACGTATGCTCTATCTGTAATAGAAAGTGTTGCCTTAGGGTTGTGGTCAGTAATCAAAACGCCTAAGCCTTTATCCTCTGATAACTTTCTAATATTATCTTTAATTTCGCCAATAGCAATCGGGTCGATACCTGTAAATGGTTCGTCAAGTAAGATGAAATCGGGGCTTGCTGCAAGTGCGCGAGCTAATTCAACCCTTCTTCTTTCACCACCAGAAAGAGAAATTGCAGATTCGCTACGTAGTTTTGTAACACCAAATTCGTCTAATAATTCTTCGAGTTTTTTCTTCTTTTCATTAACTGTTAACTTGTCGTTCATTTCTAATACAAGTTTTATGTTTTCGTCTACAGTAAGTTTTCTAAAGATTGAAGCTTCTTGTGGTAAGTAACCAATACCAGCTTTTGAACGTAAATTCATAGGCCAAGCTGAAATGTCTTCACCGTTTAACAAAACTTGTCCTCTATTAGGTTTTACCAAACCTACAACCATGTAAAATGTTGTTGTTTTACCTGCACCATTTGGACCTAGCAAACATACAACTTCACCTTTGTTAACTTCAAAAGATACGTCGTTTACAACGCTTCTATCACCATATATTTTTACAAGATTTTTTGTTTCAATTATCATAAATTTTCCTCATACTCTTATATAATTTTAAATTAAACAAAATTTTAAAACAATAAAGTGTTAATCTGTGTTACGTGGAAAAATAAGGACGGCGGTTGAATTTATTCAACCGCCGTTTAAAAATTTATTTTATTTGCCATTGGGCTTTCATTCTGTTAAGTGTTCCATTTTTTTTCATAACTGTTAAAACGTTGTTAACTATTCCTATTGTTCTTGTGCTTTCTGTTCCTTTTCTAAAAGCTATTGCATAAGCTTCTTGAGTATATTTTTGAGGAAGAAGTTTTAAACTATTATCCTTTAGTATATAGCTTAACAAAAGAGTATCGTCATCGGCAAACGCATCAATTTCATTAGCTTTTAACGCTGAAATAGCATCTTTGTAAGATTTATAGCCTGAAATAATTGCTCCTGGTGCAACTGCTTTAATTCCCTCAATTGCAGTGGTTCCAAATCCAACACCTACTCGCTTGCCGTTTAAATCAGTCAAGGATTTGATACTGCTATTTGTATGAACTAAAACTTTTTGTCCAGCAAAGTAGTAAGGTTCTGAAAAATCTAAAACTGTCATTCTTTTTGGTGAAACAGACATTGTTGCAATAATCATATCCGCTTGACCTGAATTTACTGTTGAAATTCTGTTTGATGGTTCTACATCAATGAATTCAATAGCATTTTCATCTTTTAGTATAACTTTTGCCATTTGTCTTGCTAAGTCAATTTCAAAACCTTGATAATTGCCCTCGCTGTCTTTAAACCCAAATGGCTCAATGTCGCTTCTAACTCCAACAACAAGTTTTCCTCTTTGTTGAATACTATCAAGCAAATCCATTGGTTGTTGCTTTTTTCCACAACCAACAGCAATTACTGTTATAATAAGTATTGCAAATAAGTTTGTTAAAATTCGTTTCATAATACAAATAATAAAACATAAATAATGTTGTTTGTAAATGTTTTGCTATATAATAAATGTATTATGAAAAAGAAAATTAGTATAATAGGCTCAACTGGGTCAATTGGAACTCAATCGTTGGAAGTTATCGAAAAACTTCAAGATAAATTCGAAATTATTGCGCTTGCAGGTGGCTCAAACGTAGAACTTTTAAACAAGCAAATTGCAAAATTTAAACCAAAATATGTTTGCTTAGGAAAGCCAGATGAACGATTAGACGCAAAAGGTGCAAAAACTTTTTACGGTGATGATGGTTTGCAAGAAATTTGCTCAAACAAAGAAAACGATATTATTCTAGTAGCGGTATCTGGTAAAATCGGCTTGAAACCAACGCTGTCAGCTATTGAAAATGGTATTGATATTGCACTTGCAAACAAGGAAACTCTTGTTATGGCAGGCGATATTGTTATGAAAAAGGCAGAAGAAGCTGGTGTTAAAATTTTGCCAGTAGATAGCGAACATTCAGCTATATTCCAATGTATTAATGGCGCTTTAGAAAAAGTAGATAGATTGATTATTACTGCTTCTGGCGGACCATTTTTACACAAATCTATTGAGGAAATAAAAAAAGCAACTGTTGAGCAGGCGCTTGCTCACCCACGTTGGAACATGGGTAGAAAAATCACTGTAGATAGTGCAACTTTGATGAATAAAGGGCTTGAAATTATTGAAGCTCACCATTTATTTGATATGGATTATGACAGAATTAAGGTTGTAGTTCACCCACAAAGTTATGTGCATTCAGCTGTGGAATTCAAAGATGGTAGTATTATTGCACAAATTGGTGTACCAAGTATGCACATTCCAATTCAATATGCTATCTGTTATCCAGAAAGACCTGCTGGAATTAAATCAAGAAGCTTTAGTTTTGCTGATGTGGCTGAATTTGATTTTCTAAAACCAGATTTTGAAAAATTTCCTTGCATGAATCTTGCTTATGAGGCTGGTAGAACTGGTGGTAGTGCTACAACTTGTATGAATGCAGCAAATGAAGAAGCTGTATATGCATTTTTAGATGGAAAAATTACGCTGTACGATATTTATACCACAGTTGAAAAAATTTACCGTCAACACAAAGTTGTACAAAATCCAGATATTGACGAAATTTTTGCTATAGATAAAGAAATTCGTCAAAAAACTAGAGAATTATTTAACTAGTTTTATCAAATATTTAAACTTCGAAAGGGTCAGGTTTCTTGTAGAAATTTGGCTTTTTCTTTAGCTTGTCATTTTTTTTCTTAACCTTGTCTGGAACATTTTTGTAGGCGTTGTCTATAGAAATTTTTGATAAAGTTTTCTTTGTTCTTCTATCACAAAAACTTAGCCAGAAACTACGATTCAAGTTATCAACAGTGAAGGAAATTCTACCTGCAACTCTATCCCCAGGCTTTATTTGTTTAAACATCAAATTTGTATCGCCAAAGATTGATGGGTGAAAAACGTTGTTATAGTCGTTAACTAGTGCCAAATCCATTCCCGATAATGTTAAATTTGTCATGTTTGTTATTGATAGAGATAGTGTAATTGTGTTTGCTTCGCCGAATGGGTCTTTCTCGTGCATTATATTTGTAATTCTTATTGTTAACCCTGGATAAAATACTTCGTGTTGCTTTAAAGCTGTATCTTTGTATACAGGTAGAGGAACTTTTGAATTGATTTTTACACGAATTTCGTCCCCTGGAGCAATTAAAACATCTTTACCTTTTCGCCATAAAGACATTCCCAAACCAACAGCACCACCAACAGCGGCTCCACCCATAACAGTGTAACCTTGAGATGCAATTGCAGCTTCAATACCAAGTAGATTTAATGCCATAAATCCGCCAACTACACCACCTGCAGCGGTATAACCAACGTCTGTTGCAACAATTTTTCCAGCTTCAACAATAGGGTGCATTCTTGTTGACATTTTGCCTTCAATTGGAATTTCTCTGCCATCAGGAGTTACTAAATAGTCAAAATCAAGTGAAATATAGCCGTTTCTGCCTAATCGTTTTGCTTCGGATTGTTCCTTGATAATTCCGTGAGCAATTGTTCCTTTTGGTAAAATTACACCGCTATCGCCAGAAACATCGCTTACAACTTCTGCAAAAAATTCATCGCCCTCAATTGAAAAATTTCCATCGATAACTTGTGATACAGTCATTCTAATTACATCTTTTTGGTCAATAGCCTCAACCTGTCCTGTAAAAAGTTCAGATTGATTTTGTTGGGTTACGTCAGTTTTTTCTGCGTGCCCCTGGAATGTATCAGCATAAACTATACCTGATGACATTAGATAACTTAATATTACAAATGTTGAAATTAAACGTTTACACTTTCCCATACTAAACATTATATGTATTATTCTTAAATTTTCCAATTTGTAAACATTTTTTGCATTATAGTAAATGTTTTTATTTTTGTTTTTATTTTTTTTGTCCTTTTTAGTACAATATATTTATATTGATTATATAGGACTTAGTTAGGAGTTTTTAATGGACAGATTTATTGGCATCATCGGTATGGTCATATTGTTAGCAATTGCATTTGCATTATCTTGCAACAAAAAGGCTATCAACTACAAAACAGTAGGTGTTGGTTTAGCACTACAAATTTTATTCGGAATTTTTATTTTTAAAGTTCCAGTTGGTCAAAAAATATTTTTATGGCTAGGACAAGTTATTGTTAAACTTTTAGATTTTGCTAACGTTGGTGGCAAATTCGTATTCGGTCCATTATTAGATAATAACGAAATGAACGCTGTATTTGGTTGTTCTATTCCATTTGCGCTTCAATTAATTTGCGCAACTATCTTTATGATGATGGTTGTAAACATTCTTTATTACTATGGAATTATGCAACGTGTCGTTACAATTCTAGGTAAAGCGATGAATAAAATTATGAAAGTAAGTGGTGCCGAAGCTCTTTCAAATGTTGCAAGTGCTTTTGTAGGACAAGTTACGGCGCAAATTATGATTAAACCATATCTGGCTAAATTAACTCGTTCAGAATTGCTTGCTTCAATGGCAGGTTCTATGGCTTGTACATCAGGTGCTATGATGCCTGTTTACGCTATGATGGGTATTCCAATTGTTTATGTCTTGGCTTCTGCTATTATGGCTATTCCAGGAGCATTGGTTATGACAAAAATAGTTTACCCTGAAACAGGTGAACCTGAAACAATGGAAAATATTAAGCTTAGTCGCAGAAAAACTCATGCTAACGTATTTGATGCTATTGCATCAGGTGCTTCTGAAGGTATGATGGTTTCATTAAACGTTGTTGCTATGTTATTAGCAATCGTTGCCTTGATTGCTATGATTGACTATATCTTAGCTGCATTTGGTGGTTGTATTGCAAATGTATTCCACTTAACTGCACCTGTTCTAGGTTTTGACTTCCCTCACTTGTCTTTAAAAATGATTTTGGGTAAATTCTTTGCCTTATTTGCTTTAATTATGGGTGTGCCTGTTCAAGATATTTTCAATGTAGGCGGTGTAATTGGTTTGAAAATTGTTTCAAACGAAGTTTACGGTTACACAGATTTGATTGAAATTCAAAATATTATTACAAACAAAGCTTTCATTATTACATCATTTGCAATTTGTTCTTTCGGTAACTTCGGTTCTATCGCAACTCAAATAGGTGCAATCGGTGGCTTGGCTCCAAACCAAAGAAAAAATCTTGCTAGATTGGGTATGAGAGCATTAATCTGCGGTGTGTTCACTTGCTTCATGTCAGCTTGTATCGCAGGTATTTTGTTAGGTTAATATCAATAAATAAAAACATAAAAAAGACTTCATCTATTGATGAAGTCTTTTTGTTATTGAAACTTTTAAGTATTAAGCGTTGAATGAAGCTTCAGTACCTTGAGAGTTGCCGAAGTTATCCCAAATAGAGTTCATAAATGCTACTTGAGGTTGTGGTGCAACTTCTTGTTTCTTTTTATTATCATCAATTGCATTAACACCGCTTACTGCATTGTTTAATCCATTTAATCCAAACATTTTAATTTCTCCTCTGTGTGTCTTAATTACCTCTTACTCTTATATAAAGTATTTTTCTTTTAAGAAATTGCGCGCATGGTCTAAAATATGAAGTTTTGTTAAAAAAGTAGAAAAGGATTTACCCATTTTACGTTATTACATTTTGAAATTGTTTTAAATAATTTCTCATAAAATTTATAATTTTCTTTATCTATAATAGTATGGTGAGAATTAAGTCCTAGAGTTTTTATGCCAGAGGTAATTAATTCTGTTAATTCTTTAAGAATCAAGTTCTCGGCTTTAAGTTTATGTGTTTCCCAATTTGCAAAATCGTAATCGACGTTATAATTTGAGTGATTATTTTGGTTAAAATTGTATTCAGAAATAATTAGACCATATTTGATTAAACGTTCTTTTAAGTTGGTGTTCATGTTATTAAAAGGTGGGACAAAAACTGGTAATAGATTATCCTTAAAAAGAGGTTTAAAGCTATTGTAATACTGAGTTATTGTTTGAAAATTTTCTTCAAGGTTACAAGTTTCTGGAAATTCTGTAGATGGCGGAGTTGTGGCCTTATTCATATGGTAAATGCCGTGTATAGTTGCAAATTGTTCATACTTAAGAATATTTTTGGTGAAATATTGACCATATTTTTCATAGTTATGAGGTACTATTGCCCAAATTGCTGGAATTTTATAAGTTGCATATAATTTCATTAAGCTCTAAACTTTGAATTTATATTTTTAATAGTGAAGCTTATAGGCGCGTTTTTCCGCCATAATATCATCATCTCTCCACCAAAATTCAATATTACCTGCATTTTTAAGAGTTTCTTCAAATTTTTGCCACATTAATGACCTCGTTATTTATATTTAGAACTTATACTAATTTATAATAAAAATATACGTCATGCAAACATGTATAAATAAAGAGTTATAGCTATAAAATGTAATGTTAATCTTACTGTAATATTTATATTACATGAAACAATACCTATATGGGTATTCGCAAGTTAAGAAACGATATAGGCAAAAAAGTTAAATCTTTAAGATTAGAAAAAGGTTTATCGCAAGAAAAACTGGCTGAATATGTGAATATGTCAAGAGAACATATTTCTTGCATTGAGCGAGGTAAAAATTTAGCAAGTACAGAAACATTGTACGCTTTAGCTAAGTTTTTTGAAATTGATATAAAAGATTTTTTTTAGTAATTATGCAAGTAATTCGTCTTCGACGATTTTGCAAATTAGGTGACCTAGTGTCATGTGGCACTCTTGAATAATTGGAGTTTCTGATGTTGGAATTTTAATTAAAATTTTGCAAATTTCGTCCATTTTACATTTGTTTTTACCTGTCATACCCACTGTAATCAAGCCCATTTCGTTAGCAACTTCTATTGCTTGAATTACATTTTTAGAATTTCCAGAGGTAGATAGAGCAAAAAGTATATCTCCATTTTTGCCGATTGCTTCAATTTGTCTTGAAAATGCGTTGTCGTAACCAAAATCATTTGATAATGCAGTGATTAGGGCATTATTTGAAGTTAGTGACAAAGCGTTAAATGCGTGTCTATCTTTATAAAATTTAGAAACAAATTCTGTTGCTAAATGATCGCAATCACTTGCAGAACCACCGTTGCCAACAAAAAGAATTTTATTGCCATTTCTTAGAGTCTTAACGATGAACTTGCTTATTTCTTCTACTGTTTGAACAAGTTTTTCATCATTTAAAATCTTTTGTTTTGTTTCGATTGAATCGTTTATATATTCTTTTATTATATTAATCATGTTTTTTCTCAATTAGCTCGATTTCGTTGCCGTCAGGGTCTTTTACAAACGAAATTTTTGTGCCAGAAAAGATTGTGTATGGTTCCCAAAGGTATTTGTAACCTAGTTTATTCATTTTTTCAGTGAATGAGTCCATTGAGTCAACTGAAAAAGCAAAGTGTCCAAATGCGTCACCATTTGTGTAACCATTTTCAGGTATACTGTCGTTTACAGTAAGTTCAATTTGCGCAACGTGTTCTTCGTCTTCTAAATAATATAGTTCGCAATCGTCAAGTCTTTTTGTCTTAACTAGTTTCATATTTAATAAATTTTCGTAAAATTCTAGTGATTTTTCAAGGTCTTTAACCCTAATCATCGCGTGTAAAAATCTCATTAGTTCTCCTTTTGTAGCATAACTACTGCATTTGCTTCGATAGCTCTTTTCTCGCCTACAGCATCAACATGTTCATTTGTTTTTGCCTTTATTGAAATCAAGTTTACATCAACTTCAAGTGTATTTGCAAGTGTTTTTTGCATTTCAGGAATATGAGGTTTCATTTTTGGCGCTTGAACTATAATATTGCAATCAAGGTTGTTAATTTTATATCCCTCTTTTTGAATTAGTTCATTGGCATATTTAAGCAGTAATAAGCTTGAAATGCCCTTGTATTTTTCGTCTGTGTCAGGAAAATGTGTTCCAATATCGCCAAGTGCTAATGCGCCGAACATAGCGTCAATAATTGCATGAATAAGTACATCAGCGTCCGAGTGACCCAAAAGACCTTTGTCGTGTGGAATTTTTACTCCACCAATAATCAAATCTCTGCCATCACAAAGTTGATGGATATCGTAACCTAACCCTATTCTATACATTTGTACCCTCTTTTAAAACAAATTTTTCTATTGCTTTCACAAAACCATTATTATCAATAGTATCTGTAACGTAGTCTGCTATTTTTTTTAAATCTTCTGTTCCGTTGCCCATCGCAACTTTTACTCCACCTGCAAGAAGTAAGTCAATATCATTGTTGTGATCGCCGATTGTTAGTGTTTCTTCTTTTGGTATTCCATAAAGTTTTTGCAAACATCTTAAGCCATCGCCTTTTGTTGCTTCTTTGTGACAAACTTCGCAGAAATTTTCGCAAGATTTAACTATAAATAATTCTGGAAAATCTTTTTGAAGTTTTTTTGTTAAAAGTGTAACTCTGTCTGCATCAGCGTAATCAATAAATAATAGTTTATTTACTTTGTCTAATTCTATTTCATCAAAGTTTGCAACCGTGAATGGAATGTTTTGATGAGCAGTGTATTTACGAGTTGTATCATCATCTTTTTCAACATAAAGTTTGTCGTTCATGTATAAATTCATGTGAATATTTTCGTTATGTCCCCATTGAATAATTTTTTTAGCTGTTTGCGCAGGTATATATCTTTCGTATAATGTATTTTGCTTTGGTGTATTATCTTTTACTAATGCTCCTTGATAAGATACTACAGCATTTTTTAAACCTAATTGGTCTGCAATTTTCTTTGCTGATTGGTGCATTCTACCTGTTACGATAACAACCTTAATCCCTCTTTTGTCAAGGTCTTTTATGCATTCAATAACTTCAGGATTAAACTCCCCTGAATATTTTAAAATTGTTCCGTCAATATCTGTTGCAACCATTTTTATTGCCATAATTATTTTCCTTAATTAATTTTGTATGCTCTTAAAAGTGCGCAAAGTGTTTTAGAATCGTTAACTTCGCCATTTTTAATCATTTGGAATAAATCCGCAATTTTGTATTCATACGCTTGAATAATTTCGCCCTCATCTGGGTTTGGTTTAGTAAAAGTTAAATCTTTTGCGTAGTATAAATACAACTTTTCATCACAAATTCCAGGTGTTGTGTAGATGTAACCTAGAGATTTCCAAGTTTTTGCGATATAACCAGTTTCTTCTTCTAACTCGCGTTTGCAAGCGTCATCTGGATTTTCTCCGTATTCAAGTTTTCCTGCTGGAAGTTCTAGAGAAACTTGTTTTAAAGGATATCTAAATTGTTTTACCATTAAAATTGTTTCAGGATCTTTTTCTGCAACTATTACAACTCCACCAGGGTGTCGAATTACTTCTCTAAAGCTTTTGTGACCGTCTGAAGTTTCAATATCATCATAGTCTACAAATACGACTTTTCCGTTGTAAACTCTTTTTGTAGATAGTGTTTTTTCTGTAAATTCCATTATTCTTATTCCTTATATTGCAAATATAATTGATTTTATATTTTCGTCTGTAACGTTTTCTAATGCTATATTTTTATCGTCCTGAGTTAAATCGTTTAAGTTTTTTAAAACTTCTAGTGTTTTTAATATTATAGTTTGGTTTTTTGCGTTGAGCAAAGGTCTAACGATTTCTGGATTGCGTGCAAGTTCTAATGCTGAATAAATAAATTCACTTTGTTCGTTCAATTCTGGAACTATGAAATTGTCTAAATCTTCGTCAAGATTATTATTTAATAGTTTTTTTATTGCAAAAACTTCGTCTTTTGTATTTTTGTCTTCGTCAAATAAATACTCATCATTTTCAGTTAGTTGGTTAAATTTGTTTTTAGCTGTCAAAAGTAAAACTGCATTTTTTGAATTTGGTTCTGAAAAAATTAAGTTTTCGAATATGTTGTATAATTCAAAGGTGAAAACATCTGAAATTGCAACGATTTCGCCAAGTCCCTGTAAAATGTTATTTATAGCTAAAAGAGCGTTATCGTGGAAGTTTGAATTTAATAAATTTAAAAAGCTTTCCATATAGCCGATTTCACAAGCGATGTATTCAGCCATTGATGAAGTTTTTAGCGTCTTGAAGATATCTTCTAATGCGTTTAATTCCCCATAAGCGGATAAAAATTTAGCTCCAGCCAAAACTTCAAAATCGTCATTTGATTTTAACTTGTTTAAAGCTTCTTCAACTGATGTTCTCTCACCCATTGATGAAAGTGCAATAGCTGAATTTAAGGCAATTGGTTCAAATTCTGAATATGCAAGCTTTTTTAGTTCTTCTGCAACCGAATTATCTTTTTTATAAGAAAAATATTTGGCGCTGTAAGCTTTTTCATTGTTTGAACCATTTCTTAAAAGTTCAAGCATTTTGTTTTGAACTTCTTCATCTGAAAATTGAGCAAGAGTTTTTGCAATAAAATCATCATAAGACGGAGAATAAAACTTCAAAAACTTTAATAAATTTTTGAAATTATCTTTGTTGCAAGCCTTGCTTAGGCGTTTTGAAACATTTTGTTTGATAAAATCAAACAAAAAATCGTCCTTGTTTACAAGTTCTTCAAAAGCTTTTTCGTCTGCACTATTAATTATATGCGCAGCAGCTTGCTCATAATCAGCTTGATTTTTACCTGTAAGTTGTTTTATTAAATCCATTATTAATCAAGGTAAAAAGCTGTAATAACTTTGTGTCCTTCTTCTGCGTATTCAATAGCACCGTGTAAAGTTTTACTTGTGTGTGATAAGAAGCAAATTAATTGGTTACAATCATCAATAATTTCGCGGTTACAAATTCTTGAAGCGTCAGCAAGAGTCATCATAGCTCTGTCTGGGTGTTCAACGATGTTTGGTACACCAATTAATTGGTCTTGAACGTCAGAAGGTTGTTGACCTATAGTTTGAGGTAAAATAACTTTTAATTTGTCAGGATTAGCTTTCATAGCACCACGAATTGCTGCAGCGTTTGTACCTGAAGAACCACCTGATGTAATAATTGTGTTGCCTTGTTGAGCTAAAGCTGTAACAAGTGTTTCGATAATTTGTTGGTGAGTGATTGCAAGATTTCTACTACCGATAACTGCAATTCTTTTAGCAGATTGTTGGATTGTTGCCAATTCCATAGCCAATTCATCAACTGTATTAGGCGAATCATTTGAAACTGAATCTAAATCATCAAGAGGTACCATGATTGAACCTTGTTGTTTATCTCCGTCATTGCCGTCTAAAAGTTTAATTTGTTCGCTGTCTGCCATTTTCCTTACCTTTTGCAAAATATTATCTTTCCTATTATAATTATAATATCATAAAAAAATTTTTTGAATAGGGGATATGGAAAATTTATTAGAAAATCTTAACGAACGCCAAGTTGAGGCGGTGAAAACAACGCAGGGACCTTTGTTGGTGCTGGCAGGTGCGGGTTCTGGTAAAACAAAGGTACTTACTTCGCGTATTGCATATTTAGTTAAAAGTGGAGTAAAACCTCGCGAAATTTTGGCGGTTACATTTACTAACAAGGCTGCTAAAGAAATGCGCGAGCGTTTGAGTAATATTTTAGGTGAAGAAATCGTAAAATATATGTGGGTTGGTACTTTTCACAGTATTTGCGGTAGAATTTTGCGTCAAGATATCGAAAATTATAATTTCCCATCTGGAAAAACTTTAGACCACAATTTTACTATTTATGATGATTCTGATTGTATGACAGTTGTTAAAAATGCAATCAAGAAATTGAATTTAGATGATAAAGTTTATCAACCAAAATATGTTAGAGCAGTAATTTCAAATGCGAAAAACAAAATGGAAGATGCTCACAGGTTTGCAACTTTTGCCAGAGATTTTAAGGCTCAAAAAATTGCCACAATTTTTGAAGAATACGAAAATACTTTGAATGTAAATAATGCCATAGATTTTGACGATATGTTAATGTTAACTGTAAAACTATTTGAGCAAAATCCTAGTGTAAGAGAAAAATATTATTCTCGATTTGAACACATTTTAGTCGATGAGTTTCAAGACACAAATATTGCTCAATACAAGCTAGTTAATATGTTATATACAAATCTACAAGAAGAAATTCCGCAATCACGTTCGCTTTGTGTCGTAGGTGATGTTGACCAATCTATTTATAGCTGGCGTGGTGCAGATTACAAAATTATTTTAGGATTTCAAAAAGATTTCCTTAATACAAAGATTATTAAATTGGAACAAAATTATCGTTCTACAGAAAATATATTAAAAGCTGCAAATGCGATTATTGAAAACAATGAAGAACGTGTAGACAAAGTTCTATTTTCAGAAAAGGGTGACGGTGAAAAAATTCATTACTACGAGGCCCAAGATGATTCAGATGAGGCTAATTATATTGCACAAACCATAAAGGCTGAAGCTGACGATGATTATAACAAATATGCAATTCTTTATAGAACAAATGCTCAATCCCGTGCAATTGAAGAAGCTTGTATGGCAAATGGTATTCCATATCGTGTATATGGAGGTATGAAATTCTACGATAGACAAGAAATTAAAGACGCTATTGCATATTTGAAATTAATTTATAATTCGAATGATTCTCAAAGTTTTAAGCGTATTGTAAATGTTCCAAAACGTGCAATAGGTGAAACTTCTGTTGCAAATTTGCAAAAGTTTGCAGATGCTCACGATATGAGTATGATGGACGCAATTGACATTATAGACGAGTCAGATCTTAATTCTAAAACTCAAACTAAGTTTAAAGAGTTTAAAACATTGATTGAAAAATTCCAACAAGCTTATGCAAATTACAATATTGCAGAATTTTTAGGACTTGTACTTGAAAAAACTGGTTATATAAGAATGCTTCAAGCTGAAAATACACCAGAAGACGAAGCAAGAATTGAAAACTTGCAAGAGTTGATTAACGTAGCAACAGAATTTGAACCAGAAGACTTGAATAATGTATTAGGCGAATTCTTATCCCAAGTTGCATTAGTTTCAGATATTGACGGAATGGACGAAATTGCTAATAATGTTACACTTATGACATTACACTCTGCAAAAGGTTTGGAATTTCCAATAGTATTTTTAGCAGGTCTAGAGGAAGGGACTTTCCCTCATCAAAGAACGTTTAACTCTGCAAGTGAACTAGAAGAAGAAAGACGTTTGATGTATGTAGGTGTAACCCGTGCTGAACAAAAATTATATTTATCAAGCGCAAAACGTCGTCAAACTTGGGGGGAATATAAATATTACAATCCAAGTAGATTTTTGGAAGAAATTCCAGCAAATCTTTTAGAGTCATCTACTTCATCAAGTACAATTACAACGCAATCAACGTTCAGAAGTGCGGTTCAAAAAATGAAAACTTCTTCTGTTTCTTCAAATAGTGATGGCTTTGTAAGACCAACGAGCGGTTTTGGTGCAAATTTTGTTGCTCCGTCACGTAAAAAATATGAAGCTCCTCAGTATAATACCGTAAAACGTACAGCACCAAAAGCTTTTGTTAAAAAATCTGCTATCAATAAGCAAAAAGAACAAGAAAAACTTGAAGCGTTTTTTAAAGACAACAAAATTAAACGTATGATTGAAGAAAAACGTCAAAAAGAACAAGAACAAGAACGATTGAAACAAGAGGAACTAAAACAACAAGCTGAAACAATTCAGTATTTCTTCAGCAAAGGGGAAAAGGTTTTTCACGAACACTTAGGTTTTGGTGAAATTCTTGATGTTATTGAGGTAGGCGACAGTTTGATGTATACAATTGATTTTGGAAAATTTGGCAAAAAAGCGATGGACGCTAATTATGCCAGACTAAAAAAAGTTTAGTCTTACAAAATCATATCTTCAAAATTCATAGTGTCGTTATAGCTAAACATATGAATGAATGTGTATAGCGCTTCTGGCATGAAATATTTTGTACCTAATTCTAATAAAACTCTAATGGCGTCCTTGCTGTTTTTCACAAGATGAGGAGTTCTGTTGAAAGATAAATTATCAAAATGATTACAAATATGGATTATTTGACTTTCTTTAGAAATAAAATCACCTGATTTGTTCATAGGATATCCTGAACCATCGTTGTTTTCATGGTGCTCAAGAGCTACAAGAGCGATGTTTTCTGGCATTTTTAAATCATCTTTTAGCATTCTATAACCAATTTGAGTATGAGCTTGAAGAATTTTTTGCTCTTGGTTTGATAGAGATGTTTGTTTGTTTAAAATATCTGGATCAAGACGAGTTTTACCAATGTCGTGTAATAATCCAGCAAGTACCATATCTGAAATAGAAGACTCGTTCATCTCCATTTTTCTTGCGATACTGCCTGCCAAAATAGCTACATTTAGCGAGTGGCATTTTTGATATTCGCCAATAAGTTTGATTTGTGATGAAAATACTACGTTATCGTTTCTAAAAATAATATCTTGTAAAATTTTATCACGTATGTTCAAAAATAAATTTGCAGTTTCTGCGTAAGGACGATTGTTCATACCAGTAATTGTTTCATTGAAGAACGCTTTTAACTTGATTTGGTTTTGAGGCTCAATCTTAGATTTTTTGTTAATTGGACCTTTGTAGTTTAAAATATTGATTTCATCTACAACCGTGTTACTTTTTAACACTTGGTTTGGGTTCATATCAAAAGATTCAACTACACGTTCTTTACTAGTTGTCGCTAGTTTTGAATATTCCTCAAATAGCTGGTCTAAATCATCTTTTGTATACTCGCGGTCTTCTTCTTTTGGCTCTGGAATTTCAATAGGAGTATCTTCTTCATCAACAATGATGTCTAAAGATTCTTCTTCATCGCGGTATAAAGTGTTTAAATGTTTTAATTGTAACAACTTACCTGGGGTAAGATTTTCACCTGCTGAAAAAATTTTTTCGCCAAATTCTGAATAAATATTGAATGGCAAAATCTTGTAATTAATTAATTCTTCTGTTGTTACTGTAATCATATATATTATTATACACTATATTAAAAAAAAACAAAAGAGCTTAACATAAAAAAAAGCTATACTTTGAAAGCATAGCTATTGATTAGGGATATGTGTATCGTCGTCTCTAAGGAGTATAGTGTTATATTAGCAGTGCTTTTATAAAAATAAATCATTTTAAAGTATGAGATTTTTTTATTTCCTAATATATTAAGTTTATATAAAGGCATGTAAAATTCATGCTAAACTAATCTGTATTGGAAGTAGTTAAGGAGATTTTTTTATGACAAAAGAATTTAAACATGTACCATTGAACGGTAAAAATATTACTGATGCAGATATCAAAAAAATTATTGAAGAAAAAAATGTAAAATTCATTGAACTTCAATTTGTTGATATTAACGGTCAAGTAAAAAGTATGACAATTCCATCTGACCATGTTGATAAAGCTTTAGAAAATGAAATGATGTTAGATGGTTCATCTATTAAAGGTTTTAGAAGTATTGAAACTTCTGATATGTATTTCTACCCAGACAAAAACACTTTCCAAATTTTACCTTGGAGAGAATTTGATGGTACAAATACAGCAAGATTAATTTGTGATATTCATAATGCAGACGGAACTCCATTTGAGGGTTGTCCTCGCTGTAACTTAAAAAGAATGATGAAAGAAGCATCAAACTTAGGTTACACAATGAATATGGGACCTGAAGTTGAGTTCTTCTTATTCAAACGTGATGAAGAAAACCACCCTACAACACAAAAGGTTGATAGAGCTGGTTACTATGATATTGGACCTGATGATTTAGGTGAAGATATTCGTGCAGAAATTGTTTTGACACTTCAAGAAATGGGCTTTGATATTGAAGCTTCTCACCACGAAGTTGCAGATAGCCAACATGAAATTGATTTCAAATATGCCGACATTTTAACAGCTGCTGATAATGTTGTAACTTTCAAAATTGCAGTTAAAGCAATCGCAGCTCAATATGGATTACACGCAACATTTATGGCAAAACCTATTTTTGGTATCAATGGTTCAGGTATGCACTGTAATGTATCATTGTTCAAAAATGGCAAAAATGCTTTCTATGATGAAAAAACAGACTCAAGATTATCAGATATCGCGATGTACTCAATTGGCGGTATGTTGAAAAATATTAAAGGTATTACAGCAGTTACAAACCCAACAGTAAACAGTTACAAACGTTTGGTTCCAGGTTATGAAGCTCCTGTTTACTTGGCTTGGTCTTTAGCAAATAGAAGTGCATTGTTAAGAGTTCCTGCAAAACGTGGAAATGCAACTCGTGTTGAACTTCGTTCTCCAGACCCATCTTGCAACCCTTACTTAGCATTTGCAGTAATTTTAGGTGCTTGTGTTGATGGTGTTCAAAACAAAGTTGAACCTCCAAAACAAGTTGAAGCAAATATTTACGCTTTAACTCCAGCGGAAAGAAAGAAAAAGAAAATTTATTCTTTACCAGGAAGTTTGGCAGAAGCGTTGGACGAACTTGAAAAATCAAAAGTTGCTCATTATGCATTGGGCGAACATGTTTACAAAGAATTTGTTGAAACAAAACATAAAGAATGGGATATGTTCAGAATTTATGTTTCACAATGGGAATTAGACAAATACTTTGAAAGATATTAAGCAAAAATAGCCTTCGGGCTCTTTTTTATATGTCTAAAACTTGACTTTTTTGCGTTTTGATTTACTATATCGGTAAGTTAATGTGTTCGGAATGTGAAAAATGGATTATCAAAATTATTCAGCAATTATAATTGGAAGCGGACTTGCAGGGCTGTATTCTGCGTTAAAGATTAGTGAAAACTTGCAAGAAAATGGTAGAATTTTGCTAGTTACAAAAGCTGATTTGGGCGAAAGTAATTCAAGATATGCCCAAGGCGGTATCGTTGCTGTTTTAAAACAAAATGTTGCAGATTCTGTTCCATCTCATATTTCAGATACACTTAACGCTGGTGCAGGCTTGAGTGAATTTAATACTGTAAAATATATTTCTGAAAAATCTGATGAAGTTATCAATGATTTGATGAATTCTGGTGTTAATTTTGATAAAAATGATAATGGCGAATTGTTATTTACTCTAGAGGGTGCACATAGTGTTCGCCGTATTCTTCACTGTGGAGGAGATGCTACTGGTCGAGGAATAGAAAAAAGACTTTCAGAACTTGTTAAAGAGAATAACAATATAACTGTTTTAGAAAATGCAATTGCCGTTGAATTGATTATTGATGAAGATGAGTGCAAAGGCGCTGTTCTTTTTGATGGATCAAAATATCAAGCCGTATTATCAAATTATGTTATATTAGCAACAGGCGGAATTGGTCAACTTTATAAAAACACTACAAACCCACAATGTGCAACAGGTGATGGCTTAGCTTTGGCTTATAATGCGGGTGCTATTATGCAAGATATGGAATTCGTTCAATTTCACCCAACAGCACTTGCTGTAGAGTCCGACGATGCAAACTTTTTGTTAAGTGAAGCTTTACGTGGTGAGGGCGCAAAGCTTGTTGATGAAAAAGGCAACGAGTATATGACAAAATACCACGAACTTGCAGATTTGGCTCCTCGAGATATCGTTACTAGAGCAAATTACGAGGAAATGAAAAAGGCTAACAAGGATTATGTTTATCTTAACGCGACAAAAATTGGTGCTGAAAAAATTGAGCATCGTTTTCCGTCAATTAATAGAGTTTGCTTAGCAAATGGAATTGATATGAAAAAAGATTTTATTCCAGCTCACCCTGCAGCACATTATTTTATGGGCGGAGTTAAGGCTAATGTTGACGGTAGAACGTCTATAAAAGGACTTTTTGCTCTTGGAGAAGTTTCTTCTACAGGTTTGCATGGGGCAAATCGTTTGGCAAGCAACTCCTTGTTAGAATGTGTTGTTATGGCATATTCTTTAGCAAATTATATAAAAGATGATTTTAATAACTCAATTGTGGATTATAATGAAAATATTGAAAAAATAGTAAAGAAATATTCTCAAGAATTGGGATTTATTGAGTACGATACAGAAACCTTAAATGCAGAATTAAAAGAACTTATGTGGACAGGTGCTGGAATTATTAGAAGCGAGGAAACACTTAAGGAAGCAAATTCTGCTTTACAAAAATTGAAATCAAAATTCTTACGTAATGCAAAATGTCTAAGCATTGAAGAATATGAATTTAAAAATATGTTAACTGTTGCGCAAATTATTATTAACTCTGCGCTAAACAGAAAAGAATCTAGAGGTGCTCACTATAGAACTGATTATCCATTTACAAAGGATATAGCTGAGCATAATTGTGTAGTTAAGCAACAAGGAGAATTAAGTTTTGTTAGATAATTTTTTAATTGATAAACACGTACTTTCAGCATTAGAAGAAGATATCGGTTTTGGTGATATTACAACTGATAATCTTGCAACAGATGAAGATAAATTGACTGCAAAATTAGATACCAGAGTAGACGGTATTTTATGTGGTACTAAAGTTTTTGAACGAGTATTCAAGCTTTTATCTGATGATGTTGATGTTAAATTCTATTTTAAAGACGGAGATAGAATTAAAGCGGGTGATTTGATTGCAACCTTGACAGGTTCTGCATCAGCAATTCTAAAAGGTGAAAGAACAGCATTGAATTATATCCAACGTATGAGCGGTATTGCGACAGAAACTCGCAAATATCAAGATGCGATTGGTGAAAATAAAGCAAGAATTTCAGATACAAGAAAAACAACTCCAAATTTCAGAGTATTCGAAAAATATTCCGTTTTTGTAGGTGGAGCATGTATTCACAGATTTAACCTAGCAGATTGCGCTATGATTAAAGATAACCACATAAAACTTGCTGGCTCTTTGACTTTAGCAGTAGAAAAGATTAGAAAAAATATTTCTCATACTCATAAAATTGAGGTTGAATGTGATACTCTAGAACAAGTTGTAGAAGCGGTTGATTGTGGCGCAGATATTATTATGCTTGATAACATGTCTTGCGAAAGAATGGCAGAAGCTGTTAAATTAATTAATGGTAGAGCAATTGTTGAGGCAAGCGGAAATGTAAATTTATCAACAGTGGCAGATATTGCAAAAACAGGTGTTGATATTATTTCTTCAAGTGCAATTGTTGCAAAAGCTCCAACTCTTGACTTAGGTTTGGATATAGATTAAAATAAGAAAAAATCATTTATAATGATAAAAAAGAGGATTTGATTATGGCTGAAAGTACTGTAAATAAAGCGATACGACCTTTCGGGGGGGGGGGTAACACCTAGTAGTTACGCACCTTTCCGCAATTTTATAAAAAGTTTTTTTGAAAGCATAAAGGCTCTATTCACAACTTCTTGGATTATTGCTTCACTCGGACAAGTTG
>CAKVDZ010000007.1 GCA_934728585.1 uncultured Candidatus Melainabacteria bacterium | reverse complement strand
CTTGCTTGTGATGCTGACATTCCCATAGTTGTAACTCCTTATTAACTTTTCTTTTCCCTTACATATTCTATATCGGCATATTTAATGAAAACTTTAGAGTTTTAAAGCATTTTGTTTACAATTTGTTACAATTGAAAAATAATATCAATAAAGATATAATAAAAGATAGAAGAATAAACGCCCGTAGCTCAGTGGATAGAGCGCCAGAGTCCGAATCTGTAGGTCACGGGTTTGAATCCCGTCGGGCGTTTTTAGATTTTTTATATTTTAAATACTCCATTTCCTGTATTCATGAAATATAAATAAAATTCTATAATTGTTTACGTAAAAGCATGTTTGTATTAAATTTAAAGTAATAATGAGCAACGGATTTAATAATTTTGATAATTCAGATTCTTTAAGAAATTCTCCAATAATCAAGGAGAGAGTTTCTTTAATTTCTGCGCATATGTACAAACAATTCTGTGATTATCAACACTCCAACGAAAACACTAGCGAAATCTTTGCACATATGGTTTCGGCTTTAAACGATTTAACTGATAATCTAAAACAATCTTTTGCCTCTCGTGGTGTTGCTACTGAAAATATTTGGAAAAAAATTGATGCAAAAGTTCCAGCCGTTGTGGTTAACATTTTCTGGCAACAGTTTAGTTTTACAATGCGTTGTAATTTTAAACCTCAAGCTTTATTTAGAGAAAAAGAAGCCGCTCTATTTTCTGGTAGAATTATGGCCATAAAAGGTGATTATTTTGAATTAATCAGACAAGCTAAAAACACTGACGAGGAGATGGCTATTTTGCTTGATAATGAAATAGCATCACTTTTTGTTCCAGAAAATAAAATGCAAAGCGCTATTTTCAAATTAAAACATAGAGCAAACAAAGAATTTTTATTAGCTCAAATTGACGCTGGACGTGAATTTGCGTTAACTGTTTCTGAAGCTGTTTGCGGTGGCACAGTTTACCACGAAGAAGGAAGCCGTAAAAGTTTTAACATTTAATTATTCTCTATAAACAGATGGTAACTGCGAAGATACTTCCGCTAATACTCTTTGTACATCTGGTCCACCAAAAGTAACTTCGATTAGCATGTTATGTTGAATTATGACTGTTTCTTTGTATTCCATTGTTTCAATATCTATAATATTGAATTCATAGTAATCATCGCCAGATTCAACCAGTTTTGCATAATCATTTCCGCCAATCCATTTAATAAACATGTACTGACCTTCTAAAAATCTTAATCTTTCAAATAATTTCATACGCTATCCTATGTACCATTTTCATCTACACTAATATATTAGTGATAATTAATGGAAAGTCAAAAAAATAGCTGTAAAACTTATGATAATTGATATAAGAAGCATTGACCTACAATAAAATCAACATCAGCTTGCGCAATTGTTGTAAGCATAAAAGCATGCTGGAATATTGGACGACCATCTTCAACTCCAGTTCTTGTGTAAACATACTCTGCTTTTGTAGAAATTTCTTTATTTTTAAAAGTTAATAAAACCTCTATTGAATCATAAGGTAAAAAAGGCTTTGAGTTCTTAATGCAAATACCTTTTCCACAGATGTTTAATGTTTCGCCATATAAAATATCCTCTTTTCCTGCTCTTTGAACAGTCATTTTAAAAGGAATATGTAAGTCTGCTCTAAAATATTCTCTACGTTGAGTAACTTTATTTTGAGATGGGTATGATATAGAATAAATAGTATTTTCGCCATCATCAGTTACATCAAGAACTTTCGAGATAGAGTTATAAATACCATTTTCAGAATATACGTTCAAAGTTAAATTGTCGCCAACCTTTGGTTTTATGTCACCAGTTTTTGCGTTATCCGAGATAATTAACATTTTTTCTGGTTCAATGTTTTTAATTTTACACATAATCCTATGCATATAAACATCGTCAAAAAATTCAACTTCAAAGGATTTTAAATTTTTATATTCTTCAAAAATATCTGCCATAATTCACCTATAAATTTTATAACTATTAAACAATAAACAATAAATATTGACAATAAAGTAATTTTGGTATACTTTATTAGTACAGTTAACCAAATGGGCCTGTGGCGAAATTGGTAGACGCACTAGACTTAGGATCTAGCGCAGCGATGTGTGAGAGTTCGAGTCTCTCCGGGCCCAAATTTAAAAGAAGCTTCTAGCTTCTTTTTTTTTATGTAAAATTTTATACCTGGTATTTATTTTTCTCAAAGAAAATTATATTAACCAAAGAAAAGGTCATGACAATAACCAGCAAAACTACAGCTAGAGCTGAGGCATAACCTAGGTCTAAGTTTTCAAAGGCTCTTTCATATATATAATAAACTATTGTTTTGCTTGAATTTAGTGGACCCCCTTTTGTCATAACATAAATTTCTGCAAAGACTTTCATCGCAGAAATTGCACTAATAGTTGTAACTAAAGCTATTGTAGGCATAATATGTGGAACTGTTACAGTCAGGTGTTTACGCAAAAATCCTGCGCCGTCAATATCACAAGCCTCGTATAATTCGTTTGGAACACTCATTAGTGCGGCAAGATATATCATCATATAATAGCCAATACCTTTCCAAATGGTAACAATAATGACAGAAATTAATGAAAACCTTGTGTCTGTTAGCCAACCAATTCCATTCAAACCTAAAAGTTCTAGGCAATAATTTAAAATTCCAGTTTGAGCATAAAGCCACTTAAAAGCAATCGCTGCAACTACAATTGATACAATTACTGGCAAATAGATTAAAATTTTATATAAAGTCAAAAAACGAAGTTTTTGATTAATCAAAATTGCAATAAACAACGGAATTATAGCTAATATTGGTACAGCTACAAACAGATAAACAAAAGTATTGAACATTACTTTATAAAAAATCGCTGAATGAAAAAGAGTTTTGTAGTTTTCAAGTCCAATATATGCAGGTGAATAGATATTATTTCCATAACTTAAAAAACTAAAATAAATCGTTTGGAAAAAAGGTATAAAAAAGAATACAAGCAATACAATACCTGCTGGTAATAAAAATAAATATGGCGCATATTTCTTATAATACCTAAACATGCTTAGATTATAAGTTTTATTTGAAATTCATGCAATTTTATTACAATTAATAACAAAAAAAAGACGGTAAATACCCCGTCTTTTAAAAATATATAAATTTACTAATTATTTACCAGCATTTTTTAAGTATCTACCAGCTCTAGCTGCAATTTCATCACTGTAATCAACAGTTGGAGTAGCTGGAGAAGTAGGAATTGTTGGGTCAGCACCAGTTACAGTTGCAACAGGGTTAACATTTTCACCTGGAGTACCATTGTTATTGCTACCAGCATGCCAAATTGAGTAAGATGAAATTTGGTTTCCTTTGTTGTATAACCAAGCAGCACCTTTCATTGATGAACCAACTTGATTGATTGTGTTTGCTGTGTTTTCAGATACACCAAGTTTTCCTAGTAAACCACCATTATCGCCAGCACCAGCAGCTGATAAACCTGATTGAAGAGTGCCCCAAGCTGAACCCATAATAGCTTTTGTATCACCAGATTCAATTGCATAACCTAAGTTTACAGCTTGAGAACTAGTATTAACCCATTGTGCAGCAGCGTTCCAGTTTCCATTACCAAATGACATACTAGATGCAACAGTACCTAAGCCACCTGTAATCATACCTTGAACGTTGCCGTCCTTAATAGCAACACCTAATTGTAAACCATTTTGAGCTACTGAAACTGCTTTTGAGGCTGTAGCTATACCTTTTTGAGCGGCTTCACTCATTTTGCCAGTCATTTCACCTAAGCCATCAACAAATGATAATGAAGATGCTGCAAGTGACATACCAGATTGTAAAGCACCCATCCAATTACCTTCAGCAACATTTACACCAGTCATACCAGCTTGAGCGCCAATAGTAATACCTTGACCAACTTTTTCTGTAACTTGACCAATTTTTTGAGTTGTTTTACCAGCAGTTCTTAAACCTGAACCAGTTGAGGTCAAAGTTCCACCAGTTGCAGTTGTACTAGAACCAGCACCTGTTGTTGTACCACCAGCAGCAACAATCGGTGTACCAGCGCCAAATAAAGCAACTAAAGGACCACCAATTGATGTTAAGGCTGCACCAATACCAGTAACAGCAGCGCCTGTAGCAGTTACAGAAGCACCAGCTGTGCCCAATGCAGTACCAGCAGCACTTAAGCCAACACCAGTAGCTTTTGTTACTGTACCCATTGTTGTTGTCATGTCACCAATTTCTAGTGCATATCCTAAACATTCTTTTGTTTTTTGCAAACCATCGTTTGTTTCATTAGCTATATCAACAGATTCATTTGCAGCTGTTTCAGTTTCATTGAAAGCTGTTGTTGCGTCATCAGCTGTTGTTATAAAGTCATCATTTGATTTTGTTAATAATTCTTGTAATTCAGTTGCTCTAGCTGATTTTTCTGTTAATTGTGAAACAATATCATCTGATGAAGTTGCAGATGAAGTTGTTGTTGTTGTTGGTTGTGGATTATTTTGAGCATCTTCTTCAGCTTCAACTGCAGTTGTTAATGAGTATGCACTGCTAGCACCAACACCAGTACCATCATTTACACCATTTTCTGATTCTTGTTGTGCAGTCACTTCTTCTGCTTGAGCAGATAATGTTTCGATTTCTTCGAACAAGGTATCTAATTCGTCACTTGTTTCATCAACAATTTCATATTGTTCTTCGTAACCAGCTGTAAGATCTTCGTAATTTGCGGTTACAGTTTCTAATTCTTCATTTAAAGTTTCTTGTTGAACTAAACCAGCATCACCAGAAGCATTCATATTAGCTGTTGTTTGGTCTAAGCTTTCAGCAGTAGGAGCAGATTGTCTACGTTCATTTGATTTTTTTTCATCTTCATTGGCTCTTTCATCTTGCTCAAATGCCTCATCAACTTGGTAAGTTGATTCATCAATTTGACCTTGTGAACCTTTAATTTCACCTTGAGCATCAGTAATTTTATCTGAGCCTTCATAAACTTTTCTTTGTTGAGAGCTACTTAAAACTTTAACACCCATAACTTTTTTATTAGCAATTTTTTTTGCATTGAATTGTTTTGGTGATTCCAAAGTTATATTTAAGTTTGGTTTTTGGGTTCTAGCCATACTGTAGCCCCTTACACATACCTATTACACATGTATTATCGGATTTATTGTAGATTTCTTTAATTTTTAGAGTAAAACTGTTACAATTGTTAATATAAAAAAAGAAGCCTTTTAAAAGACTTCTTTCTTATTAATTATTTACTTATTATCTATTTCTTAAATATCTAGCAGCTCTTTCTGCAATTTCTGCACTGTAATCAGGTTTTTGTTCAACTTGTTGAGTAGTAGCTTCTTGACCTTGTGCATTTGCTTCGTGGCTTGCTTTAATGCCTTTTAATTGAGCTGTTAAACCTTTAACTTCTGTATATAAGCCTAAAGCACTTGAAGCTGCTTCTAATGAGTGACCTGCAGTTTGAATTGCATAGATTTTTTGAGCATTTTTGCTACTTGTGATGATATCACCTAATTTACCTAAAGCACCACCATCAGCTGAGTTTTTAACTGCATGTTTGATATCATTTTGTAAAGCTTTCATTTCTTTTTTAGACAAATCTGCATCAGTTTTTGAGTATTTGCTTATTAAGTCATTTTCTAAATTTGATTTTAATGTATTGATAGATTCTTTCATTTTATCTGATGAATAAGAACCTTCTTGTTTTTCAGTATTCTTAGCAATTTTTGCTTCATTTAATAAAGTATCTACTGCTGAAACAGTTGACTTTTCAGTTAAATCAGCATCAGCAAATTCTCTATTAGCAGTTCTATCAAGAATGTTATTAGCATCTAAATTCATGTTTGCATTTAAGTAATTGTTATTATTTTTGTTGTCAGCATTCCAAGTAAACATATTCAAGTTTTGAGTTGGATTTACTGTTGGTTGAGCATACATAACATTTGTATTATTTTCAGAATTTTCATCTGTAAATACTTCGTTATAATTTGCAACAAAGTTTGTATCGTTATTTTGTAATTTATTAGCCATAGTTGAGCCAGCGAAACCAACAGCGCCAGAACCCATAGCCATACCACTTGAAATCATTCCTAAAACGTCTTTATTTTTAGCTGCGAATCCGAAATTTACAGCTCCTGTAGCAACAGAAAGTCCTGATGTAATTTGACCAACAGTATTTTGATCAAGTCCCATAGAAGTACCAAAAGTACCGATACCTGAAGAAGCCATTGCTAAACCTGAAGTTAAAGCTCCTTGTACATCACCATCTGCAACAGCAAATCCGAATGTAGCAGCTTGTGATGCAGTGTTAGCAACTTGAGCAGCTGTTTGGAACATTTCGCCACCACCAATTGATAAGCCACTTGCAGCCGCACTCAAACCTGAAACAACAGCACCTTTTATGTCACCATTAGCAATTGCAGTACCCATTGTAATTGCTTTATTTGCAGCATCAGCTGCTTTACCAGCAACTTCAATACCTTTGCTTAATTTTTCCATTTGGTCTAATCCAGGAATATTACCTGCAAATGAAGCTGCGTCAGCAACTGCTGATAATCCTGATTGCAAAGCTCCCATCCAATCACCTTGAGCAACAGCAACACCCATTGATGCAGTATTAGCAGTTAATGTAATACCCGTACCAACTTGTTTTACAGTTGTACCAACAGCGCTAGTTGATGAACCTGAAGCTGTTAATGAACTACCTGAAGCAATTTGAGCAGTACCAGCGGTAACCATTGTTGTACCAGCAGTAATTGTTGCTGTACCAGTACCAACTAAAGTACCACCTGTAGCAACCATTGACGCACCTAAGGCTGCTGTAAATGGATTTGATAATAAAGGAGTACCAGATGCAATTAAAGCGTTACCAGTTGTAACTGTTGTTGTACCAGTAGTAATAGCCGCTGTACCAGTTGCAACTTGAGCGGTACCTGCAGCTGTCATGCTAGAGCCAACAGAACCCATAACTTTACCAACGGCACCAATAGTCATACCAGTCATTTTTATAGCGCCACCAACAGTTTTAGTAACACCTAAAACTGTTTGAGTTTTTGCTAAAGCATCATTTTTTTCTTCTGCTTCTTCTACAACATTTTCAGTATATTCAGTTTGAGCTTCAGATGTTTCTGTAGCTTCTTCATTTTGAGCAGTTACGTTTTCTAAAGCTTCAACTAATCTAGCATTTGAGCTTTCAGATCTTGCTGTCAAGGCTTCCAATTCTGAAACATAATCTCTGTCAGAGCCTTGACTATTATCCGCACCATTTTGTTGGTCCTCTTGAGCTTCTGTAGCAGTTGTTAAAGTGTATGCACTGCTTGCACCCTCACCTGTACCATCATTTGCGCTTTGAAATTCCATTTCAGCAGTTAAAGCTTCAATTGAACTATTGATATCATCTAATTCTGCATATATTGAATCAGCATCTTCATCAGCAGTGCCCATAAATTCTTCATAGGCTTCAGTTTGTTCATTAAAAGTTTCAATAGCTTCATTTACTTCATCTGTTTTAGAAACACCATTACTAGCATCATTATTAGCATTTGTTGCGATGTTATTGTTATCTTGTTTTGTTGGTGATTTTCTAATTTGAGAATTTGCACTGTTTTGTCTATTTTCAGAATCATCAATTCTACCAGTAGCATCAGCATCAGCAACTTCCGCAGATGCTACAGCATCTTCTGCTCCAAGTTCAAAACTAGCTAAATTAGCTTCAGCATTTTCAATATTATAATCAGCGTCATCCGATTGTTCTTCTACAGCAGGAGCTTTTTCTTCTTTAACTTCTGCATTATTATTATCAACGTTTACATTTTTATCTTTTTGTAACGCTTGAAGTTCTTCATTTGTTAAACTTGTAATACGAATTGTCATGCTACTCTCTTGCAAAATTTATCTCTACTATTATATAAAGTATTTTTCTAAAAAAAAATTGCCTTTTTAATGTATTTTTTTATTTATTTATGTTATAATTGTTTACAAAAGAAGTATGAGGAAATAAATAATGTCAATATTACTTGAACAAAAACAAGCATTAATCGCAGGCGACGGACAATTACCAGTTAAAATGGCAGAAGGTGCAAGCAAAAACGGATTAGAAGTTATTTGTATTTCTTTATCTAAAGATAATTACAAAGATTTGAAAAAAGTTTGCTCAAAAGTTTATTCTGTTGCTCCAGGAGAACTTTTAAAAATTAAAAATATTCTTGAAACAGAACAAGTAAAACAATTGACATTTCTAGGAAAAGTTCATAAAGGACTTATTTTAAGACGTCCAAAATTTGACTCTATGGCTTTAGAATTAATCAAATCAGTTAAAAGATTAAATGACGATCAAGTCATGCTTTTATTAGTTGAAGAATTAAACAAACTTGGAATTACAGTTTTAGACCAAACTTTATTTATTAAAAATTTAATGATTCCAGCTGGCGTTTTAGGCAAAAATAAACCAACAGAAGAACAAATTAACGACGTTCAATACGGCTATAGCATGGCAAAAGAAATGGGAAAATTGGACGTTGGGCAATCTGTTGTTGTAAAAGACAAAATGATTATGGCTGTCGAAGCTATTGAGGGTACAGACAAATGTATCAAACGTGGCGGAAAAATTGCCAAAAAAGGTGGCGTGGTTGTAAAAGTTGCAAAACCATCTCAAGATAAACGTTTTGATATTCCAGCTGTAGGTTTAAGAACTTTAAAAAATATGAAAAAATATAAACTATCGGTGCTTGCATTGGAAGCTAATGAAACAATTATTGTTGATTTAGACGATGTTGTAAAATTTGCTGATAAAAATAATATTGTAATTATGGCTGTTTAGTTATGAAAAAAATATTTATTATAACTGGAGAATACTCAGGTGACATGCATGCTTCTAACGTAGCAAAGCATTTAATTGAGATGGACAGTGATATTCAAATTGAGGCAATTGGCGGAGAAAATTTAAAAAAGCTTGGCGTTAAATTGTTTTCTGACCATTCTAAAATGAGCGCTATGGGCTTAACTCCAAAAATTGTGTGGAACCATTTAACTCTTGGCGTAAAATTAATCAATTACTTAACAAAAGAATATAAACCTGATTTAGTTTTGTTAATTGACTATGGTGTATTCAACTTAAAAATGGCAAAGCATTTAAAAAAAGCTGGGATACGCACTAACTATTATATTCCACCTCAAGTTTGGGCAAGCCGTAAAGGCAGAATTAATAAAATAAAAAAATACGTAGATGAAGTATTTTGCATTTTTCCATTTGAAAAAGAAATGTATGAATCTTATGGAATTAAGACTACATACTGTGGTCACCCTTTAATCAGCCAACTTCCAGAAAAAGCGAACAGAGAAGAATTTTTCAATAAACACGGCTTTGATACAAATAAAAAACTAGTTGCAATTTTTCCAGGCTCTAGAGTATTTGAATTAAAAAATTTAATGACAGTATTTGTTAAGGCGACTGAAATTTTAAAGAAAATGCACCCTGAATTGCAATTTGTATTTTCACAAGCACCAAATATCAAAGACGAAGTTTATAAAAAATATTTTAAAAACTCTGATTTTAAGATTATAAAAGGCGAAAATCAAGCATTATTGAGCGTTTCAGATGCATTAATCTTAGCATCTGGGACTGTTGCTTTAGAAGCCTCTTTATACAATACACCAATGATTATTGCATACAGAGGTCCTTACTTATTTTACTTAATATATTTACTTGTAAGATGTATAAACAGGGTATCTTTACCTAATATTATTACAGACAAAGACATAGTTCCTGAAATTATCGAAAAATCGGTAAAACCAGATTTTATTGCATACAATGTTGAAAAACTTATTTACGATGACGAGGTTAGAAACAAACAGATTGAGGGATTAAAATCCGTTCGCGAATTGCTTTCTGACAAAAATTCATCTTACGAAGTGGCAAAACGAATAAACGAAGAACTTTCAGAGATGTAGCATGACATATCCAACTTCAGCCTACATACACATACCTTTTTGTAGCTCTAAATGCTTTTACTGTGCTTTTATATCAACTGTAAATACTAAGCTTGAATTAGGCTACTTGATTGCACTTTTAAAGGATATAGATACAAACTACATGGGTAATGAATTAAAAACTCTTTATTTTGGTGGAGGAACTCCATCTATACTTCCTATTGAGCATGTAAAAAAAATCATTAACAAATTCAACTTAGCTCAAAAAGCAGAAGTAACTTTTGAATTAAATCCTGAACATGCTACAATAGAATATTTGTCTAATTTGAAAAATTTAGGAATTAATAGATTAAGTATTGGTATCCAAACATTTGATGATAAAATTTTAGAAAAAATTGGACGAAATCACACTGCAAATGAAGCTATTGAAGCTGTTCAAATGGCTCAGCAAGCTGGATTTGATAATATCTCTGTAGATTTAATCTATGGACTTCCAACACAAACCCTAGAGGACTTTGAAAGCGATTTAAAAAAGATAAAAAAACTTGGGATTAACCATATTTCATTATATGGATTAAAAATTGAAGAAAATTCTGTTTTTGGAAAAATTTCACCAAAAGATTTGCCAGATGATGACTTACAAGCAGACATGTACTTGAAAGCAATTGAAATTCTTGACGATTTCAACCACTATGAAATAAGTAACTTTGCAAAATCTGGGTTTGAATCTAAACATAATACAACTTACTGGAGAAACGAAGAATACTATGGATTTGGTTGTAGCGCTCACGGTTACGAAAATGGTGTTAGATACGCAAATTCATTCAATATTCACAAATACTTAGAAAACCCATTAACTAGAGATTTTGGGCACACCGAAACACAACAAGAAAAACTGGAAGAAGAAATATTTTTGGGCTTTCGCCTTAAAGAGGGTTTGCATGTACATAATATAAATAGTAAATTTAACATTGATTTTGAAAAAAAATACAACAACATTTTGAATAAATATTTAAAAACAAATCACATAAAAAGAACAGCCGAAGGCTATGCCTTGACAGACCAAGGTTTTTTACTTAGCACGGTAATTTTAGCTGATTTTTTACAATAAAAAAGTGGTCTTTCGGCCACTTTTTTATTAATAATTTCAATTATTGTTTATGAGTAATTTTACCAACAGTTTTTTCTACAACAACATCTGTTGCGGCTTTTGCAAATGCATCTACTGTCATATTTACAAATGATTTAACGCCATTACCAATTGCCTTGCAAGTTGATTTAATAACGCCATCTTCTTTTTCTGGCTTTCTATTTGGTGAATCAAATGTATCTTCTGCTAAATAGTCACTTCTTCTTGTATAATCCTGATATTCAGGTCTGCCACCTCTAAAACCAACATTTTCCATTCTTGGACTATAGCCAATTTGTTGATCTGGGACAATTCTTGTCATAATAGAAAACCTCCAAAATAATAAATATAAAAATAACCACTTATATAAAGTATTTCCATTAAAAAAAATTGCTAAAATTTTAAATAATATTAAAATTTATAAAAATAAAGGACTTAAACAAAAAAAAAGACAAGGCATAAACCTTGTCTTTTTTATTATTAAAATTTATATTATTTGTTTTCAGGATAGTATGGAAGACCTAAAGGTTGAGCGTTAGCTGTTGTTTCAGCAGCACCTTTACCAAATTTTTCTTTAGCCCAGTCAATTACATCTTTACCTTTTGTCGCAACATATTCAACACCTGTTTCTACACCTTTACCACCTTTAAAAGCTAAGTTTTGTAATTTTTCAGTCCATTTTGTAGGATTAGCAACTTCTGTTAATTTTCCTGATTTAACACCTGCATACAATGCAGCAGCTGCTACTGCTAAACCTACAATAGTTCCGATAATACCTTTTTTAGCAACACTGCCTTTTTTCTTACCAGCGATTTCTACTGTATCTGCTGTTGGAGCACCTGCATATTGATATTGTTGTGCCATATATGGACGAGCGTTTGTCGCTGTATTAATTCCACCTTGAAAACCTACATTTGCATTGATACCAGAAACCATTAAAAAACCTCCTATAAACCTATAAATTTCTTTCCTTACCTACATGAAGTTTTTTTTGCAGAAAAAATTGCCTTTTTATAAATTTTTGCATAAAAAGTTGTTACAAATATTTACAAAAATTTTGGAATATTTTTATATCTCGTGTAATCTTAATAGATAAAGGGAAGTTAAAATGAGTATTTTTGATGAAAAAAATGTTATAGAAATTACAAAAGATGACATTACTGATGCGTCTTTATCTTCTAAAAATATTAGCGATAATGAGCAAAAACGTGCTTTTGCAAATGTTTTGGGTGCAAGATTAGGTATTAAATTCTTACATTCAATTGATATAAAAGCTGATAATTACGAAAGCATGTACACTATTCCTGCTGTATTAAAAGATATGGACATAGCAGATATTTGCGTTAATAATATCAAAGTTGATGTGAGAGTTGTACCTGACGAAAATCAGTTATTTGTGCCAAAATCACAATTTGAATTTAATACAACTCCTGACATATATATATTTATAAAAATATCTCAAGACTTTTCTTATGCCGAATTTATCGGAGCAATTGCACCAGAAGAAATTGATAAAAATAATGGTAACAAAGATTATTACTATGTAAGCAAAGATAATTTATACAATGACAAAAGTTTAAAAAACGTATTACAAAAATCAAAACCGCAAAGCAATATTAATCCGCCAGAAAACGATATTTTAAAAGCTGAAAGCCTACTTGTTAATTTTATTGATGGCGACATATTAAATAACGAAAAACATTTTTTATATGCTCAATTAACAAAAAGTTCTGAATTGAGAAAAATGTTTAAAGAATTTGAACATTTTGAACTTGTTTCAACTGATTTAGCACATACTGACGAGATTTTAAGCGATTCTGTGCTTGATGTTTTAGGGGCGCAACAAATTTATAAAGATGATTTGTCAGAGGGCGATTTTAACACAGATATTGACCTTGATGAAATTGCAGATGCAACTGTTGCGGACTTTGTAGAAGATTTTATTGATGAAGAAAATAAGGATAATAACATGTTGGAAGATGAAAATATAATTGAGGGTGAATTTGAAGAATTACCAGAAGATTCTGATGCTAAAATAGAAGAACCTGGAGAGCTAGAAAAATTACCATCTGACGAAGAACTTGCAAGTTTTGCTGACTTCAATGAATTTGAAAGTCTAAGCGATAACAATAATGACAATTCTGAAGTTACACTACAAGATTTTGAGGCTATTGATATGCAAAATAGTGGTTTTGAGGGATTTGAGGGACTTGAAGCAAATAATGAAGCTTCTGAACAAGATTTAACAGAATTTAACCTTGATGATTTATCAACAACAAATGAAATTCAACTTGACGATACAACCGCATCTCCTAGTGATATTAATTTAGAAGACTTCAACCTCGACAATACTACAGCAGATTTAAGCGATTTATCTGAAACTAATTTAGATGAATTTACAGATACAACTGAACTTCCAGAACTTGAAGATATACAACCAACTGAAGATTTAGTTTCGTTAGAAGAAATCAGCGAAGATACAACTCATTCCGACAATTCAATGGAAAAAGCATCTACCGAAAATATCACACAAGAAGAAATTCAACAAACAGAACAAACACAAGAGGTAGAACAAGGCTCATTACTTGACGCGGTTCAACAAGAGGGCATGCAAATTGATGGTATGGAATCTTTAGAACAATTTGAAGCACCAATTGACTTATCACTTCCAGAACTTGAACCAGATGCAGATTTACCAATGCTTGAGCCTATTTCAGAAATTGAAGAAATTCAACCAACAGAAGAAAATGAAATTCAAAATAATTCTTTAGATGATATTGCTCAAGATATTAACTTTAATGAAATCGAAACAGATGGAGTTAATGTTCCAGAATTAGAAGAAATTCAAGTAAACCAAGAGGGTGATATCAACTTATCAGAAATTGAAGATATCCCACAGGAAATTGAAAATATTCAATCGCAACAAGAAGTTTTACAAGAAGCTGAAGCAACACAATCAACATCTAACGATACCGAAGATGATGATTTTAGCGGTTTGGAAGAATTTACAATGGATATGGCGGCTGCAGTTGAGCAATCAAATCCACATATAAATAATCCTCAAATGGCGATGGAATCTTCAGATTTCGAATTTTATAATTCAGATGAAGAAACATCTTCTGGAAGTATGGATTTCAATATACTAGACAGCAACGACGAACCTATAATAAACACATCTTCTAACACTCAAGAACAAACATCTAGTATTGATTTGAATGAATTTAACTTAGATGAACTTGATGGTACTGATGATGACGAGATAGCTCAAGCTAGTGATGCAAGCAGTACAAACATTGATTCAGAGTTAGATAATTTAGTAAACGATCACGATTTCAACATTGATGATATCAATTTAGACGATTTTGATATTGATGGCGCGGATATTAACCTAGACGACCTTGATGTGAACATTGATGACAACAATTACGCTAGTGATAACTCTGGCATGCAATTAAATGACATTCCAGAATTAACTGATGAAAACGTATATACACAAGATATTCCAGAGATGCAACAACCTCAAGAAACAATGTATAGCGATTTTTCAGCAGACAATTCAATGCAAAATGAAGCATATCCAGAACAAAATCAGGATTACAATAACCAGCAATATAATCCTGATTTTCAATCAAATGATCAACAAACTATTGAACAATTATATGAAGATAATCCTGCAAATCAAATTCCAGGTGAAGCGATTAACCAATCTTTCGCCCAAAACAACGTAAACAATACAGTTCCACAACAACCTAAAAAGAAAACAACATCTCCATTATTAGGAATATTATTGATTGTTCTTGTTTGCGCACTAGGATATATGAAAAAAGACTTTATTATTGATAAATTCAATACAAATAAAGGATTAAATTATCAACAAGACCAAAACATGCCTATTGAGGGTGAAACTCAAGAAGATAAGGACAATGAAAAATTATTAAACGACACAACAGCTGATTCTGAAATAGAACCAGATATGATGGACGAAAAGAAAGCTATTGGGGCAATTCCTGGTGAAGCTGGCGGACCACAAGACGTTAAGAGCATGACTGAAAGTTTGAAACAAAAAGCTAAAATGCCAGAGTCTGTTTCAAATGCATTTCCTAAAACACCTGAACCACTTTCTTCAAGTAGTTTAAAACGTTTATATTGGGAAATTCCGCAAGATTTAACATACAATGACGCAATCGTTAATTACTTGAAAATAGCAGGTAGAACAATGAAGTTCTCAATTCAATCAGACTTGTTGAACGCAACAGAACTACCATATTCAAATAAAATGATTGTAGATATCAAAATCAATAAATCGGGCGAAGTTGAAGATGTTAACACAACTGTTTCAAGTGGTTCAAAACAAATTGATTCAATCGTGTTACAAAGTGTTAAGGCGGCTCTAAAATACGTAAAAGCGCCAACAGCCGAATTTAAGAACGATTCTTACAATTTTTCTCTTATTATAAATTTCTAAGTTGTGATATTATATAAGTGTTAGTTAGCAGATTTTTGATGAAAGTTTAAAAATTGGAATTAGCGCAAGAACACTTAGACTTAATCAAACAAATAATAAAGTCTGATAAGAAATACCAAGGTAACGAAGATTTATTTGAAGACTTTTTTAATGAAACTTGTAAACGTTCATTGTCGATAGTAGAAACGATGGACGATGGTCAAGTGCTTGAAGCGTACTTAAGAAAAGTCGCATCAACAGCTATTGTTGTCGTGCTTAAAAATATGGGCAGAGTTAGACGCTCTCATCAAGGTTATGTTTCAAATACTGATAAAGAAACATCAAGTGTTGAGATGAAAGAAACAACTCTTTCTGGAAACTACGACACTAATTACAATTTTATTACAATCAATCCAACACCTGAAGAAATTGTTATTAACAAAGAACAGCTACAATCTGTTTATGATTCGGTTGTAATTGCGCACAGCCAAAACATAGAAAAACAATATCTTCAAATTTATGAACTTAGATATGTGGAAGGGAAAAAGCAAGCAGATATTGCAAGAGAAATGAACATTTCTCAATCACAAGTATCAAAAAGACTGTTTGAACTAATGGAAGCGGTAAAAAAATCTCTTAACTAACGAGATAACACGGTAAAATATGATTTGTCCAAGATGTAAAAAACAAATACCGAATGAAACCATCAACTGTCCTCATTGTAACATTAAAATCGGGACAAGATGCAAACATTGTGGTGCTTACAATTTAATATACAACAAATCATGCGTTGAATGCGGTACAGAATTAGTAAAATTCTGTCCAAGATGTAAATCTGCAAACTTTCCAAATGCTTCTGTTTGTAGAAAATGCGGGCATTCGTTTAAAAAATCTGCAAAAAAATTAACTAACAACTCTACACTTACTCCGCCTAGACAATTTGTATTGCCTGAAATTTCTAAAAAACAGCCAAGACGCAAAAAGGCACTAACAAATTCAGTTATACAAGAAACAAAAAATGTTCAAAGAAGTACCATTATCAATGTAAGCAACCAACCTAATTATTCAAAACTTGAGGGTAGCCCGCTTGCACCTGAAAAAGAATTATTGAAAAATTACGATCACATGCTTTCAAAAAGAACGTCTTCAAAAAAGGTATCAAATTCAACAAAACAACTAACTAACAAAAAAAGAACCAAAGTTGCAAAGAAAAAAGTTCAAACAGCAGAAAATGAAGCTTTGCAAACGCAATTAAACACACTTCAAGCACAATTGAGCGGACTTCAACAGCAACTTAACATTTTACCTCAACAATTGAACGCTATGAACATGACGCAATCGCCTCAAGTTCAAGAAACTCAACCTGAACAAGTTCAAAACAGTTCTGCAAACAACGATATTATTGCAGAAAAGCCAAAATCAAACCAAAAAAGTGTATTACCAAAAACGAAAAAAGTTGAAATTAATAAATCTACAATACACAACATTTCTGGGACTAAAAACAAAGCGCCAAAAGGAATTTTGCCGTTAAAATCAAACGTACTTCCAAACAGGAGAAACGTAATACCAAATCCAAGAAAAGTTCAACAACCTAAAAATATTTTATCAGAAGCCGCAAGCAGACAATTTAAGATTACTGAACCAAAACCAGAGGTTACCGTTCCAATTAAACCTGTACAAAACAATAACAGCGGTTTTGAATATTCACCAAACTTATTCACACAACAAAGTGCAAAAAATATTTTGGTTAATACGTTGTTAAATACTTCGGTAAGCATTATTTCACTTAGCGGAGCAAGCGGTATTGGTAAAAACATTGTTTTAAGAGCAACTATTGAAGAATTAAAAGAAAATCAATTTGTTTGGCTAATAGGAAAATGCACTCCACTAAGCCAAATTACACCTTGTGGATTATTCCAAGATATTCTTTTGACTTTCTTTAATGTACCAAATTTCTGTGTTAATACGCAAAAATTAAGAAAAGATTCAATTAAATTCTTTAAAAATGAATTCGCTAACTTAAAATATGACGAAATTGATGATTTAATCAACTTCTTATACCCTGAAAAATCTGCATACTACGAAAATATTTTCAAAAACAAAAAAAGAACTTTCTCTATTTTAAGAAAAGTTTTTGACACTATTTCATCTAGAATGCAAACTGTTTTTGTGTTTGATAATTTTGAACACATTGACAATATGTCTTATGAGTTTTTGAAAACACTTATACACGGACAAACAGGTCTTCAAAATACAAAATTTATACTAACTTACAACGAACCAAAATCTGCAAAAACTTATTTATATGACAAATCGCTGACTGACAGTTCTTATGCTGATATATCATTAATTCCATTTAATGATAGCCAAACTGATACTTTTATTAATCAGTACAACCCACTATTTGTTGGAACATCTCAATCTTTGAGAGAAACTATTCACAAGCAAACTGGTGGAAACCCTGCATATATAGAACAAATCTTGAATTTAGTAACAGATTCGAGCAGAAATTATATTTCATTCTCATTACCAGAATCTTTTGAAGCGGTTGTAAAAAGAAGACTAGAAATCTTAAAGCAAGAAAATTCAATGGTTTATGAACTACTTATCGCAGCTTCTGTACTTGGTTTGAAGTTCTACCCTGTAGTCCTTAACCAATTATTCAAAATTGACGATAAATCGTTCGTAGAATTGTTCTCAAGTTTACTAGATTTAAACTACATAACTCCAGTTAACGAATCAGCTTATGAATTCAAAAGTACATTGTTATGGAAAACTATTTTAGAAATAGGTCGCAAAGATAAAAACTTTATGAACATAAATGAAAAATTGTTTGTAATTTTATCTGGATTTACACTTTCATCTCACTCATCATTAGCGTTAATTGCGACAAACTTAAACGAAAATTTGAGTGCATTAAATGCTTGGTCTGAAGTTGTTAGACAAACTGCAGCTATTGGTGATGAAAATATCTACATAATGGCGCAAAAATATTCATTATTGCTAGTTAAAAAGCTACAAGGTTTGAATAGTTCATTAATTAAAAACAATATTTATGAACGTCTTGGTAAAATTATGTCATTCAACAATCCAAAAGCCGCGATTGAATATTTACCAAAAGTTATAGAACACGTTAGAAGATTAGAAGATAATTTAAAAGAATTCGAACTAACTGGCTACTTGACACAATGTTGTCACAAAGTCGGAAACCATTTTGGTGTAATAGAATGCGTTGATAATGCTGTTGCAAATATTGACCCAAGTTACGACTTAGAAATTGCTATGGTTAAATCAAGAAAACTTGAATCTTTACTTACAATAGGTAATTTTGGCGAAGTTGTTGATTTAATTGATACAGAATTACTTCCAGCTTTTGAAAGAAATTTAGACACAACAAGACAACATAAAAACATCAAAATTGAAGATTTGTTTGAAACATGGCTTCAAACCTACTTAATTCTAGCAAATGCTTTAGTCCTACAAGGCGACAACCGTTCAATCGGCGTTGTAAGTACAATTTTTGAAATTATTGAAAAGAACCATATCAACAATGATTTATATATTTGCAAAACTAAGTTAACACTTGCATTAGCAAACACTTTAAAAGGGGAAATAAAAGAATCTGAACAGATTTTGGAAGAAACTCTAAAACAATACAAAAATAACGATATTATGGACGCACAAGCTATTACAACTTGGAACTTAATCAGCGTTTTAAATAGCATTATGCGAAACCAACTTGACGGAATTCAAGATGAGTTGTTCCAAATAGTTACTTTCGTAAATAACAATAACGATATCTTTAGCAAAAATATTCTAAAATTATTGTTAGGTAAAGTTTTGAAAGAAAAAGGTAAATTCAAACAAGCTCTTGCAATATATTCAGAGCAAGTTTCTCACTTTGCAACAGAAAAGAACGCTTTGGGCGTATTGTTATCTTGGTATTTCATTTCAGAAGTCACACTGCTAACTGCAGGACCAGAAAAATCGCTTGAATACTCTCTTAAAGCGTTAGATATTGCACAAAGTCCAAAAATTCAAAACTTCTATTTTATTACTCAATTTAATAAAATTATCGGTGAAGCATATTTGGCTCTACAAGATTATGATTCAGCAAAAGCTTACATTGAAAGTGCAATCGGAATTGCTAGACAGTTTGACTTGCTTGATACATTATCAGAATTATATTTCTTATATGGTAAATATTTACAAGAATTGTCTACAATTAAATCTGAATCACAAAGAGATTATGCAGTAAGCGCATTCAAGATGTATGATAAAGCCGTAAATCTTGCTCAAAACTTACACAACGGTTTACTTGTAAGTACTGTTATGGCAGCTAATACAGAGTTACGCCGTTATTGTCAAAAAAATGGCATTATAATTAGATAATTCATTTTGTTTATTTTTATACTAAAAGACCTACCAAAAAAAAGGTAGGTCTTTTAAAATATAAGTTAGTGAAATACTTTTTTAATTAAGCTTGAGCATTAACCTTTGCTGCATCTCTTTTATCTAATGCATCACAAACTTTAACACCTAATTTGTTAGCAAATGGAGTAACAGCTACTGGAACGAAGAATCTGTTAATTGAAGAACATACAACTAAGTCGATTGCGTTTTTAGCACCTGCTTTTAATGCTGCATTCTTAGCTGCATCGTAGCCTTTACCAGAGATTGCGTTTGCGAATTTATCACAAATGTTACCTGAAACTTTACCTAATGCTTTAGATACACCGTATGTTAAAGCAGTTGAGATACCGAATGTTAAAGCTTGGTTTAATGCTGCTGTAATTCTTTCGTTTTTAGTTTTCTTTTTATCAGTTAAGTTTTTGTAAACATATAAACCTGATGTAACAGCTGAACTTGCAGTTGATAAGTGAACCATTAAGTTTTGGCTATTACCAAGTTTTTCCATACCTTTTACAAATGCATCAGAGTTACCAACTTTGCCTAAGCCTGTAGCAACCATATCAGTCATTTTGTCCATAGCGCCTGTGAATTTAACATTTTGTGCTTTTGGAGCTACACTATTAATTGCTGAAACGTTCATTATTTTGTACCTCCTTTGAAGTTATCTAAAACAGGGCGTTGAGAATCTTGAGCTTGAGCAACTACTGGAGCTTGTGGAGCTGGAGCTGCTTCTTTTTTCTTTTTACCAAATAATACATCACCAACTACGTGAGATAGTTTAGAAGTTAACAATGCTCTTGGTACTGCCAAGATAATATCTGGACCGAATGATAAAACTTTTTTAACGTTCTTTTCTAATGCTGGATTAGATTTCATTTTTTCTGATAATTTAGGTAAATATTTATCCGTATTACCCATTACCTTTTTCAAACCTGCTGAGATTGGTTTCATAACAGTTGATGTAATTGCGAAACCAATTACTGCTGACGCGATTGCGTGAGCTGCTGCGTTACCTTTGTTCTTTTGTTCTTGTTCGTTTTTAGCTGGTAACGCCATAATTGCTGCAGGACGTAAAACACCTGCCATAATCAAAGATGAAGCTGCATTAAATGTTGCTGAGTTTTCACCAGCAAATTTAGCAACTGATTCAAATGCTTTTGAGCCAACTAGTTTATCAACCATACCTGTAAATTGAGGTTGAGCGGCTTTTTGCATTACTCCTACTGGATTGATTGCCATAATAAACACTTTTCCTTTATTTCACTAACACACCTTATTAAAGTATTCGAAACTTAATAATTTGCTATCATGGATTTATCTTTGTTACAAAAGTTAATATTAATCAACATCAATTGGTTCACGCAAGATATTATCAATAGCTTCTCTTGCTGTAAATACAAGCGCATCAGGAATATTATCAATTGTGCATAATTGTCTTAATACATCAACTGTTCTTTTAAATACTCTTACAATATCGCCCTCGCCAATTTCTACTTCATCAATAATTGATTGCCATTCTGCACCATTAACCCACATTTCGATAAGTGGAGCAAAGAAAGAATTCAAATTCATTGGTTCTTCAACACCATAATTTTTTTGAACTTTATCAACTTTCTTACGAATATTTCTTATCAAGTTAAGTGTTTTACGCACTTTTGGAGATAACGGAACTTGTGCATAATTGTCAAAACGCATTTCTTCTGTTGTAACAGAACATATTACAGAAGCTAATTCTGCTGGTGATAATTCTTCTAACACACCTGAGAAAATAATTTCTGCTAAATATAATTCATTTTCAGAACGAATTTGTGACACAGTAACACCACGTTCAGTCGGATAATCATCTTTGATATAGCCAAGCTCAATTAATGCACCTCTGTGGCTCATAAACTTGTTCCAGAACACATCTTTTTGAATTTCTATATCTTTTTCAAGTTTACGTTGCTTTGAAATATATCTTTCAAGAACTTCTAAATCTTTAATGTGTTTTTTATATAATTTGCATCTATCACATGTAAATTCTTGCATGCGGTGCAACAAATCTTTTGTTGTTTTTTCAAAAGCTAAGAAATTTTCGTCAAGTCCACGTTTTTTATGTTTTTCTTGCTTTCTAATAGTTTTACATGTTTGCCTATTTGCAACATACATGTTTTTCACTTTGTTATATTCAAGCAAATCTGCATTAGTTAACCCACAGTAGCATTTGAACGAATTTAATTCATCAATTGTTTGTTGATTACGTTCTTTTTGCAAAAGTAATGGTGCAAGTCTAGTATTAGAAGAAAAATATCCAAAACTCTTTAATATAAGCTGTTTTGCTTCTTCTAAATTAAATCTTTGAAGCAAGTTCAAAACCATAGAATATCTTGGAGAAAATCTACTTTCAAGGTCATTTGCACCTGATAAAACCAAATCAGCAACATCTTGAGGAGTCTGGTAAGGGCTTCCAACAATTGTTACATAACCAATTTCGTCCATGCCTCTACGACCAGCACGCCCTGACATTTGTAAAAATTCACTTGCTGTAAGTTGTCTATGACCACTATCTGTTCTTTTTGTGATTGAAGAAATTACTGTAGAACGAGCAGGCATGTTAATACCTGCAGCAAGAGTTTCTGTTGCAAATACTACTTTTATAAGCCCCTCTTGGAATAATTTTTCAACCAAAACTTTCCACCCTGGCAGAAGTCCTGCATGGTGAGATGCAACACCGCATAGCAGATATTCTAAATGTTTATTTTTTGCTAGATAATAGTTTTCTGCAATATATTCATCTACAATTTTCTGAATTTTTTCTTGTTCTTCTTTTGTTACAAGACACAAATTAGCACATTTTTCCATTTGTTCATCGCATTTTTTACGAGAAAATGTAAAATAAATCGCTGGAAGCATGTTTTGTTCCGCTAAATTTCTTACAACGTTTCTAACAGGACTTTGCGCCTTTTTATTTTTATTACGACCAAATTGTCTTGGCTCTGGTTTAATCTTGTTATTTAGCGCTCCTGATGGCGTTAGAAGCGGTAATAATTTATAAGGTTGAGAACTGTCGTAATAATAAAATCTTAATGGTACAGGTCTGAAATCTGTATTAACAAGTTCACAAATAGGGTGAACAGAATTAATCCATGCAGTAAGCTGGTCGCAATTTGCAACAGTTGCAGAAAGTGCTACAATTTGAACATTTGTTGGACAGTAAATAATACTTTCTTCCCAAACAGTACCTCTATCTTCATCATTCATGTAATGGACTTCGTCAAGTACAACATATTTTACGTCTTTTAAATTATCCGCAACAGAGCCTAAGTTTGTACCATAAAGCATGTTTCTAAAAACTTCGGTAGTCATAACGACAATTTGCCCATTTCTGTTAATAGAAGTATCTCCCGTAAGCAAGCCAACTTTATCATAGCCGTATTTTTTTCCAAAATCGTTATATTTTTGATTAGAAAGGGCTTTTAAAGGTGTTGTATAAAAAATTCTTGTACCTTCTTCGAGTGCTCTATGAATGGCATGTTGTGCGATAACTGTTTTACCAGCACCTGTCGGTGCACAAACTACAACACTTTTACCCTCATTAATTATATTACATGCTTCTTTTTGAAAATCATCTAACTCAAATGGAAATCCGTATGACATAAAAAAATCCTCTAAACTGTTATAATTTTAGTTTAGAAGATTTTTTTTATCTAGGCAATATATTAATATAAATTATATTTTATCAAATCCAGTATATTTTCTTAGAACTTCTGGAACAATAATTGTACCATCTGCTTGTTGGAAGTTTTCAATGATCGCTGCAACTGTTCTACCAACAGCAAGACCTGAACCGTTAATTGTATGTACAAATCTTGTTTTGCCTGTTGCTTTTTCTTTATAACGAATATTTGCACGTCTTGCTTGATAATCGCCAAAGTTTGAACAGCTAGATATTTCTTTGTAAGCATTGTATGATGGCATCCAAACTTCTAAATCCCAACATTTGTTAGCAGAGAAGCCGATATCACCAGTTGATAATGCAACACGTCTAAATGGAAGATTTAATTTTTTCAACATTTCTTCTGCATCTTCAGTCAACTTTTCATGCTCCATTGGAGAAGTTTCAGGGGTACATAATTTAACCATTTCAACTTTGTTAAATTGGTGTACGCGGATTAAACCTCTTGTATCTTTACCTGCAGAACCAGCTTCACGTCTAAAGCATGGTGTATATGCAGTCATATATTTTGGTAAATCGTCTTCTGATAAAATTTCGTTTTGATAAATATTTGTAACAGGTACTTCTGCTGTTGGAATTAAGTACAAATCCTCATCAACACATTTGTACATATCTTCTTTAAATTTAGGAAGTTGTCCTGTACCTGTCATTGTAGCTGAATTACACATAAATGGAGGTAAAATTTCTTCGTATCCTTGATTTTCAGTGTGTTCATCTAAGAAAAAGTTGATTACGGCACGCTCTAATTTAGCACCTTTACCTCTATACAATGTAAATCTTGATTGAGAAATTTTAACACCACGTTCAAAATCTACAAGATTTTTTTCTTCGCATAAATCCCAGTGTGCTTTAAATTCAAAATCAAATTTTGTAGGTTCACCCCATTTTGAAACTTCTACGTTATCAGCATCTGATGCACCGATTGGAGTTGTTTCATCAGGAATATTTGGAGTGTATAATAACAAATTACGTTGTTTTTCGTCTAATTCAACTTGTTTTTCTTCTAAAGCTTTAATTTCATCGCCTAATTTACGCACATCTTCTTGAATAGCGTCTGTATTTTCACCATTCTTTTTCATCATACCGATTTTTTGAGATTCATTTTTTCTCTTTGCCCGCAATACATCAGCTTGAGTTTGTATTTGACGTCTTTCTTCATCAACAGCTAAAATCGCGTCAATTGATAATTCAGGATTACGTCTTTTTAATAATTCATTAATTTTTTCAGGATTTTCTCTAATTAATTTAATGTCTAACATTCATAACCTTCTTTCTATACATAAATATAATTTATAAAAAATAAAGATAATAATCAAGAATTTATTACCATATATAAATACATTAAATGGGTGGTAACAAATCATGAAAAATCACAGATAATAGTACTGTTAATAAAAGGACTTACAAAACATACATCAATTAGTTGATAACAAACATGCCTAAAACATGGATAATAGTTTTGTAATGGGAGAAAAGGTAATATGATAAACGGGATTAATAACAACGATAATAATGAATTAATCAATGCAAGACTTGGCGGACAAAGCGAAGTTTCAAATGTTGTAACAAATCCAATTGGAAATAATAATCCATACACCAAAGAAGCAAAATTTAATTTTGTTGATGTTAGTGCTATTTCTAAAGATGCATATTATCTATACCAAAGAGAACAAGACGTAAATTATTTTAATAAAATAGCCTTATCTGGCATGGAAGATACATCTTATAATGACCAAGTAGAAGCTTTGTTTGCGCAAGGTGTAACTGATCCATTTACAGTTGATGACACAGAAAAATTGGCAAACGTATTATTAGAAAATGATGATTTTTTGAAAGATATTGAATTTAACATGTTATAATTTATAATTAAACTATGGCAGAATTTAATACTGAAACTCATATCATCAACAATAATGCAGATACAGAGAGCGACTTAGAACAAGTTGCTCAAAAGTTGTATGATCAAAAGAATTATGAGCAAGCTTTAAAAATTTATTCAGACATGCTCTTATATTCCTCAAATTCAGATATCTATGTCAAAATGGGAAACTGCTTTGATAAATTAGAAAAAACGGATACAGCTATTGAATATTGGCAAAAAGCTGTAGAGGTTGACCCATTAAATTTTAAAGCATATATCAATTTAGGAAATCACAGTTTTTCAAAAAATAAAATAGACAAAGCTATTACTTATTGGATAGCTTCTCTTTTATCTATGCCTGAAGAACCAACTTCAAACCTTAATTTGGCGATTGCATATACCATGAAAGAAATGCCACTTGAAGCAAATATTTACTTTGAAAAATATTTAAAATATGCACAAGATAAAACAAGTACAAAATATAAAGAAGTTTATACTAAAATAGAAAAAAATAAAAAACTCGCAAATGATTACTTGAAACTTGGAGTTCAATACCAAACAAACCAAGACCATTTATCAGCACTAAAATGTTATAAAAGAGCCTTACTATACTATCCAGTATTTTCAAAAATCCACCTAAATTTAGGCTCACTGTACTTTCAAGATAAAAAATATGAAGAAGCTGTCACTCACTGGACACACGCAGAATATATTGACCCAAATTATCCAAAAACACTATGCAACATGGCAATTGCCTTTGACATGATTAAAAAATTCGATTACGCGTATTGTTACTACACAAAATATGCAAACTTAATAATGAGTGAACTAATGGAATATGAAAAAGTTGCATCAAGATGTTATAGGTTAAAACCAATTATTAACGCAAACCCTTATTGGGTAACAAACCACTTAGAAATTGCTCAAAAAGCACTTGAAAATTGTGAATTTAGAAAAGCCTTAAACGAGTTTAAAAACTACCTAATTCTAAATCCAGACGACCAAGAAATTTACACTGACCTAGTTAATAAAATTGAAAATTATATTAACCCAGAAAAAAATGTAATAAAAATGTGCTCAGAACAAGGTAAATTATGCATCGGCAAAAATGATTACGCAAAAGCAAAATCGTATTACGCAAGAATTTTAGTTTTAGCAGATCAAGGTTCACTTGAATATAACGAAGCTAAAAGAAGGTTAGGAATATGCTTACAACACTCCTAGTAAAAATTTTTCATAATTACAAAATTATAAAAAAAATTTTATACACAAAAATTTTACACAAGCACTACTACAGAAAAGGCGCTTGCAAGTGTTGCGGAGAGTGTTGCCAACACATTTACGTGAAACATGGCAAGCATGTAGTTAACGATGAAAAACAGTTCAAAAAACTACAATTGTTACACAGGTTTTATACCTACTTAGAAATAGTTGGAAAAGATGAAACAGGCTTAATATTTTCTTGTACAATGCAAGACAAAAAAACAAAGCGTTGTAAAATTCACAAAAATCGTCCTGGAATATGCAGAAGATACCCACAAGAAGAACTATTTATGATGGGAGGTTCACTTTCTAATGACTGCGGTTATAGATTAGAACCAATTGTTCCTTTTTCAGAAGTTTTGTCAAATATAATGAAAAAATCTTAACGATTTGACATGCCTTTATTCTTATTGTCTAATGGAATAAAGTATACTTGGGTAGGAATATGTACATAAAGCAACTTGAAATTGATAATTTTAAGTCTTTTGCTCGAAAAGTTGAGATACCACTGTTAGAGGGATTTACAACAGTATCAGGTCCAAACGGCTCGGGCAAGAGTAATATCATTGACAGCATTTTATTTGCTTTGGGGTTGGCAACAACTCGTAATTTGCGTGCTGAAAAAGTTTCTCACCTAATTTCTACCTACACAAACAAAAACGAAGCCACTGTAAAAGTTACCTTTTCAGGAACTGAAGATGGCAACGACTTTTCTATTGCTAGACGCTTGAAAAAAGCTTCTAACGGAACCTATTTAAGTACATATTACCTAAATGATAGCGTTGCAACGTTAACAGATATTCACTCACTTTTGGAAAAATACAATATTACTCCAAATAGCTACAACGTAATCATGCAACTTGATGTTATGAGTATTACTAACTGCACGTCTGGTGAGCGTAGAAAAATTGTCGACGAAATCGCTGGTGTTGCAGACTTTGACCGTCGTATAGAACAAGCTACAAAAGAACTTGATACAGTAGAAGCACGTGTTGAAAAAACTAATTTCATCTTGACAGAAGTTGAGGGAAGACTTCAACAGTTGGAAGAAGAAAAAGAAGTTGCACTAAAATACCAAAAATTTAAAGAAGAAAAGGCAGGATATGAAAGCCAAATTAATGCTGTAAGATTTTTTGATATCAAGCGTAATTTAGAAAAAGCTCACGTTAATATTCTTGAATTTGGCAAAAAGAAAAAAGAAGCCGAAGTAGAATTAACTGATACAAATGAGAAATTAAAATTAATAAAAGAAAAATACGAAAGTATTTCAAAAGAAGTTAAAGAAAAAGGTGAAGATAAACAAATCGAGCTTAAAAAACAAGCCGAAGAACTAAAAGGCTCAATTGACAGAAAAGAAAACGCAATAAATTATGCAGATAAACAAATTTCTGATGGTTTGAAGTCTATTGAAAACGCTAAAAATGGTATCGAAAACCAACGTAAAAAAATCGAAGATACTAAGCTAAAAATTGAATTAAAAAATGATGAAATTAAAATTATTGATAATGATTTAGCTGAAAAACAAAACGAATTAAAGACTATTCTTGAAGAAATGACAGGTCTTAACCAAACAGCTGATCAATATATTGAAAAAAGAAACGCTTTGAGAACTAAAAAAGAAGAACTTCAAGACGCTGAAACAAAATTAATTCAAGAAAAATTACCTTTAGAAAATGAATTAAAATTGTTAAAAGATAAATTAGCACAAGCAAAAGAAACTGTTGAAACACTTGAAAAATTCAAGGCTGATTTTGATACAGAAAAAGACAAACGCGAACTTGAAATCAAAAATCTTGAAAACGAAATAGAAGATTTAAAAATCGTTCAAACAAAACTTATGAACGATGCGCAAGCAAATAAAAGCGACTTAGAAGATATTAACTTCCAAATTGACGCACTTCTTAGAAAAATTACAACATTAAAAACACAAAAAGAAGTTCAACGCGAAAATTCAAACTACGCAGTTGATTACGTTATGAAGTCAGATATCAAAGGGGTTCACGCTCCATTGGTAAAACTTGGAAAAGTAGATAAAGAATACGCACTTGCTCTAGAAACTGCAATTGGCGGAAGAATGGAACATATCGTTGTAGCAAATGAATATGTTGCATCAAGCGCTATTGAAATATTAAAATCAAGTGGTGCTGGTAGAGCAACCTTTATTCCATTGAATAAAATCCGCAAAGCTCCATCTAGCTTAAATTTACCAAAAGACAATGGCGTAATTGACTTTGCAATCAACCTAATTGATTTCAACGACATTTACTTAGACGCATTTTTCTACGCAGTTGGTGAAACCTTGGTTGTAGAAAATGAAAGCGTGGCGCGTAAATTAATGGGCAAGTACCGTATGGTAACTTTAAGCGGTGAAATTTATGAAAAAACTGGTTCTATCACTGGTGGTAAAGCAAGACGTTCAGGACCAAAATTTAGTCAAAATGACGATGACGAACTAGAAAAACTTACACTTAAACATAAAGAACTTGAAGAAGCTTACAGCAAAGCAACTAGAGAAAAATCTGAACTTGAAGACAAATTAGCAAAAGTTCGCAAAGATTATTCCGAAACAATTACAGCTTTAAGCGAAGCAAAAGCGGACTTCAAGCGCTTTATTACTGAAGCTCAACAAACTGAAACAAAATTAGAAGAAAGTAAAAACTTTATCAAAACTGAAGCTCCAAATGTCGAAAAAATTAATAACAGATTAGATAAATTAGAGCAAAAAGATATAGATTTACATTCAACAATTTTAGATATTCAAGCACAAATTGATGAAGTTGAAAAATTAATGGACAACGATACATTAAAAGACTTGAAAGAAAAGACAGAAGCTGTTGAAGACGACATAAAGCGTCTAAACAATAACAAAATGCTTGCTTGCAACGACATTTCAGAATCAAATAGACAAATCGCGTTCGATGAATCCATTATCAACACTCGTTTTGAAGAAATTACAAATATCAAAAAGAATAATGAAAAATTTGAAGCAGACAAAGCAAAAGCTCAAAGTGAAATTAAAACTCTAAAAGACGAACTTTTAGAATTAAATGCTCAAATTGACACAATTACAGATAAATTAAAAGAACTTCTTGAAGAACGTGACAAAATCAATTCTGAATTGCTTGAAATTGAAAAGAATAAGCACTTAAAAGAATCTGATATCGAAAAAATCGCAGAACAAATTGAATCGTTCAAAGCGCGTAGACGCGAACTTGAGCCTCAATTAGAAACTGCGAAAAAAGAACTAGAAGATACTGGCGTTGATATTTCAACACTAGAGCCTGCAACAATTTCAATTGATGAAATTAATGCAAAAATTCAAAAACTTCAAAAGAAAATGGACGAATTAGGCGATGTTAACATGCGCGCAATCAATGACTATGACAGAGTTTCAGAACGTCAAAAAGAAATGAAAGCTCAAATTGAAACGCTTTCAAAAGAACGCGCTGAAATTTTGGAAAGAATGAAAGGTTACGAACAATTGAAAAAAGAATCTTTCATGAAAACATACAATCATTTGAATATCCACTTCAAAGAAGCATTCCACGAACTTGCAGGTGGTGAGGGTACTTTAATTTTGGAAAACCCAGAAGAACCATTCCAAGGTGGATTAACAATCGATGCACAACCTCGTGACAAGAAACGACAAAGACTTGAAAGTATGTCAGGTGGTGAAAAATCAATTACAGCGCTTGCGTTTGTATTTGCAATTCAAAACTATCTTCCAGCTCCGTTCTATGCATTTGACGAAGTTGACCAAAGTTTAGACGGTATTAATGTTGAAAAATTGGCAAATTTAATTGCAACTCAATCAAAAAATACGCAATTTATAGTAGTTAGTCACCGCAAACCTATGATAGAATCAGCTAATAGGACAATTGGTGTAACTCAAAAAGAAAAAGGTATCACTAAAGTTACTGGAGTAAAATTAAGAGACTAAAAATATGGCAGAAGCATTTATTTTTGATAACTTAGAACAAAAAAATTCACTTCAAGCAGAGGGTATTGAAATCCTTGTGCAAATGGCAAAAAGTGGCAAGATTGACCCTTGGAATATTGATATTATTGATATTACAGACAAATATCTTTCACACCTTTTTGAAATGAAAGCACAAAATCTTAGAGCAACAGGCAAAACTCTACTTTTTGCATCAGTTCTACTAAGATTAAAATCTAACGTGCTTGAGGGTAACGATATTTTTGATTTTGAAGAAGAAAATCAAGATGACTACGAGATTTCAGACGATGAAATCATTGATAATTACGAATTGCCAACAAACAACGTAATTTCATTTAATGAAGTTCTTCAAAGACGTACAAGCGTAAAAGTTAACAGAAACAGAACAGTAACTTTGAAAGACTTGATTAGACAATTAGAATTTTACGAAATGTTAGAGAAAAAACAATCTCTAAAACAAGCTCACGAAAGGGCAAAACGCAGAGTTCGTTCATATGCAAATTTAACAGCAGACGATATTGTAAATTTAGCACATGAAGAATTTATCGAAAATTCAGTAAAATCAATCCAATCAAAATTAGAAAAAATATTTAATAAAGAAGAAAAAGTTGAACTTCACGAACTTGTTTCAATTGGCATGAGCAAAATTTCAGCATACATCGCCTTGCTATTTTTGACAGCAGAAGGCAAATGTGACTTGGAACAAGACGAATTCTACTCAGATTTATACGTGGTGAAAGCAAATGGAACAGCTTAAATCAAGAATTGAGGCAGTCCTTTTTACAACTGGAAAAGCCTTACAAACAGCGGAAATTGCGGAAATTTTAGGGACAGATAACGACAGCATTGAAGAAGCGATGTTGGAATTAATCATGGATTATTCTTCTCGCGATGGCGCTTTAGAAATTGACGACGAAAACGGTTATATTTTGCAAGTCAAAGCAGAGCATATGGACATCGTTGAAAAACTTTGCCCAGTGGATTTAAGACCTGCAGTTTTAAAAACCTTGACAGTTATTGCTTTAAAAGAACCAATTCGCCAATCGTATTTAAAAGAAATTCGTGGTGCAAACGCCTATGAGCACGTCAAAGAACTAGTTGATATGGGCTTAATTTCAAGAACAAAAGACAAAAATGGACGTTCTTTCAACATAAAAACAACACCAAAATTTGCAGAGTATTTTAAACTTAAGGGTGATGCTAAAACTTTAGCTAAAATTTTAGAAGTTGATAAAGGCATAAAAGATGACGATGAAGACGACAACACCGTCGCAGTAAGCCTTGCAAGAAACAACGACAATTCTGAAACAGTTTGATTAATTATTTGCCCATAAAATACTTGCATGATATAATCTAGGTATGACTTGGATTAAAAATTTAACAACTCAAAATCGCCTAATTATTCTAGGTTTAGTTTCGACAACCCTTGTAATGGTTTGTCTTACTTGTTTTGCAGTGAATAAAATCCAAAAAAACCTTGATACAGGCTACAAAAACTTTGGTCAAATCATTTCAAAAACACTTGCAATCGAGTCTGTAGAAATTACAAAAGATATTCCAGAATTAAGTAAATATGATACTTTGCGTTCTCACTCACTATCAATTTTGGGTAGCAACGACGATATCGCGTTTATTGAATTTAAAGATAATAACTCAAGAACAATTTATTCAAGCCGAGAAGACTATTCAAAACGTGCAGAAACAGCTAAAATTGCAGTAAGTTCACCAATGATATTAAAAAATGGAGCAACTTCACAAACAGTAGGCTCTGTAATGGTTGGCTTGTCTGGGACTATTATTGGTGCCATTACAGACACAACAACAACTTCTTTAATTATGGTATTTGCCTTAACTTGGGGGTTGATTGTACTAGTAATGTTAGCGCACACAATTCTTTCAACAAAAGAGCTAAAATTGTTGCAAGATGGGGTTAAGCAAATTTCTTCTGGTACATTCGGCATCAAAGTTGAAGCTACAGGTATGAACAAAGAAGCAAAACAACTATTTGACGCATTCAACGACATGTCAACACGCTTGCACCAATACGAAGAACAAAATATTGGACAATTGACGCTAGAAAAAAATAAACTTGAAGCGATTTTGACTTGTATTGCCAATGGTGTAGTTGTTTGTGACAATTATGATAACGTAATTTTGATTAACGAGCATGCACAAAAACTTTTAGATGTTACTCCAAAAGAAATCATGCGTACAAAAATCCAACAATACTGTGATACAAACGGTGAATTATGCTTCAAAGAACGTATTGAACAGTTTAAAGATACGCCTCTAGACGTTATTGAACAGCGTCCACTTGCATTTAATATTGAAGTTAACCAACGCGTAATAAAAGCAGTAATGTCACCAATGTTCACAGTTAACAAGGAATACGTTGGATATATCATCGTTCTTATTGATGTAACCAAAGAAATTGAAATGGACAAGTTGCGTTCACACTTCATTTCAAATGTTTCTCACGAGTTGAGAACTCCTGTAACAGTTTTAAGAAGCTACATTGATACTCTTTACAATTACGGCAACGACTTTGATTTTAACACTCAAAAAGAATTTATCGGTGTAATGAACCAAGAAATCATTCGTTTAAATAGAATGGTTAATGATATTCTAGATTTTTCAAGATACGAATCACAAAATGTCAAACTTGAAAAGACTAGACAGGACATTATGCCTGTAATTGAAGATGTCGTTGACGAAATGAAAATTTTGGCATCTGAACACCATTTAACATTCTCTGTAATGAAAGAACCAGATTTGCCAGAAGTTCCATTCAACAAAGACAGCATTAGACGTGTTTTGGCAAATATTGTATCTAACGCTATAAAATACTCACCTGACGGCAAACGTATTAAAATTCGTGCAGAAAGAGCTCGCGTCGGTGATTACATTGAAGTTAGCGTAGAAGACCAAGGTCAAGGTATCGCAGAAGAATATTTAGACAAGGTATTTGACAGATTTTTCAGAGTTGAGACACAAACTCACTCTATAAAAGGCACAGGATTAGGCTTACACCTTGTAAAAATTTCTGTTGAAAAACACCACCAAGGTCAAGTATTTGTTCACTCAAAATTAGGTGAAGGTTCAACATTTGGTTTCCGTCTACCTATCAATCCTGTAGAGCCAGAAGAAGAACAATCTCAAGACGAAATGCCTAAAAAAACTGAAGAAGACGAAGTTAATGAAGTAAAACAAATTGCACAACAAAATAACGGCAACGACGGCTGGGAAATTTCATTCGAACGCCATTAATCTTTTTTAAGCTTCATTGATTTAATAACAATAAATAAACCTGCGCAAACAATTATTATCAAAGAAACAACTTGTGCTATATGTAAATGCGCAATACTTACGATATTATCCAACCTTAAACCCTCAATATAAAAGCGAACAATAGAATATAAAATCAAATAATACGCGAAAATTAAACCGTCAAATTTGAATTTAAGCTTACGAATTACAAAAAATAAAATCAAAAAGATTAAAATATTCAAAATTGATTCATATAAAAATGTAGGGTGAAAATATTTAAAAGTTTCATAGCCAGCGACTCTACTTGCCTCTGGAATAAAAACCTTTATAAATCCGTTCGTAGGTAATCCATAGGCTTCAGAATTAAAAAAATTGCCCCAGCGCCCAATTGCTTGCGCTAAAACTAAACCATAAGCAATTATATCAGCCATTTTAAATATCGGTAATTTAAAGTGTTTACAATAAATAACGCCCGCTAAAAAACCGCCTAAAATACCACCGTGAATAGACAATCCACCTTGCCTAATATTTAAAATCTCTGTAAAATTCTCTGCATAATAAGCATGGTTAATAATACAGTAATAAAGACGCGCACAGACAATTCCAGCAATAATCACTACTGATACTAAATTAAAAAGAACGTCTGCATCTATAACGCCTTTATAATATTTTTTTGCAATAAAATATGACACATAAAATCCGACCAAAGCAGCTATTGCCATACAAATTCCGTAGCAATAAATTGGCAAACCAAAAAGATTAAACGCAACCTCAGTTGGAGATACTAAAATTATAGGCATTAGTTTGAATCAACACCTGAATTTAAAGATTCAATTAAGCCATTAAGTTGATCAATTTTAGTTCGAATATCTAAATTATCATTTGCACTTACTGCTGTTTCTAAATATTTTTCATAATCGGCAATAGAAGCTTCGTAAAATTTAACTATGTTCTCTTTTTCTTCATCAGTAGGTTTGTAAGAACCGTCATCATTTAAACTTGGTTTTAATTCAACACCTTCTTCTTCTGCGTTAGCTTCTGCTTCCTTTTGAGCTTCTTTTTGTTGTTTTGTATTACCAGCGTACAAATCTTTTGCATAATTTTCATACATTACAGCACGAGAATAGAAAACATCTGAGCTATTTGGTTTTAAAGCTAAAGCTTTTTCGAAAGTTGCAATCGCTTCATCATAATCTTCATTTTCTGTATAAGCAATCGCTAAGTTATATTGAGTTTCAAATATACTTTCGTCTAAATCAGAACTTGATTTTAAACGACTAATAGCATTTTCGTAATCACCTTTTTTCATATATTCAGCAGCTTTATTGTTTAACTCTTGAACCGCCAAATTATTGATGCATGCTGTTGATAAAACAGACAACGCTAAAATAGTAACTAAAAATAATGCTTTTTTCATAATTCTTCCCTATATTAAGTGCTTGTAATAATATTTTAAAATAAATTTATAATTTTGGCAATAAATTAAAATTTAAGTTACAATAAGTATAAGAAAAAGGAATAAAATATGTCAGAAGAAAAAGTTGTAAAATTAGGAAAACGCACACACAAAGCAAAAGAAACAGACGAACAAAGTTCTACAACACAAGGAATTGAGCCCGTATATTGTAGTTTTTGCGGAAGACCAAATACAGAAGTATTAAAAATGGTTAAAGGTCCAGGAGTTAACATTTGTTCAGAATGTACTATGATTGCTGTACAATACCTAATTTTAAACGACAGACTTCCGTCAGACGAGGCGCAAAAGGTACTTGATGCAATCTGGAGGATTAGTAAATAATCATGGAACAACTTAACAAAATTCAATTAAAAGCAGAAATTTTAACAGTAATTTCAAAGTTACAAACATTGTCAGATGCATCAAAAGTTGATAGCATTATTGAAGTTTTGGCAGGTCAAGAAAACAAAAAGCAAGTTCTAGACTTGTTAATGAGAGAATTTGTAAAAACTAACGAAGACAAAGCATTTATAATTAGTTTCTTAATGTTAAGACTTGCAGATAAAGAACAGCTTGAAAACGCTTTATGGACATCTTTAAAAAGCCCAACTGTAAGTGATTACAATAAGGCTTTGATATTGAATTTATTGAAAGACATGGGGAATCGCGTTGACTACAACGACATTGACGAATATTTTGAATCTTCAGAAGAAATCATTGATACAGAAACAAAAGAATTATTGCACACAGCAATAATGAATCCTGAAGCACAAATTGATTTCTTAGACTTTTTAGAAGCTATTCCGTATGAAGATAAAATGACCTTAATCCAGTCATTAGGCGATGATTACTCAGAAGATGCACTTGCTAATATCTTAATTCCAGTATTTTTGCATGACCCAACTGCAAGAATTGCGCAAGTTGCACTTGAAATTTTAGGTACGACAAAATCTCAACTTGCACTCCATGCTCTACAAGAATCACTTGAATATGCTGAAGAAGATTTAATTCCAGCTATCAAAAGAAATATTTCAGCATTAAAATTATCAGGTGTAAGAGAAGATAACGCTCTAGATTTTTATAAAGAAGTATTGTCAGAATCAAAACCCTACGAATGCTACACTAGCTACCCTGACGGTCATGGTAACCAAGCATTAATTTTTTCTAGAGAACGCGAAGACGAAACAATCCAATTTGTTGCAACAGTAATCAACGATAAATGGGGTATTGTAGACTGTTTCGGATTTAATCAAATTACAAAAGATGAATTTACAAAGATTGTAGAACGTTTCTACGGCGATGAAGACAGCGTATACATTAATCAAACAGTATTAAAATCACTACTTGTGAACGCAGAAAACTTAGTTCATAGACACGGTGAAATTATGTCATATGAGTACATTTGCTGGAGAAATTTAACATCTGATATATCAATTGAACCCGTGCCGATGGAATTTATCCTTGAAGACAAGTTCAAAAAAGAAAAATTGAGCGAAAATGATTTCAACAAAATTTGCTTATCAGATATCGCACAAAAATGGTTTTTAGATACAGATTTCTGTGATGAATTTGCTGAATTTATTCACAAGGTAAATAAAAACTACTTAAACGGCGATTTAGAACAAGACTTAGATAAAGAAATTGAAGAAAATCTTGATTTAATCATTACAAAGAAAGAATATAAAAAATGGAAACATCGTATTTTAGTTTCAGCATATCTAAAATATTTGGCAAATGAAAAGGCTGAAGCACAAAGACTATATTCGCTATACTTTGATGAAGAAAGTATCCATAAAATGCTTGTTAATATCATTAGAAAGAGCATTTATGAGTATTACGTTGGCTTAAAATTTAGAATGATTGAAGAAGAACAAACAACAAACATCTTTGCAAGAAACAGAGAAGCAACAAAGAGTGATTTTTCAATTGATTTATTAGAAAATATAATAAACGAAATTGAAACAAAATGGGTCGCTGATTAATATGAATAAAATAATGGCACTTGATATTGGGACAAAAAGAATTGGCATCGCACTAAGCGACTATCTGCACATAATTGCAAACGGTCACTCGTATGTAAGCAGAACTCCAGAGCAAGATGCAATTAACGAGATAAAAAAAATAGCCAAAGATAACAATGTTCAAGAAATAGTTATCGGTGTACCATACAATATGGACGGAACAAAAGGGTTTCAGGCAGATGATTGTATTGAGTTTTCAAAAAACTTTGAAGAATTTGATATAAAGCAAGAAGACGAACGCTTGACCTCTGATACAGCTGAAGAAAACTTAAGAAATCGAAAAATAAATTTCAGGAAAGACAAGGGTCTTGTCGATGTTGAAAGCGCTAGAATCATACTAGAGCAGTACTTATCAAAAATAAATTAAAGAAAGCAGGTTATAAAATGTCAGAAAAAAGAATTATTGAAACAGTTGATGAAAACGGAAACGAAGTTAAATTTGAATTATTCGATATTATAGTAGTTGATAACCAAGAATATGCACTTTTAACAAATCCAGAAGAAGAAGATTCAGAAAATATCGTTGTAATGAGATTAATCCAAGAAGGTAGTGGCTACTCAATGGAAACAATCGAAGACGATGACGAATTTGAAAAAGTTGAAGCATACATTGAATCACTAGAAGACGAAACAGAGGACTAATTTGTTAGAAAAATTCACTGAAAAAGCAATACTTGTAGTAACAGAAGCCCAAAATCAGGCAAGATTAATGCAAAATGTATCAGTTCAACCTGAGCACTTTTTGCTTGCATTAGCAAAACTTGCAAAAGGCATCTCACTAAAGATTTTCAGAGATTACAACATTACTTTTTTAGACTTGCAAAAAGTTGTTGAAGAAAAATTACGTTTTGAAAAATCGTCAAAAATTTTCACAACTCCGCCTTTCAGCAACGCAAGCAAAGATTTATTGAAAAAATCGATGGATTTAGCCCAAAAATCAGGAAATCAAAGTATTCTTTTTGAACACATATTTTTGGCAGTTCTAAACGACAAAAACTCTTATATATCAAGGATTTTGGACAGATTTGATTTTGATACATACAAGTCTAAGGATCTTTTATCAAGACTAGTTCAAAAGAAAACTCAAAAGAAATTACACCCTGAAAGTGACAATACATCTAAACTTCCAGACGAGTTATTGCAAACCGAAAAATTATTATCAGGTAGCAAAGAAGTATTTGATAGAGCTTTATCAAAACTTTCTGCTTCTAATTACGAAATTTTAGGAACAGAACAAATCCTATCATCTATATTAGAAGATGAAAATTCAGAATTGGGTCAAATTTTAGCAAAAAATGGCATAAAAACACAAAATTTTGATGAAAAATTGAAAAATTTTACAGATAGAGAAGATGAATTTGAAAATCGACAAATAATTTTCACTCCAAATGCATTTGTTGCAATGAATAGCGCAATCGAAATTGCAAAAGAACTTGGTTCATCTGAAGTTAATGCTTCACATTTACTTCTTGGAATTTTGAAATCAAAAAAAGGTATCGCTTACAAAATTTTGCAACAAATGGGAATTTCTGACTCAAATCTTGAAAAAGACATTCTTAAACCGATTGAAAATCAAATGTCGGAAGCCTTAACAATTATGAAGCTTGCAAAAGAAGAAGCTCGTCGTTTAGGCAGAAATATAGTTGGCACAGAAATGTTTCTCCTTGGCATCATTGAGGAGGGAAACGGCATTGGCGCCAGAGTTTTAAACGAGCTAGAAATAAACATTAAAGATGCAAGAAACGCAGTAGAAAGCGTTATTGGCTACGGTGATGAGTATTTTGACAGCGAAATAACATTCACCGACAGAGCAAAAAAAGTTCTTGAAATCGCTTGGCAACTAGCACAAAAGCGTAATGACAAAAAAATAGAGTCTGCGCACATTTTATACGCAATAACAACTGTACCTGAATGCGTTGCTATGAAAGTATTAGAGCAACTTGGCGTAGATGTTGTTGAAATCAAACAAGGTATTATTTTAGAAAAAAAACGAAGTGAAAAACAAAATTGAGAAATTTTTAAAAGAATATGACCTTTTAGACGAGAACCGCACGTTAATCGTTGGTTTTTCAGGAGGTTTTGACTCAATTTCATTATTAAATATTCTAAAAGAACTATCAAATTCTCATACGTTTAGATTAATCGCGTGTCACCTAAACCACAATTGGCGTGCAGAAGAATCTAAACAAGAAGCAAAAAATTGTGAGAATTTTTGCAAAAAAAATGGTATTGAGTTCTACGTGGAAACCCTTGATGCTACTGAAAAACACACTGAAACCAGAGCTAGAGAGCTACGTTACCAGTTTTTCAATCGAGTAATAGAAAAATTCAGTGCTGATGGACTTCTTACCGCTCATACAAAGAGTGACACAGCAGAAACTCTTATTTATAGACTAATAAAAGGGACAGGAATCCACGGTTTAAAAGGAATTTCTCCTAAACTTGGCAAAATTTATAGGCCAATGCTAGATATTTCAAGAAAAGAAGTAGAAAATTACTGCCAACAAAACAACCTAAAACCTAATAATGACAGTTCAAATGCGGATAATAAATACTCTAGAAATTTTATCAGAAATAAAATTTTACCACTATTCTCAAAAATAAATAATGAATATGAAGAAGCAGTAAATTCACTTTCTAAGCTTGCAATTGAAGATGAAGAAATCGTATGCGAATACTTGAAGAAATTAAATATAATTAATGAAAATAAAATCGCGACAAATATATTTAAAAAACAATCGTATGCAGTACAAAAACGCACTATTTATGACTATTTTGCAAAAAATAATATTGAATATTCAGAAGAAAAAATCGTTAATGCGCTAAAATTTGTTAATGAAAATATCACTTCAAAATCTGGAAAAAAGCATTCTCTAAATTCAACTCAATGGTTATTTGTAAACATTGAAATCATTGAAATCATTACAAAATCAGATAAAAACGAAGATATCATTGAAATTTCAAAATGTGGGGAATACGAATTTGGAAGTTATATTTTTTCAATACAAGAATGCACAACATTACCTGAAAAATTTCCGCAAGATAAGGAAATGTGCTCATTTGTAGACTTAACAGATATAAAAAATTTAACAATAAGAACTCGTAGAAATGGCGATATAATTCAGCCCTTGGGTTCAAAAAGTACAACAAAATTAAAAAAATACTTAATGAACAAAAATATTGCTCAACACCTAAAAGACTCATTAATATTACTTTGTACAAACAATGAAGTTCTATGGGTTGGCGGTATTGGATTAAGTGAAAAAATAAAAGTTGTCAAAAATTGTACACATGTGATAACATTAAAGAAAAAAGATTAGGTGGTAACTATGTTAGAAATGATAACAGAAGCAGATTTAAAAGTTTTGATTACAGAAAACGAAATTCAAAACAAAATCAAAGAATTGAGTGTAAAGTTAAACGAATTTTACAAAAATGAAGACTTATATGTAATTTGTGTATTAAAGGGCTCTGTAATGTTTATGGCGGACCTTGTAAAACATTTAAAAATGCCTTTAAACATGAATTTTATTAGACTTTCAAGCTACGGTTCAGGTTTTACTTCAACAGGCAAAGTAAACGCTGTTGATATTTCATTACCTGATTTAAACGGCAAAAACGTTTTAATCGTTGAAGACATTATCGACACTGGCTTAACAGCAAAATTTCTGATTGATTTTATGCATTTGAACTTCAAAACAAAATCTTTAAAATTCTGTTCTTTACTTGATAAAAAAGAAACAAGAAAAACAGATATACAACCAGATTACTATTGTTTTGAAATCGGAAACCAATTTGTAGTTGGCTATGGACTTGATTATGACGGTTTTTACAGAAACTTGCCATATATAGGATATATCGAAACTTAAAATGACAAATTGTATGAAAAAAGATTTAACAACACTAATTCCTGATTTATTTTCTATTGAGATTAAACAGGACGATTACAGTGCTTTTTTCAAAAAAATTGCTCAAGTAATAGATTTTACAGACTATTATTTATTTTTGCTTAATGCGGAAGATGTTCAATTAAAAGACGCAAGTTCATTCGGCGTATTGGAGAAAGATGAAGTAATTGATATTTCTAAAAACACTGCAAAAAAATTACTTTCAACTGAACCATTTATCCCTGAAGATAATTTTGTAATACTTAACATCTTAAATATTTCAAGCAAAAATTCACTCATAACAAAATTATCAATACATGACTCGGTTTATGGATTTATTGTTTTAACAGGTGAGAAAAACTATTTGCAAGAAGATATTGATACGGCAAATGCTATTTCAAGCATTTTATCATATAAAATAAAAGAAAATGAACTTTCAAATGTTTTCAAAATTCAATCTAAAGCTTTAAAACAAGCGGTTGAAGATACTCACGAAGCATACAAAACAATCAAAGCTCAAAATAAAAAAATTCTTGCTGCGGACAAAGTTAAGAATGAATTTTTGGCAAGTGTTTCGCACGAATTAAGAACACCACTTAACGCTATTATTGGTTTTTCAGACATTTTAAAAACACAAGCGTATGGCGAGCTTAACGAAAAACAAACTGAATATATCAATGATATTCAAGTTTCGGGCATACAGCTTTTGGGTATGGTTAACGAAATTTTGGATATTTCAAAATTAGAAGCTAACGCCATAAAAATTGTAAAACGTTACTTTGAAATTTCCAGACCAGTAATTGAAACCTGCAATCTATTAATGCCACTTGTTAAAAACAAAAATATTAATTTGAGCTACACAATTGCAAACGATATCGACATTTTTGCTGATTATCAAAAAATTCAGCAAGTTTTATATAATTTATTGAGTAATGCGATAAAGTACACTCCTGAAAACGGTGACATTGTGATTACCATTACAAATACTGCAAAAAAAGTTAGAATAAGTGTTAAAGATTCAGGAATTGGAATTGATAAGAAAAATCACAAAAAAGTATTCCAAAAGTTTGTTCAACTTGAAGACGCTTTTCACAAAAAGGAAACATCAACAGGTTTGGGCTTAACTATAACAAAACAACTTGTTGAACTTCACAAGGGCACAATCAAGGTTGAAAGTGAACTCGGAAAAGGCGCAGACTTTATCGTTACACTTCCGATAGAGCTAACTGACGAACCTCTTGTCTAATCGTTTCTAATGCTCTTATCATTTCACCATAATCGTCAATTCTAACAAGTTCGGCTCTATATTTTGCGGCATTTCTTATACCTGAAATATAGTAACCGTAAAGTTTTCTAATACATTTTATTCCAACATCTGTACCGCGTAGTTCAATTTCACCCTCTAAATGACGCGTTAGAGCATCAAGTTTGTCTTCAATTGACGGAGGCGCAAGTCTTTCACCTGTTTCCAAAAAATGTTCAATTCTATAAGGTAACGTTACATCACCTAAAACACCTCTACCAATAGCAATACCATCAGCACCCGATAATTCTAAACACTGTTCTGCTGTTTCAATGGAAACAACATCACCATTTGCAAAGACTGGAACGTCAACTGCTTTTTTCAAATCTTTAATTTTAGCCCAATCAGCAGAACCTGCATACATTTGAGCTCTAGTTCTAGCATGAATTGTAATAAAATCTGCACCAGCTTCTTGCATCATTTCGCCAAATTCAACATAATTCATTGTATCTGCAGTGTAACCTAATCTAAATTTTACGCTAACAGGTACATTTACAACGTCTTTTATCGCTCTTACAATATCTTGTGCCAACTCTGGAGTTTTCATCAAGGCTGAGCCATCATTTCCGACCACAACTTTTTTTACAGGACAACCCATATTAATATCAATCATATCAGCCCTTGCTTCAAGAAATTTTGCTGATTCTGCCATCAATTCAGGTTTGTGACCTGACAATTGAAAAGCAATCGGAGAATCGTTTTCGTTCTTTTTGATAATTGCACAGTCATGAACATTTTTTAAGCCCTCTGAACTTATCATCTCTGTTGTTAAAAGGCAAGTTTTAGAATGCTCACGCACTAAATTTCTAAGAACAACATCAGTTATTCCTGCCATTGGCGCTAAAGACACCCTTTTAAATATTAAATTATCTTTATTTAACTGGTGTTGCATAACTCTTTAAGTCATTTAACCTTGATCTTGCATATTTTTTATAGTCATCTTCAGATTGTGAAGCGTTCACGAATTTTTTGAAAAATTGATAAGCGTTCGCATACTGACCAAGTTTGTCATACGCAGTCGCAATCAAGTAATCTGAAATAACTAAATCTGGATTGTGTTGAATTGCTTTTTTGTACTCTGCAATAGCTTGCAATAATTTTTCTTGCTCATCATAAATCAATCCTCTATAGTAGTATGCATAAGCATTGTTAGGATCTTCTGTCAAAATTTGACTGATTAATTTTAAAGCATTCGTATAATCTTTTGCGTTATATAAATTAATTACCTTATTAACAAGCAATATATTATTTTGTTCAATAACAGATGCCAACAAGTCATCTGCATTTGTATTTTTAGGATTAATTTTTAAAGCCTTTTGCAAATAAATTTTTGCAGAAGTCCAGTTTTCTTTTTCTGCGTAAAGCACACCAATATAATATGCAACTTCTGAATCATTTGAATCTAAGGCAAACGCACGTTTATAGTAATCAATTGATTTATCAATATTATTTAACCCTTTATAACAAGCTGCAATTGCAATTAAAACGTCTTTTGGAGCTGGGTAAATAGTCAAATAGATATTTAATGCGTTTTGATATTCCTTGTTTGCAAAATATTTGTTTGCTTGTTCATATTTTTGAGCATGAACCTCTTGCGTTATAGATTCTGTAGTTTGTTTCAAAAATTCATTATTTGGAAATCTTGATTTAACGCCATTTACAATTTGCAACGCATTATCAAAATCTTTTTTATTTGAATATGCTATAGCTAAATTTGCGTACACTTCGGGGTTAGAAGTATCATATTTTAAAACTTCTTTATAACAAGCAATAGCTTCATCGTATTTTTTGTCATTGTGCAATTCCTTTGCATAATCATACATAGCACTAACTGATGATTTATCAACTTGTGCATCTTCGCTGAAAGATTTAATCATCTGTTCTGGTGTCATTGTATCCTTCAACAAATCAAACATTTCTCGTTTAGCGACAACAGAAGTTGGGTCAATACTCAAAACCTTTTTAAACGCTTTTAAAGCTTCATCTTTTTCTCCTAAATCAACTAACGCTTGCGCTCTATATAAATTTGCTTCTAAATTATTTGGATAAAGCGCAATAACTGAATTGTAAGCAGATAAAGCACTGTTAAAATCTTTCTTTTGTTGGTATAAAGTACCCAAATTCAATCTAGTTGTAACGCTTGCTGGGTCAAGAGTTTCGGCTGCCTTATAGTATGTCAATGCAGCGTCATATTTCTTTTCTCTTTGCAAAATCGCACCCAAATTTGCGTTCAATTCTGCACTGTTAGGAGTTTGTGCCAATTTTTTTGTATAAATTTTTTCTAACGCATACAAAACTTCTGCATTGTCAGAGCCATTTGCTAAAATTGTGTTATACTCTTGAACAGCTAAGTCATCTTTACCTAATTTATCAAGAGTTCTAGCATATTTTAGTCTTAAAGTAACATTGTTTGGATCTAATGCTACAGCTTTTTGGTAATAAAGAGCTGATTTTTGAGAATTATTTAAAACTGATAAAATATCCCCGACTTGTATATATGAATTTTTCTTTATATTATTATCGCCATTTTGAGAAGCTTGAACAAATTCATAACCCGCAGCTGGCAAATCACCATTTTTTCTCAATACAACGCCTCTGTTATAACGTTCTTGAGGTGCTTTTGATTGACCTTGAGAATTCATACATTGTTCAAGGTTATCTGTTGTAGTTTGAATTGCTGCAGCAGAAACTGCGACATCTTTGTCTTCTGGATAATATTTTAAATAAAATAACGCTGCTCTAAAATCATTCGCAGCCTTGTTATAGTCGTTTTCAGTGTTCGCAAAATAAGTTCCTCTTGCTAAGTATGCATTAACAAGACCAATTCTTGCAGAATTATCAAGATAATTAATTCTTAAAGCCTTTTTAAATTCGCCAATTGCGCTTGAATATTGTGAAGAATTCAAAAAGTTTTGTCCGTTATCGTAAAAAGTTTTGAAATCATCTGCAAATACACAATTGCAAGAAATTAACATTACAAATAATAAAAATAATATTTTCTTCATAAACTTACCTCATTACCATGTATATTTTATTACAAGAATAAATACTTTTATATAGACAAGTAACTAATATGCATTTTATGTAACGATTTGTAACAAATTAAGCCAATTGTGAAATTGGAACGTTCTAAAAGTTTTTATAATAGTGTAAGTTATAAAGTGTAAGTAAAGTTAGAGGTGCAATATGGCATACGCAGGAATACAAACAATGCTTTTAGCCTATAAAATGCGCAGATCGGATAAACAATTCGAGCTATCTCAAATTGCACATCAACTTGAGGTTGCAACAAGAGATTCTTCTTCAATTAACGAACTTTACGACGCTAAAAAGGCTGATGCTGCTGAACAATATGGCAAGGATTCTGTAGAATATGAAGATGCAGTTGATGTTTTAGATAAAAAAATGAACCTAGAATTAGCTGATATTGCTAGATGGGAAAACGAACTTGGTCAAGACAAAAGTAATTGCGAAACTGAAATCGCTCAACTAGATGGTTACATTACTTCTTGGACATCAGCTTTACAACAAGGCGTTCAAAAAGCTCATACTTACGGAGCACAAAACGGTTAATACAAAGTTTAAATATACAAAAAAAAGAGGCGAAAGCCTCTTTTTTTTGTATATAATATAAAATATGATAAATAATAACGAACTATTAGGAGTGTTTATTGTACCAACTGGTATTGGAGCCTCAATTGGCGGTTACGCTGGTGATGCAAGTAATTACGCTCGACTTTTTTCAAAAAACAACAAACTAATTGTAAATCCGAATGTTGTTAATGCGGGTGGATTTTCAGGAATTGATAAGAATATGCTCTATGTTGAGGGATTTGCAATTGATGAATTTTTTAAGGGTAAAATTCATTTGCAAGAAAGCAATAATAACAAAATTGGCGTAATTTTTGACAAAAGCATACCACAAGATGTTTTAAACGTTCATATTAACACTATAAATGCTGTTAAAACAGTTTATGGAATAAATATTAGTGACTATGAAATAACAAACGATGAGGTTGGAGTTGATTTTTACGTTGATGAAAGCGGAATTTCAACAGGATACGTAAAAAATATAGAAACACTTTATGAAAGCGCAGAAAGTTTGCTTAATAACGGGTGTGACGCAATAGGCGTGGTCTGTTTATTTAAAGACGAAGACAGTGAAGATTACGAAAACGGTAGTGGTGTTGATCCTGTTGGAGGTGTTGAAGCGATAATTTCGCATTGTATAACTAAAAAATTCAAAGTACCTTGTGCGCACTCTCCAGCTTTTGAAAGCTGTGAGATTTCATCAAAAATTGTTAATCCAAAAAGTGCATCAGAATATATCACACCAACGTTTTTACCTTGTATCTTAATAGGTTTAAATCAAGCTCCAACGCTTAGTAAAAAAGATGGAATTTCAATAAAAGATGTAGATTATTTGGTAGTTCCACATAATGCTCTTGGTTCAATCCCTATTTTTGAAGCGTTAAAAAGAAATATTCCAATATACGCGGTTAAAGAAAATGTTACCCTTCTTAATGTAACAAACGCGTCAATTAATAAAACATGTGGTATAAATATAGTAAGCACATATCAAGAATGTTTGGAGCAAATCAAAAATGATTTTTCATTGGCGTAAATTTCATATCGGGGCAATATCATTAATTGAAATTATGATGATATTTTTTATCATTGGTATTGTATCTGTTGCTGGTATGTCACTAAGTAAGCCAAAAGCTGATTATATAAAAAGGATAGGTGTATATACTGCTTTTGTAAATTTACAAAACGCTGTACTTAATATGGCGAGCGAAGGTCATATTGATTTTTCAACAGAAATAGGTTCCATTTGTGCTGATCAAAACATTGAAGCTTATGGCAGAGATGGTAGTACACACGTATGTAACTTTTATCAAAATAAATACCCTGGTATAGGTACTCAACTTCCAAAGGTAATTGCACGAAAAACATTAGGTACAGATGCAGAAGTTGACCCTGGCTTAAGTACCACTGCTTATGCTAATTTAACAACCGCCATCGAAAAAGAAAAATACAAATACATGCAAAGTGGCTTTTGCCAAAGATTAGCAAGTATATATAAACTTGAAGATTACAATATTGGCTGTGCAACAAACATTACAAAAAATACTTTAATTGACGATAGCGCAAGCATACCAATAAATTTTTCAGGATTTACTCCTCAATTATATCTCCCTAATGGTCATGTAGTTTATCTTGGAAAATACCTATACAATAATTATTTCAATACAAGACAAGTTGTTACAGTAGACCCACTTGACCCTAGTTATAATGGTGTTATAAACAACGAAGAAAATTACTGGTATGAATATTGGCCAACTGCATTGACTACAACTTTTACTAGTATTGACACCTTAAAAAATTCGTCGTTAAAACAATATCCAAACGAATTTAGAGATTATGTTGCAAAATACGCAATTAAACATAATACAGCCAACAACAATATTTCAAAACTTGCTAGAGATTATTGGGCTAATAACAAAGATTATTTTAACGTATATATTGACATTAACGGCAAAATGGCTAGCTCAAACGATACTGCAAATGGTCCAGATAGGTTAAATCAAGATGTATTTTTATTTCATGTATACAGAGATGGTGCCGTTAGACCTGCTTACGAAACTGGATTTCCTCTATCATTCTTGACAGCAAAAGTTATGACTAGAACCCAAAATTCTAATCGATACGAGATACCTAATCACAGTCCTATATTTGCTATGCGTCCATTAGTTTACGCAAGTTGTTACGCAAATACAGCTGGCGCTTATTCAGCTTATGCAAATGGAACTGATTACACTGGTATGTGTGGTTCAATTGCACCACTAACACAGTGCATTGACCAAAATGGAACTAATAACTGCAGAATATTCATTAACAAACCTAGTTTTGTAATCAAGAAAATAAACTAACCCTACAAAATATCAATTGGGTCAACGTCAACTGTCAATTTAATGTCTTTCGGCAATACAATTTGGTGCAAAAATCTTGATACAAAATCATGACCTTTTTCGTCCATACGATTTTTAATTAGAATTTGAAATCTAAATTTTCCGTTCAAGCGTTCAAAAACACACGGAGTCGGACCTAAAACCTCCAACTTTTCAGAAATTCCAAATTTATCCACCATAGTATTAAACCTTAATGCAATTTCTTGTGAAGCTTTTTCTGCTCTAAACTGATTTTCCGCACTCAGAATAAAGCGAATAATTTTAGAGAATGGAGGATATTCAAATTCCTCTCTTGCAACAATTTCTGTATCAAAGAATTGTTTATAATTTTGTTCTCTTGCTGTTTGTAAAGCATAAAAATCAGGATTATATGTTTGGAATAGAACATTTCCTGTAAATTCACCACGACCTACACGTCCTGCTACCTGTGTCAAAAGTTGAAAGCCACGTTCAGAAGCTCTAAAATCGGGCAGATTAAAGCTTGCATCTGCGCTGATTACACCAACAAGTGTTACATTAGGGTTATCAAGCCCTTTTGCAATCATTTGGGTACCTACTAGAATATCAATTTCACCTTTTTGGAAGCTATTCAAAATTTTTATATGTTCATTTTTTCTTGTTAAAGAATCACTATCAATTCTAACAATATTTGCATCTTTAAACAATTCTTTCAAGTACATTTCAATTTTTTGAGTTCCAGTTCCAGAGTTATGCAAGGCATCAGAACCGCATTCTGGGCATTCATCAGGAAATGACATCGTTTGATTGCAATAATGGCATCTTAATTTACTATCAGCACTATGCCAAATCATTGGAATAGCGCAATTGGGGCATTCTATAACCGTTCCGCAAGATTGACACTGTGTATATGTCGAAAATCCTCGTCTATTAATCAAAATAATAACTTGTTGACCTTTTTCAAGAGTTGCCCTAATTTCTGTTTGCAAAGGTTTTGAAATAACACCTCTATATGCAGCTTGCATGTGCGTTTGCATATTTATAACATAAGTTTTTGCAAGCGGAGCATTGTTGTATCGATGTTTCAGCTCAAATAATGTATTTGAGTTTACAGCCTTGTAATAAGACGAAATATCAGGTGTTGCCGAACCTAAAATCAATTTTGCACCATAAAATTCAGCAAGTTTTTCAGCAACAAGCCTTGCATCATAACGAGGAGCTGGAGAAGTCTGTTTATACGCACTTTCATGTTCTTCATCAATAATTATTAGACCAATATTTTTTAATGGTGCAAATACTGCTGAACGAGCACCTGCAAGAATTTTTATCTCATTTCTATAAAGTTTTTGCCAAACGTCATAACGCTCACCCTCTGAAATTGAACTATGCCAAATTGCAATATCATTTATTCCAAATTTACGAGCTAAACGTTTTGTTAATTGAGAAGCTAACGCAATTTCTGGCGCTAAAAACAATACATTTTTTCCAGCTTCAATTGTATCCTTAATTAGTTTAAAATAAACCTCCGTTTTGCCAGACGCAGTAACCCCGTGAATTAAAATCGGATTTTTAACCTCTTTTAATTTAGATATTTTTTCATAAACCTCTTTTTGCTCACCTTGAAGTTCGTATAAATCTTCCGTTTTAACTTCTGAAAAAATAGACAAAGGATTGCGATATAATTCATCTTCAACAATTTTTAAACAACCCAAAGCTTCAAGTTTTTTAATTGTAGCTCTAGTTGTTTTTGCAACTTTTTCAAATTCTGTTAAATTTACTTTTTTAAACTTTTCCAATAAATCTAAAACTTGTAATTGACGCTTTGTTGCACCATCTTTTTTAACAAACTCAACAACAGACTCCGTTTTTGCATTTTTATCAATAAGTTTTAGCGGAATAGCCATATTTAAAACAGTCACAAAGTCGCAACAATAGTAATTAGAGACCCATTCTAAAAGTTTTAAATATTCAAGCGAAAACAGTGGCTTTTCGTCCAAAATTTTGCTAATTTTCTTTGCCTTAATTTCAGGTGGTAAATAATCAGAAAAACCAACCACAAACGCATTAATTAATCCCTGACGTCCAAATGGTACAAGTACCGCCTGCCCAATTTTAATAACAGGTTTAAACGCATCAGGGATTAAATAACTAAAAGTTTTTACGCCCAAGCCCTTGATATTTACAAGAACTAAAGCATATTTATTCACTATTCTTCTACCTCTGTTGTAAATTCTTTCATAGCTTCATCAATAGCATCACGCAAAATTTCTAAATTTTCTGGAGAACAAGTTACGCCTTTTTTTGTAGGTAACCAAGTTTGACCATCATCTGTTGTATAGTGAATTCTTAAATCTAAATAAGATTTACCTTTATATTCGTTGATTGAAATTTGCATTTGTTCAGTAGCACTTCTAGGTACAACTGCGATTAATTTAGGTTCTTGTGCCATTTTTATATCTCCTTATATTTGTTAACTAAAAAAATTATAACACGGAATTTATATAATCAAATATTTTATGAACAGGTTTTACTAATCTCGTTACATCAATATTTTCATCTAACTCCAAAGTTATTGTCGGAATTTTTCTTTCAACTCCACAATACGTGCCAAAACTGCCTGGCGTTGGATATCCAATATCACTTTGTACTGGATAATCTATAATTTTAGAAATTTCTTTTGCATACGCTAAAGCATCACCATCGTAATTTACAACGCAATACGGAGAGTGAAGTGTCAAAATGAATTTTGGTTTATATTCTTCAATAACTTCAACCATAAATTTTGTTTCAATTTCGCTTGCTGGTTCATTTCCGCCAAAATAGTCTTCATCATTAGATAAAATCCAGTTTTCAGTCGGAAAATTTCTGTTTAAATCAACCTTGTTTGAATTTTGGCGAGTATTCAACTCCATTCCATCAGGGTTTAAGCAAGGAATATAAAGCATATCAGAATTTTGGTTTTGTTTTAAATATTTTTCAATCAAAAATTTTCCTTGAGGTTCATCACCATGAAAAACACCAATAACAAGAATTGGCTTGTTATTTTCATTACCTAAAAGTTGAATTTTCTTACCTAATTTTGAAACTGTTTCTTTTAAATTTTTCATGAGAACAACGCATTAATAAAATCATTTGGAACAAACTCTTTCAAGTCTTCCATTTTTTCACCAACTCCAATTAATTTAACAGGGAGTTTCAATTCTTTTGCAATAGCTAAAACTATCGCACCTTTAGCAGAACCATCAAGTTTTGTAAGAGCAACTGAAGTTAAATTTACGGCTTCTTTAAAAATTTTTGCTTGTTGTAAGCCATTTTGTCCAGTGTTTGCATCTAGAACCAAAATAGTTTCTCTTAAAGCTTCAGGAGCCTTTTTATCAACTACAGTCTTAATCTTTGCTAATTCTTCCATCAAATTAAACTTATTTTGCAAACGTCCAGCAGTGTCAATCAAAAGAATATCATAATTTTCGTTATGAGCCTTTTCAATTGCTTCATAAACTACTGCGGCAGGATCACCTTTGTCTTTTCTAACAATATCAGCTCCAGCACGTTTTGACCAAATATCAAGTTGTTCTTCTGCTGCAGCACGGAAAGTATCTGCCGCAGCAACTAAAACTTTTTTACCAGATTGTTTAAACTGATAAGCTAATTTTCCGATTAGTGTCGTTTTTCCAACACCGTTTACACCTGTAATAAAATATATATTCAAACCGTCAGACACTTTTAATTTTGTATCTCCAGCTTGATTTAAAGTTTCAACAAACGAATTTTTTAAATAAGTTTTAACCTCAGATGGTCGAACTTTTGACTGATTTCTTAAGTTATCAACCAATTCAGATGCATAATTTACTCCTAAATCAGCACTGATTAATAAATCTTCCATATCTTCTAAAACAAAATCAGAAAATTCTGCCTCGTCTTGAACAGACTCAACTACATTTCCAACAAGCGATTGTGCTGTTTTAGAAACAGTTTTTTTTAGATTTTCAAAGCTATTATGGAAAAAGTTAAACATTATTTAATTCCTAATTCGTAAACAACTTTTGCTAAAATTCCGTTGATAAATGAAGAACTATCTTCTGTTGAATATTTTTTAGCTAATTCTACAGCTTCGTCAATAACAACCTTGTGTGGAACTTCTTCAATATACATCAATTCTGTAATTGCAATTCTTAAGATATCCTTGTCAACCTTAACCAATCTATCAAAATCCCAACCGTGAGCAAAATCTTTAATTTGTTTATCCACTTCTTCATGATGTTGTTTAAACATTTCAGCAATTTTTACGGCATAACCTTGAACTTCTGTTTTGTTTTCTAAAGTTGTAAATTCAGCAATTTCTAAAGCGGCTAAAGCTTTTTCAGCAATTTCTAACAACTCATCAATTTTATTTTTCATATCAGATGTCATTGGAAGTGGAACTGGAACATTTGAAACCTCTAAAGGTCTTTCTAAATTAATTTTATGATTTGCTTCATATTCATCAATATATTGTTTCATATCGATTAATGGCCCAATTGTAAGTTTTAAATCATTAGATGCATTGTTTGTTAAAATTCTAACTGATTTTAATAAGATTTCGTTAAAATCTGATGTTGAATATTTCGAAATAACTTTATCAAATTGTGAGAATAAAATTAACGCTAATTCTCTTGCTGCTCTACGTGCTTGCATATATACCTCTAAAATTTTCCTGTGTACTTTACTCTTTATTTTTATGCTAACACAAAATTTTTTTTCATGGTATATTTTAATCAGGAGTTTTTATTAAAAAGAAAGGTGTTTAAAATGAAAAGAGCAATTGTAGTAGTTATTGACTCAATGGGTATCGGTGCAATGCCAGATTGCAGAGATTTTAACGATATTCCAGAATGCAACACATTGAAAAATGTTTGCGAATTTAATAACGGTCTAAATGTTCCAAATTTAGCAAAATTAGGCTTAGGCAACATTCAAGACTTCAAAGGTATCGAAAAAGTTTCAAATCCAATTGGTCAATACGGTACAATGAAAGAAAAATCAAACGGTAAAGATACAACAACTGGTCACTGGGAAATGGCTGGTATCGTTTTAAAAGAAGCTTTTAAAACATTCACTCAAACAGGTTTTCCTCAAGAAATTATCGACGAATTCGTAAAAAGAACAAACTGCGGTGGTGTTTTAGCTAACTGTGCAGCAAGCGGTACAAAAGTAATCGTTGACTACAACGACGAACATCACGCAACAAAATACCCTATCGTTTACACATCAGCGGACAGTGTATTCCAAATTGCTGTAGATACAGATTTAATCCCACTTGAAACATTATATGATTGGTGCAAAATTGCAAGAAAAATGTTTGACGATTTAGGTGTAACAGTTTCTCGTGTAATTGCAAGACCTTACCACTTAGTAGATGGCGTTCCAACTCGTATCGGCAAAGACAGACGTGACTACGTTCTTGCTCCAGACCAAGATACAATATTAACAGATGTTGAAAAAGCTAATGGTACAGTTATCGCTATTGGTAAAATTGAAGATATCTTCTGCAAACAAGGTGTAACCCACGCAATTCACACTGGTTCAAACAAAGAAGGTTTGGAATTGACTTTAAAAGCAATCAACAATACTCTTGATTTGAAATCAATTGCATACAAAGATGTTCCAAATGCAGATAAATCATTAATCTTTACAAACTTAGTTGATACAGACATGTTATTCGGACACAGAAACGACGCTAAGGGTTACGGAAAGGCAATTGAAGAAATTGATACATACATTCCAAAATTCATTGACGCTATGGGCGAAGATGATTACTTAATCATCACTGCTGACCACGGTTGTGACCCAACTGTTCCAGGTACAGACCATACTCGTGAATATGTTCCAATTCTTATTTACAGCAAAAAGCTTCAACCTAAAGACTTAGGAATGCTTGATGGTTTAGATACTGTATCTAAATTTGTAAAAGAATGGATTTTTTAAATTGTTTGATATATAATCAAAATTGTAAGAAAAGTACGATTAAAAAAAAGGAGAAAATCAATGAACGTTACTATTGAAGATAGCTGCATTGCATGTGGCGCTTGCGAATCAATTTGCGAAAAAGTATTCACAGTTTCAGACAAAGCTGAAGTTAACGCTGGTGAAGTAGCTGCTAACGAAGATTCAGTTAAAGAAGCTGCAGAAGCATGCCCAGTTGGTGCTATCATAGTTGAATAAGCTATAAATTATTAGTTTAACGGCGTGATTTTGAAAATATTCAAAATCACGCCGTTTTATTATAAAAAACAGATTAACATTTAGTAATAATAGCGTTTCACCTCTTTTCAAATTACAAGCATAGTAGTATAATAAAATAGTTAATCGGTACATTAGAAAGTGTGGGGAATAAAAAATATGTTTAATGTTTCATTCTTAGGTAAAAGAGAAGACAAAAACACTGTTGATCAATTAAGACAACAAGGGGACGCTTTAACGTTGAATAATCAACGTAATATTAACAACGCGATTGAAAATTTGTCAAAAGATACTTCAGAAGAAAACATTAAATTTTTGATGAATGTTGCTCAAGGTTTAAGATACGGTACAAGCTTTGAATTAGATGATAAAAAATCAAATAACGAATGGAAAGCTAAACTTCAAAATGCAACAGCAAAAGCTCTAGAAAATACCGATTCTCCTAACAAAGCTGAACTTCAAAAACAATTTAAAGCTACTTTCGTTGACAAAAAAGAAATGTCAGACGATGAAAAAGCTGTTATGTCATTAAGAAATAACCTTTTACAAACAAAAGGACTTCCTCAAGCTATGCACGATTCTAAGATTGATGCAGTTAAGAATATTGCAAAAAACCTTGATTACTTTGTAATCTCTACTGAAATTACAACAAAAGAAAAGAAATCATGCTTAGAAAAATTAAACAAATTAATGAGCCCTGAGTACAAAATCAATCCTCAATTGAAAGATAAAAAACCACAAGTTTTGGGCGAATTGTTAAATGACTTAGTTGTAAAAACAGCAGATTCAGACAAGCCAACAATTAAAACAACTGACCAACGTCACCACGGTATGTGTGCTGCTATTTCTACATCAAGAAAAGTTATGGCTTACGAATACAAAGACAAATACGTAACTATGGTTATGGAAGAACTTAACAATAAGCCAGAAATGAAAGTTTACGACCCATCTAAACTTGGAACAAATGCAAAAATTTCAGTTCCAAAGACAGAAGTTGACTTTGATTACGCAGACGACAAAGGTTACAGAATTCTTGACGCTTCTGCTTTACAATGGATGAATATTGCAGGAAACACAGGTAGAGGTGATGTTCAAACAACTCACTTCTCTGCATTTGATAAAAAATATTTTGATACGTTCCACGATGGTCACTACATGAGAGATTTTGATGATCCAAAATTAGTACCACACCAAAACCATTTAAGAGCTTTAGAAAAAGCAGAAGATTTCATAAAAGCCACTAAAAATGGTATGGAAAAAAGAGAAAAAGATGCAGTTGAACAAAGACAAAATGCTCGTTTCAATGCTCAAACAGTTGTAAAAGCAAACAAAGCTTTAACAGCTGAATTGAAAGCTTTAATGCCAGAAAAATCAGATGAAGAAATGACAAAAGTTGTTAACCGTTTCTTAAAAATGGGCGAAGTTAAAGGTGCTCAATCTGACGATTTACACTTTCATGACTATGAAGAAGAAACAATGAAAAAGCAAAAAATGGGCAACTTCATTAAGGCTGAAAATCCAAACGTAAAACAAGAAGATATCGACGCTAGAATGAAAAATATCTTCAACATGTTTGAACTTTCAAATGAAACAACAGAAGCTATGAACAAGGAAATTTTACCAAAATCTCCTGAAGCTAAAATGAAAAAATTATACAAACCATTATGGGAAGCTGCTGCTTCATACAGAACAGCTCAAGATTTGAAACTTGATATTCCTGAAAACCTTGAAAAAGAAGTTAAAAAATATGGCTTAGGTAAAGATGCAACTAAAGCTGACGTTATGAAAAAATACGAAGAAGAAGGTAAAGTTGTATCAGAACCAATTTTAAGAAGTATGCAAGATAAATACAACAAGATTGCAAAATATGCAGCAGTAGTTGAAAAAGCAGAAGTTAAAGGCGAAAAATTAAACATGGACGGTCTTTACGAAATGACTGACAATGAAAAATCTGCCTTAGACAAAGTTGCTAAAAACATTAACAAAATGTACACTGAAATCAAAAAAGAAACTGCAGCAAAACAAAAAGAATTAGAAAAACCATTAAACGAACTTGCAAAACAAATAGGTGCTGAAAAAGGTGCTGTTTGGGTTAACAAAGAGGGTTCTTCTGGTTTATGCACACCACAAGAAATTCGTATCTTAGAACAAATGACAGGCAAACCTTACTACGCAGAAGAAAGCGTAGAAAAGACTGCTGAAAAAATTAAAACAGGTAAACACTCTGGTATTTCAGGAACTTCAGTTTACCACAACGACCACGGTGGACACGCTCAATACATCGCAGATGTTGCTCCATTATTGGTTAAAGACCCTAAAACAGGCAAGGTTGAAGTTAAAGATGCAATTATGCACGATAACACTTGGGGTGCTTGCGAACACAAGAAAACTTGGTTAGATTCAAAAGGTTTACTAAGAACTGACTACCAATGCGGACGTGGTGGAGAAGACGGTTACATCACAAATAGTGCTTGGCAAAATGGTGTTCTTGTAGACGATTTCAAATACAAAGCTGGTAGCATTAAGGGCGAAAAATTCAAAATGTTCTATGATGGTATTATTCCAACTCTTAAGAATGATATGACTTCATCAGCTCAAAGCCTTGTACAAAACGCTTTCGTTGGACCACAAGTTAAAATGAGCAGTGTTGCACAAGTTATGCAAGCAGTGAAAAATGTTCCAGCTGAATACCTTGACAAAGTTATGGAACGTGCTGAAAATGCTGGCGAAACTAAAGATGCTATTGAAACAGAAGTTATGAAAGACTTAGATAACATCAATTCTGAAGCAGATATTTCTAAAGCACACAAGAGAACTCAAGGTTACTTAGACAATATTGCTAAAAAAATGTCATTTACAAAAGAAGATGCGTTTAATGCATTATCAAAAGCAACAAATCTTTCTGTAAATGCAAAAAATATTGACACAATTGAAGATGAAAGCTTCAAAGTACTAAAACACTTTATTGATAGCAAATTTGACCCTAAAGACAACAAAGAATTTATGGTGAAATTTAATGAAATCAAGAAAATGTCAATGGAAGACGCTAAAAAATTAATTAATGAAGCAACACCTGAACAATTAAGCCTAAAAACAGTATCTCCATTTGACGTTGCAAGACAAATCAAAGGTTTGGAAAAACAACCAAACAACATGTTGAAAAATATGATGTTTATGGATTCACTTCAAGACAACATAAAATTAACAGAAAAAGGAGATTCTTTTGAAGAAGCTTACTTTATGTTACAACGTGATTGGGACAACTTGAACGCGACAAAACAAATTAATCAAATGAAGAATAAAATGTTCCAACAATATGGCGTTCGCGCAGCATATCCTGATTGTCACTTAACAACAGAAAAAGAAACTTCTGAACTTGCAAGCAAATTCTCAAACACTTTAAAACAAGGTGTTGAATTGGTTAACGCATTAAAACAAATGCAAGATGGAAAAATGGATAAACAAGGTCTTACTGATGAACAAATTTCAACAGCTATGAAAAACCAATTAGCTGACATAGCATCTGGTAAGAAAACATTCATTGAAGCTAACATTGAGCCTAAACACAGACAAGTTGTTACAAAAGAATTAAACAACTACTTATCTGCAACAATTAAAGGCAAAAACACAGACACTCAATACAAACGTTTCGAAGAAAGCTTCAACAAATATCACATTTTGAACAATCCAAAAGAATTACTAAAAGAATTCGTAAGATTGACAAAATCTGAAGATCCAGCTAAAAAAGAAATGGCTCAAATTTACGAAAGCTACATGGTTAAAGGTTGCTACGAATTGGCCAAGTTTGAAATGGCAACTCAAATGCTGGGAGATACTCAAAGCGGTCACATTCAAGAAATGGGCAAAGACTTAACCAAAATTTCAACTCCAAAAGAATGGGACGAACGAGGTGGAGCTCACGACTTAAGCACAGATGACGGTTTATACACATTTATTAATAAATCACAAGAAACTGGTGGAATTGAAAATACACTTCAATTAATGAACCACTTAGGTATGAACGCAAAAGCTATGCAATTAGAAATGAAGAATATCGGCGAACTTGAAGAACTTAAATCTGCATTAAACGCTGAAACTCTAGGTGCAGTAATTCAAATAGTTCAAAACAAAGCTAACTTCGTTGGAGGATTGAACTTAACTAAAGCTCCTAAAGAAGCTAAATTAAGAGATCAATACATTAACCAATTGAACAACTTGATTGAATACATTAATGAAAATGCACCTAAATTAGTTGCACAAGCACAACAATCTCAAGTAAGATAAGCTAAAAAATAATATAAGAAAAGGCTGATTTTGAAATTTCAAAATCAGCCTTTTTTTTAAAATGATTAAAAAATTATTTCAGCGCATTTGCACCAGAAACAATTTCTACGAGTTCTTGTGTAATAGCCCATTGACGAGCTTTATTATAGTCGATTGACAACAATCTAATCATTTCATCAGCATTATTTGATGCAGCAGACATCGCAGTCATACGTGATGCCAATTCACTTGCTTGAGCTTCTAAAAGTGCTTGATAAATGATATTTGAAATATACATTGGAACAAGAGATTGTAAGATACCATGAACACTTGGTTCAAAAATCATAAGCGGGTCTATTTGATGATTTTCATCTTTCATATCATCACCCAAAGGTAAGATTTCCCAGTTTTGAACCGAATATGACATCATATTCTTAAATCTTGTTGTCAAAATTTCAATTTTATCAATTCTTCTATCTACAAAGAAGTCTGCCAAGTCTTCAGCCACTAATCTTGCACCAGTTGCCGTAACATCATTTGCTATAGAAAGATAGGTTTTTGCGATTTCACAGTTCAAGTTTTCAATTTTTCTCTTTAAACCAGAAATACCTTTTTGACCAACTATAAACAAATAAACTTTTAGACCGTTGTCATTATATTCTTTTATCATAGAAATTGTTTTTCTAATGATATTAGCATTATAAGCGCCAGCAAGTCCTTTATTTGAAGACATTACAAGTAAGCCAACTGATTTGATATCACGTTTTTCTAACAAAACTGGATAATTATCAATTGCAGATTTGACTTTCAAATTTTCTACAGAATATTCACCATTTACAGCACTCAACATTCTTTTAAAGATTGTTGAAAGTTCAGTCGCAAAAGGTCGTGCAGATTTTACGGTTGATTCAGCTTTTTTTACCTTTGCCGCAGCAACCATTTTCATCGCGCGAGTAATCTTACGAGTATTCTGTACACTTTGTATTCTAGTTTTAATATCTTTTAAGTTAGCCATAATTTATCCTACTTATGCTACAAAAGTTTTCAAGAAAGCTTCTAATTGTTTTTTTAAAGCTTCTTTGTCATCATCTGATAAAGGTGCGCCACCATTTAAATTAGCAACTAATTCAGGCATATTAGCTTCAAAATAATCAAACCATTCACGTTTGAACTTAATCATAGCTTTGTTATCGATTTCATCTAAATAACCCTCGTTAGCAGCAAACAAGATTGAAACTTGTTTTGCAACGCTTAACGGCATATATTGAGGTTGTTTTAATACTTCTGTAAGTTTTTGACCTCTCAATAATTGCTTTTTAGTTGCAGCATCTAAATCAGAAGCAAATTGAGCAAACGCTTCTAATTCTCTGAATTGCGCCAAATCAAGTCTTAATTTACCAGCAACTTGTTTAATAGCTTTAGTTTGAGCAGCACCGCCTACACGTGATACAGAAATACCAGCGTTGATTGCAGGTCTAATACCAGAGTTAAACAAGCCTGATTCTAAGAAGATTTGACCATCTGTAATAGAAATTACGTTTGTTGGAATATATGCTGAAACGTCACCTGCTTGTGTTTCAATAATAGGTAATGCAGTAATAGAACCACCACCTAAATTATCGTTTAATTTTACAGCACGTTCCAATAATCTAGAGTGTAAGTAGAATACATCTCCAGGATATGCTTCACGTCCTGGTGGTCTTTTCAACAACAAACTCATAGCACGGTAAGCCTGAGCGTGTTTAGTCAAGTCATCATATATAATTAAAACGTGTTTACCTTGTTCTAAGAAGCCCTCAGCAATCGCACAACCAGCGAATGGTGCAATATATTGCAAAGGAGCAGCATCGTTAGCAGTAGCTGAAACGATGATTGAATAATCCATAGCTCCGTGAGTTTCCAAAGTCTTAGCCAATTGAGCAACGGTAGAAGCTTTTTGACCAATAGCTACATAAATACAAATTACATCTTGACCTTTTTGGTTAATAATTGTATCAATTGCAATCGCTGTTTTACCAGTTTGACGGTCACCAATGATAAGTTCACGTTGACCACGTCCTATTGGAGTTAAAGCATCAATCGCAGTTAAACCAGTTTGCAAAGGTTGGTGAACTGATTTTCTTGCAACAATACCAGGAGCAACCTTTTCAATAGGTAAAGTTTTTTCGTAAGAAATATCGCCTTTACCATCAATTGCAACACCTGTTGGGTTAATAATTCTACCAATAAGACCATCTCCTACAGGTACAGAAGCAATTCTGCTAGTAGTTTTAACTGTCATACCCTCTTTAATATGAGTATAATCACCTAAGATTACAACCCCAACATTATCTTCTTCAAGGTTCATTGTAATACCCAAAGTACCTTTTGCATCTTCGAATTCTACCAATTCACCTGACATAACATTTCTTAAGCCGTAAACACGTGCAATACCGTCACCAACTTCAAGCACAGAGCCGACATTTGAAATTTCTGTTTTTGTTTCATAGTTCTCAATTTTTTCGCGAATTATAGAACTAATTTCATCTGGTTTAATCGCTACCATATTTTTTCCTCTTTATTTTATAATTGCCTTTTTGTAATCTTCTAACTTATGGGCAACAGACATATCAATAATATCATCACCCATCTTAAAAATAAGTCCTGCAATAATTGACTCATCTATTTTGTATTTTATACTTATTTGTTTGTTTAATTTTTCCGCAAGTTTATCTTGAATTGAGTTTTTTTCCATATCGTTTAATTCAACTGCAGAAACAACTTCAACTCTTGCAACTTCGTTAATGTCATCTAACAAGGAGTTATAAACTTTAACAATATCGCATATCAAATTAAATCTGTTTTTTTCAACTAAAAGTTTTAAGAAATTCTTAACTAAAACATCAACATCTTGTTCAAAAACTTTGTCAACAATAGCTTCCTTGTCTGCAACAGTAACTAATGGATTAGTCAAAGCTTCAAACAAATCTTTTGAATGTGAAATTATAGTCAAGACATTTGCCAAGTCAGTTGAAATAGACATGTATGACAATTTTCCATCACGTCCAAATTCAATTAAAGATTCTGCATATCTTTGAGCTATTAAAATGTTTTTATCGTTGTTCATTAAAATTTCAACCTATCAAGTTCATCAATACTACTGTTTATAAAGCTTGCATGATATTGAGGCTTATTTTTTAAAGTTTCAATAATATGCTTTTTAGCAAGTTCTACAGAAGCGAAAGCTGTTTTTTGAGAAAGAGAAGAAATAATCTTTTTCCCCTCTGATTCAATCATTTTTTCTGAATTAACAAGAATATTTTCAGATTGAACTTTTGCATCTTCTAAAATTCTATTGCCTAATTTTTCGGCTGTTTCTTCCGCGTTTTTAAGAATTTCACCGATTTCAATACCTACATTTCTAACAGATGTTTCGGCATTTTTTAATTCAACAATAGACGCTTCTTTAGCTTGTTTTGAGTCAATAACAAATTGTTTAACGCGTTCTTGCATAGATTCAAGAATTTTGTTAATATCAACTTTTTTAGCAATCGCAATAATAATCAATAAGAATATTGCAAAGTTAAAAGTATTCGATTTTACAATTAAAGCCCATATTTCCATAATTATTATCCTTGCATAATTTTTTCAATTAATTCGTTATCAACACCAATAATTTTTTCGTCACTGCCTAAGAATTTATCAGAAATGGATTGAGCTAAACCAACAACGTCAGATTTAAGCACTTCTTTTGCTTCTTGTGTTGCATTTGTAAAATATACTCGATTTGCTTCAAGATTTTGTTGTGCTTCATCTTTAGCACTTTGAGTAATTTCATCACGTTTTAAATTTGCGTCATTTGATTTAGCATTGATAACACTTTTAGCGTCTTGACCAGCTTTCAAGATTTTGTCAGCTCTATCTTTAATCAAAGCTGTAGATTTTTCGCTATTTGCGTTCGCTTCGTTATAATTGTTATCTACAGTTCTTTTACGTTCCTCTACAATATTTTGCAAAGGTGTATAAAGTATTATATTCATCAACACGACAAATATAATAAAACTAATTGCAGATACAATAAAAGTAGCGTTAAATTCCATTTCTAAAAACCTTATATTTTATTATTAACCCATCATGCCAGATAGTTTTAATGCAATAATCAAAGCATAAATAGCACAAGCTTCAGCCATCGCAGCACCGATTAAGAAGAATACCAATGCTTTTGTAGCAATTTCTGGTTGTCTTGCCATAGATTCTAACAAACCTTTAGTAGCAACACCAATACCTAAACCTGCACCAACTGCACCAAAACCGATTGCAATACCTGCGCCTAATTGAGCTAATTCTGAAACTGTCATAATTTTTTCCTTTCCTTATAAATAAATCTTTGTAATTATTCTTCTTCTGAAATTGCAGTTGAAACGTAAACCATAGTAAGCATCGCAAATACTAAGGCTTGAACACAGGCAACCAAAACTTCAAAGAACATAAATGGCAACGGCAAAACGTATGCGAAAATTCCAAGCATTGCTGCAATAAGAATTTCTCCAGCCAAAATGTTACCAAAAAGTCGGAGTGCCAATGTTAATGGTCTTGTAAACATTTCAAGAATTTCAATTAACATCATAAAAATGCTGATTGGACTAAAATCATGCAAGAAGAATTTGAACTTTTTCTTTGCAAATCCAGCCACAATATAATATATCAATACAATAACTGCCATAGCTGCAGTCAAGTTAATATCGTTTGTAGGAGAAGCTAATTCACCGTGTTTCAAGTGATACAACTTCCAAGGCAATTGTCCCATTAAGTTTGCGGTAATAATAAACAAAAATAATGATGCAATTAGAGGAATATGCTTTCTTCCCTCTTTACCCATTAAAGTATCTGACATATCCCAGAAAAATCCTAAAATACCTTCAAATACCACTTGCAATTTATTAGGAAATATAGATATCTTTCTTGTAGCTAAAATTGCTAAAACAAGAAGAAAACCCATAGCAAGCCACATGGTAAGAATCGTATCCATGTTAAATGCCATATTGCCTATATTTAGAATCCAATGTCCTTCACTCATGACCTTATCCCATATTTATATTTACTCTATTCTACAATACTAATAAAAAAATCGCAAATATTTCATATTTGTAATAAATTATAATTATGGAATATTTACATTTAGAGGAAACCTCATCTACAAATAGTTACGCAAAACAAAACATAAAAACATTACAAGACAAAACAATTGTTTACACCTCTAAACAGACTCATGGCAGAGGCCGATTTGATAGAGTTTGGATTGACTTAGGTGACGAGAACATATTCTTATCATTAGTACTTAAGCCGTCTAACAATTTAAACCCAGTATATACAAATCTTACTCAATATTGCGCGTTAAAACTAGCCAAAACATTTGAAGCTTATGGAGTAATTCCTAATATAAAATGGCCTAATGACATATTAATAAATGGCAAAAAAATTAGTGGTATTCTTGCAGAAACAGTGTTTTCAAATAACAAGCTTGGAGGAATAGTAATAGGTGTAGGACTAAACCTTAACGCAGATAAAGAGAATTTTTCTCAAATAGAAAAGCCCGTCACGGCGCTAAATTTAGAAATCAATCAAAAAGTTAACAAAGATAAATTTCTAAAAAAATTTATGGACAACTTTTTTGAAGATTATGAACAATTCTTAACAAAAGGTTTTGCGCTTATACACGAAAACTACTTAAAATATGTTAATTTTCTTGGGAAAGAAATTACCTTTACAGATGCTGGCAAAAAAATTACAGGTACAGCAGAAACGATAACTGACGACGGAGCGCTAGTTATAGATAATAAAACATACTACACAGGCGATATCAATTAAAAGTCATGCTGATCGTGAGATTCTAAATATTCACGAACTGTATTCAAAGAAGCCTGCACAATACGTGTAATACGGGAAGAAGAAAGACCTACTTGTCTTGCGATTTCTTTTACTTGCATGTTTCTGTAGAAACGATACTCAACGATTGTTCTATCCTTTTGAGGTAACGTTGCAATCGCTTCTTTTATCATTCTACCCATTTCTGTAATTTCAGCAGCCTCATCAGGCATCGCTTTTGTATCTTTTACAAAATCAAAAGGTGAATCATTGTCAGAATTTGCCATAGCTAAACTATCAATAGATAAGATAGTTTCATAAACAGCTTCTCTAACCTTTGATGGAGTTACTTCAATACCGTCTTCATCAACTTCTGAATCTTGTTCTCCATCTTCTTTTTTATGTTTTAAAGAATACCATTTATAACGGTTTCTCAATTCGTTTCTAATTGCCCAACGAACTGCAGTACCGATGTATGCTGAATTGTAGTGTTCTAATTCTTCGTCAGTTTTGTCCTTAATCATGGACTGAACAGCAATAATACCAATACTTACAAGTTCTTCGTATTCAACCATGTGCGACGGAATACGACGTTGCTCAATTTTGGCAACTTTCTGAACAATATCTATATATTCTTTTAGTCTTGTATTATTCTGCATTTGCATAATTTAATCGATTACTTAACAAATTTTTTGAAATATTAATTTGGTTTTTTCTTTAAATTATACACAAAAATTAAAATTTCTGCAATAGCTTTATATAATTCTGGTGGAATATACTGATTTACGTCAACTATACGGTACAAAGCACGTGCAACAGGAGGATTATCAATTACAGGAATATTATGTTCTTCCGCTATCTGAATAATTTTTCGAGCAATCATCTCAGTACCTTTTGCTGTTAAAACTGGACATTCCATTTCAGCTTGATCATATTTTAAAGCACAAGCAACGTGAATTGGATTTCTAACAACAAAATCAGATTCTGGAACCGCGTCCATCATACCTTTTTGCAACATTTGCATACGTCTTTGACGCAAAGCAGCTTTAACATTCGGGTCACCTTCTGTGTTTTTATATTCATCTTTAATTTCCTTAAATGACATTTTTTGGTCTTTTAAGAACTTCCACTTTGTCATACCATAATCGGCAGCAGAAATAACCAAGAATGCCAAACACGCTTTAAAAATAAATTCTACAATCAATCTACCGAATTCCATCATTACGGCAAAATTGTTATCAATAGAAGCCAATCGTAAAATATCTTGCAAGTGTGCCGAGTAAACAGACCAACCAATAAAGCCCAAAATAGTAACTTTCAAGATATTTTTAAACAATTCAAACATCGTTTTAATAGACATAATGTTTTTAAAGTATTTTGTTGGGTTTAACTTATCTAATTTTGGAATTAAAGGCGCAGTAGCAACAAGTGGACCTACTTGAATAAAATCAGCTAAAATAGCCATCGCCCAGGCTAAAAATAAAATCGGACCAATCAGTAACACAGTTGGAATTATCGCCATTGTAAGAATATACATTAAACCAATTTTATCAATGTGAGCGTTCGGAATTTGTTCATACAGGAGAATATATAACTGCGTAATTTGATGCCAAATAAAAGGAGCTAATGCATTAATTGCAGTAAAAAGTACCAACAGTGATATCGCTGTCGAAAAGTCCTTAGATTTTACAACTTGCCCCTCTTTTCTTGCTTGTTCAAGTTTTCTGGGGGTTGCATCAAATTGCTTGTCTTCATCACCCATAAATAAATACCTTGTGATAGCTAGTTTCTACATAAATATAATATAATAAAAATAATAATCCTCTCAAGTTAATGAAAGGATTATTAAGAAAATTTTTCAGATTTTTAATTATTCTTCTGAAACAATCTTGATACCAGAGCTTGTACCGATACGAGTTGCACCAGCTTCAATAACTGCGATAGCATCAGCTTTAGAGCGAACACCACCAGAAGCTTTCACTTCCATTCCGTGAGGAGCAACTATATCGTGCATAATTTTTACATCTTCAGGTTTTGCACCAACGCCACCTTTAACGAAACCAGTTGAAGTTTTAACTAAGTCTGCTTTAGCTTCTACACACAATTCGCAAGCTTTAGCAATTTCTTCTTTAGTTAACAAGTCTGTTTCTAAAATAACTTTTAAGTTGTGATTACCACAAGCTGCTTTTACAGTTTTAACATCATTTACAATGTAGTCGTAATCTTTATTTTTCATAGCTGAAACATTCATTACCATATCAATTTCATCTGCACCTTGTTCAATAGCAGTTTTTGCTTCAAATGCAGTAACGTTCGAATCACTTGCACCTAAAGGGAAACCTACTACTGTAACAATTTTAACATCTGAACCAGCAAGATTTTCTTTTGCTAATTTAACATAAGCAGGGTTTACACAAACACCTAAGAATTTGTGTTCTTTTGCTTCTTTGAATAATTGCAAAAATTGTTCTTTTGTAGCGTCTTGTTTCAACAATGTGTGCTCAATGTATTCGTTTAATTGTTTCATTTATAAACCTTCCTTTCAAATAAACACTTACTCTTAAATGATACAATAAACATGAATATAATAAACTAATGTTACGAAAAATTTATTATAACTTAGCCAAAGATAAAATACATGTTAAAATTAACTCAAAGGGAAGTATGTCATGTTTGATTTTTTTAAGAATAAACCAGAGGAAAGAAAAGATGTGCAATTAAACGAAATTTATGCACAACTTAAGGAATACACTCATTTTAACGAATTAAAAGACCAAAGAAAAGAACAATTGCGAAATATTGTTAAAAAATATGGCTATTTAAATTATCCTCACTTAAAGATTTTAGAAGAATTATCAGCCGCAGAAACTCTTTGCGCTCTTGAAGTTAAGTGGGAAGACAACGGCATTTTTAAAGACGGTAAATTCTGTTTTGAAAATAATCAAGTTAGCCCTCTTGCTAGAAATAATGTAAAAGACAGTAACTGGTTAAAAAAAGAAGGTCATGACATCAAACTTATTAACTTAGCTGCTCTTGGAAACGGTAACTACTCTGAAACTCCAGGAAAATTCTTTGATTGGATTAAACAAATTTTAATTTTGCCAACAGGTGATTTAAGAAGAAATATTTTTAACACTACTATCTACTTGATTCCTTTCCAAGAAAGAGATTTTGGCTGTGCGTATTTGCCAAGAAGTTCAGAAGTTAGCAAAAAATTAAACGATGAAAATATCGAAAATACTCTTCATTACGATGTAAAAAAACAAGTTCAACTACTCATTGAATTTGCCCAACTTGCAGGCCACCCCGTTATTTATGACGTACTACCTCAAGCTGGAAGATTTGAAAAAATCGTCCTAGCAAACCCACAAATTGCACGTTGGTATGACATTGATGAACTTATTGAAAAAATCAATGCAAAAACAAAAGAAATAGCAATTGAATTAGAAAAAAAATACACAAAAGAAGACGTTGAAATCACTATTGAACTATACACTCAAATTCTTAGAAGTGGAGCTGGCGAAATTAGCGCAAAATATAAAGAAATTTTTGACGAAATTGATAAACGCCTTGTTGATTACAAAAAACAAATTTCAAATGAAATGTCATTTAAAGCTCAACAAGAAAAAATTGTAAAACGCGTTAGAGAAACAATTGCAGAAGCCTTAGAAATAAAAGCTTCTAAAAAACTTACAGAAGATGACATTACAAACTGCGCAAAAGTTATCACAGCATTAACTTCAAAAGGTCTATGGACAATGTGCGGTGGTGCTTGGTGTTCAGCAGGAGTACCTGTATTTGATAAAATGAGCGAATGTGGTTCTTACCCTCTATTTAAGCACTATGACGTAGATGGTAACGATGTTACATCATTAGCAAATTTAGATTGCCAAACTCCATATTACTTTGTACACTTAGAAAATGGTAGTTTTAACACACCAGTTATAAAAAAATTCCTTGAACATTTGAATAAATTCCAAGAAGATTATGGCTTCGACGGATTTAGAGTTGACCACGTTGACCACATTGTAGACAAAGTTTCAGAAAAAAATGGTACACCGATAAGTTACAGAGCGCCTGCGCACGTATTGGGTGAATTAAACAAACACATGAAATCTAAAATACCTTATTTTGCAACTCTTGCAGAATATATGTTGGGTGACAAATACTACAAGGAATACCACGAAGATATGCATTTTGATGTACTTTGGGGTAATGACATACCTAGCCAATCTGACAAAACTCCTGAAGTTATCACAGAAGACAATCAAGAGTTAACAAATTATAATGTAGGTTTAAAAAGTAAAGATTATTTATCAATTTTAAAAACATACAACAATCAAGACGGAGAATTCCCTGTATTTGACAGATATCCCGCTCAATTAGGCGAAAACGGTGCTATCTTCAAATGGTTTAAATACAAATTCTTGTCAGGTGGAAAATTTGCAAACAGACCTGTTATGTATGTTGATGGAGATGAAACATTCACTCAATGTGAAGTTGAAAAAACTGTTGGTAATGAAATTTCAATGAGAAGAAACAAAAACTACCACTTTTTCAATAGATTTGATTCAGTTAACAGACTTGCAAAAAGTTTTGATGTTGTAACAGAGGGTGAAGCACAAATAATCTTGCAAGAAAACGACGGATTTGTAGCATGGCTTGTATCAAAAGAAACGCTAAAAACTGCTTTATTAATTGTCGCAAACTACACAGCGCCAACTGAAAAATTTGACAAGACTGATGATAACGCTCAAAAATATACAGAATTAGTCAACGGAAAAGATATTTTTGAAAAAGAAATAAATATTCCTGGTGATTACGAAGCAATTGCAGAATATGTTTTCAATGGCGAAGACTTCGAGAAAGTAGATTTTTCCGTACCAGAAAACACTCTTTCTTTTGATAAGCTTTACCCAAGCCAATTCAAAATTTTTGAATTAAAACGTTAATTACAGTGGGTTTGTAACCAAAGAGAATTGTTTTTTAGCGGGTCTTGATTTTTTCAAGCTAAACAATCTGCTTTCTACAAATGGAGCATGTGATGATTCAGGCTTGTTTTCAATAAATTTTTTATAATAACGCATTGCATCAACAGAACGTTTTAACTTATCAAAGCAAATTCCAATACCTAATAAAGCTTTTGCATAAGTTGGTTTTACTTTTAAAATTTGATTAAATACTGTGCTTGCGTCTTTGTATTCGTCCAAACTCATTAACAAAGCTGCTTTGTGCTTATATGCTTTTAAAAAGTCAGGAGCAACTTCAATAATGCGTTGGTAAATCATTAACGCCAAATCTTTTTCATCAACAAGTTCATGAGCAAGAGCTAGTTGAACTTGAGCATTCAAGTTATCTGGATTTAATTGAATAGAGCGAATTAAGCATTTTATTGCAGGACAAGGTGTTCCATTCATCAAATGGCAAATACCTAATTCATAAAAGATTGCAAAATCATCATCTTTAATCATAATTGCTTTTTCTAAAGTTTCAATTGCTTTATCATAATTTTTTAAAGCTTTATAAGATAATGCTAAGCCATAGTAAGCATCTACATTTTCTCTGTTATTAAAAATTGCGCGTAAGTATTTTGGCACAGATTCTTGAAACATATTTGCAAGTCTTAAAGCATCTGCTTTTACACATAATTTATAAGATTCATCTTCAGACAACGCTGTACATGAAATATTTGATAAAGATTTTTTATCTGGTCCACAATCTAAAGTAATTGTCACTATTCCATTCCCCTTCTGTGTCTTAATTGTATTAATTTTTGCAAAATTAAGTAACAACCAAAAGATGTATTTTTTATAGACCCATGGATTTATAATTTTTTGTGTGCTATAAAATTATTATGCAAAAGTTATTGTTGATATGTGTATTAATACTTTTTTGCCTACCAGCATGCGCGGAAGATAATTCTGTAAGCTTGGGTAAAGTTGAAAAGCAAAAAGTAGAATTAAAAAAGCCCGTAACAAAAATAAAGGGTTCTTTGTTAATCAACGACAAACAAGTACTTGAGGATTTAATTGAAATTCAAAAGAAAAAAGATTGCGAAGACATTGAAATCCTTTGGAAAGGCACTGTTGAAAACAATCAAGTAATAGAATTTGCACTAAAAAAACTTGCAACTCCAGAAAGTCAAAGAAGAATTCATTCTTCACTTATGTCAAAAACCCTTTCTGCAATTGTAAGCGGAGCCTCTTTTGTTCCGTCTTTTGCTGGAGCTGATCCATACATTCAAACTGGTGCTTTTGCAGCTGGCAGAGTTGCTCAACAGTTATTAAACAAAAAGAATCTTCCAAAAGAAATTCCTTTAACTGATACCGAATTGATTGAACTTGCAGGATTAATTGAAAACTTACAAGATAAAATTATTGAAGCTTATTACAACTACAAAAGTTCGCTAACATTATTGAAAGATGTTCGTTCTAGATTACTTTTGTACAATAAAAATTACACTCAAGCACTTGATAAAGGAAATATTACAGAGATTACCATATCATCAACAATGTATGACAATATGGTATTACAAGAGTTTCAGGCTGAACAAGCTGCGAAAAAATATTATATCGAATTACAAAGGCTTGCAGGCAAAAAAAGTGTTGATAAGCTTAATTTATACCAATTCAATATGAATGGTGAAATCTATAAAGGAGGTTTAAAATAATCATGAAAAAACTTCTTTTATTAATTTCGTTAATTTTACTCACATCACCAGCGTATGCACAAATAATGCTTGATGATATAAAAACACCAAAACCTGCATCATACAGAGTTGGCACAACTGATGATATTGAAAAAGAATACAAAGTTAAAGACTCTGTAAAAAAACAAAATGTAAAGCAAGAAAGCAAGTCTGAAATGTCACTTGAAGGACTTACTTATGCCGATTTAAGCATAAAAAAGATATCACAAGAAATTTCCTCTGACATGGAAATTGATTACAACGAAATGATGAGTGACTTATCTCTTTTATGGCAAGGTGCCGCAGTAAAAAGTGATACGATAAAGTATGCTCTTTATAAATTATCAAATCCTGATGCAGATAAACCAGACGACAAATCTGTAAAGAAAGTTTTGACAACAATTGCGAACATGTCAACACTTGTCGGCGCTGGTTCTGGAAATCCACTTCTTGCAACAGGCTCGTTCTTCACTGGTTCTATGCTAAGTATTATGGGACAAGATACAAAAGCTATGAACTACAAGTACACTCGTGTTAATGATGCGGATATGATTATTCTAGTAAGAAAAATCGACGATTTGCAACAAACAATCGTAAACAGATATTTTGACTTTTTAAGCGCAAGAAAAACGCTTGAAATGACAACAAAAATGGTTAAAGAACGAAATAATAACTACAAATTAGCACAAAAAGGCAACAAAGAACTTATACTTATTGCCGACGCATATTACAGAGATGCACTCGATATGCAAATGAAAGCTCGCAATGACTATTTTGCAAAGCGTTCAGCTCTAGAGCAACTAGTTGGGCTTGACATATTTCTACAATTTGAAAAAACACTTGAAAATCGCAAATAAAGAGGTTAATATGGCAAACGAAATGACGGTTTCATACCAATACACAAAACAAGACATCATTAATTTTGTACTAGATTCTTATTCATTCGAAAAAATAAGATGTTCACTATTTTTAATTATGAATTTGACAGCTTTTACTATTGGTCTTGTATTTTTATGCTTGAAAAATTACCCACTATGCGTATTGTTTATTGGATTTTCTTTAATTGCGTTCCCTTTAATTCTATTTTTATCGTTTATAACCGCTAGCAATTCTCTAAAAATTATAACAAATGTTGTTTGTACGTTAAAAGACGATGGAATAAGTTTTATTAGCAATCTTGGAGATAATTTAATTCCATACAAAGATGTCCATGATGTAAAAGTTACAGAAGAACTAATATTTTTATATATTTCCAAAGGTAGTGCATTAATGATTCCGAAAAGAGCTTTCAAAAACAAAGAAAAAGCTATTGATTTCGCAGCAGCACTAATGGAAAGATTTAAACGAGCAACTACACCTGCTGTGTAAGAAGTTTTTTATTACGCTCTTTTAAAACCTCTTTTCCTGGGCGAATATCAATAAAATCCCACGGTAAAACTTCTTCTAAATCATAATTTCTTAGTGCAAAGTCATCAGGGTTAAATCTATCTTTTGAGGCTTTTTTAAACGCACCCAATTTAGAACCATTTCTATATACATCTAATATAAATTCTGTAAAACTATCATCACCTCTTGATAAAACAGTTTGCCAATAATCCCATTTTACACTTGAGAATGATGCTTTTATACCAATTTTGTGAAATTCTTTTTTCAAAAAGTTTTGGCGTTTTTCCAATTCTTTAGTATCAAATCTTCCGCACCACTGTAATGGAGTATTTGGCTTTGGAATAAACGATGAAAATGCAAAAGAAACATCAAAGCCTTTATTTTCAGATTTAACTCTTTTTGCAAGCCTAATCATTTCTTCTAAATCTGCTTGCGTTTCAGTAGGAATTCCCAACATAGCATATATCTTAACACCTTTTAAACCATTTTCACGAATTGTTTTTACAGTGTTTAAAATTTGTTCCTCAGTAATATTTTTATTAATAACTTTTCTAAGTCTTTCACTACCAGCCTCAATTGCAATAGTAACGTGCTTTTGATGACCAACAGCTAAAGTTTTTATAATTATATCGTCAACCGCATCAACTCTTAACGAAGAAATACTCATCTCAATTTCTGGACGTTCTTGGATTTTATCGTAAATATACTGACAAATTTGCTTAAATTTAGGGTGAATTGAAACTTGCGCACCCAATAAAGCAATTTTATTTGTATGCTGAAGCCCTAAATCGATTGTTTTCAAAATATTTTCAACAGGTGCAAATCTTACTGGCAAATTTAGGTATGATGCCAGACAGAAACCACAGCAGTTTGCGCAACCTCTTGATATTTCTAAGATAAACATATTAGAAAAGAACGCTTCATCTGATAAAATTGGCAAATAAACACATTCATTGATTTTTGATGTAGCTTTTGTAACCTGTTTTTGCTCAATCGTTGGAACGTAAACGCCATCTAAAGTAGATAAGACTTCAAGTATTTTTTTCTTATCTTGCCCTTTCATTTCAGATAAAATACTTGTAACTTTCAAATTAACATCTTCGCCATCACCTAGAATAAGAAAATCAAAAAAGTCTTTGTAAGGTATTGGATTTGCAGTAATTGTTGGACCACCACCAAAGACTAGTGGCATATCATCATTTCTATCCTTTGATAAAAGAGGAATATTGTACTTTTCCAACATTTGAAATATGTAAATGAAATCTAAGTCAAAAGATACAGAAAAGCATATTGCATCAACATCTTTCGGCTTAATTACCGTGTTTTTAGAATCAGCATAAACTCTTTCAACCTTAATAGACTCGTCTTCGTCCATTAACTTATAAAGCCACAAATATCCCAACGATGACATTGCAAAAGAATAGCACCCTGGGAAAGCACACCAAATATTATATTCTGAATTTGTTTTATTATATTTTTTCTCGTATAAAATCTTTTCCATTATTTCACTTTATTTATTGTTTTTAGATATAATTCATCAATTAGTACAGAAATAATAGCAGCAATAGCAGGAGCTAAAATCAAGCCTAAAAGACCGCCAAATTTTCCACCGACTAACAATGCAAAAATTATAACTAATGGGTGTAAATCCATAAATTTACCGAAAACTACAGGGCGCACAATGTTGTTAGAAATTTGTTGTACACCTAAGAATATAACTAATGCAATTACAACAATCCAAATACCTTTTTTAAACGCACTTAAGATTATCAAAGTTAATGCAATTGTAGGTCCTAATACAGGAATAATATCCAAAACTCCTGCGATTAACCCCAAAGAGAACGCAAAATCGACATTCAATATCAATAACGAAATCGCAATTAATAACCAAATAACTAAACCTGAAATAATTGATGCGATAACATATCCACCAACTTTTTCAGCAATTTTAATAACAATATCACTAGCTTTTTTCTTCATTTTTTCAGGGAAAAATTCTAAAAACTTATTTTTCAAATAAGTTGTATCTTTTAGTAAATAGAACAACACTGTAATTACAGCAATAAACACAATTATTGATTGAACAAAGCCAATTGTAATATTCAAAGATTGGCTTAAAATATTTTGCGCAATATCAGTATTTTTTTCAATTATTTCAGTTAAGTTAATATAATCAGTAAATTTGTATCCATTTACGCTAAAATTTTGTAAAAATGCTTGAGCTTCAGTAATTTTATGAGGAATAGATTGAGCAAACAATGTGATTTGTTGAACTGTAATTGACAAAACTGGCAAAATAAATGCAAATGTTAAAATAACAGCTCCTGAAACAACAATGCCTGTGGATAAAGTTCTATTTTTAGTTTTGCAATCCAAAAAATTAACCAAAGGCAACATTGAACAAGCAAGCACAAAGCAAGCAAAGAATAACATGACAATATCACTAACTTGAGGTATAAATTTTAGTAAAATTAACACAAGTATTAAAAATACTAAATTTTTTGTTGTTAAAATCTCTTTAAAAATCATTTCACACCAATATTATCTATTAACTAATTCATCAATCTCTTGTTGTAAATCCAGTGCCGCATCTAACGTTTTTTGGTCAATTACTTTCATTTCAATAAGAATTTGTCCCAATGGATTTTTTTGAAATTTTTGGATATCAAGAGCCATACCCAATTGAATAAGATTTATTTTACCAGAAGCAAGTAAAATTTCACCTAGCTTCTGATATTCAGTGACATCTGTCCAATCGTTAATGTTATATAAATCTTTCATAGATAAATTATAACAAACTTATAAAAAAATACCACTACCTAACAAGATATAGAAAAAAGGCTCTTTAAAAAGAGCCTTTAAAGCATTATATCAATTTTGTTTGCTCAACATCTTGTGCTGGTTCAGCATCTTTCTTCGCATCTTGAGGAAGTGCTTTATCTAAAATTGCATCTTCTTCTTCTGGAGAAATAATTTTGTTTACTGAAACAACTGTATCGTTGTCAACCAAGTTTTGAGCTCTTACACCTGTTGCTGGTCGACCTTGTTGAGAAATATCACCAGCTTTGATACGAGAAACAATACCGTTCGCCGTAACAAGCATAATGTCATCTAATTCAGAAACGATAGTCAAAGCAACCAATCTTGATTCATTTGACTTAAACTTAGTTGCGATTAAACCAATACCGCCTCTGTTTTGACCTCTAAATTCTGATAATTTAGTACGTTTACCAAAACCGTCAGAAGTTACAACAAGTAAATCTGCATCATAGTTTTGAGGTACGATATCACAACCGATAATTTCATCACCAGTTCTCAACTTCATTGAAGTAACACCTCTTGCACTTCTACCCAAAGGTCTTAAATCTTCAATGCTAAATCTAATAGCCATACCACATTTTGTACCGATAATGATTTCATCTTTTGAGTTTGCCAATTTAACCCAGTTCAACTCGTCATTTTCTTCTAAACTAATAGCAATAATACCGTTTCTGCGGATATTTGCAAAGTTGTCTAATTCAATTCTCTTGATATAACCTGATTTTGTCAACATAATCAAGTTCAAATCGTGAGAGAAGTTGCTTACAGGAACAACAGCAGTAATTCTTTCATCTTGAGAAATTGGTAGAACGTTTACAATAGGTAAACCTTTTGCTTGTCTTTGACCTTCAGGGAAGTCATAAACGTTCAAACTGTAAACTGTACCTTTAGATGAGAAGAACAATACTTTATCATGCATCATAGCTGTAAAGAAATGTTGAATATCATCATCATCTTTAGTCTTCATGCCAGATTTACCACGAGTTGCACGGTTTTGACGTTCAAATGTATCTAAAGAAATTCTCTTTATATATCCTTGATGAGTGATAAATACTGCCATTGGAGTATTTGGAGTCAAATCTTCAATGCTCATTTCACCTTGTTCAGCGATAATTTGAGTTTTTCTTTCGTCACCATATTTTTCTTTATCTTCTAACAATTCTTGTTTAATAATTGCAAGAACTTTTTGTCTATCTGCAAGAATTGATTCGTATTCAGCAATTTTCTTAATTAATTCGTCATATTCAGCCTTGATTTTATCTTGTTCTAAGCCTGTCAAACGTCTTAATTGCATTTCAAGAATTGCGTTTGCTTGATCAATATCCAAACCGAATTTGCTCATCAAACCAGTTCTTGCATCTTCTGTTGTTTTAGAAGATTTAATCAACTCAATAACTTCATCTAATGAACCAAGAGCGATAATTAAACCAGCTAAAATATGAGCTCTTACTTTTGCTTTTTTCAAGAAGTAAATTGTACGTCTTGTAACAATTTCAACTCTGTGTGCAACGAACTCTGTTAATACTTGATGTAAGTTCAACAATCTAGGTTGTTTATCACACAAAGCAAGCATGTTTACACCAAATGTAGTTGCTAATTGAGTATATTTAAACAAGTTATTTTTAACAACTTCTGGCTTAGCGTCACGTTTCAATTCAATAACGATACGCATACCCTCTCTGTCAGATTCATCTCTGATATCAGAAACACCAGTAACACGTTGTTCCTTAACTAAATCAGCTATCTTTAAGATTAAGTCTGACTTATTAACTTGATATGGAATTTCAGTAATTACAATTGCAGTTCTTGTTTGTCTACCTGCACCACCTGAAATTTCTTCAAATGTAGAAACAGCTTGCATTTTGATAGAACCACGACCTGTTTCATAAGCTTGCTTAATTTCATTTAAACCAACAATTGTAGCAGATGTAGGGAAATCTGGACCCTTAATATATTGCATTAATTCTGGAATAGTAATTTCTGGATTATCAATCAAGGCAACCAAACCATCAACAACTTCACATAAGTTGTGTGGTGGAACGTTTGTTGCCATACCTACTGCGATACCAGAAGTACCATTTAACAATAGCATTGGTAATCTTACAGGTAAAACTTCAGGTTCTTGTAATGAACCATCAAAGTTAGGTCCAAAATCAACTGTTTCACAATCGATATCAGCAAGCATAGATTGTGTAATTTTGTGCATTCTAGCTTCTGTATAACGCATCGCAGCTGCAGAGTCACCATCAACAGAGCCAAAGTTACCGTGACCATCTACAGTCAAGTATCTTGTTGAAAAGTCTTGCGCCATACGAACCAAAGCTTCGTAAACTGATGAATCACCGTGAGGGTGGTATTTACCAAGAACTTCACCAACGATTCTGGCACATTTTCTAAATGGTTTATCAGGTGTCATACCTAATTCATTCATAGCGAATAAAATACGTCTGTGTACAGGTTTTAAACCGTCACGAACATCTGGTAATGCACGACCTACAATAACACTCATCGCATAATCAATATATGAGCGTTTCATTTCTTCTCTAATATTTACAGGAACAATATTCCCTTCTGAAAACATATTTTGTTGAGTCACAACGATATCTCCTTATCCCATGCTTATATTTTATCATAAACATAGGCGCATGTTAATTTTTTTTGTAATATAATTTAACTATGGAAAATATGAACTTAGACGAAATTAATCAAATTATTGCAGAAAATGACTTTGCTCAAGCAAAAGTAAAATTAGAAGAATTACTAAAAGACGACGAGTTTAACGTTGAAGCATTGAAAATGCTAGGACTTTGTAACCTTAACCTTGAGCTTTATGACCAAGGTCGTATAAACTTCGAAACAGTCGTGAAATACGCACCTGATGACGCAACAAGCTGGTTCTATCTTGCAAATTGCTATGACAATTTAGAAGATTATATTCACGCAAAATCAGCTTACCTAGAGGTAATTAATTTGCGCGACGAATACCTAGATGCGTACAAAAATCTTTGTGTACTATACATGAAAACCCACGAAGAACAAAAGGCTGTAGATATTGCTCAAAAAGCGGTTATTTTTGCACCAGATGATTTTAGATTATATTTTCTAATCGGAACTTCTTTAATGGCGCTTAAAAAGTTTGAAGAATGTATTTCTTACTATGAAAAAGCTCTTGAATTAAAGCCTGATCACGCGCAAATTTATAACAATCTAGGTACAGCTTATATTACACTTGGAAAATATGACCAAGCTTTAGAAAATTATAAAAAAGCAGGTGAATACGATCCTACAAATTCAATAACTTTCTATAATATTGGCTCAATCCTACAAATTCAAAACAAGTTTAAAGAAGCATGTGAAATGTTCAAAAAGGCATATGAAATTGAACCTATTGATAACTATATTGTTTCTTTGGCACTATCAGAATTCAAATCAGGTCAATATGATGAAGCAATCAAACATTACACTGAACTTTCTAAAAAATATCCAGAAAAGAGTAATTTTAGATACAATTTAGCTTGCTGTTATGAAATATTGGGCGATTTAAAAGTAGCTTCAAATATTTTGGAAAAAATTATTGAAACAAATCCAAAAGCAATCATGATGATACAAAAACTTGCATCAATCTATATAAAACTTGGTCACGCCGACAAAGCTAAAAACTTGTACGAAAAAATCGTTATGCAGGGTGCTGTAACACCAGATATATACTATGAATATGCTATGTTATCTATGAAAACTGGCGACTTCGACCAAGCAGAAAGAATTTTCAAAAAAGTGCTATCGCTAAATCCAAATTCAGCAAAAACACATAAGGATTTAGGTGTAATTTACTTGAACAAACGACTTTTCGACTATGCAAAAGACGAATTTGAAAAAGCTTACGAATTAGACCCTGACAATAAAGATATAGTATTTGAATATGCAAATTATCTTCATGCAACAGGTGACTACACAAAAGCTGATGAAATGTACAAATATGCACTTTCTATCACTCCAGAAGATCCAAATTTCTTGACTTTCTCAGCAAAAAATAAAATGGCACTAAACGACAATGAGGGCGCATACAGCATGCTACTTAAAGCACTCGCAAAAGCTCCTAATAGCGATTTTATTTTGTTCTTGCTAGGCAAATCTGCATTTATGTGCAAAGACTACGACAATGCTAAATTATATCTGGTAAAAGCTTACGAAATTGCACCAAATGACGAAATAGAAAACATTTTGGCTCTTTGCTATTTTAATCTAGGAAACTTCACACAAGCAAACCAGCTATTCTTGAAAATTTTAGAAGCAAATTCAAATAATACAATGCTTTTACTTAATAGCGCTAAATGTTACAAAGAAATAGGCGACAAAGACAAAGCTCTTGAACAACTTGAAAAAGCTGTAAACATCTTTCCTGACTTTGAAGAAGCTCACGAACTGATCAGAGAATTGTCGTAAAAAAACTATTTACAACTAGTTTTTGTTTCCCAGTTTAAGTCATAAGGGCATTTGAGATAATCCATATTTCCGTTTTTAATTATCCAAGCTGTTGAATACGAAGAAATGCCGTCATCATCAAAATCACCTGTCCAAGAATCAGGGTTAAAAGATGGATACAACACTCCTGTTTGCTGAATTTCGGAATCATCATCAATCACGTATGTAAAATCAAATAAGTCTGAACCAGCCTGATTTTTACCCTTATTTGGTCCATCTATATCAACTCTAATGGATAGCATAGTAACGTCAAAATCTCTATAACAAAAGCCAATAGAAGTCCCGTCTGCTGTAATAACCATATATGTTTTATCATTAATTAATTTATCTGTATATTTATTACTATCAAGAATAAGACCAGTTCCTGAAATAAAAGGTTTATCCGAAAAACATCCTGTTGCAATACCACAAGTTTTAGATATTTTCATAAATTCTATAATACGTTCACTTGTCCTAGTTATATCATAAATATCTCCTCCCCACTCATTTATTGGACCATACACCGCTGTTGTTCGCCCAAGTGCATCTTCTAGGTTTGAATAAATCTTTTTAACTTTAGCAACTTTTTCTCTATCACCTGTTGATTGGTTTAAGTTTGGAATAGTTAATGCAGCAACCACACCAATAATACCCATTACAACAAGGGTTTCGGCTAATGTAAAAGCAAATTTTGTGAGTCGTGAATTGTGAGCGGATTTTGCGTAGGGCGCTGTGTGAGCAGA
>CAKVDZ010000006.1 GCA_934728585.1 uncultured Candidatus Melainabacteria bacterium | reverse complement strand
AGAGCCTTTATGCTTTCAAAAAAACTTTTTATAAAATCTCTAAAAAGCGCATAGCTACTAGGGTTTACCCCCCCCCCGAAATCTGCGTTGCACTATTTATAGGTCTTTTAGCCATTTTTATACCTCTTTTTTATCATTATAAATGATTTTTTCATATTTTTCAAGCCTTGTTTGAAAATTAAGCCATAAGACTTTAAGTTATCCGTGCAATAACATGCCAGTTCACCGTTCACAATTTTACTCAACAACATCGTTCTTTTTGACAAAGTGTTTGATATAAAATTTTGTGAATAATCGATTATGCCAGCCATAAAGTCGTAAATGTGACATTTTTAATAGCTTTCCGTCACCACAAACAACTGTTATAGACTTGTCTTTTAGTGATTTATCGACGATTTTACCAACTGTTTTTTCGTTTGTATCATTTTCTAAAACCTCTACGCAATAAGGGTTTGGTATAAAAAACTTATTCTTATGTGCAAAATATGTCCTAGCCCATGGATAAAACGCTCTAATATGCGCATAAACATCTTCTGCGTTTTGTTTGAAATTCAACATAACATCATCATTTTTTATTTGAGGAAAGTACGTAGCGCGTTCTTCGCTTTGGTCAACAGGAATAATAAAATCGTCTGCTAAGGAATTCAAAAGCTCTGTTACAGCACTTCTTGCAGTAAGCACTGTTCTTTCTTTTAACTCTTTTCCCGTATCATTCGGTTTAATTTCAATTGTTTTTTGCAACAAAATAGGACCTGCATCTAGTTTTTCTGTCATCAAATGGAATGTAAGTCCAGTAGTTTTTTCCTTATGCAAAATCGTTTGCAAATAAGGATTTGGACCTCTATATTTTGGCAACATAGATGGGTGAACATTTATCATCGCAATTTTTGGCAATTGAATAATATCTTTTTTCAGAATTTCTGACCAAGTTCCAACAAGCACAATATCAGGTTGAAGCTTTAATAATTCCTTTTTAAAAGCCTCTGAATTTGCACTGTTAGACTTAATTTCAGGCAAGTTGTAGCTCTTTATATAACTGTATTCTGTTGATGGCAATAAAAAATCTTTTATTTTTCTAAATACACGACAAGTTTTTAATCTTTCGTACCTAAAAACGCCAACAATCTTACATTTTGCATCTTGCGTACCTATGATTAAATTTGAAAGCATTTCACCATGCCCTAAAATTACAACTCTAAACATTCAATATCCTTTGTAATTTGCTCTTTTAACTGCGTTAGCGAGTTAAATCTTTTCTCATCTCTTATTTTATCTAAAAAACTTACTTTTATAAATTTTCCATAAATATCTTCATCAAAATTTATAATATGAACTTCCAATAATTTCTTATCATCGTCTTTTATTGTTGGTTTTGAACCATAATTTGCTATACCCATATATTTATTTTTGTCAATTACAACCTCAACAGCATAAACGCCATTTGAAATTTCCATAACATCATTAGGGAACAGTAAATTTGCAGTTTTAAACCCTATTGAGCGTCCTATTTGAACACCTTTTATCACTTCATTTTCAATATAAAACCTATAACCCAACATACTATTGGCTCGTTTTATATTTCCCTCTTTCAGAGCTTCTCTAATTTTTGACGAACTTACCACACCGTCTTTAACATTTAATGGCGCGACTTCTATAAATTCATAACCATATTCTTTTTGCATTAATCGCAAATAATCAACATTTCCTGATTTATTGTACCCAAAATAGTGATTATACCCCGTCACTATTGCTTGTGGGTGAAGATTTTCAATTAGAATTTTCAAGTATTGAGAAGCAGTTAAATTCGCCAAATTTTCATCAAACTTTAGCTCATACAAAAAATCTACACCTAAATTTTCTATCTTTTTTTCTTTTTCTGATTTTGTCAAAATATATTTCGGTTCTTTTTTGTTAAAAAACACGACTGGCGCGTCTTTGAAAGTAACTAGTGCCGTTTTTAAACTATTTTTTTTTGCGTAATTAATAGCCGTTTGGATAACAGCCTTATGCCCCTGATGAATTCCATCAAAAAAGCCCAAAATTACAACTAAATTTTCTTGATTATTAAATTCAGAATAAATTTTCATAAAATTATTATATTATAAATTTAATTTGATATAAAAAATTTGCATTTTTTTAATTTTTTTCATGATAAAATAAATTTCAAGGAACAAACTCATGAGAATATTCGAGGTTAAAAATAACCTAGTAAAAATTTTTTACGAAGCAAGCGACAACTTGTTCTTATCTGGATTTGTAATGATAAAAGATAGCCGTGAGTCGTATATTGGACAAATTATGCATCTTGAATCTAGCAAACACGGAAATGTTGCTATTGCGAAAATTAATTTTAACGTAACAGAAGACGGAGTTATAAAAACATATTCGGGTTCAATTCCAGCAATAAATAGTGCGATAACTAACATAAATTCAATCGACTTTTTAAGACTTATTCAAGGTCAAAACCCAATATTAATAGGTGAATTCATTGAAGATGACCTTTTGGTATCTTTAGATAAAAGTTTTTTAGAAAATAAATTAATTATTTGTTCCGAAAATCAGGAAAATACTGATTTAACTATTAAAACCCTAAATAGACAGATTAAAAATTACGGTAAAAAGACTGTTATTATTGACACTGACGGAGAAAGCATTTTTGATAAAAACTCTCTAACTATGACAGAAAACTTCCGTCTGCCTATCAATAATCAACTTATTAACTTCATTTACGAGAACGGCTTAGAATTCAAGAGTGCTAGAAGTAAAGCTATTTTGCAAGAAACCTTCTTAGAAATTCAATATTACTTGTCAAGCCTTGAAGAACCGTATATTCCTGTAAACAAGTTCATTGATATTCTTGAAAAACAGTACAATGAGTCAAAATTACCAGAGCTAGTGTTACTAAAAAATGCTCTTGTAAGATATGATGAAGCTGGCATTTTTGCAAGAAATATTATGGAATACAAGAATTTGTTTGATTCTCTTTTAAACAATCAAACAACAGTTATTAATATTTCAAAAGCTGATGAAAATATTCAAAAAGAAGTTATTTCGTATGTTTACAGCCTAATAAAAGAACTTTCTGACGAATACTACGTGTTTGTAAAAATTACAAACGGAAATTCTAACAAAAAATTATTAAAACAAATTTTCTCATGCAAAAAAGCATACACAATTATAAATTGTTCCTATACATACAAATACCTCACAGAATTAAAGAAATTATCAAAAGATTTAATTCTATTCACTCCGTTGATACAGCAACAGGATTTTGCAAGCTACAACACGTTCTTGACCTCTCTTGGCAGAACTGAATTTGTTGTATACGGTCAAGCAACTCAATATATGCCGTTGATATTAAAACTATCAGAACGTGCAAAAATAATGAGCGTTGCACCTCAAACAACAATGTCGCAAGAAGATGCTCAAAGACTTGTGCAAAAACAACTACGTGAACAACAACAAAAACACGAAGCAGAAAAATTGCAAAAAGAAGCGTACCAACAACAGCAACAAATGTCACAACAAATGTTGCAACAGCAAATGTCACAAATGATTTATCCGCAAATGATGCCTATGCAACAAGGTCCGCAGATTTTTTATCCGCAACAACCACCTGTATATCCACAACCGCAAATGTTTGCACCTCAACCATATATGAATAATCCATATATGCAAACTCCATTTGTGCAACCTCAACCATATATGCAACAACCATATATGGCAACCCCTCAAGCTGTTCCACCAATGCAAAATATGCAACAGCCACAACAACCACAACAAAATCAAGAGCCACAAACTCCTCAAATGTCACCGCAACAACAAGCTCCAAGCGAGGTTGTACCACCTGTGTTTAAATCAATTGAGCCACAAGAAATGCCTGTTGAAAATACCGTTCAACCACAACAGCAATCTGAAATTATTGATGTTGGCGAAGCAGACACACCATCAAACGATTTAACAGAAGAAGATTTAGATTTAATTCAAGATGTGGATATTTATGAAAATCAAGAGCCAGAAATTATTGAAGAACCTATTCAAGAACAAGAAGACGACTCTTACTTAGACGAAATCCACCCTGATGAAAATGATTTTATTGAAGAAGAACCTGAAGAAATTTCAGAGGAAGAAAATCAAGTTCAAGATATAAAATCTCAATACAATATAACTGAAGAAAGCCTTAAAGAACCAGAAACCGTTCCTGTTTATCCTGCAACTACTGGTACAAAAACAGATGTTAACTTTGAAAAGGGCGATTTAGTTATACATAAAGATTTCGGCAACGGACGTGTTGAAAAAGTTATAAATTACGGAAACAAAAAGCTTTGCTCAGTATATTTTGAGGGAGTTGGCAGAAGACTTCTTGATCCAACTCTTTCAGATGTCAAAAAAGCCAATTAAAATATTCGGATAAATGATGAAAGAAAAAAACACAAAAACTGAATACAAAAAAACTACTCATTGGTTCCTTGAGCTTGTTATTTGGTTTTTTGTTTTATTTGTTATTGCAAGCGCAATATCATTCTATCATACGCATAAAACAAAAGAATTAAGTCGTTATCAAATATTTTTACAAGACGTCGACGGAATTATTCAAGGTTCTCCTGTTAGAATGCTTGGAATTCAAGTTGGGTACGTAAAAAAAGTAAAAATCGTTAATGATATGGTTTTTGTTGACTTTATAATCACAGAAAAAGGAATTAGCATACCAAAAGGTTCTCGTGTAACAGTTGAATTTACTGGGCTTGGTGGCTCAAAATCGCTTGAAATATATATGCCAAAAGATAAAGCGACTCCTGATACTTCATTCTTGATTATTCAACAACCACGAAGACTTGGTTATGCATTGAGTTTACTAGATTCTATGCTTGAAAAAATTTCTCAAATAACATATAAATGTACGTCATTTGGTAAAGAAATCCATTTTTCGACTACAAACGAAAAACACACACCAACCGAACAAAAAGAGATGTTAAATAACGCTGATGTTTGGATTGACAAAATACAAAAAGATTTAGAAAAAACACAAAAGAAATAAAGAGGTATAAGTATGAACAAAGATTTAGTAAGAATTATCGAAAACCCAGTAATTTTGCAAAACTTATGCACAATGCGTGACAAAAATACAGATTGTCAGGGCGTAAGAATTGCAACAAGAAAAATTACCCGTGTACTTTTGTACGAAGCAGCAAAAAATTTACCACTCGTAGAAAAAGAAATCAACACACCAATCGTAAAAACAACAGTTAAAACAATTGAAGATGACATTAACATCATCATTTCACCAATTTTGCGTGCAGGTTTAATCTTTACAGATGAAGCTATCGATATCTTGCCACAAGCTTGCATTAGACATATTGGTATGTACAGAGATGAAAAAACTTTAAAACCAGTTTGGTATTACAACAAAGTTCCGATGGAAGCTCCAAATCCAGAAAAATTCTACATCTACATCACAGATCCAATGCTTGCAACAGGGAACTCATTAATTGAAGCAATCAGACTTTATGCCGACAAGAAAATTCCAATGTCACACATAAAATGTATTTGCATAATGGCGGCTCCAGAAGGTATTGAAAATATACAAAAAGTATTCCCAGAAGTTGAAATCATTACAGCTGCTGTTGACGAAGGTATTAATAAAAAAGGCTATATCATACCAGGAATGGGAGATGCAGGCGATAGAATATTTAATACTTAATAATATATAACAAATCCGTAATATTACTGTAAATATTCGTATATATCATATATAATAGTGATAGCTAGAGGAAGGTATTTTCTTTTGAAAAAGATAACTAAAATCTTACTATCACTATTTATTATATTTTTTACATTTGCAAACTGCGCAAATGCTATTGTTGACACGCCTGCACAAAATACTCAACCTCAAACTGAACAAACACCTCAAAAGAAAAAGTTTTTAAAACGTGTTTTTGCAGATAAAAATGGCGAAATAACAAACTCAAAAGATGAAGTAACACTTCAAGCACAAGAACAAACAAATACTGTAAATATCAAAGAAAATTCAACCTTGACACTTGATGACTGTATCAAAATTGCATTAGAAAACAGTCCCTCAATTCAAAAATATCAAGAATTAGTGACTGTCGCAAATTCAATTTTGGGTCAATCTAAAGCGTCATATTTTCCATCTTTATCGCTTGGAACTGGCTATTATGGAACATACACAAGCACTTCTGGCTATAGCGATAGCAACAATTCTTATGGATTAGATGCATCTTTAAGACAGTTGATTTTCAGTTTTGGTAAAGTTGGAGCAAAAATTAAAAAGGCAAAACTTAACAAAATTGCAGCAGATTATGACCTGAATTACGAAACAATAAAAACTATTTTTAACGTAAAAACTAATTATTACGGAGTTCTTGCAGCAGCCGCAAATATAAAAGTTCAGGAAGCAAATATTCTTGTAAACGAAAGACAATATCAACAAACAAAAGCATATTTTGAAGAAGGCTTAAAATCAAAAATCGACCTTGTTAACTCTGAAGTTTATTTGAGTAATGCAAAAATTAACCTTGTATCAGCACAAAATACATATGATACAGCTGTTGTAGCGTTAAACAACTCAATGTATATTGACTATTCCCCAAAATATTCAATTGCAAAACTTGAATCGTTTAACTTTGATAACAAATATGCAGAAGTTGCACTAAAACATACAACTCAAGATGCGGAAAAATTTGAAGCTCCAGCTTTAAAAAATGGTGCAATTTATCAAACAATGGTACAAAAAAACGAAATTTTAAATGAAGCATACAAGGTTACAAAATTTCCATACACACTTGAAGAATCAATCAAAATAGCAAAAGACAATAGACCTGATTTAAAATCTTACGTTGCCGCAAGAGATGCACTAAAAGAAGAATTAAAGTATCAAAAAATACAATATTTGCCAGATCTTAACGCTAAAGGCGGTTATGGGTTAAGTGCAAATGATAACAACACAAATAGCTTTAGAATTCAAGGTACAGTTGATTTTCCAACAATTAATGTAATGGATATAAAATACAAGGTTGATGAAGCAAAAGCTCGACTAAACGTCGCTGATACTGCTGTAAATCAACTTTCTAAAGACATTTATTTTAATGTACAAAAAGCATACGTAAATATGGTTCAATATGAAAAGAAAATTCCACTTACAGAGGTTGCTGTAAAACAAACTTACGAAAATTTAGAACTTGCTATGGGCCGATATGAAGTTGGTTTAGGTAACTTCTTGGAAGTTCAAGACGCAATTGTAAATTACAACCAAGCACAAGAAAATTATGTAAAATTAATTTTTGACTATAATGTTTCAAAAGCAAAATTAGAACTTGAAATTGCAAAAGTTGACGAAGTTTATGTTCAAAACGTTGAAAATAGTTCAAAAACTAAAAAATCTAAAAAACAAAGAAAAAGTAAAAAGGGTAATTAATGAATAAAAAGAAAATCGCAATAATATCAGTAATAGTACTACTTGTAGCTTTAATCGCAATCAAAGTAATTTTTAGCAACACTAAAAGATATCAAACAGAAAAAGCTATCACACATACAATTCAACAAGTTGTAGAAGCTTCTGGTACAATAAATCCAGTAAACACTGTCAGCGTTGGTTCTACAGTATCAGGTTTGATGATGGAGGTTTATGTTGATTTCAACTCACAAGTAAAAGCTGGACAATTAATTGCAAAAATGGATACCAGCTTGCTTCAAGCAAATGTAGACAAGACAAGAAGTAACTATGAAAAGCAAAAAGCGATTACTGATAACAGCTTAAAGACTTATAACAGATATAAAAATCTTGTTTCAAGAAACTTTATGGCGAAAAGTGAATTAGATGCGGCACAAGCTGATTATTTATCAAACAAAGCCCTTTTAAACGCTGCCAAAGCTGATTTAGAATACGCAGAACACCAATGTTCATTTGCTTATATTTATTCCCCTGTAGACGGCATTATTGTTACACGTAATGTTGACCCTGGACAACCAGTTGCAGCAAGCTTCCAAGCTCCAGAGTTATTCACTGTTGCAAAAGATTTAAAAGAAATGCAAATTGAAGTTAACGTTTCAGAAGCAGATATCGGTAAAATCAAAGAGGGTCAAGAAGTTGATTATACTCTTGACGGATACCCTGACCAAGTTTTCAAAGGTCGAGTTTCACAAGTTAGAATTTCACCTACAACAGTTTCAAACGTTGTAACTTACACAGTTGTGGTAAAAGTTGATAACGATGATTTAAAACTTAAACCTGGTATGACAGCAAATGTTTCTATAATCACTCAAAAGAAAGTAGACGCGCTTTGTGTACCATCTATTGCCTTGAAATATACACCTGTAACAAAAGGCGAAATTAAAAGATACGATACACAAGGTATTTGGATACTAAGAAATTCAAAACCAGTTAGAGAAACTATTGAAACGGGTGCAAGCGACGATACTTACACAGAAATAACATCTGGAAATGTACAAGTTGGCGACAAGGTTATTGTTGGTAGCGGAAAAAATATTTCTAAAAAAGATGAAAAAGGCAATAAAAAACCACCAATGAGAATGTTCTAATATGGCACTTATAGAAGTTCAACACGCAATAAAAACTTATACAACAGGAGATAGCTCCTTCAATGCATTAAACGACGTTTCCTTAAGTATCGAAGATGGTGAATTTGTCGCAATTATGGGTGCTTCTGGTTCAGGAAAATCAACATTTATGAACATGCTAGGCACACTGGATAAACCTAACTCTGGGAGCTATTATCTTGACGGTATTGACGTTCTAAATCTAGATAGTGACAGTCTTTCAGAGATTAGAAACGTAAAACTAGGTTTTGTTTTTCAAGGATTTAATTTAATTTCAAGAACAACAGCACTTGAAAATGTCGAATTACCAATGATTTACAAGGGTATTGATGAAGAAACAAGAATAAAAAAAGCAAAAGAAGCGTTAAAAATTGTTGGACTTGAAAAAAGAGAGGACCATATGCCTAATCAAATGTCAGGTGGTCAACAACAACGTGTTGCAATTGCTCGTGCAATAGTTAACGATGCATCAATTATTCTTGCAGACGAACCAACAGGTAACTTAGATACAAAAACAAGTATTGAGGTTATGAATTTCTTCTGTGAATTGAACGAAAAGCACGGGAAAACAATCGTTTTAGTAACTCACGAACCTGATATTGCAGAATTTTGCAAACGTGTAGTTAGATTTAAAGACGGAAACATTATTTCTGATGAGGTAAAACGCAAATGATAGACGTAAAAACAATTCTAAATATGTCAATTCGCTCATTGAAAATAAACAAAATGCGTTCAGCCCTAACTAGTTTGGGCATTATTATCGGGGTTTGTGCAGTAATCGTAATGCTTGCAGTTGGTACAGGTTCTAGAGAAAAAATTGCTAAAGATATGGAATCTATGGGTAGCAATTTGCTTATGGTTCGCTCTGCATCTGCAAAAAGTGGTGGTGTTCGTATGGGAATGGGGACTCGCCCCACACTTACGCTAAAAGATGCAGAAGCAATTGAACAAAAAGCTACTGGAGTTCTTGCAATAGCGCCATATTCTGCGGAGGCAAAACAAATAACCTTCGGAAATCAAAACTGGTCAACTTCAGTTGGTGGAACTACTGCCCCATATTTATTTATAAGAAATTATGAAATTGAATCTGGTAGAAATTTTATTCCAGAAGATATCAAAAACAATACAAAAGTTGCAATTTTAGGTCAAACAGTTGCCAATGAACTTTTTGGGGATATGGATCCTGTCAACAAAACTATTCGTATTGGTGGAATTCCATTTAAAGTTGTTGGATTACTTAAAACAAAAGGTCAATCTGGAATGGGTCATGACCAAGATGATTTAGTTTTTATTCCAATTACAACAGCCCAAAAGAAAGTTTTTGGGACATCTTTTCCTGGAACAGTGTCAATGATTGCAGTGAAAGCACAAGACGATGAAATTATTGAAACAACCCAAAGTGATATCGAAGAAATTTTAAAATTCAGACATCATATCGGAAAAACTCAAAACAACGATTTTGAAATCAGAAATCTTGCTCAAATGCAAGAAACAATCAAATCTTCCGCACGCACAATGTCATTATTTTTATTTGTAATTGCTTTTGTTTCACTTCTTGTTGGCGGTATCGGCATTATGAATATTATGCTTGTATCTGTTACAGAAAGAACTAAAGAAATTGGTATCCGTATGGCAATTGGCGCAAAAGCAAGTGATATACGTATTCAATTCTTGTTTGAATCGTTCTTGTTATCAATCTTTGGTGGTATAATCGGTGTTATATTAGGTTGTTTAATCTCTGGAATTATAGGATTAATCGGCGCTATGCAAGTTTCTGTTTCAGCTTTTTCAATAATTTTATCACTAGGATTTTCAGGAATAGTCGGCGTAGGATTTGGTTATTATCCAGCCTACAAAGCTTCCCTACTAAATCCAATCGATGCATTACGCTACGAATAATTAACTAATTTTTTCAAATATGATTTTATTATGTTTGTTTAGCCAAGATAATTTTGGTTTACTTTGCCAAACATAATCTTTAATGCCCTCTGCAATTGCTTTTGCATACATTTGTCTAAAATTATCGTTCATTAAAAGTTCATTATCCTCTGGGTTAATAACATACGCTGTTTCGATTAAAACGCTTACAGCAGAGGTATTTCTAACAACAGCAAAACTTGCTTGTTTAACTCCCTCGTTATTAATATCCATATTTTTAGCTACAGATTTCATAATAGCGTCAGACAAAGGTTTTGCCTCATCGTAGTAATAAAACACGCTTGAGCCACGTCTTGTTTGAGGATTAATCGCGTCTGGAAGCGAGTTTGCATGAACGCTCACAAAAATTTGGGCATCTTTTTCATTAGTGTATTTAACTCTATCATTCAAGGATACATATTTATCGTTATTACGCGTCATATAAACATTTGCACCCATTTTGTGCAAATCTTGTTCCAAATATTTTGAAATTGATAAGTTGAAATCTTTTTCATAATTTCGGCAACAGCCAACAGCGCCTAATTCTTTTCCGCCATGACCTGCATCTACAACAATTTTAATATTTTTCAACGGTTTTTTCTTGCTTAAATTTGGCTCTTTTCTAATTGATAATACAAGAGTATTTCCTTTATATTTCAAATCATAGCCCATTAATCTTTGATTTAGTTTTATTTTAAAAACAGCAGTGTTATTGTCATTTGCACCAACGTTAAAGATTTTCAAAATCATTTCTTCACCCTCTGTTATTGAGTAAGGAGTTCTTTTTGAAAGTGCAAATTCGTAAATATACTTGTCATCTACTTCTCGGCTTCTGTAATCAAACAAAAAAGCTCGTTCGTATTGTTGTAAAATTGTTCTTGTATCAGATTTTGCAATCCAAGCATCAGCATTAGGCGCTAGTTCAACCTTGTACATGTCGCCTAATTCACCTTTAACCTTTAATTGCAGACCTCTTTGAAAATGAGAGATTCTATTTATGCCATTTTGAACAGCAGTAGAGCGTAATGGCGCACCCTCACGTGTAACTTCAACTGTTTTAGGATAGTCAAAGGTTTGAAACACAGCTGGTTTATAATTGCTACCAACAAGAGGTCTTTCAATTGTGTAAGCTAAAATTTTGTCACCACTTTTTAAAACAAATTCATTTACACCTGTATTTAACTTAACCTGTTGAGCAAATGCACCTGTTCTATGAATATCAATTTCTTCATCATTGATAAACAACTTGTCACCTCTGTTTACAGAACCAACAAAAAAAGTTGCTGGGGAATTAATTTTCACGTGTTTTTTTGTAGGATAAACTATATCCAACGCAAACGCACTTGATTGAATTAATAATAAGCTTGCAATTGTAAACAAAATTTTCTTCATGTTATTATTATAAAAAATTATTTAGAAAAGGAAATCCACTATGAAGCCTACATTAATTTTTGATATGGACGGGACAATAATTGATACATCAAAATCATATTGCAGAATTTTAGTTGAATGCTATGAACATTTCACTGGACAAAAAATAGACTATGATATAGACGTAAAACCTGTTAAACACATGGGCGGATATAACAACGACTGGGATTTGTTGATGTATCTTTTTGAAAAAAATGGTTTTAAAGTTGAATATAAATCTTTACAAGACTATTATGCAGAGCATTATTGCAACGAAAACTTTGAGGGATATATCAATATTGAAGAAGCTATTTTAGATAGAAATTATCTTGCAGATTTAGCAAAAGATTACAATTTAACAGTATTTACAGGTCGTTACGAGCACGAAGCAAAATATACACTTAAACGATTAAATATTCTTGATTTATTTACGCAAATAATCGGTTATGAACACGTTGGAGATGGATTTCAAAAACCAAATCCAAAGGGTGTAAATATTATCAAATCTAACGTTTCAAGCAACAAAATCTACTATATGGGCGACACTGTTGACGATATGCTTGCAGCAAAATCAGGTGGAGTAATTGGTGTAGGTTGTCTTCCACCTCAAGACAAATCACAAACACTTGTAGATTGTATGAAACGCGCTGGAGCATACACTGTTTTGACAAATATTTCCGAGCTTAAAGATTTTTTAATTAAGGATTTAGCAACAGTTAATCAATAACAAGCTTTCATAAACTTAACATGGTACTTGATAAAATTTTTTGATGTTATATCATAAATATACACCGTAAATCGAAAGTTATGGCGTTGGTATGCCATGCTTTACGTAGGTGATTACACAAGTAAAAAGGAGAAAACAAAATGCCAAAAATGAAAACTCACAAGTCTGGCGCAAAACGTTACAAAGTAACAGGCACAGGCAAAATTACTCGCAGAAAAGCAGGAATTGGCCACTTATTAGCAAACAAATCTGCTAGCAGAAAAAGAAAGTTGTTCAAAACAACTGAAATCGCTGCTTCACAAGTAGATTTAGTTTCAAAAGAGTTACCATACAAGAAGTATTCAAGATAGGAGTGGACAATGAGAGTAAAACGCGGTAATGTATGTCGCAATAGACATAAAAAAATCTTAAAATTAGCTAAAGGTTTCAAAGGTGCAAGAAGCAGAATATTTAAAGTTGCTAACTGCGCTGTAATGAAAGCATTAAAATATGCTTACAGAGATAGAAAAGCTACAAAACGCAACATGAGAAGATTATGGATTATCAGAATTAACGCAGCTGTTAGAGAAAACGGCATGAGTTATTCTAGATTCGTAAACGCTTGCAAAAAAGCTAATATCTTAGTAAACAGAAAAATGCTTGCTGATTTAGCTGTAAACGATAAAGAAGCTTTCCAAGTTGTTTTAGAAACAGCAAAAGCTGCTATCGCTTAAGAGAATTATTAAGATTAAATAAAAGAGTCGGTTGATTAAATCAACCGACTCTTTTATTGTATATAGTTGTTAGATGAATAAACTCGACCTAACTATTCACACAATTAATCAATTTTAAAATCGTCTGGATTTTGAGCAACTTGTTCTTTTGGGTAATTGCTTTTTAGTGGGTCGTAACCACCATTTGATTCTGCTCTTAATCTTTCCATATAAATTTGTGCAGACTTAACTGATTGTTGTAATTGACTCAAATTATTTTCAACACCAGAAAGAACTTGTTCTGCGTAAGCATCAGCGCCCTCTTTTGTTCTCATAGCGTCATCATGTGCTTGATTTCTAAAGTTTTCTGCATCTTCCAAGGCTTTTCTTTTAATTTCTTCGCATTCAGCAATAACTTGTTCTTTAATCAATTCAGCTTCACTTTGCACTTGTCTTAAAAGTTCTGATTCGCTCAATAATCTTGCTGCTTCATTTTTAGCATCAAGAACGATTTTTTCAGCGTTTTGTTGAGCTTCAATTTGTAATTCTTCTTTTCTACGTAAAAGACCTCTTGCTTCTTGAACAGCTTGTGGTAACGCACCATAAATACTATCAACAATATCTTCTACATCTTTTAATTTCACTGCAACCAAATAATTTGGTAAAATTGGAAAACTTTTATCTAATATGATTACAAGTCTACTTAATAAATCATATATACCATTTTTTTGAACGCTCATTCTTAATATAACCTTTCGCACTAGTGTAATATCTTTATTCTACAACAGTCCGAATTTAATTGTCAAACCATGTTTTAACAGGTTTTAACAGTTTTTAAATTTTTCTTTTAAATAAGTATTAACTTCATCTGGAACGAATTTTGAAACATCTCCTCCAAGGCTAATAACTTCTTTTACAGAACTAGATGAAATAAAGTTGTATTTTGGTCTTGTTGTTAAGAAAATTGTTTTGATTTCTTTGTCTAATGCGCTGTTTGTTTGAGATAATTGCATTTCAAACTCAAAATCAGATACCGCACGCAAGCCACGGATTAAAACCTTTGCACCTTTTGCTTTGGCATATTCAACTGTTAATCCCTCAAAACTATCAACTTCAACATTATCAAAATCTTTTACGCATTTTTTAATCAATTCAACACGTTCATCAACTGTTAAAAGTCCAGAATTTTTCTTTTCAGGATTGTACGCAACTGCGATAATTACTTTGTTAAAAATTTCAGAACTTGTTTTTAATACATCTAAATGACCGTTTGTAATAGGGTCAAAACTTCCAGGGTATATAGCTGTTTTCATATATTTAATTACCTTTAAAAATCTTATTCATCTCAATTAATTATACTTCAAACATGAAATATTAATATTTTGTTTATTTTTTAAGGTTTTTGCAAAAATGATATTAATATAGTAATTGTAAGAGAAAAAGTAATTAATATTAAATAAAGAAAGGCATTAAAAATGGCAAAGACAATTGGTATTGACTTAGGTACAACAAACTCAGTAGTTGCCGTTATGGAAGGTGGTAAACCAACCGTAATCGCAAACGCAGAAGGCACAAGAACAACCCCATCTATCGTAGGTTTTTCAAAAACAGGTGAAAGATTAGTTGGTCAATTGGCAAAAAGACAAGCAATCTTGAACCCTGATAAAACAATCGCTTCAATCAAAAGACACATGGGCGAAGATTACAAAAAGAACATCGACGGAAAAGATTACACTCCACAAGAAATTTCTGCGATGATTTTAAGAAAATTAGCAGACGATGCTTCTAACTACTTAGGAGAAAAAGTTACTTCAGCAGTAATCACAGTTCCAGCATACTTCAACGACGCACAACGTCAAGCAACAAAAGACGCAGGTAAAATCGCTGGCTTAGATGTTCTTCGTATCGTAAACGAACCGACAGCTGCAGCTTTGGCTTACGGTTTGGAAAAAGAAAAATCTGAAAAAGTATTAGTATTCGACTTAGGTGGTGGTACATTCGATGTATCTATCCTAGAAATCGGTGACGGTGTTCACGAAGTACTTTCTACATCAGGTGATACTCACTTAGGTGGTGATGACTTCGATGAAAAAATTATGCACTGGATTTGTGAAGAATTCAAAAAAGCAGAAGGCATTGATTTAAGCAACGATAAACAAGCTATGCAACGTATTAAAGAAGCTGCAGAAAAAGCAAAATGTGAATTGTCATCAGTAGTTGAAACAAACATCAACTTACCATTCATCACAGCTGACGCAAATGGTCCAAAACACTTAGATATGCAATTAACTCGTGCAAAATTCGAAGAACTTTGCCACGACTTGTTAGAAAGATGTAAAAAACCAGTTGAACAAGCAATTACAGATGCTGGCATCTCTAAATCAGAAATCAACGAAGTTGTATTAGTTGGTGGTTCAAGCCGTATTCCAGCAGTTCAACAATTAGTTAAAGATTACACAGGTAAAGAACCTAACCAATCAGTAAACCCTGATGAAGTAGTTGCAGTTGGTGCAGCAATTCAAGCTGGTGTACTTGCTGGTGAAGTTAAAGATATCGTATTGTTAGATGTAACTCCATTAACATTAGGTATTGAAACTTTAGGTGGCGTAATGACTCCACTTGTTCCAAGAAACACTACAATCCCTGTTTCTAAATCACAAGTATTCTCAACAGCAGAAAACAACCAAACAGCTGTAGATATTCAAGTTCTACAAGGTGAAAGACCAATGGCTAAAGATAACAAATCTTTAGGTATGTTCCGACTTGAAGGTATCGCTCCTGCTATGCGTGGTATTCCTCAAATTGAAGTTACATTTGATATTGATGCCAACGGTATCGTAAATGTTTCTGCTAAAGATAAAGCTACAAACAAAGAACAAAAAATTACAATCACAAACTCATCTAACTTGTCAGATGATGATATCGATAAAATGGTTAAAGAAGCTGAAGCAAACGCAGCAGAAGATAAAAAGAAAAAAGAAGAAGCAGAAATCAAAAACAATGCTAACTCTTTAATTTCTTCAGCAGAAAGAATTGTTAAAGACTTCGAAGGCAAAATCGACAAAGCTGATGAAGAAAAATTGAACGAACAAAAAGAAGCCTTGAAAAAAGCTTTAGATGAAAACAAATCTGCAGACGAAGTTAAAAAATTGTCTGAAGAATTGCAACAAACAATGTTCAGTATTTCTCAAAAAGCTTACGAAGCAGTTCAAAAAGATGAAAGCGCAAACGCTGGTTCATCTGAATCTGCAAGTTCAGACTCATCATCAGACAACAAGGGCGACGATGATGTAATCGATGCAGAATATACTAAGGAATAGCGGATTTTCGACTCTGCCGAACAAAAGTTGACTAAATGTCAAGTTTTGTGAGAGGAAGTGAAGCAACTTTGTTGCGAAACTCGTCAGAGCAGATAGCCTTGTTTGAGCACTAATTTGAGTGAAACGAAAATTAAAAGCGAAAATGCAAAGGCTATGCGTACCCGAATAATCCAAGACGCGCGAGCGAGCTGAGGCTAGAGAGTTTTTGATTGAGTGATAAAATCACGAAAATCAAAATTCGGAATTGCCGTTACACGCGAGCGAGCTGAGCTGATTTTCGGTTCTGCAAAACAAATAATAACCAAAGGGCGGTTGATTTCATCAACCGCCCTTTGGTTTCTAAAAATATCTAATCCGAAAATATTTAAGCAACAACATTCAATTTATTTTGTGATGCTTCTTTTTCTTTTAATTTCAAATATCTTTCACATTGTTTAGTTTTATCATAACCCAACAAAATACCTAGAATAAAATCTTTTTCAGGTGTAAGTTTACCCAATGGAGTGTCACCAAAAGTTTTCACAACATCAACACAAGGTTTGTCACCTAAGAACACGTTCAAATTTTTTCCACCTGGAGCTGGTTGAAGATGATAATACAAATTATCACGTTGTAAACGCTTTTCAATAGCTGGTTTATCTTCCATTTGCATTGTTTGCAAAACTAGAGGGCGGATACCATGTTTGTAACCATAAATTTGTTCATTCAATACTGCAAATTTATTATTTTTGTATTCAGCTGTTGTAATTGGTGTTATACCCGCCATTTTCCTTCTCCTATAATGTAATCTATGCCCATACAAAAACCGTAATAAAATTTTTTGCTAGTTGGTTAAATATTTCTTTACAAATTGTTAGGTTTACTTAACAAATCAAAGTAAAACAGAGGCTTATTAAATAAACCTCTGTTTTTATCATATTAACTGTTTTGTTCGGCAGAGTCGAAAATCCGCCTCTTGGATTATTCGGGTACGCATAGCCTTTGCATTTTCGCTTTTAATTTTCGTTTCACTCAAATTAGTGCTCAAACAAGGCTATCTGCTCTAACGAGTTTCGCAACAAAGTTGCTTCACTCTACCGAAAATCCGCTAGTATGTTCCCTCAATTTTTTCCATTACATCATCAGGAATATCAGCGTTTGAATAAACATTTTGAACATCGTCATGTTCTTCTAGTTTGTCAATTAATCTCATTAAAGAAGTTGCTGTTTTTTCGTCAGTAATTTCGATTGTATTTTCAGGAATTCTTGTAAATTCAGCTGTTGTGTGTTCAAATCCAGCTTGTTCAAGACCGTCTGAAATAGTTTGTAAATCAGCAACTGCAGTCAAAATTTTATATTCATCTTCATCATCATCTAAGAAGTCTTCTGCGCCTAGATTAATCGCTTCTTCGACAAGTTTGTCATAATCAACATCTTTAGGGAACGTAATCATGCCATATTGTTTAAACATCCAACCTACACAACCTGTTTCACCCAAATTGCCATTAAATTTTGTAAAATAGCTTCTGATATCACCTGCTGTACGGTTTCTGTTGTCTGTCATAGCTTCAACTACGATAGCAACACCACCAGCACCGTAACCCTCGTATGTTAATTCTTCATAACTTTCAGATGAACCAGCTCCTGTACCTTTTTCAATTGCACGTTTAATATTATCGTTTGGAAGACCTGCTGCTTTTGCTTTTTCAACTGCAGTTCTCAAACGGAAGTTTGCTTTCAAATCACCGCCACCAAGTCTTGATGCTACGATAATTTCTCTTGAAAATTTTTGAAATACTACTGCTCTTTGAGAGTCTACTTTTGCTTTTTTATGCTTTGTTGTAGCCCATTTTGAATGTCCGCTCATATTTTAATTCCTTTTAGTTAATTGTATCTGTGAATATTATATCAAAAATAATATTTTCGACAAAATATATACAAGAAATTTATTTTATGCGATAAGTATTATATGGCAGAATTTGTTGAAACAAAATACATAACTTTAGATAAAACCATTGAATTAGATTGCGGAAAGTCTTTAGACAACGTAACTGTCGCTTATGAAACTTATGGCAAAATGAACGAAAATGCGGATAATGCCATTTTGATTATGCACGCTCTTACTGGTGACGCGCACGCTTCAGGGTATCATAGAGGTGATAAAAAAGCTGGCTGGTGGAATAACATGATAGGTTCTGGCAAGGCTTTTGATACAGATAAGTATTTTGTAATTTGTTCAAATATTTTAGGCGGTTGCAAAGGCACAACTGGACCAAATTCAATAAATCCTAAAACAGGCAAAGAATGGGGGCTTGATTTTCCTGTCATAACCATTGAAGACACTGTAAAAGTTCAAAAAGAATTAATTGACAAATTAGGAATTAAAAAACTAATCGTTGCAGGTGGCTCAATGGGCGGAATGCAAGTTCTTGAATGGTCTATTAAATATCCTGAAATGGTTACTAATAGTATTATTATCGCATCTTCTGCTCGTTTATCTGCCCAAAATATTGCGTTTAACGCAGTTGGAAGAAACGCAATTCTTTCTGACCCAAATTTCAATAACGGAGATTATTATGGCAAAGAACTTCCAGAAAAAGGACTTGCAATTGCAAGAATGATTGGGCATATAACCTACTTGTCAGATGATGCTATGCACAACAAATTTGCAAGAAAATTACAGGATAAAGACAAACCTAATTTTGATTTCAACATTGAATTTCAGGTTGAAAGCTATTTAGAACATCAAGGTCAAACTTTCGTTAACAGATTTGACGCAAACAGCTATTTATATATAACAAGAGCGTGCGATTATTTTGATATTGCACAAAAATATTCCTCTTTAGAAAAAGCTTTTGAAAAAACAAACTCTAAATTTTTGATTATTTGCTTCTCATCAGACTGGCTATTTCCGCCTAAACAGTCAAAAGAAATCGTTAATGCATTAATGAAAACAGGCAAAGATGTTTCGTTCTTAGAAATCAAATCGCCAGCAGGTCATGATGCTTTTCTACTTGAATTTGAGGCACAGACAAAGGTTATAAAAAGTTTTTTAAACTAGATTTACGCCGTTCAAATTCGCTATAAAACAGCAAGTGTAATATTAATACTTGTTTGTAAAAGAATGTAACGATAAATTTTGCATGTTGTTATAAAAAAATTTTTACGTGGAATAATCATAATATACATAAGAGATATGTAAAATGTTGTCAAGCTAACCGTTATGCGCAAGCATAACAGTACACTGCAAGGATGTAGTGTATCAATCACGAAAGGAGATCTATTATGGCAATTACAGTAAACACAAACATTCCATCACTAACTGCACAAAAAGCATTGAATTCTGCTACAAACAAAATGAACACTGCTATGGAACGCATGTCAACAGGTTTGAAAATCAATTCATCAAAAGATGACGCAGCAGGTTTGGCAGTATCAACAAACTTGGATTACAAAGTTTCATCATTAAAAGTAGCTCAAAGCAACGCACAAATGGGTGCTTCAATGTTGGATACAGCAGAAGGTGTTATGACAACTATTTCTGACAACTTAGTTCGTGTTAGAGATTTGACAGAACAAGCTGCTAACGGTACTTATGGCGAAGATGCATTGGCTGCAATCAACACTGAAATTGCTGCAAGATTAGGTGAAATTAATCGTGTAGCAAATTCTACAGACTTCAATGGTAAAAAACTTTTAAACGGTTCTATCAATGACAATATCGTTCTTCAAGTTGGTATTACTAAAGAAGAGGGTGAACAAATTACTGTTGACAAAGGTTTGTTTGCAAAAGCAACAGCATCAGCATTAATGGGTGCAACATTCACTGATTTCACTGACGCAGCTTCTGCTCGTGCATTCTTAGAAAAAGTAGATGCAGGTATTGATGCCATCACTGAACGTAAGACTCAAATCGGTGGTATTCAAGCAGCTATCACATCAGCAATGGATTCAGCTCGAGTTATGCAAACAAACTTAACTTCTGCAAGTTCATTGATTAAGGACGCAGATATCGCTGAAGAATCTTCAAACTACATCAAACAACAAATTCTTCAACAAACATCTGCAAGCTTGTTAGCTACTGCAAACCAAGCTCCATCAATCGCATTGAACTTAGTTTAATCGAATGTTTGAAGTTTGATTATATCTTCAAGGTTAAAATCTTTAAAGCCCGAAAGCAAAGCTTTCGGGCTTTACTTTGCGCGAGCGAGCAAGACACGGATTTTCGACTCTGCCGAACAAAATTATTTTAAATCCTTGTGGTTAAAATGCTTTTTGCCGTCAACATAGTCTTTTACAATATGACCATTTCCAATTAATCTATACTTATAAATTGTTAATCCGTCTAAACCTACAGGACCTCGAGCATGTGTTTTGTTTGTAGAAATTCCAACTTCTGCACCAAAACCATATCTAAAGCCATCTGCAAAACGAGTTGAAGCATTTTGGTAAACTCCAGCAGAGTCAACTTTTTGCATAAATTTTTCAGCATTTTCAGTATTTTCAGTTAAAATACAATCCGTATGACCTGAGCCATAAGTGTTTATGTGATTTATAGCCTCATCAAGATTTTTCACTGTTTTATATGCCAAAGTTTTGTCGCCATGTTCAAATGCCCAAGTGTCTGGATTTGAAACCAGTGTAATTTCAGCTTTTTTTAATTCATTTAACAACTCATCTTTTTGAGTAAAATTTTCGTGGATAAGCAGTGTTTCAACTGTGTTGCAAGCACTCGGATATTGAGTTTTTGCGTCAATAATAACTTGTTTTGCTTTTTCAAAATCTGCACTTTCATCAACAAAAATATGGCAAATACCGTCAGCATGACCTAAAACTGGGATTTTTGTGTTTTCTTTGATAAATTTTACCAGTTTATTTCCACCGCGCGGAATAATTAAATCAATATATTTGTCACATTTTAGCATTTCATTAACTTCTTCGTGTGAAAAAATTTGTGATAAAACATTTTTCGGGAAATTTTCAACCTTTTTCAACGCGCCATTAATTATTGATAAAATAGTTTTGTTAGTATTTATAGACTCTTTGCCACCTTTTAAGATAACAGCGTTAGAAGATTTTATCGCAAGTGAAGAAATTTGCGCAATAACATCTGGTCTTGCTTCAAAAATAATACCAATAACTCCAATTGGACAAGAAATTTTATATAAATTTAAGCCTTCATCGAGTTGTCTTGCCAAAAGAGTTTTGCCAATTGGATCTTCAAGGTTTACGACATCACGAATACCTTGTATCATATCACGCATTTTGTTTTCGTCCAATTTCAAACGATTATAAACAGACGGAGAAACGGTGTCTTTTGCTTGTTCTAAGTCTTTTTTATTAGCATCAAAAATCTGTTCTTTATTAGCTTCTAACTCGTCTGCAATATTCAAAAGAGCTTCGTTTTTAATTTCAGTTGTCAAATCTGCCATTTCTAAACTTGCTGTTTTTGACTGTTTTGCAATATCTTCAAAATTCATAAATATTCCTTATAAAATAGTAATGTTATCGCGAGTTACAATCGCGTCATAATTTTTGTAACCCAAAATTTTTAAAATATCATCTGAATGGCAACCCAAAATTTTTGAACAAGCTTCCGAATTGTAATTTGCTATTCCTCGAGCAAATTCCTGTTTATTTTCATCTAAAATAGAGATAACTTCACCTTTTTTAAACTCATTTATAACTTTTGTAACCCCTATCGGTAAAAGGCTTGATTCTTTTTCTAAAACAGCTTTTTTAGCGCCATCATTTACAATAATTTTTCCAATAATATTTGTTGCATAGCCAATCCAACGTTTTTTGCCAGAAAGACTTTCTTCTGTAGGTAAAAACATTGTACCGATATCATTTGCCTTAAAAATTTCGCCTATAACATGCGGAATTTTACCATTTGCAATCAAAACTTTTCCACCGAAACGAGTTACTTGCTTTGCTGCTTCTAGTTTTGTTTTCATACCACCACGACCACCGTCAGACACACCAGATGCAAGCTCTAGAATTTCATCTGTAACATCTGGAACTTCTTTTATAATCTTTGCATCAGGATTTGTTTTAGGGTTGCTATCGTAAAGTCCATTTACGTCTGATAAAATTATTAACAAATCTGCGTCTAATTCACTTGCAACAAGTGCTGAAAGTTTGTCATTATCAGAAAAACAAACTTGTGCATCTTTGTATAATGTTTCTAATTCCAAAGTTGAAACTGTGTCATTTTGGTTAATTACAGGAACCGCACCCAATTCTAACAATCGATTTAAGGTGTTTCTTAAGTTTAAATATCTTTTTCTTTGTGCAAAATCATCTTCAATCAAAAGGACTTGTGCAGTATTAACGCCATATGCGTCAAATCCGTCCTCGTAAATCGACATCAATTTTGACTGACCAATTGCAGCACATGCCTGTTTTAAGACAATATCATCAGACTTTTTGACACCAAGTTTTTTTCTACCCAAACCTACAGCGCCAGAAGTTACAAGGATAATTTCTTTACCTTGCTTAACCAATTTTGATATATCTTCAATATAAGAATAAAGACGAGGAAGTGAAGCTTCTCCGTCATCATTTCTTAAAACATTTGTACCGAGTTTGATTACGACTCTTTTTGCGTTAATAAAATCTTGTCTATTCATAATTTTTATTTGTAAAATTTAGTAATTTCTTCAAAATATTTGTCCAAAGCCTTGTAACCATTGTACATTTCATTTGGAATGTTAGCATAAGCACTTGCACTTACATTTTTTAATTCCTTAGCTCTGATTACCATGATTTTGTCAGCATCGTTTCTTAAAGCTTCATTTTTTGATGCAGACCATTTTTTCAAAAATTCAATTTCATCATTAACTTTGTTAATTGTAGTTCCCTCAAGTGAAGTCATATCATACTTTTTCAATAATTCATATTCAGATAGAGTCACTGTTGCCTTTACTGTATGAAAATTGTACATTCTTTTAATAACTACATAGTTATCCGCAATTCTCTTATGAGAAGCAGGAACTGCATTTTTTGCAAGTAAAATTGTTCTTAATAAAGCTGCCCCTGTGTCATCATCAAAGTTAACAATGTTAGTTTTTAAACTAGTTTCATTCATTTTATTTCTTCCCCTTATTTCAATAATAACCCGCTAAAAACGTTTTGTCATTTGTTTATTTATTAATGTTACGAATAAAATTTGTAACAAAATGTAAACAAACAAGACAAAAACCTAAAGTTTGAAAAACACTCTGCCGATAAAAAGTATGTAAGTTAAATCAAATTTCAGAAACCAATGAAAGGGATGTGTATATGTTAAAAAGAATCGAAACACCAAGTTGCAATATTTATAACGGAGTAGAATTTATCTTAAGAGGTGCTAAAAAACGTCGTTCAATGGCTATGGCTAATGCAAGAATGTTGAACGCAGAAACAAATTTTCAACAAAAATTGGTTGCGGTTAAATAGACAAACCACATTGGTTAACGCGTACGGTCGCAGGTAGTTAAAATAGTGTAGAAGAAAAAGGCTGTATGTGTAAATATTAAGAGATTGTGAGATAGTTAAGATCGTTGAGAGTTTTTATTTAAAGGCGGATTGGTAATCCGCCTTTTTAATTTGTTTTTAATAATTTATTATAGCTAAAACATTTTTACATAGCCTAACAGAAAAAGCATAGTTCACTGTTCACTACTTTTCGCCATATTGGAATTCTCTACCCTCTTTATAGGCTTTTACTATTGCCTTTGAAAAATGTTTGCGAGTTTTCCAATAAGAAGTGTGAGCGCCAGCAAAAGTTCTCCAGCTTAGAGCTTTTGAATAGTCGTAGAAGAAACCTCTTTCTTGGTCAAATTCTTGTTTCGTGATATTTTTAATTTCAGCATTTGTATAATTTACACCGTTTGGGAAGCCTAGAGGGTCATCTGCATAATTTACAGTTAAGAAAAAGAATTTTTGTTCAATTAAATATGTAAACATCATGTGATTAAATCTTTTTGCGCCAAAGTTTTCATCTGCCATATCTGAATAAAATAGCGGAATTGGACTTGCGTAATTTACAACACCAACAACTGTTTCAGGAGGTGCACAGTATTTATCAGTAAACGAGTCCATATTCATATATGCAGTTTTAAAATCTGCTTTATCCTTGTTTACGATAATTTTACCTAAAGGTGATGCATTTGTTAAATTTGAGCCAACAAATGCCATTAAACAAGTATCTTTTCTAGGATTTTGTTTTATCATTTGGACTAAATCTTTGTCCAAATTTTCATTTTCAAAGTATTCAGCTAAATTTATATACGGCATTTTATTAAACAAATATTCCATTGTAATAAAAGAACCAGCAGAATATCCGAACAAAACAACTTTTTTACCCTCTTGTGCTTGTTGTTTTACTTGCTTATCTAAATCTTGGATAATCGAAATCATATTATGTGATTTTTGAACCCAAATTGCATCGTGAAGCATTTCTGCAATCGTGTTTCGTACAGCGTAAGCAATCAAAGGACTAACCGAACGCAACATACTCGCTTTTTCTTTCATAAACATCAAGTCTGTTTGGCTTTTATAGCCCCAGAAAAATATTGACGGTTTTTCTTCAATAACTAAATCATTATCTTTAAGGAAGTATTTTGAAACGTATTTATCTTTTTCCATTCGTTTTTTCAAAACTGGGTGGAATTTATTAATGCCATTCACAAACCATTTGTGCATTTTTTCGTTGTTATTATTTGAACCATTTATGTACATAAAACTTACATTTGTAGTTGCAAAACTAGCATTTTGTACAAAAATAATTAAAAATAGTGCGATTAAAATTTTTTTCATCATACTCCTTAAATGTCTTTTCTTTCAAAAAAATTATCTTTGCAAACATCTTTTCTGTTTGCTAAAACACCACATTTAGTACAGGCAAGAATTTCACCTGTACTATCAATTGGCATAAAAACATGCTCGCAGACTTCATAATCCTCCATTAAATCTGGAGAATCATCTGTTGCGTCATATTGTTTAATACATTTTTCTTCTTCTAAAATCTTTGGTTCGCGATATGTTTTATACCAAAAATTTTTAATGAATTCAAAAATAAACATATTAATATTTTATAATTTATTTATTATAAGTCAAAGCCTAAAGGCAATAATTCATCAATTGTGTGAACTTCTGGTTCGCCGTTATCGTCTTCCAAAATAATATCAATACCTTTATCTGAACGAAAATCATTCATAACTTGTCTGCAAACACCACAAGGAGCGCAACGCTTCATTTTTGGTCCATAAATAGCAACTGCAAGAATTTTTCTTTCACCGTTAACAATAGCGTTAACAATAGCACTACGTTCAGCACAAATAGTTGCACCAAATGATGAATTTTCAACATTTGTTCCGATATAAGTTTTACCGCTTTCCATCAATACACAAGCTCCTACAGGGAATTTTGAGTAAGGTGAATAGCTGTTTTCACTAGCTTTTTTTGCTTTTTCTAATAGTTCTTTGTAATCCATTTGTTAACTCCTTATTAATAATTCGCACACTTAAAAAGAATATGATATAATCTTATCATGAAAAAACTTTGGGGACTTATTTTATTTATATTTTTAATATTTTCAGGCAACTGCAACGCTGCCCAATTTAACTTTTTGGTAATACCTGATGATTTGTTTTTAAATCAAAGAGATTATTTAGTGTTTCCAATGTCTGCAACAGTAATTTCTACAGAAATAGTTAACTACTACAACAAACACCCTCAAATGTCGGCTGTTCCTGTTAGTCAGCTTCGCGCAGTTTTAAATAGACCAGAAAACGAAAGATTAAAAAAAGAAACTCAAAAGTTTTTAACAAATTATCAAAATAATTATGTAATAGATTTTAATACAGTACAAAAATTAGCATCAAAATTTCGCGTAAAGCAGGTTTTACTTATAACCTGCAATATGGACGCACAAAATTATATAACAAGAAGAACATTATGGGATTTTCTTGATATTCCTGGGGCAACCGTTATTGACCCAGCTTTCAGACTTTCAACACACATAAACTTAATTGACTCAAATAATCAAATTGTTTTATGGCAAAATACATATCAAAAATTAATCAGTTCTCGTGAAAGCAGAATTATTCCGCAATCTTTTGGCAATTCTGGCGAACAATTAGAAAAAGTTAAAAAATACACAATCAAATTTTTAGCACCACAAGTTGTTCAAGAAACTCAACTTGCACTATTGAATATGTCACCATATCAAGACTTAAATCTTCACCCAGAAATTGTAAAACCTCAATATGTTTCAATCGACAAGGTTAAAATCGATTCAAAACGCGCGACTGTAAGGAGCGCAAACTATACAAAAGCAAAAGCAATTGAAGCTGGTCAAGCTATCGCGACTGAAACAAACAAACAAAAAACTAATTTAAAAACAAAAATTCAAGCTTGGAAAGCAACTCAAGCTGAAAAGAAATTGCTAAAAGAAAAGCAACAAAGTTTGCCTATTGAAGAACAAGTAAAAATTATTCAAGAACAAGAACGCGCAAAACTTCAAGCAAAACTTGAAAAACAAAAGCAAAAACAACAAATTAAAGATGCAAAAAGAGAAGTACAAATTCAACTTAAGCTTGAAGAAGATAAACTAAATCCTAAAAAATCGTCTAAAAAAGCAAAAGTAAAAGAAAAGGTTACTGAACCAGTCCAACAACCAGTTCAAGAGCCTGTTCAAAATATTAATACAGTACCATCTTCAACAATAATGCAACAAAATTACAAACCAACACCATATTTGAGAACAAAACCTGTTTTACGCGATGAGAATTTTACAATAAATGATTACTAGGTCTTAAACCAAAATAACAATAATAGAGCCAACAACCATTATAATTGTACCGATGAATTTTTTCTTCATGTCTGTTTCGTGGAAAAATCTCCAGCCGAAAAACAGATTAACAAGTGTTGAAAGTTGGAACAGCGCTAAAGCATAACCAACCTCCATGTTTTGAAATACATAATTTGTTGTAAGTTGCATTACACCTAACATTGAGCAAACAATTGCATATTTTGGAATATCAATTTTTTGAATAGGTTTTAAAGGTTTTTTAAATACAAAATTTAAAATTAGCGCAAAAAATGCGCCAGCCCAACACCAAAGCATAAACGAAATTACAGGCGAAGATAGAAGAATAACTTTTTTCAAAAAGACTGCTTCTATCCCCATTAGGAACAGTGCTGTAAATCTTAAAATTATATCTTTTCTTTTAAACAATGACAAAGAAAAGCCCTCAGCTTGTGTATCAAACACAAACCAACTGCCCCAGATGATTAACACAACCCCCAAAATACCAAAAATCGTTGGAATTTCGTGCAAAACAAATATCGCAACTATCATTCCGACAACTGATTTGTAAGAATTTATTGGACCTAAAACAGACAACTCACCTATCTGCAAGGCTTTTATCAAACAAGCATTTCCAACTGAACATAAAAATCCTGCAACAAAGGCAAAAATCCAAAATTCAACTGGCAAACTCACCCAATTAACCTTTAGCGCAAAAGGAACACAGCACAACCCTAGCGTGAAATATGTATAAAAGTTGCAATTTAGCGAAGAATTGTTTTCGCAAATTTTCTTTTGATAAACATTCGCCAAAGGATTGGAAACAATCCTCAAAAATAGCGCTATTATTGTTCTAATCATAGTTTAAGAAATTAGTTAAATCTTGTTCTTGTTAAGTCTGCTTTTCTTAATCTTATGCTTTCTGGTGTAATTTCTGCCAATTCATCATCTGCAATATAATCAAGAGCTTCTTCCAACGATAAAAGTTTAGGAGCTTTCAAAACAACCATAGCATCAGCTGTAGAAGTACGCATGTTAGTTAATTTTTTTGTTTTACATACATTTACGGCAACATCTTGTGCTCTGTTACCCTCACCAACAATCATACCTTTATAAACTTTAGTTTTTGGCGTAATAAAGAAAGTACCTCTGTCTGCAAATTGGTCTAATGCGTAAGGAACTGCTTCACCTTGTTCCCAAGCGATTAGAGAACCCATTCTTTGTTTTGGAATATCACCTGCTAAGGTATCATATTTGTTGAAAGTATGGTACATAATACCCTCACCTCTAGTAAGTCTAATAAATTCACCTTTGAAACCTATTAAACCTCTTGCTGGGATTACAAATTCTAATTTTGAACGAGTACCTGTTGATTGCATATCAAGCATTTGAGCTTTTCTTCCAGCCAAACGTTCAATACAAGAGCCAGTGCATTCATCTGGAACATCAAGGAATAAGTTTTCATAAGGTTCCATTTGAACACCATCAATAGTCTTGTAGATAACTTCTGGTTTAGATACTTGGAATTCATATCCCTCACGGCGCATTGTTTCAATTAAAATACTTAAGTGAAGCTCACCACGTCCAGAAACAACCCATTTATCAGTATTTTCAGTATCTTCAACCCTCATACTAACATTTTTTTCTAATTCGTCATATAATCTTTTTCTCAATTGACGAGAAGTTACGAATTTACCCTCTTGACCAGCATAAGGACTGTCATTTACCGAGAAATTCATTTGTAATGTTGGTTCGTCAATGTTGATTAAAGGTAATGCTTGCGGATTATCAAGAGATGAAATTGTTTCACCAATTTGAACATCTGGAAAACCAGCAATACCAACGATATCACCTGCTGAAGCTTCTTCAATTTCTACACGACCTAAATCATGGAAACCAAATAATTTTGTAATTTTACATCTTTGAACAGAGCCGTCAGCTTTGATTAAAGACAATGTTTCTTGAGATTTCAAGTGACCGTTTTTAATTCTACCAATTGCAATACGACCTACGTAATCATTGTAATCAAGTGTTGTTACGTGGAATTGAAGATTTGCGTTAGAATCACCCTCTGGGTGCTTAATGTTTTCAATAATGCAATCCATTAATGGCGCAATATTATCACTTTCGTCTTCTAATTCTTTTTTAGCAAAGCCTTGCAAAGAACTTGCATAAATAATTGGGAAGTCGATTAATTCTTCGTTATCAGTTAATTCTGTGAATAAATCGAACACTTTATCTAGTGCTAAATCAGGCTCTGCAGCAGGTTTATCAATCTTGTTAATTACAACAATAATCTTTAAACCTAATTCCAAAGCTTTTGAAAGTACAAATCTTGTTTGAGGCATTGGACCCTCAGCAGCATCAACAATTAACAACGCTCCGTCAACCATACCTAAAACACGTTCTACTTCACCACCAAAGTCCGCGTGACCTGGGGTATCAACAACGTTGATATGATAACCTTTATAATCTACTGAAATATTTTTAGAAAGAATTGTAATACCACGTTCTCTTTCTAAGTCGTTTGAGTCCAAAACGCAAGCTTGCACTTGTTGGTTATCTCTAAATACACCACTTTGCTTCAACATGCAATCTACCATTGAAGTTTTACCGTGGTCAACGTGGGCAATAATCGCAATATTACGTAATTTTTCTATATCCATAATTCCAATTCTTTCATTTATTTCGTCTGTGTACAATATAAAATTATCACAAAAAAACTTTATAGCAAAGAAATTTTTCCTGTATCAAAATGAAAATGAGCGCTTACAATTTCCAATTTATCGTTCTTAACCGCTTCGCTTATAATCATAGAGCGTTCTATCAGTAGTTTTTTCAAAGTTTGAGTATGTTCTTTTGTAATTTCGTCATAATGTAAATGTCCTTGTTCTTCAATAATAGGGCAAAGATTACTCATAATTGAGGTATACGATTCACTATTTTCAGCGTAATAATCTTTTGCATATTTTGTTACACCACAATCGTCGTGACCTAACATAATCAACAATGGGGCTTTAAGCTTTTTAACACCAAATTCTAAACTTTCCAAAATATCGAAAGTCAGACCAATTGTAGCACCTGCAGTTCTTACAACAAAAAGTTCGCCAATTCCACAATCAAAAATAACTTCTGGAATTACACGAGAATCAGAACAGCTTAAAATAATAGTCTTAGGCTCTTGATGAGTCATAAATTGTTTTAACGTTTCGATATTTCTAGTATGACAAGAGCATTCACCTTTAATAAAACGCTCGTTTCCAGCCATTAGTCTATCTAACTCTTGTTTTGCAATCTCGTTCATTAATATTATTCCTTTCAAAAAATAAGTATATTATAATTTTTAAATATAACACACATAAAACGGAGGTTACAATGCTGAAAAACGGTATATTTACAAATTTAAAAGGAAATATTTTTGGAGGTATAACCGCTGCCGTCATCGCATTACCTCTAGCTTTAGCCTTTGGTGTTGCCAGTGGATTAGGTGCTGGAGCTGGTTTATGGGGTGCTATCATTGTTTGTCTTTTCGCAACAATCTTTGGTGGAACACCTACTCAAATTTCAGGTCCAACGGGTCCAATGACAGTAGTTGTAGCATCTTTAGTATTAGCGTACCCTAATAATCCAAAAATTATTTTTATGGCAATATTTTTAGCAGGTTTGTTTCAAATTTTGCTATCATTTTCAGGTGTTGCAAAACTTGTTCACTACGTGCCATATCCAGTAATTTCAGGATTTATGAGCGGTATTGGGGTTATAATCATCTTACTTCAAATAGCACCTTTTATTGGACTTGAAGCAAGCGGAACTCCTGTAGAACAAATATTCTATGTTCTTCAACATTTAAAAAATATAAGCTTGCCAGCTGTCGGCTTAAGCGTATTTGCTTTATTAATTATATTTTTAACCCCTAAAAAAATTGCAAAATACTGTCCACCATCATTAATCGCGCTTATTGCTGGAACAGTTGTTGCAATTCTTATGCATTTAGATGTAAAAACTATTGGCGAAATTCCATTAGGATTTCCACACTTTGAACTTGGAATAATTTCGCTAAAAGATTTACAAGCAATAATTCCTCTAGGTATAACACTTGCAATACTTGGTTCTATTGATTCTTTACTAACCTCTTTAGTTGCTGATTCGATTACAAACACAAAGCACGATTCTAACAAAGAACTATTAGGACAAGGCTTAGGTAACGCAGTTGCTGGTATGTTCGGCGGACTTGCTGGCGCTGGAGCTACGATGAGAACTGTTATTAACGTTAATAGTGGCGCTACAGGAAAATTATCAGGAATTGTCCACTCACTATTTTTAATCTGCATTGTACTTTTCTTTGCACCGTTTGCGTCGCAAATACCACTTGCAATACTTTCAGCAATCTTAATCAAGGTTGGTATTGATATTATTGATTACAAATATTTAAGCATTTTAACTCGTTCTGCAAAATCAGACATAATCGTTATGATAACCGTTTTCATTCTAACCGTAATTGACGATTTAATTTTTGCAGTAGGAGTTGGAATTGTAATTTCATCAATTTTATTTGCCGTAAAAGCCTCTCAAGACTTAGTTATAGATGTTTATGACCACGAAATGCCATTACTCGACGGTGATTGCAAAAAATACATTGGCATAATTCATATTGACGGAATGTTTTTCTTTGGTTCAGCATCAACAGTACTTGCAAGAAGTGAAAGTTTATTAGAAAAAGAAACTGTAATTATTGATTGCCAAAAGGTAAAATCCCTTGATATTTCTGCAACATACACATTAGAAAAAATGATTTCTAACCTAAATGATAGAAATATTCACGTAATTGTAGTATTCAACAACGTAAAATTAGCTATGGATCAGTATCAAAGAGGTTTATATCCTCTACTTACAAGACACGATACAACTCTATCCGTAAATAGAGCCGTTGAAAAAGCCATTCGTTTCCATAAAAAATCATTAACCAACAATAAATAAATAAAACAAACAGGGCGCTGATTTCATCAGCGCCCTGTTTGTTTTGTACAAAAATTTAATTAACCTTCAACTACAGAAATACTTGTAATACCTGAATTTCTTGCATTATCCATTAATCTTACAACTGCACCATGAGTTGAATCTGGTTGAGATTGAATTAAAAGTCCGTCAGGTTTTTCAACTGCACTTTTTTTCAATACATCTGGTAGTTCTTCTAAAGTTACTTCCTTGTCATCAATATAGTATTTGTTATCGTTTGTAACTAATACATTCAACAATTTAGTATCTTTCTTAAGATTTTCCTCTTTAACAATTTCAGGAACTGTTAAATTAAGCCCTTGATTATCTAATAATGGTGCAATAACCATCATAATAATTAACAGAACAAGGAAAATATCTGTCAACGGTGTAATATTAATTTCGTTAAAGCTATCGCGTTTATTACCTGCCATAATTATTCGTCCCAATTTTCATCTTGCGGAATTCTTGGTAAATTCCTTTCTTCTGTCTGTGTTGGCACCGCAACACTTTCATCTACATTATTATCAAAAGAATTACTTTTTAATTCATTTTGTTCTTTTTTACTTAACGGTTCACCAGCAACAACTAACTTTTCATAACCAGCTTCTTGAGCCGCGTCCATAATCTTTAGAACAACTGAATTTTTTGCATTTTCGTCAGCTTTTACAACAACTTCTTTTTTCTCTAAAGAATTTACGATAGCAGAAAGTTCAGAGCCCAAAGCGTCTGGCGAAACTTCTTTACCGTTGATATACATCAAACCTTCTTTTGTAACAGATACTGTACAGTTTTTCTGTTCAATAGAAATTCCGCTGTTTATTTCTGGAATATTAATATCGTTATCCATTGATTGAAACGTAGGCGCTACAACCATCATAATGATAAGTAGTACCAAAAAGATATCCGTTAACGGAGTGATATTAATTTCTGTAAAAAGAGCCTCTTTGCCCTTATTTGTTTTCATAGCCATCGTTTATTTATCCTTATAGAGCGATATTTTGTGATGTTTGAGTTGTTGGTTCATCGTTTGAGTCAACAAAACTTAAGAACAATAATTTAATTAAATTAAAGTCATCTTCGTAGTGTTTAACAACTGATTGGAAGTAGTTATAGAAAATAACTGCAATAATCGCAACACCAAGACCGAAAGCTGTAGCAATCAATGCAGAACCAATACCCATAGCAACTGCAGCTGATTGGTTACCTTGAGTAGCCAAATCTTGGAATGTATACAAAATTCTAACTACAGTACCGAACAACCCTAAGAATGGTGCAACACCACCGATTGTACCTAAAACTGTCAAGTGATTTTCTAGTTTTCTAGTTGCTAAAGCTGAAGCAATATCAAAAGAACGAGAAAATCCTGCTTTTTGTTCAGAGAAAATTCTAACTGCTTCTTCAGTAACTTCACCAATAACACCACCTAATTGAATAGATAAATTTTGTGCGCCTGAAAGATTGTCTTTAGCAAGTTCTTTTTGTAATTTTGGTATAAATTGAACAACATCTCTTTTATTTTGAGAATAGAAAGAGTATCTGTTGATAGCCACAGTTACTACCAAGATTGAGCAAATCAAAATTGGAGTTAAAACTGGCCAGTCTAATTGAATTGAATGTAAAAGTAATTCCATGTTTTTGTCCTTTTCCTTTATTTTTGTACTAACTAACTTTTATTTTATTTCTATCTGTAACTTGCGCCGAATACGTTGTAATCAAATGTAAATTGAATATCAACGCTTGAACCTCTAAAGTTTGCAGGTAGAGGTCTGAACGGAGCAGTTAACTTAACAGCATTGATTGCTGCGTTATCTGCAGCTGGTAAACCAGAAGACTTAGAAACACTGCAAGAAAGCAATCTACCGTCTTTTGCAATCTTGAATAACAAGACTACACGTTTACTTTCGTTACCTTTTGGAGGATCCCAATTTCGTTTAATACGACTTTGCAAATCTCTCATGTATGGTCCAAAATCTGGTTCTGCAATAGCATCAATACCAGGTCTGCCACCGCCTCCGCTTGGATTTCCATAACTACCTGTACCACCTCTGCTACCAGCAGTTCCTCTTGAACCAGCGCCTGAACCAGAACCTGATTTACTATAAGTAGGAGCCAATGATGGAGTTGGTGAATATCCGCCACCCGCTGCTCTGCGAGCTGTACCAGTACCTCCTACAGGACCTGTTGACAATTTGCCTGTTGAAGCATTTTTTGGAACAGGTACGTTAAATTTAGTTTTTGGAGTTGTTGTAACTCTTGGTGCAGCTTTTGGTGCCACTGATGGTTTAACACTTGGTGGAGCTGGTTTCGGTGAAACATTCTTCTTAGCTGGCGTTGGTGTTGTATGAGCTGGCTTTGCAGAAGGTTTTTTCACTGTTCGTTGAGCTACAGCTGGAGTTTTAGTCGGAGCTTTTTTACCAGCACTTGCTGCAGGTTTTGGTTTTTGTGTTTTAGCAGGTTTTGGTGATGGCATTGAAACCTTACGTTTAGGATCATTTATACCGCCACCACGTGAATTTTTATCTGCGCGATATTTTGTATTTTTGTTGCGAGGAGTTGCTTCTCTATCAACTAATACAAACTCAATATCGTTAATTTTTGGTTTTGGTTTTTCGAACATAAACAAATGTATGCCCATCAAAGCCAAAGCCACAGTTATAATCCAAATTAATGCAACTACAGCTGGGTGCAACAACGCTGACATTACAAATGCCTTTTTAAACGATATGTAATTATGTTCGTCCTTAATTACGGCAGGTGTTGTGTAACCGTTGTTTCCGCCATCTTCATCTATTATTTTGTTAATGTTTCCCAAGATTGACATTTATCAATATCCCATTCTTTTTACTGTTTGTCTTTTAATTATAGTTTTATTCTTAAATATAAAATAAAATTATTCCCCAATTATCTATTCTTCATAACTATAAGCTGAAGGGTTAACCGTGATTGGTTGCGTTAAGATAATATCTATTGTTGAATTTGCAGGAATAGAAACTTCGTTTCCTTTATCCCATAAAGACTTTACAAGACCGCTACCAGCACCAACTGCTGTACCTAAAGCTGCGCCTTGTCCAACACTTCCACCTGCTAGTGCACCAAATACAACACCTGATAGTGCACCCGCTGCAGAACCTACAGCCATATCTTTAGCGTATTCTTTTGTAACGTCCATTTTTGTACCGCCAACAAGTAACCCAGAACCGTCATTTGTCTTAATAACGCCTGTAATCGGAATTTGAATACCTTGTGGAGTTGTTATTTGAGTGAAAGTAATTTTTAACTTACCATTTGTTGAACCATGATTTGCACTTTTTACAACAGTTGCAGTACCTGAAACAATACTTCCTGCAGGTGCAATCATTTGACCGTTATAATAAAAGTCAGAGCCCATTGTCAAATCTACTCTTTGACCTTGAGTTAAGGATTCAGAACCAATTTCTCTAGTTGTTAAAACAGGAACAACAGAGCCAGCTGGAACACTTACTAAGTGACCTCTTAATGGTTGACCGTTATAATTTTGTCTTGAATTGTTGTCATAATTATAATTTGAAGCTGCAAATGTTACATTTGTTGATATAAATGTAGCACACAAAGCAAATACAATTAACCTTTTCATATACACAGTACCCTTATTACAATACTACAATTATATTTTAAGGTATGATGCTAAATCTTGTCAATTTGTTAAGGTATGTGTAATCCATGCTGGAGCAGAAAGAACAATCATAAGGTTCGCACCAGCAGCAACAGTAAGGTGTTCACCCATTTTTCTAGTAGGTCCAGGGGCATATTTCAATGTACCAATTCCTAAACCATCTTGGTAATGTGGAACTTTGCGCCATGTTGCAGGTTCAGTCATTTCACCACCAATTAAATTTCTATTATTTGTATAAATATAGCCTTTCATAGGAATTTCAAATCCGTCAGGGAGCGTCATTTTAGTAATTTTCACAACCATAGACGCATTTGTGCCCACAATAGGTTCATTCATTTTTTCAATAAATCCGTCAAAAATTGTGCCTGATGGAATTATTTTTATTTCCTGCATAAAAGTATCATTTGTTGAAACAAAAGATACTCTTGTTGTATCATCACAATATTTTGTTGAAAACTCACGCAAATTCAAAACTTGAATAAGCGTTCCTGCTGGAAGTTCAACGCCATCATATCCGCGCAAGATTAAATCATCAGCCTTCGCAGTCACGACTGATAAAAATAACATTACTAAAGTTGCGATGAATAATCTTTTCATAGCTTTAGTATAATAATATTTTTACAAATTTCAAATAGTCAGAATAAATGATTTTTTTAAAATAATGCTTTTATTGAGTTAAAGATTTTATCTGTAATTTCAACAATATATTCTTGAGAAACAAGACCGTTGATAATAACGTCTGCTATCGGATATGTTGGTCTAATGTATTGTTGGGCAGTTTTATTTACATCTTTGAATTGCAAATCAGCAGCTTCACCAGTTTTACCTCTGCTTGCTGCACGTTTGTACCATCTATCTTTCAAAACTTCTAACGGAGTAAATACGTAAACCTTTACGTCCATAATATCGCGAACTTGTTCATTAAGAACGTATAAACCCTCTGTTAAAATTATTTTAGCTGGTTTTTTAACATCACCATCTGGAGTTGATTCGCAAGTTACAAAATTGTATCGAGGAGAGGTGATTTTTTTACCCTCTTTTAAAGCTATCAAGTGTTCTCTCATTAACTGTAAATCAATAACATCTGGAGTATCAAAGCTAAATCCTGTTTTGAATAATTCTTCGTAACTACCAGCTTCTTTAAGTTCTTTAGATGTATCTTTGTAGTAATCATCTTGTCTGATTACAGTATAAATACCCTCTTTTGAACCTTTAACACAAGCTTTTGTAGTGTTATCAACAAAAACAGTTTTACCAGAAGCGCTTTCACCTGTAATTGCAATCAAAAAAGTCTTTTTCTTTTCCTCAACAACCTTGCGAGCTATATTCATAATAAAGTTATCCGTTGTTCTCAAAAACAAAGGTTGAGGTTGTTTTTTATCAAATTCAAGAATTTCTTTAAGCGTATCAACGATTTTTGTAATCATTTCCATATCGCGTCCGCTTGAATAAAAGTTATATCCAGTTAATAAATCGTCCATAAAATTAATCCCATGCTATCATCGGCTCTTTAATAAATATTTTACTTTAAAAATTAAATTTTTTTCAATATTATGAAAAAAAATTAATACTTTACTTAAAATTTTGTGTAGACTAAAATAAACATGATGATATTAAAAAATTTGTATACATAGAAGGAGATAACAAATGAAAAAATCAATCAAAGATTTAGGCGATGTAAAAGGCAAAAGAGCCTTGGTTAGAGTTGACATCAACGTTCCATTAGACGCTGATAAAAACGTAACAGACGATACAAGAATTCAAGCAATTTTGCCAACAGTAAAATTCTTACAAGAAAAAGGCGCTAAAATCATTTTAATGGCACACTTAGGTAGACCACAAAAACTTAAAGAAGGTCAAAAATTAGAAGATTTATCACTTGCACCAGTTGCAAAATATATGTCAAAAGTTTTAGGACAAGATGTATTATTCGTTAAATCTCCAGTTGGCGAAGGTGCTGATAAAGAATTAGCAAACTTACAAGACGGTCAAGTTGCATTATTAGAAAACATTCGTTACTACAAGGCTGAAGAAGCAAAAGATGACGATATGACATTTGCAGAAGAACTTGCAAAACTTGGCGATTTCTATGTAAACGACGCATTTGGCGCTGCTCACAGAAATCACACTTCAACTGCAAAATTAGCAAAAATCCTTAAACCTGCAGTTTCTGGCTTATTAATGGAAAAAGAAATCAGATGCTTGTCACAAGCTTTAGACAACCCAACAAGACCATTCACAGCTGTTGTTGGTGGTGCAAAAGTTTCTTCTAAAATCGGTGTTTTAGAAAACTTACTAGACAAAGTAGACAACATGATTATCGGTGGCGGTATGGCTTATACATTTGTAAAAGCTAACGGTGGTAACATTGGTAACTCAATTTGTGAAGACGACCAATTAGAAGTTGCAAAAGCTATTGAAAAGAAAGCTCAAGATAAAGGTGTTAAATTAGTTATGGCAACAGATGTTTTAGTTACAGATGATTTTTCTGGCAACGGAACAAACAAGGTTGTAGAAATTAAAAACATTCCAGACGGATTTGAAGGTGTTGATGCAGGTCCTGAATCACAAAAAGCATTCGCTGAAGTAATCAAATCTTCAAAAACAATTCTTATGAACGGTCCAGTAGGCGCATTTGAAAACCCTAAATTCGCTGAAGGTACAAAATCAATCCTTAAAGATATCGTTGAAGCTACTAAAAATGGCGCTACATCAGTTATCGGTGGTGGTGATTCAGTTTCAGCAGCTAAAAAATTCTTCAAAGCTGAAGACTTCACTCACGTATCTACAGGTGGTGGTGCCTCATTAGAATTCATCGAAGGTAAAGTATTACCAGGTGTTGCAGCTTTAGACGAAGCTTAGTATAAAGCTAAAATAAAACTCAAAGAACAAGGTTGAAGATTTTCTTCCTTGTTCTTTTTTTGCATTTTGCAATATAATAAGACCATGAAAGAATTTCAGAAAATAAAACATTATATTATTTTGGGACTAATTTTAGTTTTTGGAGTTGTTTTAAGGCTATCAAACCTTGATAAACCCTCTGGATTATGGCACGACGAGGCAACAATTTATTCAATAGCAAGCGCAATTCCTGATTTTAGCGTAAACTTTCATAGATTTTTAATTTTTCCACTGTATTATATTTTTTACAAATTGTGGATAACAATTTTTTCCAATTCCGACATAGCAATTCGTTCAATGTCAGTATTTTTCGACATTTTAGCAATAATTACAATTTATTTTGTTGGATTACAAATATCTAAAAATTTAAAATTAGAAAACATTAAATATAGATTAGGACTAGTTTTTGCTCTTTTATATGCAATAAATTCTTCATTTATTTATTACGCGCAAGAAGCAAAATTCTACACTCTAACTTTCTTTTTAATATGTTTAACAACATTATTCTTTTTAAAAGTAATTGAAAATTTTGACAAAAAACAATTTATATTATTTTTAATTTCAAGCGCCTTGCTACTGTATTCTCAAACCACACTTGTTATTATAAATATTTTATTTACAGCATTAATATTTTATTTTGCAAAAAAAATCAAAAAATTAGATTTCAGTTTTATTTTGTCAAATCTATTGATATACATACCATTAATAGTTTTTTTATTTATAGAAAAAAACTATTTTTCAGGGAATTTTGATATTGTACATTTTGACAATTCTTTTATTTTAATTATGATACAAAACTGGTTTTGTCCATTACTAACGTGTTTACAAAATAATACCCCCAAATACCAATATATATTCTTATTATTTTTAATTAACCCAAAATTTTGGTTTTCAATTTGTTTTCCAGTGTTTTTTATGGTTACAACATTTGTTTTGGCAGTAAAAAATAATAACTTACTTAGACTATTAGCAATAATTCCGATAATTTTTGTCACATTTCATATAGTTCTTTCCCAAACAGAATTTTATAGTGCAAATGTCAGATATACATTGATTGTTTTGCCAATTGTGTTAATGATTTCTGGTAGTTATATCGCTAAAAATCTTGATAAAAAGTCAATGAAGATTCTTTTGACTATTTTAATACTATCAAACTTGTCTATTTTATTTTCACCATATAGTGCGACAAAAATTCAACGTCCAGTCGGCTACAAAGTATTAGCCGAAACGCTTATCAGCAATAATGTGAACCCCAACTATGATTTTATAATGCCTTTTAGCGACAAATTGGTCGAAAAATACTACAAAATCAACGGTGAAGTAAGAAGTTTTTATATGTTAAATTCTGTTGACGCTCAAAAAACATACCTTTCAGATAAAGAGATTGAAGAAATTTCTCAAAAACACAATATGCTTGAAAATTACAAAAACTATTTATTATCTGATAAAATTCCAAAAGAATTTTCTGATTACATATTAACAAATTATGCAAAAAATTCTAAAAATATTGTGCTTGTTATAGACAAGGGTATTTGCATACTTTCAAATGATAAAATAAAGGATATTTTAGACAGCAAATCAACCGCACCAATTCAATTTTTAAGACTTTCAAAATTGAACAATGACCTAATTACCGTCTTAAAAACAAAATATCTTGTTGAAAAAATCATAAATTATAACAATTGGCAAATAATCCTTCTAAAAAAAGCGTAGTAATTATTTACCCAAAAATCCGAAAACTTTTTTCCAGAATTTTAACAAGGCAATTCTACGTTTACGTTTGCTTTGGTACTTAACAATTAATTCATTTTGACCAATTATATGATTTGTCAAATTACGTTCAACACGAGAATTTGAAGCAATTACGCAATCTTTTAAATGGACATTGTTTTTAATTTCAACACCGTCCCAAAGAATGCAATTTTCCAAAGTAACATTTTTGCCAATAAAACATTCTTCACCAATTACAGAATGTCCAAAAAATTTTACACCTTTTGAAATATGGCTTTTTCCACTTATGTAACTTCCTGTTTCTGTTTTTACAATTTTATCGTGTTTGAATGTATATAAGTTTTCAAACAAATCTAAAGTTGATTGTCTATATTGGTCTAGAGTTCCAATATCAGACCAATATTCTTCAACAGGGAATACATTAATTTGTCTATCTGCAAGCAATTTTGGAAATACATTTTTGGCAAAGTCACAGAACTCACCAGCTGGAATGTAATCAAAGATTTTATAGTTAAAAATATAAATACCAGTGTTAATCAAATTGCTTTTAGCGTCTTTAATAGCTGGTTTTTCTTGGAATTCAATAATAAAACCATCTGAATCAGTAACAACAACACCAAAATTTGGGATATCTTCTTCTTTTACAGGTTTAACCCCAATAGTTGCGATAGCGCCTGATTTTTTATGAACTTCCATACCTTTCATTAAATCCGCATTTGTAACACCATCAGCAGAAAGAACAAAGAAATCTTCGCCCTCATTAAAGAAGAATTGGCATTTTTTAACCCCACCAGCAGTACCAGAAAGAGTTTCTTCTGTAATATAGTTAAAATTTATACCCAAATCGTTTTTAATGTATCTTGCAACAATTTGTTCAGAAAGATAAAAAGTATTAGCGACAACATTAGTTACGCCGATTGCTTTAAGATTTTCTAACAAAATATCCATAACAGGTTTGTTTGCAATAGGTACTAGTGGTTTTGGAACGCTTTTAGTTAAAGGGTCCAATCTTGAACCAACACCTGCAGACATGACCATCGCTTTATACATTAAAATTTCTCCTAACTACTCTGTTACAAATATTACTATAAAAAATATATATACACAAGCAAAATTTTTTTGTTATATAATATTACATGTTAAGAATATTATTGGAGGAAACATGAAAGATATTCAAATCACAAAAGAAGTAGAAGAAATGTGTCCTATAAAAAGAGGTGTAAAAGGCGTGCCTGCACCTATTCCACAAGAGGGAGAATGGACAAAATGTAAAGAAATCAAAGATATTTCAGGTTTAACTCACGGTTGTGGTTGCTGTGCACCTCAACAAGGTACTTGCAAATTAACTTTGAACGTTAAAGAAGGTGTCATTCAAGAAGCATTAGTTGAAACTATTGGTTGTTCTGGTATGACTCACTCAGCAGCTATGGCTGGTGAAATCCTTCCAGGTAAAACAATTTTAGAAGCATTAAACACAGACTTAGTTTGTGACGCTATCAACGTTGCTATGAGAGAATTATTCTTACAAATCGTTTATGGTAGAACTCAATCAGCATTCTCTGAAAACGGTTTACCAGTTGGTGCTGGTTTAGAAGACTTAGGTAAAGGCTTATGCTCTATGTGTGGTACAATCCACTCAACTAAACAAAAAGGTGTTAGATACTTACAATTAACAGAAGGTTACATCTTACAACTTGGTTTAGACGAAAATAACGAAGTTATCGGTTACCAATTCATCAACTTAGGTAAATTCATGGACGCTATCAAAAAAGGCATGAATCCTCAAGAAGCATACGACAAAAACATTGGTACTTACGGCAGATTTGCAGATGCTGTTAAATACGTAGATCCACGTAAGGAATAAGCGGATTTTGCGTAGGGTGCCGTGTGAGCGAAGCGAACCCAACCCGAAGTAGCGAGGACATAGCGAATGACAACGACAGTGAAATGAGCGACATGTCCGAGTGAAGCAATAATCCAAGACGGCGGATTTTGAATTTGCAAATTATGTAGATACCGCAACATGCGCGGTACGACAAATAAAAAATAGTTAATACAAAATTAATTAAAAAGGAAAGATAAAATGACAGTAAAATTTGAAGGACAAGACAGACGTCAAGCAACTTTAGATAAAGTTTTACCAGAATATGGTTTTAAATCACTAGAAGAAGCTCGTGATTTATGCTTATCAAAAGGTATTGATGTTGATGCTATTGTAAAAGGTATTCAACCAATCGCATTTGATAACGCATCATGGGCATACACATTAGGTTGCGCAATTGCAATCAAAAAAGGTATTAAAAACGCAGCAGATGTAGCTGAAACAATCGGTTTAGGCTTGCAAGCATTTGCAGTTCCTGGTTCAGTAGGTGACAGAAGACAAGTAGGTATCGGTCACGGTAACTTAGGTGCTATGTTGTTAAGAGAAGAAACAAAATGTTTCTGCTTCTTAGCTGGTCACGAATCATTCGCAGCTGCAGAAGGCGCTATTGGTATTGCAAGAAACGCTAACAAAGTTAGAAAAGAACCTTTAAGAGTAATCTTAAACGGTTTAGGTAAAGACGCAGCTTACATCATCTCAAGAATCAACGGTTTCACATCAGTAGAAACTGAATATGATTACAAAACAGGCGAATTAAAAATCGTTAGCGAAAAAGCATTCTCAAACGGCGAAAGAGCACAAGTAAGATGCTACGGTGCAGATGATGTTAACGAAGGTGTTGCAATCATGATTAAAGAGGGTGTTGATGTTTCTATTACAGGTAACTCAACTAACCCAACTCGTTTCCAACACCCTGTTGCAGGTACTTACAAAAAATGGTGCTGGGAAAATGGTAGAAAATACTTCTCAGTAGCATCAGGTGGTGGTACAGGTAGAACACTTCACCCAGATAACGTTGCAGCAGGTCCTGCATCTTATGGTATGACAGATACAATGGGTAGAATGCACGGTGATGCTCAATTCGCTGGTTCTTCATCAGTTCCTGCTCACGTAGAAATGATGGGTGTAATCGGTATGGGTAACAACCCAATGGTAGGTGCAACAGTTGCATGTGCCGTTGCAGTTGCAAAAGCTATGGCTTAAGCTAACTAGTACAAATAAATAAGAAAAAATAGGCGGAGCCAAAAGGCTCCGCCTATTTTTTAGACTTTAAGTTCATTTATATTCAAAATGTCATTTTAATATAAATCGACTTATCGGCTTAAATGTTTATGACTTGCAGACCTAATTGCTAACAGTCTTATTGTCTGTCAAAACTCAATTCACCGCTCACTAAATTATCTCAATACCAAAAATTCATCTTTGAATGCTTGTGTCATTTGAGCAGCTTTTTCGTAAGCGCGTTCCTCGTTCTCTCTTTTTAACAATTCGTATGCACTATCAAAGAAAATATTTGCTTGCACAACCTTATCAGGGTTCTTCATCATGAACTTAACATCACCCTCAATATTATCTGGAGTTGTAACTTGAGAACGACCTAAAGATTCGGCTTTAGGGTTAGAAAAATCAGTATATTCAATATCGTTGCTACCCTCAGGAGCAGGCGATTTTTTAGATTTTTCACGCTTTATATCGATTTTTTGAAATCTTATTGCATTAATATTCTCAAATTCACTCATTATATATCTCCGTAATTTATTTTAGCATACTATGTATTATGTTTCAAATCCAAAAAAAATTTTTTTTGCTAGTCATTCTAAGCTAATGTAACAATAGTTAACAAAAGCCTTTAAAATAGGGGCTGTAAGGCTAATACTTGCTAAAATACAGGTCTATGCTATACTAAAAAAGTAGGTGTTTATGATTAATTTTATAAAAAACTTCTTTGTACAGGAAGAAGAAGAAGAAAATTTAATGTCAAAACTTCCCGATAATGTTGTACTTTTAAACAATCAGGGTAGTTTTTTGTGGTGCAACGACCTTGCACAAAAAACTTTATCAAGTATCAAAGAAAACTTTTCAGATGGCTATATTGATGACATCTTGGAAAACGCTATGGATTTTATCGTAAAAATAGCAGATTCAGTAAAACCAACCACAATAAGAACAAAATCTTCTTTAGGAAAAGACAAATTCTTTGAAGTTTCTGCAAGACGCACAAACGAGGGCTTCTTGGTTTCAATGAGAGATAACACTCAAAGCTATAAAACACTTACAAACATTTTGGTTGAACATGAAAGTTCTAAAAAAGTAAACAGAGATAAAAATAATTTCTTAGTAAAACTTGCAAGCGAAATTAAAACACCACTTCAATCAGTAGTAGGCTTCTCACAAGCAATTTTAGACGGCCTTGGCGGAGCTGTTAACGAAAAACAAGAAAAATATATAAACATCATTAACAAAAATTCTCAAGATGTACTATATTTATTTGATAAAATTTTAGACTTGTCAAAATCAGAATCAAACTTGTTTACACATAAACTAAGCTATTTTGATGCAATAAACGTTTTAAATTCAGTTTTGAAAGCAAATGAAGCTGAAATAAACGAAAAAGGCATTACAGTATCTTTGAATATTTCATCAGAAATAAAAAGAACAATTTATTCAGATGAAGCTCTTTTAAGAGTAATTTTGCAAAACATTGTTGAAACAGCAGTTCAATCAACAGACGTCGGCGAAATTACAGTAAATGTTCAACACCCTGATTTAGATTTGGTAAACGAAAAAGGACTTGTACCTTTTGAAAATGCAAATGAAAAATCATTTTTGATGATTACAATCAAAGATATGGGACTTGGCATAAGCGACGCGGATATGGATAACTTATTTGAACCATATACACAACTCGACAACCCTAACAAAAAAGCAATCATGCGCTCTATCGCATTTGCAACAAACAGAAACCTTATTAGAATTTTAAAAGGTAATATGTGGGTTGATTCAGAAGCTATGCAAGGCACAACCTATAACATAATCATACCAGCAGAAAAGGTAATGCAAACAGGAAATGAGTGAAGTTAGACTTGAAAATGTCATAAAAGCTTATGACAAAAAGAAAGTAATCGATGGGGTTGATTTAACAATAAAAGACAAGGAATTTATTGTTCTTGTCGGTTCATCTGGTTGTGGAAAATCAACTATTTTAAGAATGATAGCAGGCTTGGAAGAAATTTCTGGCGGTAATATCTACATTGGCAACCAAAAAGTTAACCATGTACACCCAAAAGATAGAGATATCGCATTTGTATTCCAAAGTTATGCTCTATATCCACACATGACTGTTTACGAAAATATCGCTTTTGGTTTAAAAATGCGTAAAGTTGACAAAAACATCATCGACAAAAAAGTTCGAGAAGCAGCTGAAATTCTTAATTTAACAGAATATCTAGACAGAAAACCAAAACAACTTTCTGGTGGTCAACGTCAACGTGTGGCTTTAGGTAGAGCTATCGTAAGAAATCCAAAAGTATTTTTGATGGACGAACCTTTATCAAATTTGGACGCAAAACTTCGCGTGCAAATGAGAGCAGAAATCAAAAAATTACACGAAAAGCTTCAAACAACCTTTATTTACGTAACTCACGACCAAACAGAAGCTCTTACTATGGGCGACAGAATTGTAATTTTAGACAAGGGTAAAATTCAACAAGTTGATACCCCATTAAATGTTTACAATAACCCTCAAAACAAGTTTGTAGCTGGATTTATTGGCTCACCTCAAATGAATTTTATTGATTGTAAAATTATTAATAACACTCTTGTAATGGAAGATCCAGTTATAGAATTAGAACAAGACGTTATTGAAAAACTGAACGGCAGAAACGAAGTTACAGTTGGAATTCGTCCTGAATATATGGTTAATCCAACAGGTCACATAAAATTTTCCGTGAAAACAGATATGACTGAACTTTTAGGTTCTGAACAAATCGTTTATTTTAATATTGGTGAAAATAAATGTTGTGCTAAAATAAATGCAGAACAAAATGTTGTTGATTACATTGACCTAAATTTAAATGAAAAAGATTTTTTGTATTTTGATAAAAATACAGGAGAAAGAATACTTTAAGGAGAAAAATTATGAGTATTATGAATGGTAAAAAAGGTATAATTTTTGGTGTTTCAAATAAACACGGCATAGCTTATGCTATTGCAAAAAGATTATTTGAAGAAGGCGCTGATATTGCTTTTACATACGCTGGCGAAGTTATGGAAAAACGTGTTAGACCTATTGCAGAAGAAATGAATTCAAAATTAATAATGTCTTGCGACGTTACCAAAGAAGACGAAGTGCAAGCCGTATTTGCAGAATGTGAAAAAATTTACGGTAAATTAGATTTTGTAGTTCATGCTGTAGCATTCGCAAATAGAGAAGATTTGCAAGGTGAATTTATCAATACATCAAGAGAGGGTTGGGATTTAGCTATGGGCGTAAGCGCTTATTCTTTAGTTTCAATTTGCCGTAACGCAAGACCTCTTATGAATGAGGGAGGTTCAGTTCTTGCATTAACATACATCGGTTCTGAAATGTATGTTGCAAACTACAATATTATGGGTGTTGCAAAAGCAGCTCTTGAATCTTCAATGAGATTTTTGGCTATGGATATGGGTAAAAACGGTGTTAGAGTTAACTGCTTATCTGCTGGCCCTATTAAAACACTTGCCGCAAGTGGTATTTCAGGATTTAGCAATATGTTAAAAGCAATCTCACTAAAATCACCTCTTAACAGAAATACAACCCTTGAAGATGTTGGAAACGCTGGTTTATTCTTAGCTTCACCACTTTCAAGCGGTACAACTGGTGAAGTTCTTTACTGTGATTGCGGTTGCCACAAAGTACACGCTTCTATTAGAGAAATCGAAGCAATGAATGCTAACGTTCAATAATATTAATATTGATTAATAAATATATAAAAGCTTTTAAACATTAATGTTTAGAAGCTTTTAATTTGAACAATTAGTCTTACCATTTTCTGCAGTCCAAGACAATTCATCTAAGCATTTTAGATAATCCATGTTACCATTTTTGATTACCCATGCTGTGCAATATAACTTGTCATCACCACAAAACTTTCTAAAATTAACATCTGAATCTACATTCGCACCCATTGGTCTTAAAAATCCATCATTGGCATCAATTAATTCAAACCCAAAAACATCTACACCTGGTTGTGTGCTTCCCTTTTTCGGACCATTTACATCAATATAAATAGGCAAAGTGGGAGCTTTTTCAATAGCAATAGAAGCTCCATTTGCTAAAATTGCTTTTATATAATTTGCATTTGAATTAATTTCTTTATCACCATCTTTCCAACAACCAGAAGCAGTACCACAATTTTTAGTTAGCTTCATTCTAGGCAACAATCGTTGTTGCAAGCCAGAAAAAAGGTTCCCATTTGAATATACCCAATTAATAATTGGACCATCTTCATTTGTAGCCAATGCAATCCCAGATTCAATAATTGATAGAGAACGTCTTAATTGAACAACTCTTTCGGCTTCATCACCCTCATTTGTTGCGTTTGTCACTGTTAATATTGCTACTACACCCACAATAGCGACAACAAGTAAAACTTCTGCTAATGTAAACGCTTTTAATTTATTCATTAATAATACCTCTTTTCTTAGAAAATATCGTAACAGTTTTGATAAATAATGTCAAATTAAAAATGTTTAAAAAATTTTTCTTCCAATTTGTTTTCATCAAAATTAAAAATTTTATCATTCATATTAATTTTTAGATAATTTTCATCATTTTTTTCAATAATTTCACCAATAATCGTATAAAAATCAGGGTTAATTTTACTTAAATCTTCTTCTGATATTGCACAAACCAATTTGTAATCTTCACCACCAAAGAAAATCATTTGCTTGTAATCAATTCCGCTGAGATTTTCAATTTCTTTATTATATGGAATTTTGTCAAAATCGACATAGGCGCAAACGCCACTATTTTTGGCAATTTTGTACAAGGAATCTGCCAACCCATCAGAAGAATCCATCATAGCATAGTCGTACGTTGCAGTAGTAGCAATATTATCCGATAATTTTGACGAAATTTTAGGCATAAGATGTTCTGTTTTTAAAGTTTCATACCCTGACACATCGTTTAACAATGCGTGAAGACCTGCACCACTAGTGCCATGTTCACCATTTACAATAATTTTATACCCAACTTTGGCATTTTTTCTTGATGAAATTTTTCTGTCTTTAGTCGCGCCAATAGCGGTTACAGAAACAAAGATTTTATCAGAACCTGTTATATCTCCACCGACAATTTTTGCACCATTCAAAGCTGATTTTGCACCCTCATAAAAGCCTTTTACAAATTCTGTATCAATATCCTTTGGCAAAGACAAAGACACAGTAAGGTATTTAGCCTCTGCGCCTGATGCATAAATATCGCTCAAATTTACTGCAATAGACTTGTAACCAAGTTGAAAAGGTGTTGAAAATTCACGTTTAAAATGAACATCTTCAACCAGACTATCTTGTGTTACGACAATGCCCAAATCCTCTAAATACGCACAATCATCGCCTATGTGTTCAGACGATAATATATTTTGAATTATTTTTATAAATTCGAGTTCTTTCATATTTTAATCTTATCACAAATAACCACCCGTCAAACGTAACTTTAATACTTTTTAGGGGTTAAACATCTAAAAAATAGGTTAATAATTTTATTATGGATTTTTTAAAATACACAAAAAAACTTATAAATAAAAAATCAGAAAACAAGACTCAAACTGATTTTGAGCAAAATTTATACCAGTCAAACCCATTTAAGCAAAACAAACAAGTTACTTATATTTGGATTGAAAAAGACACCAGTTAAGTTACTGGTCTGATTCTTCGTGACCTTTCAATAATTTTTCAAAATCAGATGGTTTCAAGTTTTGAACGAAACTTTTGAATTCTTGAGCTTCTTCTTCATCTTTTGATGGATCTGTTGAAACGGCACCCGTTGCCAATACTGATGCTGCGACATAAATTGGGGCGTCAACACGGATTGCGACTGCAATTGCGTCTGATGGTCGACAATCGATTTCAAGTGGTTCTTCACCGTCTTTTGTAAGAACTAAAGTTGCAAAGTATGTATCTTTTTCAACATCATCAATTTCAACTTTTTCCAATTCATAACCTGTTCTTTTGATAATTCCAATAATCAAATCGTGTGTCATAGGTCTTGCGACTTGAAGATTTTCAATCTTTCTGATAATCGCACTTGCTTCTGCTGAACCAATCCAAATTGGAAGTGCTTTTCTATTATCTTTGTCATGAAGTACAACAATTGGCGAACCAGTTCTTGTATCAAGTGCTATACCCATTACGCGCATTTCAATCATTTTTATAACCTCTTAATCTTCATCAATTTCTGAATCATTTTTTATCATTATATCATCAATTTCATTTTTGTTAACCCTAACCAAGTGAGCAGATACAATAGCTGTAATCGGAACACACGCAACAAGTGCGATACTACCAATCATAGCCGAACATATTTCTGTAACTACTTGATTTAGGTTAAAGAATTTTTGTAAATCAATATTTTGTGATAACAAAACTAACGGCAAAGATGAGCCTAAATACACTAAAATCAAAGTATTTGCCATTGTACCAATAATATCTTTACCTACATTCATGCCAGACAAAAACAAATCTTTTGTCGTCATTTTAGGATTGATTATATAAAATTCATTTATGCTACTTGCAATTGACATGCCTGTATCCATTACTGCACCTAGTGTTGCAAGAATTACAGATGCCGTTAAAATCCCTTTAAAATCCAAACTTGGGTCTGCAGTATACAAATACATTGTTTCTTCACAGCAAAACCCCGTAAGTCTAGCAAATTTTATTGTAAGAATTGACAAAAACGAAGCAAAAATCAAACTACCAATAACACCAATACTTGCAGATGTACTCTTGTGGTTAAATCCGCCAACTGTATACATTGTAAGTAATGTAGATAATAAACTTATAATAAGTGCTGAAACTATAGGATTAAAGCCACTTCTAACCATAGGCGCCATCATAAAAAGAATTAAAGCAACCGTAATTACAATAGAAAGCAGACTATTAAAACCTTTTCGACGACCTACAATCAACAACAAGCCAACGAATATTGCGGTTAAAACATATACAAAATTAATCCTGTGAATGTCTGCAATATCGTAATTTATTGTTTCTCCATCTTCCTCCATTTCTGAGTGAAGAATTACTTTATCTCCTTTTTTCAAGAAAATATCGTAATACGGATTATTTGTAATCATATTCATCGTTTTAAACTCTTGACCTTTAAATTCACCTGTCAAAAGTTTTATAGTAACAATCTGTTTTACCTGACTTTTGTCTGTAAAAGACTGTTCAACGTCCTCATACTCGACACTTTGAACCTTGCCTAATTCAGATTTCAAAACCTTATCTGCGTCATTTTGAGCAAATACAGGTAAAGCAAATATAAACATTACAAGTAAAATTAAAAATTTTTTCATACTAATCCTCAAAAAGACTACGTTGAGCAGAATGATTTCTTATCCCCAAATGTCTGTAACCCTCTGGAGAAACCTTTCTACCTTGCGGAGTTCTTTGCAATAAGCCTATTTGTAGTAAATATGGTTCACAAACATCTTCAAGCGTTCTAATATCTTCACCTAAAGCCGCAGCAAGCGTATTTATACCAACAGGTCCACCGTCATATTTTTCAATAATCATATTTAATAAGGCTCTATCAGTTGAATCTAAGCCGTATTCATCAATTTTTAAAGCTTTTAACGACTCTTTTGCAACTTCTTCTGTAATTTCGCCATCATATTTTACAATCGCAAAATCTGAAACACGCTTTACCAAACGGTTTGCAATACGAGGAGTTCCTCGAGAACATCTTGCGATTGCATTTGCACCGTCATCTGTAATTTTTATATCCAAAATATCTGCTGTTCGCTTAATCACTTGAGCCAATTCATCAAAATTATAGAATTGCAATCGATGAATTATACCAAATCTATCCCTTAATGGTCCAGAAAGTTCACCAGCTTTTGTAGTTGCGCCAATTAAAGTGAATTTAGGCAACGGAAGTCGCATAGTTTTTACAGTCTGACTTTTACCTGTTGTCATATCAAGATAAAAATCTTCCATCGCTGGATAAAGAATTTCTTCTGTAACCTTGTTTAAACGATGTATTTCGTCAATGAACAAGACCTCACCACCTTTAAGTGACATCAAAATTCCGATAATATCACGAGGACGCTCTAAAGCTGGTGCTGATGTAATTTTTAATTCTGCACCCATTTGTTGAGCTACAACTCCTGCAAGTGTTGTTTTACCTAGTCCTGGGGGGCCATAAAATAGCATGTGGTCTAAGTTTGTTTCACGCTTTTTTGCAGCTTCAATTGAAATCTGCAAGGTTTCTTTTAATTCTGATTGACCGATATAATTATCAAAAGTCTTTGGACGAATTGAGTTTTCAAAAGTCTTGTCGTACTCGATTGTTTCTGGTTTTACGACAGGATTTTTTTTAATATTTTGTTGAAAATTTTCATCGTCTGATAATATAGCCATAATTTTATTTTAGCATAAATACTGAAATCAAGCTCTTGGGTGCGAATGCTCAAATACATCTTGCAAGTGTTTTGTCGAAACGTGAGTATAAATTTGCGTGTTTGAAATGCTTGCGTGCCCCAATAACTCTTGAACAATCCTTAAATCTGCCCCATTTTCAATCAAATGTGTTGCAAAACTATGTCTAAACATGTGAGGGGTTACGTGTTTTGGGAGTTCAATATTTTCAACAACTTCATTGATAACATTTCTAACAGTTTTATTCTGCAAACGATACCCTGTATTATTGATAAATACTGGAGTTGTATCAGTTATTGGCTCCAAAATAAATCCTTTTGCTATCAAAGGTCGAGCCGTATCAATATATCTTTGCAAATAGTTTTTCGCACGGTCTGAAACTAGTACAATACGCTCTTTTGCGCCTTTACCAAATACTGTAATTTCATTATTTTCTAAATTCAAATCTCCAAAATTCAATCCGCTAAGTTCTGAAATACGCATACCTGTAGCCCAGAGTAATTCTAGTATTGCGCGATTTCTGTAACCTGCAGGAGTTTCAATTTTTATACCAGATAAAATTTTTTCCACTTCTGCGTCTGTTAAAAATTTAGGCAAAGATTTTGGTCGTTTTGGCGCTGTTAGATTAGCCGTTGGGTTAGTATCCATAAGGCGCTCTCTGTACAAATATTTGTAGAAAGTCCTTACAGATGCTATCTTTCGAGCCAAGGTTGTTTTTTTGTAATTAAATTTTTGGATAAAATACAAATAATCTCTAACTTTTGCAAAATTTACGTTCAAACAAGAGGCTTCGTCAAGCCAAAGCAAGTAGCTCATAACATCTGAATAATAAGCTTTTGCAGTATGTTTTGAAAAGTTCTTTTCAATTAAAAGGTATGTTTTAAAATCTTCTAAATAGACTTTTGACTCTTTATTCAAACCCATAATTATTCCTACTTACGCACGATTTTTTTTTGTTAGTGCTATTATACAATGTTTTTGTATAATTAAAAAATAATTTACAAAACAGAGGATAGAAAATGAGATTGAGTAAAAAATTAGTAATTACTACGGTTGTTTCAGGACTTTTAACAATTGGCATCAACGCTGATGCTAGACCTGCAAAAAAAGCTCCTGCAAAACAAAAAACTGTAATTACTGCAAAAATAAGCAAAAATTATCAACAAGTAGATAAACTTCTTGAATATGATAATTTTGCACAAGCAGATAGAATTTTAAACAACATGATTTTAGCTAATCCAAATGACGTAACAGCAAAATCATTATACGCAGTGTCTTTGGCAAAACAAGGCAAATTTGATATGGCTCAATCTCAATTGAACGCGCTTATGCCAAAATATCCAAACAATGCTAACTTACACTTTGCTCAAGGCATTGTAAACATTAGACGTCAAGCATCTTCTGATATGGAATATCGCAATCAATCTGAAGATTTAATTAAAAATTCTATAAAAGAATTTAACACAGCTTTAAAATTAAACCCTAAATATTATCCTGCGTACAACGCACTTGGTGTAATTGCACTAAATACAGGCAATTTAGACAAAGCTAATGAATTTTTCAACAAAGCTCTTGAAATTGACCCAACTTATGCAACAGCAATTGATAATTTGGGTTCAATTGACTATTTGAACGGAAATTATGATGACGCAAGAAAAAAATTCTTGAAAGCTATTACTATTAACCCTAATAGCTCAACTGCATTTTTCCACCTTGCACAAGTTTATGATAAAAAATCATTATATTCGAAAGGTTTAGATGCACTTGATCACTCACTAAGATTGAAACCAAATTCATCTGTAGCGTACAACTTGCGTGGTGAAATCTTGAAAAAACAAGGTAACGAAAATGCCGCAATTGAAGCATTCAAAAAGTCAATTGCTGTAAAACCTGAAAACACAAAGCCTTATATGAATTTGGCAACAATATATGAAAAAAGATTTGACAACGAACTTGCAATTGCGAACTTAAAATCAGCACTTGCAGTTAATCCAGAATTAAATCAAGCAAAATTATACATTGGTAATTTATCAATTCTAAAAGGCGACCACAACCAAGCTTTGAAATATTATTCAAGCCTTATCGGTGTTGAAGGATACAATTCTGAAGCCTTGAAAGGTGTTGCCAATGCATACTTTGAACAAGCAAAATCAACAAGCCAAAACTTGTTAGGTCGAGAAAAAGAATTAAAAACAGCATACACAAACATTGAAAGAGCATTAGAGGCAAATCCTAACGATTTGCAATTATATCTTGCAAAATTAAAACTTGCAAAAATTACAAACAAAGAAAAAGATACTCAAGAAACGCTTGATAGAATTATCGCAACACCTGCAAGAGGACTTAACGATATGCTTGCAAAGGGTGATGCTTATTACGCTATGAACAAATATCAAGACGCAAAAGATACTTTTGAAAAATCTCTTGTATTTGCAGAAACACCAGAAGATTACTTGTTTGTAGCTGAAATTCTAACTTATGATAAATTTTACCCAAGTGCAAAAGATACTTTGAGAAAAGTTCTTGTTTATGACCCTACAAACGAAGAAGCAATCCATAATTTGAACTACATAATGACAATGGAAAAACAATCCGACTCATTATACAAAGACGCAAAATATTTCAACAAAAAAGACAAAAACAAAGTGTTTGCAAGGGAATACGCACTTCGTTCGTTGGAATTTAATCCTACTAACTACGAAGCGGCCCTTTTGAGTGCGAAATTATGCGAAAAACAAAAACACTACAAAGAAGCAATCGATGCATACAAAGTTGTCGCTGGTTTAGAACAAAAACCTCGCAAAATAAAAAAAATGAACAAAAAAATTAAGCGATTAGACAAAAAATTGCAAAAGATTAATAATAGATATATGAAAAAAGAAGCAAAAGAATTTAAAAAATGTCAAAACAAATTAACGCCAAGTTTATAATAAGCGCCGAAAAACTAAGTCAGTGCCCAAATTTCACCCTACCTGAATTTCCACTTTTAGGTCGTTCAAACGTGGGTAAATCTTCATTCATAAACTGCTTATGCAACAATAAAAAATTAGCAAAAACTTCAAACACCCCAGGAAAGACAAGATTAATTAACTTTTTCAACTTTTCAGAACAGTTTATGATAGCCGATTTACCAGGATACGGCTACGCAAAAGTTTCAAAAGAAGCTCAAGCAAAGTGGCAACGCTATTTAGAAGAATATTTATTAAACAGAAATCAAATAAAATCTTTAATTCAACTTGTAGACGGTCGTCATGACTTACAAAAAAACGATATGCAAATGCGTCAATGGGTTGAAGCATACGATTTACCTATATTTACAGTAATTACAAAAATGGATTATGTACCTAAAAACAAAGTTCTAAACGTAATTAAAAATGTAGAAAAACAATTTGGAGGCACGGTTTTACCATTTAGCGCAATTGACAGAAAGTACTGTGATGGAATATTTGCACATCTTTTAGAACTATCAAAAGAGGGCGAAATTTCAGCCGAAACTACCACAGTAGACTAGGCAACAGAGTAATGTATTTTTTAAATAAGTTATAAAAAATACATTATTATGAGAAACATTGATTGGTATCATTCGCTAAATTTACCTGTTTTTACACCACCAGACTGGCTTTTTGCGCCTGCATGGATAATTATTTACTTAATGATTTTTTCATCTTTTCTAGTTTTCATCAAGGCAAAAAGTCCTATGAAAAAGGCAAATGCGCTGGTATTTTTCATAGTTCAGTTACTGCTTAATTTTATTTGGTCATCTGTATTTTTTAACAATACAGACATTCAAGGTGGACTTATTATTGTAATTATCATGTGGCTATTTATTGTGTTTACGATTTATGAATTTTATAAAATAAGCCAACCCGCGTCTTACTTGCTTGTACCATATTTTTTATGGACAACTTTTGCAGTTTATTTGAATTTTGAAATATATATTTTAAATGCATAAATACTCTATATTATTGAAATATTTTCATTCCTATTCACTTGGAGGCACTTAATATGTTAAGATAAAGCCATAAAATAGGACTAGTTATGAAAAAATTTGTATATTTAATAGCAATTTTATTCGCTGGAACTTTTGCAATTGCAGTTCCAACAGATACCCCAGTAACAAATGTTACTACTACAGCAAACACAACTCAAACAACCCCTGACGTAGCGCAAACACCAACACAACCAGAGTACACTGTAGAAAGCTATTTGCATGAAAATATTTATTACGACAAGTTCGGAAAAGTTATTGCCCGTGATAAAACGATAAATAACCAAACATTTTTCTACAATAAAGTTGGACAGCTGGTTGGAAAAAGTATTACAAGAAACGAAAATACCTATTACTATAATCAAATAGGGAATTTTTTAGGCATTTGCAACGAAACAGAATGCAAAGACAAGGATTTTAACTCAACTGGTAAAATTCCACCACTTCCGCAAATTAAACATTTTCAACCAGTTTATGACAATAACATCTTAAATCCACCTCCAAAAACTTCAACAGACGAAGAATAACAAATTGCCTAAGCTATTAATTGAAATATTTTCACACTCATAAAATACTTCTTTTGTAAGGAGGATTTTATGTATTTACAACCATTTAATTTAGAAAATTCGATTGAATTTAATTCACAATCATTTCAAAAGCACGTTATTCTTGAAGAAGAAGAACAAAAACTTTTATTAATCTCGCTTGAAAAAGACCAAATCATGCCAGAACATTTTTCACCAGTTGACGCAGGAATTTATGTGTTAAAAGGTGAAATTATTTTTGTTATAAAAAACAAAGAATACAAGGTTAAAAAGGGTGAAATGTTTATTATTCCTGCCAAAATTCCTCATAAGGTAATTGGCAAACATAATTCAAAATTTACGGTTACAAGAATTTAAGGAGAAATTATGAAATTTTTAGATATAAAATTACACGGCACGGACGAAAATGGCAAGGAAAAAGAATTTTCACTTAAAGATTTTTTAGGTAAAAAAGTTCTTTTATACTTTTATCCAAAAGATGATACCCCAGGGTGTACAGTTCAAGCGTGCAACTTTAGAGATAATTTGAATAGACTTTTACCGCATCTGAAAGTTATTGGTGTTAGTGCGGACAAACCTGATAGCCATAAAAGTTTTAGAGAAAAATTTGACCTAAATTTTCCACTTTTATCAGATGTTGAACACAAATTGGCAGAAGAATTCAAAGTTTGGGACGGTAAACTGACAGAGCGCTCAACTTTTTTAATCGACGAAAAAGGTAAAATTGAACGTGAATGGCGAAAGGTTGACCCCAAAAAACATATTGACGAAATCTTAAATTTGATAAAATAACACTTTAAACTGCGTCCATTTTTTGTTATAATGTACAACACAGGTATTATTTCAAAAAAAAGGACGCTTTTTATGAAAATGAGATATTTATGGCTTTATATTGTAGCAATTGTCGCATCTTTGGGCGGTTTGTTATCTGGGTATGACACAGGCGTAATTTCAGGCGCATTACTGTTCATAAACGAAACTTGGGATTTGTCTGATTCACTTCAAGGTTTTTTAGTAAGTTCTGTTTTAATTGGTGCGGTTATCGGTGCAGCAACAAACGGCATTTTGGCAGATATTTTTGGACGTAAGAAAATTATTATGGCAACGGCTGTAATTTTTATGGTCGGCTCAATTATGTGTGCATTTGCGCCAAATGTAATCGTATTAGTTGTTTCAAGAATTTTTGTCGGCTTTGCTGTTGGAATCGTTAACTTCGTTGTACCATTATATTTGTCAGAAATTTCTCCAAAAGCTTTACGTGGAACACTTGTTTCACTTTATCAATGGGCAATTACAGCAGGTATTTTGTTCTCTTATGTAATAAATTCGGCTTTTGCAAATGCAGTTTACAGCTGGCGTTGGATGTTATTTGCAGGCGTTGTCCCAAGTTTGATTTTGTTAGTTGGAATGAGCTTAATGCAAGACACTCCGCGTTGGCTTGTCAGCAAAAAACGTGACGAAGAAGCGAAAAAGGTGTTCAAAAAAATTGAACCAGACATTGATGCAGATAAAGAAATTGAAGATATTAAACAAACTATTAGTAAAAGTTCTTCAAAAGGAGAAAAATTTATATTCAAAAAATGGATGATTATGCCGTTTGTTGTAGGCATTGGCATTATGTTTGCACAAATTTGTACAGGTATTAACACAATCATTTATTACGCTCCTACAATCTTCAAATCTGCTGGTTTTGATAGCAATATTACAGCGATTTACGCAACCGCAGGTATTGGTTTAATCAACTTCTTAATGACAATTGTTGCAATATACTTTACTGATAAATTAGGCAGAAAACCTCTATTATACTTCGGTTTGACAGGTGTAATGCTAAGTTTGTTCGCACTTGGAACATCTTTTGCGTTTGCTGGCGCTCTAGGTTCACATCAAAAATGGGTGGCAGTCGGAAGTTTAGTAACTTACATCATCTTCTTTGCGATGAGTTTAGGACCTGTTGGTTGGATTATCGTATCAGAAGTATTCCCATTAAAAATCCGCGGAATTTCAATGAGTATCTGCACCGTTTCAAACTTTGCATTCAACTTCTTTGTAGTTGCAAGCTTCCCCGTATTATTACATAGAATTGGCGGAGCGTGGACTTTCTGGATTTTCGGATTTGTTTCAATTCTATGCATAATCTTCGTTTACTTCTTTGTTCCTGAAACAAAAGGTATTTCATTAGAAAAAATTGAAGAAAACTGGGTGAATGGAATAAATCCAAGAAAGTTTTAGACATTAAAAGAAAAATCATTAAACTTAATCTATGGACAAATTTTTAGATACTATTCAAGAAAATTTTGACAAATTTCGTATTGTAATCAAATATACCTTTATTGGTTGTTTGATTGCAATTGCGTTGCTTATAATTTTTGCATTTTATTGTAAAACTTGTAACACCATTTTTAAAGAATTAAACTCAAGCCCTCAAAAATCTATTGAGAAAATTGATTTTCTGCTAAAAATAGTGCCAAAATCAAGTGATTTATATTTTATGAAAGGCCTCGCATACCTTAATCTTGAAGACTACGACAAGTCTTTAGAGTTTTTTAAAAAATCTCTTGAATTAAAAGAAAATTCTGATGCTTATTCAGAAATGGCTGTCACGACTTTTAAAAAAGAACAAAAAATTACACCAAAAGTTCTTGATTTGTTTGATGAAGCAATAAAACTTTCACCTGAAAACCCTAGAATTTATCAAGAAAGAGCAAGTATTTATTTTATTGCAGGAGAATATGACAACGCTCTAAACGACCTTGAGGAAACCTATAAAATAACTCAAGACGAGTGTTTTATCCAAAATTCAGCTGGTGTTTATTTAGAAAAAGGTGACTACTGCAAGGCCTATGCCTATTACGAATCCTTTGACAAGCAAACAGGTAATAATTCTGTTTACAAGGATTATGCAAAGTTTAGATGCAAATAGTTAAGTTTTATTTTTAGCACTTGACACCTGTTACGTAATAGGTTACAATAATAGTATGATAAAATCGTTTAATCATAAAGGACTTGAAAAGTTTTTTAAAACAGGCTCTACAAAAGGCATACAAGCAATCCATGCAAACAAAATATCAAGAATACTAACTGTTTTAAATTCAATGTCTGAATTAAATGATTTAAATTCACCAGCATATCGTTTACACCCTTTAACAGGAGATTTAAAAGGTTTATGGGCTGTTACGGTCCAAGCTAATTGGAGAATAACTTTTAAATTTGAAAACGAAAATGTTTACATCGTTGACTATAAAGATTAACATTAGAAAGGATATAATTTATGGAAATGTTTAATCCACCTCACCCAGGAACTGTTTTATTAGAAGATTGGATAAAACCTTTAAATTTTAGTATTTCTGAATTTGCCTTGAAAATAGGCACAAGTCGTAAAAATTTATCTGAAATTACAAATGCTAAAGTTGGTATCAGTTCTGAAATGGCTCTAAAATTAGCAAAAGCATTAAAGACATCACCTGAATTATGGCTTAGAATGCAGGTTGCTTACGATTTGTGGCAAGCTAAGCAAAAAGTTGATTTATCTAATGTAGAAGTTATTGCATTATAAAAATTGATATAAATAAAAAGGCGGACGCGTTGCGTCCGCCTTTTTGTTTGTATTAATCTCTAAAATTAGTATTGCAACATTGTGAAGACATCAACGCCTAATTTTTCTAGCTTTTCACGTCCTCCTAGACCGTTTAATTCAATCCAAAAAGCTGCGCCAACTACATTTGCTTTTGCTTGACCGATAAGCCTGCAAGCTGCGCTTGCTGTTCCGCCTGTTGCTAACAAGTCGTCTACAATTAGAACATTTTTACCTTCTTCAACAGCATCTTTATGCATTTCAATTGTATCAGTACCATATTCCAATTCGTAAGTTTCTTTAAATGTAGGAGCTGGTAATTTGTGAGGTTTTCTGATTGGAATAAAACCAACATTCAATTTGTATGCTAAAGGCATACCAACGATAAAACCTCTTGATTCCATGCCTGCAACATAATCAATTTTTTTATCTTTGTAATGTTCATACAAGAAATCAACCATATTTTTCATTGTTTCAGGTTCTTTTAAAGCTGTTGTGATATCTCTAAATAAGATACCCTCTTTTGGAAAATCTTGAATTGCTCTAATTTTTTCTTTAATGCCTGCTAACATTTATCTACCCCTTTTCGAATTATACTCCGACTTTTACTTTGTGTTGTTGTTCTTCTTCCAAAATAAGTCCGTGTGTTGTTTTACCCCAATCCATATCTTTTGGCTTGAATAAAATCTTCAAAGATACGTAAAACGCAACTGGGAACCATATCGCCAAGATATACGCTGAAGTTTCAACAGCTTGTTTTAAAGCTTCCCAACGACCTAATTTATTATATTTTCTTAAGCTGTAACGAGTTGCAAGAGTAAAACAAATACCGATTACAAGACCTACAAGAAGCGATGTAAAAATACCTATGTCGTCTACTGCAACTTTGTCTGTTAGAACTTTGAAACATCTGATTATAAGCTCTAAAATGAACCACATTGGCATAATAAATTCAGATAAATATGCTGTCATATCCAAACTTGCACGTAATGACATTTTTTTAGAAGTCAAAACGTCACCAAACAGTTCTAAATAGCGTCTTACAGTACCCTCATACCAACGTCTACGTTGTCTATATAGTGGCATCAAGTAAATAACGCCTTCTTCTCTAACTTGCGCTTCAGGACAAAAACGAATATCCCAACCCTTGATATGAAGTCTTGTAGACATATCTAAATCATCTACAAGTGTGTAATTATTCCAACCGCCAATATCTTCTAATGCTTTTCTTTTAATTAATTCGCCATTTCCTCTTAATTCAACAGCACCCTTAACAGCGTCACGACCAATTTGGAAGTGTGAATCAAGTGTCATTTCATTATCTTGACAACGAGTTAAGAAGTTTACATCTCTATTTGAAATAACTTTTCTTGCTTGAACAGCGCCAACATCTTCTGGCTCCAAATTTGGAATTAACTTAGTCAAAAAGTCTGAATCTACTCTTGCATCTGCATCAAAAACTAAAATAGCTTCACCTTTTGCATAAACTAAAGCATCGTTCAGAACGGCTGATTTTCCAGGAAAAGCACCCTTATCTCTAACTAAAGCCTTAACCTTGTCATATTTTTGTTCCAATTCACGAATAACATCTGCAGTGTTGTCGTCACTTCTATCGTCAATAACAATAAGTTCAAAGTTTGGATAATCTAATTGCAAAATATTTTCTACGGTTTGCGAAATAACCGCACCCTCATTGTGTGCAGGTACCATAATTGAAACAAACGGTTTGTAATTTTCATTGATAACTTGAGGATTTTTAAGCAATTTACGCTTTTTATGCTTGTCAGCCAAAGTCATATAAATTGTATAAACCGTCATTCCTAAAACGATGAAAACTAATCCCCAAATAGTATTAAAGTGGTATTGATATATGTACAAAAACACAATCAAGCCAGCTATAATAGTAAATAATATGAATCTTTCTTTCATCTATTCTAAAAACCTCTAGTGGAAAATCCCATTACTAAATAATTTTACCAAAAAAAGAATTCAAAAGCATGCCCGAAATGGTATTTTTTACTTTTTGTATAGATATATTAAGTTTATTAAGTTTAAGCAAATCAAGTTATTACTAGCTTTTAGACCGATTATAGGGCTGAAATGTAAAAAATACGTAATACTCTTGCCATTTTAAATTTCCTAGATATAATAAACTTGTACATAAATTTATGAAAGGACACAAAATGAACAAAGAAGAATTAGTACAAGAATTATCAAAAAAAGCAAAAGTTACTCAAAAAGAAGCATACGATGTTGTAACAGCATTCGTTGATACAGTTGAAAAAACACTTGCTAAAGGTAAAAAAGTAACATTAGTTGGTTTTGGTACTTTCGAACCTCGCAAACGTGCAGCTAGAAACGGCAGAAACCCACAAAACGGTAAAGAAATCAAAATTCCTGCTAAAACAGTTCCTGCTTTCACAGCTGGTAAAAGATTCAGAGCTATTGTTAACGGCAAATAATTCAACTCCTTTTTTAAGCTATAACAGTAGTATGAAAACCATAAGGGCGTGTCTTTCGGACACGTCCTTATTTATTTAATTTATTGATTTAATGACAAATTTATACTAAACTTTATTTATGAACAAAAACTTAGAACTTACATTTGCACATATTTATCCAAAACTACTGAATTTATACGGCGACATCGGCAACGTAAAAACCTTAAGAAATCGCTGTGAATGGAGAGGTATCAAATTTATTGCTGAAGAAATTAACGTTGGCGATGAATTTAAACCTCATGATATGTATTTTATTGGTGGAGGACAAGATAGACAACAGGTCGATGTTGCAGAAGATATTCAAAGAAATAAGGAATTTCTAACACAAGAACGCGACAACAATGCTGTATTTCTCGCAATTTGTGGCGGATACCAACTATTTGGGCATTATTACAAGGCGCAAGACGGTTCTCAACTTGATGGTATAAGCCTTTTAGACGCTTACACTTTAGCTGGAAACAAAAGATTTATCGGAAATGTAACTTCAAAAGTTGATTTTTTAACTCCTGATACGCTTGTTGGATTTGAAAATCACAGCGGATTAACATTTTTACAAGGAGAAACAAAACCAATTTCTACAGTTTTAACAGGAAATGGCAACAACGGCAAAGACAAAACAGAGGGTGCAAGATTTAAAAACGTTTTTGGAACATATTTGCACGGTTCGTTCTTACCTAAAAACCCTCATTTCGCAGACTTTTTAATAGAATTAGCATTAGAAAAACGATATAACGATAATATCAAACTTGAGCCCTTGAACGACAATATTGAATTTGCGACTCATCACAGTTTGATTAATAAACCTTATTAATTTAGCATTATCGCTCAAATTATGATAAAATTTTTTTATGAATAAAAAGAAGATATTTACAATATTAGTCACAATCTTATTTTTAGCCTTTTTGGTATACATCTTTAAGGACATGAGTGCAGAAGAATTTTTGGGCGCATTCAAGATGTTCAGTTTTAAATATCTTTTTTGGATTGTATTTTTGTATTACTTTACAATGTATTTGCGCGGAATCCGTTGGAAAGCCTTGTTAATGGATAACCCCAAGTATTCAAATTGGCATTTAGGCGCGGTTTTTATTGTGGGTAGCATGTTAAACAGTTTTTTACCTGCAAGAGCTGGAGATATATACAGAGCTTATTATTTAGGCGAAAATAAGCAAGAAAACAAAATGAAAGTCTTTGGTTCTGTAATTCTAGAAAGAACGCAAGATGGGATTAGTGTCTTTTTTATATTGCTTTTTGGTGTACTGTTTTATTGCAAAAATAATCCCGTAATACTTAGCGCAGTTTACTTTTTTGGCGCTGTATTTATAGGCAGTATGGTTGCGTTTTATCTTATTTTTAAATTCAATAAAATTGACCTTGTTTGCGAGAAAACAGAAAATATTTTAGAAAAAATTCACTTAAACAAGCTTTCTGGTGTAATTAAAAGTTTAAACAAATATGCAAATTCATTCATGGAAGGATTTGAGGTTTTAGACAGTTGGAAACTTTCTTTAAAATCTGCAGTAATGAGCGCTCTTATTTGGGGAATTGAATGTTATATCGTATTTTTGATTTTGGAAAGTTTTAACTTAAATCTCCCATTTTCTGCAAGCTTATTTGTTATAAGTTTAATTTCATTTTCTGCTATGTTACCATCAACATCAATATTTTTTGGTCCATATCAAGCGGCATACTTAATTGCATTAGGCATTTACGGAGTTAATAAATCAACTATACTAGCCGTGTCTTTAGTTCACCCTGTTTTATTAGTTACACTTTTGACTGTAGTGGGAATATATTACTTATACAAGTTTAATTTTTCATTAGATAAAATTAAGGAAGTTCAAAAACAAGAAAGGACTACAAATGAAATTCAATAAAGCTTTCACCTTGGCTGAAATATTAATTGTAATGGCAGTAATTGGGGTTATTGGAGCACTTACAATACCTAATCTTTCGAAAGAATTTGGCGAAGAAGAAACCGTTACAAGAGTAAAAATTGCATATAATGATATTGAATTAGCTTATCAAAAAGCTATTAATAAATATGGACCTTACAACACTTGGAATTCTAGTTTATCTGACGAAGAAAAAATAAAACGAGTTCTTGACTTTATAAAAGGAAACTATTTAGAGAGCGTAGATTGTCTTTCAGGAACTGGATCTATGTATTGTATATGGGGTATTAAAAAAGAAACTGACAATGGAACTGTTATAGGCGTAACTATAAGAGGTGATGCAAACTCCTCATTCAGATTTTTTGTATATACCCTAGGAAACAATCCACCTCATACACCGGGAGTAAATACATTTGAATTTAACACAACAGACAATAACCAAACAATAATTCCAAGGGGATTCGGCACTGACAGAAATGATATTGATGACTTGGAATTGGGTGGAGATGGAAGTATTATTAGTAGTAGTGGTCCACTCGTAGCACAACCGCAGCCAGGTCTTCAAACTGATAATCATATGTATAATGCTACAAATTGGGTTGTTCACATTGGAAACTTAGATTACAACAAATGTGAAGATGCTTTAAATTGGGAAACAAAAACTACTTGTGATTAATCACTTCTAGCATTTTTTCAACACAGAATTTTGAATTCAAATACTTTGAAGCAAAGTCATAACATCTGTTTATGACGTATTCGTATGCTTTTTCATTTTGCATGTAGTAATTAATTTTTTCAACTAAATCACCCATATCAACATAGAACGGCAAATCACCTTTAAAAATATTTAATTCTTCTCTAAAATCACTTATAACAAGAGTTTTGCAAGTTACCGCTTGAATTGTTCTATGGTTTAAAGATGAAATTCCTTGCGAATTCATCGTATATACAAATTTTGATTTATTCAAAGCAACCGCCATATCAGGTTCGTTGTCAATAAAACCTTTATATGCCTTTGTAAGCAATTCTTTTTCTTCGGTTCTTGAAAGTGCGTCTTGGTAGTGTTTTTCTATTGCAAACCAAGCGAATTTTAAGTTTGGAAAATTCTGCATTAATTCAATTGTAAAATTCAGTCTATAATCAGTATCCAAGCGACCAGCAAACATTATGTCATACTCTTTTTGTAAATTCATTGGCTTATAAACTTCTGTATTTACAAATTGAGGCATATAATAAAGTTTTTTAATATCTGAGCGTTCAGCTAGGGCTCTATCCCAGTAGAACGTGTAATTCCCGTCCTCGCTTAAATATGGTAAATATTTTTTCCAATCGTCTAAAACCCCTGAAGCTCTACTCTCAATTTCATCTGCAAAATAGCAAACACAAGTTATGTTCAAGTTGTTATCAACTTTTAGTTTTAAAGGTGAAAAATCATACCCAGTTATGCAAAAATATTCTTTGCCGTTAATAAATTCTAAAAAATTATCAGAGTAAAGTTCGTCATAATATTCGACTTCATAGCCATTTTGTTCAAAACCTTTGGCTAAACTATCTACAATTAATCTCCCTGCAATACTATGTGGCAAAATTGCTAAAACTTTTTTATTCATAACTTTAATAAAGCACAAAACAGACAATTTGTCTATTTATATTATTTACAAATATCTAAGAAAAACGTATAATATTGTTATGGAAAATAAAACACAGGTAATTATAGTCGGAGGGGGTCCAGCAGGTATATCTGCAGGGATTACGCTTGCGCGTGCAGGTAAAGAGGTTATCGTTATTGAACGAGGTTCATATTGCGGTAGTAAAAACGTTTTCGGTGGCGCAATTTACACACAACCGACAAAAGAAATTTTCCCAAATTTTGAACAAGAAGCACCTCTTGAAAGAAACAATACAAAACATAAATATATCCTTTTGACTGATACAGATGCTACTACAATTGCACATTCTAGCGATAAGGAGGTATCAAATAGTTATACTGTCATTCGAGGTAAATTTGACCGCTGGATAGCCGAAGAAGCTCAAAAAGCAGGCGTTATCTTGGTTACAGAAACTGTTGTAAAAGAATTAATCAAAAAAAACAATAAAGTTATAGGCGTAAAAACTGAATTGGAAAAATATTACGCAGATATCGTAATTCTTGCAGACGGCGTAAATTCATTACTTGCAAAACAAATCGGACTTAGAGAAAACATAACTTCTCAAGATGTAGCTATTGGGGTAAAAGAAGTTATGAAACTTGCTCCAGAAGTAATCAACGAAAGATTTAATTTAACTTCCAATGAGGGCTGTGTTACAGAAATAATTGGTTATCCAATGAATAAAATGCTAGGTATGGGCTATATGTATACAAACAAAAACTCCGTAACAATCGGTTTGGGCATAACTTTAGATGAACTTACTGAACATCAAATTAGACCTTACGAGCTTTTAGATAAATTAAAAGAACACCCAGCAATTGCGCCTTTAATCAAAGATGGCGAATTGTTAGAATATTCTGCTCACCTTATTCCAGAGGGAGGTTACAACAAATTACCAAAGCTTTATGGCAACGGTGTTATGGTTGTTGGCGATGCTGGAATGTTAGTAAATAACTTGCATTGGGAGGGTACAAACCTTGCAATGTTGAGCGGAAAATTTGCTGGCGAAACAGCAATTCACGCTATTGATAAAAACGATTTTTCTGAAAACAGCCTAAAACTTTACAACAAAAAATTAGAAAACTCATTTATTATGAAAGATTTGGCAAGCTACAAAAGCCTTATGCCAGTAATGCACAAGCGACGTGAGTCATTTACAGGGTATTATATAGAAAAAATTAATTCATTTTTTGAAATGTTTACCACAGTTGATAGTATTCCGAAACGAAATAAGTTTAGAAACTTCATAAAAGAATTTTTTACAGAAAGAAGTTTTTCTGAAATTTTCAAAGACGGATTTTCAGTGTTGAAGCTACTTTGGGAGGTTTTAAAATGAGCCTTGATGACAAATTATTTACAGTAAAATATGTAAGTGATAATGTTTCGCACTTGACACCTGACCTAGAAAAATGCGACAATTGTAAAAGCAAAGCATGCACTTTTGTGTGTCCTGCAAATGTTTGGCAATATGACGAAAATACAAAAACATTAACTGTAAATTACGAAAATTGCTTAGAATGTGGAGCTTGCAGAATTGCTTGCGAACACCAAGGTATAAAATGGGAATACCCAAAAGGCAACAAGGGTGTAACTTTCAAACAAGGCTAATAATTAACAAGGAGGCATATAAATGGAAGAAAACATGAAAGAAGAATATTCAAATCAACATCGCCGTTGGTATGATAAAGACCCTGTATTATCACAAGCGATGAACACTTTGGAACATTCAGATGATGATACTCAAATTAGAATTGCTCTTAACTTGATTAAAATTATTATCGAACACAACATTGAAAACGATAAATATGAATCAGTTGAAGATGTTATTTCAGCAGTTCAATCAGGTCAAAGTGACTCTAGAAACGGTCGTTGGTACGATATCGATGGAACTCTTAAAACAGCTATGACAATGTTACAAAATTGTCCAGAAGCAACTCAAAATGTTATTGCTAAAGAAATGGCTAAAATGGTTATCGATAAAATTAAAGAAGACGACGAAGGTCTTGAATAAGAGTGCGTCAGCCGATGTGAAGCAACGCGCATGGCGACGTTGAGTCGGCAGAGCAGTTGCGAAACATAACATTAGCGACGTAGGAACGCAGGACAACGTCCGAGTACCACAGGAGCAACACTGCGTCAGCCGATGTGAAGCAAAAATAATAAAAGGCGCGCGGTGAAATCACCGCGCGCCTTTTATTATAACATTTTAGAACGCAATAGAATATAATATCTCCTTGCACCGTAATAAATGACCATTGAAACAAAATCGTTATCCAAATCTTCGACTTCAAGATATGTTTGCGGAGCTTTTCTTCGTTTTCCAGAATTGAAGTGACCCACTGCGTTTACAAATCCAATATGAATTTTTTGAGTTGGTGTCAATTTTTCTTTTGGCAAGTTTTGTTCATAAAAAACTTGCGGAACAATTTCATCGTTATAACAAGGTATTGTTGCTTTTACAAGTCCATTTTCTTTAAACAAAATATACCATTTTCCATCGTGTTCACGTGGAGTTAAAAGATAATACCCAGGGGCAATTTTTGTATTTTTAAAATAAACTTCTGAATTAAGCCTAAAAAGCGGATATGGCGACCATGCATAATGTTGGTTATCATAGTATTGATCTGGATCAATACCATGAATATAAGAGAAATTCGCAGGTTCTAGACCAGCATATATACGTTGATAATCAATATCCGCGTACGCTTGCGAAATTGATACCAAGAAAATTGTCAAAATTGATAATAGTTTTTTCATACTATTATTTTAATAATTTTTTCTTTAAAGACAATCATTTAAGTAAGTGAAAAATTAATTTCTAACTTTATTTTCTTCACCTTTTAAAAGTCTTTTAATATTTTCTCTATGCAAATAAATAATGTAAACAGCACCTATAGCGCAGTAAACAACGTATGCAATAGGTTGGTGAAACAAAAACATTAAAACAGGAGCGAAAAGCACTGCAATAATTGAACCTAAAGAAACATATTTTGAAGTATATGTAATCACACCCCAAATAACCGCAGTAATAAGTCCTACAAATACATTTAATGCTAAAATTGTACCGACACCAGTTGCCACTGATTTTCCTCCATGAAATGCTAAGAAGAGTGGTTTACTGTGACCCAAAATCACACCAATTGATGCAATAACGGGTGGAATACCAAGCTCTGCTTTATATACAACAAACAAAGTTGCTAAAATTACTGGAACCATACCTTTGATTGCATCTAAAAGCATTACAATAAAGAAATATGGAGTGCCCAAAACTCTTTTTACGTTTGTTGCACCAGTTGAACCTGAACCAATTTCTCTAATATCTTTGCCAGTTTTTGCCTTAACAATAAGGTATCCTGTAGGTATTGAGCCTATTAGGTAAGATATAATAAATACAATACCAACCATATATAACCAAGCCATTATTTCTATTGTAAATCCAAATAATTTCATTTTATTTCTCCTTTGAAATCAATTATATAATACTATCGCATTATAATCAAATAATTAATATCTGCTTTTGCATCAGTATTTTTAGGAATTTTCTTCCATAATTTAAGATGAATAGTTGCAGGGTACCTCATAACCATATAATGTAGCTCTTTTTGGTTTGGAGAACCATTATTACAACCTCCTTTAACCCCACAAGCTGTACCTAAATGAATAAAATCTTGAAATGCATAAAGGTTTGTTGAAACATTGTTTTTATCCTGAATAAAAGCAATATTGTTTAATTTATCCGCATAAGCATACTTAAACCCTAAGTCACGCGCATTCAAGCCTTTAAGCAAGAAATCAGAGCCTAAAGAACCTTTATAACTAGATGTTTCAAATATTACTTTTATCGTATTTTCATCTTTTGAGTAATTTATTTTAACAGGCATTAAATAATCTGCTGGAGAGCATTGAGATTTAGGCTTTTCATCAAAACTTACTCTATCTAAACCCACAAGTACAGTCGGATTGTTAATATATCTGCTTTCTTCTGACAAACCCTTGTTAGCATTTGGACCTTTGCCATAACAAGCCAAAGCCTCTATACCTAACCAAGGCTTGTTATCCGCTATTTGGCTAAAAACTTCAACTGACGGTTTATAATTTCTATTTTTGAAAATTGTATTTTCAACAAAAAGTTTTCTTTGAGCAAAAATTTCGGCCTTTGTTTTATTGTTTAAATCACTCATTGGATTAACAGGAACACTGCCTGTAACCCAGAATTCATCTTCATCTTCTTTACCAAAATCTAAACTGAAAGGATTTTCAGAATCTTCTTTTTTAAATTCGTTTTCAGGAAAAGACAACTCAACATCAACATCATCAAGTTCCTCGTCTTCGTCAAACTGTTCTACCCAAGGCTTTTGAGAAGATAATTTTAAAACACCAGATTGTTTTAAATTACTGAAAAAGTCAGGTTTTACAATTGCATAAATTATCACCGTCACAACAACGACGATGATAATTAGGAATTTTTTAAATTGACTTTCAGGACTTTGGTTCATAATCTAATTTAAGCGATATCCCAACGTCCGCAAGTACCGCCCCAACGAGCGATAATATTACCTTGAATATCTTTAATATTTTCATAATGAGGGTGGTTATGTTCATCTAAACCTTCAACAATTGTAATAACTTCACATTGGTTAGAGCAACCGTTACAATCACAAGTAATTGATGCAAAGTGCATATCACCAACTTCCCAACCTCTAAATGTTGTTTCTTTATTTGTATATTGGTGGTTTTCCATAGCTAACAAAGCCGCACCAATTGCACCCATTGTTTGATGGTGGTCTGGAACTACAATTGAAGTACCTAATGTTTCTTCAAACGCTTTAACCATACCTTTGTTAGTTGCAACACCGCCTTGGAATGAAATTGTAGGCAATAAATCTTTTCCTAAAGCTAAGTTTGCAAGGTAATTTCTAACTAGAGCTTGGCATAAACCATATAATAAATCTTCTACAGGGTATCCTAATTGTTGTTTGTGGATCAAGTCACTTTCTGCGAATACACCACAACGACCAGCAATACGAGCAGGATTTGTAGATTTTAATGCTGTATCACCAAATTCTTCAATAGGAACATTCAATCTTTGTGCTTGGTGATCTAAGAAACTACCCGTACCAGCTGCACAAACTGTGTTCATCGCAAAGTCTGTTACAATACCGTCACGCAAAATGATAATTTTACTATCTTGTCCACCAATTTCAAGAATTGTTTGAACTCCAGGAATATTAATACTTGCAGCAACTGCGTGAGCTGTAATTTCGTTTTTGATAATATCTGCACCAACTAAAGCACCTGCCAAGTTACGTCCAGAACCCGTTGTACCAACACCTTTAACATCGTACTCTTGAGTTGCTTGTGATTTTAATTGGTTTAAACCTTTTTGAACCGCCATTACTGGTTTACCAGCTGTTCTTAGCATGTAGCTATCTACATATTTACCATTTTCATCTACAAGAGCTAATTTTGTTGTAACTGATCCTACGTCTATTCCTAAATATGTTGTTAATCCCATTTATATTCCCTTTTTTAAATCTTTACTTAAATATAGCACAAACATAATTGAAAATAAAAGACCGAAATTTATGTAAATAAATTTCGGTCTTAAAGCTTATAAAAATCGTTATTTCACAACGATATTTACTAATTTTTTAGGTACAACGATAACCTTAACAACTTGTTTGTCTGCAGTCGCGTCTTTAACCTTTTGACTTTCAAGAGCAATTTTTTTCAATTCCTCTTGGTCTAATGATTCGTCAACTTCAATTTTGTCACGAACTTTGCCATTAATTTGAACAACAAGTGTGATAGAACTTGCTTTTGCAAGGTTTTCATCATATTCACACCATTTTTCATCGTGAATAGAAGTTTTTGCGCCTAATGATGACCAAATTTCTTCTGTCATGTGAACTGCAACAGGCGACATCAATTTAATTAAGCTTAATACTGCAAAGCTAAATACATTCTTGTCCTCGTCGTTCCATTGAGCTTTATTTGCCCAGTCAGAAATATAATTTGCCAATTCTCTGTACTTAGAGATTACTGTATTAAATTGGAAATCATTTGAAATGTCGTTTGTTATACCTTTTATAGAGATATGAACCATACGAACTAAATCATCATTAGCCTTTGTTCTTGTTTCAGGTACCTTGTAATCAAGAGAAATTTTGTCTTGATTTGTTGAAATCATTCTCCAAACTCTGTTCAGGAATTTGTAACAACCCTCAACACCAGCATCTGACCAGTCAAAATCTCTTGCTGGAGGCGAATCAGAAAGAATAAAGGTTCTTGCAGTATCAGCACCATAATTTTCAAAAATTTCATCTGGGTCTACAGTGTTACCTTTAGATTTTGACATTTTTGAACCATCTTTTAAAACCATACCTTGAGTTAACAAGTTTTTGAAAGGTTCATCAAAGCCTACAAGACCTAAATCGTGCAAGGCTTTTGTGAAAAATCTTGAATACAACAAGTGTAAAATAGCGTGTTCAATACCACCAACGTATTGATCTACTGGTAACCATTTGTCAACAAGCGTTTTGTCAAAGCATTTTTCAGAGTTTTTAGGGTCTGAATAACGCATGTAATACCAGCTTGAACACATAAATGTATCCATTGTATCTGTTTCTCTAACAGCATGTCCACCACATACAGGGCAAACAGTGTCTTTGAATGTTTTTGATGTTGTAATTGGTGATTTACCTACAACTGAGAAATCAACATCTTTTGGTAACAATACTGGAAGTTGATCTTCTGGAACAGGTTGAATACCACATTTGTCACAGTATACAACAGGAATTGGAGCGCCCCAATATCTTTGACGTGAAACTAACCAGTCACGAAGTCTGAATTGAGTTTTAAATTCACCAAAACCACTGTCTACAGCAAATTGAGTGATTGCTTTTTTAGCGTCAACGTTGCTCATTCCGTTAAATTCGCCTGAATTTACCATTACACCCTCATCAGTGTAAGCATTTGTCATTTCATCAACGTTTAGTTCACTGTCCTTTGGTGAAATAACAACTTTCATAGGTAAGTTATATTTTTTAGCAAACGCAAAATCACGTTCATCGTGAGTTGGAACCGCCATAACAGCTCCTGTACCGTATTCTACTAAAGCATAATCAGCAGTCCATAGAGGGAATTTTTCACCTGTAAATGGATTAATCGCGTGAGTTCCTAAAGGAACACCTGTTTTAACTCTATCAGTAGAAAGTCTTTCAATTTCAGTTAATTTACGAGCATTTGCTCTGTATTCTTCAACTGCGTGTTTATTTTCGTCTGTTGTAAGTGCTTCAATATCTTTATATTCAGGTGCTACAACAAGGTATGTAATACCGAATGCTGTATCAGGACGAGTTGTATAAACTGGAATTTCCATATCTTTTTCTGCAACTTTAAATTTCAAGATTGCACCTTGAGATTTGCCAATCCAATTTGCTTGCATAGTTTTAACGTTATCGCCCCAACCGTCAAGTTTATCTAGGTCTTTAAGAAGTCTATCTGCGTAATCTGTAATTTTTAAGAACCATTGTGATAAATATTTCTTTTCTACAACACTATCGCATCTCCAGCATTTGCCATCAATAACTTGTTCGTTTGCAAGAACTGTACCACATTCGTTGCACCAGTTTACAGCAGCTTCTTTTTTATAAGCTAAACCTTTTTTGTAAAGTTGTAAAAACAACCATTGAGTCCATTTGTAATAATCAGGTTTGCAAGTTGCAACTTCTCTATCCCAATCGTAAGATAGTCCCAACATTTTAAGTTGTTTTGTCATGTATGCAATATTTTCATCTGTCCAAGTTTCAGGATTAGCACCGTGTTTCATCGCAGCATTTTCTGCTGGTAAACCAAAACTATCCCAACCCATTGGGTGAAGTACATTGTAACCTTGTGCCTTTTTAAAACGTGCAATTACGTCTGTAATTGTGTAATTTCTAACGTGTCCCATGTGAAGCTTTCCGCTTGGATATGGGAACATTGAAAGGGCATAATATTTAGGTTTTTCACTGTTATCATCTACATGAAATGTGTGATTGTCTTCCCAATATTTTTGCCATTTCTTTTCAATTTCTTGTGGAAAATATTCTTTATTCATTTTTCTCCTTACATAATTCTACTATTGTATAAATTTATTTTACCATGATAAAATAAATTTAGATAAATATTTAATAAGAGGGTCAAATATTATGCAAATCGGAGTTGATATCGAAGACAGCAACAGATTCGAATACCGTTCACAACAGCTTTTAGACAAAATTTTTACAAAACCAGAACAAGAATATTGCCTTGCTCAAGCAAAACCATCTCAACATTTTGCTGGCAAATTCTGCGCAAAAGAAGCTTGCATTAAAGCACTTCAACAATATGGAATTACTGGTATTTATTTGACAGATATTGAAACATATCATGATAAAAACAACTGCCCAAAATTAAGACTTTTGAAAAAAATTTCTAAAAACTTACACTTTAAATTGAGTATTTCGCACGACAAAACAAAAGCAATTGCGTTTGTTATTGCTAAGTAAAAAACTGCGTAAGCCGATGTGAAGTCAATTATTTGGTGACGAGTAGTCGGCGACAAATATTGACGAAACATAATATTAGCGACGTAGGAACGCAGGACAACGTCCGAGTACCACAGGAGCAACACTGCGTAAGCCGATGTGAAGCAACGCGCATGGCGACGTTGAGTCGGCAGAGCAGTTGCGAAACATAATATCAGCGACGTAGGTGGATTTTGCGTAGGCTGAAGCGAAGCGAAACGCCGAAGTAGCGAGGACATAGCGAATGACAACGTCAGTAAAATGAGCGACTTGTCCGAGTAAAGCAATAATCCAAAACGTGAAGTGAAAGCTGACGAGTAGTCGGCAAATAATTTTTAATTACTAAAATGGCGCCGAGGTTGGAACTCTCGGCGCCATTTATTTAATTTAAAATCTTAGTGGCTCCAACCATCTGGACGATATTCATTTTCGTATTCAATTGGTTTTTTAGGAGCTTCTGCAAGTTTTTTATCCAAGTATGCGATTGTTTCTGGGAAGTTTTGTTGCAGATATTGAGAACGAATACCTAAAACTTCGTGTGTTTTTGCTGTTGTCAAAAGTGCATTTGATTCAGCAATTGTTTCCTTTCTACCACCAATTTCACCATTGTAATGAGTTTCGTGGTTGATAAAATACGCAATATGGTTTCTTTGTGCATCAGGATAAGCCTTGTTAAATGCTTTCTTTTCTTTTTCGTAGATTTGATTGAATTTTTTATCATTAAACAAAGCGTTTTCTACTGTTTCTTTTTGTTTTTTCATATCAACATCTTTTACGTCACAAGCGTGTCCTAATTCGTGTAAAATTACGAATAAATCATTACCTGTAACGATTTCACGTTCATATTCTGTTGTTTTGGAATATGAGCTTAAAACATCTGGAATACCAGTCAATTTGTTAGTTGATTGCTTAAGTTTGAATAATTCTTCGCCTGGCATTTGCTTTAGAACGTTCAAAATAGGTTCTTGCATGCCAGAAATGTCTTTAAAACATTCAAATCTTGCCGTTCTTTCAGGTTTTTCAAGATCTTTTACGTGAATATCATAACTTTTTTCAGGCATTGTAATTTCATATTTATGCCCATTTTTTGAAGAAATAAATTTTCTATCATTTATAACTTCAAACGTTTCACTGTTATTCAAAAGAACTTTACCATTTTTGTTTGTAATTTTATAATCAACAATTCTGTTACCTTGTGGGTCATCTTCATACAAATATTGAGTACGAACGCCAGAAGGCGAAGTCATATCTTTTTTAATAGTTGTGATGCCAGTTTTTTTGTCAACTTTTGCCATTGAAACTTGTTGAACTTTTCCATTTGGCATAACATGTTTGATATTAAAAATACCTTTTACATCAGACGGTTCTGTATATTCTGTTCTTTGAAGTTTACCATTTTTGTCTTTTATCAATCTAATTTCGTGAGTAACGATTGGTATATTTTTTTCGTTAAACTCATAACGAGTTTTTGCAGTTGTGTTATTTCTAAAATCGTTCACTTTTTGGATTTTGTAAGATTTACCCTGTGGAAGTTTATAACTTGTTAATTCTTCAACTGCATAGCTTTTAAGTTTGCTATCCATAACTTCTTTTAAAGTTGTTTCTGCGCCTTTTATCTTAGATTTTGAAAAATCTACATCTGCATCTGGCTCATTTTTTACTGCAACAAGCGTATAATCACCTTTTGAATAAGCATCTCTTGCAAAAGTGATTTCTTTCAAGTTATCTTCGCCAACAGTTTTAACCATATCATCAACTTTTTTTACTAATTTTTTGGTATCAAGTTTTGTAGGTTCTTGAACTGCTTTGATAACATTTTCACCAGATAAAGGCGTATCAATTAATTGTTTAACCCTTTTTACATCTTCTGGCGACATGTGATATACATCAGCCAATTCACTTGATGTAGGAATTTTTAATTCGTCATTTTTATTTTTCTTAGTCGCAATATCAGTAATATCCTTAACTGTATCGTAAGGAAGTGCAAGAATATTTCTCAAACCTAATTGGCTGATATTTTCTTGTGGTGCTAATTTTTGAGCGAATACACACTTTCTAGGATCTTCTGTTAAAGATTTTTCTATACCTTCCAATACACTCGGATAAGTGAATTTATTCCTTTTTCCATTAGGCTCTTTAATATTTGCAAGATTTTCCATAACGATATCAGGAGTTAGGGATTTTTCAAATTTATCTTGCTTTAAGCCTGTTTCTTTAACTTTTTGGCTTTGTTTTTTTAATTCTGTACCAACTGTTTTTGGTGTATTTACTCTATTTATTTCCATATTCTAATCCGTATTTTGTAATATACGGTTTATTTTACCGTATATATTTTATTTAAACAAGTGTTCTGATAATTTTGCAATTGTTTTTGGGAAGTATTGTTGCAAATATTGAGAACGTGCCGCAATATCACTTTGTCCGTTGTATGAATTTAACAAGGCATTTGATTCTGCAACAGTTTCTTCTAAACCACCTCTTGCGCCTGAATAATGTTCTTCTACGTCAATAAAGTAATTGATATGATCTCTTTGAGCATTAGGAAATGCCTTGTTAAACGCTGCTCTTTCTTTGTCATACACTTCTTGAACGTCTTTTTTGTTTGTTAGAACATCATTTCCGCCATTGTTATCTTTTGAGTGACCTAATTCGTGTAATACTGAATATAAATCATCTACGATATCAATTTCTTTTTTATCTGGCCAATAACAACAATCCTCTAATGATTTTGCACCTTTTAAGATATTTGTTGTATCTTTCAAGTTGATTAATTCTTCCCCTGGAAATTTTTTCAACAAGTTAAGCATTGATTTTTTGTCACCTCTAAGCATTTTGCCTAAGTTCAATACATTTTCTTGTTTTGTATTTCTATCTTTTACAGTCAATGAGTTTTTATCATCACTTACTGTCATTTCGTAAACTTTACCATTTTTAGACGAAACGTAGTGTTTGTCATCAATAACTTCAAAAGATTGAGAATAATTTAATAAAGTTTTACCTTTCTCATCAGTAATTTTATAGTCAATAATTCTGTTACCTTGTGGGTCATTTTCGTACAAGTATTGAGTTCTTGTACCATCTAACGATTTCATATCACGTTTTACTGATACGATACCTGTTTTCTTATCGATTTTACCTGATGAAATTTGTTCTGTTTTCCCATTTGGATAAACATTTTTAATATCATACACACCCTTAACTTCAGATTGTGTCATATATTCTGTTTTTAATTTGTTACCGTTTTTGTCTTTTACAACTCTAACTTGAGTTTGTACATTTGGGTAACCCTCATCGTCAATGTATGAACGAACCATTGAAATTGTGTTATTTCTAAAATCATTTGTTTTTCTTATTTCATACATTGTGCCATTTGCAGAAGTGTATTCAGTAGTTTTATCTACTGCAAGTCTGTTTAATTTTTTATCTAACAATTCTGTTTTTGTAATTCCAAAAAGTGTTTTACCTGTAATAACATAAGCATTTTCAGGATCATAAATATCTTTTTTGAACGAAACTTTATCTAATGATTTAGAACCACAAGATTTTTCCATTTCAACAATTTTTGAACCTAGTTTTTTCAAATCTAGTTCTTTATTTTGAGCAATATCAACAATTTCATCAGCTCTAAGTGTTGTATCTGCTAATGGTTTAATTCTTTCTAATTCAGAGGCTTGAAGTGTTGAAAACTTAATCAAATGACTACTTGCATATTTTGGATTACCATTTTCTTTTGTTTTTTTAGAAAATTCGTTAACAATATTCAAAGCATCAGCTTTAGCATAAGAAATTCTTGCCAAATCTTTGCCTTTCATATTTGACAAATGAGCCATTTCTTTCAATGGAGCATATCTTTCTGGCTCTCTATCTACATTTTTTAGAATTTGCTGAATATGTTGAATGTTATAAATTGATTTTCCTTTTTTATCTTTAATGCTTTCTAATTCAGCAGTAAAGCCTGCTCTGTCATATCCTGCTTTTACAAATGTATCTTCTTTTGGTTGCGGTTGCATCGGAACCGTAGCTTTACCTAACTTTCCACTCTTACCCTTTCCTCTTGGTCTGTTCAATTGTTGAACTTGAGTAAAATCGTAAGCTGATACATTTTGAATTGCCATTTTTAAAACACACACTTTCTTTGTTTTGAGTAAACTTATGTTAGCTTAAACACATGTAAATATTCTTTTTGCCATGTTTTCGGCGTTTTGTAACATGTCTTAATACGATATTTAGTAAAAAACTTTACAAATACCAAAATTTAATGTAACATGTACTCAAGGTTTCTTAAAAAGAGAACGGGTTTCCCGTTCTCTTTTTATCATAAAGGATAGAGGCGATGAAAGAAGAAGTTAACAGACACGAAATATTAGAAAAGGTTATGCCCCTTGTAGAAAATACAGCTATGAGGTTTAATCTTATACCTGTAGAAGTTGATTTTACCAAAGAAAATCACCGTTGGTACCTTAGAATTTTCTTATTCTCATACGATCACCCTGTTAACCTTGATGACTGCGAAAATGTTACAAGAAGTATTCAAGACTTTTTAGATGAATTAATACCTTGCAAATACTATCTTGAAGTATCTTCTCCAGGGTTAGAAAGAAAATTCAAATCTGAAAAAGAATACCTTATTTTTAGAGGTAAAAATGTAAGTATAAAACTTAAACAACCTCTAGAGGGGGAAAAGGAACAAATCTTCAAAGCGCTACTTATTGATTACGATGAAAGAGATGGTATAACAATCAAAAGACTTGAAGATGACAAAGAAATGGTTTTACCACTTAACACAATCAAATCAACAAAGCTTTATTTTGAATAAGACTATAAGATACCTCAACAAGTGCGGTATGACAGAATATAAAAATACAAAATCGAAAGGATATAAAAATGATTAAAATCGGAACAGCATTGTTTGAAGCATGCGAAGAACTTGAAAAAGAACGTGGAATTTCTAAAGATGTATTGATTGCATCTTTATGCGACGCTATGGTTGCAGCTTACAAAAAATCTATGAAATGTAAAGAAGCAGCTAACATCGAAGCAATTTTAGACGAACAAACAGGTGAAATCGGTGTTTTCTGTACAAAAGTTGTTGTAAAATCAGTTGAAGACGGTATGGAAGATGAACAAATTTCTCTTGCAGAAGCAAAAGAAATTGACGAAGATGTAGAAATCGATGACGAAGTTAAAATCGAAGTTACACCAGAACAATTTGGACGTATCGCTGCTCAAGCTGCAAAACAAGTTATCACTCAAAGAATTAGAGAAGCTGAAAGAAATCTTGTTTTAAACGAATTTATGGATAAAAAAGGAACTCTTATTACAGGTATTATCCAACGTGTTGAAAACAGAAACGTTATTGTTAACATCGGTAAAACAGATGCTATCATGCCTGCAAAAGAACAAATTCCAGGAGAATACTACAAACCTGGTAACAGAATCAGAGTATTTGTTGTAAACGTAAAAGAAACAACTCGTTTACCTCAAGTAATCGTTTCTCACGCACACGCAGAAATCGTTAGAGAATTATTTGAACTTGAAGTTCCAGAAATTGAAGATAATATCGTAGAAATTAAATCAATTTCTCGTGAAGCTGGTTACAGAACAAAAATCGCAGTTTGGTCAAATGACCCAGAAGTTGATTCTGTAGGCGCTTGTATCGGACCTAGAGGTTCAAGAATTCAAACTATTGTTAACGAATTGAAAAATGAAAAAATCGATATCGTAAGATATTCTGAAGATCCTGTTGAATACATCGTAAACGCTTTATCTCCAGCAAGAGTTGTATCAGTTGATATTCTTGCAAACGATGAAAACGCTAAAGAAGCTATGGTTGTTGTTCCAGATGACCAATTATCTCTTGCAATCGGTCGTGAAGGTCAAAATGTAAGATTAGCTCACAAATTAACAGGCTGGAAAATAGATATTAAATCTGTTTCTCAAATGGAAAGAGCTGAACAAGAAGCTCAAAGAAATTATGAATACCAAGAAGAACCTGTTGAAGAAGAAAAAAATTACGATGAAGATGAAATCAACGAAGAAATCGCAGAAGAAATGAACCAACAAGAACTTGATGAAGAAGATATGGTTCAAGAAGAATCTTCTGAAGAAGAAAACGTTGAAGAATAGCAACTAAAATAAAAAAAAGGTAGCATTTTTTGCTATCCTTTTTTTAATAAAAAGGAGGTTTTACAAATGAAAAAAATATTTATTGCATTATTCGCATTATTTTTAGGCTTGCAAGTAAACGCTGCAACTACATCTACAAACTGGGATTCAGCTACAGCTCAAAAAAGATTAAATAATATTGCATACAAAATTATCAAATCAAATTCACTACCTAGCGGTATTTCAGTAAAAGTTTCAAACGATGAAAATGCTAATGCTTACGCAAATATTAATAAAGAAATTTATGTATTCAAGGGCATGCTTAATTACGCAACAACAGATGACGAAATTGCGGCTGTACTTTCTCACGAAATCGGTCATATTGTTAATGGACACAACGCAAAACAGTCTATTTTAAACTCTGTTATTTCTAGCGTTACAGGTTCGGTAACTCCAGAAACTAATGCTCAAGCTATCGGCGTTGTTGCAGCAGAACAACTTTCTTCAAGTCACTTTAGCAGAAAAGATGAATACGAAGCTGATATTACGGCTGTTGATTTATTGGTAAAAGCTGGCTACAACCCACTTGCTTTAATTTCTGTTTTAAACAAAATCTGTGGAAATTATATTGATGTAATGTCTACTCACCCAACTGGTGAAAAAAGATTAATGAATGTTTATGACTACACAAGTTATAATTACCCAAATTTAGCAAAAAAAGGCTACGCAACAGATTCTTACAAAAAAGCTTACGCATTAATTAATCTTAACGTACAAGAAAGAAACGCAAGTGCAAAAAAAGTTGCTAAATGGAAAAAACAACAAGAAAAACTTAAAAAAGACAAAATCAAACGCGCAAAGAAAATGCTTAAATCAAATAATGGGTGGGACGCAGTATATACAACATTACAAATTATGAGCACTCCATCTTCAAGCGATACAAGCTCAGAAAAATAATTTTGTAAATACAATATTTTGTTTGAAAAGGTTCATCAAAATTGGTGAACCTTTTTTGTTACAAAATAAGTGTTTAAAAATACAAAGATTTGGGTATATTAATAATATAGAGGAGAGAACAAGATGAAATTAAAGACTCTGTGGAACAAGTTTATTGTTGAAACAGTGGGTCCTTACAGTACTGGTTTAACACTAGAGAAAAAGTTTGGACTTGAATCAGCTGCTGTTTTAAATCATATTTATAAAAACCAACCTACTGGCGAAAACGCTCTTGGCGTATGGTTGGATAAAAAGTTTGTTACAAACACTATTTGGGACGCAATTAGGCGAAGAAAAGCAAATATTGCAGAAGCGTTGAACAATGTTCTGCATGAATTTTTTGATAAGCGTGCTTATTCAACAGTAAAAATTTGCGATTTGGCATGCGGTTATAGTAATTATCTTGTAGAAACGCTTAAACACTATTCCCGTGAACATTTTGAAATTGAATTTGTTGATAAAGATATAAAATCTCAATTTGAACTTAGAGAACCTATTAGAAATTTCAAAAATGTAAAAACAACTTTCAAACGTTGTGATATCACGACCGACAAAGCGTATGAATTTGTCGGTGCACCTGATATTGTAATTTTATCAGGATATTTTGACACAGTTTGCAAAGACGAAATTTTGATTGAGTATATTTTGAGAAATATTTATAACTCATTAAACCCAGAGGGATATTTTATATTTACAACACAAAATACGGATATAAATATTAAAACAGTTGATGAACTTTTTGAAGATTTTTCAAAGAAAAAAACAACAAAAGATGAAAAAGATATTAATAAAATCAAATATATGGCACAAGTTGCTGGTTTTAGAGTTTTGAGCGAAAAAATCGACAGCGAAAACCGCTACTGCGTGTACATAGCGATGAAATGATAATGTAGAAATTTTATCAATATAACAAGTGCTGAATTAATCGCATTCAGCACTTGTTTGTTACCTAATTCATTTGTATTTTTATATTACAATATTGATAGGAGTAGGAAAATTTTTTATAATTGTTCTAGAATAATTGTATTAATCAAAAGAAATATATGAATAAAAGTTTATTAGACAAGATGAAAAAAGAAGGATATAGTCGGCTAGGAATTGACTTGTTTTCTGGGCCTGGAGGACTATGTACTGGATTTAAGTGGGGAGGCATACTACCTTTAATTGCTGTTGAATGGACCGACACAACAGTAAAAACATATTCAATAAGTCATAATGCCGAAGTTTTTGAATTAAATAAATATATTAATGAAGATAATACAGATCAGCAATATTTTGATTCTTTTGCTCACGAAAGTACTCAAACATTACTTATCCATGGTGATATAAATTTAGTCAACAGCGAAATGATAAAAAAATTATTGCTAACAAGATATGGCATTAACTCTAAAAACGAAACAATAGACATTGTGTCTGGTGGAGCTCCATGCGAGAGTTTTAGTATGGCAGGAAAAAGAATTGCTGGTGATGAAAGGGATAACTTATTTAGCAATATTCTAAGAATTTCAAGAGCAGTAAACTCAAAAATGATTTTATTTGAAAACGTAAAAGGTATTCTTTCAAAATCAAAAGATGGAGTAAAAGGTGCTATCTTTGAATATATTTGCAATTCTTTTGAAAACAAAAAAGTTTCTCCAAGCTATAATTTAGTTTCAAGAAATCAAAATGAAATATTACTGAAAGCTTGTGATTATGGTGTACCTCAAGTAAGAGAAAGATTATTTTTAGTTGCAATAAGAAATAACCTAAAAAATGTAGAATTTCATTATCCTAAAAAAGAATATGGACCTGGCCAAAAATACCCTTACGTCACGGTAAAAGATGCATTATCGGATTTACCGTATGTATCTTCAGGAGAGGAATCTGTTTTATATCATTCTCCAGATACTTATCAAAATGCAAACCAAGAAAGATTTATTTCTATTGTAAGAGGAAAAGAATTGGGGGACAAAATAAACGCAAAAATTCCTCAACACTTAGTAAAAAATGGTAAATTCTCTAATACAAGTATTAGCTGTCATAAAGGTCCTGGTCATGTAAAAAGAAAACAAGAACTGCTTGCATTAATACCAGAAAAAGAAACAATGAAAACAGTTTATGATAAGCTCACAAAAGACGGTAAAATAGATGAATATCGTCACTTATTCCCAAGAGTAATATATGCCAGCAGAAATCGCCGTTTAATTAATGAAGAACCTAGTTTTACAGTAACTTCTCATTGTTTAGATGAGATATTACACCCTACAATAAATAGAGCAATTACGCCTAGAGAAGCGGCAAGACTACAAAGTTTCCCAGATTGGTATCAATTTGAGGGCCCGTATGTACAATTTCATGGTTCAAAAGAACAAGACAAATATGAACAAATAGGCGATGCTATCCCTCCATTATTAGCTTATGCGCTTGCAAAAGAAATTGTAAAAGCCTTAAAAAATGTAAAATAAAAGTAATTTACTCTATCAAAGTTGTTAATTAACCTTTAAATTGTATTTTTCTGCCTTTTGTACCTGTAGCATAAGTCCAGCTTAAACCTGTTCCAAATCCACCTTTTTTAATATTATGATTTTTGTCTAACATTACACTATCTACATATTCGTTAATTGTATATACGTTAATATCTTTAATTTCATCAGATTTAGTTAATGCAAACTTAATCATTAATACAGGATATCGTAAATCCTCTGTTTCAACAGGAGAACCCGATAATACCCACCTTACAAATTTTTTCACATATGGTTGTAACAATGTGCATAATTTTTCTTTCTGTTGAGGGGTAAAATTCTTAGCAGAACAATCCGTTTGATGTTTCAATAACAGCAATTTTAATTCATCTTCAATTATGCCAACCTCTTTAACAATTGTATCTACGTCGAACTCTGCCATTGCTACCTTTGAAACAGTTGATGACTTTATACTTATTGGCACGGTAATAGCTTTAGAATCAGCACAATGAATTTCTATAATCATATCTGTTTTTGGGCTACCACCTGTGAATCTATGTTCAATATCTCTTGTTGCCGATATTTTTATAATTTTGCACTTATCAATAGAAATTTTAGACATCGTATAGTAAAAAATAAATTCATCTGTATTATTTGTATCTATACAATTATTTTTATATTTGTTTAAAATTTCTGTGGAATTTAAAATCGAAACGCAATAATCTTCTATTGCATCACCCATTTTATCTTCTTTTGCACCATGAACTAAATTTGAAATACTATATTGATTAAATAAATCTTGTAAACGTTTCGTTCTATTGAACATGTAAAACCTCCAATAATTTATTTGTATCATAAGGATTAATTTTAGTAATCATATAGGCAAACTATATTAGAAATACTCACTCTCTTAAGTTAAAACAAGCTAATAACTTGCAACTCTGACAATTCAAAATACTTCCTAGGTTTTCTTGCTCACTCGCGTGTAACGGCAATTCCGAGTTTTGATTTGTGTGATTTCATCACAAAATCAAAAGCTCTCCAGCCTCAGCTCGTTCGCGCTATCTTGGATTATTGTTCCACTCGGACAAGTCGCTCATTTCACTATCGTTGTCATTCGCTATGTCCTCGATACTTCGGCGTTCCGCTTCGCTTCAGCCTACACAAAATCCGCGGGCTCTCACCGTTGGTTCTCGCCAAAACCAAAAATATTCATATAATGTAAAAAGGCAGTAACGTTGTTACTGCCTTTTTACATAAAAAAATACTCCCCAGGTTGGGCTCGAACCAACAACCTACCGGTTAACAGCCGGTTGCTCCACCATTGAGCTACTGAGGAATATTTGTAAATTCATTATACCAAAGACTTTTTTTATTGTAAAGTCTTTTATTTAAAATTTTGATAAATTTATTAATTTTTTAAATTCTGGATATCTTTCTGACAATTCATCAAATCGCCCTGTATCCAATATTTTCCCATCTTTTAAGTATATTAGTCTGTCACATTGTTTCAATGTAACTAATCTATGCGCAATTGCAATTATTGTCTTTGAACCTTTGAGATTTGTTAACATTTCTGTAATTTCGTTTTCTACTTCAACGTCCAGCGAAGATGTTGCTTCATCAAAAATTATTAATTCTGGCTGTTTATACAAAGCTCTTGCAATCATCAATCGTTGTTTTTGACCTTGCGATAAGCCATCTATTTGAGCATCTATTCCGCCTTTTTGTTGAACAATATCCAGCAATCTAGCTTCTTTTAAGCTATCTTTAACTAAATCTCTGTTAATTTCATTCGGATATTTACCCCATGCCACATTATTTGCAAAAGAATCTTCTAAAATATTTACATCTTGTGGAACATATCCTACCAAACTTCTAAAACCATAAATATTTTCAGATGTAATCTCTTTGTCATCAACAAAAATTTTACCCCCTTTTTGTGGCAATAAACCCATCAAAATATCTGCTAAAGTCGTTTTCCCTGAGCCAGACAAACCTATTATGCCAATAAACTCACCCTGTTTTATTTCTAAATTTAATCCCTCTAGCACAAGTTTATTTTCTGTGTATCCAAAACTTATATTTTCTAAACGTATACTTTTTTTATACGTAAGTTTTTCAGATATTTTTGTAATTTTTTCTAATTCATCAAATCTATTAATTTTGTACTCTTTAATGAGTTGTTTAACAAATTCTTTTGAAGAATTTATATTATTTAGTGACATTTGTATTCGATTTAAACAAGGCGCTGTTCTGAATACAACTGCTAAAAACAAGCCATAATATGCAATTATCTTTGACGTAGTTCCAGCATTTTGATACGAAATTAAAACTGCAACCAAAACAATTGTTATAATCAAAAACATTTCAATTACATAAGGTGTAATACTTGAATAAAAAGAACTTTTTAAAATTAAATCATTATCTTTTTGTTGAATATCTTTGAATTGGTTAAAAAAGAAATCTTCCGCTGAAAAAATTCTAATTTCCTTTAAATTGCTCAAATTTTCAACAACTTGACTGTTGTTTTTAAGTGAATACTCCAACATTTTAGAGGCAAGTTTTTCTGTTTTCTTTTTGAAAAATTTTTCTATAATCAAGAAAAATAAAGCCAAAAATATAATCAATACTATTGAAATTAAAAGCGCTTTTACAAATAATAATGCCAAAATTAGCATAGTAATTATACAGTTTGATATAAGTATAAAAAATCTTGCTACAAAGGATTCTAAGGCTCCCGCAGATAAACCAGTAGTGTTATAAATTCTCTCTGCAACTGAAGAATTAAGCACATTTCTATATGATGTATTTATATAAAAATTCATTATTTGCAAATTGATATCATTCTTCCATTTGATAATGAATTTATTTTGAAAATACAAGCATAACATCATTATCACATTCTTTACAAGAAACATTAGGGTTGCAAAAACACCTATAAAAATTGTATTTATAATGACATCATTTGTTTGAGTTAAATTCACAAGAATTTTGTAATATGCACTGCTTGTAATCAATTCAGGCTTCATTATCAACATTAAAAATGGATAAATTAATCCAATTCCAACAAATTCTAATAAACCTGCAACAATTGAAATTAATAAAAACAAAGCAATTTGACAGTTTTTGCCTTTTCCAAAATATTTAAGAAATTCAAAAAATATTTTAAACATATAATAATTCTACATTAAAAAAATATTAATTTCGTGCATTTGTAAACAAAAACATGTTAAAATATATTCATTACAATATAAGGAGAAAATTTATGTCAAACCCCGTATTTTCAAGACGCGCTATGGAGGGTAACTCTACCATTCTAAACGGCGAACCTATGAGTATTAGCGGTGCTATCAACAAAACTTTTATTCTATTTTTATGTTTGCTAGCAACGAGTGCTTATGAGTATTCATTATTTTTACAAGGATTTATGGACAAAGCCATGGGTCTAATGATGATAGGTTTTGTTGCATCAATAATTTCATTTATAGTAATTATGTTTGCAAGAAAAACAATCAAATTCATGGCTCCAGTTTATGCACTTTCGGAGGGCTTAATTCTAGGAGGTCTATCTTGTACTTTTGAAGCCTCATACCCTGGAATTGTTATTCAAGCAGTTGGTTCAACTTTCATGGCATTTTTCGTAATGCTATTTCTTTACAGAACAGGCGCAATCAAATGTACAGAAAAATTCAGAAGTGTTTTGATGATTTCAATGTTTTCAATTCTAGGTATTTACCTTGTCCAAATCATCGGTTCATTTTTCCATTTAAGTATTCCAGGATTATTCTCATCTGGACTTGTTGGAATTGGGTTTAGCTTGTTTGTTTGCGTAATCGCAGCTCTAAACTTTATCATTGATTTTTCTGTCATCGAAGATGGTGCAAACTCAATGGCAGACAAATCTTTCGAATGGTATGGCGCTTTTGGACTTATGGTAACATTCGTTTGGTTATATATTGAAATTTTAAACCTATTAGCAAAAATGCGCGATAGATAATTGATTTTAATAAATATTCTTTATATTCTTAGTCACAGATGGATAAAATCCATCTGCGACTAAGTTTTCAAAAAAAATATTGCAAATCTATATATAAAGTACTACAATGATAATATAAAGTTCGTATCGCAAAAAGGGATTTTTCATGGACATCGGCGGAATAAAAATCAATTTACCCAAAATTGGTACAAAAACTAGTAATAATAAACCTTTAGCAAATTTAAAAGAACCAATTAAAGATTCTTTCATTAGGCATGAGGATGATGAAGTTCGTCAAGCGACATCAGAATTTGAAAGCATCAAAAAAAACAATGGCGAACAATATGATTTTGTGAATAAATGTATTTTTCAAAAGCTATATAAAGAAGATTTGATTGACGTTGATGTTGTAAAAGCCTTTAAAGATACCAAATTCGACCTTTACAACATGTCTTCAATTTATCAAATGAAAAAAGATAGAAAAGATGAAAATTTTTATGATAAAGTTTTCAAAGCTATGGATAAAATTTCAAATGGTCATGATGCCACTGGATTTGAGCAAAATAAATTTGAACCAACCAATGAATTCACTTTAAAATTTTCTAAAACGAAGAACAAACTTGATGAAGTCGTAAACGAAAAATTAAGACCGTTAGGCAAATCTTACAAATTTGATGCAAATTCTCTTGATGTAATTGAGGAAACTGATTCTAAAATTGAAGCAGGTTTACCTCCACATGTAAAGACCAGAACTTTTGATTACAAAAATAATACTGTAGCAAATAGAACAGATGAAATTAGCAAACATGGACTTAGATTAGTCAAACAATCAATAAAGACTAATGATAAAGATGGAAATATGATTAAAGAAGAAATCATGACACCATCTCAAGTTAAGGGTATGTTTGATATTGAAGTCAACTATGCAAATGGCAAAAAAGAACAAATTGCTAAAGCTACTTTTGATAAAAAATCTGGAATAACAACAATCAAAAAAGATATGAAATCTGCTGATGGAACTCATACCCAATTTTTGTATGAAAACGACAAACAAGGAAATAGAATTGTTGATTACAAAATTACTGATAAAAACGGTAAAATTTTAATGGGTAATTCGCAAAGTTTTGAAGTTATCGACGACAATCATTTTGTTTCTTCAAAAAATGGTTATGAATATGACATCAAAATAGACGATAAAAATTTAGTTGTAAAAAATTTACACACTGAGCAAGAGGCAACAATTAATTTTAAAAAGAAATTCAAGGGTAATAAAGAAGAACTTACAAAATTATTGAAAAAAGTTCCTGGTGAAGAATTATTTGAAACAATTGACTGCATAAAGAAAATGAATGGTAAAGATAAAGATAAACTTCTTGATTCTTACTATAATATGTTCAACAAAAACATTAATATTGGTGACGATTTAATGGTATTTTTACACGAACTTGGTCATGCAAAAGATTGTGCTTACACAAAGAAAATGGATTTAATTACAGGCGCAGATAACAGATTATATACTGGTAACAAGAATATTCAAAAAGCATATCTTGAAGAACGAAAAAATTTCAACGAAAAACACTCCGACATAGAACGTGAACACATTGACTACTTTACACAAGCAAAAGGTCACTATGGTGGAGAATGGGGCGGACTTGCAGAAGTTGTTGCAGAAACAAATGCGCTAACAAACACCTACACTGATGAACAGGTTGAAATTCTTGGACCACGTACACAGTATTTACAACAACATTTTCCAAAAACAATTGCTACAATTCGTGATGCTATGAATTGGAAAGACGACATTACTGCAATTGAATATTATGGAACTTAAATTTCGATAAATTATAACAAATAATATTTATATACCGCCAAGCAAATTTATAAAACAACTCTACGATAAATGGTTTGGTAGTTTAAAAGTGCATTATTTTAGTCTTACTATTTCTAAAATAACCATGTCAGGTAATATTGATATATTAAAAATAATGTTACAATTATAGTAGCGTCGATTTACTAAACTGGAGAGTACTAATATGAAAAAACTACTAGCATTTACGCTAGCAGAAACACTGATTGTCATGGGTATAATCGGTGTAATTGCAGCGCTTACAATTCCAAATTTAAATCAATCAACAGGCAATAGAGAAAAAATTGCAAAAGTAAAAAAAATATATTCAAACTTAGAAGATGCCTTGGGTCGTGCAACCGCAACCTACGGACCTTATGAGGAATGGATGATAAAAGATAATTACCCATCTACAACTATAAAATTTGGTGATAGAATTACAGATTTTTTAAAAGTTTCAAAAAATTGCGGATATGTTAGAGGTACAAATGGTACTTGTTTTTCAAATCCTAAGGTTAAATATGCAAGCGGTGAAGAATGGTATAGCTTAGATGAAAATAATTATTATAAATTTGTTTTAGCTGATGGGACAGCAATTGCTACCATAACAAACTATAATAATGCTGGAGTAACAGATATATACGTAGATATTGATGGCGTAAGAAATGGTCCTACAAGAATAGGTCATGATATTTTTACATTCAGGATTAACTCTGATGGAGAACTTATGCCGACAGGAAATTCATCAATTGGCAATTTTGATGCATTTTTAGAAAATTATAAACAAACTGGAACTCATACAACGGCTTGGATTATCCAAAATAATAATATGGATTACTTAAAAATGAACCAAGATGGAAAATGTTCTAACGGAACAACCCTTTCTTGGGAAAATACAAGTTGTAATTAGCAAATTTTCAAGTAAAGTAAAATCCGCTTCTTACTCGCTCGCGTTTAACGGGAACTCCGCCTTTCTCTGCCGACTCATCGTCGCCGTGCGAGAGGCTACGCCCTCAGCTCGCTCGCGCTTCTTGGATTATTCGGGTACGCATAGC
>CAKVDZ010000005.1 GCA_934728585.1 uncultured Candidatus Melainabacteria bacterium | reverse complement strand
TCGTACTTATATAAAGTATTTCTTTCTCAAAAAATTGCCTTTTTGGCTTTCTTTTTCGTTACATTTCTTAATAATAAGACATTCCTCAGTTAAAAGGAATGTCTTAAATTATTGTTATTATTGATTTTTAACTATTTATTAAGCTAAACCGAATTTAGGAGTAGCAGCATCAATTGATTGAGATTCAGCTTTTTGAACTGCTTGTAATTGGTTGTTGATGTAAGTAACTTGAGTATCTAAAGCTTTCATTTTAGAATCTAACATTTGAGATTCAGCTTGTAAAGCAGCTAATTGAGTTTTAGTTACTTGGTTGAAGATGCTATCTGTAACTGCTGAAACAGCAGCTGCGTATTGAGCACCTCTTTGAGAACCATATTGAGCAGCGTATTGAGCTTTGCTAGCTTGAGCTTGTTCTTCTTCAGTTAAAGTTTGACCAGAAACCATTTTTTTGTAAACTTCAGAACCTACAGCTTGCATAACTGCTTGAGATTGAGCAGAGCTTGCGATAGCGTTAGTGAATACGCTTGTCATATTTTTCATATTTGTTAATGCTTGTTGAGCATCAGCAACTTTTTTAGTTGATTCTTCATAACGTTGAGAAATTAACATTTGTTCGTATTGTTTTTCGTTTAACTTTCTTGTTAATTGAATTTTTCTTGCTGCAAATAATAAGAATGCCATTTTTTTAATCCTCTTAATCTCTCGTACTTATATAAAGTATTTCTTTCTCAAAAAATTGCCTTTTTGGCTTTCTTTTTCGTTACATTTCTTAATAATAAATAGCAAAGCAAAAAGAAAAGCCCATCAACACTGGCTGATAGGCTAAAAATGCTGAAATATATTGTAAATAAATTATAATAATCGTTTTAAATCATCTGGTCTAGATGAACGTGAAAGAGCATCTTCCAATGTAATTTGACGACTTACATATAGGGATTTTAATGCCATTTCAAGAGTTTGCATACCCAAACCTGAATTTGTTTGCAAAGCAGAATAAATTTGAGCCGCTTTTGACTCGCGGATTAGGTTGGCAATTGCTGGTGTAACAAGCATAATTTCTTGTGCCATTACACGACCTTTTTTAGAACCATCTGCTTGCAATCTTGGAATAAGAGTTTGAGCAAATACTGCTGCAAGTGAAGATGATAACTGCACACGGATTTGTTGTTGTTGACCTTCTGGGAATACGTCGATGATACGGTCAATTGTTTGAGAAGCTGATGAGGTGTGAAGTGTACCAAACACTAAGTGACCTGTTTCAGCAGCAGTTAATGCTAAAGAAATAGTTTCTTGGTCACGCATCTCACCTACAAGTATGATATCAGGGTCTTCACGAAGTGCAGAACGTAACGCATTTGCGAACGAACGTGTATCTTGTCCCAATTCACGTTGGTGAACAACAGATTTTTTAGATTGATGCACAAATTCTATCGGATCCTCAATTGTAAGAATATGTTCACTTCTTGTTGAGTTAATGTGGTCAATCATTGAAGCTAGTGTTGTAGATTTACCTGAACCTGTAGGTCCAGTTACTAAAATCAATCCTCTTGGTTTTTCAGCTGTTTTTCTAACAATATCTGGCAAACCTAAAGTGTCAAATGCAGGAACCACAGAAGAAATTGTTCTGAATGCAGCTGCAAAATTACCTTTATCTTTATAAATATTAACCCTGAAACGGCTTAAACCTTGAACACCATAAGAAAAGTCTAATTCCCAATCTTGTTCAAGTTTACGTCTTTGTTCGTTTGATAACATTGGAAATAAAAGAGTTTCAACGTCATCAGCTGATAAAGGCGGTCTATCAGTTCTTAATAATTTACCATCAACCCTTATTACAGGTGGTAAACCAGCAGAAATGTGCAAGTCACTTGCTCTGCTTTGTACGGTTAATTCTAAAAGTTCTTCTATTAACATTAATGTTTTCCTCAAGTATTATACTAAAATATTACAATAAAAACATTGAATGTAAATAGTTTTACAGCAAAAAATTTTAATATATAATAAAATCATGAAATTCAGAGATAATGTTAGAAATTTTTGTATAATCGCGCATATAGATCACGGTAAATCAACACTTGCAGACCGTTTGCTGGAGGCAACTGAAACAATTAGCAAACGTGACATGCAAGAGCAATTACTCGACTCTATGGATATTGAGCGTGAACGTGGTATTACTATTAAATTAAACACCGCGCGTATGAAATATACCGCTAACAATGGTAAAAATTATGAGTTGAACTTAATTGATACCCCAGGGCACGTAGATTTTACTTATGAAGTTTCTCGTTCTCTTGCTGCTTGTGAGGGAGCATTACTTATTGTTGACGCTACTCAAGGGGTTGAAGCTCAAACTTTAGCAAATGTATATCTAGCAATTGAACAAAATTTAGAAATTATTCCTGTAATCAATAAAATTGACTTACCATCAGCTGATGTTGAAAGAGTTAAACAAGAAATTGAAGAAGTTTTAGGCATTGATGCATCATTAGCAATTCCTGTAAGTGCCAAAACTGGTGAGGGAATAGATAAAGTTTTAGAAGCTGTGGTTGACTTAGTTCCACCTCCAGCAGATACTAGCGACAAACCATTAAGAGCATTAGTTTTTGATAGTGCTTATGACCCATATTTAGGTACAGTTTGTCTATTTAAAATCATGGACGGCAAAATTTCAAATAATGATAAAGTTCGATTTATGGCATCTGGAAAAGAATACGATGTTGTTGAATTAGGCTATTTAACTCCAACTCGAGTTCCTTGTGATAATCTTACATGCGGTGATGTAGGATATTTTGCAGGTTCTATCAAAGAAATTACTCGTTTTGTAGGTGATACAATTACAACTGTTGATAACCCAGCTACTGAACCTCTACCTGGATATCAGGAAGCTTTGCCAATGGTATTTTCTGGTTTGTACCCTGTTGATAACGAAGATTATCACGATTTAAAAGAAGCTTTAGAAAAATTGAAACTTTCTGATAGCAGTATAACTTTCGAACCTGAAACATCAAGTGCGTTAGGTTTTGGCTTTAGATGTGGATTTTTAGGTATGTTGCACATGGAAATCGCACAAGAAAGACTTGAACGTGAATACAATCTTTCACTTGTAACAACTGCGCCATCGGTAGTTTATCACGTTCATACTACAACAGGTGAAGTTTTATCAATTGATAATCCCGCAAATTTACCACCTGCTGCACAAAGAGATTTTATTGAAGAACCTTATGTAAAGGTTGATATTATTGCACCAAACGAATTTGTTGGTACTTTAATGGATTTAACTCAATCTAAACGTGGTATATTCATTAATATGACATATATTGACAAGGTTCGTGTTAATCTTGAATATCATATACCTTTAAGTGAAGTTATTACCGATTTTTATGACCAATTAAAATCAAGAACTAAAGGTTATGCAAGTATGGATTATGAATTTCATGACTATAAACGTTCTGAACTTGTTAAATTAGACGTAATGCTTGCAGGTGAAATTGTTGACGCACTTTCTGTAATTTGTCACAAGGATAGCGCGTTTTATATTGGACAAAAATTAACTGAAAAATTAAAAACAATTATTCCTCGTCAGTTGTTTGAAGTTCCTATTCAAGCTGCGATTGGCGGTAGAGTAATTGCTCGTACAAATATTAAAGCTTTGAGAAAAAGCGTTTTGGATAAATGCTATGGCGGTGACATCACTCGTAAACGTAAATTGCTGGAAAAACAAAAACGTGGTAAAAAACGTATGAAAGCTGTTGGTAAGGTAGAAGTTCCACAAGAAGCATTTATGGCTGTTTTAAGTCTTAATGATGAAGACTAACTAAACTGTTAGTTTGTAGCCTCCACCGTAAATTGTTTCAATGTATTTTTTGCCATTGGAAATTTTGTCAATTTTCGCTCTAAGATGTCTTATGTGAACTCTGATTGTTTCTACATCATCATCTGGAGAATATCCCCAAACATCTTTTAATAATTTTGCAGAAGATACCATATTGCCATGATTTTGGAAAAGTATATTAAATATATCAAACTCAATAGGTGTCAATTTTGCAGTATTATCACCAATTTTTACAGAGTATGATTCTGGAAGTAGTGTAATTTTCCCTAATACTAGAAGTTCTTTCGTTGCCATTGATTCAGGTAACTGATTAGAACGCTTTAAAACAGCCCTAACACGCATTTTAAGTTCTTCAATATCAAATGGCTTTACGATATAATCATCAACCCCAATATCAAAGCCTTTGCCCTTATCTTGGATTTCTGACAAGGCTGTTAGCATTATTATCGGAATATTTTTTGTGGTTTCGCACTGGCGAATTCTTTGTGCAACAGTATAACCATCTACATTTGGCATCATTACATCAAGTAAAACCAAATTTGGAAGTTCTTGCTTTGTAAGTGCAAAACCCTCAATGCCATCAAAAGCTTGAATAACATTATATCCACTAAGCTTTAAGTTAATTTTTATAAGTTCATTTATTGCTTTATCATCATCAATTACTAATATTTTACTCATATTATCAATATACAATAAAATTTTTAATTTTATGATTCTATTAACATTTATTAACATTTATTAACATAATAAAAAGTCTTTATTGCTTAAAATGCGTACTATAAGCGTAATTTCATATAAAGTATAATATAACTAAAATTTTTTTAAAATAAATGTAAAAATAGTGTCTTTTGTTGTAAAATTTAACTTGTAATTACGTTTTATATGGAGTGCATAAATTGTCAAGAACTTCATCTTTTTCAACTACAGACAAAAATGGTTTAAAACAAATCCACCTAGGAAGACACGTTTTAGCTGAATTTTTTGAATGTGATTCTAATGTGCTTAATAGTTTAGAAAAAATTGAAAAATTGATGGTTGACGCAGCGCTTGAATGTGGTGCAACAGTTGTTCAAAAGTGCTTTCATATGTTTAACCCGTGTGGGGTAAGCGGAGTTGTGATTATTTCAGAAAGTCATTTAGCAATTCACACATGGCCAGAACTTGAATATGCAGCTGTTGATTTATTCACTTGTGGCGATAAATGTGATCCAAAAATTTCTTATGAATTTTTAAGAAAAGCTTTTAATTCTAAAACAGCTTCTTATACGGAATTAGAAAGAGGTATTTTAGACAAATCAAAAATGAAAGTTAAGGAGATTCCATTTCAAGTGGGAGAACAAACTAAAGCATCAGCTTTAGTTTAAGGTTATATTTTTTATAAACGTGCGGTTTGCTATGGCGAACCGCACGTTTATTTGTTATAATAAAGTTATGAATTCTGAATTAGCTAAAACATTAAAGCTATTGCCTGATTTACCTGGGTGTTATCTATATTACGATAACACAGGTACAATTATTTATGTAGGAAAAGCTAAAAATTTAAAAAAAAGAGTAAAAAGTTATTTTAATAATTCACCTAAAACCCCTAAAACAGTTAGGTTAGTTTCGCATATTGAAAAATTAGAATATATAATTACAGATAGCGAAATTGAGGCTTTTATTTTAGAAGATCAATTAATAAAAAAGCACAAACCAAAATATAATATTTTATTAAAAGATGATAAAAAATTTCCTTATTTTTTGGTTACCGACGAAGAATTTCCAAGAATTTTAGTTGTAAGGAAAAAGAATTTAAACCCAGACAAAGGGCATTTTTTCGGACCATACACTGATGCAAAAGCTATGTATGCAACCCTAGATTTTATCAAAAAGATTTTTCCACTAAAACAATGTAAACAACCAAAATTTAAGTCTAGACCTTGTCTTTATTATGATATAGGAAGATGTTTAGCACCTTGTCAAAATAAAGTAACTTCTGAAGAATATAAAAAAATAATTGACCAAGCTGAACTTTTTTTAAAGGGCAAGCAAGGTGAACTTTTAAAACAGTTGATGTCGCAAATTCAAACATATTCTAATAATTTAGAGTTTGAAAAAGCTGCAAGACTTAGAGATAGCTACCTAGATCTTAAAAAAACTCTAGAACGCCAAAAAATTGTTCAAAAGAGTACAACCTTGAGCGAGGACGTCATTTCAATTTTGCAAGACAACGGAATTTTTGTTGTTGTCATTTTAATGATAAGAGAGGGACGACTTATTGATAAAAAAACTTTTTCATATAAGGTCGAGGACAGTGATATTAGTGAATTTTTACCAATATTTATAAAAGACTATTATTCAAATTTAAAACTAGACTATCCTGATAGAATTATAGCTTCTGATTTAGAACAAATAGGAGATAAACCTATTTTTGAAAATTGGTTAGAAATCTTATCTGGCAAAAAAATTAAAATAAGTTACGGTAAAACTAAGGCTGGAAAGGAATTACAGGAGCTTGCAAATAAAAATGCACGTGATTTATTGGAAAAAGAAAAAATAAATGCTCTAGTAGAACTTGCAAATGATTTTAATGAAATTGGTTCGTATTTAGCCGAAAAACTAGAGTTAAAGAACTTTCCGCATAAGATTGAATGTTATGATATTTCGCATATTCAAGGTACAAATACTGTTGCATCTGGTATTTGCTTTGTTAACGGTCAACCTAAAAAGTCTTTATACAAACGCTATAAGGTTAAATCTACAGAGGGTAAGCCCGATGACTTTCAATCAATGAAAGAAGTGCTTTCTAGACGGTTTAAACGGCTTGGTGAAGACGGTTGGGAAAAACCTGATTTGATAATAATTGACGGTGGCAAAGGACAGTTATCAAGTGTAATGCAAATTGTTGATGAACTTGGAGTAAAAGGCATAGACATTGTCAGCTTAGCAAAGCGAGAAGAAGAAGTATTTTTGCCTAATCGTTCTGAGTCAATAATTATCCCGAGAGGTTCAAGTGCTTTATTTTTAATTCAGCGCATAAGGGACGAAGCACACAGGTTTGCAATAACATACCATAGAAATCTGCGTTCAAAAGCATTAAAAAAAAATTAACAAATAGCCAAATTAGCAAAAATTATATTAAAATATAATTGGGAGATGTCCATATGGAATACAAAGATTATTATGAAACGTTAGGCGTAAAAAGAGATGCAACAGAAGCTGAAATAAAATCAGCATACAGAAAGCTTGCACGTAAATTTCACCCTGATGTAAACAAAACAAAAGAAGCAGAAAAGAAATTCAAAGAAATAAATGAAGCGTACGAAGTTCTTGGCGACAAGGAAAAACGTCAAAGATACGATAGCTTAGGTGCAAACTGGCAAGGTGGTGCTGATTTTACACCTCCTCCAGGATATGAAAACTTTAGCTTTAACTTCAATAATGCAGGTGGAACACAAGGTTTTTCATCTTTTGATGGCATGGGTGGATTTTCTGATTTCTTCAGTTCTTTATTTGGCGATATGATGTCTGGAGGTCAAAGAACTTCTAGAAAGAGCAACTTTACAGGATTTGAAGGAATGGGCATGAACTTTAATCAAGGCCAAACTCAAACGCGTAGAACAGCACCAGAACCAGAAAATCTTAATTTAACAAAATCTATAAATATTACTGTTAAGGACTTATTTTCAGATAAACCGATAAAAGTAACATTTAAAGAAATGGAACGTTGCAATGCTTGCCCTCCTAATGGTGGTTATTGTCCTCATTGTCAAGGCACAGGTATTGCGTCAACTAACAAAACTGTTAATGTCAGATTACCAAAAGGCGTTCGCGCTGGTCAAAAAATCAGACTTAAAGGTGAGGGAAAAGCTGATATTACAGGTCAAAAAGGTGATTTGTACTTAATTATTAATATTAAAGATTCTACTTACGCTGTTGATGGTTCAAATTTAACTAGAGATATTGAAATTTCACCAGCTGAAGCCGTTTTAGGTACTCAAAAAGATATTGAAACTCCTCATGGCAAAATTAATATCAAAATTCCAGCGGGCACTTCTTCTGGTCAAGCTTTGAGATTGAAAAATTTAGGTTTGCCTAAAAAAGATGGTGGTTTTGGTGATTTAAACGCAAAAATTAAAATAGCTATACCGAAAAACTTATCAGATAAGCAAATAGAATTATATAAAAAATTGCGCGAACTTGATTAATGAATCATATGTTTTTCTAGCATAACCATTAAAACGCTTAAATCTGCTGGTTTTACACCACCAATACGAGAAGCTTGCGCAAGTGTTGTCGGACGAATTTTTTCAAGTCGTTCCCTAGTTTCAGTTGATATATGCAAAATTTTAGAATAATCAATATCTTTTGGAATTTTGATTTTTTCTAATTTTGAAGCGTTATCAACTTGCGCCTCTTGTCGTTTTAAGTAACCGTCATATTTGAAAAGAATTTCTACTTGTTCGTATGTAGATTTAGGTAAATCAAGGTTTTTAGCAACAACATCAAGTTCTTGAATTACTTTATACGAAATATTTGGACGTTTTAAAAGTTCAGACAAACGAATACCCTTGTCTATATGTTCATCATATTTTGCTAAAATTGAGTTATTATGATCATTAGCAGACAATTTAGTGTCTTTTAAACGTTGTACTTCAAGTTCTATTTGTTTTTGTTTTTCTAAGAAAACATTATATTGGGTTTCATCAAGTAGACCCACTTGGTGACCAATTTCGCTAAGTCTTGCGTCTGCGTTATCTTGACGAAGAAGTAATCTGTATTCAGAACGAGAAGTAAGCATTCTATAAGGTTCTTCAATATCTTTTGTCACCAAATCATCAATTAAAGTGCCAATATACGAAGAACTTCTTGAAAGTTCAAGCATTTCAGATTTATTCAAGTAATTAAAGGCATTAATACCTGCAATTAAGCCTTGTGCTGCAGCTTCTTCATAACCACTTGTACCGTTTATTTGACCAGCCATAAATAAACCTTGTACACGTTTTGTCATTAGAGAATGAGAATTTTGTACAGCTGGAACATAGTCATACTCAACTGCATAAGCTGGTTTAATGACATGTGCATTTTCTAATCCAGGAAGAGTTCTAAGCATTTGAACTTGGACATCTGCTGGCAAACTACTTGAAAAACCTTGAATATAAACTTCATAAGTACTTAAACCCTCTGGCTCAACAAAAATGTGGTGAGATGGATTTGAGGCAAATCTTACTATCTTATCCTCAATAGATGGACAGTATCTAGGACCAATTGCATGAATTAAACCGCTGTACATTGGTGATTTATCAAGATTTGCTTTAATAATATCGTGAGTTTTTTCATTTGTTTTTGTCAAATAGCACGGATATTGCTTTCTAATTGGTCTATCTGGTCTGAAAGAATAAAAACTTAATTCTTCATCACCCTCTTGTAAAATCATTTTTGAATAATCAATGGTTCTACTGTCAACACGCTGTGGAGTGCCTGTTTTAAGTCTTTTTATAGTAAAACCTAAGTCAATTAATGATTTTGAAAGTCCTCTAGCTGGCATTTCGCCTAAACGACCCGCTGGATAAGAGTTTAAACCTACCCATATCTTAGCTTCTAAAGATGTTCCTGTTGTTAAAATAACAACAGGTGCGCTGTATTGAATGCCATATTCATCAATAGCGCCAACAATTTTGTTATCTTGTGTTAAAAGTTGAGAAATACAGCATTGTTTCAAATAAATATTATCCTGATTTTGGATAACATTTCTCATATATTGAGTATATTCTTTTTTATCTGATTGCGCGCGTAATGCTCTTACTGCTGGGCCTTTAGACATATTCAAGGTCTTCATCTGCAAATACGTTGCATCTGCAGAAATACCCATTTGCCCACCAAGTGCGTCTATTTCGCGAACAAGTGTAGATTTAGCTGGCCCACCAATCGCAGGATTGCAAGGCATTAATGCAATATTATCCATATTTAGCGAGCATAATAATGTCTTTAAACCTAATCTTGATGTTGCTAACGCAGCTTCACAACCAGCGTGTCCAGCACCTACAACTATACAATCAAATTTATTACTTAAATAATCCATAATTTTATTATAATACAAAATTTATGCTATAATATCGAGCATGAAAAAGTTATTTACAGTATTTTTTATATTTTACATTTTTAGTGCTATTCCAGCGTTTGCGGAAGAAAATAAAATTCTTGAAGGGAACGTTTATTTTGATTGGGCTGAAAAATCTCAATTTGAACGAGATGAGTCTATTTCGGAGATAAAAAATATTATTAACAAAGAAAATTATACAAAAAAATATCCTAAAAAAGACTTCAAAAACAAATATAGCGCTTATTTAAAAGATAAAAATTTTCGTAAGCACTATATGGATTTAAAATCAGGGATAAATGAAAATAATAAAGAGATAATGTCTGGATTTTTCAGTAAAAATGAAAAACTCTTACTAATTTATGGTTTGCAGTATAAAAATGACATTTACACTAAATATTATTATGACGCTATGGGCAATTTGAGATACATTGATGCATTTTCAAAAAACTATCCAAATTACCCATATTTCACACATCAATACAGAGTTGATGGCTCTCTTGCAGGCTCTGTTTATTTCAAAGACAAAGATACTCAATATATCTTTAAAAACGATAAATTTAGTGGTGTTTGGTTTAAAAATACAATGTTTAACCGCAAAGCAAAAAAGATTATGACACGTTCAAACTATTAAAAAAACTATTCAATCCAACGAAAGCTTTCAACGTAATCTTCGCCACTTACATCGCCATGAATTTCCGCAGCAAACACTCTGAACGCTCGATTTGAAAGTTCAAGACCAGGAATTTTATTAAAATCATTTAATATTTTTGCATTTGTTGGGTCATTCAAGTTAATTCCAGGAATAGTATTAAATAAAGTATTTAATGACACATTACCAATAGGTCCTAAAATAGTTGAAATTTTCTTTGATAATCGACCAAATACGTACATATCAGCATTATAAGTTGTCAAATTATATTCACCTGTAACAAAGATATTTAAATCCTTACCCGTTGATAAAATCTGAATTTTATCGGCAACCCCATCATGAATTTCCACAGCGCCTTTAATAGAACTAAAATTACCAGTTTTAAGTGGTGTAACTAAATCGATTAAACCGTTAATAGAAAGTCCCGTAACTCCACTTTTAATCAAGTTCCCAGCTTTTAATAGATATTCTAACGAACCTAATTTAGGCATTCTTCCGTCTTTAACTAAAAATGCACCATATCCGTTCAAAGTTTTTAAACAATCAGCTTGAGAACGACCTGTACAGCTCAAATTAAGTTTTCCACCTATATCACCAAAGAATTGACCTTTAACATCGAATAGCGACGTCATCAATCTATCAGCATCTGCGCCTTTGACATTCAAATCAAATTCAGATTTGTTTGATTGTAAATCATATTTTACAGAACCGTCCATCTCACCTTGAGCAAGGTTAAATTTGAAATTTTCAACATTGAATATATTATTTTTAAAGTTTAACTTTGCTTTTAGGTCATTAGCATTGATATTATATGCAATTACATTTTTTGCTACAATATCAATATTTTTAATAATTATTTGTTTTAAATCAACTGAATTTAATTGTTTTACCGAAACATCACCAGCAAGAGAATTGATTTCATACACATTTAAGGTATCAATTACATGGTTTAAGTTCAAATTACCAGCGTTAACTTTAACATCATTAATTATGTATGGTTTTGTAAGTTTATTTTGTGCATTCAAGTCTATTTTAAAATTATTTGAAAGCACGTCCCCAGTTATATTACCGACAATTTCACTTTGATAAAATTTAAGTGAAATATCTTTAATCATGGCATCAAAAAACGGAATATCAACACCTGAAGTGCTAAATTCACCTCTAACTTTAGGATTTGTCAAAGTACCGTTTAACACTACATCTGACATAAAATGTCCATTTTTAATTAGTGGCTTTTTAAAGACAATATTAAAAATCCTCATATCAGTTGGTACAGTAGTTTTAACCATAAAATTACTGAAAGAAACATTATTTTTCTTTGGATAAATAAATCCTGAAGCACTCAATTGGCGTGCGTAATTGTTTTTACCACTTTGAGAATCAATAATTTTATCATAGAAGAAAGCTTTTACGTTAATTTTGTTGGGTTCGTGTTGAGAATTTAGATAAATATTAATAGGCATATCAGAATTGCCTATAGTAGCGCCCATATAATAAAGAGAGGCATCTTTATCAATTACTAAATTAGACTTATTAGATAGCTTGTTTAAATTGCCTGAAAGCACAGCAGAATATGAAATTTCTCCTTTTGCTTTTATTGGGTATAAAGAATGTCTGTTGTAAGCGTAATCTATGAATTTTTGGTTCGGTTTTGCTGAAATATAAGCTGTTAAATAAGGATTGTTAAATAAGTTTTTAACCTGACCGTCAAAGATTACAGGCATTGTTCCAACTAAAGTATTTAATTTATTAAGGGTTAAAGTATTATTATTAATAAACGCAAATCCGCTTACTAACTCAATTGGCATACCTTTTTTATTGTACAAAAATGCGAAGTTATTAAAATATGAAGCACCTTTTAATTTTAGTTTTTTTACGTCAAACTTATCGATACTGCCATTATATGTTCCGTTAACCTCAAAATATGAATTTGAATTTCTGCTAAAAGGTAAAACTGTTATGTATTTTGAACCGTAGGTTGAAAATAGTTCACTAAACTTGATTTTGTCTGTAGAAAATTTAATATCAGCATGGTTGTTAGTAATTTTACCTTGCGCACCAATTTTTGCACTATTTAACTGTGATTTTATGTCAAAATCCACATTAAAATCGTCATAATGAATTTGTCCAGAAAATTTTGGAGTAAATTTGCCTAACTTACTGATTTTTACAGTGTTAGAATTTAGTTTTAAATCCCCTTTTGCGTGCAAATTTTTACCCAAAGATATCTCTTTAAGCTGTCTAATTTGTCCAGTCAAGTTTAAATAAAAGTCTGTTGAACCTTTCGCATCATCAGCCAAAATTACAAATTTTTGCAAATCTTTTAACATAGGTGATTTCTTTATAATAGCCAATAAATCGCCTAAATCCTGATTTTTAGCATTTACTTTAAAGTCTAATTTGCCAGTAAAATCGCAAGTTCCATCAATGTTTGCAGGTTTATTATTGATAGTACCTGATTTTAGCGCAAATTCGGCATAATTATCTTTAAAATACAAAACAGAATTTGCATTTTTTAGTTCAAGATTTTTTATATCATTAAACCCCGCAGATGCATTTATAGTATGAAATTCACCAATCAAATGGGGGTCTTTTTTATTACCGTGTACTTTCAAATCAATATTACCAAAACCACTAAAATACATATCAGGTACTGGACCTAAGTCAAAATCAAGTGTTTCATGAACTGGAACTAAGACCTTTTTTGCAATAAACAAATCAATTTTGTCTGTACTTTGAATATCTAAAACAACATTACGCTCTTTAAAAGTCTTAATAGAACCTTTAACAGTAACTTTTTGATTAATATCTGTTGGAACATTAACATCTATATGCATGGTGTCTTTTTCATAATTAATACCAATATGAGCGCCTTTTGGAGCTTTTGGAATAGGTTCAATTGCATAAGCATTATCAATATTTATATAACCGTAAATATCTGGAAAATCCATATTATTTTTTATGTCTAAATCAACATTTACATCCGAATAAAAGCCACAATCTTTAGCTACAGATGGATAGATTCTTATTGAATGCTCTAATTTTTTACTATATGGAAGAATTTCTAACAAATCTTCAGATCGTACGTTCAACATCTTAAAGTTTAAATCTAGTTTTGGCTTTTTAGATGAGATTTTGTCAATTTCACCTGATAATTTCATATTAATTTTAGGCGCTTTAAAGCTAAAATTAGGAATACTCAAACTATTTTTTTCGAGTAACATTAAAGAACTTAACTGCATTTTGTTGTCGTAGGAATAAGGTTTATCAAGATATTTTGCATTAAGCTTAAATTTATCAAGTACTATGTTTAACTTATATTGTTTTTGGTCTAGCAATAATTTATCAGAGTGTAATTCAAAATTAACAACCCCATCTATAGATTTAACAAAACCATTTGAAAAATATGATATAAAATTTGATAAATTTCCAAAATTAAGGTTTGTAATACTAACAACTAACTCTGGAGGATAATCATCAAGGTGAGGTAGCAATGGCAATTTAGAATCTAAATCCACATAAATTTTTGATTTTGCGTTATTTGTAACAATATCTGCATCTAAATCTAAATCAATTCGTTTATTTTCTTTGAATTTAGACAAGTTGAAGTAATTACCTACAATTTTGACCTTATTATTTTTAGACAAATCTTGTAAATTTACGCTAAATTTGTCAATAAAAATCCTTGCACCATTAATGCTCATAATATTGTCAGATTTCTGTAAAAGCAAGTATTGACCTAACTTTACATGCAAATCCTTATCACAATATAAGTCTACAAAAATATCATCAGATGAAAAATATTTTATGTTAACACGACCAATTATAAGCGGTAAAAGTGAAATTTTGATTACAGGTTTTTCTGTGTAAAAGGCTGGCGTATTATCGTCATTTAAAAGTTCAACCTTATCGGCTTTAAACCAGACAGCTGGTGTCAAACCCATCTTTAAAACAGGTTTTTCAATAGAAATTTTATAATCATACTCTTTTTGAATAAATTCAGTAATTTTTGGATTTAGATATTCTAAATTAATCAGAAGTGGCAAAACAAAGTAATATACTGCATATAGCAATACACACACCAAAATTGTTATTAAAGCCTTTAATCTTATCCCCATGACTAAAATTATAAGCCAAAATTTAGATATAGCAAGTTTTAAAGGTTTTTTAACATATATTTAGCAAGCCCCTCACCCATAGAAAAACAGCTTGGTATAATTCTAATTGCCCCTTGTGCCATAAAATCGGCAGAAACGCATCTTCCAACGACAAATAGATTATCAATATCTGCCGACATCAAAGATTCCACTGGTAGTTGGTATTCACTTAAAACTTGCTCTAAAACTGAGCTATTTTTATCTGTAGAGTGAACATCAACAGGATAATCCGAAATTAAAACTGGATTTTCAAACTTTTTACTAGTTTTAATGTCGTCGTAAGTGAATACATACTTACCCTTTAGTCTTCTGCTAACTCTTACCCCAATAGTACTCGAAATGCTTGAAATATATGCATTTTCAAATCCTTTAAGATATTTTTTACAAAAATTTGAAAGTCGCAAAATACTTGCCCTAGCTTGCATCACATTTTTACTCAAAACAGTTACATTAAGAGGGTTTTCATCTTTATTAGATATTATTCTTGGACAGTTAAACGCAATAGAATTAGGCATTCCAGCAATTGAAAACACCTGAAAATAGTTTCGGTCTTCGTCTTTGATAATATTTTTAGCTACAGCATCGTCAAATAGTGGCTTTAAAGCCCATTTTTTGCCTATATCCCACGTATATGCAGTAGATAAATGAGTTTGTCCATCTATATCTGCTACAGTTGTAACGTTTCTATCGGCATCAAACTTAAGTAACCATTTACCAAATTCCTTTAAATTTATACCACTCATAATAAATCTCAAAGTTGTTGGCTGATTTTCGTCATTTTTATTTAAAAAATTACAATTTGACAAAAATCCGACATCACAATTTCCTGTTGCATCAATCACATACTTCGCGTCGATAGATACCAATAACATATTACATTCTAAGTTTAACTTTGTGATATATCTATTCGTAATATTAATATTTCTTAATGTTGAATTAAATCTTACTTCAACATTTGCATCTTGCATTAATTCATCAAGAACAATTTTTGCTATTTCTGGATTAAACCAACCTCTATTACCGTCTATATAGGTTATTGCTGAATTATAGCTTTTCATCTTGTCAATAAATATGTTAAAAAAGTCATTATTAATAGATTTATTTGATGTCTTCATCATAGGTGTAACTAGTCCTGAAGTCATTGAACCACCTAGATTTATAGATTTTTCGACAAGCAAAACTTTTTTTCCAGCTTTTCCAAGTGTATATGCAACGGCACAACCTGAAGTACCACCGCCAACTACAACAACATCATAGTCCATTGTATTGTTCTCCTTTAAATTTCTTTATAAATTGAGTTGTAGAAATTAAATCACTCTCATTAATTTCTTTTTCACGTCGAGCAATTATTTCCTCTTTTGAAGCACAAAGAGTTTCATCTTTAAAAGTTATACCCGCGCGCGAATTTATCAAACCTTTATCAAATTCATCAAGCGGATATTTTATAAGGTCTTTATTTTTTGTAGCAATCGTTCCTGTAAATTTTTGTTCGTGTTCATTATAAATTTTTCCTACATAAAAATTATTTTCTAAAAATGCGTGACGAATTGAAGCTGATGAAGAATAAGTTAAAATTTTACCATCAAAATTCAAAACTGAATATAAGCATTTTATAAATTCTGATGTCCATAATTCTGGTGCCAAGGTAGGAGTAAAAGCGTCCAAAAATATTAAATCATACCTATTAAAATTTAATTTGAGATAATTTCTTGCATCGTCACTAATATATTTGATTGAAATTCTGTTATTTTTTAGTACTTTTAGGGTATTTTTGTAACTTTTAGATATATACCGATAATATATATTATGTAAAAAGGTCGATTTAAACCTACGCGAGGATAGTTTATACCTCCTATTTTGATAAAAGCGGAGAAAATCTATCATTTCTTGACTAAAAAATTTTTTAAGCCCCTTATTTGTCAATTCTGCTTCTACTATATTATCAAAATATTTTTCACCAAAATTTCTTATCAACATCATAAGTAAAATCATATTTACTTCAAAGTTCAGCTTATAAATATTTTTAAAACATTTTTTATCTTTTAAAAATTTATCAACTTTTTTTATTCCAGAAGTTTTAATTTTACAGCGTTTATTCTTATGTATAAAAAAAGGGGATAACTTCATCAAGGTTACATTTGTATCAACCGCATCTATATTTATAAAGTATTTTTTATAAACAGTTGAATCATATCTGCAAATATTTTTATCAAAAATTGATTTATAAGATTTTTTTTCTGATTTTATAGTAGAATTTTCTAAAAAATCCTTAAAAATATTATTGGTATCTATCGTACAGTTACAAAATGATAATATTTTATATTTTTTCTGAAATTTTTCTAATTTTTTAATTTTATTTTTTGATAAAATATTATTGGTATCTATCGTATCGATATTTTCTGTACGCAATTTACTTTTTTTTAAAAAATCTTGTGAAAAATTTTCTAAAAAATAATTTAAAAAACTTTTTGTGTTATAACCTATTCCATAACACAAGTCTAAAACTTTTATTTTATTATTTTTATTTAAATAGCTTGCAATATCAGATGGCAGTATAAATTTGTCATAAGCTTCGCTATAAGCTCCATAAACAGAGTGGTAAATATCCTCTGTTTTACAGTCATATAGCCCTACAGAGCCATCTTTAGTGTAATAAGCCAAAATATCCTTCATATAGATATTATAAGGCATATAGGGTTATTTTAAAAGTTTGTAAAAATACTTTACATGTGACGAGTTTCAGGATTTATAAGCATTTGCGCCAATTTTGTTGCACCATCAAAATCTTGTTTTGCAAGCATTTTTGATGCTGAAACTTTGTCATAATTGACCATATGGTGTTCAACAAGCAACTGACCACTTACTGCTTCAGCTAAAACATAGCAAGCTTGTGGGTTTTCGGTAAATGGACGTCCAACACTTCCAACATTAACAATAGTTTTTTTCGAATTTGTTTGATATCCACATGGAATATGTGTATGTCCGCAAAATATAACGCTTTCAGCTACATTTTCGACAATTTCTTCTATTTTTTTTATTGATAAATCTGGAAAAATATTTTCATCATTTTTTCTTGGAGAACCGTGCACTAAAAGGATTTTAACCCCATCTAATTCAATTGACTTTTGCGCTGGTAAATTTTTCAAATATTCAATATTCTCAGCTGTAATTTCCTTAACATCATACTTTAAGGCATTTGCCATTATTGGTGCGTTAGAAGCTACTTTTTGGAACAAATCTTCTGAAAAGTTCACAATCATATAATCTGTATTGCCTTGAATAATAGTCCAATCTTGATTTTTAATATAATCGATAGTTTTATTAGGTTCTGGACCTGCCATAGCCAAATCGCCTAAACAAAAAATTTTATCAACATTATGCAGTTTAATATCTTCAAGAACTGCGTCTAATGCAAACATATTTCCGTGAATATCTGAAATAACTGCAAATTTCATAACTACCTCATGCTTTATTTTAGTGATATTATTATTTTATGATAAAAAGAAGAAAAACAAAACAAATTTCAATCGGAAATGTAAAAATTGGTGGAGATGCACAAATTTCTGTACAATCTATGTGCAACACTGACACAAGAGATGTAAAGGCAACATTAAAGCAAATTAGCGAACTTGCAGAAGCTGGTTGTGAAATTATTAGACTTGCTGTTTTAAACAAAGACGCAGGCGAAGCCCTAAAAGATATTGCTAAAAAATCTCCAATACCAGTTGTTGCGGACATTCATTTTGATTATCGATTAGCTATTCAAGCCATAAATAATGGTGTTTCTGCATTACGCTTAAACCCTGGAAATATTGGTAAGCGTGAAAATGTCGAAAAGGTTGTTACTCTTGCAAAGCAACAAAATATCCCAATTAGAATTGGCATTAACGCTGGCTCTTTAGAAAAATCTTTAAAAGATTTAGACATTTCTCTTGCAGAAAAAATGGTAAAAAGTGCAGAAGGACACATAAAAATTCTTCAAGATTTAGATTTTGATTTAATAAAAGTTTCTTTAAAATCTTCAGATGTAGTAACTACAATTGAAGCATACAAAGCTTTTTCTGAAAAATACGACTATCCATTACATATTGGATTAACAGAATCAGGTACATTAAAAGGTGGATTAGTTAAATCATCTGTGGGTATTGGTAGTTTGTTATCTCAAGGCATTGGCGACACAATTAGGGTTTCGTTGACTGAAAATCCGATTGAAGAAGTTCATGCTGGATATGCAATTTTAAAAGCCCTAAACTTAAGACAAAAAGGTGTAAATTTTGTATCTTGTCCTACTTGTGGAAGAACTCAAATTGACCTTATTGGACTAGCAAAACGCGTTGAGGAAAGATTTAAAGACCTTGACGCAAATATAACAATCGCAACAATGGGTTGTGCTGTTAACGGCCCAGGAGAAGCTCAACACGCTGATTTTGGTATTGCTGGTGGCATAAACGAGGGATATATTTTCAAAAAAGGAGAAGTAATTGCTAGAGTTCCAGAAGAAAAATTACTTGATGAGCTTGAAAAACTTATAAAAAACTCCTTATAAGTTTGTAATATTGTTGCAACGATTTTGCATATATATTATAATGTTTTATTATAAATCTATGGAGAAACAAATGAATTTTAAACATTTTATTTTAATATCAGCATTAGCAATTACAATGTTGCCAGCAAATGCGTATTTGGTGACAGAAGAATCGACATCACCTGAATATTTAATAAATAATAACTACTCTGTTCAAACAGCAGATTTAGTCCAACTTGAAATTGCAAAAAATCATAACAGAGAATATAAATCTGGTAGATACGAAAAAAAGACCTTTTGGAAAAGAATTTGGAATTATTTTGATCCAGCATGCGATGACGGAACCTTGCTACAACACGATATCAAACCTGGTAGCAGTTTCTTTGATTGGTAATCTTTCCTTTTAAAATTGCATTATAAATAGTATGCGATAAAGTTACACAAATCAACTAATATATTAGGGAAAATTCCTATAATTAGTGTGATTATTGCACATGTGTACAAAATCACCATTGGTGAAGATGTTCCATGTGGCAAAATTTCGTTGTCTACAGACAAATTCTTTTCAAACATTAATTTTACGATATTTGTATAGTAGTAGCACGCTACAATTATTGTCATAGCTACGATTAGCAAAAACGGAATAAAAATTGCACCAGATTTTACAATTGCTGAAAACAAATAAAATTTAGCAATAAATCCTGAAGTTAAAGGAAAACCTGCTAAACCAAAGATACAAACAGCAAATGCTAACGTAAAGAATGGATTTGAGTAAGCAAAGCCCTTAAATTCATATAATTTAGATGAATAATTTGAATTTTCTAGTACAATAACAGATGCAAAAATACCTAAATTCATAAATACGTAAGTTATCAAATAAAACAATACTGTTGAAAGGCTATAAACAGACATTAAGGCAAGCGGTAACATCATATAAGAAGCGTTAGCACTTGAGCTACAAGCAAGAAGCCTTAAAATATTCTTTTGTCTTATTGCTAAAATATTTGCCCAAATAGCAGTAACTGTAGCAATTAAGAGAATAATTATTGGTAATTCAAAAGAATAACTCAAAGGAAATGCCAATAATCTAGATAAAGTTGCAATCATAGCAATTTTGGGAATAGTTGCAATAAAGGCCGTAACTGATGTTGCTGCGCCCTCATAAACATCTAAAACCCAGTGTGAAAAAGGTAACAAAGCAAGTTTAAATGTTAAACCTAGCAAAATGAATATGTTTGCTAGTGTGTAAATTAAGCTTGCATCATTTTTCATAAAATAGTTGTTAATATCACTAAAATTCAAGCTTCCTGTTATACCATAAAGGTAAGACACACCAAATAAAAAGATTGAAGTCGCGAAAATATTTGAGATTATATATTTAAAAGAAGCTTCTTTTGAGTAATATCCTTTTTTATACGCAATTAAGAAATATATCGCAAAACTTAATAGTTCTAGGGCAACTGTCAACATCAAAAAATCATTTGACGATACAACTAACAATGACGCCAATGTTGCAGTTAAAACTAACATATAAAATTGAAAAGTCTTATGATTTCTTTTTGAAACACTCTTTTTAGATAATAGTATTATAATAAGCGATGAAATAAGGATTATAGCTTTAACAAATACAGTGAACGTATCTGAAATGCAATTATCACTAAACGCGTAATAAATTGGTTCAAACTGTAATTTATTTAGTGAAAATAAAGCTATAATAGTGCCTCCTAAAGCAATCCACTTAGAAGCTTTATTGAATTTAACATTATAAAACATTGATATGAGCGCCAGAATAAATATTGTTAGCAATAAAAAGAATTCTGGAAGCATTGAATTTAAAATATCAGATATTATTTTCATAAATTATCCTCCAAAAGCTCCTATAAACGTAGTTAAACAGCTTTGAATAGTTTCTACCAAAGTCATTGGCAAACAGCCAAATAAAATCATAACTAAAGTTATTGAAAATAAAACTAGTGCTTCATTTATAGTAATATCACTAATTTTTTCAAAACGCTCCAAAATCGTATCGTAATAAACTCGATGGAAAAATCTTAAACAATAAGCTACCGATAAAACTATTACAACAACTGATGTTAGAGCAATAACTTGCATTAGATAATTATTTAAGACTGTAGAATTGAATGCACCCCATAGAGTTAAAAATTCACCAACAAATAAAATTAACCCTGGTAAACCAACAGCAGATAGCACAATTATTAGAGAAAAAGCACTAAATCTTGGCATAACAGAAGCTATTCCACCAAGTTGAGAAATTTCTCTTGTCTTCGTACGGTTATAAATAATACCGACAATAAAGAATAAACCTGCACTTACAACACCATGCGCAAGCATCAAAAATATTGCACCAGTAATACCGACTGAATCAAGAGAACACAAGCCTAATAAAACCATACCCATAGCAGATATACTAGAATAAGCTACAATTCGTTTAATATCAGTTTGTCGATAAGCAAGTATTGCCGAAAAAATTATGTTTATAAAAGCTAATAAAATAAGATATGGCAACATTAACAAAAATGGATCTGGCAAAAGCTGAATATTAAAACGCAAGATACCATAAGCACCCATTTTTAACAATACACCTGCAAGCAAAATACTAACTGGAGTTGGAGCATCAACGTGCGCACTTGGAAGCCAAGAATGAAGTGGAATTATAGGAAGCTTTACAGCAAAACCTATAAAAATTAATATCGAAGCAACTAATTGCAAATATATTGGCGCTACATCATAATCGAAGTTAAGTTCTAAGATACTTCCTGTCAATTGCGAGGTCGAAATAAAATGGAAGTTATATAACATTAAAAATCCGCAAAGCATAAATATACTTCCGCCAAAAGTATATAACAAGAATTTCATCGCTGATTTTTTTGCATTCCCGTCACCCCATAAACTAATTAAGAAGTATGTTGGAATTAATTCTAATTCCCAAAACATAAAAAATTCAAAAATATCTTGAGCGCAAAAAACGCCTAAAATAGCAGTTTCTAGCAAAAATATCAAAGCATAATATAATGAATGCTTTGTTTTTATAACTTCTTTGCTTGCCATGCAAGCAATCAATGTCAAAAATGTTGTTAAAATTACCATAACAAGCGATAGGGCATCAACACCAAATGACATTGATATACCTAAAGATTCAAGCCATTCACCACCAAAAATCTTCATAGATTCACTAAAATTAACATTCTCGGCAGGATTAAACATCATAAAAAAGCAAAGTGAATATAAAAATATACCGCCAGCAAAAGTCTTAGCCAAACGCCTTATTAGTACTGAATGACCCGAAAAAATTGGTGTTAAAAACAAACAACAACACACAAAAGGTAATAATATTAATGCTTTTAGTGATAATAAACTCATTACTGCACCTCAGAAAAATAAATTATTAAGCTGTAAACTAAGATAATACCACCAAAGCACATCATTACTAAGAATAATGAATAAGATAGATAACTTTGAATATTACCTGTTTGTAACTTTGAAAATGTCCATGAAATTAATCTAGTTGTTAAAGAGAAGAAATACGAAATTCCGTCAAAAATATACTTGTCAACTAAATAACAACCACGCGATATAGCGTTATATATTTTCGCTAATTTTAAATAAAAATCGTCTATGTAAAGCCCGTTAAAAAATACATCTTGAAGTAAAGGTATTTTCCTCAATAAATTCTTTTGATAGAACAATATATAAGCCGTGAAAACACCTGAAATCGTCACTATATACATAATAACCGTCATTAAGATATTTTCTGATTTTGGTAATACGAACCAAAGCAATATGACTAAAATTGAAAATATTGCGGGAATTAAATTCATATTAAAATCAATAGGCTTTAATTCATCTACATAGTGTTTTTCACCCTCAAATACATAGAAATATAATCTAAATAAATAAAAGGCTGTCATAAAAGCAATAACTAAGAATAAAACTGCGTAAACATAGTGTTTTTCTTCTAAAAGTGCAGAAAACATTAGTTCTTTTGACGAGAAACCAGCAAAGAAGAAGCCCGCCAACGAAAATATACCAATTAAAAACGAAATTGCTGTAGTTGGTAGCTGTTTTCTTAATCCACCAGCAAGTTTTATATCTGTATTTCCGCCAAGCGCACAGATTACGACTCCACTTGCTAGGAATAGCATAGCTTTTATAATTGCGTGAGCTGTTAGATGAATTAACGCAACACTAACAGAACACATTCCAATAGCTATAAACATCAAACCTAATTGTGCATTTGTTGAATATGCAAGAATTTTTTTCATATCATTTTGACACATCGCAAAAATCGAACAAATTATTGCAGTGATTGCACCAATTATAGCAATTACTTGAAGAACAATATCATTCAATGAAAATAACGGGTAAAGTCTTATTAATAACAATACACCAGCTGTAACCATAGTTGCAGAGTGTATAAGCGCACTAACTGGCACAGGTCCTTTCATCGCGTCTATTAACCAAGTGTGTAATGGGAATTGAGCTGATTTTGCAACTGCTCCCATTAATAATAAAATACATAATAAAATAAATATACCGTCTGAAGTACAGCCATAAATTTGAGCAGAAATTATTTCTATTTGGTCGAATGGAATTGCAATCGCTTTAAAATTATTCAAATTAGTTAAAACAATATAACCAGCTAAAATAATACCTGATAAAAAGGCAAAATCACCAATTCTATTAATTACAAAGGTTTTTCTAGCAGCAAAAGATACCTCTGGATTTTTGTACCAAAAACCAATCAACAAATAACTTGAAACTCCAACTAATTCCCAGAATAAGTACATTTGAAACAAGTTTGGAGATAAAATTAAGCCATACATTGAAAACATAAATAAGTTTATATAGCCAAAAAATCGCATAAAACTTTTGTCATATTGCATATAAGAATATGCGTAAATACTAACTAGTAAAGATACAATTGCAACTAATAAAATTAACCATGCAGAAACTCCATCTAAATACACGCCAACATCAAAATTAAACGCATCTATTGAGATAAAGTGATTAGTTAAAACATAAGTAAAACCTTTATTTAAAAGAGTTTTAACAAATGCACCTGTTGAAAAAACTAAAGCATATAAAGAGCCAAATACTGTTAATGCGCCAACTACTTTTCTAAACTGGAATACAGCAAAGAGCTTGCCAATAAAAATTAACATCGCAATCCATAATGGCATAAGAATAATTGTATAAATATTTTGTACAAAAAAATCCATTATCCTTTAAGCTCCTTATATTTATCAATATTAACGCTTTTCTTTTCTCTGTACATTAAGTAAAAAATAATTATCGCAACTGCAATCTCAACAGCACCAATTGCGGTATAAAAAAGAGAAAAAACAAAACCTGAAAATTTCACCGCATCAAAATAAGATGTAAATGCAATAAAATTAATATTTACAGCTGTTAGCATAAATTCAAGACATAACAAAATTTTGATAACATTTCTAGAAATAATTACTCCAAAAGCACCTATCAAAAACAATAGAAGCGCAACAATCAAATAATGAGATATTCCAATATTCAATAAGTTAATCTCCATTTTTACGCCCCCTTACTTCTTTAACAAAATTCAAAACAGATAGCCCAATCACACATGTTAACAAGATAATTGCAAACATTGTAAAAGGCAACTGATAGTTTGAATACAAAGTATTTGCTAGTAGCACGATTGAATCAAAATCCGAAAATTCTGGTTTTGTTGCGTTAAAGAAATCTGCAACAGATGAATTAATATACACAGCAAATGTTGTTGAATAGCATAACAACATTATAAGCAAGATTACAGATAAAAAGGTTAAGAAAAATTTTGGAGTAAAAGCAAAATTCAAAATTTTATCTTCTCTTTTTGAAGTAAACATAACAGCAAATAAGAAGATTACAGGAACAGCAACTCCATAAATCATAACTTGTACAACAGCGTTATATCCAGCACCTAGCGAGAAAAACAAGCCCCCTGCAAAGAAAAATACTAACGCAGAAAAAATTAAGGTATAAATGATTTTGCGTGAAAATATTGCAATTAAGGCAAAAGCAATAATTGCACTCGAAAATCCATAAAATGTAATTGTATTTATTAAATTAGCATCTGTCATGTTCATTAATCCATTATATTACCATGTTCTTGTGTTTTTAAAGTATTTATTTCAAATGTTAAATCTGATTTTTCGCTAGTAGCTAAATCAAATTTTTCAGTCATCTTGATAGCAGATTTTGGACAATAATACATACAATTTCCACAAAAAATGCATTTATTCAAATCCAAAGAAAAAGATTTTCTTTCGTTATCGTTATTTATCCTAATTGCACCAGCAGGGCAAATTTTTTCGCACAAATGGCAAGCACAACATTTTTTTTCACTCCAATTATGCAAACCTCTAAATGCCTTTGGAACATTAATTTTTTGTTCTGGATATTTGACGGTTACAGGCTTTTTAAAAGAATGTTTAAATACTGTAAAATGACCTAGAAATAAAGCAAATATTTTATTTAGAAAAGATTTTATCATACTAAACACCTCCTAAAAAGTACTTAAATATGACAATTAAAAAGAAATTAATAATTGAAAGTGGTAACAAAAAATACCAAGAAAATTTTAGAAGCGATTTAGATGCCATTCTTGGCAAAGTTGCTCTGACTAACATAATTAATAGAACTAAAATGAAACTCTTAATAAACAGCCAGATAGCTTGCTCAAAATAAATAAAAGTTTGCAAGTATTCATTATTTGCAAAAAACATTTCAGAAATATACTTTTGTCCGATTGGTAAAAATCCACCAAAGAAAATGCATACCATAAAAGCAGACATAATAAACAATAGAGCATATTCTGCTAAAAAGAAGAATGCAAATCTCATTCCTGAGTATTCTGTATTATATCCAGCAACTAACTCACTTTCTGCCTCTGGCAAGTCAAAAGGACATCTATTTAATTCAGCTAATACAGCAACAAACATTATGCAAAACCCTAAAATACAAGGGAAAATATACCAACCTAAAATTGCACTGTCAGAAATTTGGGAGTATATAATATCTTTTAAATTAAGACTTGAAGAAAGGGTTACGATTGATAGCATTACAAAAGAAATTGGCAATTCGTAGCTAATAATTTGCGCACAAGACCTAATTGCACCAATATATGAATACTTATTGTTGCTTGCATAACCTGCCAAAACTATTCCTAATACAGGTAGGACAGCTACTGCAAAATATAATAATAAACTTACTGAAAAATTCATAAAAATAAATTCTGAAGAATAAGGAATTAACCCCCAAAGAATAATTACAGGTACAAAAACTAGTATTGGCGCTAAATTAAATAATAATTTATCAGCACCAACGGGTGTAACATTTTGCTTGCAAAGCAATTTTAAAGCATCTGCAGTTGTTTGCAAAATTCCTTTATATCCCACTCTGTTTGGTCCAAAACGTTGAGTAAACAATGCCAAAATTTTTCTTTCTGCATAAACCAAAAACAAAACCATAAGCATTAGCACTGCAATTACAATAACAAAAGGCAAAATTGCAAAAGTTATATCGCCCAATATAACTGGAATATTATGATTTGTTAGAAATTGTGTATATAAAAAATATAAATAATTCATTATCTATCAACCTCTGGTAAAATTACGTCTAATGAGCCAAAAATAGCAATTAAATCTTGATACAAAGAACCTTTCATTAATTCAGGTAGCAATTGAACAGCGTAAAAAGAACCTGTTCTCCATTTTACTCTGTAAGGCTTATCTGTGCTATCAGATTTAATATAACAATTTAAAAGTCCTCTTGAAGATTCAACATAAGAAGTATACTCCCCAGCTGGAACTTTTATATTAACTGGATTAATACCATTTTCGACTTTTTCAGATGATTTTTTCAAGAAAAGAATACATTGTTTTACAAGCATACTTGAAATTCGCATTTCATCAATTCTTACAGAATATCTTGCAAAACTGTCAGCACAATTATTAACAGCAGGGACAAAATCTAATTCATTATAAATTGAATAAGGTTTTGATTTTCTAAAATCTAATTCACAGCCACTCGCTCTCAAAATTGGACCAGTAATCGCAAATTTTAAAGCAGTTTGTCGAGTTAAAACGCCCTTATTAACTGTTCTATCTGTAAAAATTGGATTTTTTGTAATAATTTTTTCATAATCATCAATTTTTTTTGAAAAAGTGTCGATAAACTTTAAAATTTTATTTAACAAATCATCTTCAATATCGGTTCTTACTCCACCGAAAGTGAAGTAGTTATACATCATTCTTTGTCCTGTTATTTCTTCAAAAATAGACAAGATTTCATCACGTTCTCTAAAACAATAGAAAATAGGAGAAGAAGCCCCTAAATCAAGTAAAAAAGTTCCTAACCAAAGCAAGTGGGAAGCAATTCTATTTAACTCCATACACAAAACTCTTATATACTCTGATTTTTGAGAAGTTTTTATCCCTAACAAATTTTCTACAGTCGAACAATAAGCATAAGAAGTAAAAAATCCGCCTAAATAATCAACTCTATCCACCATAGGCAAATATTGTAGAAAACTTCTACTTTCAGCAAGTTTTTCCAAACCTCTATGTAAATAACCTACATCAGGAGTTAAAGAAACGACATTTTCACCATCAAGTTCGCAAACTAAATGTAAAACCCCGTGAGTTGATGGGTGTTGTGGTCCAACATTAATTTTCATAATATCAGTCATTCCACACCAACCTTTCATCTGATGGGACGTAGGATTTTAAAAGTGGGTGTCCTATCCAAGTATCTGGCAGTAAAAGCCTTTTCAAGTTTATATTACCATCAAAATTTACACCAAATAAATCATAAATCTCACATTCATCAAAATACGAAGAATTATAAATATTTACAACACTTGGAGCAACTAAATTTTTTGTAATATAAGATATTTCAATCTTTTCAGAGTTTTCAACAGAATATAGTTGATAAATAAGCTCAATACCATCTTGCAAATCAACAGCGACAATTGAGGTTAACATATCAAAATTATACTCTGGTGCATCTTTTAAAAATTCTAAAAGACTTATTAAATTTTTTGTAACATTGATTTTGTCATTTTCAACCGAAATATCATCAAATTTGCTTGTTAATAAAGAAATATCAATCATCAAGTTCAGCCCCCAAATAAGAAATTTGAATATCTTCTGATGAAAGAATACCGCAGGTTTCAGTTAAATTCGAAACGTGCTTTTCTACAAATTCATCACGTTTTAAAATAGTTTCTTTTTTTATATTTTTTTGTAATTTCATAATTGCATCAACCAAAGCCTCTGGTTTTGGCGGACACATCGGTAAATAAATATCAACAGGGATTATTTTATCTATACCTTTGACAACTGAATACGAATCTTGTGCAAACATACCACCACCACAAGCACATGCACCCATAGCAATAACATATTTTGGCTCTGGCATTTGTTTATACAATTTCAATAAAACTGGTGCCATTTTATGAGTAATCGTTCCTGCACAAATCAACAAATCAGCTTGTCTTGGAGTTGCTCTAAAAACTTCCGAACCAAACCTTGCAAGATCACATTTACTCATTGTTGCATGCATCATTTCAATACCACAACAAGATGTAGCGAAAGTTAGTGGCCATAAAGAATTTGCTCTGCCCCAATTTAAAATATAATCTACACTAGATACAATTATATTCATTATTGCCACCTCAAAATGCGTTTAACAATAGCAAAAATTAATATAAATAATAGTACTCCTAAGAAAAAAATCATCGTTAGAAGCACTGATAGCGAACACTCTGATAAAACTACAGCAAAGGGAAATAAAAATATCAAAGAAGCATCAAAAATTAAAAACATGATTGCATAATTTATAAACTTTACATCATATTGTAACTTTGCTCCACCAAAAAGTTTCACACCACATTCATAAGAAGTTCTATCAACATTTTCTGAGCGATAAGAACATATAAAAGCAGTCAAAACGCCAGCAATTACAAATGCTGTGCCTAAAAAGATAAATGATAATAAAAAATATAAATCGTTCAAAATGTTACTCCCTGTTACATATTATGATAACTTAAAGTTTACTGATATAATAGTAAATGTTGTAAATTATTAAGTAAATTTTATGAAAAAATTAACAAAAATATTATTGCTCATATGTCTAGTTTTATTTTCAAATGATGCCCTTGCACTTGAGGGCCGAATTGAGTTTAATACAGTGAATATTGACTACTCAATACTTAGAGAGGGAGAATATCTTCGAAAGGGCGATGAATATTTGTTAAAAGCAGAAAAGGCTTCAAAAACTCAAATTGAGAAAAAAAACAACTACAGAGAAGCCCTCGGATACTATAATACAGTGATAAAAATCAACCCTGAATCATACAATACTTACGGAAAAATCGGTTATATTTACGGTAAAGAAAATAAATACACGCTTGCTCGTTCATTCTTTAATCAAGGAATAAACATGGATCCTAAAAACTCATTTACACATTTCATGTTCGCGGGATATTTCTTTGATAACAAAGATTTTAACAAGGCGATAAAGCACTATAAATTGGCATATAAATACAATTATGCAGATAAATATTCTCTGTACTATAATATAGGAGAAACAAACGAAAAACTAGGAGATTTGGTTAAAGCAAGTCAGTTTTATAAAAAAGCGTATGCGCTAAAACCATCAAAACCACTGCTTGCAAAAATACAATCAATAGATGCGATGAGATACGACAAATCGCCATATTATTATCGTAAGAAACCATATTTCAATTACAATGACTAAAGGGTGACAAAATGAGGAGATTTTTAACAACATTTTTAATAACATTAACCTTGACTATTTCGAGCTTAAGCGCGATGGCAGATACCGCATTTAAGTCGGTAGAGCTTGCTCCTCACGAACAAGTATTCGAAAAATCTACCTACAAAATTAACGCAATCGACCCAACTGTGTCAAACAACTGGTCTGCAAGCATGTACCCTGGATTAAGAGGTGCAAATCAACTTGTTGTATATACTCAAAGTTTTGGAAACTCAACAGGAACAAACGAATTTGGCGCAGAAGCAATTGTTGAGGGTAACGTTGTAACTTCACTAAGCGGAGCTGATTCAATAATTCCGTCAAATGGGCTTGTAATAAGCGCACACGGTAGAGCTAAGACATGGTTAAATAAAAATATCCACATTGGTACAAAAGTGTTTATTGATGCCAATAATCAAACTATTACAGCATTAACAACTTCTGATAGCTATGTATTTGCTGCAAAAGAAAAAATTATTGAAGCAACAACAATGATGAATTATTATCAAAAAAATTCGCTAACATATAACAGCCGTCCAACACGCGAACTTATAAATAATGCAAAACACTATTTAAGACGTGCTCAAAGAAGTAACTCCGACGTTCAAGAATATGCAATTAAAGCCATGAACTATGCAAATCAAGCACTTGCAACTGCAATTCCTTATAAATCAAACGAGCTAAAAGGTATTTGGATAAGACCAACAAGCAAGACAGAAGCTGGAATTATCTCAACACTTGATAAACTCAAAACTGCTGGAATAAATAATGTATTTTTAGAAACATATTTTCATGGTAGAACAATTTTTCCAAGTCAAACAATGGAAAAATATGGATTTATCGTACAAAATCCTAATTTTGAAGGCATAGACCCTCTAAAAATATGGATTACAGAAGCACACAAAAGAGGAATAAAAGTTCACATCTGGTTTGAATCCTTCTACATTGGAAACAAGCCACAGGTTAATAATACAATTCTTGCAGTTAATCCAGATTGGTCAAATGTAAATTTACGAAGTGTTGATGCACCTTTACCTGTATCATCTAGTTCAGAACATAATGGATATTTTTTAGATCCTGCAAACCCAGCTGTGCAAACATTCTTAAAAGAATTAATCACAGAAATTATAACTACATACAACCCTGACGGCATAAACTTAGATTATATTCGATATCCACAATCAGTACGTGCAAGATATATGAACTATGCTGCGAGCAACTGGGGATACACAAAATATGCTAGAGATGAATTTAAACTTATTTATGGTGAAGACCCAGCAAACTTGACATATAGTTCAAAACTATGGCGAGAATGGGACAAATACAGACAAGATAAAATCACACTTTTTGTTGACTCTGTATCAAAAATTTGTAGACAAAATAAAATAACATTAACAGCGGTTGTTTTTCCAGATAAATATGGTGCACTAGAAACAAAACAACAAGACTGGGTAACTTGGTCTGAAAACAACTATATTGATGCGTTTACACCGTTATTCTTAACCTGTGACGCTAAAACTATTAAAGTTATGATTTACAACATGCTAAAAGAGATGTCACCTAGAACAAAACTTTATGCAGGTCTATTTGTAACATTTATGGGTGGTTCAGAAGAAGACTTAATCAGGCAAATTCACGAAACTCGCAAACTAAATTTAGGGGGCGTAATTCTATTTGATTTTGCTCACTTACAAGAAAAATACATTAAAACTCTTACAATAAGCGTATTTTCAAGCAATTCATGTTCAAATATTCAACCTAAAAATATAAACAATAAAGGATGCAAATATGACAGAGCAAGATAAAAAAGAGCCTAAAAAGTTTATAGGAATTATGTTTGATTGTTGTGGAGTATATGGTAGAATATACCCGAACAAAGAAGGTACCGCATACGTTGGTAGATGCCCACGATGTATGCGCCCTATAAAAATTCGTATCGGAGAAGGTGGCGTCGGACAAAGATTTTTTAGAGGACAATAATTATGGAAACAATGGAAAATTTAAGAAAAGAAGAAGAATTAATTGACATTTTTTACAATTTAACAAGTATTCCATCTCCATCACTACACGAAGAAAAAGTTGTAGATTGGGTTAGAGATTACTGCAAAAAAGAGGGATTAGATTTTGAAACAGATAGCTATAACAATGTTATCATTAAACTTCCTGCCACAGATAGTTCAAAACCACTAATGGCTTTATCTTCACACATGGACGTAGTTGGTGATGATTCACCTGTAACTCCAATTTTAGATGGAGATTTTATTCACGCAAATAACAGAACTCTTGGTGGCGACGATAAATTTGGCATGTCTTCAGCATTAAAATTACTTAAAGATATCAAAAATTCAGATATTAAACACGGCGGATTAGAAGTTGTGTTCACTCGTGACGAAGAAAATGGCATGAGCGGTATTCACAACTTTGATTTTAATAAACTAAATTCAAAATATGTTATCGTTTGTGATGCAGATGAATTCGGTGTACTTCAAGTATCTGGTGCAAGCTACTGTAACGGACATGTTGAAATATCTTGTAAAGGTGGTCACTCTGGCATTGAAATTGCTGACAAAACAAAACCAAATGCAGCAAAATTAATGGCTGAACTTTGCAACAACATTCCTCAAGGTGTTTATTATGAAGATGAAACAGGCGTTGTAACTTCAATCAACCTAGGTGGCATAAAGGCTGGGGATATCAAGGTTACAAATGTTTTAAATCCTTATGCAGAAGCAACTTACTCAATTAGAAGTGCCGATTTAAGTAAAGAAAATGAATTAATTGCTAAAATTCAAAATATTATTGCTGATTTTAACAAAAAATACGACGGAATTGCAAAAGCAGTAGGCACTTTCAAACAAAAAATGCCAGCATTTGAAAAATCAAACGACACTTATATTCCAGAAGTTTTTGAAAGAACAGCAAAAAAACTTGGCGTAAAATATGAAATAAATTCATTCCACGCAGGCGCAGAAACTCATATTTACTGCCAACATAAAAATGCAAAGGGCGAAACATTCATTCCATTTTTAATGGGACTTGCAGACCTTTACAATATGCACTCAGCAGACGAAAAAATTGATTACAAAAGCTTTTTAAAAGGCTACGAATTACTTAAAGCTTTTTTCTTCGAGTTCAACAAATAAATCAACAACTTGATTGTGAATATTTTCAATTGAATCAACAGAGTTAATAACTTTAACTCTGTTTGGTTCTTTTTGGGCAATTTTTAAATACCCTTGACGAACTCTTTCAAAAAAGTCTTTTCCTGCTGATTCCATTCTATCTTTTTCTTTTCCAACTCTTTCCATTGAAGTATCAACATCAATATCAAAAACAATTGTCAAATCGGGTTTTAAACCACTTGTCGCAATATTGTTTAGCATATCAATTTTATCAACGTCTAATTGACGACCATACCCTTGATAAGCAAGAGATGAATCTGTGTGTCTATCACTAATTACAATTTTGCCTTGTTCTATGTTTTTACGAACGATAATATCAACATTTTGAGCTCTATCTGCTAAAAATAAAAAAGACTCACAAACAGATGAAACTTCACCATCATAATCAAGCAATAGCGAACGAATTTTTTCACCTAAACCTTTACACCCTGGTTCTCTTGTCAAAACAACATCAAAACCTCGTTTTTCTAAGTAATCTGTTAACAACTTAATTTGAGTAGTTTTTCCACAACCGTCAGCACCCTCAAATGTAATAAATAAGCCTTTTTTCATTTTTAAATCCTCTAATTATTAAAAAAGGCGTGGCTTTCGCCACGCCTAAAAGTTTAAATCTACTATGCTCCGATGTAATCTTTAACTTCTGCAGCTAAAGTTTTTGTATCTAATTTGATACCAGGACCCATTGTAGTTGCTAAGTAAGCTGATTTAATGTATGTACCTTTTGCAGAAGCAGGTTTTGCTTTGATAATAGCTTCAGCTAAAGTAGCATAGTTTTTCATTAAATCTTCTACGCTGAATTGAACCTTACCGATAGGGCAGTGAATCATACCTTGTTTATCAGCACGGAATTCAACTTTACCTGCCTTTGCATCTTTAACAGCTTTGCCTACTTCTAATGTAACAGTACCTGTTTTAGGGTTTGGCATTAAGCCTTTTGGACCTAATACACGACCTAATTTACCAAGCATACCCATACAATCTGGAGTTGCAATTAAAGTATCAAATTCAAACCAACCCTTGTCGATTTTGTCAATGATATCTTCTGTACCCGCGAAGTCTGCGCCTGCTGCTAAAGCTTCGTCAACTTTGTTACCTTTTGCGATAACACAAACTCTAACTGTTTTACCTAAACCAGCTGGTAATACAGTTGTTGAACGAATTTGTTGGTCAGCGTGTTTTACTTCAATACCTAATCTCATGTGGCATTCTACTGTTTCGTTGAATTTAGAAACTGCTTCAGAGATTTCTTTTAATTTTTTTAATGCTTCAAGACCTGTAGATGGTTGTTCAAAACCCTCTAACAACTCTTGCATTTTTTGTTGTTTTTTTGTTAATTTTGACATAATTTTTTCCTTTCGTGGTAGTAACGGACTTTCGTCCTTCCATACTTAAACTGTATCGCTACTGTTTAACAGTAACACCCATAGCTCTGCAAGAACCTTTAATCATTTCTACAGCAGCTTCCATTGTTGTTGCGTTCAAATCGTTCATTTTGATTTTTGCGATTTCTTCAAGTTGTTCTTGAGTGATTTCAGCAACTTTTGTTTTGTTAGGTGTAGCTGATCCCTTAGGAATGTTTAAAATTTTCTTAATTAGAACAGGAGCTGGAGGTGATTTTGTCACGAATGTAAAACTTCTGTCTTCATAAACATCAATAACTACTGGAATGATGTATCCTGCTTGCGATTCAGTTTTTGCATTGAATTGTTTGCAGAAATCCATGATGTTAACACCGTGTTGACCTAACGCAGGACCAACTGGAGGTGATGGATTTGCTTTTCCAGCTTCAATTTGAAGTTTGATTTTTCCTACTACTTTTTTTGCCATGTTTTGTCCTTTCTGTGGTAATAGCGGGATACCTGACCCCTTCCACAATTTTACTTATGAGTAGTTACTCAATTATAATTTTTGAATTTGTTTGTATTCTAATTCAACTGGAGTTTCACGTCCAAAGATTGATACATTTGCTCTTAATTTAGCTTTATCAGGATATACTTCTGTGATATCACCAACAAAGTCTGCAAATGGACCAGAAATGATTTTAACCTTGTCACCAGCTTTAACGTCAAGTTCAATTCTTTGAGGAGCGTCTGCTGTAGCTCTACCAAGAACCTTCTTGATTTCGCTATCTCTAGCTGGAATAGGTTTTTTAGCAGAACCTACGAAACGAGTAACTCCAGCTGTATGTCTAACAACATACCAGCTATCTTCGTCCATAATCATTTCTACTAAAACATATCCTGGAAATACTTTTTCGTCTTTTTCTGTTTTCTTACCAGCCTTAACTTGAGTAATAGTTTTTTGAGGAACTTCTACTCTAAAGATTTTTTCACCCATATTCATATATTCAATACGTTTTTCTAAGTTAACTTTAACTTTGTTTTCGTATCCTGAATAAGTATTAACGATATACCAACGTTTTTCTGGTGCTTTTGCTGGTTTTATATTTTCAACTTCAGCTTCTTGTGGAGCTTCAGAAGTTTCTTCTTTTACTTTTTTAGTACGTGGTTTAGATGCTTTCTTAGTTGCTTCTTTCTTTTCTTTTTTAGCTTTTGAAGGAACACCTTCACCAACTACCAAGTCGCCAACCAAATCTCTGCTAGTTTTAACAACTTCAGCACTTTCGTCCATAAATAATTCTTTGTCTTTTTCTGCCATTTGTTTTATTCTTCCTTAACTATTTGGGATTAGCCCTAAAACTGATTTGTAAATAATGTCCATTAGATATACTGCAACAGTAAAAAATGCAACAATACCTATAACAAAAATTGTTTCGGCAATAACTTGTTGCTTTTCAGGCCAGTTAATCTTACCCCATTCAGCACGCACGCCTTTGAAGTATGTAACTATTGCTTGTATCATTTCATTATTCATTTATTTATCCTTTTTTATATAACTCGCGCCCTGAAGGACTCGAACCCTCGACATCCGGTTTTGGAGACCGACGTTCTACCAACTGAACTAAAGGCGCAATAGTTATAATTAAGTAATTTTTACTAACTATTTTGTTTCTTTATGAGAAGTATGTTTTTGGCATCTTGGACAATATTTGTTCAATTCCATTCTTTCTTTGCTTGTTTTTTTGTTTTTAACTGTTGTGTAGTTTCTTTCTTTGCATTCTTCACAAGCTAAAACTACCATTTTGTCAACTCTACCTTTAATGCCCATTTTTATTTCCTTTTCTAATAAAATGTTACCTATTAAAATAGAATGTGTTTTGCAAAATCACATTCTATCCTAAACTTATAATTTGATTTTATAACAAAAAAAATAAATTGCAAATAATTTGTTACGTAATATTATTCATTTCTTTCGGCTTCTTCAAAGTCTACTTTTTGAGCATCAGCCCAAGTTAGCATCAGTTCTTCTCTAACGCCTGATTTATTCAACCATTTTGGAATAAACTTAGTATCCGCCCCCAATGAGCCTGAAAGTAAAGTTCCATCTTCAATCAAAAAGCACGCATCAGAAATTCCAATACGAATAAATAAATGTGGGTCTTTCAGTTTTGATGGTTCCATTGTTACTCTTAAATTATTATATCTTGAATAATTGATTGATCCTCTATTATAAGAGTCAGATTGCTGATCAATAATAAATTCTCTAATCATATTTTCGTATCTATTCAAAGTATAACTCATATAAACCTCCGATTAATTATTTAACGAATGAATTGGAGCAGGAATTCTGCCACCTCTATTTACAAAAATATCTGATGATAGGCTACCAACCTCCATAATTGGAGCTTCACCTAAAAGTCCTCCGTAAACAGCAACATCTCCGACTTTCTTATTTGGTACAGGGATAACCCTTACAGCAGTTGTTTTTTTGTTAATCATGCCGATTGCCATTTCATCAGCAATAATACCAGCGATTGTAGAATTAGGAGTATCACCTGCAATAGCAATCATATCAAGCCCAACAGAGCAAACTGAAGTCATCGCTTCAAGCTTATCAAATGTCAAATGTCCGTTTGATGCGGCTTCTATCATTCCTGCATCTTCTGACACTGGAATAAATGCACCACTTAAACCTCCGACATGAGAACTTGCCATAATGCCACCTTTTTTAACAGCATCATTTAGCATCGCCAACGCTGCTGTTGTACCATGAGCACCAGCATGCTCTAAACCCATAGCTTTAAAAATACCAGCAACACTGTCACCCTCTGCAGGTGTTGGCGCTAAAGATAAATCAATTACTCCAAACGGAATATCTAATCTTTTAGCTAACTTACGACCAATAAGCTCACCTGTAGTTGTAATTTTAAATGCAATTTTTTTGATTGTATTAGCTACTTCGCTCAAATCTGCATCTTTTGGCAAACTATCAACCCCAGCCATCACAACACCAGGACCTGAAACACCAACATTTAAAGCACATTCTGGCTCTCCATAACCTGAAAATGCTCCAGCCATAAATGGATTGTCACCAGGAGCATTACAGAAGCAAACAAGTTTTGCAGCGCCTAAACCATCTTTATCCGCTGTTAGCTGCGCTGATTTTTTAATAATATCAGCCATTTTGAGAACTGCATTCATATTTATACCAGCTTTTGAACTTGCAACGTTAACTGATGAACAGATATATTCTGTAGTAGCCAATGCTTCTGGAATACTTTCTATTAAAGCGATATCACCTTTTGTACAGCCTTTTTCAACAAGAGCAGAAAATCCGCCAATAAAATTAACATTTACGTCTTTAGCGGCTTTATCTAAAACTTGAGCTAATTTTACGTAATCAAAATTTTTGCAAGATTCACCTAAAATTGACGCTGGAGTTATTGCAATTCTCTTGTTTATAATTGGAATTGAGTACTCATCTTCCAAATCACTTGCATACTGATACAAATTTTTAGCGTATTTAATAATTTTATTATATACATTAGAATAAACTTTTTCTGCATCATCAGATATACAGTCGCGTAGACTCAAAGACATTGTAACGGTACGAATGTCTAAATGATGAAGCTTAATCATATTAATTGTTTCAAGAATTTTTTGTTCATTATTTAGATTCATTTTTTGCTAACCCCATAAAATCTTGTAAGTTTGAACTTTTTACAATCAATTTTAACTCAACACGTCTACTTTTTGCATAATCTTCTTTTCCATTAACAAGAACAGGTTCAGAAAAACTCTTACCCTCAACTAAAAGCATCTTGTGTAAATTTTCACTGTAAGCCTTGTTATATGGTGTAAAGAAAATAAATTTAGCAACTTCATTTGCACGTTTTGTAGATAATTCCATATTTTTAATAAATTGTAAATCTTTTGAATCAACGCCAGCAAAAGTTTGAGAATCAGTGTGACCTTGAATAACAATATTCACAACTTTATCTGCAACTTTTGGATTTTCATAAACAGCATTTATGTAAATCGGCACAAATTTATTCAAAAACTCACGACCCTTGTCAGATAATTCATAACTACCCAGTTCAAACAATTGCAAATCTGATAGTTTAACGTCCCCCGTCATCATATCGATTTGAGCGTTAATATTTTTTTCTTTTAAATTTTTAGCCAATTCGTTTGCAACTTCAGCTTTAACAGTTTGTTCTTGAAGTTTAGCTTGCGAGAAACCAGTCATAGCCAGAACAAACAATACAATAAAGATTACAGACAGACCCAATAATAAGTCAGTCATTGTAATCCAGAAAACGTTTTCTTGCACGTCATTATTTGAATGTGGTTGTCTTGTTCTTAACATAATTTTAGAATAATTTATCTACTACATCACCATCAGAACCAGTATGTTTGTCCTGAATTTTTAATTTTTTAATTGAATCATTTAGGTTATTGATACCGAACAACAAGTTCTCCATATATGGAACAATTGATTTCGCGACACTACTATCAAGTGCAACCCTAAATTGTTCAGGTAACTTGTTTAATAAACCAGTCAAGTTACTATTTTGAATTTTTGTTTCTTTTAGCAACTCAATAAGGAATTTTTCAGAAGAAATGTTATCAAACAAGCCATAAAGAAGTTCTTGAACCCTCAACATTGGAACTCTACACATCTTGTTATAATAAATTTTTTCAAAAAGCATAAAAATCAATGATGCACTAACTGCAAGTACAGAACACAACGCAGCGACTTGCATGCTACTCATTAAGTTAGCAACAGAAGAAATTGTTGTTTCTTGGTTTGAAAAATCAACCCTTGTAAACGCAATAGCAATATTCAAGAAAGTGAACAAAGGTCCTAAACCTGTCAAAATTGTCGGCGCAATTTGAACAAATTTGCTGTTGTATTTTGAACTTACTAATGAATCTTCGTTAAAGAAATATAAAGGGTCAACCGTGGTTTGAATACTATTTACAGCTTGTGAAACATTTTGAAATGCAACGCTGTTATCTTGTTTTTTTATTGCAACTGATTCAGAAAAAACAAGTGTGTTTCTAAATTCATGCCAAACACTTGAAACATACGAATTTTGAGAAATAACTTTATCAAATTCACCAAACCTGTATGACAAATCTGATTTCTTAAACTTGCTTAAAAAATTAATTAACCAGATTAAGTTTGAATTAACAAAAGTGAATTTTTTTACTATAAAAACAAGTGAAGAAACAAATGCTGCAAGGATTATAATGATTGCAGGATCAAAAATAAATTTCATAAAGTTCATATATACCTCTTATACTTATTAGATTATAGCATAATATTAAAAAAAACAATTGATTTTTAACAAAAAGATTGTACAATTAAAGAATGGAATGTCCAAAATGCGGTTTAAAAATTAGTGACGACACAACTGTATGTCCCAATTGCAAAAAAGTATTAAAACTTGTTTGCCCGATTTGTCATACCGTAAACATGACAAACACATGTAACAATTGCGGATTTATAATTGTTAACAAATGCCACAATTGCGGAAAAATTAATCCTACAATTGCGGGCAAATGTTCAAGATGTGGATTTGATACTAATGTTAGTGCCATTCTTCAGGGTTCTAACATAGATGAATTTGCATGCGTTTCTATTGATTTTCCAAACCTTGAGGATATGCGCCAAATTTTAGGCTCAAACAAACTTTACGAAAAGTTTAAAACAAAATTGAACGGGTTAATTGCAGATTACGTTAAATCAATTGGCGTAAAACGTCAAATAATAGGCAACACACTCATTATAAGATTTAATAAAGATTACACTTACGCTTCTTCTGCTAAAAATGCAGTTAAAGCATCTATTGATATTTTAAATTTAATTACACAGCTAAACCACAAACTGACAGAAACAAAAGATTCTCAAATAAAATGTAACATTGCTATATTAAAACGTAACGCATACGCATCAAATGAGGATTACAAATCTGGTATTAATATACAATTACTTTATCAAAATATTACTACCTCACAAAAATTATTAAATAACCTGCAACTAATTACAGATAGTAGTATTTATGAAATTGTCGGAAATGAATTGCCAATGAATTCAATCGGCATGGCGAGATTAAAAAATCAAAGTATCTTCTTATATGAGCTTGACTTGGAAGATCTAATAAAATACGAAGAAAACAATGAAGAAGTTACAGATATAAATAACATTCAAATTCCAGATATAATTCAAGACCAACAAGAAATCTTTGAAAACGAAGATTCTATCTATGATATGGACGGAATTACTTTTGATGAAATTCACTGTAATTTTACAAAAGAAATTACACAGGGTTTGAGTAGCAATCTTGCTCAAAGACTAATGTCAAAACGCAGAAATATTATTGTTGTTAAAGGTAAGCAAGAATATTTCCCTCGTTCGTTAGAAGTTATTGAAAAGATAAAACAAAATAATATCTTCCAAAATATTTTCAAAGTGACATGCTATGATGAAATAAAATACAAACCATACGGGTTCTTTAACGACCTATTATTTGGCATGTACGGGTTTAACACAACGGGCAAATTAAAAGAATACAACAATTTTTCAGCGATAAACACAGTAGATAAATCTGGCTACTTGAAAGATTTAATTAATCTGAATGTTCATGAATCAGACCACCCAGAAAAAGTTAGAAACGGTTTGTTCGACGCTTTTGAAAAAATTCTAGTAAATCAAAAGAAATCTTTAGTTATTATAGAAAATATTGAAAAAATTGATGACACATCTTTTGAGTTATTGCAAGACTTGCTGAAAAAATTTGAACAATATGATATAAGTTATTTGATTTTTGCTAAAGATGAATTTAGTTTACACAAAACTACTCACTTCCTATTAGCAAAACAAGAATACACAGAAATCACACTTAAACCAACACCAATCAAGACCTTAATCGAAGCAAACATAAATCTTTGCAAAAATATTTTAGATTCATTCTATATGCAAAAGATTTCTAAAAACACTAAAGGTTCGCAAATGTACTTTATGCAAGCGTTAGTGCATTTAATGGATTTGGGAGTGTTTAAGGTTGAAAAAGGAAGCTTAGCTATTGAAAAATCTGAAACTGTAGTATTTCCAACAACTTTAGACGAATTAGTTCAAAAAAGACTTTTATTTATAAAACATCAAGATGAAAATTTATTCAAATTCTTATCTTGCATTCTACTTATTGGACCACAATTAGATTTACCATCAATTAAATTTTTTAATAGTCCAAAAGTTGATGATTACTTGATATTATTAGACAACAAGGGCTTTATTTATAGTGCAAATGGCGTAATACAGGTTCAAAACTACAATTTATACTACGAAAACATGCTTAAGATATTGACCTTTGAAGAAAAAAGGAGTGTTGCAAATTACTTAATAACTTTCTGCTTCAAAGATAATACCGCAAACCCAATACTTGCAAAATTGTATTCTCTTGTGGAAAACAGCAAAAACGAATTTGTACAATGGGAAAACATTTCAAATATAAACCGTTCTTTGGGCGATTTTAGCGCATATTTGAACTGTAGCATGCGTGTTTTAAAGTTGTTAGACAACAACGTAAATGAATACTCTGGAAAATCAATCGACGAGTACAAAATAGAAGTTTACGAAAGTATCGCAAGTCTTCTTTACAAGTACACACCAGACAAAATCGCAAACATAACACAAACAATTCTTGATAACCTTGAAAAAGGTATGAAAGACAAAAAAGTTATTAATTTGTGCAATAAAATTATGCAAGGGTGTATTCTTTCTGGAAATTACAACCATGCGCTTTTAATGTCACATAAAATTCTATCCAGATTAGATAACGCAGACATAAATCCAAATAGCCCAGAGTTTAGCTTGAACGCATTAATGATTTCACTTGTAAAAATTGAAATCTTATTTAACGTTGGCAACTTGGAAGAATGTATTGAATTGGGTGACGAACTATTCTCAATTATCGCAAGAAGTAACATTGAAGATTTAAAACCAAAATCATTACCTGACAATCAATTTAATGATTTAATCACTGATTCTGCTGGTTATATAATTTTTGCAAAAATTCTTCAATTAAAAGAAAATACATTCCAATTCTGTGAACTTCTTGAACAAATTTTGCCAAACACTCCAGATTCATTCAAAATGTTTGCCGATATAGACAACATAATTCACGGAAAACCAATAATTACAGACTTAAGACGTCCAATAAATGAAAACGAAAAATTTGCTAAATTTTTACGCAACATAATTGAAGCATTTGCTGTTTATAGAAAAGATCCTGATAAATTTGCAAAGAAAATTTATGATGCTAAATTAGGAGCAAAAACAAATAATTTACACCAATTAGAACTATTCTGTGACCTGATGATTGGATATTCATACTATAAATTAAATAAACACAAAAAAGCAGCTTCAATTTATAACAGCGTACTTGAAACGTCTATGAACCACGGTTTAAAAAATATTACGTACATTTGCTGGTACTTGATTGCAGAATTATCGTTATTATTTAAAGATGTAAATACAGCGTACGGCTTAATTACAAATTCTATTGTTGAACTAGAAAACAATAGAAACGGTAACTTATATATATTAATGTTGTTCAAAAACTTACACGCAAAAACTTTAAAATTAAAAAAAGAAGACACACAAGCAGATTTTTGCTATAATCAAGCTAGACAAATCGCAGAAAGATATCACTTAAATATATAAATAAAATAATTGGAGGGAAAATGAAAGTATTATTTGCAGCAGCAGAAGTTGCACCATTTTCAAAAGTTGGTGGACTTGCAGACGTAGTAGGAAGTGTACCAAAAGAGCTTGAAAAACACACTGAATTAGCCATTTTTACACCATTACATGGTTGCATTGATAGAGAAAAATTTGGTATTAAAGAATATCCAAATTCCGAAATGTGGATTACATTTGGAAACCAAGGACACAAGTTCAAATTACATACTTGCAAACTTCCAGGAACAAAAATTAACGTATTTTTTGTTGAAAACGAATGGTACTTTGGTTGCTTCAAAGAAGTATATCCAAAATATTTAGACACAAGATATGAACACGAAAGATATGTAGCTTTCTCGCTTGCAGTACTAGAATACGCAAAAGCATTAAACTTCAAAGCTGATATCGTTCACACCCATGATTGGCATACAGCTATGATACCTATGTTCATTAAAGCTAACTACAAATACGATGAATTCTGGAATAAAGCCAAAAATGTATTCCAAATTCACAACTTGGCATACCAAGGTATTTGGCACGATGATATTTTAGACTTTGCAAACATGAGAAAAGATATCGTATACAACGAATGGGGCTTAGAACACTACGGAATGGTTAATTGGGTAAAAGGTGCAATCAACTACTCTGACGCTATTCTTGTTGTATCTCCAAAATATGCTCAAGAAATTTTGACACCTGAATTTGGTGAGGGCATGGACTACACATTAAGAATGAACCAAGGCAAAATTCACGGAATCTTAAACGGTATCGATTACACAGCTTTTGACCCTAAAAAAGATAAAGCTTTAGTAAAAAATTATGATGCTCGTTCAATTAAACATAAACAAGAAAACAAAAAAGCTGTTTGCGAACACTTTGGATTAGCTTACAATCCAGATAGACCTCTTGTTGCGATGATTTCAAGATTAGTTGACCAAAAAGGTATTGATTTAATTCGTGCTGAAGAAGGTGAATTAATGAATATGCCAGCTGATTTCGTATTCTTAGGCTCAGGCGCAACAGAATATGAAAACTTGTTGATTTGGTTATCAAATAACACTGGAAATATTCGCGCAGAAATCGGTTACAACGCAAAACTTGCTAACTTAATGTATGCTGGTTCAGATATGTTCTTGATGCCATCAAGATTTGAACCTTGTGGATTAAGCCAATTAATCTCTATGCACTACGGTTCACTTCCAGTTGTAAGAGCTACTGGCGGTCTTGATGATACAGTAAAAGGAGAACCAATTGAAGAAGCAAATGGCTTCAAATTCTGGCGTTACAATGGCTGGGATATGAAAGAAGCTCTTTACTACGCAATCAATGTATTTAACAACAACAAAAAAGCATTTGAAAAAATGCAAAAAAACGCGATGACTACAGACTTCAGTTGGAAAGTTAGCGCACAAAAATATATGGATTTATACCACAACTTATTAAAATAAATAAGTTTTAAATTCAGTTATATTGTCAAAAATACACTATTAACAAATGTAACAATTAGAAAAAAATTGCCGACCATGCTGGCAATTTTTTTCTTTAGGGAGCTTTAATAAGTATCAATTTACAAACTTGGAGTAGAAGGAAATGAACGTAAACTCAATTAATGCAGTAAAAAACACAATGTACTTGCCACAAGCAAAATCAGCAGTTGTGAACAATGCACAGTCTGATATAAAACCTGCTTACAATTACAATGCATTAGATAAAATGGGGGCTTTAGGCAGAAGCTTAATTAGACAACCACAACAAAAACAATTAGCAGTTTCGTTCACAGGTTGGGCTCCAGAAGCTCATAATAAAGAAAACATCGAAAAGATGGTAAAAATTATTAAAGATCCAAAAGTACAAAAGATTGCTATTTCTGGTCATACATCACCAGATGGCGATAGCTTTGGTTCAACATTTGCTATGGCAAACTTAATCAACCAAGCAACAGGCAAAAAAGTTGATTTGTTTGTTTTTGGCAACAATTTTCCATCACACTATGATTATTTGAATACAAACCCAGATGTAAACGTTATCGTTCATAAACCAGGAAAACCAGAACAAGCAGACGGTGTTGCTGCAAAATATGGCAAATACGATTTGGCTATTGCTTGTGACTGTGCTGAAACAAAATTAATGGCTCCTGATTACAGAAAAGGTGTTATGAATAAAGCTACTTATAGCTTCAAAATTGACCATCACCCATATAAAGAAGAATTTAACGAAAAATGGAATAAAACTTTAAACAATAAGTATGCAAGAACTGCTAACTTGATTGATGATTCATTACCAGCAGCTGCAGAAATTACAATGCAATTTGTTGAACCTTTAGGATTAAAACCTGAAGAATTAAGAAAAGAAACAAAAGATGCAATGTTCACAGGTATGTTAACAGACACAGGTTGTTTCAAATATGCAAACACTCCATTAACATTTGAAGATGCAGCATTATTGATGAAAGCTGGAGTTAACAACCGCGAAGTTAACCTAAACGCTATGGGTAACACTCCACAAGTTGTGTTAGATGCAGAAAAAGTTACTCTAGATAAAATTCAATATTCAGATAACGGTAAAATTGCTTACTTCATTGAAGATGCAGATATCAAAGCAGCTAAAAAAGCTTGTAAAGAAGCTGGTTACCAACAAGAAGGTAAAGATGCAGTAAAAGGTGTTTGCGGTAGACTTCCTGAAATTGAGGGCGTAGAAGTTGGCTTTAAAGTTGCTGAATTCGGTGGCGCTGCAGCATTATCAATCAGAAGCAGAAGCTTTGATGTTTCTGAAATCGCTAGACAATACGGCGGTGGCGGTCACAAAAACGCAGCTGCATTCCAAATTCCTAAAAATGGTCGTACAACTGAACAAACTGTTCAAGATTTCATTAAAGAATTGGCTCCAAAAATTGAAGCTTTTGAAAAAGCACAAAACAAATAATCCAAATGTAAATTGATAAACGAAAAAAGGACTTTTTTCAAAGTCCTTTTTTCTTGTCAAAAAATATTTTTGTGATTTAATATAATTACTGAGGGAAACCTCTAGTCTAATGAAAGTAGGACAATTTATTTGTCAAAAAAAATAAGTTTAGCTAAATTTGCAGGTTTTTGCTACGGTGTAAAACGAGCAGTAGAAACAGTTAAGAAGCTAAAAGAAGAAAATAAAGATAAAAATATATACGTTTTAGGCGAACTAATTCATAACTCACAAGTTATTAAAGAATTAGATGAACTTGGCATTAAAACAGTTGACAAATTGCCTAAAAATGAAACTGGAATTTGTGTTATAAGAAGTCATGGTGCATCACCTGAAGTCATTGAGCAAATTAAAGCACAAGGCTTTGAGGTTGTTGATTTGACATGTCCTGACGTAAAAAAAGTTCAACAACAAGCTATTCAGTTGGCAAAAGAAGACAATTTTGTAGTTATAGTTGGTAAAGCAGAACACCCAGAAGTTATCGCTATTAAAGCAAACGCTCAACTATTCACAAACAATATCGCTGTTGCAACAGACATAAACGAATTAAAATCCGTTGAAGAAGATATAAAAAAGAACAAAAAAGTTGGTGTTGTTGTTCAAACTACACAAAGAATTGAAACTTTGCAAAATATTTTGGTATATTTAACAACAATAGCTAAAGAGATACATCTTGTTAACACAATTTGCGCAAGTACAAGCATGCGCCAAAAAGAAGCAAAAGAACTTGCTCAAACAAACGATTTGGTAATTGTTGTTGGCTCTAAAAAGAGTGCTAATACAACTCACTTAGCTGAAATTTTGACAGGTATAACAAATACAATTCATATTGAAACCGCTGAAGAATTAGACAATTACGTAGATTTAATAAAAAATTCTGAAAATATTGCAATTACAGCTGGAGCTTCAACTCCACAAAACTTGATAGATAATGTATATAAAAAAATAGAAGGAGGTCAGGAATGACAAAAGCACAATTAGATGATTTCGAATCATTATTAGAGGAAACTCTATCAAAAACTTACTCTGTAGCTGATATTGTTGAAGGTACAGTATTAAAAAAAGAAAATGGTGGCTATTTAGTTAGCGTAAAAGGCGCAAAAACAGAAGCTTTCTTACCAGAAAAAGAAATTTCTAACGCAAATGATGAAAACGCTGAAGAATTACAAATCGGTGACGTTAGAGAATTTTATGTATTAAAAGAAGAAAACGATGACGATTGCATGCAATTATCATTAAAACGTATTGCATACGCTCAAGCATGGGCTCAATTAAACGATGCTAAAAACGTTGGCGATACAATTCTTGCAAAAGTTATTTCTATCGTTAAAGGTGGCGTTTTAGTTGACGTTGCTGACTTAAAAGGTTTTATTCCATCAAGCCAATTGAGAACTGGTACTCCATTTGAAGGCTTAGTTGATACAAAAATTGAAGTTAAAGTTCTTGAAGCTGATCCAAAGAAAAACAAACTTATCTTATCTCAAAGACTTGCAGTTGCTGAACAACGTAACCAAGTAGTTGATGATGTAATTTCAAAACTTGAAGAAGATATGGTTGTTAAAGGTAACGTTGTAAGAATTACAGATTTCGGTGCTTTCGTTGACATCAACGGTATCGACGGTTTATTACCAATTTCTGAAATTTCTTGGCAAAGAATTAAACACCCATCAGATGTTTTAGCTTTAGGTGATGAAATTGAAGTAAAAATTATCAAAATTGATACAGAATTAAAAAGAATCAGCTTAAGCTTAAAACGTATGAGCGAAAATCCTTGGCAACAAATTGAAGGTCAATTTGAAGAAGGACAAATCGTAAAAGGAACAGTTAATAAAGTAGCTACATTTGGCGCGTTCATTAACATCTTCCCTGGAGTAGAAGCTTTGTTACCAATCGCTGAAATGGAAGGCGAAAATCCTAACCCATTCAACATGTACAAAGTTGGCGATGAAGTTGAAGTTTTAATCAAAAAATTCACTCCACAAGAACACAGAATCGCTCTAAGCGTTAAAGATATGAATAAATAGTTTTTCAACAATAATTCATACTTAAAAGAGATTGTTAACAAAAATTAACAATCTCTTTTTTTTAGTGATATAACTAAAAGAAAGTGGAATATTACTAGTGTACCCCCAAATTATTTAGCGAGTCCACTATGGAACAAGTTCTTTTATTAAATTCAAACGAAGAACCTCTCCATTTAACAACTTGGAGACGTGCTTTAGTATTACTATTAAAGGGTAAAGCTGAATGTATTGATAAAATCAATTCATTGGATAGTTATATCAAAATAGACAATACTTATATACCTAAAGTTATACGATTAAAATATGAAATGGCAATTCCTGATACGGAATTGCCATTTTCGCGAGAAAATATTTTCAAAAGAGATGAATATACTTGCCAATATTGTGGAAAAAAACTTCCATCAAGCGAATTAACTCTTGATCACGTATTTCCAAAATCAAGGCTTGGTCCTGACACTTGGGAGAATATTGTTGCTTGTTGTAAAGAATGTAATCAATACAAAGCAAATCGAACACCAAAAGAGGCTGGCATGAAGTTACTCAGACGTCCAGAAAGACCAGTTGACGGCAAAATGTTTGAGCTAGCTCAAAACAGTAGCAAAAATATTGAGTATTGGAAACAATTCTATTTAAAAAAGCCTAAACATATTGCATAATCAATGAAAATAAATCTCTTTGCCAATCGTCAACTTTTTCAACATAAAAAGCTGCGCCTTTTTTCTGACAAAGTTGTTTATGCTCTTTTCTAGTTGATGCTGACATTACGCCAATAGCAAGTTCATCATTTCGTTTTTGGGAAATTTTCTTTAATTCTTCAAGCAAAATAAACCCTTCACGTTCAGTTGGGATAAACAAGTCCATAATTACAACATCAAAATAATTACGTTTAAATTTATCTATCGCGTCATAAATTTCTTTTGAAGAAATTGACAAAAATCCAGCACGTTTAAACACAACACCTAACTGGTATGTAATAACACCTAAGTCATCAATAACAAGAATTCTACCTTTGGCTTGGTGACCATTATCATCGTATACAATTTTTTTATCACGAGTTATTTCTTCAGGATCAATAAACTGTAACGCAGGTTGTGAATAATTTAACGGAATACCCAATTGAGCTGCTTCAGAGGCTTTTTGAATATCTGAAGTTGATTCAGAGGTAATAATAGGAGCTGCAGCACTAAAAGCAAGCAAATCTTTAGAATCATCAGATTTTGAAGAACGAGAACTAGAAGAAGCTTCTGGTTCTGAATTTGCATCGCTTGGACCACGTCTACGTTTTGGAACTTTGGCTTTTAACTTTTCATTTTCATCTTTTAAATGTTTTAGTTCTAAACCAACGTCATACAATTGTTTTTTTAAAACTTGTAAATTAAGTTCACTAGAAGAAGGCGCTATTGCGTCCGTCATCTCGAAAAGTTTTGATATAAACCCATCATCAAGTTCAATATTAATTTTATCTGCCATAGTTACCTCTAAATAATTATAACATATTTTAAAAAAATTTCTACATAAAAGGCAATTTTTTTTTAAAGCATGTTTTTATATATATGTGTAGAAACTTAGGAAAGGTTTAGTAATATATGTTTAGTGATGAATTTATGCATTTTTTAATTAATTATCAACAACCATCAGAACCTCCTAAGAAGATTGATGAGCTTAAGGCAATTAATTTACCTCGTAGAGGCAATAAATTGGCTGAAATATTACTAACAGTCAAGAAATAAGATATTTTATAATAATAGAATCGGTCAGGGTAGTTTGCTCTGACCGATTCTTTATGTTAACATATTTACAACGAGGTGAATATGAAAAAATTATCTACTTTTATTATTGATTCTGATAACAATTCTAGAGAACTTATAAGAAATTTTACAAACGAACTTGAATTTATTCAAATCACAGATTGTTACACAAATCTAAAAGAAGCTTTCGATGAAATAATGAAAGAACACCCTCAACTTATTATTGTTGATTTATCAAATGATAAAGAAGAAAGTTATAAGCTAATTGAAAAGATTTCAGCAACACAAAAGCAAACTAAGATTATAGTTACAGCAGCAAGCTATGACACAGATTCAATAATCAAGGCAATGCGCTCTGGAGCAAGAGAATTTTTACCAAAGCCAATTCTTAAGGAAGATTTATTAAACACTCTAAATAAAATTAACGAACAGACATACGGCACAGAGAAAAAGACAAATTGCAAGGTTATTACTACATTTTCAAACAAAGGTGGTATTGGAAAAACTTCAATCGCAACAAACTTAGCCCTTGAAATTGCAAACATTACAAAAGAAAAAGTTGCCCTTGTTGATATGAACTTTCAACTTGGTGATGTTGCAACATTTTTGGACATAAAACCATCGTTTGATATTTCTTATGTCGTAAAAAATCTTGATGGAACAGACGATACATTCTTACTTAGTACGTTAGACAAATACAAAGACACTGACTTATATATTTTGGCAGACCCTCCATATATGGAACAAGCAAAAGACATAACTCCAGAACAAATTTCAAAATTATTTGATGCGCTAAGAGAAACTTTTGCGTACGTAATTGTTGATACAAGTAATGTTTTTGACGGCAAAACAATAACTGTACTAGATAACACAGATTTTATTATGCTTGTGACAATTGTGAACTTACCAGCAATCAGGAATTGTCAAAGATGTTTAGATGTATTTGAACGTCTTGGATACGACAGAGATAAAACTAAAATTGTAATTAATCGTTATATGGAAAATGATGAAGTAAGCGCAGAAGATGTAGAAAATGCCTTAAACCAAAAGGTATACTGGAAAATTCCAAACAACTACTTTACAATTATGTCTTCAATAAATAAAGGCTTGCCTGTTAGCTTAATTAATCCAAGTTCGAATATAGCGCAAAGCTACAGAGAATTAGCGACTGTACTATCTGACAATATTTATAAACAAAAAGTTGCAAAAAAAATTGTAAGAAATCCATTAATTGACTATAAAAATTTGATTAGTTAATCGGTAACAATACTGTTTTTACTACAAAGGCAATTAAATTATAAAAAAATACTTTATTATAGTATCTATAAAATATATATAACTACTAATGTGATTTTGGGCTGATTTATCAACGCAATTTTCACTACTCATAAAGTTTGAATATCTTAACTACCTTGTAGAATTTAGAAATAATCTACAATTGCGTCGCTTTGTTAAGATTTGTTAACTTATACTGGACTAAAAAAGCAATTTTTTGAGAAAAATTTTCTTTATATAAGTACGAGAGATTTACAAAGAGAGTTCTAAATAATATGTCATTCATTACTTTAAAAGTTACATATCAAGCAACACAAATGCAATTGAACCAAAAACAATATGAAGAAGCTACTGCTGCTAGAACTTTAGAAAAAGTTAATGAAAAATTAGACGATTTAGAATCTTCTTGCAAATCTTCTGATTCTTTAAAAAATAATTCTTACTACAAAGAATTAGCTGCTTACTCTACTGCTTACGAAACTAAAGTCGCTAGTTTAAATACTGAAATTGAACTTCTTCAAAAACAAATGACTTCTTTCGAAAAAGCTATGTCTAACGGCATTAAAGAATCTACTTCTTTCTGGTGCTTCGGTTAATAACTGGAAATAAGTTATTTTAAGTTTTATTTATACTCTCTCTCTTAATATCCTCGTGTTTATTTAATGTCTGTCATAACTTTGACAGACTTTTTATTTTGCATAGGTCGCAGTTTAATCAGAGAGAACCAAGCCCAAAATAGCGAGTTTGATTATAAATTGACTTACGACTACCCCAGACACAATTACTTCAAATATCTTTTATGAAGCAATTCATCAGGCAAAAATTGTTGATAAACATCTGGTGCACTATGAGTATAAATGTAGCCCTCGCCTAAACCATATTTTGACGCATCTTTGTAGTGCGCATCTCTCAAATGCATTGGAGGTGGAAAATCTTTACCAGATGCAATATCTGATAAAGCCTCATCAATTGCACAAATTGTTGCATTTGATTTTTTAGAATTAGCTACATAAATAACAGCTTGAGCCAATGGTATTCTAGCTTCAGGAAAACCTAAAATTTCAACTGCGTGATAAGCACTCACCGCAAGAGAAAGCGCCATAGGATTAGCATTCCCAACATCTTCCGCGGCACAAACGATTAATCTTCTTGCGATAAATCTTGGATCTTCTCCAGCTGAAATCATTTTTGCTAGATAGTAAATTGCTGCATTTGCATCAGAACCTCGTAAACTTTTTTGAAAAGCAGACGCGCAGTCATAATGCTCTTGTTTTGAGTAACGAGTTTTTCTAGATTGAGCAAAATTTTCAACTAATTCAGAAGTTACTACTCTTTTTTTACCGTCATAATTTGAAGCAAAATAAGTATTTTCAACTAAATTTAAAGCACATCTAGCATCGCCTCGAGCAATATTTACAATAAAATCTATAACTTCATCAGAAATTTCAACTGGCTGATTATGAGAAGACAAATAATCAAAGCCGTTTTGAACAATTTTCTTCATTGATTCATCGTCTAAAAAATCCAATTGAATAACTTGAACCCTTGATAACAAAGCTGGAACAACTTGAAAAGACGGGTTTTCAGTAGTTGAACCAATTAGAAATAAGGTTCCATTTTCTAAATGTGGCAAAAGTGCATCTTGCTGAGTTTTAGAATATCTATGAATTTCATCAATAAATAAAACTGTCTTTTGACCATTTCTTAAAGCTTCTTTTGACTTTTCAACTGCATCCTTGATATCTTTAACACCAGATGTAACTGCCGATATTTCAATAAATTGTGCGTTTACAGTATTTGCAATAATTCTTGCTAAAGTTGTTTTACCGCAACCAACTGGACCCCATAAAATTAAAGAAAACAATCTTCCTGAATTTAATAAATTGAAAATTGGAGAAGATTTTGAAATAACTTTACATTGTCCCAAATACTCATCAAGAGTGCGTGGACGCAATATTTCTGCCAACGGAATTTGCTTATTTAAATTTTCTAGTTCTGTAAATAAATTATTCATAGTATAATTGTAACATAATAGGGTAAAATATGAAAAAGTTTTATATAACATTAACTGCAATAATTTTATTTTTATTACTTATAGTTTTCATAACAATTTCATTAGTGCCAAAAAGCGAAACAGAGGGCAAAGAGGTCGTTTTTTGGACACTTCAAATGAACGATTTTACACCTTATATGACAGATGTTATTGCAAAGTTTGAGTATGAAAATCCTGAAATTAAAATAAAATGGATTGATGTACCATTTTCAGAGGGTGAAAAAAGAACTTTAGCATCAATTTTAAGCAATAACCCTCCATCACTTGTAAACTTAAACCCAGATTTTTCAAGTCTTTTAGCTCAAAAAGGTGCTTTAGCTGAAATACCATCTGAATCTTTAAGCCAATTCAATCAACCTCTTTTAAAATCAATGCAAGTTAGTGGCAAAAGCTATGCTATTCCTTGGTATGCAACATCTGCAATTACAATTTATAATAAAAATCTATTAAACAAAGCTGGATTTCAAATGCCACCAGCCAAGTACGAAGATTTAGGCAAATACGCAAAAGATGTAAAAGAAAAAACTGGGGCATTTATTTTTATGCCTACAATCACAGAAAATGACACTATGCTTAAGATTTTGAATAAATACGGAATAAATTCCCCATCAAAATTAACTAGCAAACAATCAATGGAAATATTTAATTTTTACAAGGATTTATACAAACAAAAATTAATTCCAGAAGAATCTGTGACTCAAACTCACAGAGAAGCACTAGAAAAATATATGTCAGAAAATATTGTTACTCTGCAAGCTGGCGCAAACTTTTTAAATATGATTAAAGAAAATGCTCCAAATGTATACAAAAAAACTGATGTAGCACCTCAAATTACTGGTCAATTAGGTCAATATGACTTTTCTATGATGAATTTTGTAATTCCAGAAAAGGCAAAAAACAAAGAAGAAGCTTTGAAATTTGCACTATTTTTAACAAACGAAGAAAACCAACTTAAACTTGCAAAATTAACAAATATTTTGGCAACAAATGAAAATGCATTAAAAAATAGCTTTTATCAAAATTACGAAAATAACGATTTAATGGCAAAAGCCAGAGTACTAAGCGCTCAACAATTGTACAAAATTGAGCCGACATACAAAACTCAAAAATCACAAAAAGAAATCAACACAGTAGTAAACACAGCTACTCAGTTAATTTTATTAGATAATGTTGACACAAAAAAAGTTCTTGAGTCCGCAACAAATAAATGGTCAAAATTAAATGAGTAAAATGGCTTAACAGTTAGTAAAGATTTTGCTTAAAGTCATGCCAACAAATAAAATTTGTAATATAATATAATTATAAAGAAGAAAATTAATAATATTGGGGGAAAATAAATGGAAGAAATGCAAGGTGGCTCAGCTACAGCATCTCAACAACAGGGATATGATGCAAGTAACATTCGTGTACTTGAAGGTTTAGAAGCAGTTAGAATGCGTCCTGGTATGTATATTGGTTCAACTTCTCAAAGAGGTTTACACCACTGCATTTACGAGATTGTAGACAACTCTATTGATGAATCTTTAGCTGGATATTGTACAGAAATCAGAGTAAAAATTAACACTGACCACAGTATCACAGTAGAGGATAACGGTCGTGGTATTCCAGTTGATATAAAACCAGAAACTGGCAAATCAGCATTGGAAATCGTACACACAGTACTTCACGCAGGTGGTAAGTTTGGTGACGGTGGATACAAGGTTTCAGGCGGTCTTCACGGTGTAGGTGCTTCTGTAGTAAACGCATTATCAGAAAAAATGGTTGTTGAAGTTTCAAGAAACGGCGGAGTATACAAACAAGAATACTTCCGTGGTGAGCCATCAGCGCCAGTAGAAAGAATTAGAGATACTGATAAAACTGGTACGAAATCAAGATTTTGGCCAGATCCAGAAATTTTCCAAGAAACAATTGAAGTTGACCACGATGTAGTTGCTGGACGTTTAAGAGAAATGGCATTTTTGAACAAAGGTTTAAAAATCATTTTCATAGATGGAAGAACAAACGAAGAACAAGTTTTCCACTATGAGGGTGGTATTGCAGAATATGTTTTATTCTTAAATAAAAATAAAACACCTTTATTTGAAGAACCAATTTACATAGACAAAATGGTTGATGGAATGAGAGTTGAAGTTGCTATGCAATACACAGATGCTTACAACGAAAGTATTCTATCATTTGCAAACAATATTAACACTCACAGTGGTGGTACTCACTTAACAGGTTTCAGAAATGGTATTACACGTGTTTTAAATGATTACGCACGTAAAAATAATATTTTAAAAGATTCAGAAGCAAATCTAACTGGTGATGACGTTCGTGAGGGTTTAACAGCCATTGTCAGCGTAAAACTTTCAAATCCAGAATTTGAAGGTCAAACAAAAGAAAAATTAGGTAGCCAAGAAGCTATGGGCGCAGTTCAAGATTCTATCAGAGATAAATTCCAAGAATGGCTTGAATTCAACCCCAAAATTGCAAGAAATATTATTGAAAAAACACTTCAAGCACAACGTGCAAGAGAAGCAGCAAGAAAAGCTAGAGAATTAACTAGACGTAAGACTGTTCTTGAAAATTCAACTTTACCAGGTAAATTAGCAGATTGTTCAAACAGAGAACCAGAAAAATGTGAAATTTTCCTTGTAGAGGGTGATTCTGCTGGTGGTTCTGCAAAACAAGGTAGAAACAGAATGTTCCAAGCAATTTTGCCATTAAGAGGTAAAATCTTGAACGTTGAAAAAGCTCGTTTAGACAAAATTTACGCTAACAACGAAATTCAATCGATGGTTCAAGCTTTTGGTGTAACAATCAGCAGAAACCCAGAAGAAGTTAGCTTAGAAAAACTTAGATATCACAAAATTATTATCATGACCGATGCCGATGTTGACGGTGCTCACATTAGAACATTAATGCTTACATTCTTCTTCAGATATTGTAAACCATTAATCGAGCAAGGTTATGTTTATATCGCTCAACCACCTCTATACAAGATTACTCAAGGTAAACAAAGTGAATACTTATTCGACGAAAAAGCTCTTGATAAAATGTTAAAAGCTAGAGGTATCAAATCAGTTTGCTTGTCAGATAAAACAAAATCAAAATCTGCACAAGGCGATGAATTATTAAAATTAATCTCTAACATGTCAGCATACTACAATTCTTACAACAACCCTATTTTGGGCAGAATCCCTGCTGTTATGTTAAGAGGTATGGTTCGTGCAGATATTCAACCTGAAGATTTTGACGATCAAGCAAAAATGAACGAACATTTAGAATATTTACAACACTATTTAAAAGACCACGCTGAAAATTACAACATTTCAGAAGCTAAAGATTACTCTTTAGAATTAAAGTACAGTGCTGAAAATTCTAAATACAACTTCAGAATGCAATTAGCTGATGATGATTTTGTATTAATTACTCAAAGTATTGTAAAAAGTAACGAATACAAACGCTTGAAATCATCTTATCCATTAATTCGTGAATACTTAATTGAAGAAGAAGATACATTACTTCTTGAAACTGATACAGAAACTCACGAAATCAAATCATTTGAGCAATTACACAAAATCTTAGATGACAGAGGTTCAAAAGGCTTACAAATCCAAAGATTTAAAGGTTTAGGTGAAATGATGCCTCAACAACTTTGGGAAACAACAATGGATCCATCAACAAGAACTCTATTAAAAGTAAATCTTGAAGATGCTATGCTTTGTGACCAATTATTTGATATTTTAATGGGTGACAAGGTTGAGCCAAGACGTGATTTCATTCAGCAACACGCAGTTTATGCAACAAACATTGACGCTTAGTACAATTTATAAATAAAAGGAAAAACAAAATGAAAAAAGAATTAATATTTTTAGGACCTCCAGCTTGCGGTAAAGGTACTCAAACAAGTAAATTAGCTGAACATTTGAACTTTCCACATGTTGACACAGGCTCTTTATTAAGAGCAGCTGTTAAAAATAAAACTCCTGAAGGAGTTACAGCTGAAAGTTACATGTCAAAAGGTCAGTTAGTACCAGTTGAAGTTGTTGCTGCTATCATCAAACGAAGATTAGCAGAACCAGATTGTACAAACGGATATGTTTTAGACGGATTTCCAAGAAGCGTTGAACAAGCTGGCATGTTAGAAGAAATTAACAAAGAAGTTGATACACAAGATGCAGAATTTAGAGCAGTATACTTTGATATTGATACTGAATTGTTAATCGAAAGAATTGTAAACAGAAAATCTTGTCCAAAATGCGGTGAAATTTACAATATGAAGTTCAAAGCTCCAAAAGATGGTGTTCATTGTGACAAATGTGGCGAAGAATTAACTCAAAGAAAAGATGACACAGAAGAAATCGCAAGAGCGAGATTTGACACTTACTATAAAGAAACAGCACCTTTAACAGCATATTATGAAAACAAGGGTGTTTTGAGAAAAATTGATGCAAACGGCACAATTGATGAAGTTTGGGAAAGACTTTTAAAAGCCGTAAACGATTAATTTATACAAAAGGAGAGGTAACACTCTCCTTTTTAAAATGAAAGCAGGATAAAGATGATTAAAAGAAAATCTAGAGATGAAATTAAAAGAATGAAGCACGCAGGACACATCGTTGCCCTTGTTCACAAAGCTATGAAAGAAAATATCAAACCTGGTCTTAGCACAAAAGACTTAGATGATATCGCGATGGAAGTAATTCATTCAAATAGAGCTATACCAACATTTTTAGGTTATAACGGATTTCCTGCAAGTATTTGCACTTCTATTAACGAAAATGTCGTACATGGAATTCCCTCAAAAGATGTTATTTTAAAAGAGGGCGATATCATAAGCGTTGACGTTGGAGCCACATACGGTGGAATGGTCGGCGATAGCGCTTGGACATATCCTGTAGGTGAAATATCAGATGAATTAAAACACTTGTTAGCTGTAACAGAAGAATCTCTTTTTGCTGGTATTAAACAAATGCGCGCAGGAAATGTTTTAGATGATATTTCTGGTGCAGTTGAAGCAGTTGCAAACCGCGAACATTTAGGCATTGTAAGACAATATGGTGGTCATGGCGTAGGTCACGTAATGCACGAAGACCCCTTTTTATTCAATTACAGTGTTGGCGACAAAACAGTTATCAAATCTGGCTACGTTATTGCAATTGAACCTATGTTAAACTTAGGCGGAGATGACGTTGAATCATTAAATGACGGTTGGACGGTACAAACTGTAGACAAAAAGCCATCTGCCCATTTTGAACATACAGTTCTTGCAACAGATGGAGAACCTGAATTAATGACAATTATTAGAGAAGAATTCCTTTAATAATTAAGAAAATAAACTATATGCATGATACGAAGCATGTAAAAATGTAGTTAAATAGTATTGCAATAGAATATGGAGTAAAATATGGATATTTTTGCAATAGTAGGTTTATTTTTCGGTATAACTTTTATCCTTGTAGGTCAAGCACTAGAAGGTGGTAATTTAGGGCAATTGCTTCAAGTAACAGCCGCGTTTATCGTATTCGGTGGTACTGGTGGCGCTGTTTTATTAAGCTTCCCTCCAGCAATTTTAAAGAAAGCATTATCTCTAATTAAAGATGTATTCTTCCCACCACAAGTTGATTTACAAGCTATTATTGCAGAAATTGGTAAATTTGCTCAAAAAGCTAGACGTGAGGGCTTAATTGTTCTAGAACGTGAAGCAAGAGGAGCAAGCGATCCTATTTTAACAATGGGTTTGGAAGCTGTTGCCGATGGTGCTGACCCTACATTAGTACAAAGTATGATGGAGAACCAAATTAACCAACAAGAAATTGAAGTTCACACTGCAGCAAAAGTTTTTGAATCAGCAGGCGGTTATTCTCCAACATTAGGTATCATCGGTGCCGTAATGGGTTTAATCCAAGTAATGCAAAACTTATCTGACCCGTCAGCGTTAGGTGCAGGTATTGCGGTTGCATTCGTAGCAACAATTTACGGTTTGTTTGCTGCAAACTTATTATTAATTCCTTTAGGAACTCGTATTAAATTAAATTATAGCAAAGTGTTCTTAGGTAAAGAATTAATGTTAGAGGGAGTTTTAGCTATTCAAGCAGGTGAATCACCAGCGTTAATTGAAAGAAAACTTCAATCATTCGTAATTGACAGAACAACAACTCAGGAAGAAATCGAATAATATGGCAAAGAAAAAACTACCTGAAGATCACGAAAATTTAGAAAGATGGCTTGTATCATATGGTGATTTTATCACTTTATTGTTTGCAACTTTCGTAGTGCTTTATGCATTATCTCAAATTGATATAACTGAATTTTCAAAGTTAGAAGATAGTATAAAAAAAGCGTTTAATGCTCCTAGTTTAATTGAGGGCTCTGATGCAATTCTTGATGAAAATGGCAACAGCATTTTAGATGCAAGTTCAGCAGATGCAGCTATTCCGCCGTTAATGTTAGAATACATTAGCCAAAAATATGAACAAAAATCATTTGAAGAAATAAAAGATGCCATTGATGAATTAACAGAAAATGGCGACTTAGAGGGTGTTGACGCACAAATTACAGATAAAGGTCTTTTAATTACATTTAAAGATGACTTTTTATTCTACTCTGCATCAGCAACTTTGACAGATAAAGCCATGAAAACTCTAGACGATATTGGAGTTTTAATCGGTGAAAAGTTTGCTCTACACTATATAAGAGTTGAGGGGCACACTGATAATCAACCTATTAATACTTTTATGTTTCCATCAAACTGGGAATTATCAGGTGCTCGTTCAAGTGCTATCATTAGATACTTGATTGATAGATTTAAGTTTATGCCTAACATCTTTACATCAGTAGGTTACGGCGATACTAGACCTGTTGCCGATAACAAAACTGCAGATGGAAGAACTAAAAATAGACGTGTAGAAATTTTAATCTTGAAAAATAAATTCAAATCTTTTGAGCACGCTTCAAGCAATATTATGAAACAGCCTAAAAAGACGCAAGAAGCTTTCCAAAAAGAACGTATTGCTACAATTCAAAGAATAAAAGACGGTTCTAAAGCCTTAAACAAACTAAAAGCTAATAATCAAGAAAACACTATTCACTTAGATTCTACAGCTAAATCTACTAATGATTTTTATGCAGATACAGAAACAGATAAACAAAAATCTTTATCAATAAAAAATAAAACTTTATACGAGCAATCAACAATCAAAGAAAGCCAATCTAAGAATGAAGATGATAATTGGTTAAATGTTCCAAAAAACAATAAAGTTTTACAAAAAGATATTAATGCACAATTTGACATGGTAGGTCAATAGGTATGGAATATTACGTGGGAATTTCAATGTCTATGGCTTCTACTATTGAAACAGGTATCGCTGTTTTAGATAGCTTTGGCAAGATAATTTTAGTAGATAAAGAATACACTATGAAAGACATTCAATTCTTTTTAGACAATTATTCATCACTAAAACAATCTCACATAGCAGTATCCTTACCTTGGGATAACTCCATGCTTGAGGGCAAATGGAGAATTTTATCAAAACCATATCAAATGGTTAGAACAAACGAACACTTTTTAAATAGAGATAACTGGACTCAAAGATATTCAACTAGAGGGTGCGAATACTTTAGAAACCTTGTTGCAAACGGTATCGACATTTGCAGATTTGAACTTTATTTAACACGTCAAAAGCTAAGTTTAAGTTCTTATTTTAAAGAAAGAACACCTGCAGACTGCAAATTTCTACAAAATGCTCTAAAAACAGAATACCAATTTGAAGATATACCTCCAAATATGATGCCTATGGCTCAATTAGAGGCTATTGTTGGCGCATTAATAATGAGAGAACGCGCAAACAATCCTGAAAATATTGAAAAAATATTCGAATTTGGAAACCTTGATGTAATAAACATTAAGAATAAAATTGTAACAATTTCGTAACAACATGTCGAAATACTAGCAATTTTTAACCTTTACGCACATTTTATCAGTATCAGTTAGTGTGTATAGAAAGGTTTATATGTTTCCAAATATGATGATTAATCCAATTCAACCTGTTCAAGCATTTCCGATTAATCCATTCTTGCAACCAACAACAATCAAAATTGAGATTGTTCCATCAGGTGTACAAACTCCTCAAGTTGCAAATAAACCAGCTCCACAAGCTGAAGAAAAGAAACAACCATCAGTATATGATATGCCAAAAGCTTCTGTTTATGAACCAAAACAAGCTGACGCAAAGGAAACAGCAAAACCGTCAGTATCAGCTTCACAAGCACTAGCAGCTCAAACTATGGTTCAACCAGCAAAAGTTGCTGAAGTTGCTCCAAAAGAAACTCCAAAAACAGAAGATAAAAAAGTAGTTAATAAAAAACCTGAAATCGTTGCTCCAGAACAAATGAAAACTAGCATTGATTTAAACGGTTTAATTGCAATTTTAACAAGCCCTGATTATGAAGAACAAGCAGATGCTATGGAAGCTATTTCAGAAGTTGTTCTTTATGCTCCAGACAGAGCCGATGAACTTTTAGATAACAAGGTTGTTGATACTTTATTAAACATTATGGATAAAGATACATCAAAACTTCAAGGTAAAGAAAAAGAATTAGCTGACAGAAACAAAGAATATGCTATGTTTACAACAGCAACTTTACAAAAATTATACGCTAAAGAAGTTAAAGATGTAGCAAAATCAACTGTTCCTGTAGATGACTTAATCGGTATGGCTGGCATTGTTAACCAATTAAAAACAAACCCTAACGCAAGCGTTAGAGAAGCAGCAGTTGCATCATTAGGCTATGTAAGCCAACCTGAATATAAAAAAGACTTATCTGGTCTATTAAAAGAAGCTACAACTGATAGAGATGCAACAGTACAAGCTCAAGCTAACAAACAATTAGAAAAAGTTTTAAATGCATAATTAAAATAAAATCATACAAAAAAGCGGTAGATTTATCTATCGCTTTTTTGTTTTTGTAGAAGCTTGTTTTTAGCAAATAATGGCTTTTTTACTGGCTTTTCTGCAGGTTTTAGAATTTTTGTTGAACTTTTAACTTCTACTGATTTTTCTTTAACCTCTGGTTTATTTTTTAGCATAATATCTTCAATACTACATGCACCACCAGTTAATGCGCAAGACGCAAATACTGAACTTCCAAAAATTAATAAAACAAATATAATAAAAATCTTTTTCATAAAATCAGTATAAACGAATTTTATGTAAGATACATTAACAAAAAGTATACGTTTTACTTAGCAGAAAGTAGTGATTTTGCAAAATCTAAAGCAGATTTAGAAGTATCACCAGAAGCCAAACTTGCAATTGCAACAACTCTTTCTTCATCGTTTAAAGTTTTAATTTGTAGTGAAGTTTTATCAGTTTGTTCTTTTGATACAAACAAATGATTTTGCGCCTTTGACGCAATAATGGCTTGATGTGTAATCAAAATTATTTGTCGATATTTAGCAAGTTCAGAAATTTCATCAGCCACGCTTTGAGCTGCTTTTCCCGAAATACCCGTGTCAATTTCATCAAAAATAACTGTATCAATTTCGTCTGCTTTTGCAAAAATAGTTTTGATAGCAAGCATTACACGTGAAATTTCACCGCCAGAAGCAACACTTGCTAACGGAGCTAAATCTTGAGAAACATTTGTTGAAATATAAAATTCAACATCATCAATCCCATCATGCGATAATTCTTTTTGCGTAATTCTTATTTCGAACTTGGATTTTGCAAGCTCTAATTTTTCTAACTCATCAACAACTAGTGATGATAGGACTTTTGCATAATTTTTACGATTTTCTGAAATTTTTTGAGCTAATTTGTTCAAATTTTGCAATAAATTATCAATTTTTTCCTGAATTTCATCAATTTTTGCAGAAGAATACTCGATTGTGTTCAATTCTTTAGATAAATCGTCGTATGTTGCCAAAATTTCTTCTAAATTTGAACCGTATTTTCGTTTTAACTTGTCAAATAAATACAAACGTTCTTGAATTTCGTTCAGGCGTTGTGCATCACTCGATAGAGAACTAGCATAATCTCTTAAATTTGATGAAATTTCTCGGGCATTTTCTGCAAAATCAATCACAGACTGCTCAATATCTTCAAGTGAACTATCCATTGAAACTGCTCTAGAAATATTTGATTTAATTTGCAAAATTGCGTCCATTAAAGAGCCGTCATCACCATTCAAAGCCCAATATGCACCTTGTGTAAGCTCTTTCAACTTTTCAGCGTTTTCAAGTACTGCCAACTCTTGTTTTAAGTCGTTTTCTTCATTAACATCTTCAATTTGAGCTTGCTCAATTTCATTGATTTGAAATTTTAAGAAATCAATTTGAGATTCTGTTGCATTTGCTGAATTTTTTGCTGTTTCTAAATCGCTCAATAACCCTTGATACTCTTTATATAGAGTTTTATATTCAGATAAATCTCCACCATAAACACTTTTTGCATAATTATCTAGCAAAACTATGTGTGATTTTGGTTGCAAAAATGAATATGTCTGGTGTTGAGAGTGAATATCCAAAAATAAATCTTTTAGCGATTTTATAAATTCTTGATTTACCAAAGTTCCGTTAACTCTTGAACGCGAAGAACTAGAAGTTATTTCACGAGTTAAAATAATTTCACTATCAAAATCAATACCATTTTCTTCAAATAATTCCTTACAATCAGTTCGAGAATTATTAATAAATACTTCAATTACAGCCTTGTCTGCGCCGTTTTTAATTACATCTTTTGAATATTTAGCCCCAAAAGCAATATCAATTGCGTTAATTAAAATACTTTTACCAGCACCTGTTTCACCAGTAATAACGTTTAAACCACCTGTAAAATCAACGGTTAAATCATCAATTAATATATAGTTTTTTACGTGAATTGAACTAATCATAAGCTTTTTGGTGAAACTCCCCAATGTAATTTATCACGCAAAACTGAATAGAATGCATCGTCTTCTAGTAGTGCTAAATGAGCGTTATAATCAGCCTTTTCAATAACAATTTCAGAATTAACTTCTAAATTGTCTGCGCCATCAGTGATTAAATTAAACCTTTTTTCTTCATCAGCAGAGGTTGTAACCATAATTTTTTCATTCGCTGGTATTACAAGAGGTCTGGCTGTTAGAGTATGAGGGCAAATCGGTACAATTTCAATTGCATCAATTTTTGGGTATAAAACAGGACCGCCAGCAGATAACCCGTAAGCTGTTGAACCTGTTGGAGTAGATACAATCAACCCATCAGCAATATAGTCACATACAAATTTTTCATTGATGTATAAAACAAAACGCGAAGTTCTAGTTTGAGATGCACCTTTTATAACAAAATCATTTAGAGCAAATTTGCCAGATGAAGTTAGCATCATTCTTTTTTCAATTGAATATTTGTTTTCAAAAACATTATCTATAGCGTGCTTAATGTTATCTGATTTAACTTGCGACAAATAACCAAGTCTGCCAAGATTAATCCCCAAAACAGGAGTTTTTGTCATAGCATAGAATTTTGAAACGTGCAAAATAGTGCCATCACCACCGACAGCAAAAACAAAATCAAAGCCATATTTCATTTCTTTAATTTCAAGGATTTCTGGATTTGCACTCTTTTCAAGCAAAATTTGTTCCAAATTTTGCAACACAGGATAAGGATTTTTAACACCCTCATTAAACACGACTGCTATTTTTTTTGCACAAAAATCAACACATTCCATAAGATAATTTTACAACGCAAGAAGTAATAAAACAAGTAAATTTCAGATAAGATAAATATATTTAAACAAAAAAGTAGGGCGGTGATTTCATCACCGCCCTGCTTATAATCTTTATTAACCGTTTTGACAGTATGCAAAACTTCTTTGAATATTCGCATCAAGGATAGATTTAACTGAGTTATAGTCATTTGTTAATGATGAATATTCAGTTTGTAATTTTGTCAATTCAGTTTCTAATTGTTTTTCTTTTCTTTGAATTTTATTCTTTTCTGTATCATAGTAAGCTTCTGCTTTGACTTTGTAATCAGAATCTGCTACTGTTTCATACATATTACTTTCGCCAATAGGAGCATTATTGATTTGGTATGTACCATTTTTTAATTTTTCATTCAAGGTACTTGCATTAGTAACCGTATCATCTATTACCCAACCATTTTTCAATTGTTCATAAATTGAAGCATAGTATGAAGCTTTTGTTTTGTTTGAAGCAACAGTTTCTTCAGATTTTTCAGTAGTTGGTTTTTTAGATTTGTTTATCAAAGTTAAGTTATAACTTGGATTTTCAGTACCTTTATATTCTGGTTGTCCATCAGCTCTAATTTCATTGTATAAGTAAGCAAGTAATGTCTTTAATAACTCTTTACCATTTACACCAAATTGGTAAGTATCCGTCTTCCTTGTAGATACAGCATATCTAACCTTGTGCATAGTTTCATCTTCTAAATGATCATCACCCATTGATGCTGATTTTTGTTTTTTCATGCTTTGTTTTTGACTAACACCAGTGTTATAGTTGTTATAAGTGCTATTTACAGCATTATCAATTTGCTCACTAGTTACGTTATAGTTTTTTAAGCCTGTTTTCAAAGCAGAGCCCATAGCTTTAAGCAAGTCGCTTAATCTTGACATAGCTGCAGCATCTCTTTGACTACCACCATTGAAGTTTCTTGAGTCATCAAAGCCTTCTAACAAGAAACAACACTCTGCTTGGTTTCCAGAATTTAATAATCTTTCCCAAGTTAAATTTCTAGCAGTATCTTTTGATATACCAAAATCGTAGTCTGTACCCCTAGTAGTGTTTTCACCAACAACACCCATTAATTTAGCAATATCATTAAATGATAATGTTTCTTCAGTTCCAGAAACAGTCTTTTTCTCATTAGATACACCAGAAGCATCTGTTACTTCAGCTGCAACATCGGCACCAGCGACTTTAGTAACAAAGTCTTTAGCTGTTGGATAAATACTTGTTATAGCACCAACATCACCTGTTGCAGGCAAGCCATAAGTAGTAGCCAAGGTACTACTTAATACTACCTTGCCATATGCATCTGTTACTACATTTGCTGTATCATAACCCTTATTAGCACCTGCGATACCCATCATTTCATTATAATTCAAGTTATAACCTGACTTAAGCTGAGTAGTTTTTGTTGGGTTATTCAACATATTATTATATTTTTCAGCTACTTCATCTGAATCACGGGCAAGTATCATATTTTGATTTGATATTCTTTGCATTTTTGCACTTACATCGTTTTGGCGCGATGTAATGAACAATAATCTTGCTTGTGATGCTGACATACCCATAGTTTAGGCTCCTTTTGTTTTAACACCATTTTTACATAACATATGTTATTGGAATGTTTCAGTAAAAAGTTTGGTATTTCTATGCACCCTTAGTGATTTTAAGGCTATTTTTTTAATATCTCTTACAATCCTCTAAGTGTTACATTATAATAAACTATTTTTTGCCGAAAAAATTGACTTTTTCACTAAAATTATAGCACAAAATTTTACATTTGTTAACATAGTTAACAAAATTTAATATTATAAACCGACATTCATTTCTGGAAGTTTTAATTACTTTGTGCCATACTTTTAGTATGAAGGATAAAATTATTGTCAAAGGCGCTAGAGAAAACAATCTGAAAGATATTTCAATAGAAATACCTAAAGATCAACTTGTCGTTTTTACTGGTGTTTCTGGCTCTGGCAAAAGTTCTTTAGCATTTGATACAATTTTTGCGGAGGGTCAAAGAAGATACGTAGAAAGTCTTTCTGTGTACGCTAGACAATTTTTAGGGCAAATGGATAAGCCTGATGTAGAAAGCATTGATGGACTTTCTCCCGCTATTTCTATTGACCAAAAAACAACCAGCAACAACCCTCGTTCTACAGTTGGTACAGTTACTGAAATTTATGACTATTTAAGACTACTTTACGCACGCGTTGGAACTCCACATTGTCCAAAATGCGGTGACGAGATTAAACCTCAAACAATTGATGAAATAGTAAATTCAGTTTTAAAACTTAAAGAGGGATCAAAAATTCAACTTTTAGCCCCTGTTGTGGTAGGCAAAAAGGGCGAATTCCAATCGCTTTTCAAAGATTTACAACAAGAGGGTTTTGTGCGCGTTAAAATTGACGGAGAAACTTTTAACCTAGATGAAGATGACATTGAACTTACAAAAACAAAGAAACACACTATCTCCGTAGTCGTTGACAGGTTAGTAATCAAACCGACAATTCAATCTCGATTAACTGACAGTATTGCAACCGCTTTAAAAAAGGCAAATGGAACTGTCATAGTTGATTTAGTAGAAACAAACGAAGAAAAATTATACTCTGAAAAATTTTCTTGTGAAAAATGTGGTTTAAGTTTTGACGAACTTTCACCTAGAATTTTTAGTTTTAACAACCCTTATGGAGCCTGTGAAAGATGTTCTGGGCTAGGTGCTGATTTTATTGTAGATGCAGATTTAGTCGTCCCTGACAAAAATTTATCCATAAAAGGTGGAGCTATCTACCCTTGGGCAAAATCTTCAACTGATTACTACACTGATTTGTTAACCTCAGTATGTCATAGTTACGGAATTGATATGGAAAAGCCGTTCAAGGAGTTGCCAAAAGAGCACCAAGATATCATTTTGTACGGTTCTAACGATATCATTAAGCTTACGGTAAAACAATTCGGAACACAACGTTATAAATCTCAATATTCACACTATATGGGTGTAATTCCTTATCTTGAAAAAAAATATCACGATGCAAATGGCGATTATTGGCAAGAAGAAATTGAAAAATATATGGTTACAAAACCTTGTACAGCTTGCGGTGGAGCAAGATTAAAGCCATTTTCACTTGCAGTTACTATTGGGGACAAAAATATTTTTGAATTTACAAAAATGTCTGTAGATGATGAAATAACCTTTATTGACACGCTTTATTTAGATTTTTCAGACTACAAACTTCAAATTGCAAGGCAAATTTTAGACGAAATTCGTGGAAGATTAAAATTTTTGCAAGATGTTGGGCTTGGTTACTTGAATTTAGCGCGCATGGCAGGAACTCTATCAGGCGGTGAAGCTCAAAGAATTAGACTTGCAACCCAAATAGGTAGTGGTTTATCAGGTGTTTTATATGTTTTAGACGAGCCATCAATCGGCTTACACCAACGCGACAACGATAGATTAATCAAGACATTATTCAAACTTAGAAACCTTGGAAACACTCTAATAGTAGTAGAACACGACGAAGAAACTATCAGAAACGCTGATTACATTGTGGATATCGGTCCAAAAGCTGGACTTCTTGGTGGTGAAATTATTGCACAAGGTAGCGTTGACGATATAATTAATGCCGAAAAATCTATCACTGGCAAGTATTTGAGCGGAGAAAGATTTATTCCCATTCCAACGAAATTACGCAAAGGAAATGGAAACTTTTTATCTGTAAAAAATGCTCATCTTAATAATTTAAAAAATATTGATGTAGATATTCCACTTGGTAAAATCGTAGTATTAACAGGTGTTTCAGGTTCGGGTAAATCTACATTAATGCAAGATTTAATCAATCAATACGCACTTCACGTTTTAAACAAAAACAAACCAAAACCACAGGGTGTAGACGAAATCACAGGATTTGAAAACATAGATAAAGTCATAAACATTGACCAATCACCAATTGGTAGAACTCCACGTTCAAACCCAGCGACTTACACAGATGTTTTCACACCTATTAGAGCTCTTTTTGCCAAAACGAACGAAGCTAAAGTTAGAGGCTACACTCAAGGACAGTTCAGCTTCAACGTAAAGGGTGGTCGTTGTGAAGCTTGTAAAGGTGACGGCGTTAAAAAAATTGAGATGAACTTTCTTTCTGACGTATATGTAAAATGTGACGTTTGCAAAGGAAAACGCTACAATCACGAAACATTAGAAGTTAAATACAAAGGTAAAACAATTTCTGATGTATTAGAAATGAGTGTTGGCGAGGCTTTAGAATTTTTTGAAAACATTGAACCTATCCGTAGAAAACTTCAGACTTTAAATGATGTAGGCTTGGATTACATAAAACTTGGTCAAAGTTCGACTACTCTTTCTGGCGGTGAAGCTCAAAGAATTAAGTTAGCATCAGAATTAAACAAAAAAGCTACAGGAAAGACATTATATCTAATGGACGAACCATCTGTTGGCTTGCATTGGGCTGATTTAGACAAGCTTATAAAAATTATTCACAAACTAGCAGACAGTGGTAACACAATTTTGATTATTGAGCACAACCTTGATTTAATCAAAATTGCAGACCATATTATCGACCTAGGTCCCGAGGGAGGAAACGGTGGTGGAACTATAGTTGCACAAGGAACACCAAAAGAAATTGCCAATAGTGAAATATCACATACTGGCAAATATCTTAAGGAAATTTTTAAATCTGAATTATAAAATTCCAACAATTGAAGAAAGTTCTACAAATTCCATTTCTAACGCTTCTGCAACTGGTTCTGACACAACATTACCATCGCAAGTATTTACACCCAAATACAAGGCGTCATTTTCTTTCACCGCTTCTTCAAAGCCTTTATTTGCAAGTTCTAGGGCATAAGGCAAAGTTGCATTTGTTAGTGCAATTGTAGAGGTTCTAGGTACAGCTCCAGGGATATTTGGAACTGCATAATGTAAAACACCATACTTTTCGTAATATGGATTATCATGAGTTGTTGTTTTATCAATTGTTTCAACAATACCACCTTGGTCAATCGCTACATCAACAATTACAGAGCCTTTTCTCATGTTTTTAACCATATTTTCAGTGATAAGCTTTGGAGCTTTTGCACCAGCGTTTAAAGCTGCGCCAATAACTAAGTCAGCATTTGTAACACATCTTTCAATGTTATCTTCATTAGCAACCAAAGTTCTAACGTTATCGTTAAAAATATCAGAAATATATCTAAGTTTAGCTAAACCTCTGTTTAAAATTGTAACATTTGCACCCATACCATGTGCGACTTTTGCTGCATTTAAACCAACTGCGCCACCACCAATAATAACAACATCAGCAGGATCTACTCCAGGAACTCCACCTGGGAGAATTCCACGTCCACCGTGATGATGTTCCAACAAAGAAGCACCTATTTGAACAGCCATTTTACCAGCAATTTCACTCATTGGAGTTAATAGAGGTAGTGAGCCATCTGCGTTTTGAACAGTTTCATACGCAATTGCATTAACTTTTTTGTCAATCAAAACTTGTGCTAACTCTGGTTCCGCAGCTAAATGTAAATATGTAAATAATATCAAACCTTCGCGTAAATACTTGTATTCGCAAGCTTGCGGTTCTTTTACTTTAATAATCATTTGAGCTTTTGCCCAAACTTCCTCTGCTGAATTTAAAATTTCAGCACCTGCATTTCTGTAATCTTCGTTTGTAAAGCCACTTTCAAGCCCAGCATTGTTTTCAACAAGAACTTTGTGTCCATTTTTAGCCAAAACTTTTACACCTGCTGGAACCAGTGATACTCTATATTCTGAGTTCTTTATTTCTTTTGGAATACCTATGATTGTCTTTTTCATAATACCTCCTACTCTCTAGAGTAATTTATCATTTTTTTTACACAGTGGCAATATTGTAAAACAATGTTATAATAGGCATGTCATGCAAAAATATTTATTTTATTTATTACTGTTTAAAAAAGTTTTTTATATAATGATTTACCCATTTTTCCAAGGTAATTCAAAGTTTTTACGCTTTTTTAGATTAGGTATGGAGAACTATTTAATCTTTCAACCAGCAAAATTAAGAGCTAAAAGAGTTCAACGAAACTTATTGAAAAAATTTAAAACAGTCAGGTTTGCAACAAAGGACGGAGCAAGACTTTTCGCTTGGTTTATTCCTCCTCAAGAAAATAAACCTACAATTCTTTATTTTCATGGACAAGCAGAATCTATTCTTTCGCATCAAGATGTTGCAGAATTTGCACTAAAAAATGGATATGGGGTTTTTCTTTTGTCGTATAGAGGTCACTACAGAAGTTGGGGTCTACCATCGGAAAAAGGGATTTTTACAGACGCGCAAACTGCAGTTGAAAAATTGAATTCCTTTGGTATTGAAACAAAAGATATAATTTTATGGGGACACTCATTAGGAACAACTGTTGCAATGAATACAGCCGTAAATAACGAAGTTAAAGCTCTTATTTTGCAATCACCAATCAAGGATATAACTTCAGCGGCACAAGATATTGCGTCATTTTATTATAGAAGATTAAAAATTGTTTCTTTAAGACAATACATAAAAAAACACTTTAAAGATGTTGTTTTTCTTCAAAAATTCGATAATCTTAACAAAATTGCGAAAGTTCAATGTCCAATTCTTATCGTACACTCAAAAACAGATAGAGTTGCTCCATCAAAGAATTCAAGAGAACTTTACGAACATAAACTTAATGCACAATTATTCCTTGCTGAACGTGGTAGCCACTGGGAAATGAAATGGTGCATTAAAAGAATTGCTGATTTTATCGCAGGGCTAAAATAATAACCTCGGAGGAAAAATGGAAGAAAAGAAACGAATTATGTCTGGCATGCGTCCAACTGGTAGACTTCATCTAGGACACTATATGGGAGTTATAACCAATTGGGTAAACCTACAAAACGAATATGATTGTTACTTTTCAGTTGCAGATTGGCACGCACTAACAACAGGCTACGACAAAACTGAACACCTTAAAGATAACGTCTACAATGTTGTAATAGATTGGCTTGCTTGCGGAATTGACCCTAAAAAAGCTACAATATACGTTCAATCAGCAATTCCTGAAATCGCTGAATTAAATATCTATTTAGGAATGGTTACACCTCAAAATTGGGTAGAACGTGACCCTACACTAAAAGATATGGCAAAAATCTTAAAAACAAAAGAGGGAACAAATTCGCAAATTGGATTTGGTCTAATGGGCTATCCTGTACTAATGACTGCAGATATTTTGGCAGTAAACGCACACTATGTGCCAGTTGGAATAGACCAAGTTGCTCACGTTGAGCTTACCCGAGATATGGCAAGACGATTTAATCATGTTTACAACACAGATTACTTCAATGAACCAGCCGTAAAATTGAACAACTGTCCACTTCTTTCTGGTGTTGACGGTGCCAAAATGGGTAAATCTTTTAACAATGATATTAAAATTTCAGACGATGAAGAAACAACTAAAAAACGTATCATTCAGTGCATTACTGACCGTTCTAGAGCAAGAAAAACAGATTTTGGTCACCCTGATAAATGCGAAGTCGCTTTTAAATACTGGAAGATTTTTGGTAACGAAGAAGAAGTTGCACTGATTGAAGAAGAATGTAAAGCTGGCAAACGCGGTTGCGCAGATTGCAAACGCCAACTAGGTGAAAAAGTTAATGAACACTTCCGAGAAATCAGAGATCGCAGAAAATATTACGAAAATCACATTGATGAAGTAAAATCAATCCTTGAAAACGGAAATGCAAAATCAAGAGAAGTTTCTAAGAAAATTTTAACTGACGTTAGAAATATTATCGGAATGTACTAAAAAATACAAAAAAAAAAGAGGCGCGGTTGCAAAGCAACCGCGCCTCTTTTTAATAAAATTCCAATTAATAAACATTAGTTCTGCGCATTAAGTCTGATAATCTAATATCTTTGCTTCTGATTGATGGAATACCAGCTGTAGCATTTTCAATTTTTTTAGTGCTTGTTTTAAAGCTTGATAAACCAACGCGCATTGTATCTTCATTTCTCATTGAAACTATTTCTTTGAATATGTTTAAAAGTCCCATATCTCCTCCTTGTGTTAATAGTATATTTTGAAATGGTTAGTTTTTTATCGTACAAAAATACTATATTTTTTCAAGACGGTATGATTCTTGTTATGCTATAATTTTTTTATGCAAGATTTAAGTCAAAATTATAATAACGCGTTGAATTTACTTGATAAAGAGTTCACACATCAAGAATTAATAACTTTTTTAGAAAAAGGCTCCGTTATCGAACGTCAATTTGCGTCACTTAACCTTAAAGATGTTCAAAACAAAGATGAAGCTAATTTATTACTAAACAATTTGGTTGGAGTTGACGGAAAAATTAGAGAAGCAACTGCATTAAAGGTTAGTGAGTTAACTTTTAAAACTCCTGAATTATTTTTTGACAACAGAAATTTTGACTTATTTTTAAACGCAACAATAGATATTGATAGCAACGTTTGTCGTTTAGCAATTTCATCTGCGCTAAACATTAAACAATTTAAAGATTTTTCAACATTCTACACTGATGGAGTAATTAAAATAATAAATACAGCTTTAGACGAAATTTCAAAATTCACGTTCAGGGACAAGAAATACAAAATTAATAAACAAATTTTCAAAATATACTGGTGTCTTGAAGCTTTGATATATTTTTACGAATTTGCAAAAGATGAAGATTTAGAAAAAGTTTTAATAAACTGCGCAAACTTACCAGAATATACTGTTCGAGAAAAATGCGCAAAATTTTTGACAAAAATAAATTTAACTCCTAGCCTAAAAGAGTTGAAAACCAAGCTAGAGAACGACGAAAACTACTACGTACGCAACATATTTTCAAATAATTAAGAAATAATTAATTTGCTTGCTTGTCATGTATGTTTGGTTTATAACTAAACTGTTAACGATACATATTGTAGAAGGAGATAAGAAATATGGTAAACGTAGCAATTAACGGATTCGGTAGAATCGGACGTAACACATTAAGAGCAGCAATCAGAGAAGGCATTTTTGACAAAATCAACTATGTTGCTATCAATGACCCTGGTTTAAAACCAGAAGATGCAGCTCGTATTTTCAAATATGACTCAGTAATGGGTAAATTCGATGGTACAGTTGAAGCTTACGAAGAAGGTATTATCGTAAACGGTAAAAAAATTAAATTCTTCGCAGAAAAAGATCCAGCTCAATTACCTTGGAAAGATTTAGGTGTAGAAGTTGTTGTTGAATCAACAGGTTTCTTTACAGATGCAACTAAAGCTCACGCTCACATCGATGCAGGTGCTAAAAAAGTTATCATCTCTGCACCAGCTACAAACGAAGACAAAACTATCGTTTTAGGTGTAAATGATAAAGAATACGATCCAGCAAAACACAACGTAATTTCTATGGCATCTTGCACAACTAACTGCTTAGCTCCAGTAGCTAAAGTTATCGATGAAAAATTCGGCATCGTTAAAGGTTTGATGACAACAGTTCACTCTTACACAGGTGACCAAAGAATCTTAGACGCTGGTCACAAAGACCCTCGTAGAGCTAGAGCTGGTGCTTTAAACATCGTTCCTACAAAAACAGGTGCTGCAAAAGCTGTAGCATTAGTATTACCTCAATTAAAAGGTAAATTGGACGGTTTCGCTATGCGTGTTCCTACTCCAGACGTATCTTTAGTTGACGTTGTATTTGAACTTTCTAAAGACGTAACAGTTGAAGAAGTTAATGCAGCATTAAAAGAAGGCGCTGATGGTCACGTATTATGCTATACAGAAGAACCTCTAGTATCTTCTGACTACGTTGGCACTTCTCAATCATCAACAGTTGATGCTTTATTAACAAGAGTTATGGGTGGCAACCAAGTTAAAATTATTTCTTGGTATGATAATGAAATGGGATACTCAACTCGTTTAGCTGAAACTACATTAATGGTTGCAGAAAAATTATAATTTTAACGTTATAATTTAAAAATTTTAGGCGGTGCGATTTTCGCACCGCCTGTTTTATTTTATTAATATTTGTAAACAAAAATTTAAAATCAGGCAATAAAGAATATTGAGGAGCTTTAAGTTTTCTGTGGAGGCTTATCTTTGAAAATTCAAGGTAACAATCAAATAAACTTCGGCTGGAGCTGTGAAACCCATAAAAAAATTATGGAAACGGCTATAAAGGATATGCCACAGTTTGCAAAATACAAAGACACTCTTGCAGATTATGTACAGCGCCCCGACCACGATGATATTGGTTTTTTAGCCAATAAACATTTCTATTTTGGCGAAAAAATTCAACACGACTCTTTCAATAAAGAAAAATTTGAAAACGAAGACATAAACGAAAATAACAACACAAGTCTTACAAACTCAACAATTGCATTAGGCAAATCTATGACTGGTGGGCTTGTTAACGCATTTAGTAAGATTTTTAACACAAATGGCGTAAGTTTTATGGATTACAACGGAAAAAACAACGCTAAATATGCATATAAAGAGCAAATCGAAAAAATGGACGAAGCGATTGAAGACGAAGATGATGAATTAACAATTCAAAATGCCGCAAGAGCTTGCCATTTTTTACAAGATATGGCACAACCACAACACATTGAAGAAACTTCAACTATTGGCAAAGCTTGGGATTTAAAAATCCACACAGATTATGAAAGTTTTGCTGAAAAAGTTGCCGACTATTGTTCTAAGAATTTCGAAAAAACTGTTAGAAATCCAAGAAGAAGTATGCAGTTATTCTCTGATACGTTCAGAACAACAAAAGAGGGTGGACCTATCACTAGAGAAAATGAACCTCATTGGATGGATATAACTCAAAGACAATTTAATACAGCAGTTCAAGCGACAAAAGAATTCTTACAAAACGTAAGCGACCAAATGGGACTTGAATATAGAGAAATTTGCGAAGCTGAAAATCATCATCACGAATAATCTATTTTTGCTGTCAAAATCTTCCCTTAATATTGTAAACAAAAGGTTTGCAAATGTTTTTGTTTATGCTACGATTATAACGGATACACTGGTTCGATAGGTAAAAATCCCTAGTTCACAACAGTGAATGGAACAGCGTGTCCCGTAGCAAAAGACAGTAAAAAACAAAGGAGAAAGAAAGATGCCAGTAGCATCAATGATTGAACTTTTAGAAGCAGGTGTACACTTCGGTCACCAAACACAAAGATGGAACCCAAAAATGAAACCGTATATTTACGGTGCAAGAAACGGTATTTACGTTATTGATTTACGTAAAACTACTGATTTACTTGACGCAGCTTACGATGTAGTAAGAGATTATGCAGCAAAAGGTAAAAACATTTTATTTGTTGGTACTAAGAAACAAGCTGCAGAAGTTGTAGCTCAAGAAGCATCAAGAGCTGGTGCATATTATGTTAACAAAAGATGGTTAGGCGGTATGATGACTAACTTTGAAACTATCAAAACTCGTGTTAACAAATTAAAAGAATATGAAAACTTTATTGAAAGCGGTCAAATCGAAAAATTACCTAAAAAAGAACAAGCTCAAATTAACAAACAATTAGCAAAATTGAGCAAAACTTTAGGCGGTATCAAAGACATGAGAGGTCTTCCTGATTTATTATTCGTTGTTGACCAACAAAAAGAAGATATTGCTATCTTAGAAGCTAAAAAAATCGGTATTCCTGTAATTTGCTTAGCTGATACAAATGCTGATCCAGAAAACATCGACTACATTATCCCTGGTAATGACGATGCTATCCGTTCAGTACAATTAATCGCATCTAAATTAGCTGATGCAGTATTAGAAGGTAAACAACTTCGAGAAAACAAAGCTGCAAACACATCAAAAGTTGAAGAAATTAAACCTGAAGATGCTGGTGTAAGCGCAGAAGAAACAGTTAAGGCTTAATGGAGGAAACAATGAATATTACAGCTACTATGGTAAAAGAACTTCGTGATAAAACTGGTGCTGGCATGATGGATTGCAAAAAAGCACTTATGGAAGTTGACGGAGATATGGAAAAAGCGATGGAAGCTTTAAGACAAAAAGGTATCGCTTCTGCTGAAAAGAAAATGGGCAGAATTGCTGCTGAAGGTCTTGTAGCTTCTTACGTAAACGATAACGTTGGCGCTATGATTGAAGTTAACTGTGAAACAGACTTCGTTGCTAAAAACGATGAATTCAAAGAATTATGCCAAGGTTTAGCTCAATTAGTTGCAGAAGCAAAACCTGCTGACGTTGATGCATTATTAGCAACAACTTGCCCAAAACATGGTAAACCTGTTGCTGATGTAATCAAAGAAAAAATCGCTTCTATCGGTGAAAAAATTACAGTAAGAAGATTTGAAATTCTTGAAGGCAACAACGCTACATACATTCACAACGGTAAAATTGGTGTTCTTTTAAACACTGATAAAAAAGACGAAACTTTGATGAAAGATATCTGCTTACACATCGCTTCATGTGCTCCTGAATTCTTATCAAGCAACGATATCCCTGCTGAAGTAAGAGAAGAAGAAAAACGTATTGAAATGGGTAAAGAAGACCTTGCTAACAAACCTGAAAACATCAGAGAAAAAATCGTTGAAGGCCGTTTACACAAAATCTTGGCTCAAAAATGTTTGTTAGAACAAGCATTTGTTAAAGATCCAAGCATGACAGTTGCTCAATTGATTGAAGGTAAATTAACAATTAACAAATTTATCAGATACACTCTTGGCGAAGGTCTTGAAAAACGTAATGAAAACTTTGCTGATGAAGTTATGAAACAAATTGGCTAATTTCAGCAAGAACAAAATACAAAAGAAGCGCTGATTACTAAGTAATCGGCGCTTCTTTTGTTATATATCGGTTATTAAGCTAGAAATACTGATTCATTAACTCTATGTTTCATTACTCTATTAGCTAGTTCGGTTTTTGTAATCATACCATCTTTATTTGCATCTAAGCCTTTATTAGCAGAATATGCAGACGAACCTTTTGATGTAATAACTTCATTATTAATTTTTGCTGGCATAAATACCAAAGTATATAAATCACCAGCAGATAACTTTCTGTTACCTACACCAAAAGTCTTTTTATTCATGTTGAAGAATTTTTCAACATAATCCAATTGTTGTATTGGAGTCATATTGCGTAGAGCTTCTGTCGTAGTACCCAATTGTTTAGCTGTAGATGGTAGAAACTGAATAAGACCAGTAGCTCCACTACCTTTATTAACAGCTCTAGAGTTTAAACCTGATTCAGAATGCATTACAGCAAGTAAATCTTTATAGTCACAGTTAATTCTAGATGCAATTTGTTTAACTTTATCTAAGAAAGCTTTATCTAGTTTAACGTTTGGTTTGCAATTGCCAGCTTTAGCTGTAACACTGCCGAAGTTCATATTTGAAAAATCAAATTTCGGCATATTAAAGTTAAACAACGAAGTAAAATCAAATGACGAAGTCATAGGCATTTGAAAACTTGAGCTCAACGGCATATTAAAGATACCACCCAAAAATGGCATTTGGAAAGACGACATCGCGTTTAAATTCATAAACGGATTAGGCATATTAAATTGGTTAAAACCAAAATTTACTGTCATTATTTCTCCAAATATAATATCTCGTATATATATAAAGTATTTTTTATAAAAATTATTGACACCTATTCAAAATTTATATTAAGAAATATTAACAGATAAAAAAAAAAGCAAAAAAAAAAGGTCTAAAGACCTCTTTTTTTTAATGTAAAAACAAAAAACTAAACAGCTTTTTGAACTTTGTTAGCTTTCAAGCATGATGAACAAACTGTCATTTTTTTAACAGTACCATTTTCCATAACTCTTACAGTTTGAAGATTTGGAGCTTGTCTGTGAACAATTTGTTTATGAGAGAAAGTTAATTTTGCTGCTTTTAATGGTTCTTTACCACATACTTCACATTTTCTTGACATTTTTTTATCCTTCTTTTTTTTGTTGTATACATATAGAATATATCAAATATAATTGATTTACAAGTATAAATTTATAAATTTGTAAATTTTATTTAATAGAAAAGTCTTTAACTAGTAACACTTGAACTTCTCCAGGAGCTAAGATTGAGTTAATACGACCTCTTGTAACAACTGGTATATCTTGAATTTTTACTGGAACAATAGCAATTTTGTCGTTCAAATGCGGAACTGATACTTTCGCATTCTGCATATTTGAAAAATCCATATTACCAATAACAATTACAGCATTTTGCTTTGTAGAACGAGCGTATGCAAACACATTTGAAGAATTTGTTTGTAAAGGCACAAACGATGCTCCTGGCATAATACTATTCATCATAAACTTAAATTTGTTAGCTAAGATAAAGTTTTGCAAGATGTCGCCATTTGAAGCTCCAGGTTTTCTTGAAAAGTTAAAAATATCCATTTTTCCACGGTGAACAAAGTAGAAATCATCATCTGTAAACGTTTTCTTAGCACGTTTATTTTCCCAAGGGTACATATAATCATCGCCTGATTGGAACCCATCTGTAAAGTAAGCATTTACAGGTAAAGTCGCATTTAACCAAGATAACATAATTGAATATTGCGGACCATTTACAAGTACTGGGCTAACATTATCATGTGTAGCAAAACTTCCGATATCAGACTTAATCAATTTGTATTTTGAGAATAGCTTTTGATTAAATTTAACATGTTCATACAATTCATCAGCTGTTTGCCAGTCAGAAAATCTTGAATAACCAGCATAATATCCATCAAATCCAGCTTCTAATAATTTATCATAATTTGTAAATGGAATATTTTTTGCAAATGGCACTTCTTTATCAGTTGCTTGCGCGATAAATAAGAATTGCGGACTTCTTGCTCTAGTGTAAGAAATTAATTCTGCCCAAAAATCTGCTGGCTTCATCGTTGGTGAACTTGCAACAGCACCGTCTGCACCAATTTCCATATACATATCAATTAAAGATTTATATTTATCTAATAAATCAAGATTAATTCGACCCTCTTTTCCAGCATCAAAGACTCTAACATCTGTCCAGTCTGATGCTACAACAGGAGAACCATTCTCTTTTTTCAAGAACAAGCCATTGTTTTTCAAGTAATAATCGTAAGAAGCACAGGCAGGAATATCAATTAAAACTCTAATTTTACGTCTATGAGCTTCATCAATAAATCTTATAGCTTGATCTTTTGGTGATAATCTTGATTTTCTATCTGCCAATTGAGGATTAACTTCATCAAATGAATTTAAGGCAAATAGCGAGCCAGCAGTGCCCAAGGCTTTAATTTTACCTACTGGAGTTATCGGAAGCAAATGAACCGTGTTAACGCCTTGCATAGCAAGCTCATCTAGTCTATCAATTGCATTTAAAAACGAACCTTTTTCTTCTTCTGATTTAGGCTCTATAATACCATTTTTATTTAAGTCTTTCGCATTAAAAGTACGAATATTAATACCCAAAATAACCAAAGAATTTGTTTGAAACTGCGCGCGCGCATCATTAATCCAAACAGTTGCGGCATTTGCTTGTATTCCTAAAAATAATATCAGTAAAGATAATAATAATTTTTTCATTTACATGTCCCCATTTCTTTATTGATTTTAACAGAAAACAAAGGCATGCAACAAATATTTAACATATCGTTGCATGCCATGCCTGATAAATTTATAAAATTAACTACGCTTTTTTAATTTGCGTTTTTTTATCTCTCCAGAAGTCAATCAACATACTAGCAAAGAAGATACTTGAATAAGTACCAATTGCGATACCTAAAATCATAGCTAAAACAAAGTTTTTAGTAGTAACACCACCGAAGAAGTACAAAGCAAGTAATGTAATCAAAGTTGTTAAAGAAGTGTTAATACTTCTTGCCATAGTTTGAGTTACACTTGCGTCAACGATTTCGCCAAATGACATTTTCTTTGCATAATATCTTAAATTTTCACGCACCCTGTCAAATACAACAATTGTATCGTGAACAGAGAAACCGATTACAGTTAACAAAGCGGTAATAAATAAGCCATCAACTTCAACATTAAAGAACAAGCCTAAAGCTGCAAATACACCAACTACAAATAAAACGTCATGGACTAATGCTAAAATTGCAGCAAGAGCAAAGTCTAATTGAAATCTAAATGATAAGTAAGCAATAATACCTAAGCAAGCTAGAGTCAAAGCAATCAATGAATTTTTAAATAATTCTTTACCCAAAGTAGGACCTACTGAAGATGAAGAAATCAAATCTGCATTTGAATATTCTGCTTTAACTACAGAAGTTATATTATTAATAGAAGTATTATCACCCTCTGCAATAAACTTTGTTCTTACTGAAATAATATCAGAAGCTTTTGTTTTGTCTGAATCTTTTACGTTAATAATTTGCAAAGATGGATTTTCAATCCCTTTTGCTTCCAATTTTGCTCTTAATTCAGATAATGTATTATTGTCTACTTTTTTATCTACTGCATATTGTAAAACAGTACCACCTGTATAATCAATACCAACTTTTAGTGGAGTATGTTCTGGCGAAACTATAGTTGCATAAATCATTAATATAATCCCAGGGATAATTAATAATGCAGATAGTCCCATCCAAACCCATCTATATTTAACAACATGAACTAAATGTTTATTTTCCATATCTCTATACCTCTCTAATCCAATACACCAAATTTAGCTTTTTCACGTTTTGTGTCAGTAGCAGAATAAGCTGTACCGATTTCGTCTTTATGTAACCCAAACAAGGCTGGATATTTTAATTCGCCTGTACCAAAGATTAAGTGCATAAAGTTTTTAGTAACAGTAATAGCACTAAACATTGATACCATAACCCCTAATGCTAGGGTTAAAGCAAAACCTTTAACAATACTTGTACCTAAGAAATACAATATTGCACAAGTAATAATTGTTGTCATATTTGAGTCAAAAATACTTGTGAAAGCTCTATCAAAACCAGCGTTAATAGCAGTAAATAAAGTTCTACCAGCGCGTAATTCTTCTTTTGTTCTTTCAAAAATCAAGATATTAGCATCAACCGCCATACCGATTGATAGAATAAAACCTGCAATACCTGCTAATGTAAGTGTTACTGGAATTTGTTTGAATAATGCAAATAGGATTAAACTATAAATAATCAATGCCATATCTGCGATTAACCCTGGTAAACGATAGTAGAATACCATAAACAACATTACGATACCTAAACCGATAACACCTGCAACTTTTGATTTTGCAATACTATCAGCACCAAGAGTAGGACCAACTGTATTTTCTTCAATAATTTTAGCTGGAACAGGTAAAGCACCTGCATTTAATAAATCAACCATTTCTTTCGCTTCTTCATAAGCAAATCCATTGTCACCGCCTGAAATTTGAGCTCTACCTCCAATAATTGGTTCTCTGATTACAGGAGCTGAAGTAAGTTCACCGTTAAAGAATATTGCCATTGGTTTACCAACTAATTGTTGAGTTAAATCAGCAAATTTTCTTGTACCTTTGTCATTAAATTCTAAGTCAACAACCCATTGACCGTTTGTGCTTGTGCTTAAAGTAGCACGGTTTAAGTCATTACCTGTTAAACCTGTATCAACCCAGCTAACAGCACTGCCGTTTTGAACTTCTTTTTTGAATGCTAATTCAGCAGTTTCACCTAAGAATTTTTTAGCTTGGTTTAAATCTTTAACTGCAGGAATTTCAACAACCAAACGTTTTTCGCCTTGTCGTTGAACAACAGTTTCAGCAACACCAAGTTTGTTAATACGATTTTCAATTGCGAATTGCAAACTATCCATCATATCAGGAGTAATTTTTGCAACAGTCGCAGAAGTTTGGGCTTCAAGTACTAAACGAGATCCACCCACCAAGTCTAAACCTAATTTTGTAGGTTTAAGGAAAATAATTGCTATCGAAATAATTGCGATAACTACAATTCCCCAAAACAATAAAATTTTATTTTTCATTTCTACGTCCTTATATAAATTATAATTAATATTATTCTTTCAACAAAAATAATAAATTTAGGATAACCCACTAGGGCTATTCTTTTTCAATTGAATCCATAATTGAGAATAATTCTGCTTTTTGTTCATAATTCAAGATTACAAGAGGCAATCTTACGTAATCTTTAATAATGCCGTTTTTTGATAAAGCTGCTTTGACAGGAACTGGATTTGGTGCCATAAACAACTTTTTAAACATTGGATATAAAATCATGTGCATGTTCAAAGCCGATTTTACATCGCCTGATTTAAAATCATCAATCATAGATTTAATTTCTTCGCCATATATGTGTGATGCAACTGAAACAACACCTGTTGCACCTAATGACAACATAGGTAAAGTTAAGCTATCATCGCCACTATAAATTTGAAAATCTTTTGGGCAAAGATCTCTCATTTCAGAAACTTTATCTAAATCAGGATAGCTTTGCTTGATAGCAACAATATTTTCATATTTTTCAGCTAAATATTTAACAGTTTCTGGTTCAATATTAACACCTGTTCTAGATGGAATATTATATAAAATAATAGGAATATTAACAGCTTGAGCAATTGCTGCAAAGTGAGCTTTTAAGCCTTCTTGAGATGGCTTATTGTAATATGGCGCAACGGAAAGAATTGCATCAGCTCCTTCTTTTTCAGCTGTTTTTGCATATTTAATAGCTTCCTGAGTTGAGTTAGAACCAGCAGACATAATAACTTTGCATTCATTACGTACAGCTCTTTTTACTGTACTTAGTAGTTCAGATTCTTCATCATGTGTTAATGTTGGGCATTCGCCAGTAGTTGCAGCAACAAGAATTGAATCTGTACCATTATCTATTAAGTATGAAGCTAATTCTCCTGCTTTGTCATAATCAACATTACCATCTTTTGTAAAAGGTGTAACCATAGCAGTAATAACTTCACCTGCGTTAAATTTAATTGTCATAAATTTCCTCCTTACTCATTTAATTATAAATCAAAGTAATAAATTATTGAAAATATATAAATAATTATTCATAAATTCTTAACAAAATAATATAAATAAATAGTTCATGATAAAATTTATATATATGAAAAGATTTTTAGTATACTTGAGAAAAATAAAAAACCTTAACGCAAAGAAAAAAGCTTACATTTGCGTGTTTTTAGCGCTAGGTCTTGTTTTATTATGGGCATTTTTTAGTGCTGGATTTTTAACACATGGTTTTTCCCGTTCTCAAATCAAAACTGGTGAAAATCGCCAAGAACTTGATGTTTCAAGCATGATTTTGACAGAAACAAAAAATGATACAAAATATTGGGAAATCTATGGTGAAACAGGAAGTTACAATAGCGACGAAAAAATTGCATTATTAAATAATGTTGTCGGAAACTTCTACAAGGATAACGAAGTTGCCATGAGTTTTGAATCTTCTCAAGGCACCTACAACGAAGAAAAAAGACAAATTATTTTATATAATAATACTTACATTGTAATCAAAGATGGAACCTCATTAAAAACTGATAGACTTGTTTGGTCTGGTTCAGACAAGGATATTATTGCAGAGGGAAATATCCAAATAAACAGAAATGGCGAATTTATTGCAACGGGCGACAAAGTTATAATAAGCCCAGATTACAGCCATTTCAAAATTAAAGGTAATACCATGTCAAAGATTTTTGACAAAAACGGAAAGAACAAAAAGGGGAACTTATTTCAATGAAAAAAGGACTTATAATAACAGCAGTAGTGATGCTTTGTTTTTCAACAATAGCAATGGCAGCAGACCTTGTTATTGATTCAAAAACTCAAAGCTACAACGAAAAAGACAACAAAATTAAAATTGAGGGCGATGTAAAAGTTTCGTTAGATGATATTCATGTTGTTGGAGATAAAGCTGATATTTCAGTTACAAAAGACAACACACTTGATACCGCGACTTTTTACGACAAACCATACGCTTATCAAATAAAAAACAACAAAAAACGTGAAGTTAAAGCCAACATTTTGAAAATGTCTTTAATAACAAAAGTTGTACGTGCAGAGGGTGACACTCAAACAATCATTACAGATGGTAAAACTCCCCTTGCAGTTATCACAGCTGACTCACAAGAATACGACACTAATACAAATGTCATGACTGCTCTTGGCGGTGTAATTATTAAATATCAAGAACTTGAAACTTTTTCAGATAAAGCTGTTATAAAAACAGATAAAAAAGGTGATTTAAAGAAAATCGACTTATTTGGAAATGCAAAAGTTAAAGAAAAAGTTCACAATGCAGAAGCAGATCACTTCTCTTATGACACTGTAAAAGAAGAATTATTTGCAGAGGGAAACACCATGTCACATACAGAAATGGACGATGGAAAACCTCTTACTATCAAAGGTCGTTACCAACAATACAGTAAGAAAGCTAATACATTTACTGCTGGTGGAAACGTACAAGTTTGGTTTGACGATTATTACGCAAAAGGTCCAAAGTTATCAGTATTTCCTGATGCTAAAACAAACAAATTCAATGAAATATATTTTACTGGCAGATCTTTAATTAACCAAGCAGAAAGAACAATTTATGCAGATAAAATCAGAATGATTTTAAAACCTAAAGATTTCTACGCTGAGGGCAACACAAGAACAGTAATTAAAAATATCAAATCAGATTCATTTGAGGATAACAAATAATGTCAGAAAATCTTGATAAAGCCTTAGATTTGTTTAAAAACAGACAATACAAAGAGGCAATTGACTCGTTTCAAGTTGTTTTGGAAAACGAAGATGAAAGTGCAGAAATTTATAATAATATCGGCGTTGCATATTCTAATTTGAATGACTATGCAAACGCTGAAAAATACTTAAATAAAGCACTTGAACTAAATCCACATCTGCCTCAAATATATTTGAACATGTCAGATGTTTTTTATAGACAAAAAGAAATAGCTTTTGCAATTGATTGCCTTAGAGCAGGTGAAATTGCACTTCCAGAAAACACTGTTATACCACACTATTTAGCAAGAATTTTAATGGAAGATGCACAACAAGATTTGGCAATTGACGAATTAGACAAAATTCTTGAGCTAGAACCTGAAAACTATGACGCTTACTACGATTTAGCAAGAATTTATTTTGAAATGGGTAATTGGGAAGCAGCTATTTCTAATTTTGAAAATATTTTAGAATTCAAAGATCAAAATGAATTAATTTATTTTTATTTAGCTCAAGCTTATGAAGCTAATGACGAAATAGACAAAGCAATTTCAAACTACTTAAAGTCAACAGCAGTAAACAATCACTTCCACCCAGCGTTTAAAAAATTGGGCATGCTATTTATGGCAAGAGGTGATTTTGAAGACGCTATTGAATATTTTGAAGATTATATAAAATTTGATATACCTGATGAGGAAAAAGAGTCTGTACAAAAGCTTATTGACAGAATAAAATGTCAGAAAGGTTTGTAATGGACAAATTTTGGGTTGGGTTATCAAGTGTTGAAGAATTAGGAAGTGCGTTTATACTCGCTCTTTATAACCATTTTAACAATATTGAACGTGCTTTTTACGTAACTCAATCTGAATTATCTCAAATTGACGGAATTACAAAGAAAAAAGCCGAAAAATTTTTGAGCATTAGAGATAATCTAGATTTAGACAGAATTTTATCATACGTTACAAACAACGAAATCGACATTATAACGTATGATAGCGAGCGTTATCCAAGAATGCTTAAAGAAATAGCAAACCCTCCAGCAGTTTTGTACGTAAAAGGTGATTTAAGTAGTTGCAACTTAGATAAAACCGTTGCGGTAGTTGGTTCAAGAAAAGCCTCATTCAACGGTAAAGAAGCTTTAAAATTAATCATAAAAGACTTAGCAAATACTGATGTGTGCATCGTTTCAGGACTTGCAAGTGGAATAGATACAACTGCGCACTACAACGCTATTGAAAACAATTTGAAAACAATTGGCGTAATTGCGAGCGGATTTGATTTTACATATCCTGAAAGTAACAGAGAATTATATAAAATAATAGAAAATGGCGCAGGTGCTATTGTTTCAGAATATTACCCAACAATTGAACCACTAAAATTTCACTTTCCAGAACGCAATAGAATAGTTACAGGTTTAAGTTACGGTACACTTGTCGTAGAAGCTGCGTTAAAAAGCGGAGCATTGATTAGTGCAAACTTAACATTAGACCAAAACAGAGAATTAATGTGCGTACCTGGATTAATCACAAACCCGAACACAAAAGGCATATATAACTTACTTAAGAATGGCGCAACACTTGTTACAGAGGGGGCAGACATACTTAATGCCTTAAACTGGGAAGTAAAATTACCAGAGCAACAAAAATTAAATTTTGACGACTTGTCAGAAGATGAAAATAATATTGTAAACTCACTTGAAATTGAAGCCAAAGGCTTTGACAGTATTCAAAAAGAAACAAATATAAAAACTGAAGATTTGTTGACATGCTTGACAACATTAGAGCTTAAGGGCATAATAAGACAGGTAGAAGGGGATAGGTATCAAAAGGCTTAACCATGGCAAAAACAGCAACAAAAGAAAAAAAGACAACAAAAAATAACGAAAAAGCACTTATAATAGTCGAATCACCTGCAAAATCAAAAACTATTAAAAAGATTTTAGGTGACAACTACACTATTGAAGCAAGTTTTGGACATATTAGAGATTTTCCTAAGAATGTTTTAGGCTTTGACGTTGCAAAAAACTTTGAACCGAGCTTTGTTGTTATCCCTGAAAAGAAAAAAGTTGTTGATAAATTAAACGAAATTGCAAAAAAATGTGCAAAAGTATACCTTGCTTCCGATCCTGACCGTGAGGGAGAAGCTATCGCATGGCACGTTCGACAAGTGCTAAAGGTTGATGATGACAAAATTCAAAGAATTGAATTTAACGAAATCACACCAAAAGCCGTAAAACATGCCGTTGAAAATCCTAGAGAAATCGATTTAGACAAGGTTAAAGCTCAACAAACACGACAAATTTTAGATAGACTTGTAGGTTACAAAATCAGTCCTGTTTTATGGGAAAAACTAAGAAATAATCACCTTTCAGCAGGTAGAGTACAATCTGTTGCACTACGCATGATTTGCGAAAGAGAAGATGAAATTGAAGCGTTCACTCCTGTTGAATACTGGACAATTTCTGCTGACTTAACAAAGGAAAAAGCTACTTTTGAAGCCGAATTACAAAAATATAAAGATAAAAAGATTGAAATTAAAAACGAGGAAGACTCAAACAAAATAATTGAGTATCTAAACAATAAATCAACTGAATTTGTTGTGGATAAAATTTCGAATAGAGAAACTACAAGAAAACCATCACCTCCGTTTATAACTTCGACTTTACAACGTGAAGCCTCATCAAAACTTGGCTATGGTGTTGCAAAGACAATGCAAATTGCACAAAAGTTATACGAGGGTATTGAACTAGGTTCTGATGGTGCAGTCGGTCTTATTACTTATATGAGAACCGATTCTGTTCGTATTTCTGATGATGCTCAAGCTTCAGCAAAAGAATTTATCATAAATAACTACGGTGAAAAATACTATCCAAGCACACCAAACAATTATGTAAAAGCAGGTAAAAAGAACGTACAAGATGCCCACGAAGCAATTAGACCCTCATATCCTGAACGTACACCTCAAAGTTTGAAAGCTCATCTTACAAACGAACAATACCGTTTGTACAAGCTTATTTGGGATAGATTTATGTCATCTCAAATGCAAAACGCATCAATTTCAAATACTTCAATTGATATCAACGCTGGCGATTACACTTTCAAAACAGGCACAAGCTCAATTATATTTGATGGTTTCTTAAAATTGTATTCAGAAGATGAAGAAAGTGCAAAAAAATCAATCCCAGAAATGAAAAAGGGCGATGTGTTAAAATGTAAAAAAATTAATCCAAAACAACATTTTACGCAACCACCACCAAGATACAGCGAAGCATCTTTAGTTAAAGCACTAGAAGAACACGGAATAGGTCGACCATCTACATACGCACCTATTATTACCAAAATTCAAACAAAAGGTTACGTTGAAAAAATTGAAAAAGCTTTAGCACCAACACTTTTAGGTAGAACTGTTTCAAAACAACTCGTAGAACATTTCAAAAACATTATGGACTATGAGTTTACGGCAGGAATGGAAACAAAACTTGACGAAATTGCAGAAAAGAAAGCAACTTCTGACAAAGTTTTAAAAGAATTTTACGATCCATTTGTAAAAACAGTTGCTGATGCAAAACAAAACATGGAACGAATTAGCATCGAAAGCGACGTTACATGCCCTAATTGTGGTAAGAAAATGGTTGTCCGCACAAGTAGATTTGGCTCACAATTCTTAGGTTGCTCTGGATATCCTGAATGTAAAACAATGATGCCATTAAACGCTAAACCAGAAGACGTTTCTGAACCAGAAGTTTGCGAAGAAAAATGTGAAAAATGTGGCTCTGATATGATTTACAAAATTGGTCCATACGGTAAATATATGGAATGTACAGAATGCAAAAATCGTAAAAGAATTGTTGTGTCAACTGGCGTAACTTGTCCAAAATGTGGAAACGGTGAAATTGTTCAACGTAAATCAAAATATGGCAAAATATTTTATGGTTGCAACAAATATCCAGACTGTGATTTTGTACTATGGAACGAACCAACAGGCGAAAAATGTCCAGATTGCGGTTCATTGCTAGTAAAAAAAGTTCTTAAAAAAGGAATATTCTTGGAATGTTCATCAAAAACTTGCAAATATTCAAAGGAGGTTGAAGAAAATGTATAAACTTGGATTAATCGGATACCCCTTAGGACACTCCATTTCAGCTGTAATTCAAAAAGCAGGTTTCGAATCAATCGGCGAAGCTGGAACATACGAAATTATGGAAACTCCGCCAGATACACTTATTGAAAGAATTAAGGACTTAAAAGTAAATGGTTATAACGGTTTTAACGTAACAATTCCGTTAAAAGTGCCTATTTCTTTGTTTTTAGATGAATTTGATGAAACAGCTAATATAGCTGGCTGTGCAAATACAGTAAAAATAATGCCAGATAAAAGCTTTAAAGGATATAATACAGATATCTACGGTTTTTGGGCAGCTTTACCTAAAAACGCAGACTTAAACGGTAAAAAAGCTGGAATTTTAGGCACAGGCGGAGCTTCAAGAGCAGCAACTGTAGGTCTAATCCAAGCTGGCATAAAGGAAATTAATTATTTTTCAAGAAATATTATCAATTCTGCAGAAATGATAAATTCAATGCGCCAAGCATTTCCTGAAATAAAATTTAATAACTACCAAATACAAATGCTTAGAGATTTACCAGAATTGGCAATTTTAGTAAACTGTACTCCAATTGGCATGCGTGGAAATTCAATGGATCAAATGCCAATTTCAATTCTTGATTTAGAAAAATTAGATAAAAGTACGATAGTTTATGACGTAATTTATAATCCAACAAAAACACTTTTATTGCAAAACGCAGAAAAACTAGGACTAAAAACTGTTAATGGTCTTGATATGCTTATATTCCAAGGTGCAAAAGCACTTGAAATTTGGACAGACAAAAAACCAGACACGCAAACAATGAAAATTGCAGCACTTGAAGCTCTATAAATTATTTACAACTTGTATTTGTTTCCCAATTTAATAAATTACCATTGGGGCATTTGTAACTACTATCTATTTTCAAATAATCCATGTTATTATTTGCCAAAATCCATTGTGTATAGCATCCCCAGCTACTCTCATCCCCAATTGAATTCTTCCAGTCACCTGTTGTTTCACTATTACATCCAACATCATCAACTTCATCTCCGATCGTAAAATAAAATATATCGTTACCAGCCTGATTTTTACCCTTATTTGGTCCATCTATATCAACAACAACCCCAATAGCATTATACGGATTAACAGTCCAACCATAATGACTTATTGATACACCTGTACCATCAGCTAAAATAAACTTATATCCATTACCAGCCATTTGGTCAGCCTCAGGGGAATCACCTGAAATAGCAATACATTCACTATCTAAATATTTAATATCTACACCACAAGTTTTTGAAATTTTAAAAAAATCAGAAACCCTTTCACCAGTCAAATTGTTTATATTATCATCCAGCTTCCACTCACTCATTGGTCCATAAACCGCAGTAGCTCTGCCGTATGCGTCTTCAAAGTTTGCATAAACTTTTTTCAGTCTTGCAACTTTTTCTCTATCACCTGTTGATTGGTTTAAGTTTGGAATAGTTAATGCAGCAACCACACCAATAATGCCCATTACAACCAATGTTTCAGCAAGGGTAAAGGCAAATTTAGTAAGTCGTGAATTGTGAGCGGATTTTGTGTAGGGCGCTGTGTGAGCAGAGCGAACCCAGCCCGAAGTCGCGAGGACATTGAGAATGACAACGCTAGTGAAATGAG
>CAKVDZ010000004.1 GCA_934728585.1 uncultured Candidatus Melainabacteria bacterium | reverse complement strand
CTTGCTTGTGATGCTGACATTCCCATAGTTGTAACTCCTTATTAACTTTTCTTTTCCCTTACATATTCTATATCGGCTCAAACGCATGAATCCTTTAGGGTTTCGGGGAAGTTTGTTACATAACTTTACAATATAAATCATGAAGCAGTAAAATCAATAACATGAGATTATGACTAAAAATTTTGATTATTTGTTTTCGTCAAAATATCCAAAAGATTTTAGTGTTTTATCTTTTTTACGCCAATCTTTTTCGACTTTTACAGTTAATTCTAGGTAAACTTTTTTTTCAACAATTTCTTCTAATTCAAGTCTAGCTTGGGTTCCAATTGTTTTTAGCAAGGAACCATTTTTGCCAATTAGAATTCCTTTTTGGCTTTTGTGTTCACAAAAAATTGTTGCATAAATTTTGTCGATGTTTTCTTCTTCTCTGTAGTTATCAATCATGACAGCGATTGAGTGCGGAATTTCGTCTTGTGTATTTAGCAAGATTTTTTCTCGAATGATTTCAGAAGCAACATCGCGCATAGATTCTTCTGTCAAAACGTCTTCAGGGTAAAGCAGGTCACCTTCTGGAAGTTTTTTGTATATGTTATCTAATAATGTATCAATATTTCTACCCGTTTTTGCGGAAATTTTAACAGTTGGAAAGCTTTTTTCAAAAAGAGTTTTGTAACTCATTAAATTTTCTTCGACTTTTTGAATATTTTTAATTTTGTCTAATTTATTCAAAACGATAATAACTGGCATTTGAGTCTTTGCAATAATATTTTGCGCAATCCATTTATCGCCTTTGCCAGCTGGGTCAGAACCGTCAACAAGGAATAAAACAACGTCGCTATCTGGCACAGCAACCTTTGCTTCATCAAGTAGAAATTCACCTAACTTGTTCAAAGGTTTATGCACTCCAGGTGTATCAACAAAGACGATTTGCCCTTGCTCGTTTGTTAGAATACCTTTAATTCTTTTTCTTGTTGTTTGGGCTTTATCTGTCGTAATTACAATCTTTTGCCCTAAAATTTGGTTTAGGAGTGTTGATTTTCCGACATTTGGTCTGCCAATAATTGTTACAAATCCGCTTTTCATAATTTTAGGATAACATAAACATGATTTTAATTTGTTTTATACCTCAAATGTAGTATTTTTCTAAAATTTTATATCATTTTTATAATTATAATGTTAATATTAAACTCAGGAGATAGTCCGTGAAGAATAAAGTAGTAAGATATAGCTTAATATTTACAGCCTTGTTAATTGCTCCAGTTTTTGCGAGTGATTACAATAATGAATTGGTCAAAATGGATTTGGACCAAACTTCTGACGGTGCTGTAAAAGTTAATATTTATACGGATAAGCCTTATAACGAACAAATTATTGTAAATAAAAAACCTGATAATAAGTACGTTATTTTGTTGCCAGAAACAACAAATACAATGAACGTTAAGCCAGATATTTCGGGTGTTTCAAATGTCAAGAATGTTGATGTAAAAACTCAACAGTATTCATCACTTCCAGGAAAAGGCTATACAAAAATAACAATTGATAGCAAAAAGCCGATTGAAGTTGTTCCAAAAGCTTTTGTTACAAAACCAGTTCAAACAAGAGCTTCGAGAAATTCAAATAAACCTACTGTTTCAGCACAGCAGGTTCAAATGGCTTTGCCACAAAGAGTTTTGAATCAACAAAGACCTGTTACAAATACAGATTTTGTTCCATCATACGAGCGCCAAAGACGTGCAAATCAACAAAATTATGTAGCAGTTCCACAACAAACTGTAACTCGTAGAGAAATTGCTCCACAGCAAACTCAAACACAAAGACCTGTACAACGTTATGTTTCACAACCTGTTCAACAAGTTCAACAAGCAGTTCAAGCTGTAGCACAACAGGTTCAACAACAATCTCAACAAACACAAGTTACAACAACAGATAATTCTGCTCTAACTCAAAATGAGCAAGTTGCGCTTGAAGAAAACAGTAATCAAGCAGTTGATGATGCTGTACAAACAGAGGTTACAACTGACGATGATGATATTACAGAAGATGAATTGGCATTTTTCAAAAAGATAATTAGATTTAAGCAAAAAGTTGCAAAAAAAATAAAAAGTTTACTATCTGTAAGAATATCTTTCTCATCTCTTATAACTGTATTACAATTTATATTGTTAGTAGTACTAATTAAAATAATAGGAGATTTAGTAAAAAGAATTCAGTACCCAAGTGAAGCTCCATCTGTTACAAGACGATTAATTCACGATAATGATGAAACTTTTGAACAAGCATATCCGTCATATTCAAATATGGACGTGTATAACACGAACAGAAGTAACTTTGAGGAGGATAGCAAGGAGGGATTTAATGTTGCACCTCTTTCTACACCAGTAAGTTACAAATCAAAAGTTAATAATAGCAATCCTTATTCAATGGGTAATAACTACCGTACACCACAGGCTTACCCAGCAAGAAATGATTTTTACAAACCTCTAAACGAAATCAATGAGGAAGATAAAATGTCAATTTTCGATGAAAATTCTCAAGATATAGAAAAATCGATTTTCAAAAATCCTTTGACTCAAATTAGCAAGCATGACGAAGAAACTTTGTTTGATGAAGCTGAACCAGCAGAGGAAAACACTCCTTTTGCGGAAGATAATTATGCAATAAAGGAAAACGACGACTTCTTCAATTATGGCCAAAACTCTGGAAACGATGAAGACTTCTTTATTTTTGAAGATGAAGACGAAGATGAAGATGTAAATTATCAAGAAGATTACGTTGATGAAGACGAAGATGCTGACTACGAAGAATACGACGAAGAAGATGACGAGTATGATGAGTCTGAATACGAAGATGAAGAATACGATGACGATAGCGAAGAAACTGTTGTAGAAGAAGCTCCACAACCTCAAGCGCCAGTTGATCCATTTGAACATTTGAGTGTTCAAGCAAAATATGTAATCGATTCAAACAGAGGTTTTGCGCAAGTTAACGTTGACGGCATTAACGCTCTTATTGGTTACGTAGGTTCAAAAATTAGCGTTATCAGAAAATTTAAAGAAGATGTAAAAGGTTCAATGCAGGTTAGATTGAACGAACAACCTGACCCTGAAACAATGATTTATATTATCAAATTAGGTAGCTACAAAACTCTTGTTGAAGTAAAACCTAATAGTATAAGACAATTGTTAGATTTATAATATTATGAAACGATTATTTGTTGCTTTATTACTGGTTATGACTCTTTGCTGTGCGTGTTCAAAACGCGATGACAAAGAAGTCATTCAGTTTGCAAGTTGGGGTTCGCAGTCTGAAATCGCAATATTGAAGCCTATTATTGCAGAATATGAAAGAAAAAATAGTGATGTAAAAATTGAGTTTATGCATATTCCGCAAAACTATTTTCAAAAAATACATCTTCTTTTAGCATCAAATATGGCTCCAGATGTGATTTTTATGAATAACTTGTATTTGCCAGTTTATGCGAATTTTTTAGAAGATTTAACGCCTTATGTTGATAAAAATATTTTTTATGAAAAGACTTTGCAATCACTTAGCTATGACGGGAAAATCCTCGCTATTCCCCGTGATGCGTCAAATTTAGTGGTGTATTATAACAAAGATTTGTTCCAAAAGTACAATATCCAAATGCCTAATAAAAAATGGACTTATGATGATTTATTGAAAATTAGTCTAGAATTTAAAAAGCATGATATTTTTGGAATAAGTTTTGAAGAAAATCCGTTGTTTTATTTGCCATATTTGATGAGTAATGGTGGCGGAATTTTGTCTGATGATTTAAAAAACTCAATTGTAAATGAACCTCAATCGCAAAAAGGCTTAAAATTTTATGCTGATTTGAGAAATAAATATAATGTTGCACCAAAAAAATCGCAAAGTGCAAGTATGACAATGGCGCAAATGTTTTTGAACGAAAAACTTGCTATGCATTTGTCTGGTCGCTGGTTAGTTCCGAAATACAGAGAAAGTGCAGATTTTGACTGGGATATAATTAACTTCCCAAACGGTGATATCGGAAGTGTTGTTCCTATGGACGCTTCTGGCTGGACCGTTTATAAACGGTCAAAACATAAAGAACGTGCAATTGATTTTGTTAAATTTTTATCTTCAAAAGAAAATATTCAAAAACTTATGCTAAGCGGTTTAATAACTCCTGCAAGGCGTGATGTGGCAAATTCCGACGAATTTCTCGCTGGCATGCCAAGGTCTTCTCATGTGTTCTTAGATGCGATAGAAACATCAAAACCAACACCTGTATCGAAAGATTATAGAGAGTTTACAGATGAGTTAGCTAAACAATTAGAACCGTTGTTTAATGGCGAATAAAAAGATAAAAGTAAAACGGCGCGCGAAAGTGAAACTTTCGCGCGCCGTTTAAATATTAAATTTAAGAATTAATCTTCTTCAACTTGTTTTAAAGCACTTGTGTCGATATCAAGTTTTCCGTCTGATTCGTGCAACAAGGTTCTTGCAACTGCTGCTGGGTAGAAAGAAATTCCTTTAAGTTCGCCACTGTTGATACGTCTAATTACTTCGTCGATGTATTTTTGAGTGTTTTCTTTCATTTCAGGGTGTTCATCAACCCAGTCACCTAGTGAAATACTGCTTCTTGTATGGTTGCAACCGCCACATTCTAATAGGTAGTTTGAAACGTTATCTCTGCCACCTTCTGATTGTGGGTGAATGTGTTCAATTGTACCAACTGAAAGTTTTACAAGTCTTTCGCCGATTTCTTTATGACCTCTTGCTGCGTATTTTACAATGAATGCGCTTACATCGTTTTGTGAAGTAGGCATTTTTTCTGCTTCTTTAGTCATTTGTTTATAAACTTCTTCGTTAGATATTTTTGAAGCTAAGTCTTTTACGTCTTTTACGAAAGTTTTACGTTTGAATTTGATTTCTTTGTCGTTTGAACAAACAAGTTTTCTTGTAACGTCAGTAACCTTTTTAACTTCGGCTTGTTCTTTTTCTGAAAGACTTTTTGCCAAATTGTCTACTGTGTCAAGAATTGTATTTTGTTTTTCTTGAAGCATTTTTAAATGAGGTTCCTTGTGTAAGTTTAACAAAGTCTTAAAATCTGTGTTTGGTTTTTCTTTTGACCAGTCTTTAAGCAAATTAAAACATTCTTTTTCAACTGGGTGCATATATTTTTCGTAATTGTTTAAAGTTTCTACTGCTTGAGAACTGCTATGTCCAAGTCTTTTTGAAACAGCGTTCATATCTTTTTGAGTCATCATTTCAACACCACAGCAAGGGCAAACGATGTGTCCTAAGCCTCTGATTGGTTCATCACCTTTATAACCTGTAAATGAAATGCTTTCTGCTCTTGCTGGTGCTTGAGGAGTTGTAGTTCTTTCAAAAGTATCAGGTTTTGTCGCAAAATTTACGTGAAATTTTGGTTGATAATTTGATTGTTGTTGTACTTGTTGAGTTTGTTTTGTTGCGAATGCAGAGAATAATTTAATTGGTTGTATCATTTCCTTTTCCTTATTTGTTTGTTTTATGCAACAAGTGTCAAGTGTTTTTTCGCAGTTGTTGTTTGACTGTTTTTTTCGCTTTTGGCTTGTGTTTTTTGCTTAATTTGTTCTTCTTGTTTTTTTACTTTTGCTAATCCTTGAGAAATTTCTTTTTTGCTTAATTTCAATTTTGATGTGTCTAATTTTATTAATCCGTTTGATTCTTGTTCAAGAGTTTTTGCAATAATAATTGGGTATACTTTACAGTTTTGAAGTGCTTTTCCAGTATTAATCTTTTTGATTACAGCATCAATATATGCTTGCATATTGTCTTTGATTTGTGGGTTTTGTTCAACCCATTTATCAAGAGGCATGTTTCTTCTACGAGTGTTCCACTCTTTACTTGCGTAAAGGTAGTTAGAATATAGGTTTTCACCACCTTGAGAGTTGTCTTGTGGGTGGCGAGGTTTTACGTGTTCTAGTGAACCTACAGATGGTTCAACAAGAGAAATACCGATTTGGTAAGGTGTTTTTTCTAATTTTGTTTTAGGGTCTTTTTGTGTGAACTTGATAATGAATGCACTCATGTTGTCATGCGCACGAGGCAATTCTTCTGCGATGTTTTGTAATCCTTTTGCCGACTCTTTATCAGTCATGTTGTTGGTGATTACATTTAATTTTTCCATAAATCTTCTTCTACGGAAAATGTAATTTTCATCTTGTTTGTCAATGATATCAACTGCTTCGTGTAATAATTTGTACACTTTAGAGTTGTCTTTTTCGTCCTTGACATTGTTTTGGTTGTATTCTGACATTCTGTTTAAAATGTCATACTCTTGTTGCTTAACGATTTCCAAGTGTTGTGGTCTTACTTTATCCAATAGTTGTCTTAAATTTTTATTTGGGTTTTTTTTGCTTAAATCTTCGATTAAGTTGAAAACTTGTTTTTCAACTGGATGCATTCTATTTTCAAAAGGTTTCAATAGGCGAACAGCGTTTTTGCTTGCGCCACCTAGATTTTCTTTATTTAAATGAGAAATTTCTTTTCCGTTAATAACGCGAGTTCCGCAGTAAGGACAAGGTACATCGCCTAATTCTCTAATGCTTTTTCCAACAATTGTATTGTCAACAGATGTAAAAGAAACGTTCGCAACAGAATTTGAACGAACAAATGTGTCTGCTTTTAATGTTTGCATGCCAATAGGATTTGTTTGGTAATTATTGCCAAACAAAGGTGTTTGAACCCTATTTAAAGACACACTAATCGGATTAAGCATACTTATACATGTATCCTGAAGATTTTTTATTGCGCTTTTTTAGTGGGTTTTTAACAAATGTTTACAAGAATTTTTACAGTTTTTTCAAAACTTTTTCAAGTCGAGTTAATTTTTGTTTGTCCGTTCCAATTCCACACAAAAGCATGGTTGATTTTTCATTTGTGCGTTCATCTTCAATATTTTTTTCAAAAAGTTTTTCTGATAATTTAAAACCACTTAAATTTTTATGCTTAATTAAAATTTTTGTGATGTCACCGTCGAAAAATTCAACATTTGAACAATTTTTTCTCAAAATTTCGATATTTTTAACTAAATTTTCAATTTTTTCTCTACCTTTTTGAGAATTTAGGTAATTAATATTTTTTTCAATACTCATAAGTAAGGGATAGCTTGGAGAAGTTGTTGAGATTTTTGCCAAACTATTTTTAATATCTAAATCTGTGTTTGTGTGAAGCAATGCAGTTGGATTAAGTCCTCCAGCTGTTTTGTGTAGAGATTGTATCGTGAAATCTGCAATATTTACGGCACTTTGCGGTAATTTATCAGAAAATGGATACAATGCACCATGTGCCTCGTCTACAATCAAGTAGCAGTTATGTTTTCGGCAAATAGTTTGAATTTTTTCTATGTTAGAAATAACTCCCTCGTAGCTCGGAGAAGTTATTATTACTGCTCTTACGTCATTTTTTGACAAAGCTTCTTCAATTTGTTGATGTGAAACAGATTTGTAAATTCCCCAATCATCGTCTTTTTCTAAAGAGTAAAAAATAGGGTTAGCTCCAGCCAATTCTACTGCGTTTTTGTGGCAAGGGTGAGCGTTATCCCAGATTAAGACCTTGTCACAAGCCTTTGTGCAAGCTAAAATGGCAGTTATAATCCCACTTGTAGAACCATTTGTAAGAAAAACAGTTTGTTTTGTTCCGTAAATTTTTGATGCGTGTTTTTCAGCTAAATAAAGCGACTCTTGTGGATTGTGTGTATCTGTTTCTGAAATATCATATTTGTAAAATTGTTCAAATTTTGAAGTTATGAAAAAGCGTTGAGAGTGACTTGGAGTAGTAAATAACGCTGTTTTGTGGTGTTTTCTAAATAACTTAATCAAGCTCATTATTCTTTGCTTTCTTCTTTTTCTTCGGCCGTATCAAGTTTTATTTTGTTAATTTCTTCTTGTTCTTCATCTGTAAGTTCAGTGTCTTTTGTACTGTTAACATTGCTCAAACCTTCTTCTTTCATTATTTCATCAAGAAGATTATTAACATAACCCATATTATTCGCTTTTTTTACAGGCTTTGAAGTTTCTATCATTGAGCCAACAAGCCAGCCTAAACAATACATTACTAACACAGCGGGTATAACTTTTGAACCTGAAGCTACAAGAGAAGTATAGTTTATTCCACCATTTTGAAATAGTGAAAATCCACCAAATACTAAAATAGATAGACTTGCCAAAAATAGAGCTATTTGTGATTTATATTCTATTTTCTTTTTCATTTTTATTTGTTTTTATCTTCCATATTTTTGTTCATGCAGTATTGGATTAATGTCATTTTTTCGACATTAACTTGGTGAACAAAACGTCCTGAAAGTCTGAATTTGCCTGTGTCTAATTTTTCCATTCTGATAGGTTGTAACCAGCAATAGATAGTTTGTTCTTCGTTTAAATCAATTTTGATTTTATATTCTTTATCTAAATCGATTGAAGTATCGGTTGTGAATTTTAAACCTCCAGCAGATAAATCAAGTGTTGAAATATTGTAAGTATTACCTTCTTTATCTGTCATTGTTGTTTCAATAATGAACGAAATACGCGTGAACTGGCGTCTTTGTAAAAATCTATGTTTTATAGGGTTTGCAATAAACAACTCGTTATCTTTAACTTCTGATGCGTAAGAACTGAAAAATAAAATGCCATTTGGAGTTTGAGAATAAAAATCACAAATGTAATTTTTGTTAACGCCAGTTGTAGGGTATTTCATTTTCATTCTAAACCCTTTTTCAGAAACTTCTGTTACTGCACCTTTATTAGTAAAATTAAAATCTTTTGGTACTATTGTTACATTTTGGTCGATTTTTACTAATTCGTTCATTTATAAACCTTTCTATACTGCGTTTCTCATTACTTTTACAATACCCACGGATTTTGTTTTTACGTTTGAGCTAATTTCATTATACGACATAATTGAAAATTGTGGGTAATAATTTTCAATTAGATTTCTGAATGCAAGTCTAATTGGCGATGAACAAAGTATTACTGGCTGACAGCCGTATGTTGTGATAGCTTTTTTAATTTCATTATCCAAGCTATTGAACAGTTGTTTTGAGTATGTTGGATCAACCGTCAAGCTTTGTCCATCAGGACTTACACCTTGGGCTAATGTTCTTTCGACCTCAGGTGAAAGTATAATAGCCATAAGTTCACCGTTGTCTGCAAGATTTTGTTTACAAATGTTTCTTGCTAAAGCTTGGCGTACTTTTTCAGTCAAGAAGTTGTAATCTTTGCTGAATTTAGATTGCAAGCTGATTGTTTCTAAAATTGTCTTCAAGTCGCGAACCGTAACTCTTTCACGCAACAAGTTTTGAAGAATTTGTTGAATATCTCCAATTGTCATATCTTTTAGTAAATCATCAACGTAACCGTCAGAAACTTCTTTTCTTAAGTTGTCAACAAGTTGTTGAACGTCGTTTCTTGTTAAGATATCTGCTGCGTTTTTCTTAATAACTTCTGTTAAGTGTGTTGATAATACTGCCGATGGGCTTACAACAGTGTAGCCATAAGCTTCTGCGTAATCTTTTTGGTCTTCTTCAATCCATAAAGCAGGTAACCCAAAAGCAGGTTCAATTGCACTAATACCCTTGATGTTAGGGTTATCTTCACCACCCATAGCATTCATCGCAAGACTTCTGTCAGGATATACTTCTCCAGCTTCAACAGGAACTCCTTTTAACTTGATTTGATAAGTATTTGGAGATAATTGAAGATTATCTCTTACGCGAATTGACGGAAGTACAATACCTAAATCTAGAGCGGTTTGACGACGAATTTGTGCGATACGTTCAAGCAAATCGCCACCCATTTCAACATTCAAAAGAGGAACAAGTCTGTAACCTACTTCAATTTCGATTGTTTCAACGCTCAATAGTTCCATAACACTTTCGCGTGTAGCTTTTTTGTTGTTTTTTCTACCTGATTTTTCAGCTTTTGCAGCTTCTTCTTTTGCCTTACGTTCGGCTTCTGCAATTTTTTTACGTTCTGTATATTGGTAATATCCCCAACCACCAGCTGATAAACCGATTATGAAGAATGGAATTGTTGGCATACCAGGAACAATGCCTAAAAACATCAATAAACCAGATACAACACCAAGTACGCGCGGGTCAGAGAACATTTCTTTGCCAATATCTTGTGATAAAGATTCATCTTTTCCGCTCGCACGAGATACGATTAAACCTGTGGCTGTAGAGATTAATAATGCTGGAAGTTGTGATACTAAACCATCACCAACTGTTAAAATAGTGTAAGTTGTCAAGGCAGTTTGAAAATCCATTTTCATCATTACTAAACCGATGATAAAACCACCGACAATGTTTATAACAGTTATTAAGATACCAGCTGTAGCATCACCTTTTACGAACTTAGAAGCACCGTCCATAGTACCATAGAAATCTGTTTCTCTTTCAAGTGCTTTTCTTCTACGCTTTGCTTCTTCATCATCAATAATACCAGCGTTTAAATCTGCGTCGATACTTAATTGTTTACCGGGCATTTTATCTAATGTAAATCTGGCTGTTACTTCAGCTACACGAGTTGCACCACCTGTAATTACCATAAAGTTAATCAATACCAGAATTACGAAAATTACAAAACCTACAACGTAGTTACCACCTACAACAAACTCACCGAATGCGTTGATTACGCTGCCAGCTTCGCCGTATAACAAAATTAATCTGGTTGAACTTACGTTCAGACCTAGACGAAACAAAGTAGCAATCAATAAAACTGTTGGAAAGCTTGAATAATCAAGAGGTTCTTTTGTATATAAGCAAACTAACAAAATGATTACGGAAAGCGAAATGTTTACTGTTAACAAAATATCCAAAAGCGCAGGGGGAAGTGGCAATACCATCATCGCAACAATGAATACAAGCCCTACGGCAAGTGAGATATCGCTATTTTTCAATAATTCTGAAACTTTCCCGAAATTCATTTGTTACTTACTTCCCAAGTTAAGTGCGTTTCCCTTTGTTGTAGACGTATGCAAGAATTTCTGCAACAGCCTGAAACATTTCTGATGGTATTATATCATTAATTTCAACTAATTTGTAGAGGGTTCTTGCAACAAGTCTATTTTCAACGATTGGAATGTTGTTATTTTGTGCTATCTCTCTTATCTTAAACGCAACAAAATCAACCCCTTTCGCCACAACGTAAGGTGCTGGTTTTACACTCCTATCGTATTTTAATGCGACTGCGTAATGTGTCGGATTTGTTACAACTACATCAGCTGTCGGAACAGAAGACATCATTTTTTGTTGTAATAACTGTTGACCCATAGCTCTGATTTTGCTCTTAATTTTAGGGTCACCCTCTGTATCCTTATATTCGTCCTTAACCTCTTGTTTTGTCATTTTGATAGATTTTTCAAATTGATATGTTTGGAATTTTAAATCTAAAAATCCAATTACAAGCATAGCTAAGCACATATTCAAAAACATTTGTGCTAAAATTGAGCCAATAACTCCGAAAACGACAGTCGGGTCAGCACCCAATAGCGCATATAATTCATCTAGTCTTGAATGTACTACTGAATATCCGCAGGCACCTACGATAACTACTTTTAGAATAGATTTTACAAGTTCTACAAGTTTGTTTGGCTCAAATGGGTTCAATAATTTTTTTAACCCGTCGATCCATTTTTTAGGTGAAATATTATCAAATTTAGGTTTTATTTTATCAAGTGCAAAAATCTGCCCAATTTGTAATCTTATTGAAACAGCTGTTAAAATAAAAATGGCACACATAAAAGGCAAGAGTGCTTGAGCCATAAGTTTTACATAAGGGGCAAGAAGTCCCATAAATTCATTTATATCAATAGATTTGGGGTTTAGGTTCGTAAAAGAGTAGTAAAGTGCGACCTTCATTCTGTTCATAATCCAGCCTGAAAGAACGCCTAACATAACAATCGCAATAGTGAATGTTATAGAAGACATTAGGTCTTTACTTTTGGCTACATTACCCTTTTCGCGTTCCTTACTTCGACGACGCGGGGTGGCTTCTTCTGTTCTATCGGCTCCGTCGTTTGCCATAATAGATTTTTATTTCCTTTCTGTTAAAAAATTCCCGCGACTTGCGTCAACACTTTTTCTAATATTATCCTTGAGTATTCTGCAATTGGGCGCATAAATATCATACATAATACAAGTCCAACATATATTTTTAATGGCATCGCAACCATAAATATGTTCATTTGTGGCATAAGTTTTGATACAAAACCTAGTAGAATGTCTTTTATAAGCAAAACGCTGAAAATCGGCATAGATATTCCAATTGCAATTGTGAACATTTGACCAGAAATGTATATAACTTTTTGAACTAAGTTTCCGTCAAAAATAAAAGAATATCCAACTGGCACGTGTGCAAAACTGCTATAAACAGCTGATAATAACCATTGATGTGCGTTTAAGCTTATGAAAACCATTGTTAAAAGAAGTGTGAAAGCTTGCGCAATAATTGGTGAAGTCGTTCCAGAAGCAGGGTTTAATGCTTGGCTTATAGACAATCCCATTTGGATAGAAAACATATTTGCACCAAGCTCTGCTGCTAAAAATACTAAGTTTGCACAAAAACCGATGATATAACCAATTGCAAATTCTTTTATCAAAACACACATCAATCCTGGGATATCATTAGGTATCATAAATTGAGTATGACTTTGCACAAATGGGTACAAAATAAACGCAATAAACGCAACTAGCCAAATTTTTACCTGTGCTGGAATTGGATATGTGGAAAATAACGGCGCAGACGTTAATAGACCGCTTATTCTAGTGAATACAGCCATAAAAACTAGGATATTTGCAGGTGTGAAGATTTGAAGTAAGTTAAAATCCACTTATAACCCCTTTTTATCCTATCAATCCTGGTATCATATCGAAAAATTCGTTAACAGTTGTTATTGTTAAATTCATCATCCAAGGCATTAAGATAATCAAGGCGATTACGCCAGCGATGATTTTTGGAACAATTGTTAACGTTGATTCTTGAATTTGAGTGATTGTTTGGAAAATACTTACTGCAAGACCAACAACGATACCTACAACCAGAACAGGAGTCGCAAGTTCCAAAACAAGTACAAACATTTTTTGTAATAAAGTTATAACTATATCTTGATTCATTTAGTCCTCAATTCTAGCTTGCCGCGGCAAATCCCTCAACAAGTGATTTAATAATTAAGTACCAACCGTCGACCATTACGAACATAATCAGTTTGAACGGTAGCGCAATCGTTGTCGGTGGTAAGAACATCATACCCATTGATACAAGTACGCTGGAAATTACAATATCAATTACCAAAAACGGCAAGAAAATTACAAATCCAATTTTGAACGCTGTGTTTAATTCACTAATAATAAACGATGGAATTAAAACATAAGTTGGCACATCGTCAATGTTTTTCGGCTTGTCTATTTTTGCCATTTTTATGAATAGAGCAAGTTCTTTTTCAGAAGTTTGCGCAAACATAAAGTTTCTAACTGGCTTGATACCTCTATCAAGAGCCGCTTGTTGCGTAATTTGATTGTTCATATATGGTTGTAATGCTTCAGTATTGATTTTGTTTATTGTTGGAGCCATTACAAAGAAAGTTAAAATAAGTGCTAAACTTATCAAAACTTGGTTTGGAGGTAGTGTACCAGCACCCAAGGCTTGTCTTGTAAGCGCCAAAACAATTGCAATTCGCACAAACGCAGTTGTCATGATAAAAATACTTGGCGCTAAAGTTAAAATAGTTAACCAAATAAGGATTTGAATACCGTTTGAAAAATCTTGCGGAGTGTTTGCTTGTTGCATTCCGATGTTGATGTTAGGAAAAGACAAAGCAGCACTTGCCATTGGCGCAAACATAAATAGCGCACCTACGGTAAACATTACCTTTCTCAATAAATTCTTATTCATTTTATCCCTAATTTCTGATTTTGTGATAGTTTCCCACATTTATTCTAAAGGATTTCTTTTTTCTGGGCTAGTTCTTAATGTTTGGTTACAATATTGTTAGTTGAGTTTTATTAGACCATAAAATTTTAATAAAAAGAGGCGCGGTTGATTTCATCAACCGCGCCTCTTTTTTAATATATTCAGTTAACTATTTGCTTTCTACTGCATATACGCTAACTTGTTTTCTGTCACGTCTGTGAGATTCGAATTTCACTTGACCATCAATCAATGCGAATAAAGTATCATCTGAACCGATACCTACATTGTTACCTGGGTGAAATTTTGTTCCTCTTTGACGAACAATAATGTTACCAGTTTTAACCATTTCGCCACCGAATTTTTTAACGCCTAAACGTTGAGCTTCGGAATCACGACCGTTACGGGTAGAACCCATACCTTTCTTATGTGCCATTTTATACCTGCTTTCTAATTAATTATTACCGTAATTACTTTTTAGCTTATGCTTCTGTTGTTTCAGCTGTTTCTGCTTTTTTAGAAGCTGTAGTTCTGATTTTGTTAATCATAACTCTTGTATATTCTTGTCTGTGACCACGTTTTACACGGTAGCCTTTTTTAGGTCTTTGTTTGTATACGATAACTTTCTTAGCTTTGTCATGACCCATGATAACGCCTTCAGCACTTGCGTTTTTAACGTATGGTTGACCAACTTTTGATTTTTTACCGTTTACTAACATTACAACTTTATCGAAAACGATTTTGCTGTCTTTTTCGCCGTCAAGTAGTTCTACGTCTACGTAGCGACCTTCTTCTACTTGGTATTGTTTTCCGCCTGTTTCAACTATTGCGTACATAATAAATCCTTTCTTTTTGAGGAATCGTAACCCTTTTAGAGTTTTTGTGACGATTTACCTATCTAATAACTATTCTTGTGTATTCTAATTATCTACCGCTAAAATTCCACTGTCAAGCATGATTTTACAAATTTTTTAATATTTAAAAACTTTAACAGTTAAGATAATAAAACATTAAATCATCTGTATTAAATTAAAAAAATTCCTCTACACAAGGAAGCAAATTTGCGGTATAATTTTTTTATGGACAGAAAAGTTATTTCTACAAATAGAAAAGCATTTCACGATTTTCTTATATATGAAAAATATGTTGCAGGTATTGTTCTTGCTGGAACAGAGATTAAATCTATCCGCAAAGGTGCTGTGAATTTGAAAGACAGTTTCGCAAAAATTGAAAAAGGCGAAATTTTCTTGTATAATTGTCATATATCAAAGTATGAGCAAGGAAATCGTTATAATCACGAGCCTGAAAGAGTTAGAAAACTTCTTTTGAATAAAAAGGAAATTCTAAAAATGGAGGGCAAAATTAAAAAAGAGGGTTACACAATTGTTCCGTTAGAAATGTTTTTATCAAGAGGTTATGCAAAACTTGAAATAGGTTTGGCAAAAGGTAAAAAACTTTATGATAAACGAGAAGATTTAACTAAAAAAACTCAAAACCGCGATATACAAAGAAGATTAAAGAATTACTAAAAGTTGGGTAAAAATGTATAGAAAAGAAGATGTTTTACGAAAATTAAATGCAGATAATTATTACATTGATATAAGAGCGCTTGAAAATTTTATTCAAGAGTGGCAACTAGACCCGATTTACGAAGCTAAAGACGGGACAGTCTTTTTTGACGATATCGCTATTTTTAAGTTAAAAAAAGGTATTAGCTTAAAATCTCAAGGGTATAACAAAGAGCAAATTTGTTATCGCATACACAAAACTCCGCTTGAAATGCCAGAGGAAAATCCAGAAGAAGAAATCAAATCAACTGCGCTTGAAGAAGTTAAGCCACAAGTGCCAGAGGTTAGAAATGTAACTCTAAATGTTACAAATCAAACTTTGCAAATGCTTGCAGAAGCAGTCGCTGAAAAGATTACAGACGATATTAAAAATCATATAGATACATCTCAATTTGCAGAAAAACTTGTGGAAGCTGGTGAATATAAAAAAGATAACGAAACGCTTGCAAAACAAGTAGAACAACTGCTTGCGGACAACAAACAACTTGCAAAACGAGTTGAATACCTAGAAGAAAAATCTCGCCCACTTTGGAAAAGAATTTTTGAATAACTTTTGATAGCTTGTTAAGGTGTCATACCGCCATTTTTGCGGTGTTTATAATTAACATTTTATTCTGCTGGGTTGAAAAATTTCCCTTGCCAAGAGTCACGATGTTCTAGTTCGGCATCGATTTTGTTTAAACATTCAAATTTTTTGCCAATCCATTTTGGTTCTACTAATGTTGATTTTAGACCACTTCCAGCAATTCTATGCAAAGTTGTTGTCGGTGGCAAAAGTTCTATCGCGTCACAACAAAGATTTACGTATTCCATTTCACTCATAAACTCAAATTCGCCACGTTGGTACATTTCTGTCAATTCTGTTCCGCGAAGTCCACAAATCATGTGTAGTTTTAGTCCGTCAACTTTTAACTTTGCAAGTAGTTTAACTGTTTCCATCATTTCATCGTGAGTTTCCCAAAGTCCGAAAATGATGTGTACACAAGTGTTTATGCCACGTTCTTTTGTCATTTCATAAGCTTTTAAAAAGCAATCTAAATCGTGACCGCGGTTAATTCTTTCTAAGGTTTTGTTGTGCATTGATTGAAGTCCATATTCAATCCAAGTTTCGTAGTTATCTTTGTAGCTTGCAATTAAATCAAGTTTTTCTTCATCAACACAATCAGGACGCGTGCCGATTGAAATTCCGACGATATCTGGGTGGTTTAATGATGCGTCGTATATAGTTTTTAGTTCTTCAACAGGCTTGTAAGTGTTTGAAAAAGATTGAAAATAAGACATATATTTTACTGCCTTAAACCTGTCTTTTAAGTATTGTGCGCCAAAATCAAGCTGTTCTTGGATAGACATATTTGCAGAGTGTGATTGCGAAAAACTTCCGCCAGAATCGCAGTAAATGCACCCTTTTTTGCCGTTTTGTCTATTTGGACACGAAAATTTGGCGTCAAGAGTTATCTTGTAAACTTTAACGCCAAATTTTTCTTTTAAATATTCGCTATATTGGTTGTAGCGTTTTTTTGTACCGTGAAAAAACATTTATAATTTGCCTGTTGGCGAAATTAAACTTCTTTGTTTTCGTCTTCTTTAGTGATTGGGTAAACATAGTGTTCACCACAAGCAGGGCATACAACTTCTTGTTGCTTTCCGTCTTCTAAAATTGCAACTTCAAATAATTGTTTGCAACCTGATTGAGTACATCTAATTGCCCATGTTGGTCTTACAAGTCTTGCCATAATTCTTTTCTCCTTTGTTGGTTAAATTTTAGCATAATAAATATTTTTTGTAAAATGGTTAATTTGTGAACGATTTTATGGTCAAACAAAAAGGCGGAGCTGTGAAACGGCTCCGCCTTTTTGTGTTTTATTAAATATATTATTTATGGTCGAACATTTGTTTAATACCGTCAACTGAAGAAAGAACTCCTGTTGCTTCGTATGGCATATAAACAACTTTATTGTTTTGACCTGATGCAATACCTTTTAATGTTTCTAGGTATTTCATAGCGATTAAGTATTGATCAGGTTTACCTTTATCGCCAATTGCGTTGATAATTAATTCAACTGCTTGTTTTTCACCCTCTGCTTCAAGTACACGTGCTTTTGCGATACCATCTGCTCTTAAAATTGCAGCTTGTTTATCACCCTCTGCCTTATTAATAGCAGCTTCTTTTTCACCTTGTGCTTGAAGAATTGCAGCTTGTTTCATACCCTCAGATTCAAGGATTACAGCACGTTTTTCACGTTCTGCTTTCATTTGTTTTTCCATCGCAGCTTGAATATCTGCAGGTGGGTTAATGTCTTGCAATTCAACGCGGTTAACCTTTACACCCCATTTATTAGTTGCTTCATCAAGGATTTCTCTTAATTCTTGGTTGATTTGGTCACGTGAAATAAGTGTTTCGTCTAAATCAAGTTTACCAACTAGTTGTCTTAAGTTTGTTTGAGTTAATTTTTCGATTGCGTCAATTAGGTTTGAAATTTCATAAACTGCTGATTTTGTATCAACAATCTGGAAGTACAAAAGAGCGTTAATGCTGATTGTTACGTTATCTTTTGTAATTACGTTTTGTCTTGGAAAATCGTAAACAGTTTCACGTTTGTTGATTCTATTTAAAACTTTTGTGTATGAATAAACTTGACCGTCCATACCTTTTTGTGAAACTTTCCACTCAATTCCACAAGGTGTATCAACAAAAGGGATAATGAAGTTTAAACCTGGAGTTAAAGTTCTCAAATATTTACCCCATCTTTCGATGATAACTTCTTCCATTTGTTGAACGATAATTACGCCCTTAATGATGTATAGAACTGCAAGTGCTAATAGTACTATTAACCACATAATTTTCTCCTTATTTATTTTTTACATACATAACTAGGCTTTCGTTTTTAACAATAACAACTTCGGTTCCTTCTGGAATTTCTACATCGTTTTCACTGCGAGCTTCCCAGCGTTCTCCATATATTGTTATTGCGCCTTCGTTTTGGTTTATTGCTTTTACGACTTTTGCTTTTTGTCCGATATATTTGCTTTCCATACCAGTTTTTTGTTCTTTTGAAGTCTTTTGGTATTTAGCCAAGAATGGTCTAAATATTAACAAGGAAAGAACTGAAAGTACAGCAAATGTTGGGATTAATACAGTTTTTGACACAAACCAAACCGCTACAATGGCAGTTAAAAATGCGCCAATTGCCATGCTTAAAAAGAATGTGAATGGTAAAAACATTTCAAGTATTAAAAAAGCAAGTCCTGCAAATAGACAAAATTGCCAAACTGTCATTGAAATTATTCTCCAACAAGTTCGTTCATAGCGTCTACCATAGCATCAATGTCGATACCATGAACTTTTGCACCAGCTTCTAAGTTTTCAAAGTGTGCTGCTGCACAACCAATACAGCCCATTCCAAACTTTTGGAATACTTCTACTGTTTCAGGATAGTTTTGTACGATATCCATAATGCCCATTTCTTTAGTGATTTTTGCCATTTTTTTTACTCCTTATTACAAAAATGTTGACTTTTTAAAATTCATTATTAAATACATTATATAACAAATAAGAGAAAAGAGGAATAAGATTATGGAACAATTTTTGAAAAACTTTTTTAACAACAATTCAGTATGCGTTGGTCTTTGTGACTTAGAACGTAAAATCTCAGAAGCGCAATTTACTTATGCTCAAAATGTAGCACCTCAAGTGCCACTACCACAAAGAACAGTTCAACCAAGACCTGTTCAACAACAAACAGTTGCTCAACCAAAACCTCAAAAACAATCTTTGGCACAACTTTTTGCAGCACAACAACAAGCTTATGCACAACAACAAGCTCAAATGCAACAAAGACAAACTTTCAAGGCTCAAGCTCAACAAGTTCAACAAGCAAGCTATTATCAACAACCTCAACAACGTGTTGTTCAACAAAAACCTGTTTACACTGAAGCAAGACCTGTTTACGTAAATCAACAAAACCTTGAATCTTACGTTCAACGCGCTCCACAACCTCAAACAAGAGTTATAGTGAATGGAAATATGAAAAAAATCGTATCAGCAGCAGTTCCTGCTAGATATGGTGCATAGTTTAGTGAATGGTGAGAAATAAAAACATCGCCGAAAGCTCTGCTTTCGGCGATGTTCAAGTTCTTGAAATTATTTGTTTAACCACTCAATTGCAGTTTTTGTACCAATTCCAACTTCAAATTTGTGTCCTAGTCTTGCTAAAACGGTTTCTAATGATGCAACTGCTGTTAATAAATCTCTATCCGATACAAAGCCTAATGTACCCATTCTAAAAATTTTGTCCTTTAGAGCGTTTTGACCGTTTGCAACAACTATGTCAAAATCTTTGTTCATGTGACTTCTTATATCAGGCACGCTAATTCCATCTGGAGGAAGAACTGATGTGATTGAATAACTTGCGTTTTTGTCGTCTTTTACAAGTAATTCAAGCCCCATAGCTCTTAAAGAGTGTCTTAAGCCTAATGCCAATCTTTCATGACGAGCATAAATATTTTCTAAACCTTCTTCTTTAATCATTTTTAAAGCTTCTTGAAGTGCGAAAATTAAGTTTACAGCTGCGGTGTAAGGAGTAGAATTTTCTCTAACAGATTTTCTATGAGCGTCCCAACTGAAATAGAAGCTTGGGTGTTTGCATTGTTCGTGAACTTTCCAAGCTTTTTCATCAGCAACTAAAAATGCTAATCCTGGAGGTATCATAAATCCTTTTTGTGAACCAGAAACAAGTACGTTTATTCCCCATTCATCTGGTTTTACGTCCATCGCGCTAACACTTGTTACTCCGTCAACTACAGAAATAGCGTTTGTTTGACTAATTATTTTACAAATTTCTTGAATATCATTTTTTGCGCCAGTTGATGTTTCAGAATGAGTTAAAGTTACGATTTTGTAGTCTTTTTCTGCCAATTTCTTTTTAACATCTTCAGGATTAATAACTTCTCCTGCCTCAACTTCGATTTTATCAACGTTTGCACCGTATCCAGATGCGATTTTTGCCCAACGGTTGCCGAAATTGCCTAAAACAAGGCTCAAAACATTGTCGCCCTCGTTTACAAGATTAGACAATGCTGCGTCCATAGCTCCAGTGCCACTTGATGCGAACATAAATACATCGTTTTTTGTTTGAAAAACGTATTTCAAATTTTCATAAACTTCTTCTAAAACTTTTGAAAATTCACTGCTTCTATGTCCAATTGGGTGTTTTGCCATAGCAAGAAGTACGCTTTCAGGTACGGGTGTTGGTCCTGGAATCATTAAAAATTGTTTGTTTTTCATTATTTATTTTCCTTTCGATTTTTTACACTTGAAATTTTTGAAAAATAGGTTATAATATAAATATAGGGGCGGTAGCGCCAACTACCATCACCTACTTAGACTGAAGCGGTACTTATTGTTTTTTACGATAAGTGCCATTTTTTATTAAGTACAAAATTAAAAAAATCATTACTAATGTTAAATTAATTTCATTCATAATATCAATCCTCCTTTCATTAAACTCTCAGCCTTAACTGAAGTGTCTTTGTTGTTGCTGACGTTTAAGAAATGTAGGCTAGCCCCTTTATTTAATTTTCAATGTTCTGTTGAAATGTTGAGATAATTATAACTCTTGAAATTTTTGAAAAATAGGTTATAATATAAATAGGGACACCTATTTAGAGGTGATGACTCTAAATAGGCGCTTCGTTCCCTTACAATAGCGTCGAAACTAATTGTATTAAAAGTCCTAGAATAGCTAGGGCTTTTTTAATTATTTCTTCTTCCATTGTATCACCTCCTCTCAGCTATTTCTTCGTATATGTGTTGCCTTTGGAGGTTCGGAACTACCCTTTATTTAATTTTCAATGTTCGTGATAGAATAATTATATTATGATTTACGGCTTTTTTTCTACAATTTTATTTATCTTAATATTACCGTTTTGGCTTGTAATTGGATTGCTTAAGCGTAAATTAATTGCTGGGTTTAAAGAAAAATGCGGATACTTTGATGCACCTAAATTACAAAATAGTATTGTTTTTTATGGTGTTTCAGTTGGTGAAATTTTGGCATTGGAGAACCTTATAAAATGTACAAAAAAAACATTTGATAATCAGATAGTTGTTTGTACGGGAACTGTTACAGGGCAAAAGATTGCAAAAGAAAAATTGGGTGATACTGCTGATTTTATTACATATTTCCCTTATGATTTTCCGTTTTGCGTTGGACATTTTTTGAATAAGGTTAATCCAAAAGTTGTAATCGTTGCAGAAACGGAACTGTGGCCTAATTTTGCAAGACTAGTTAGAAACCGTGGTATAAATTTGATAATTATAAATGGTCGCATTTCAGATAGAACCTACAATTCATATAAAAAATTGTCGTTCTTTTTTAAACCGATTTTGCAAAATTATACAAAAATTCTTACGCAGTCAAATAGAGATAACGAAAAACTTATTTCTATTGGTGCAAATCCTGAAACTACGACTGTTATGGGTAATTTAAAATTTGATATTGCTAAAAAGAATTGTGATTTTGAATTAGGTCAAGGACGTGTGATTATTGCAGGAAGTACACATTCTGGCGAAGATGAAATGTTTCTTCCTATTTTTACCGAATTGAAAAAAGAATTTGATGATATAAAACTTCTTGTTGCACCTCGTCACCCAGAGCGTCAAAACGCGGTTAAAAAGTTGATTGAGGCAACAGGTTTGAAATGGGGAGTGCGCTCACATGGTGATAAATTCGACGATAAAGATATCATAATGCTTGATACAATGGGCGAATTGGGTAAGGCTTATGCGCTTTGCTACTTTGCGTTTATTGGTGGAAGTTTTAATAAAACTGGCGGACACAATCCTTTAGAGGCTACAGTGTTTGAAAAACCTACAATTTCAGGTACTTGTGTAAATAATTTTAAAGACATTTATGCACTTTTGACTCAAACAGGCGCGTCCAAAATCGTGGCAAACGCAGAAGAATTAAAAGATTATATGCGAAAATTGCTTTCTGATAAAGAGTTTTATCAAAAGTGTTGTGAGGATTGCAAAACAGCCTTTGTACAAAACCAAGGCGCCTTGGACTACGTTATTAATGAATTGAAAGGTGTATTAGGAGAATAATGAAAAAGATTTTTGTAACAAAACCAACATTACCAAACCTAGAGAATTTTGAAAAAGAATTAAAAGAAATTTGGGATTCTGGCAAAGTTACAAATGCTGGTCCTAAACATAATAAGCTTGAAAATGAACTTAAAAAACATTTAGGTGTAAAGAATGTTTCTCTGTTTAATAATGGTACGATTGCACTATTAACAGCACTAAAAGCAATGGACTTGCCTTATGGAAGTGAGGTTATAACGACTCCATTTACGTTTGCGGCGACTCCTCATTGTATAAGTTGGAATGCTTTAAAACCTGTTTTTTGTGATATTGAGCAGAATACAATGTGCATAAACGCAGATGAGATAGAAAAACATATTACTAAAAATACTTCAGCAATTTTGGGCGTGCATGTGTATGGATTTCCTTGTGATGTTGAGAAAATTCAAAAAGTTGCTGATAAACACAATTTGAAAGTTATTTACGACTGTGCACATGCTTTTTCGACAAAGATTAACGGAGTAGATATTGGAAATTTTGGTGATATATCAATGTTTTCGTTTCACGCAACAAAATTGTTTACGACGATTGAGGGTGGTTGTTTAACTTATAACAATGATGAATTAGAGCATAAAATATATAATTTGCGCAACTTCGGCATAAGAGGCGAAGATTTAGTTGAAGAAATTGGTATAAATGGTAAAATGAATGAACTTCAAGCTTCTGTTGGGTTGTTGAATTTAAATCTTTATAGAGCAGAACAAGAAAGACGCGCAAATTTAAAAAGTTTTTATGATGAAAAATTGAAAGAAGTAGAGGGTATAAAAATTCCTCAAATGCCTGAAAATACGACAAATTCATATCAATACTATCCAATAGTTATCGAAGATGAGTATAAAATGACGAGAGATGAACTTTATGCGAAATTGCGTGAAAGTGATATTTATGCAAGAAAATATTTTTATCCATTATGTTCAGATTATGAGTGCTACAAAAATTTGCCATCATCAAGTGCAAAAAATTTACCAATTGCAAATGAATATAAAACCAAAGTTCTTTGTTTACCGTATTATGGCGACTTAGAGGAAGAATACCGAGAAAAAATTTGCGAGGTTATAAAAAATGTTTAAACAAAAACGCGAATATGATTTAATATTAGGTATGGGATCCGCTTGTAATTGTACGCAAGCCCTAAGAGAAGCAGGTTTACAAAATCGCAGTTATCCATTTGATTGGTTATTTGGTCCAAAATTTTCAGATAGAGTCCAAATTTTAATAAACAAATTTGATAAGTTTTTTGACCTGAAAGATTTAAAACCAATTAATAAAACAGAATTAGACAGATTTATTGTAAAAAATCATTATACCAATATTTTTCATAATCACGATTTTTATATTGATTTTGGTTCATTAGAACAGCAATATCCAAAAGTTAAAGCAAAATACGATAGACGAATTAATAGAGTTTTAAAATTAATTGACGGAGATGTAAACAGAAAGATACTTCTTGTTTATTTTCAAAGACCAGTAAAGGAAGTTGATGGATTTGAGGAATATTCAGAGAACGATTTGAATAATATGATAAAAAATCTAGAAAAGACTTTTAAAAACTGTGAGTTTAATATTTTATTTGTAAAATCAAAAGACGAAATGTATCCGGACAAAATTAAATATCTAAAAAGTAAAAGTTCAAAAATCATGCTTGCTGTTACGTATAATAGATATAAACAAATATATTCTGAAGAATATCTATTTTATCATCGTCGTTTAGTTAAAATCTTAAATCATTATAAAATCAGATATAAATATTACAATATTTATAAAAGACGAATAGAAAGATTTTATTTTTTATTACAAATAGTTTTTGGTTAGATAGAAAAGGAAATAAAAAAATGTTAATAAAAGCTCTTTTTATGTTAAAGCGTTTAAATATATCATCATATTTTATGGTAGATTTAAAAAATGATATAAAAAGATTTATAAATAAGAAACTGAATAGAGAACAAAGATACCAACTTGCTATTATAGATAGCAAATTTCCGTCACCCAAACCTTTAGGTTTCAGGAATAATGAAATAAATTTTTTATTAGATAATATAAAAGATTCAACCGCATACTGTATGTATCCTATGTCTATTGGTCCTAAGAGTATGTTTAGTCAGAAATACGGAAAAAGTTATATAGAATTCAAATATTGTTTAAAAAAGTATTCAAAGTATTATAAACACCAAAAACGAAAGATAGAATATTTACCTAAAAACTTACACAAGAAATTAGTGTATAGTTACTTTTTGGCAGAAACATATACCTTACTACCATATTTAAACAGAAATAAATTACCTTTTGTATTTGTACTATTTCCTGGCGGAATGTTTGGTATAGATAATGAGTATTCTGATGAAATGTTAAAGGAAATATTTAGTTCTCCTTATTTTAAAAAAGTAATTACAACCGAATCTATCACAAAAAAATATTTACTAGAAAAGAAATTTTGTGACGAAGATAAAATAGCAGAAGTTTATGCAAGTATTCCTGCTTTCACAAAAGAAGAAATTGAAAAGGAGCAAAAATTATATTATCCAAAAGATAAAGATACCATAGATTTAACATTTTGTGCATTTAAGTATTCTCCAAGGGGATATGACAAAGGATATGATTTATTTATAGATACAGCGAAGCGTTTAGCACCAAAGTATCCTCAAATAAGATTTCATGTAATAGGTACCTTTGACGAGAATGATATTGATGTAAGTGAAATAAGCGATAAAATCAAATTTTATGGAGTTTTACAAAAAGAAGAATTAAAGAAAATATATTTAAAAACTGATATGTTTATCACTCCAAATCGTCCGTCAGCACTTTACAAGGGTAATTTTGATGGTTTTCCGATGAACGGAACGTCTATATACTGGGGTTGCACAATATTAAATACAGATGAATACAAAACCAACATTAATTTTAAAGATAAAGAAGAAGTTGTAATAATCAAACCGGAAATTAATGATATTTGTGAAAAGGTAGAATATTTAATAAATAATATGGACAAAACCTATGAAATAGGTAGAAATGGCAAAAATAGGTATTACAAACTTTATAATAAAGTAAAAAGGGATATTTTACTCAAAGATTTAATCAATAATTTATTTAGCGACACTAATAAAGAGGAATAATTTATGAAATTAGCAATAATGCAACCATACTTTTTTCCATATTTAGGTTATTGGCAAATGCTTAATGCCGTTGATAAATTTGTCATATATGATGATGTAAATTATATTCCACGTGGGTATATAAATAAAAACTCTATATTATTAAACGGAAACGCTTACAGGTTTTCTATTCCTATTGAAAAAGCTTCACAAAATAAATTAATAAAAGAAACAAAATTAAAATTTGATTTAAAAGATAAAGAAAATTTTTTAAAAACAATAACCTTAGCATATAAAAAAGCTCCTTTTTATAATGATACTTTTGCTATTTTAGAAAAAATTATTTACAATAATGAAAATGATTTAACGAAATATTTAAAATATCATTTTGAAAAAATTTTTGAATATTTAGATATTCATACAGAAATTTTATTATCATCAGAAATAGAAAAAAATAATGAACATCGAGCCCAAGAAAAAATTATAGAAATTTGTCATAAGTTAAGAGCAAATCAATATATAAATGCAATTGGCGGTCAAGAATTATATGAAAAAGAAGAATTTGTTAAAAATGGAATTATTTTAAATTTTATTAAAATGAATGAAATACAATACAAACAATTTTATAATAATTTCGTGCCAAATTTATCTATTATTGATATAATGATGTTTAATTCACCAAAAACAATAAAGGCTATGCTGAATGAATACAAACTTTATTAAAAATGAAAAAAATATATATAATTGGCAAGGCAAAAAATTATTAATATTAGGTGCAACAAAACTACTTACACAAATTGTTGAATGTGCTCATCAATATGGAGCAAAAGTCGTTGTTATTGATTATTATGAAAATTCTCCAGCAAAAAAACTCGCAGATGAAAGTTATTTAATAAGTACAACAGACGTAAATGAAATTTGTAAATTAATAAAAAATAAAAAAATAGATGGAATATTGACTGGTTTTATGGATTCAATGTTGCCATATTATAAGTTAATATGCGAAAAATCCAACCTTCCTTGTTACATAAGCAATAATGAACAATTAAATTTTTCGACACAAAAACAAATTTTTAAAGAATATCTTACTAAATTTGATATTCCAAGTATTAAAGATTATAAATATAATGAAAATATTGAATTTCCAGTTATCGTTAAACCCGTTGATAATTCAGGAGCAAGAGGTATTTCTATTTGTAATAATAAAAGAGAATTAAACGACGGAATTATAAATTCATTAAAATTTTCAAAAAACAAAAAATATTTAATAGAAAAATATTATAATTTCAAAGAAATAACAGTTTTTTATTTGTTTGATAATGGCAACTATCAAGTTACACTTGTTGGCGATAGACATGTTATCCATGTAAAAGATGGATTTATTAAACTTCCAAGTGGTTATACTTTCCCTTCAAAATATACGAATGTCTTTTTAAAAACACTAGATAAAAAATTTAAAAGTTTATTTAAGAAATTAGATATTAAAAATGGAATGATGTTTATTCAATGTTTTGTTGATAATAACGAAGTAATAATTCCTTATGAAGCTGGATTTAGATTAACTGGTAGCTTAGAATATATACTATTAGATAAATTATGTAATTATAATCCCTTAACAATGATGATAAATTTTGCATTTACTGGCAGAATGACAAACTTTGATAACAAATTAAATAAAATATATCCACAAAATCTAGAAAAATGCTATAATGTTAGTTGTCTATGTAAACCAGGAATTATTAAAAAGATTGTTGGTGTAGACAAATTAAAAAAAGAAAATGGAATAATTGATATATTTGAAAGTTATGAAAAAGGTGACATTTTACCCGAAGATACGTGGGGTAAGCTATCGCAAATTGCAATTAGAATTTTTATTCACCCAAAAAATGATGTTCATTTAGAATTAATTTATCAGAAAATAAAAGAAAACCTAAGAATTATTGATACCAAAGGAGATGATATGATTATTAATTATAAGATTATGCTATAATAATACAAATAATTTGGTTAAAAAAAATATAAAAATTTACGCAATTTTTATAATACACTCAGAAAAAATATAACTTTAATAAATATACTGATATTTTCAAAATAAAATGGACAACAAAACAATAAATAAACTTCAACAATTATGATATGAAAAACAAAATGAATAAAACTTTAGTTTCAATTTGCTGTATTACATATAATCAAAAAAACTATATTAAACAATGTCTTGATGGATTTTTAATGCAAAAAACAGATTTTAAGTTTGAAGTCCTTATTCACGATGATTGTTCAACTGACGGCACAACTGAAATTATACAAGAATACGAGCAAAAATATCCGGACATAATAAAACCTCTTTACGAAAATGAAAATCAATTTTCAAAAGGAGGGCCCGTATTAAATATTTATAATTTTCCAAGAGTAAAAGGTAAATATGTTGCAATTTGCGAAGGCGATGATTATTGGACTGACCCATACAAACTCCAAAAACAAGTTGATTTTCTGGAGGCCAATCCTGATTATTCAATTTGTTTTCATAATGTAAAAAGAGTATTTGAAAACTTATCAGTCCCTGAAGATATTTTCCCTGAACAGGTAGTTTTATCCAGTGTTTGGAACTTTTCTAAAGATGCGTTATTAGAGTGCAATTTTATTCCAACAAATTCGGTTATGTATAGATGGGCTTCAGTTGAAAATATTGTGGGAAAAATTCCTGATAAAATTCTCCCTGGAGATTGGTATTTACATTTGCTTTTTGCTCAACAAGGCAAAATTCATTTTATAGAAGACGTTATGTCTGTTTATAGAGTTAATCAAGGCGGTATTTGGGGAGCGATTTCTCAAGAAACTAGATTGCTTAGGTTTTCGTTAAAAATATTTAATTTCTATTTTAATGTTTATAATAATTTTGCCTATAAAAACCCAAAATATTATCACGAACTACTTAAAATTTGCGAAAATATTCAAACCGTGAATTTTAAGCACAAAAAATATTTCTTCTTGATTAAATTTTTCTTAAAATATCCAATATTAAATATTCGTGCTTTTTATAGAAAAAACCTGTTATTCGCACGAATATTATATGATAATTTTAATTAGTTTTAGTTAACCAAATATTTCTTTTGCCAAAGCCCAAAAACCTTTATACAAAAGCGGTTTAACTCTTATTTTTGTACCTTTTAATGTATTGAAATACAAATCTTCAATAATATTGATATAATTTCTTGTTGCAACTAAAACATAGTCCGGATTTAAATCTTTTATGTCCTCAGGTGCATAAGCTGTGTATCCTAAAAAAGATTCATTTTCTGTTCTTCGTCTGAATTTTTTGTCTGCAATTCCAATTATATTTAAATCTGACAAGTCAAAATATTTTTTTATTAATTCTAAAAATACTCCTGCGCCATACAACATTACGGTTTTCCCTTGTAGTTTTTTGATTAGTTTTGGTAATGTTTTTTCAAAATTAAATTTGTGTAAGTAATTTAAATTAACTTCTTCGTCTTTAATTTCTTCATTGAAAACAGTTCTTACGTCTTTGTTTTCAACGTGTAAATCGTTGAATACATAGTCCAAAATTGGTTTGTATTGTTCATTTGTAATTAAAAGAACATCGTAATCTTCGTTTTTAATTTGGCTTGGAGTAATAGCTCGAATACCTTCAAATGTTTCAACAGGGTCTGTTTCAAATTTTTTATCTGCAATAGCAACTATATTCAAAATATCTTTGAAAAAATATAACTTATTTAAATTAACAAATTCTTCTCCGGCACCATATAAAAGAACTTTTTTACCTTTTATTTCACCCATTGACCAAAGTAAATCGTCATCGAATTTTTTTGTTTTAGTTTTTCTTTTAAAATAATAGCTTAACATATATACCTCATTTTTCTTTATAATAGCATATTTTCAACAATTAGTTAAATAGATTTTTAAATTTTAATCCTTTTATGTTAATAAAAGTAATAATATTTTTACTTTTTTAAAAAATTCTATTATTAAATGTTTCATAAAATTCCACTTATATGGAGTTTTTATAGCATAACAGATATATTCAAAAATTAACGACGGAGATTTTTCAAGATTCCAAGGCTTTTTTTGCGCAACATAATGCAACACAATGACCTCTTTTTTCTGCTGTTGGTATTTTTCGTTGATATTGTCAAGTGCGCTATGATGTTGAAAATTAAATCTTCTATCAAGAAATTTTACGTTTTCATTAAAAACTGCATTCAAAACGCATTGGTCAACATAAGAAATTAAATCAGAATGTTTGTCGATAAATTCAAAAAAATTATCTTCAAGTTTATCTTCTCTAATCTTTTTTAAATTTAACAAAAGCATACCAGCATTGAAATATCGTTTGACAGATAATTTGTGAATATTTTGCGAGTAAGAACTTTCATCAATGACTGCTCCTGCGTAATAATTATTAATGTCAATGTTATAAAGCTCTTTAAGGTCTTTTTTTACTAAGGTATCAACATCCAAGTATAATAGTTTGTCGACATCAATTAATGATGGTAATTTTAGCCTATAGTATGTTTCAATTGTAAAATGATGACTTAAAGGTGCGTTTGAAAAAAGTTCCTTGTTTACTGGAATATATTCAATTTTAAAATTTGTTTTAGATTTTATTTTTGCAAATTTTTTCTTATTTTCTTCTGTAATTCCACCGTCTAAAATGAAAAATTTGTAAAAATCATCTTTGCTGGCATGAATTAGAGTAGAAACCATTGTTACGGCAAGCTTATCTGCCCATTGGTTGTTACATGAAAAAGCTATATTTATTGTTTCTGCCATTAAAATTCCCTGCCAAGCATATTTTTGATGACGTTTAAGTCATTTTTGTGAGTGATTTTTATATTCAATTCGTCACCGTCTACAATGTGGATTGGTGCTAAGTTGTAGCGTAAAATTAGTCCGCAATCGTCTGTGAAGATTGCATTTTCGTCTTTTAGTGCCAATTCGTGTGCTTTTTTGATTAGGTTTGCTCTAAAAGATTGTGGAGTTTGAACTCGTTTTAAAAAATTTCTTGGCGGAATTGCTGTAATAACGTTATTTTCATCAATTTGAATTATCGTATCGATTGTGTCAATCGCTGTTCCTACCGCTTCATATTTTTGTAAAGCCTCAATATTATCGTCAATAATTCTTTGTGTAACAAATGCCCTCACTGCGTCATGGATTAAAACGTTCGCGTCATCAGGTGCTTCAGATGTTCCGATATAAGAACTTTCAACCCTTGTTTTGCCACCGTTTAAGAGTTTTGTAATTTTTTTATAATCATTTTTGCTTAAAATTTCTTCTGCCAAATCTCTAAATTTAGGGTTTGTAACCAAAATGATTTCGTCAATATTTTTATTTTTTTCAAAAGCATCAATTGAATGTTCAAGCAAAGTTTTTCCTCTAAACTTGAAAAATTGTTTGGGAATATTTTCGCCAAAACGCTCGCCAGTACCTGATGCTAAGATTATTGCAATATTTTTCATACTCCACCTGTTGTATTTATTTTTTTCTATTATACATGAAATTAAATTTGTGTTATAATAATTTTGATTTAATTATAATAAAGGGTAGTAACATGTCATATAAAATTTTAGCAAAAAAAGAAATTTGTCCAAATCAATACGAAATCCAAATTGAAGCTCCATACGTTGTAAGAAACGCTAAAGCTGGTCAATTTATTATATTTAGAGCAACAAAAGACGGCGAAAGAGTTCCTCTAACAATAGCTGATGTTGACAAAGAAAATGGAATTTTAACATTAGTATTCATGGCTGTTGGCTATTCTACAAAACAACTTGCAAGTTTAAATGTTGGCGATGAATTAGCTGACTTAGTTGGACCTTTGGGTCAACCAACTCACATCAAAAAATATGGCACAGTTGTTTGCTTAGCTGGTGGATACGGTGCTGCACCTTGTTATTTGATTGCAAAAGCTTTCAAAGAAGCAGGCAATAAAGTTTATATGATTATGGGTGCAAGAACAAAAGATTTAATCTTCTGGGAAGATAAAATGAAAGATGCTTGCACAGAATTATTCATCACAACTGATGATGGAACTTTGGGTGAAAAAGGTTTTGTAACTCAAGTTTTGGAAAGAATTATGAATAACGAAAAAGTTGACTATGCAATCGCAGTTGGTCCAATGCCAATGATGAGAGCAGTTGCTAACTTAACTCGTGATAAAGGTATTTACACAGAAGCTAGTATGAACCCTATCATGGTTGACGGTACTGGCATGTGTGGTGCTTGCAGAATTACTGTTGGTGGTGAAGTTAAATTTGCTTGCGTTGACGGTCCTGATTTTGACGCTCACAAAATTGACTTTGATGAAGTTATCAACAGAACAAGAATTTATAAAGATCAAGAACGTAAGAGAGATGAAAACTGTAACTTATTAAAGAAAGGTTAAAAATAGTAAGATTATGGCAGACAAAAACATTCCATATTGCCCCCTAATGTCAGCTGGTTCTGACTTTGAGAAAGTTTGCACACAAGATGCTTGTGCGTGGTACTTGAAAAACTACAAAATTTGTTCTGTTTACATGTTAGCTCACAATGCAGCATTAGACGTTCAAATGAAACAAGCTAAGAAATAAAAATGAATATTGCGGTATGTGTAAAACAAGTTCCAGATACTGCAGATATAAAATGGACTGAAAATAACACTATTCAGCGTGATGGCTTGGAAAGTGTTATCAATCCGTTTGATTTGTATGCCTTGGAAACCGCATTAAGACTAAAAGACAAAGATTTTGCCGTAAAAATTACGGCGCTTACAATGGGTCCGCTTCAAGCTGAAGAAATTATCCGCAAGGCGATTTCTTTGGGTATTGATAGTGGATTTGTTGTATCTGATAAAAAATTTGCTGGTGCAGATACGGTTGCAACTGGTAGAACTTTAGCAACAGCAATAAAATCAAAAGTTGATGGTGTAGATTTGGTTTTGTGTGGACAATTTGCAACTGACGGCGATACTGCTCAAACAGGTCCATCTATTTCTACAAATCTAGGTTATGCTCTAGTAACCTATGTAAAAGAAATTGAAAAAGTCGAAAACGGCTATGCCATTGTTAAACGTGAAGTCGAAGACGGTATTGAAACAGTAAAAGTCAAACTTCCAGCAGTTTTATGTATGCTAAAATGCGATTATGAACCAAGACGACCGTTTATAAACGGTTATAAAATTGCACAAAATGCAGAAATTCCGTTTTATTCGCACGAAGATATCGGTATTGAACCAGAAAAAGTTGGTGTTAAAGGCTCTCCAACTTGTGTTAGCAAGGCATTTAGACCTGAACAAAAAAAGAGCGGAGAAATTTTTGAAAATATTTCAACCGATAGTGCTGTAGAAAAAATTCTGGAGGTGTTAAATGGCTAAAGGAATTTTGATTTACGCACAAACAGATAGACAAGGCAATGTTTTAAACGTTGTTTTAGAACTGGCATGTGTAGCACAAAATTTGTCTAAAAAACTTGATAATTGTGAAATTTCAGCATTTTTGATTGGAAACGCTACAAACTTAGAGGAAAATAAAAATATTTTAAGTCAAAATGGATTTGATAAAGTTTATATCGCAACTTCTGATGAGTTAAAAGACTACAACACTGATTATTACTCTAATATAGCGATTAAATTAATAAAAGAGGTAGAGCCAGAAATTGTTTTAGTTGGAGCGACAACTCAAGGGCGTGATTTAGCGCCTGTTATCTCATCAACTATAGACACAGGACTTACAGCGGATTGTACAGCTCTTGATATTAATGAAAAAGGTAAACTTGTAGCAACTCGTCCAACTTTTGGCGGTAATTTAATGGCGACAATTTTATGCAAAAACTATCCGCAAATGGCAACAGTTAGACCAAAAGTTTTGAAAAAATCAGAGTGTAAAATTGAAAAAAATACTCAATTTATAGATTTAGATATTGATTTATCAAATATTGAAAAAAGAGTTGAGTTGATTGATTTTAAGCCTAATACGCAACTTACAGATACAAGAATTGACGAGGCAGAAATTGTTGTTGCTGGTGGAAAAGGTATTAAATCGGCACAAGGATTTGAAATGCTAGAGGAACTTGCAAACTTGTTGGGTGCTTCTGTTGGTGCATCGCGAGGTGCCGTTGATATGGGTCTTGCAGATAGTTCAATTCAAGTTGGGCAAACTGGTAAAACAGTTGTTCCAAAAATTTATATTGCATGTGGAATTTCTGGTGCAATTCAGCATACTGTTGGTATGAGTGGCGCAGATAAGATTATTGCAATAAACAAGGACAAAAACGCACCAATTTTCAAAATCGCAGATTTCGGAATTGTTGGTGATGTTTTTGAAATTTTACCAAAATTGATTAAAAATTTAAAAGAAAGAAGATAAAATGAAAAATACTGTTGTAGTTGGCGCTCAATGGGGCGATGAGGGAAAAGCGAAGATTACAGATTTGTTGGCGGAAAAAGCAGATATGGTAATTCGCTATCAAGGCGGTTGTAATGCTGGTCACACAGTAGTTTACAAGGGTGAAACTTACAAACTACATTTAGTTCCATCGGGGATTTTATATGGTGATAAAATTTGTTTTATTGGGGCTGGAACAGTTATTTTACCTGATAATTTTGAACAAGAAACAACTGAATTGATTTCGCGCGGTGTGGATTTGTCAAAGTTGAAACTTAGTCCACTTGCAACAATTACAATGCCTTGGCATACAGCGGTTGATGGTTGGGCAGAAGACACAGTAAAAAAGGGTAAAATTGGCTCAACAAGAAAAGGTATTGGACAAACATATACAGACAAAATGGCACGTTGTGCTTTAAAAGTCGGGGATTTGTTTGATGAAGAAACTCTTTATGAAAAAATTGATATAATTTTACCGTTAAAAAACAAAACTTTAAAAGAAGTTTATGGTTTAAAAGAGTACTCAAAATCGGAAGTTCTAGAAATTTGTACTAAATACAAGAAGATTTTTGAACCTTACGTTTGCTTTGATTGGCAAAAAATGTTAAACGAAAATAAGGGTAAAACAATTCTTTTTGAGGGAGCACAAGGTGTAATGCTAGATATTGACTATGGTACATATCCATTCGTTACAAGTTCAAATCCAATCGGCGGTGGAGCAGGAACAGGCAGTGGCTATGGTCCAACCATGATTGATGAAATTATCGGAGTTTCAAAGGCATATCTTACGCGTGTTGGCGAGGGACCTTTTGTTACAGAATTAAATAACGAAACAGGTGATAAAATCAGAGAAATTGGACATGAATTTGGAACAACTACAGGTCGTCCGCGTCGTTGTGGCTGGTTTGATGCAGTAATAGCAAAATACGCAGTGCTTGTGAGCGGTTTAACTTCAATGGCGCTTACTAAAATTGACGTTTTTGATGATTTTGATGAGATTAAAATTTGTACTGCATATAAAGATAAAAGAAATGGTAAAATTTATACAGAATATCCGACAGATGTCTTTATGCATAAATATTTAGAACCTGTTTATGAAACGCATAAAGGTTGGAAATGTTCGCTATCAAACATGAAATCATACGAAGAATTCCCAAAAGAAGCGAAAGATTACTTAAAACGTCTTGAAGAAATTTTTGAAATTCCAATTTCAATAGTGAGCGTTGGTCCAGATAGAGAACAAACGATTTTTAAATAGAAAAGATTTGCAAAGTATTCGCAACAAGTGCGGGTGACAACAATATAAAAACAGTGTGGTGGCTGAAAGCCACCACACTGTTTTTAGTTCTTACTGTAGATGATGTAAACTTTTGCTCGATAGAGCACAAATTCGTTACATCATGCCACCCATTCCGCCCATGCCTGCCATTGCTGACATATCTGGAGTTGAAGCTTTTTCTTCTGGAATATCTACAACTGCTGCTTCTGTTGTTAATAACATAGCTGCGATTGATGCTGCGTTTTCCAATGCAGAACGAGTTACTTTTGCTGGGTCTACAATACCAGATTTAAACATATCTGTGTAAGTATTTAATAATGCGTCATAACCGTAAGAGTCTTTTTCAGATTTTACTGTTTCAACTACTACATCTGATGATGCACCAGCGTTATTTGCAATTAATCTTAGAGGAATATCTAGAGCTGCTGTCAAAATCTTGAAACCGATTTTTTCATCATCTAAAGTGAATTCTTCAGAGTTTAATTTTTCTTCTAAGTATTGTTGAACTCTTAATAATGCAACACCACCACCAGGAACAATACCTTCTTCGTTAGCGGCTCTTGTTGCGTTTAGAGCGTCTTCAATTCTTAATTTTCTTTCTTTTAATTCAACTTCTGTAGCTGCACCAACTTCGATTACTGCAACACCGCCTGATAATTTTGCGATACGTTCTTGTAATTTTTCTTTATCGTAGTCTGAATCTGATTGTTCAATTTGTTTTTTGATTAAAGAAATTCTTTCTTGAACGGCAGTTTTTGTTGCATCGCCAACAACAATTGTTGTTTCGTCTTTAGAAACTGTTACACGTTTTGCTGAACCAAGCATATCGATTGTAATGTTTTCTAATTTTGTTCCTAATTCTTCAGTGAACATTTGACCACCAGTTAAGATAGCGATATCTTCTAACATAGCTTTTCTTCTGTCACCAAAACCAGGAGCTTTAACTGCAACAGCTCTGATTACTTTTCTCATTGTGTTAACTACTAAAGTTGCTAAAGCTTCACCTTCAACATCTTCAGCGATTAACAATAATGATTTACCTTCTCTTGCAACTTGTTCTAGGATTGGAACTAAGTCTTGGATTAAGTTGATTTTTTTGTTTACACATAAAACGTAAGCATCTTCTAAAACTGCTTCCATTCTTTCTGCGTCAGTTACGAAGTATGGTGAAATGTAACCTTTATCGAATTGCATACCTTCAACAACTTTTAAGTTTGTGCCGAAAGATTTGCTTTCTTCAACTGTGATAACACCTTCGTTACCAACTTTTTCCATAGCTTCAGCGATTAATTCACCGATTTCTGAGTTGTTACCAGCTGAAATTGAAGCTACTTGTGCGATTTCTTCTTTTGTATTAACAGCTTTTGACATATTTTTGATTTTTTCAATTGAATATTCAACTGCTTTGTCAATACCACGTTTAATGCTCATTGGGTTAGCGCCAGCTGTTAAGTTTTTCAAACCTTCTCTAACGATTGCTTGTGCTAAAACTGATGCTGTTGTTGTACCGTCACCAGCTACATCGTTAGTTTTTGAAGAAACTTCTTTTAATAATTGTGCGCCAGCATTTTCTAAACCGTCTTTTAATTCAATTTCTTTTGCAATTGTTACACCATCGTTAACGATTTGTGGTGCGCCATATTTTTTTTCTAAGATTACATTTCTACCTTTTGGTCCTAATGTAACTTTTACGGCATCAGCTACTGCGTCGATACCTTTTAATAATGATTTTCTTGCTTCTTCTTGGAATACAATTTTTTTAGCCATTTTCCATTTCCCTTTATAAATAATGTAATAACTTTTATTTTAAGTCGTTAAGACTATAAGATATTGAGTCGATAAGAGAATTATTCTAAAACTCCAAGAACATCACTTGTTGATAAGATTTTTAGAGTTTCACCATCGATTTTAATATCTCTGCCAGCGTATTTTTCATAAACAACAGTTTCGCCAACTTTAACAGATACAGGTGCTTTTTCACCGCTGTCTAAAGTTTTTCCTTCGCCGATAGCAACTACTTCACCTTTTTGAGGTTTTTCTTTTGCGCTATCTGGAATAAAAATTCCACCCTCTGTTTGTGCTGTATCTTCAATAACTTTGATTACAATTCTGTCACCGATTGGTCTAATTTTCATTTTTATGCCTCCTACTTTAATATCTCTTAGACTTTTAATAATATATTTATACTTCAAATTTTTCAATTTGGACGATTTGTTAATGAAATTTTAATATTTTAATAACAATATTAAAAAAAAATAAATTTAACTTGTTTATGTAAATTGATAACGTATAATTAGAATTGTATAATATTATGTAGGTAGGTATCATCATGTCACATAAGAAAAAACAAGAAGAAGAAAAAAACACTGAAAGCAATCCATTCAATAAAGATATGGACTTAGATAATGCTAAAAGTGAAGAAGAAAAAACAGAAGAACCAAAAGCTGAAACATCACAAGATAATGAGCTTCAAGCAAAATATGACAACTTGAACAATCAGTATATCCGTCTTGCAGCAGATTTTGAAAATTATAGAAAACGTCAAGCGCAAGAACGTGAAAACTTGTTGAAATACGGCGCTGAAAACACTTTAAAACAACTTATCGAAGTGTTAGATAACTTTGATAGAGGTCAAAAAGCTGTTGAAAACATTGAAGATTGTCAACAAGTAAAAGACAGTTTTAATCTTGTTTTAAAACAAATGAAAGATACTTTAACAAAAATAGGTTTGGAAGTTATAGAAACAGAGGGTAAAGAGTTTGACCCTAACTTCCACGAAGCTGTAATGCAAACTCCAACAAGCGAACACCCAGAGGGTACAGTCATAAACGAACTTCAAAAGGGTTACAAAATTGGAGATAAAGTTTTGCGTGCAGCGTTAGTAAATGTAGCAACCGCAGAGTAGAAATAAGGAATTAGCTGGAAAAATGGCAGATTATTACGAAACCTTAGGGGTGGATAAAAACGCTTCAAAAGACGAAATTAAAAGTGCGTTTAGAAAAATGGCGCGTCAATATCACCCTGATGTAAATAAGGCACCAGATGCAGAAGAAAAGTTCAAAGAAATCGGTAAAGCTTATGAAACGTTGATGGATGACGAAAAACGTGCAACATACGATCGCTTTGGTGAAGACGGATTGAAAAATGCGGGATTTGATACTGGTGGCCCATTTGCAGGTGGCTTTGGTGATTTAAACGACATTTTTGCGTCATTTTTTGATGGTTTTGGATTTTCTCAACGTCAAACAGACCCAAATGCACCTAGACAAGGCGATGATTTGCGTCTAGATGTTGAACTTGAATTTGAAGATGCCGTTTTTGGTTGCAAAAAAGATGTAAAAATTGACCACTTAGAAGTTTGTTCTGAATGTCATGGCTCTGGTGCAAAAGCTGGTACCTCTCCAAAAATTTGTCCAACATGTGGTGGTACAGGTAAAATTCAACAAACTACTCAAACAATTTTAGGTCATTTTACACAAGTTGCAGCCTGTCCTGATTGTAGAGGTACAGGTAAGAAAATTGAAACTCCATGTGAAGTTTGCAAAGGTCAAGGTAGAGTAGAAAAAGAAAAAAAATTAGAAATAAAAATTCCAGCGGGTGTAGACAATATGTCTAAAATGCGCTTGTCTGGTGAGGGTGATTGCGGTGTAAATGGTGGTCCAGCTGGCGATTTGTATGTTGTTATTCACGTAAAACCATCTGAATATTACAACCGTGACGGTATAAATATTATTACAACTCTTGATATAACTCCAGCTCAAGCTGTTTTGGGCGATGAAGTTATGGTAAAAACTCTTGATGGCGAAAAGAAAATTCAAATTCAAGCAGGTATTCAAAGTGGTAATATGGTTAAAATTAAGGGTGCTGGTGTTCCTCATATTCAAAAACCAAGCCATAGAGGTGATCATATAATTGTTGTAACTGTTAAAACTCCTGAAAAAATTAATGCAGAGGAAAGACAACTTTATAAACGATTATTTGAAATTAATACTGGGCGTAAGGCTCAAGATTCGTTAAAAGAAAAAGTAAAAGGGGTTTTCCAATAATGCGTAAATTTTTAGTACTGTTAATAGTGTTATTCTTGAATATTTCAACTGTTTTTGCCGCGAAAATTCCAGATGATGTTACAAATTACATTAAAAAAGATTTTCCAAAAGCTGAAATACGTTTTGACGGTTTAATTACTATTGACAATACTCTTTATTTACCGTTATTTCCAGCAAAAATAATCAAACCTCAATCAATAGCTATCAAAAAAACAGCACCTCAAGGTAAAACTTTAAAAAACTTACCTGATATTGTAGTTTTCAATAATGATTTTTCGTTATTGAAGGTTATTGACGAAAAAGACGGCAAAAGAACTGTTTTATACCAAAGTGAACCATTTTTAGAGGTTAAAACAGGTTTGTTACCTCAAGATATGCTTGTTCCTAAAGGGTTGATTATTCCTGAAAATATAAAAAGTATTATTGGTAGTTTGAGAATTGCAACAGAACAAGAAACTGGCATGAAAGTTGAATCTGAACTTGTTACTCCAGTTGTAAATACTACTGTTAAAAAGGATTTGGTTTCAACAGTTGCTCAATTGAAAAATAAAATGATGTATGTAATTACCTGTAAATCAAAAAATATTCACGTAATTCCTACAGAAAGCACTCGTCCTGCGTATGCCTTGTCAATGAATTCAATTCCAATTGATTTAAAGTCTTATAACAACAGATTTTTATTGGTGACAAATTTTGATATTCCAGAATTGAATGTTATTTCCTTGGCTGATGAAGCCGTAATTAAGACATTTGAATTTGATGCTCAACCAGAAGAAATAGTTATAGATTCAATTAACAAAAAAGCTTACGTGACTGTTCCTGAAACATCTTCAATTTATGTAATCGATTTACCTACAATGTTGATGAAACAAAAAATTCAGGTAAATGGTATGTGCACAAAGCTTTATTTGTCGCCTGATTCTTCAAAATTGATTTATGTCGATAAAAAAACAAACGATGTTTGGGCAGTTGAATTAAACAATGACTTTTTAATTAAAGAAATTGGTATATTCCCGAATGTTTCTTCAATTGCATATTCTCAAAATAAGATATACTTGGCAAGTAGAACAAAAGATAAGGTCGCAATCATTGATTATGCGACTATGCTTGAAGTTCAAGAACTTGATGTTGCACCAAAACCAGTTGAATTGTTCTTGTTTAACAATAACTTATATATTTTAAGTGCAAGAGATAGTGTTCTTCAAGTTTTGAACACTCAAAACGATAAAATAACTTCAATTATAAATCTAGAAACAGGTTCGTTTCCTACAAGAATAAATAGAATTGATAATACAAATCTTGCGATTATTACTGGTGCAAGAGGTGGAAAATATTCAATTCTTGATTTAGGCAAAAAACAAGTAATCAAAACATCAAAAATCGATATTCCAATTAGCGAAATCGTAATTACAGAAAAGGTTAAAAAAATAAACAAATGATAATGGATTCAACAACAGAAGTGGTTTTAAAAAGACTTGAAGAAACGCAAAACGATTTTTGGAACGTAGCGCGTTCGACTGGTAATTTTTTGAATATGCTCATAAAAATTTCAGGCGCAAAAAATGCAGTTGAAATTGGTACATCAAATGGTTATTCAGGTATTTGGCTTGCCAAGGCTTTAAAAGAAAATGGCGGTCATTTGACTACGATTGAATTCTATGAAAAACGAAAAGTCTTAGCAGAAGAAAATTTTAAAACTTGCGGTCTAAGCGATGTTATTACTACAAAAGAGGGGTCTGCAATTGGAATTTTAGAACGACTTCCAGAAGAAGAAGTCTTTGACTTTGTGTTTATTGATGCAAACAAGGGTCAGTATATAGATTATTACAATTTGTTAGACAAACACATTCCAAAAGGCGGTATAATTACGGCTGATAACGTGACTTCACACGCACCAAAGGTAAAACCATTTTTAGACGCAATTGCGGGTAATCCAAATTATCAATCAGAAATTTTAGATTTGCCAGCAGGCTTGCTTGTTGCGGTGAAAATAGCATGATTGTGGACTATGAAACTTTAAGATTTAAAACTATTCATGATATAATCATTATATGAAAATCCTTTTTGTAACTGACTTATATCCGATAAAAGAAGACGAAAAAAATACACCAAAAACTTTGTATTCTTTTGTTAATCAGTGGAAAAAAATGGGCCAGGAAGTTAGTGTTTTAAAGCCTAATTTTTTATTTAATTCTTTTTTGCGCAGAAAACCTTTTTACAAAACAGGTCAATATGGCGATGTTTTTAATGCAAATTATGTCACTCCGTTTTTGTTTGATGTATCAAAAAAACTTCCAAATCTAGATTACGATGTAATTGTAGCTCACATGCCCTCTGGTATAATTTTCTCTAATAAATTATCAGGTAAGCTTGTTTGCGCTGTCCATTCTTCTGATATTGAAGTTTTGATAAATCCGTTATACAAGTTTTATTTTAAGTCACAAATGGAAAAAGCTTACGCACGCGCAATCGGAATTGCTTGTAGAAGTCAAGTTTTGAAAGAAAAATTCTTGAAACTGTACCCACAATACGAGAGTAAAACCTTTTTGTGCGAAAGTGGAATTGATTTTGAACCGATTTTGTCACAAAAAACATCAAGAAAAACTATTGTCACTTGTGCAAATTTAATTAAACGAAAAAATGTTGATAAGTTGATTTTAGCGGTGAATGAATTGCCTGAAATGACTTTAAAAATTATCGGCGATGGAAAAGAATTAGACCATCTGAAATCAATTGCAAAAGATAATATCGAATTTGTTGGACGAAAACAAAATTTAGAAGTCCTAGAAATAATGCGAAATTCAGATATTTTCGTTTTGCCAAGTGTAAATGAAACTTTTGGTATGGTTTTTCTTGAAGCTATGGGTTGTGGCTGTATTACAGTAGGCACAAAGCAAGACGGTATAGATGGTATTATAAAAGATGAATTTAATGGGCTTTTGACAAAACCAACAGCTGTGGATATTAAAAATACTATTCAAAAAATAATAAATGTTGATGACAATAGTATTAAATCTTTATTACAAAATTGTTACAATACTGTAAATTCCTATAAATCAGCAGATTGTGCCGAAAAATACTTGAATAATATTTTAAAGATTATGTAAAGGATAAACGAGGAGCCTGTTTTTTTGCTATAATTGTAATATGGCAAGCTATTAGAATTAGTGTTTGCTCAGTAGAAGAAGTTAGGAATGATTTAGATTATGTTCAACAAGTTTTTGTTTTCGTTATTAGCGCTGATTTTTACAGCTCCACAATGTTTTGCGCTTAATATCGACCAAACGTTAGAAAAACATGTTGCACCTATCTCTGATAAGATAGCAAGTATAATTTTCTTCCCAATTCCAGTTTGCGGTACTGATGTGCCAATTATTATTTTCTGGATTATTATTGCAGGTATTTTCTTTACAATTTATTTAAGAGGTATTGCAATTTGGGGATTTAAACATGCTATTGATGTTTTGAAAAAGCCAACTGATAGTGACAGTGAGGACGATGGTGAAGTTTCATCTTTCCAAGCTCTAGCAACAGCCTTGTCTGGTACAATTGGTATGGGTTCAATTGCAGGGGCTGCGATTGCTATTTCATTAGGTGGCCCAGGGGCTGCATTTTGGATTTTTGTTGGTGCAATCTTCGGTATGTCTTTGAAATTTGTAGAAGCATCATTAGCTGTAAAATATAGACGTTTTAATTTGGACGGTTCTATTTCAGGTGGTCCAATGCACTATATGGCACATGGCTTAACTCGTAAAAAAATGCGTTGGTTAGGTCAACCTTTGTCTGTATTATTCGCGGTTCTTTGTATTTGCGGAGGTCTTACAGGCGGTAATATGATTCAAATTAACCAAACAGTTGCTCAAGTTATTAGTATTTCAGGTGATTTAGGTTGTGATTTGACTGGTCAAAACTGGGTTATTGGTTTGATTGTTGCAATCGTTGTTGGTTTAATTATCGTTGGCGGTATTAAGAGTATCGCAAAAGTTACAGAAAAAATCGTACCTTTTATGTGCGCTTTGTATGTTATTTCAGGTTTAGTGGTAATTGTAGCAAACTTTACACATATTCCACATGCTTTATTTGTAATCGTTAAACAAGCGTTTTTCCCTGAAGCAGTTGCTGGTGGTATCTTTGGTACTATTATTATGGGCTTGCGTCGTTCTGTTCAAACAAACGAAGCTGGTACAGGTTCTGCACCGATTGCTTATGCAACAGTAAAAACAAAAGAACCTATGTCACAAGGCTTTGTTTCATTAATAGAACCATTGTTGACAGGTTTGTTATGTATGTTGACAGCATTTGTAATTGTTGTAACAGGCACTTATCAACCAGGTGGCGGAATTTCAGGTGTTCAATTGACATCTTCTGCTTTTGAATCTGTAATTTCGTTCTTCCCATATATTTTAGTTGTTGTTGTTGTATTGTTTGCATTATCAACAATTATCTCTTGGGCATATTATGGACAAAAATCTTGGAATTTCTTGTTTGGTGAAGGTAAAAAGCGTACCTTGATTTTCCAATTGATTTACTGTGCATTTATTATTCTAGGCTCAGTAATGAGTGTAACATCTGTAATTAATATTACAGATGCGATGATGATTTCAATGTCTGTGCCAAATATTATTACAATGTATATTCTAGCTCCAGAAATTAAAAAAGACTTGTGTGAATATGCAAGACGTCATAAAATCGCTTGGGCATTTAATAAAAAATGGTACAAAAAATGCGAAGAAGCTGATATGTAGATTTAGATTATATATAAAAAGAGGCGCGAAATGTACATTTCGCGCCTCTTTTTATTAAATCTTATTAGTCCCCTAATTCATTCCAAACTCTTTCAAAATCGTGGTGAACTTTTTTTAACGCTTTAACCATAATATAATCAAATTGCAACTCTCTGCCACCTTTGATTACTTCAAAAGCTTTTTCATGAGAAATTGAATCGTGGTAAGGTTTTTGAGTTCTTAGTGCGTCATAAACATCTGCAACTGCTACAATTCTAGCTTCTAGTGGAATATTTTCTTTTTTTAAACCATCTGGATAGCCAAGCCCATCATATCTTTCGTGGTGATATTTTGCAATATTCATCGCCATTTTGATAAAATCGTTGCCCTCGAATTGTTCATAAACATCTTTTAGCATATTATAGCCAATTATAGTGTGTTGTTTCATTTCTTCAAATTCAGCGTCTGTAAGTTTATCTGGTTTGAATACGATTTCATCTTTAATACCAACTTTGCCAATATCGTGTAATGCTGAAGCTAATTCGATATCTTTTATAAATTCAGGTGTTATATTTTGTTTATAAATAGGTTTTGTTAATTCTTGAGCAAGAATTTTTGAATATTTTTTAACTCTTTCTATGTGTCTGCCAGTATCGTCATCTTTTGTTTGAGCAGATTTTGCAAGAGAGAATAGTGTTTCAATTTGTGCGTTTGTAATCTTTTTGGCATCTTTTTCTGCCATAGATTTTAGCTTTAATTGTGTTGCAACGTGTTCTCTAACATCTTCTGACTTGAATGGGTATGCGATGTAGTCATTTGCCCCAGCGCCAAATGCTTTTACAATATCATCAGTTTGAGAACCTCTTGAGATAAGTATTACTGGAATATGCTTGTATTCTGGAATTGATTTAATCTTTTTGCAAGCTTTATATCCACCCTCTGTATCGGAAAGGTTTGTGTCAATAATCACCAAATCTGTGTTTGCTGAAATTTTGTCTATGGCATTGTCAACCGATGTGGCTGTTTTGATGTCATATCCATCTTTTGATAAAAGCATTGATAAAATTTTTAAATTTGTTGCGTTATTGTCGACAATTAAAATTTTCATTAAAAATCCTCTTATTTATGCTATGATTTTAGCATAAGACGAATATTTAAACAAGGTGAATATTATGGACGAACAAAAAATTATAGTTACAATTTCAGGCAAGGATCAAGTTGGTATTGTAATGAAATTTACAACAGTTTTGGCTGAATATGGTGTAAATATTGAAGATATCAAACAAACTCTTATGCAAGGACAGTTTGTAATGTTCTTGTTAGCTGATATTTCTAACTCTAAAAATACATTTAAAGAAATTAAACAAGCCCTTTTGGACAAAGGTCAAGAATTGGGTATGGAAATTTGGATTCAAAAAAAGGAAATTTTTGAAAAAATGCACACTATTTAGTAGCAAGTTTTTTTAACATCATTTTTGCTGGATAGTATTCTGGCAAAACTTCCAAGCTTGTTTCAAACTCGTGTTGAGCAAGAAGATTGTTTTTATAAAGTAAATGATAATTTCCATATAAGAAATGCAATTCTGGATCGTTGTAACATCTTTCAACGCCTTTGTTCAAAAAGATTTTTGCAACAGTAGGGAGTTCGTAATTTAGCATTACGCGTGCGATAAATTTATAACTTTCTTGGTTAATTTCATAAAAAATATCGCAAGCATTGATAATATTTTCAACATATTCTGTTAGTCCAGCTTTCAAAATAAGCGCAATATCTATTTCTAGAAAATTTCTTACCTGTAAATATGATGGCATAAATTGAATGTAGTTGTTCATAAATTGCACCAAAAGATAAGCCCAATCAGCGCGAAGATCAATATCCCTTATTGGTGTAAATATTTTTCTAGCTTCGTTTAATTCGCCTTTTAAAAGTTTGCAATAACCATATTCAAGCGCATAGTCGTTTTCTTTGAAAAAATGTTCGCACTTGTCAATTTCAATGTTTGTTAAGCAGTTTTTCGCCTCAATGTAGTTCATTAGCTATTTTTTTTCTTAACTATTACCTTTTTGTTTTGAACCGCATTGTTTGGTGTAGTTGGCATAAATTCTGATAAATCACCCAATGCGTCAACTGAAACGTTTTCAGATTGTTTATTTGCATCTTGAATTTGCAAGTAAACTTCTTCTCTGTAAATTTTAACGTCTTTAGGCGCTTTTATAGCAATTTTGCAGTTATCTACTTTTGACTCTAAAATTGTAATTTCTATTTCATCATTAATAATGATTTTTTGACCATTTTTTCTGGATAATATGAGCATTTTATACTCCTTCCTTTGCTGGTTCTTGGTTTTGAAATAGCGGATAACTTGTATCAAAACCACTACCTGAAAGGATTACTTGTCCAGCCTTTTGGTTAGTTATATTAAGAATTACTGGGCCTAAAAGGTTAACGGTTGTTTCTCTTGGTTTGCCGTTAGGAACTTTTGCAATTGTTAAAACCATTAATTCTTCTGCTGTTTTTACGTCCAATGCTGATTCTGCTTCGTCTGGTAGTTCAAAAGCGTATTCAATGCCAAAGAAATTAGGAGAAGTTACTAAAAATGCTAAATCAGGCGTTTTTGTTGATTGAAGCCATTTAAATAAAGCTGCTTCTTTTGATTCTATTAATACAAATTGTTCTTCTTCGTTATAACCTAAAATTGGCATTGTAAAATTGAAGATGGATTTTTCGTCACCCTCAATTTCACCAAATCTTGTTGTTTGAATTTTCATATTTTTCCTTATCTATCGTTGTTTCCTGAACTAAAATCCAAATTTGGCATCATTTGATTAAACATCATAGCTTGCATTATATCTGGAGAAATAGCTGGTTGTTGACCGTTTTGAGCTTGTTGAGCCATCATAAACGGAAGCATATTCATCATGTTATTGTTCATCATATTGTTTTGGTTAGAATTTTTTTCTCCAAAAAGTGCACCAATATTTGGTTGTGACATAGCAGCCATTTGCGCTTGCATCATTTCACGTTGAATTTGTTGTTGGTATTCTTCTCTTGTTACATCAGGTTTGTATGCGCTGGTAACCTCTTTTTTTACTGGTTGAGCAACTTCAGGAGTTGTTTGTGTTTGCGCATCTTGTTGTTTTTGAGCATATTGTGCAATATTGCCCAAACCTGCGTCGTTTAACACTCTGATTGCGTTTAAAACTTCTGCATCTGTAGGTTTTGCGCTTGCAAGTTTTATGCCCTCAATTGTGTTTTCAATTTGCCCTTTTTTAATAGAATATTCTTTGAAATCTTTGAATTCGTATTTGTTTAATTCTTCATCTGAATTCATTTCTTTTCTTAATTTTTCAAGTTTTTTACGTTCAATTTCTTTGTTCAAATTTGATGATAAACCGTTACCGTAAGGTGCATTGATAAATCTATCAAGTTCTGTTTCTTGGCTTGTTGCTGTTGTTTTAGTCTTGATTTTTGTATAACATTGATCTGGTGTTTGAATACAAACAATACCCTTTTGAGCATATTGTCCAAGTGTGTTATTTGGATTCATTTTTTTTACATCGTTGTACATAATTAAAGCATTTGTTTTATCACCCGCTTGTGTTAAAGCCATCGCTAAATAGTAAGACGCCAATTGGTTCTTCTCTTTTGGATTTTTTGTGTAAAACAGTTTAATATATTGTATACATTGAGTGTAGTTTCCAGCTTTGTAAGACTTAATTGCAGCTGAAATTTCAGGTGTAATCCTTTGAGTGTAGCCTTGCGCAGATATAGCTGTCGGTATTGCTAACATTATAAATAGTATTGTTAATACAAGTTTTTTTGCCATAATATTCTCCCACATACAATTTTAATGATTTTATTATGAAAATCAACTTTGTTACATTATATAACGTTTTTAGAGCAAGATTATGCTTTAAACAGTTGATTTTATTCAAATCTAGGAGAAAATTATAATATTAAACCTGTATTAAAGTATCATAGCGACTACCATAAGCACGAACATTCCGATTTGAAGCGCTGTTCCCATTTTTTGTTGAAAACTATTTGAATCATATTTTTTAGCACTTTTTTGTGCTTGAACTGCACTAGATATACGGTTTAGACGAGTTGAATTCTTGTCATTCGAAAAGTTTGTGTTGAACATTGTACTTTCAAGTCTGCTTAGACGATTTTCAACATTATCGTTTGAAAAACTTTGCTTGAATACATTTTTTTCCATTTTGTTTAGTTTTGAACGAAAATCTCTGTCAGAAAGTTCTTTTTCTATGTATTGATTATCATTTTGTTGTCTGTGATAAAAATTTTGGTCAGCTTGCGCAACTGATTGTGGCGAAAAATAGTTGTCATTGTAGTCATAATAATTATCGCTTTGTGGTGTATAATAATTTCCATCGTCATAATCATATTGTGACTGTTTAGATGGTGTGTATGCAAGTTTGTTTTTAAGTCTTTCCACCCTATCAGAAAGAGCGTCGTTGTAGGTTTTTCTAAGCGCGTGTTTTTCAAGTTTTTCAAGTCTTGAGTTTAGGTCTAAATCCTTGTAGCTTTTGCCAAAAGTTTGTTCTTCCAATTCGTTGATAATTGGATAATCTATATTTGGTTCTGCTTTTTCTTCTGGTGCATAGTAGTTTTGTGGTTCTGATTGAGCTAAACGGTGTTCTTCTGTATAAACTTCGGGTTCCTCCTCAAAAGTATCACGTTTAGGCTTTATTTCTTGCCCCATTTGGTTTGTTGCAACATCTTTTGACAGATTTTCTAATCTTGTTTTTATGTTGCCAGATTTTTTTTCACCATAAATACTTTCTTCAATTCTCTCTAACCTTTGATTGTCCGATTGTTTTGTATATTCAATACCAAAAAGTGAATTTTCAATTCTATCAAGAGTCTTTGTAATACTACTTTGAGCAAAGGTTGAATTTGCTGAAAAAGTCATAAAGATAATAAAAGTTAAAAATAATTTACGCATAATTCTCCGTCCCTAAATTATGTTAAATGCGCAAACTGGCTTTTTCTATTACTCGCGTGGCGGTAATGATTTTGATAAAATATTAGCGGAAAGTAGTAGGTAGTGAGATGTGAACAGTGAATAGAAAGAAGTGAGTTGATTTATAATTCAAACGTCAATTGAACATAAATGAAATTAAAACCTTAATGTCTTATAGTAAAAAAAGAAAAAGGGCGAATTGCTTCGCCCACCGCAAATAAAGAAGATATGTTATCTGATTAATTATGATTTTAAATCTATTGTTAAAGCGTTTGAAAGAGCAATACCGCCTTTAACTTTTGGCATATTTACAACTCGACCATTAACGTACATTACTGTTGAACCGCCTCCGTCAAGGTTCATAGCGTTAATGCAACCGATTGATTGCATAAATCCTGCAAGCTCGCGAAGTGTCATTCCGACAGAAGCGCCCTCTCTGCCGTCAACCGCAACCATTATCAAGTTTCCGTCTTGAGTGTAACCAATGGCTGTTCTTGGATTTTTACCGCCAATTGCGCCAAGTTTTTGTTCTGTCATATCAATGAAAACGTTGCCGTTTTTAACCAAGTATGGTCCACCGCTAATTATGTGGTTAACATTGTCCCAATCTGGAACTGTTTTTATGTCTACTTTTGCACTTCTTGCTTTAAATACTTTTTCCAACTTTTCTTTTGGACCAACAATTACATAGCCGTTTTGTGGAATTGGTAAGGCTTGCGTTGAAATAGAAGTGATTTTGTTGTCCTCAATAGCCATTTGAATACCATACTTAGGGCTAGGTGGTGCAAATGCGCCCCATTCTGGTGTGTATGCCAGAACGTATGTTGATAACATTCTTGGTTGGTTTATATTATCAATTTTTACTTCACCTTTTGAAGTCTTTAAATTGGCGTTAAGCTCTATTCTTGCCATATCAAAACCGTCATCAAAAATACCAATAGCTACACGATTGTAGATAGGTCCTGTGTACATTTTTTTGTTAATCATTAATGTTCCTAAAGGAACACCAGTTTGAGGTTTGAAATATGTACCATTTATTGCAACAATAGAATTTCTTTTCTTTGCAATACTTGTAATTGTTGATTTTGACGATAAGTGGGAAGATGATAATTGAGGGGTAATTTCAATATTTGAATTTAGATTTTTATTTACTTCTACAACGTTTATTCTTACAGGTCGGCCTTGGTAAACTCTTGTAAGTTTTATATGCTTAATTCCAGGTGCTACATCGTATATTAAACTATTCTTATACCTATTCCTTACACTCTTGTTAAAGTTTGCTTGTTGTTCCTCTATCGGAATAATATTTTCTTTAGTCTTTCTGTCTTCCAAAAGCGGTGATACAATACTTCCTTGTGCTATCCTAATCTCTTTTGCGATAATTGGAGGGCTCTTTATCAGGCTACTTGCCACAACAATAAGCGCCGCGACTATCGTTAAATTGATTGTCGCTGCAATCAATTTCGGAGGGTTTAAATTTAAGGTTTGGGTATTCATAATTTCACCATAAAGACACGGTTTTTAAAGGGTTTTTAAAAACTCTTTGTCTGCCTTGTTATTAGAACCTGAATACCTTTTTTTTGGAGAGTGGTGCAATTTTCTAAATGCATGGGGAATAACACTCTAGAGCGTTTCATATTTGGGGTAAATGTAAATCTTTTTCTTTTCTTTATCGCTCTACTAATATTGTAACATATTTTTAACATTCTCTCAAGTGCATGAAAGCCTTTAATAACAATAACTTTACAAAACTTAATGGTGTAAAATGCACTATTTATAAGGGTTTAGTGTTAATTGTACAATTTTATATAAACTCTTAAATCCTTGTCAAAATAAAATATTTTAAAGCCTTTTTGACTAACTTTGACGCGGATAGAATTGTGTAATCCTGTTTTTAGCGTTCTTGTATTCCTAAGAACGTTTGATGTTAATGGGTGTGGGTGTTTATAATCGTCAGAAGCATTTGAAATCAATATATATTGCGGATTTAGTTCTTCAAGCATATTTTTATCGATTGTATTTTTTGCTCCGTGATGTCCAAGCTTCAGTATTGATAAGTTCTTTGGAAGTTGATTTTTAAGTGTATTATATGCGGTTAATCCTCCATCACCCATAAATAACATGACAAAATGGTTATATTTTATGCTTGTTATAATTGAACTCTCGTTGTCGTTGTTTGGAATATTTGCACAATATGTTTTTATCTCAAAATTTGGTTCTGTGTAAATAATATCGTTGTTTTTAGCCAAAGTTAAAGGTTTTATGGTTTTGTAAATGTTTTGTGACGTGTATGAAGTGTCTTTTAAGGAATTTACATAAGTGTTTTTAATTTTTAAATTTTTATATAAATCAACAGCGCCACCAGAGTGGTCGTTGTCAAAGTGAGTTATAATCATTCCGTCAAGGTTTTTTATTCCTCTATCTTTTAAATATTTTAGGATAATAATTTCAGCCTGTGACTTCCCTCCATTGTAGCCAGATTTTGCAGTGTCAATTATGAAATATTTATTTTGTGGAGTTTTTATCAAGAATGCATCAGCGTTTTGAACTGCAAATGCAGTAATTTCTAAGTTGTGGTTTTTTATTGGAATTGTTGAAATTATTAAAATTGCTAACAGGCTAAGTGTTAGATATAATGCCCTTTTTGAAAAGTTTTTGATTAACAAAGTTACTAGTAATAGAACTGTGTAGTATAAAACGACTTGAAAAACACTCGGGTGAGTTGTTGTAATGAGTGCATGTGGAAGTTTCGCAAAATAACTTGAAATGCTTACTAAACCTGTTAAAAATGGATTCAAAACAAAATCAAAAATGTGGCAAGTTATATTTGAAATCGGTTGGCAAATTGATAAAATTGAACTGATAAATCCGCCAAAAGAAATTAGTGGTAAAAATACTACGATTGCTATGTTTGCGAATAATGAATATAGGCTGAAAGTGTTAAAGTAAAACATTTGCAACGGTGCAACCCAAAATTGAGCAATAAGTGGAACAAGCACAGTGTCTTTGGCAAATCCTACAAATTTGTTTCCTGTATGGGTTAAAAGACTTGATGAAACTAAAAGTCCAAAAGTTACTAAAAACGAAAGTTGGAATCCTACAGCGTTTATATAAGCAGGGTTATAAATCAGCATAATCATCGCAACTAGTGAAAGTAAGGCGATTGAGTGAGTATCTCTATCAATTAATTTTCCCGCTAAAATGAATAAAATCATTATTGTTGCGCGAATTACAGATGCGCCAAGTCCAGTCATCATCGCGTAAAGAATGATGACAAACATTCCGCTTGCGACTGTGATTTTAAACGGAACCTTGAAAAGTTTTGTTAAAAAGAAAAACCAAAATCCATATATAAATGCAACGTTCATACCGCTTGCAGCTAAAATATGCAAAAGTCCAGAATTTATGAAAGCTGTTTTTACATAATCTGGTGGTGCAACTGCGTCATCACCAAAAACAATTCCGCCTAAAATTTCTAAATTAGGACTTTTTAGGTACTGTTTATGTGAGTTTAAAATTCTATCACGAGTATCGTTTAGGCTTTGCCAAAATCTCCATTTTAATGCCTTTGGCGTATCCAAAAGTTTAACATCACTGTTTTCTGCGTAAAACACTGTAAATGTGTTGAAATTTCTTAGGTATTTCCCGTAGTCGAATTGAGATGGATTAACAGCCTCAAATGGAGTTCGTAATTTTCCTGAAATTTTGTAGTAATTCCCTATTTTAAGGTTAGAAAAATCCTCTGTTTTTGAAGAAACCGTAACGAGAGTTTTGCCCTCGCTTGTTTGAAAAAAGAATTTTGACTTATCTGCAAAACTACTGTTTGGAATGCTTACGATTTGTCCCTCAATTTCTCCTGTGTATGGTGCTTTTTCAAATAATTGGTCAGAGTTTTTTATTTGTAATGTGCAATTTATGAATCCAAAATAAAATACAAAAATCCAAAATAAAACAAGTTTTGGAGAAATAAAATTCTTGCAAATTCCGATAATTCCTAAAATCGAAATAATACTGCAAAATAAAATTGATAAATTGGTAAAGTATGCAAACACGCCTAAAATGTAGATTACCGCAGTAATTAACATTAAAAAATTTTTGTTTTGTACGGTAAAATTAAGAATTTGCCTTAACATATTCTTCAAAATCTTTTAAAAATTCAGACGGTGTTTGATTATAAACTTTGGCAATTTTAATAAGTGCCTCAAAAGAAATTTTTCTTTGCCCTGTTTCGTATCGAGAAAGAGATGCTGGTTCAATTTCAGCATCAAAACAAAATTTATTTAAAGAGTAATTTGCTTCAATTCTACATTTCTTTGTGTATTTCGCCAATTCGTCAATATAATCCATAAAAGAATTATCTATTGCTTTTTGGCAATAATCATTGACTAATGGTAATAGAATAGGGTAAATGTTTTTTTATAAAAATTAATCTTTTGCTTGACACAAACTAGATATTTTGATAGATTAATAAAAAACGAAAGGAGAGAATGTGAAAAAGCTTATTGTTATTGAGTTTCAGGTTTCGGGTGGGGGTAAAACCTAGTAGTAAAGCTACTTTTGCCGAACGAGTAAAAAGATTTTTTTATGTTTGAATTGACTACTGATGGAATTTATGGATGGGGAAGTAAGTTAACAATGTATGCGAAAGATAAGGACGGTGAATTAATACTTGGTTGTTTTTTTGATAGGAGAAACATGTGCAGGTTGGATTACAGATATAGGTAATATGGAATATTTAAAAGCTGATGGAGAGGGAGTATGTATAGATTCAGCTGTACAACTTACTTGGAATCAAACAACTTGTAATTAAAAATAATTACAACAAAAAATCGTGGTGCTAGAAATTAGTAGTACCACGATTTTTTACGACTTGACAAAATAAAAAAGTAGAGTAATAATATAGGGGTGGGGGGTATATCCACAAGGAGAAATTTATGGCAGATTGCAGAACTAAAGAAGAAACTGATAAATTGTTAAAAAGACTTAACCGAATTGAGGGTCAAGTTAAAGGTATTAAGAATATGATTGTTGAAGATAGAGAATGTATGGAAATTTTGAATCAGCTACGTTCTGTGTCTTCAGCTTTAAAAGGTGTTTGGGAGATTATGGCTGCCAAACATATTGAACATTGTTTGGATAACGCTTCAGAAAAAGAACGTCACGAAACAATTGAAGATATCATTGGTCATTTACATCAGTTGAGGTAATAATTATGGAAGTAGAACACGAACACGATTGTCATTGTGAAGAACACGAACATCACAGCGAACATCACCACCACCACGAAAATGTTAATGCGGAAAATGAACGCAAAACGTTGATTGTAATTATTTTTACAGTTGTTACTATGGTTGCTGAAATCTTTTTTGGCTACATAAGTAATTCTATGGCTTTACTTGCAGACGGTTGCCATATGGGTACACACGCGTTTGCTTTAGGTATTGCATTTTTTGCTTACTTTTTTATTAACAAAATCCAAGAGTGCGAAAATTGCGAACTTGTTTCTGGTAAAATTTCAGCTTTTGCTGGTTATACAAGTTCTTTATTCTTGTTAGTTACAGCTATTTGGATTATCATAGAAGCTGGCGAAAGATTATTAAATCCGCTAAAAATATCATTCAACGAAGCGATTTTAGTTGCTGTAATCGGATTAATCGTTAACTTAATTTGTGTTGTTATTATGGAATATGGAAACAAGCACAAGGACGAAGATTACAACTTTAAAGCAGCGTATTTGCACATTCTAACCGACGCTTTAACTTCAGTATTTGCAATTGTAGCTCTATTTGCAGGCAAGTACATTGGCTGGACTTTCTTGGATCCAATTATGGGCTTTGTTGGTGGTGCTTTAATCTTGAAATGGAGTATTGGTTTAATCAAAGATACATCAAAAATATTGTTGGATTTAAAACTTTTAAAGCCAGTTGAAAAACAATAGAAATATGTTATAATAGAAGTACAAAGGGCGGACAGGTCGCCACCTATCCTTTAAAAACCCTTAATGAAAGCAAAGTGCTAGTATTATCAGTAATGTTATTACTAGCGCTTTTTCCGTAATACCGATTATCATTTTTCTTCACCTCCTTTCTTCAAACCAGAACGATTTGTAGTCGTTTTTAAAGAGGAGATGTCGAGGGTTTACCCATATTTATTCTAACAAACAGCAATTTTTATACATCATATAAAAGATGTAAAAAGAATTTGTATGAAATAATTGGATAAAAACTCTTAAACGGATGCTCCGCCATCTGTAAGTTTTTTTAAAGCTTTTTGGCTACCCTCATTTTGTTTTGCAAAGTTTTCAACAAAGTTTATTGCATCAACATCACGTGCGATAGCTTCTTTTAAGGCGATTATATCTTCTGCATTAAGGTTATTTAGGTTCAAATAGCTTTTTTCGTCAATATATTTTCTGAAATTTTCTTGTGCGCGCGGATCAAATCCTGGCATATCAATTTTCATCGCATACCATTTGTAGAATTGGTGAATCATAGCATAAGGGTCGATTTGACCTTCCTCCATAAGAAAAATCGCATCTGATTTAAAAGAGATTTTTTTATACAACATAAAGTTTAAAATAAGAGCTTTTAAACCGTGTAATTCTCTTATATAACCTTGTTCTTCGCGAATTATATCTACAATCTTTCCTGCTTTTGGGTGTCTGATAACAGGAGTGCCGTTTCTTTCAATATAAAGTAACATTTTTTCTGGCATGTTATCAAATTTTTTTAAAATCGCAGTAACGTTTTGCTCCAGTTTCTTTTTATTTTCTTCGGTTTGAACGGTCAAATTAAGTGAACACCCATTTGTCATAACCGTTTTAGAGGTTGAGTTTGTAAAACTCGACAACATTTTTGCGTGTCTTTTCCTTGCAAATTTTTCTTGAAGTGCAAGAACCAAATATACAATTTTTTGGATTAATTTATCCATAAATTTTCCATTTATTTAACGATGTGAAATTTTCTGTTTACAAGCTCGCGCTTGTCTTCAATAAAATCTAGGTTATTATTGAACATTTTAACATTTTTATCATATCTTCTCAAGTTAAGAAGCGCAAATAATTCTGACGGAATATTTAAAAGGGTTAATTTTGTTGTTTCTGAGAAGTTTTTAATAAATGTAAAAAAGTCTTCAGTTACACTTTCAACTTCTTTTAAATCAAGCGCTACAGGTTTTGTATCTAAATCCATTTTATCCATTAAAATAGCTAAATTAGCAAGTGATTTAAAATTTAATTCTTTTGTTTTTACTCCAATTATATATTTGTTATCTGTGCTTGAGTTCATAGCTTCACCTCTTTCATAATAATTTTAACAAATATCATTAATATTTGAATTATAAAAAATAGGTAAATTTCTAAAACTTTAGTTGTAGATTATTCTTTAACTGCGCCAGAAAGTAAATCTGATAAAAAGTATTTTTTGCCTAAGAAAAATATTGCAATAACAGGAATAGTACAGATTACAGAGCATGCCAATAAATCGCCCCAAAGAGTTATTTCTCTGAAGCTTCCTTTAAAAATTGCAAGTCCGACTGGTAATGTTCTCATACTTTCAGAATTTGTTATGATAAGAGGCCACATAAAACTATTCCATGTCGTAACAAACGTGAAAATAGCAAGAGTTACAACAACAGGAAGTGCAAGTGGTAATGCGATTTTAAAAAATGTTTGAAAAAGGTTGCAACCGTCAATTTTGGCTGCTTCTTCAAGGTCTTTCGGTAACGATAAGAAGTATTGTCTTGTTAAAAATATTCCAAACCCTCCAAAAAGCCCTGGAAGAATTAATGCTGGGTATGTGTCGACTAAGTTTAATTCTCTCATCAAGAAAAATAGAGGAATAATATTAACTTGTGGTGGAACCATCATTGTTATAAGAATAACAAGAAACCAAAAATCCTTGTGTTTAAAATTTAATCTTGCAAATGAATACCCAGCAAGCGAAGATAAAATTACCTGCCCAACGGTTGTAATTAGTGCAACAATCATACTGTTTAAGAAAAATCTTGTAACGGGAATTGCGCCAAACACATGCTTAAAATTTTCAAAAGAAAAGTTCATTGAAAATAAGTTGTTCATGTTTTTGAAGATTTCCTCTTGAGGTGTGAGTGCGAGTTTAAGCATAGCAAAAAATGGAAATAGCATGCTCAAAGCGATTACCACCAAGATAAAATATCCGATTATTAAAACAAATTTTTTCACGAGAATATTGTATAACAAATTTTAAGATAAATCTTAATGTTAAGATTGCTAAAAATATTGTTATTACTAGCTTCTATTTTTATGATGTTTCTTTTGTAACAATACTGTTAAAATTCTGTTTATTGTGGTTGCTAAATGATGTTTGCGGTATAATCATGTTATAGGATAATATAATAGCAATCTCGTTTAAAAGATTTACACTAAAGAATAGCCGAACGAGGTACAAAAGAAATTAGGGTTTGAGTCTTGAGCTCAGTTAGATATATATACCAACTATTACTAACAATGTTTATACTTGTGGCAAGCGCGACAAGTGCTGTTGCAATTGAAGATTCTCAAGTTCAACCTGCAGAAAATAATACCCCTAAAAAACAAGAAAAAGTTATCAAAATCGAAGATGAAAAAATGTTCATCAAGGATATTGAAATTAGTGGTGCAAACGTTATCAAACCTGAATATATCCTAGAAAAAATGCAACTTCACACAGGTGACGAGTACAACCGTGATTTGCTACAAACAGATTTAAAAAGAATTTACCAAATGGGCTTTTTCTCTGATAAATTGAAAGCTATTCCTGTAGAAAACCCAGACCATTCAATTACTTTACGCGTTATTGTTGAAGAAAATATGCCAATGACAGATTTTACTATTGAGGGAAATTCTGTTGTTTCGACTGAAGAAATATTATCCTATTTATTACCCCTAAGAGGCAAGCCTCAAAATGTTGTTCAGATAAACGAAGCAATAGAAAATATTCAAAATTATTACGCGTCAAAAGGTTATATTTTAGCACGAGTTAGCGAATTTTATGATGATCCTGATGGTGTTGTTAATTTAACTATGTCAGAGGGGGTTATCAATAAAATTGTTATTACAGGTAATGAAAAAACAAAAGATTACATCGTAGAACGTAATATTTTGACTGAACCAGGGTCTGTTTACAATGAAAATCTTATCAAAGCTGACTTGGTTAGATTGTATGCAACACAAGCTTTTAGAGATGTAAACAGGGAAATTGAACCATCAGAAGATGACCCAGAAAAATATGATGTTACAATTGAGGTTCAAGAACAACGTTCAGCTACTCTTTCTGTCGGGGGAGGTTTAGATTCTTCAACAGGTTTATTCGGTTCTGTTGGTATTACTGATAACAACTTTAGAGGTAGAAATCAACGTATTGGTTTGAATTTCTTAGCTGGTACTGGTGTTATTATGAGTGACGCTTCTGTTCTTAACAGAGCGAACTTGCAAGCTGAATTAAATTTCTTTGAACCATATTTTTTGAATGCAGATAATTCATTAACAGCAAAAATTTTCTATAGAGATTTTGGTAGCTATCAAATACCACTAGCTATGGAGCAACGTTTTGGGGCAGAAGCAACAGTTGCACATAGAGTTAAAATTAACCCAAATTTATCTACAACATTTACAGTTGGTGTAGAAAATGTTGATGTTTCAGAGGGTGATGCTGGTCAAATGGAAAGATTGTTCTTGGCAAATGGTGTTCCCCAAGAGTTTTTACCAGAATTTAAAGAGTTAAGAAAAGAACAATTGTCGGGTGGTTTCTTCTTCTCTCTAGCTCCAGGGTTAGTTTACGATACTCGTGACACAACAGTAAACCCTAGAAATGGTGTTTTAGCTAATATTAGATTTAATGAAAGTATTGGTATAAATGATTTAGAAAGAACTCACGGTAAGTTAACAGGTGCTATCAAGAAATATTTCCCTGTTATGAAGAAATCTTCATTCTCATTAATGGCAAAAGCTGGTGGTGTAATTCACGGTCAAGACGATATGCCTGAAGTTATGAAGTACCGTTTAGGTGGACCTTACACAGTTAGAGGTTATAGAATGGGTTCAATTGGTACAGGCAACGGTTTTGTAATGGGTTCTGCAGAATTAACAACTCCAGTATTATTCTTAGATAGAATTAAAAAAGTTCCATTCTTTGATAATTTAAAACTTTCATTCTTTGTTGATGCGGGTAAATTATTTGGAACTGATAACATCACAAATTGGTTGTATGATAGACCACTTCAAGCTGTTACAGCTGGTGTTGGTTTGAAAGTATTTATTCCAGGACTTGGACCTTTGTCAATCGACTATGGTATTCCGATCACAGATCCACAAGGTGGAAGTTCAAGAAATGGTTACTTTACATTTGGTGTAGGCGATGTATTATATTAGAAAAAATTATAGATATAAATTATAAAGGAGAAAAAATGAAAAACTTAAGAAACGGTTTAATTGCTTTAGCAGTAATGGTTTTAGTATCAGTAAATGCACAAGCTTTTGCAGAAGGTATCGGCTTTATTGATTATAAAAAAGTTCAAGATAACTTTGCTTATGCGCAAGCTGCTTCAAAAGAAATTGATAATAAGGGCTTAGAATTACAACAATTCTTAGTTGACAAAGAAAAACAATACAAGGCTTTAGATACTCCATTAAAAAAACAAAATTTTGAAGATAAAACTAAAAAAGAATTTGAAGCAAAACAATCTGCATATATTAGTTTCAAACTAAAAAAAGAAGAAGAAGTTTACAAAAAAATCCAAGACGCTACAAAACAAGTTTTAGTTGAACAAAAACTTGATGCAGTTCTTGATTATAGAGTAATTTTTGTCGGTGGTTTGGATATTACAGATTTGGTTATTGCTAAATTAAAAGGTGCAAAATAGTAAGTAAAAGTTTTATATTAAAGGTGAAATGATGTTGAATAAAAATTCAAAGATGCAATATATTATAAAAACGGTTCCAAGTGAAAGCACATTACCGTTGCAAAACTTATTGAATGAAATGGCAGAGGACGGTTGGGATTTGTACAGTATGAGCGAAGTTGAAACAGATGATGGATTTCAATTTCAATGTATATTTGTAAAAGAAGCTGATAGCGACAATTCTTTCGAGGATGTTGTAAATATTACAGCGTTTAAAAGCCAAATGGAAAAAATGTTGTCTGCAAAACTTTCACCTTATGAAACATGCAAAGATATTCAGGCAAAAATTAGAGAACAAAAGAAAAAAATGGCTAATATTAAAACTCAATTAGAGCTTGAAGATGCAGGTTCACCTCAAAGAAAAACTCTTAATGATAAAATGTCTGCAGGTATTAAAGAGTTGGAAAACTTGCAACATAATTTGATTAGAGCTATTTCTCCAGATGCTATGTATTCATCTTTGCAGTTAGAAAAGTTCTCAATTCACTTAAGTGAGCAAATTTTAGAATTTGTTTCTCCTGATAGCGAAACAGATTTGTTGAGTGAAACTGTAAAAATTAGACAAAAACTTGCTGATGATTTAGGATATGTAATTCCAAAAATTATTTTTAAAGATGATGAAATGTTGGCTCCATACGAATTTTCAATTAATGTAAGAGATTTGAGCGTTTTAAACTCTTTTGTATATCCAAATCATTTGATGTTCTTCCAAGATGATATCAATTACAAAAGCAAGAAAAAAGATTATTACGTTGATACAGATGTTATAACTGGTAGAAAAATAGTTTGGATTCCTCAAGAAAAAACAAAAGATTTCTGGGAAAAAGGTTTGACACCGTCTGAATACATAGCAAGAGCGGTTGAATTTATTTCTATCAAATATATTGAAGATTTACTAGATTACGAAGATGTTAATAAGTATATTAGTATTGTTCAAGAAAAAAATCCATATCTTGTAGATAACATTGTTCCTGATTTTATTTCAGTTGCTGAATTGAGATATATTTTAGTAAACTTAATCAGAGAACAAGTTTCAATCAAAGATATTGTTTATATTTTTGAAAAAATTAATGATTTTTCTGATGAAGCATGTAAAGAATCCTTGTTGGATAAAATAAGATTTGCACTTGCTCGTTATATTTGTAGTCGTTATGCTAATATCGATGGTACAATTCAAGGTTTAGAATTGGGCGAAAAGACATTAACAACTCTATTTGATGGAACTTCTGATGATGAAAATATTGTTAGAGTTGACGGAAATAAAGTTGAAAAAGTGGCTTTAAAATTGTTGAAATTTGCTAAAGAAAATGCTTTAGACAATATAGTTTTATCGGTTCCAATTGAAGTTCGTCACATGACATTTATTGTTTTATCTCAATACATAAACAATTTGACAGTGCTTGCTCAAGAAGAAGTAACAAATTATTACAATTTTGAAGTAATTGGTGAGGTTTAATAGCAATTAAAATTTTTACGGAATTTATATAGGTATGAAAATCACTCCAATTACAAATCCCATTACTCCAAAACGTAATAATAACGTTAATTTTGGACGTAAGCTAAAAGAAGAAGAAAAGCCAGAATATTCAAAAGCAATCCATGACGCATTGGATTATTTAGAAGTGAAAAATTTGTCCATGATTGTGCATGGCTCAAGTTTTCCGTCTGATAAGCGTGATACGGCTATAGGTTCACCTTATTCTAAAGGTGCTGATAAATTTGTAGATTTTATTAAAATGAACGGTTTTAATTCTGTTCAATTAGGCCCTGGGGGTACAATTGGTAAAAAAGATCCATCGCCTTATATTTCAAAAGTATTTGCAAAAAATGAACTATTTATTGACTTAGAACCTTTAAAATCTGACAAATACGCAAGTATTTTGAGTGAAAAAACATACAATGAATTAACAACAAAAAACAAAGAAACAAAAGATAAAAATTACAATTACACAGATTTTAACAAAGCTTTTTCTAATTATACTACTGCGATGTCAGAAGCTTATTCAAATTTTACAGAAAAAGTTAAAAATAAAGACAAAAATGCCTTAAAATTAAACAAAGAATTCGAAAAATTTAAAAAAGATAACAAATCTTGGGTAGAAAACGATGGTTTGTTTAAAGTTTTATCAAAAGTTAATGGCTCTGATGATTTTGAAAAATGGAGTGACGTAGATAAAAATTTACCTCAAAATCTAAAAGTAGGTGATAAAAAAGCCCAAGAACGTTATAACGAAATTATTAAAGAACATGGCAAAGAAGTTGAAGAAAACTCTTTCACTCAATTTATTGCTGATAAACAATTAAAAGATAATACAAAGCACAGAAAAGAAATAGGTTTCAACTACATTGGCGATTTGCTAGTTGGCTTTAACCAAAGTGATGTGTGGGCAAATCAAGGCGCATTTTTAAAAGGTTGGAAACTAGGTTGTCCTTACGGTGGGGTTGATAATTCACCTCAAACTTGGGGTATTCCTGTTCTTGACCCTAAAAAGTTGTTAAATAGCGATGGTTCTTTAGGTGAAAGTGGAAAACTTTTAAAAGAAAAAATTTCATATTCATTAAAAAATTATGATAATGTAAGAATTGACCACGCTTTAGGTTTGGTTGACCCATATATTTATAAAGAAGATACAGTGCATAAAGCCCCTAATGGTGCAGTTCAAAGGGATAGATTGTGGGCAAACAATGTGTCTTATATGCACGATATTGATCCAAACGGAAACTTCAAACAAGTTTTAAATAAAATTGTTTTACCAACTTTTAAAGAATTTGGTGTTGATAAAAATGAAGCAGTATGGGAAGATTTAGGATCTTCAACTCCTGCATTTGATTGGGTTTATCACAATCAAGAAAACTTACCAGGGATAACTCAAACTCTTTGGAGTAGAGCAGAAAACGCTCCGCGTAAAGATAATTGGAGTTTGGTAGTATCTCACGATTTTGAACCAGCAAGTGAAATGGTTCAAAAGGATTGGGTTAGAAATTCTGATGCTTGGAATGTAGACTACCTTTCTGGTTACTTAAATCCAGACCCAGTATCAGGAAAAGAACGTCAAGAATATAAAGAAAACATTATAAACAGTAAACAAAGCCGTGTAACTTCTAAATTTACAGAATTATTCAGAGGTACAAAAAACTTGCAAATCATGTTTTCTGATTTCTTAGGCATCAACAAAACTTACAATGTTGGTGGTCAAGATAGCAAGGACAACTGGAAATTACGTGTAGACAACGATTTTGAAGACGATTATTATAGAGCATTACAAGATAAAAATAGCTATGCATTGAATATGCCAGAAATTTTGGCACAAGCAGTTAGAGCAAAGGCTGGCATGAACGTAGCCAAAACAAACAATTACGATGGTAATAAAGCTAACCAATTACGTGATGATTTGAACAAAAAATTAAGTCCATTAATTTCAACACTTGATAAATATACTGAAGTTTTAAAAGAAAAAGAAGAAATTCCAGCTAAAAAAGCGCACGTTGCTTTCAAGCAAGTTGCTTCAGAAGTTGAAAATGACAAACCAGAACAAAAAACAGTTGATAAAACGCCATCTGAAAAGAAAAGACAGACTGATGCAACAGCAGCTGTAGCAATTCTTGGTATTGGACTTGTCGCAACTGGTATTAAAAAATTAATTGATAAATTTAGACATAAAAAAACTGAACAACAAGTTTAATAAATATTTAAAGCGCGGACGAAATTTTTCTAATTTCGTCCGCGCTATTTCATACGCTTGATGTGTTCTAAATCTTTTTAATTTATGATAATATACCATTGATAAAATCAAACAGGATATTTAATATGAAACTTTGCGTATATTGCGGAACATTTAATCCCATTCATAACGTACATTTGGCTGTTGCTAAGTTTATTGACAAGAATTTTGACTTTGATAATATTCTTTTTATCCCAGCTTACAAACCGCCTCATAAGCATATTGATGATGATTTGGCAAACCATCGTTACAACATGGTACGTTTGGCGATTGAGGGGGAAAGTAGTTTTAGTATTAGCAATATTGAATTTAGGCACGAAAGATATTCGTATACTTGCAATACCATGGAACAGTTATACAAAATGTATCCTATAGAGGGTAAAATTAGCTTCATTATTGGAACAGACGCGTTTAGACAAATTGAAGACTGGTATAATTCGGATAAGTTAAAAGAGTTGGTTGATTTTATTATTTTTCCAAGAGAAGAAAATTTCAAACCAGAAAAATTAGAAAGACTAAGAGAAAAAGGGTATAATTTTGTTTGCACAAATATGCCATTTATAAATTTGTCTTCTACAGTATTAAGAAGTAGAATAAAACATGGAAAACCAATTGGGGCGCTTGTACCACAAAAGGTTCAAGAGTATATAAGCAAAAATGGACTTTATTTAGATGATGAAGATTGATGAAATTAAAAATTGGCTAAAAGAAAATTTAGACGAAGAACGTTATTTTCATTCTTTGGGTGTGGCGGATTGTGCAAAAAAGCTTGCTGAAAAATATGGCTTAGACCCAGAAAAATCTTACCTTACAGGCTTAATTCACGATTGCGCAAAATGTATTAATAATCAAGAGTTATACAAAATTTTGACTGAAAAAATGCATTGTGATATGTGCGAATTTTTAAACCCGAAAACATATCATTCGCCAGCAGGAGCGTATGTTGCAAAGGAAAATTTTGGAATTGACGATAAAGAAATTCTAGATGCTATTTACTGCCATACCACAGGAAAAGTAGGTATGAGCGTTTTTGATAAAATAATTTTTCTTGCAGACAAAATTGAACCAAATACGAGAGAAAAATCTTGGTCAGAACATATTTGGCAAGTTTTGGAGCAAGAAAATGGCTTAAACAAAGCTTTATTAGAGTGTTATGAATATACAATAAAAAGCCTTGTTGATAGAAAATTGAAAATTTGTCTTACAACAATAAATATTTTTAACGAATTACTTGATGATATCAATGCATAAGTTCTCAAACGCACTAAGTGGTGCAACTTTAGCTATAATTTGTTTTTTTGCAAGTTCAATGGCTTCAATGTCGTGTAGTAATTTGACTTGAATTTGCTTATTTTGTGCGTTGCTTTTCATCAAAGATAATACGTAACTTTGCATTTGTTCCAAAGTTTTTATGCTGTTTTTAGAAAGGTCGTTCAACTCTCCAGCAATTTTAAATGCATCACGTCTTTCAAATTCATAGTAGTTTTCAAAAACAGGTTTAATTGGTGTCCAATCAAGGTTTTCACGTTCAAAAGATGGTACAAAAAAGCATTGAGAACGAGAAATTATTGTTGAAATTAAATCATTTTTATCCCTTGTTAAAAAGAAGAATGTTGTTTTTTCTGGAGGTTCTTCAATTGTTTTTAAAAGTGCATTTGCTGTTTCCTCCTGAAAATTCAAATTATTTAATCCAGCAACGTCATTGTTTTCATCTCTATCACAGAAAATAAATACTCTGTGAAAATCTGATGAAGTCAATAAAGATTGTTTAATTTGATTTGCCTGTTTTATTGATATAACTGTTTTTGAGTCATCATCGTCAGGTTTGTTTTCAAGGCGAGAATAAGTTAATACGGCAGGGTGCTCGCCGTTTCTAATCCAATTACAATCAAGGCAAGTGCAATCGTAATTTTTGTCTTTTTTGCAGTTTAATAATCTTGCAATATACAAAGCTAAGTTATATTGAGCGTCTAGGTCACTACCGTAGAATAAAATACTGTGTGCAATTGATTTTTCAGGGTTTTTAATCCCTTTTTCAAAATAATTTACTAAAAATGGGTACTTATCTAATAAAGGCATCTTGTACCTCACTTTCAGGATTGATTGTTTGTCCCGATTTTATTCGGTATTCAGCGTTTGTTAAATTCTCTTTTAAATGTACTAAATTTTTTAGTGATTGGTTTGAAGAATTTTTTAGAATAGCGGAAACTTGTTTTGCTGACATTCCAGTTATGGCAACGATTTCATCAATTGACTTGTTTGCATTAATTTTTAACAAAATCCTTTTTCGTAAAATGGTTTGAGTTGCAGAAAGAATTTCTAAAGGGTGTTTTTTGTCTAATAGTTTTTGATATTCAAGAATAGCTTTATCATATTTTTTAGACATAAGTAACTCTGTAAAATTAAATAAGTCTTCGTTTGAAATGCAGATTTCGTGTACCATTTCAAGCGTTACAGTCTTTTGCGGATATGCGATTAATTTAAGTTTTTCAAGCTCCATTTCAAGTTCACGCAAATTATTTCCAACTTGTTCAATCAAAATATCGATAACTTCTTGTGTTATACTAATTTCTTTAGATTTTGCACATTTTTTTATCCAGTTTGCTAAATCTTGTTTGCCATAATAATTCATTTTGAATGTTGGAAATTCTTGTGCATTATATTTTGACAAAATTTTGAATATTTTTTTACGAGAATCCAATTTTTTGTTTTCATTTCTTGGTAAAGTCGCTACAAAAACAATGTCTGAATTATCAAGACAGTTATCTAAGGCTGATTCGATTTCTTTTAGTTGAGAATCTTCAAATGATTTTTCAAAGTAGCTTTTGCAATCGATTACAGTAAGCATTTTACCAAACATCATGCCTTGAGTTCTGATAGATGCGATTAGATCTACAAAATTAGGGTTGTCTAAATGTTTGTAATTCATCGCAGAGAAATTCTTATCAAGCCCCTTTTTTAACTTTTCGATGGCTTGCTCAATGTTGTAATCTTCATCTCCGTAAAAGAAATATACTGCCATTTTTAAGACTCAACCAATAAACTTGAACCGATAACACCAGCATTGTTGCCAAGTTGTGCAGGAACGATTTCAACGACTTGCGCTGGAATTGGCATCGCACGTTTTAAAAGAGTTTCTTTTAGTGGTGTCATCAATAAATCTCCAGCTGCAGCAACGCCACCGCCAATAATGATTTTTTCTGGGTTTAATAGGTTCACAATGCTTGCAAGTCCTGTACCTAAGTATTCACCCATGAAATCAAATATTTTTTTAGCAACCATATCACCAGCTTCAGCTGATTTTGCAACGATATAAGGTGTGATTTCGCCATTTTCTGCCATTTCTCTGAATTTTGTAGATTTTCCGCCTTTGATATAATCTTCAGCCATTTCTACGATTGATGGACCTGAAACATAAGCTTCAAGACAACCGTAATCTCCGCAACCACAAAGTTTTTCACCATTAGGGAATAACTTAATATGACCGATTTCACCAGCTGTATTTGTTGCTCCACGAACGATTTTGCCGTTTAGGATTATACCTGAACCAATACCTGTTCCAACCGTTATGCAAATTAAGTTTTCACACCCTTTGCCTGCGCCGTAGTTCAATTCTCCAAGAGCTGCACAACGAACATCGTTGTCAATTCTTGTTTCTATACCAAATTCTTTTTTGATAATTTCTGCAATATGTACATTATTCCAACCTGAAATGTTCGGCAAGTTAATTACAACGCCGTTTTTGTAATCAATTTGTCCAGGAAAACCAAATCCAATACCGTCAATATTTTTACTGCTAGAGTTTGTTTCACTCATCAAAGTTGAAATAGCTTGTTTAATGTTATTTACAGTGTATTCATATCCCATTTCTGAACGAGTTGGAGTAGAATTTGAATACAAAATTTCGCCTTTAGGGCTTATAAGTGCAAATTTAACGTTAGTTCCGCCAACGTCAATACCAATTCTGTTTTTAGTCATTTTTATTCCTTTTTTTCTTGATTATATGATAAAACAAAAAAGCATGCTTGTCATGTGTGTTTGAGAATTATGAATTGATATGCCTAGGTACATGCCAAATAGTTCAAACCTACGTCAATACTAAAAAGTTGAACTTTCGGTAGGGCGCCGTGTGAGCGTAAGCGAACCCAGCCCGTAAGTCGTCACGGGACGTTACTCCCGTGACACCCCGAATAGTTCAAACCTACGTCAATACTAAAAAGGCAATTTTTAAAAACAAAAATACTTAATATAAGAGTAAGGAACAAATAACCTTAGAAAAACATAGCTAAAGATTAGGAAACAAGTTAAGAACAAAATAGAATAAAATGCGCCTTTATGCATTTTGTTCACAGAAAAGATTTATTTATACTCTCTCTCTTAATATCCTCGTGTTTATTTAATGTCTGCCAATTCTATTATTGACAGACTTTTTATTGCGGATTTTGTACTCTGCCGAACAAAACAATTGATATTTGTTTTGTAAGAGTGTAGCGCCAGCTTACAATTCACGCTTCACTATTTCAACTCTGTTTCAACAATATATCTAGGGCGAGCTTTAACTTCTCTGTAAACTTGACCTACGTATTCACCTATGATGCCCATGCAAAACAGTTGCAAACCGCCAAAGAAAGCCATTAATACAACAAGTGTTGCCCAGCCGTTTGGAGTGTTATTGAATACGATTTTTTCATAAGTTACTTCTAAACCTAATCCGACTGCAAATAGAGCCATAAAAAATCCTAAAACAGCAATAATTCTAAGAGGAGTTATGCTAAATGATGTTATGCCGTTAAGTGCAAGTCCTAAAAGTGACATGTAGTTGAATTTAGATTTGCCTTGCAATCTTGGTTTTACGTCAAAGTTTACGATAGCTGATTTTAAACCTACTTCGTGGAAAAAACCTCTTAAGAAAATTTGTTTTTCTGGATATTGAGCCAAAATATCCAAGGCGCGTTTGCTTACAAGTCTGAAATCAGAGTGATTCATAGGAATTTTTACACCTAATAAGTTCATAGTCTTGTAAAAACAGATTGCAGTTGTTTTCTTTAAAAAGGTATCTGTATCGCGACTGTTTCTTATGCCGGAAACAACATCTGCTCCGTTTAAGTATTCATCTACAAACTTTTCTATTGCCCATTGGTCTTGTTGTAAGTCTGCGTCAATTGATACAGCACAATCGCAACCCAATTCACGAACACCCAACAAACCTGCAATATGTGCTTTTTGGTTTCCGTAATTTCTTACAAACTTAACACCTTTTACAAGGTTGTTTGTTTCGTGTAAACGAGAAATTATTTTCCAAGTTTTGTCTTTTGAACCGTCATCAATACAATAAATAAAGCTTTGTTCGCTTATTTTTTCTTTTTTTATTAAGTCATTTATTACTTCAAATAAGCTATTAACTGTGCTTTCAATACATAATTCTTCGTTATAGCAAGGAACTGTAATGGCTAAAATAGGTTTGTTCATCGTATGTCCTTTTTGTTTTATCTTTATTTTTATATTATAATAATAAAGGTTTAAGGGCAAGGAATTTTTATGAGTAATAAGAAATTTATACTTAATGCGGATGATTTCGGATTATCTAAAAATATCAATAAAGGCGTAGTTGATGGCTATAATAGTGGAGTTTTGAAGTCTGCTAGTCTTTGTGCTAACGGTGATGCTTTTTCTGCATCAGTTAATGAAATTATGCCAGAATGCCCAGATTTATGCGTTGGTGTGCATTTGAATTTGATTGAAGGTAAAGCATTAAAAAATTCCACTGAAATTCCTATGTTAACAGATGCAGATGGTAATTTTAACAATGGTTTTGTTCAATTATTGGCAAAATCAAATAACAAAAGTTTTTTAGAACAAGTTGAAATTGAATTTAGAGCTCAAATTGAAAAAATATTGGGTTATTTAAAACCTGCACATATTGATTCTCATGTACATACTCACGCGATACCAGAAATATTTGCTATAACTTGTAAATTAGCTGATGAATATGGTATTCCGTACGTTAGAACTCAATTCGAAAGACCTTATTTAACACCATCTATTGAAAAACATATAAATTTAAAATATCCAGTAAATCAAATTAAAGTGGCGCTATTGGATACTTTTACTATGAAAAATAGAAAAACTCTTGCTCAATATAAAAAATTAAAAACTAACGATTTCCTTGTTGGTGTTAGCTATACTGGCATGATGAACAATAATACTGTTGAGAGCGGTTTAAGAGCTTTGAAATCAGAAGAAAATATTATAGTAGAATCTTTAATTCACCCTTATTATTCGGAAAAACAAGATGAATATTTGATTACTCAAAATAGAGATATGAAATTTAAGATTGAAAATATGGGTTTTGAATTTACAACATATAAAGAACTAGCGCAGTAAGATTATGAAAAAATACAGTATTATTTTAATAATTCTTTTACTAATAGCTTTTATAAGCTGTGTTTATCATACAAAAACGACAGTTCACATTTTACGTGTATATTCGCCATCGCTTGTCGCTATTGATTTGAACAAAAATGGCAAAGTTGAGGTTAACGAAAAATTTACAGTTAACGATGTTGAAACTTTTACATCAGAGGTTAGCGATGCTCAAAAGGCATTAGCTGAAAAAATTGGTATTGATGAAGAAACAGCTTTGGCAATTGGTTATTTTGCCGAAAAATATGCACAAAGTTTACTTGAAAATAAGAATGTTAAGTTTAAAAAATTAGATAATAGTAACATTGAGATTCGTGTAAATGGGAAAAATTACAATAATATTATAAAAAATTCTCCATTTGCAATTTTTGATTCAAAACCTGTTAACGAACAATTATTTGAAAAACAAATAAAATTAGCTAAGAGCACAAATTTAAGAATATTCAATAATAAAAGTAATAAGTATCATAGATTGAACTGTAAATACGGACAAATTGCACATGATATAGCTATTTTACCATTAAGCCAAATTCCAAAAGATGCACAGGCATGTAAAGTGTGTAAAGACGTAGTTAAAAAAGAAACAAAAAAGATCGTAAAATCAGATATTAACCAATCTGAGCAAAATAAAATTAAAGGAATAAAACCTCAAAAATTTATTGTTTCAGCAGGTGACATTAAATTAATTTTAACCGATTTAACAACTGTTTTTAAACCAACAACAGCTTGCACTACAGAGTTTTGTACAGAAGTCGTAAGACAGATAAATAATTCAAATAAAACGATTGATATGGCGTTATATGGCTACACAGAAGTTCCTGATATCACAAACGCTCTTAATAACGCAATAAGACGTGGTGTAAGTGTGCGTATGGTTTATGATGTAAGTGCTGATGGGACTAATTTTTATTCAGACACGTTAAATCTAGCACGCTTAATTGTTCATAGTAGTGGGGATTATGGCGATAAAACTTATCAGGCATCAATTATGCATAATAAGTTTTTTATCTTTGATTCAAAAGTTGTATTAACAGGTTCTGCGAATATAAGTTATACAGATTTGTCTGGTTTTAATTCAAATGCTATTTTGTTAATTAAATCACCAGAAATTGCACATATTTACGAACAAGAATTTAATCAAATGTTGAATAATAAATTCCACAATAAAAAACATAAAATTGAGAACAAAGAAAATATTCATATTGGTGATTCAATAGTTTCAATTTATTTTTCACCGCAAGACGATATTATAACTTCTAACTTAATTCCACTGATAGAAAATGCAGAAAAGTATATTTATATTCCAGCATTTGTTATTACACACAACGGTTTTGTAAAGGCTTTAGCGGACGCAAAGGCTCGAAATGTAGATGTTAAGATAATTTTGGACGCTACAAGTGCAAATAATAAACATACAAAGATAGAAACTTTACGTAAAAGCGGTATTCTAGTAAAAGCGGAAAGTTTTGCTGGAAAAATGCATTCAAAAAGTATGATTATTGACGATAAATATTTGGTTATTGGTTCAATGAATTTTTCAAAAAGTGGCGAGGGTAAAAACGACGAAAATGTCTTGATTATGGAAAATTCGACAATGGCAACATATTATAAAGATTTTTTCATGTATGTTTGGAAGAAAATTCCTGAAATTTGGTTAACAAAAAATCCCGCAAGCGAATCTCACGACTCGCTTGGGTCTTGTTTTGACGGCATTGACAATGATTTTGATGGTGATGTTGATGGTAACGATTCGGGTTGTAAAAGTTATTCAAAACCGTCAAAATAATTAAAGAGTATCTGCCTTTTTAAAAAAATAAGATTTTGGGTGCTCGCATAAAGGGCAGATTTCTGGTGCATTCTCACTTATAACGTGATATCCACAATTTCCACATTCCCATAAAATTGGCGTGGGAGATTTGAACATTTCCTTTTGTTTAACGCGTTCTAAAAGTTTATCGTATCTTTCGTTGTGAAATTTTTCTACGGTTAAAACTCTTTCAAAATGTGTAGCAATATCGTTAAAGCCTTCTTCCTTGGCGATTTTTGCAAAGTTTTTATACATTGTCGTCCATTCATAATACTCGCTTTTAGCAGAATCTTCTAAGATTGTTGCTGTATCGCCAATATCGCCATTATGCAGGTATTTGAACCATATTTTTGCGTGTTCTTTCTCGTTATTTGCTGTTTCTTCAAAAATTCTTGCAATATACTCATATCCATCTTTTCTGGCTTTTGATGCATAAAAGGTATACTTGTTTCGCGCCATTGATTCACCTTGAAACGCTTCAAGTAAATTTTTCTCTGTTTGACTTCCTTTAAAATCCATATTATTGCTCCTTTCTTATTATTAAGAATTATAGCAATAACTGAAAATCAGAAAATTACCCATGTTAAAGCCAGTTGGGTTATTTTGTTAAAATTTTAATGTTTTTATAAAGTCTTTAATCATGTACGCTTCTGTTGTGCTTAAGCAGATTTCAAAATTCGGAATAGCTTCTTGCAACTCTTTTTGCATGTGCGCCAATAACCCTGGAATAAAGATTTTTTTATTTTTAACTTTTTCGAACAAACCAGATTTTTCAACGGCTTTAGCAACAATTTGAGCTGTGAATTTTTCTGCTGACCATGCTGTTAAAACACTCATACCCTCAGACGGTGTTACAATTAGGTATGTACCTCTATTCAAGGCTTCAAGCTCATTTGCAACAGAAAAATAAGTAAGTGCAAAGTTTGTGGTTAAGAAAATAACAGCGTTTTCGTCAGGGTTATTAAATTCGTAAACTTTTGGTTCAATTTGTAATGGTTTTTGAGGGTCTGTAAATATGTTTTGTCTTAAAGTTAGTAAAGACGCGAACATAGCCTCGTCAAAATCCTCAAAAATTAGTATATTAGCATATTTACACAAGTAAAAACTAGCTTTTGCGCATAAATCATACAAATTTTCTTGATGTTTAAAATAAACAAAGGTAGGGTTTGAAAATTCTTCAGCTTTTGTTTCAACAGCAGTTCTTCTGATTAGAGTTAAATCTTCAACTGTTTTTACAAAAGTTGGTTCTTCGACTTGTTTTAGGTCGTTTGGAATATTTTCAATGACTGAAATTCCTTTTTCTTCTATTTCTTTTATTAATTCATCTGTTATATTTGACCCTTTAAGTAAAATTCCGTCGATTTTAAAAGTTTCATTTATTCTTGAAATTTCAAAGTTTAAAATCCTGTTTAATTTATTTTTGTAGTCTTTATCTGTGTTGATTACAATAAATAATGCGGTTGGATTGATAAAAGTTTTGTCATGTCTAAATAGAACTTCCTCTCCACCTATTATAGTCTTGTGTTGGTGTCCTAAAGCAATTTCTTTTTGTGCTTTTTTCATTGTGTGAGAAAAAAGAGCTTTTAATTCTTCTGGAGCGTGTGGGCAAAGTTCAATTTCTGTTTGACCTTTTGCAAGTTTTAACGCATAAGCCATACAAGTTGGAAATCCGCAAGCCTTGCAGTTAGAATTTTCTGCCTTTTTAGATGCTGGAAGATATTTGAAAACCTGTAAACCTGAAAGTTCTGCCATTATTGAACTCCTTTCAAGGTTTCAACGCTTGTTGGTAGATTTAGTACAACAATATTTGCGCCAGCTGCCGAAATTGCAGAACCTGCTGTTATTTCAAGCATTGTCGCACGTTGATTTAATTCACCCCAGCTGTCAGAAAATTCGTCTGTTTTAGCCTCTTTTGTTTTTAGAGTTTCTTCTCCAGCAAAGGCAATAATCGGCATATTAAGCATTTTATCACCCTCAAATCCTGCAAGTTTAATTCTTTCCATAATGCTGTAACCGTATTCCAAGCCATAACCTAAACCGCCCATATCAGTGTCAATTAAGATTTTGTCTGCTGGCATACCCATTTCTGTTGTCAGAATGTTCATTTCTTTTGCAAGATTTATGTCTATAGGTGTCCTTATGACTAATATATGACAACCTTTGATAACCGCAGGAACAATATTTTTGTAAGATTTTTCATCTACAAATGCCACAATTACTTGTCTGTCTAAAACGCTTATTAATTCTGGCAAAAGTTCTGAATCAATTTCCGCATTATTAATACCTCTAATCATTAAAGGCTTTGTGATGTGTGGTAACAACGATTTTAAAAGTTCTTTTGCTGGTTGAATATTTTCTCTGTTTTCATCGATATTAAATTTTAATCCTAAAATGTCGCAAGGCGTTTCTTGTGCTTTTTTAATCATTTTTACAGGACAATCTAAGACCTCTTTAAATGCATTTTGAACTACTTGCGGTGCGCTTTTAGGGTCAAAAATATTCAATTCAAGAGCATAAAGAGGTTTTGAATTGTTTTCGTTTTCTCGTAAAAAATGAAACGATGAATCAGAACCTATTTTTAAATCATCAAGATAAACAGTTCTAATTGGCTGTTTTATTGAAAATTTAGAAGTCTGCTCTTGCATTTTTTACTTGATCCATTAATTCAACAAATTCTTTTTCGTCTAAAGTTTCCATTTCAAGAAGCTTGCGAGAAATAGTGTCAAGCATATCTCTATTATCTACTAATAAAGTTTTTGCAAGTTCATATTGTTCGTTAACTATTCTTTGAACTTCTTCATCGATTTCAGCAGCAATTTCTTCTGAGTAATCTCTTGTGTGTCCAAAGTCGCGTCCCATAAATACGTGGTCTTCGCTCTTGCCGTATGCTAGATTTCCAAGTTTTTCACTCATACCGTATTTTGTAACCATAGCGCGAGCCATTTGAGTTACTTTTTCCAAATCATTTGAAGCGCCAGTTGTGATAAATTCTTTGCCATAAATAATTTCTTCAGCAACTCTACCACCAAGAGTCATTGCGATTTTATCAAGTAATTGAACTTTTTTCATAGTTAAATGGTCTTTTTCTGGAAGTACCATTGTTACACCCAAAGCCATTCCGCGAGGAATAATTGAAACTTTGTGTAATGGGTCACAGTTTTTAAGAAGTTTTGCAAGTAATGCGTGTCCAACTTCGTGATAAGCGGTATTTTCTTTTTCTTCGTCTGAAATAATACGACTTTTCTTTTCTGGACCTGCCATAACTTTGTCGATAGCTTCTTCTAAATCGTCCATATATATTCTAGTTTTGTTATGACGAGCAGCAAGTAGAGCAGCTTCGTTTAATAAGTTTTGCAAATCTGCACCCGTAAACCCTGGAGTACGTTTAGCTAAAATTTTTAAATCAACTTCTTCTGCAAGAGGTTTGTTTTTAGCGTGAACTTGTAGAATTTGTTCTCTACCTAAAATATCAGGTCTGTTAATAACAATTTGTCTATCAAATCTTCCAGGTCTTAAAAGAGCGTTATCCAAGATGTCAGGTCTGTTTGTAGCTGCAATAACAATAATGTTCATTGTTTCATCAAAACCGTCCATTTCAACAAGTAATTGGTTCAATGTTTGTTCTCTTTCGTCGTGTCCACCGCCAAGGCCAGCGCCACGTTGACGACCTACAGCATCAATTTCGTCAATGAAAATAATGCAAGGTTGATGTTTTTTTGCTTGGTCAAACAAATCTCTAACACGACTTGCCCCAACACCGACAAACATTTCAACAAAATCAGAACCTGAAATAGAGAAGAAAGGAACGCCAGCTTCGCCAGCAACTGCTTTAGCCATTAAAGTTTTACCAGTCCCAGGAGGTCCCACTAAAAGAACGCCTTTTGGAATTTTTGCGCCTAATTTAATATATTTTTCGCCATTTTTTAAGAAATCAACGATTTCTTCAAGTTCTTTCTTTTCTTCATCAATACCAGCGACATCTTTGAATAAAACTTTTACTTTGCTATCAAGCAACATTTTTGCTCTGCTTTTGCCAAACGACATAGCTTGAGAACCACCAGCTGAAAGGCCTTTTGCCATTAAAATTAAGAATATAATAATAAAAATAGGCAACGCTAAAGAACCAATAAGGTTTACGATTTTAGAAGATTCGCTCGGTTTGCTTACAGAAATTTCAACGTTTGCTTCTTCAAGTCTTTTCATAAGTCCTGGGTCGTTAGGAGTTAGGACTTTGTATTGAAGTGTTGGAGTTGCTTGTTGCATACCGTAAAGCATTGGAAGTTCTTTTTTTGCAGGTTTTGTTTTTTCTTTTTGTGGTTGAACTTTTGGTAGTGCAATCAAAAAAGTTTTGTCCATTTCAACAGACTTAATTTCGCCATTAGTAAGCTTTTGTAAGAAGTTTGTGTAAGATAATTCTTCTGTAGTTGTTGTTGGACCTGTAAAAAGCATTGATACAAAAGCAAGTATCATAACGCCCAAAATGATATACATTCCTAATGATTGACTTTTATTCATTAAATTTTCCTCTTTCTATCAATAATAATTTAATAATATACCAATTAACGATTTAAGGCAAGATATAAAGTTAGCTAATACAATATAGTATTAATATAAGTTTATATATTTGTTTCAAGTCTTGTATAAAATCGAAAAATAATGCATAATGGTAATATATAAACTGGAGATACTGTGGATAAAAATGCCATAAGAAAAAAGAATATAGCATTTACATTAGCTGAAATGTTGGTTATATTGACCGTTTTCAGTGTAATTGCTGCGTCTACATTACCAATTATGACGGCTCCTCAAAAACTTGGTAATTCTTCAAATTCTGTTACTGGTGAAGCTGGAGAAGTTCAAGAAGTTTGGACGTTAAATACTAATAATGGTGGTATGGTTCATTCATCTAATACTGGTCTTTTTTATTCTCCTGATTCAAGTTTTACGGACTCTACAATTTCTGTTGGTATGGGACCGTCTTTGTCTGTAGAATCTGCAATTCAGCCAAGAATGGTTGTAAACAAGCAACACGCAAATGGTTCTGTATTAAATGCAAGTCATATAAATTTTTCTGCGATGGCATCACCTACTTTGGGTTTAGATCTTACAGCTAGACCTTATCCAGCTGGTAGAATTTCTATGATTGGTAGAAATATTGCTATCGGATATATGGCGCTTTGGAATTCAGGTACAGCTTTAGAACCAATAGGTAATAATAATATTGCTATTGGTGCAAACACTATGAATCGTTATACAGAGATGGCAAATGAAAACTCTGCAAATGAAAACTCAATCTATTATACCAAATCTTCAATTGCGATAGGACATAATACTTTTTATGGTGGAAGAGGTTCTTATAATATTGCAATAGGTCCAAATGCTGGAACCAGAGTGATTGCCGCAAGAAGCATGTATATTGGCGAACATGCTGGTGTAAGTTGGAATGTTGCTTCAAATGTATCGTTAGATTCAATATTTATTGGTACTGAAGCAGGTTATCTTCCAAATGTTGGTAGCCAATTAAATATAAATTCAGGTGCAATTGCAATAGGCTATAGAGCTGGTTTGAATACTCTATTTCAACAAAAATCTATTTTTTTAGGCTATTATGCAGGCAGTGGATTAGGTAATTATTGCTCAAATAGTTTAGTTCCTTGCGGAGTAATTGCTATAGGTTCGTATGCAGGATCTTATATTACTCATGCCCCTAATACAATGCATTCTCATAATATATTTATAGGTAAGGGCGCAGGTTACGCTTCCAATGTAGCGGCATCTTCTTTGGGTAATATCTTTATAGGTACATATGCTGGTAAAGATGCATCATTCCAAGACTTTCTTTCTGGTTTGGTAGCTATTGGTTCTTATGCATTGTATAACAGTAAATCTTCAAACATAGGTTCTTACGGTGTTGTTATTGGTACTTATGCTGGAGCTAACTTACGAGGTACAAGCCCATATTCTAATGGAGCTCCTGTTCTTATAGGTAATTTTGCACATGGTACAGATTTTGGTAGTTCTGCAAGTGTTGCTATCGGTGATCAAGTTGGCAGAGGACTTGCTGACGCAACAGGTTCTGTGTTGATAGGTACTTGGGCTGGTAATAAGGGTACTGATTTTAATACAACATACAGGCTTAATAACAGTATTTGTATCGGAGATTATACTTGTACAGATGATAAGAATTTATTTGATGTTATAAGAATAGGTCACTTAAATAATCGTCAAACTGTTTTTAGCACTGGTGCGTATTCAAGTCATATTGGTAATGTGTTTCCGTCTACAAGTGCTACTTATACCTGGTGGAAAACAGCAAATCCAGTTATGTTGATTAGTACGCACAAGCCACCAACTGAAACTGGAGCAATTTTTGATTTTTCATCAACATCGATTTTGTTATATGCAGGCAATATCTTTACTAGACAAGGAACATTTACTACTTTTTCTGATAAACGTCTAAAAGAAAATATAAAATTGTCAAAATATTCATTAAAAGATTTACGTAGAATAAATGTTTATGAGTATAATTTTAAAGATGATGGAACTAAGGCTCCAAAAATTGGTGTTCTTGCTCAAGAATTAAAAGAAATTATACCTCAAGCTGTTACGATAAATCCTTATAATGGGTTCTTGTCAGTAAATTCTTCTTGGATAATATATACAATGGTTAATTCTGTAAAAGAATTGGATAAAAAAATACAACAAATTCAAACAAATTTGAATTTATACGCAAAAGAGTTTGTTAACTTGTCTGTTAGAGTTGAACAACTTGAAAAAGAAACACGAGCTTTAGAACGTGAAAATAGAAAACTTGTTAGTCAAGTTAATGCAGAATACAAAAAGGTAAAATTGTCAGGTAAATAGGAGAATAAATGAAAGAAAAAATAAAAAATTTCATAGCTTTTACCTTATCTGAAATGATGATTGTATTATTGATTTTCAGTGTTATTTCTGCTGCAACTTTACCAGTTATTACAACTAGAAAAGAAAATCCAAATCCAAATATTTCAAGCGTATCAAGTAATAGTATTTGGGGTATTGAAAACTTTACAGGTGGTATATATTACGATACATATAACAATGCTACAAATAGACCATATCCTGTAGTAATGAATTCTTTAGAAAACCCTTTTGGTGGTGCTGTCCTCGATAGTGATAGAAAATATTACCCTATGTCACTTGCTGTATTGCTCTTATCAAAAGAGGAGGATTTATCATTATCAGGGACAAATTCAAATTATCACTTAAATATTCAAGGTAATAGTTTGATTGAATTTACTGAACAAAACACATCTCAATCTAATGACTATATTACAGATGGTAGAATTGCGATGGATTATGCAAATTCCGTATTTATAGGTTATGGTAATAACCTTCGTAAAGCAAGTTTTGTTGAAAGAAATGAAAAAAGTACATTAATTGGAAATTACTTAGGCGATCAAAATATTTCAGCCCCTGGTTCAACAATAATTGGCTCATATTCAGGTTATTATACGGGTACACAAAATGCCATAGACTCCAAACCATATACTTATAGTAGCGTACTGATTGGTACACATATAACACCATACAATAAAACTTCAGAAAATGTTCAGATGGGGTATTATGCTGGTTATAATGCACAAACTTATTCAAAAGCTACAAAAAGTTCACTATATAGTATATTGATAGGTTCAGCTGCTGGTTATAATTTGACTCCAAGCAGATCTGTTGTTATTGGTTCAGAAGCAGCACAATTTGAAGGTTCAACAACATCTTCACGGAAAATAGATACCAGCACGGATGATGTTGTTATTGGTGAACAGGCTGGTCAAGCTAAAAATGTCATTTCTGTTGCAAATGTGAAGATAGGTACTTATGCTGGAGTTATTTCGTCTTCTGGATCATCTTTAGAAATCTCAGGTAATAATGTTTTAATTGGTTATTATGCAAATGCAGGCTATGAACGAAGTGTTTCTATTGGTGCATATGCTGGTGATGGTTCTAAATCTAGTAGTTATACTACACTTATTGGTCAAAAGGCTGGTTATATGGCTAGTGATGATATTACTGGGGCGGTTTTTATAGGCTCTTATGCTGGTGCAAATCAATCTGAAGCAAGGACTTCTGTCTTTGTAGGTCATTATGCTGGCTATAAACATACTGGTGAGTCTGCATTATCAATGAATTATTCAGTGGGAGTTGGAGAATATGCTCTTTCAAGAACAATTGGTAATGACGGTAATCCAAGAGATGGAAATGTATGTATAGGTGCTTATGCTTGCTCAAATACAAAAGCAATAATTACTGATAATACAGCAATAGGTCGTGGCGTAATGGGAACTTTAAATACTGGTGCAAAAATGGATAAAGCTTTACTTATTGGTCGAGGTTGTCGTTCTAATAGTACAGTAAGTTGGTCAGGAAATATTTGTATTTCGGCTTTAATAGATGCTTCTTCAAAAAAACTTTTTGGTACAAGAACGCATTCAGATGGCTCTACAAAGACATATAGTGCATGGTCAAGTACAAATAACAACAATGTTGTTCGTACTTTTATTGCACCGTCAGTCCCAGCAGGGTCTGGAGTGACAGGATATAATAATAGTTCTATTGTTTTATATGCCGCAAAAGTATATTCTTTTGGCTCTTTAATATCTTATTCAGACAAACGTCTAAAACAAAATATTAAACCAGTTAAATCTTCTTTAGATAAAGTAAGAAAAATAAATGTTTATGAATACAATATGAAAAAAGACTCCTCTAAAGATGTTAAAATAGGCGTGATTGCTCAAGAGTTGAAAGAAATTTATCCGAATGCAGTTCATATGTTTAATAACTATCTTTCTGTAAATTCAGATTGGGTTGTCTACTCAACAATTAGAGCTATAAAAGATTTAGATAAAATAGTTCAAAATGCACAACAAAAATTGCAACTTGCAAAAAGTAATTATAACAAATTACAAGCTAGAGTTGATAATATTGAAATTCGTCTGAATAAAATTTCTCATTCAAACAAGATGATGATAATTAAATTAGACGAAATAGAACAGGCAAAGAAAATGGAGCGTAAATAAAAGGTATGAAAAATTTTAGATTTAAAAATTGCATAGCTTTTACTTTAACAGAAATGACAATTGTTCTGTTAATTATGAGTGTCCTTGCGGCTGCTGCGACTCCTATTATTACAAAATCAATATCTGATTCAAATGAAAAAATATACCAAGCTGCGACTGTTCCACCTTGGGCTCCTCTTAAAGATGTTGGAGGTATTTATTATAAACCGTCAAATCCGTCAGGTGTTGTATCTATTGGGCTAATGCCTACAAATGCAAATCTAGTTTACAATAATCCAGCGTTGTCAATATTCTCATATGGAACTTATGCTTCAATTACTAAATTTCCGCAAATTGTATCTTTATACAATATAGATGGTGTTAATAGGATTGAAAATAAAGCTATTATATCAATGGATCCGTTTTCAAATCTAGCTATAGCGACAAATAGCTTTGACAATGCGTATTCAAGAGGCTCTTTAGAGATAGCTTACCACGGTAATACTTATATCGGTAGTTTATTGTTGCCAGAGTCATTGAAAAATGCTTTTAATCGTAGAGTTGTTATGATTGGTAATGATATTCAAACATATTCATCATCTGCGTCTGTATATATCGGCAGAAATTTAAAACAATCAGGCTACGATTACAACTCAATTGTTATCGGATACGGTATCCACGGTGTTGGCGAGCCTGTAACAAATATTGGCTCTATTATTATGGGAAGTCGAGCAGGAAATGAAAGTAATGGTGCATATAATGTTAAATTAGGGCACTATGCTGGAGCTTCTGAGGTAAAAATTTATCAGAAAGATAGTAATTCTTTAATTAAGGCAACTGAAAACTGGTCTGTTAGCATTGGTTCATACGCTGGAGTTAGTGCAACAACATATGCTTCTAATCTTGTATCTATTGGTGCTATGTCAGGTCAATACGCAAATAATGGCGATGTAAGTATTGGTTATTTAGCTGGAACTTCAAAATATATGGTAAACAACCATTCAGATAATATTAGTATTGGTACAAGTGCTGGGTTAAGAGATGGACTTGTGCCTAATCAATTTGTTGTCGCAATAGGAAATACTGCGGGTGCTTATGGTTCTACTTTGTCTAGATCGATTGCTATCGGTTCGCAAGCAGGCATGTATTCTTCAGGATTAACAAATATTCTAATTGGTTCTAGAGCGTATGCTGGAAATGGTAATTCTGCTATTCGTATAGGTGGAAATGCTGGATATAATGTTAGTGGTAGTTCTTCTGGATATTATAATAACAGTATAGACATTGGTTATATGGCTGGAGCTGAATCAAACACTCACCAATATAATATTTTTATAGGAAATTATGCAGGTGTTGGTAGTAACACTGATGGTCGTAACTATAGTGTTGCTCTTGGTTATGCAAGTTGTGAACATACATCTACTACAAGTAGATATACATTACGTAAAATGTGTATTGGTGCAGGCCCTGTGCCTTATAATAATGTTCTTAATACTAAAGCTTGGGATAGTGGTTCTAGCAAAACAGTAATTGGTAACAGATATTTTTCTCCATATAGCAATTACATAACTCTATATGCTGGAACTGTATATGCGCCAAGCGCTACTCCAAATATTCTTTCTGATAAACGTTTAAAAGAAAACATTGTTGCGTCAAAACATTCTTTAGATGATGTTCGTAAAGTTAATATATATACATACAATTTTAAAGGCGATAAAGATAAAAAAATTGGTGTAATAGCTCAAGAATATAAGAAAATTTTCCCTAATGGTGTTATAATTGAGCCAGAAACAAAAATTTTGGCTGTAAATTCTGACTGGTTGGTATATTCAGCCGTGAATGCAGTTAAAGAATTGGATAAATCAATCCAACAATTAGAAATAGACTTAAAAGCCTACATAAAAGACTTCTTGGGGTTAAAATCAAGAGTTGCTAAACTTGAAAAACAAGCATCTCAGCTTCGCCAACAAAATAGTATGATTAAAGCAAGATTAGAGAAGTTAAAGTAATATTTTTTAATCGTTAAAAACTAGACTATATAAAAATTTATTGGTATAATGCTATTACTAGCGTTTGCAATCACAGTAATAGCACTAAAATTGAATTAATCGTAGGGTGCGAAGAAAGAGTCTTTAACTAATCTAACAAATATTAAAGGCTCTCGCCCTACATTTACATTATTTACGATTTTTTATAGTTTGTCAAGTGCTAAAAATTTATTTTTTTATTGTATTTTAATGTTAGGGGGGTTGACAGTCTATCCTTGGTAGTTGCTAGTTTTGGGCGATTGTTTATTTAATTGTAAAAATTTATTAAGTGTTTTTTTTACAAATTTTTCCTATTTTCTTGACTATCATATTTGATGTAGTACGATGAATATGCATGCATTTATAGATTTTACGCTATAGCAAAAATGTAAAGAAAAATTAAGACGTACGTACACATAGAATAAAATGAGGTTAATTTAATGTCGACTAAATTTGCGAAAAGAGTTACTCCAATGGGTATTCCGGCTACCAAATTGGATTATTTACCTGATTTAATTGAAGTACAAAAGAAATCGTTTGAATGGTTCTTAAAAGAAGGTTTGAAAGAAGAATTACTTGCTTTTTCACCTATTAAAGACTATACAGGCAGATTAGAATTGCACTTCTTGCCGAACTACACTTTCGATAATGCTAAGTACACTATCGAAGAAGCTAGAATTCACGATGCCACTTACGCTAAACAACTACGCGTTATGGTTAGACTTGTAAACCGTGATTCTGGGGAAATTAAAGAACAAGAAGTTTACATCGGTGATATTCCGACAATGACTGACAAAGGTACATTCATTGTTAACGGTGCAGAACGTGTTATTGTTTCTCAAATCGTTCGTTCTCCTGGTGTTTACTACAAACGTGAAGTTTCTCCAACTGGTAAACGTTTATATAACGCTACTATCATTCCAAACCGTGGTGCTTGGATTAAGATTGAAACAGATTCTAACGATTTGATTTATGTAAAAATCGATAAAAACAGAAAAATCTTAGCTACAACTTTATTAAAAGCTATGGGCTTATCTGTTGCTGAAATGGAAGCATCTTTCACTCACTTTGAATTCTTAAAGAAAACATTAGAAAAAGATACTACTGAAACAACAGATGATGCATTAATCGATGTATACAAAAAACTAAGACCAGGTGACCCTGCTTCAGCTCAAGGTGGACGCCAAATTATTGAAGCTCGTTTCTTTGATGAAAAGAAATACGATATCGGTCGTGTTGGTCGTTACAAAATGAACAAAAAATTAAACTTGAATATCGCTGCTTCTCAAAGAACATTGACTATTCAAGATATTGTTGCTTCTATCGAATATTTAATCAACTTAACTTACGATGAAGGTACAGTTGATGATATCGACCACTTAGGCAACAGACGTATTCGTTCAGTTGGCGAATTGTTACAAAACCAATTCAGAGTTGGTTTGAGCCGTATTGAACGTATCGTTAAAGAAAGAATGACACTTCAAGACAGTGAAACTCTTACTCCGTTGAACTTGTTGAACACTAAACCTTTAGTTGCTTCATTAAAAGAATTCTTTGGAAGTTCTCAATTGTCACAATTCATGGACCAAACAAATCCATTGGCAGAAATTACTCACAAAAGACGTATTTCAGCTTTAGGACCTGGTGGTTTGCAAAGAGAACGTGCAGGTTTTGCTGTTCGTGATATTCACCCATCTCACTACGGTCGTATTTGTCCGATTGAAACTCCTGAAGGTCCGAACGCAGGTTTGATTGGTTCTTTGGCTACTCACGCTAAAGTTAACGATTATGGTTTCATTGAATCACCATTCTTTGTTGTTAAAGACGGCAAAGTAACTGAAGAAGTTGTTTATATGACAGCTGATGAAGATGAAAACTTACACTGTGCGCCTGCAGACGTTGAGTTGAATGAAGATAACACAATTAAAGATGAATTCGTTCCAGTTAGATATCATTCAGAATTTACAATGTGCGAAAGAAGTAAAGTTGACTATGTAGGTGTTTGTCCTATTCAAATTATTTCTGTTGCGACATCAGTAATTCCATTTATTGAACACGATGACGCCAACCGTGCATTGATGGGTTCAAACATGCAACGTCAAGCAGTACCTCTTTTAATCACAGAAAGACCACGTGTTGCAACTGGTATGGAAGCTAGAGCTGCAAAAGACTCTGGTATGGTTATCGTATCAGACTTTGACGGTGTTGTTGAAAGAGTTGTAGGTGAAGAAATCACAATCAGAGATACTGATGGTATTCCTCACGTATACCAATTGATGAAATATGTAAGAAGTAACCAAGATACTTGTATTAACCAAAAACCACTTGTAAAAGAGGGTGACAAAGTTAAAGCAGGTGACGTAATCGCTGATGGTGCATCTACTTGCGGTGGTGAACTTTCATTAGGTAAAAACGTTTTAATTGCGTATATGCCTTGGGAAGGTTATAACTTCGAAGATGCTATCTTATTATCAGAAAGATGCGTTCACGATGATATCTTCACTTCAGTTCACATTGAAAAATTAGAAATCGATGCTAGACAAACAAAGCTTGGACCAGAAGAAATTACACGTGAAATCCCAAATGTTTCAGAAGAATCTCTAAGACACTTAGATGAACGTGGTATTGTTCGTATCGGTGCAAGAGTTTATGCAGACGATATTTTGGTTGGTAAAGTTACACCAAAAGGTGAATCTGAACACCCACCAGAAGAAAAATTGTTAAGAGCAATCTTTGCTGAAAAAGCAAGAGATGTAAAAGATAATTCATTAAGAGTTCCTCACGGCGAAGGCGGTAGAGTTCTTGATGTTAAGGTATTTGACCGTGAAAAAGGTGATGAATTACCACCAGGAGCAAATACAGTTATCAGAGTTTACATTGCTCAAAAACGTAAAGTATCAGTAGGTGATAAACTTTCTGGTCGTCACGGTAACAAAGGTATCGTATCAAGAATTCTTGCAAAAGAAGATATGCCATTTTTACCAGACGGTACTCCAGTAGACGTAGTATTGAACCCACTAGGTGTTCCATCTCGTATGAACGTAGGTCAAACTTACGAACACTTGTTAGGTTTAGCATCTTACTTAACTAATGACTACTATGCCGCTCCATCTTTTGATGAACGTTTCGGAAAGAATATGTCTGAAAAAGTTACAAAAGAAGAATTGTTACGTGGTATCAGAGAAACTGGTTGCGACTGGGTTGGCGAAGACGGTAAAGTTCGCTTAATTGATGGTCGTACTGGTGAACCATTTGATGAACCAGTTGCAGTAGGTTTAACTTACTTCTTGAAACTTGTTCACTTGGTAGATGATAAAATCCACGCTCGTTCAACAGGTCCTTACTCATTAGTAACACAACAACCATTGGGTGGTAAAGCTCAATTCGGTGGTCAAAGATTTGGTGAAATGGAAGTTTGGGCTCTTGAAGCATACGGCGCAGCTTACACACTTCAAGAAATGCTTACAATCAAATCAGATGATGTTAACGGACGTAACAGAGCATACGAAGCAATTGTTAAGGGTGATAACATTCCAAGACCAGGTATCCCAGAATCATTCAAAGTACTTGTAAGAGAATTACAAAGTATTGGTTTGGATATCACAGTTGCTAAGAAAGATGGTGTTGAAGTTGACTTAATGAGCGATATGGACGACTTGAGAAAAGCTGCTCCAAAACGCACATTATCAGACATTGATTCAGAGTTATTGAACATCAATTTCTTTGAAACACCAACAACATTCGGTGATCTATAATCCGAAAGATAAGTTAAGACAAACTCAATAAAAGGAGAATTTATAAATGTCAACAAGTATAGATTATTTTGACTATATACGAATTAGCATAGCATCACCTGAACGAATCTTAAAATGGTCATACGGTGAAGTTACTAAGCCAGAAACAATTAACTATCGTACGTTAAAACCTGAACGTGATGGTTTATTCTGCGAAAGAATTTTCGGACCTACAAAGGACTGGGAATGCTATTGCGGTAAATATAAAAGAGTAAGACACAAAGGTATCATCTGCGAACGATGCGGTGTTGAAGTTACTGATTCAAAAGTTCGTCGTCACAGAATGGGTCACATCAAGCTTGCAGCTCCTGTTTCTCATATCTGGTTCTTAAAAGGTATTCCATCTTATCTTGGTTTACTTTTAGACATGACACTAAAAGATTTGGAACAAGTAATTTACTTCAACAGCTATGTGGTAATTGATCCAGCTGAATCTGAATTTAGAAAATTGCAACTTCTTAACGAAGAAGAATACGAAGATTACATCATGGAACACGAAGATACTGAATTAAAAGTTGGTATCGGTGCTGAAGCAATCAAAGAATTGTTAGGCGAAATTGATGTTAAAGGTTTGGCTGAAGAAATCAGAAATGAATTAGCTGGTGGTGTAAACTCTGTTCAAAGAAAAGGTAAATTAATTAAACGTCTAAGATTGTTGGATTCATTAATTTCTAGTGAAACTGACCCAACTTGGATGATTATGGACGTTTTACCTGTAACTCCACCAGACTTAAGACCGATGGTTCAATTAGACGGTGGTCGTTTCGCAACATCAGACTTGAACGATTTATACAGACGTGTAATCAACAGAAACAACCGTTTACAAAGATTGTTAGAAATGGGCGCTCCTGAAATCATTGTAAGAAACGAAAAACGTATGTTACAAGAAGCAGTAGACGCATTAATTGATAATGGTCGTCGTGGTAGAACAGTTGTTGGTCCAAACAACAGACCATTGAAATCATTATCTAACATTATTGAAGGTAAACAAGGTCGTTTCCGTCAAAACTTGTTAGGTAAACGTGTTGACTACTCAGGTCGTTCAGTAATCGTAGTTGGTCCATCATTGGAATTGAACCAATGTGGTTTACCAAAAGAAATGGCAATCGAATTGTTCAAACCATTCGTTGTTAATAAATTGATTGAACGTGGTTATGTTCAAAATATTAAATCTGCTAAAAAGAAAATCGAACGTTCTGAAGCAGTTGTTTGGGATATCTTAGAAGAGGTTATCGACGGACACCCAGTTATGTTAAACCGTGCCCCTACTCTTCACAGACTAGGTATTCAAGCATTTGAACCTAAACTTGTTGAAGGTCGTGCAATCCAATTACACCCACTTGTATGTACAGCATTCAACGCTGACTTCGACGGTGACCAAATGGCTGTTCACGTACCTTTGAGTATTGAAGCTCAAACAGAAGCAAGAATGTTAATGTTAGCTACTAACAACATCTTAGCTCCTGCAACAGGTAAACCTATTATCACACCATCTCAAGATATGGTTATGGGTATGTATTATTTAACTCTTATTAAAGATGAAAATATGGTACCATCTAAATATTTCTACGACTTCCAAGATGCTATTGCAGCTCTAGAAGCTGGTGTTATCGAATTACACGACAAAATCTATGTAAGAGATGAACACGGCAAACGTCTTGAAACAACAGCTGGTAGAATTATTTTTAACGAAGCAGTAAGAAACGCAGTTTTATAATATAAAGGTGAAAATAAATGACAAATATGTATACAACTCAGAAAAAATCAGTTGATTTTATCAATAAACAAATGGATAAAGGTGCATTAAAAAACTTACTTGCACAAATCTATCTTGAATTTGGTGGTGCTAAGACAGCTACCTTGGCTAACACTTTGAAAAACTTAGGTTACCACTACGCTACTAAATCAGGCGTAACAATTTCAATTTCAGATTTGTCAGTTCCACCTATTAAACAACAATTGTTAAAAGAAGCTGATGAAGAAATCGAAAAATCAACAAACAGATACCTAAAAGGTGAAATTACAGAAGTTGAAAGATATACAAAGGTTATTGACACTTGGTCTGAAACAACAGCTAAGTTGACAGAACAAGTAGTTAAAAACTTTGACAGATTGAACCCAGTTTACATGATGGCGTTCTCAGGTGCCAGAGGTAACTTATCGCAAGTATCACAATTGGTTGGTATGCGTGGTTTGATGGCTGATGCGCAAGGTCAAATCATCGACTTGCCTATTCGTTCAAACTTTAAAGAGGGTCTTTCAGTTACTGAATACATCATTTCATCATACGGTGCTCGTAAAGGTCTTGTAGATACAGCGTTAAAAACAGCCGACTCTGGTTACTTAACAAGACGTTTGGTTGACGTTGCTCAAGACGTTATTATCCGTGATACTGATTGCCACGGTAAAAAACACATTATGTTAAAAGGTATCTATGACGGTGATACTTGTATTGTTCCATTAATTGACAGATTATTAGGTAGAACAATTGCAGAAGACATCAAAGATGCTGACGGTAATGTTTTAATCGAAGCAAACACAACTTTAGATAGAAAAGACATCAAGAAAATTGAGCGTTCAGGAATTGAATTAACAGAATTGGCTGTTCGTTCAGGTTTAACTTGTGAATTAGAATATGGTATTTGCCAAAAATGTTATGGTTGGGCGATGACAACACAAAAACTTGTTGATGTTGGTGAATCAATCGGTATTATCGCTGCTCAATCAATTGGTGAACCTGGTACACAGTTAACAATGAGAACATTCCACACAGGTGGTGTATTCAAAGGTTCTGGTGCTATGAAACATATCCTTGCAGAAGAAGCTGGTGAAGTTGTTTCAGATGTTAAAACTCGTGAAGTAAGAACTCGTCACGGGGACGTTGTTCAAATTCTTATCATCGAATCTGACGTTGAAGTTAAAGGTGAAAAGAAATCAAGAAAATACCACATTCCTGCTGGTGCAAAAATTCTATTCAAAAAAGGTCAAAAAGTTGAAAAAGGTTTTGAACTTGCTGAATACGAACCAGTATCACAAGGGGACGGTTCTCGTTTAACAGAAAAAGCTACAAAAGATATCACTTCTGATTTATCAGGTGAAGTTGTTTACCAAGACTTTACTGCAGATGAAAAGAAAGATAGACAAGGTAACGTTTCAAGAACTGCTAACAAGAGCGGTATTGTTTGGGTTTTAGGCGGTGACGTTTACAACTTACCTGGTGGTTCAAAAGTTCTTGTTAAAGATGAACAAGCTATTAAACAAGGTGAAAAAATCGCTGAAACTTTAACTATTTGCGAACACGGTGGCGAAGTTAGAGTAGGCGACGACTTAGAAATTGAAGAAGTTAAATTTGAAGGTAAAAAAATCAAGAAGATTGTTTCTGGTAAAGAATTAACAATTGTTATTGCTTCTATTGCACCATCAAATGCTTCATTTGAACAAACTAAAAAAGAACAACTTTGGACAGTTGATAAAACTGGTGAAAAATATATCGTTAAATCTCCTGTTGATACAACAGTTGAAAACGGTATGATTATTGCCGAATTAATCAGTGATGATTGTTCAGTTACTTCATCTGGTGAAATCAAATACATCGACGTTGAAGTAGATGAAAACCAAATCATTACAAAATCTGGTGATGTCGTATTTATTCCAGAAGAAGTTCATCAATTGAATAAAGAATCTTCATTAAAAATGGTTGAATCTGGTACTCACGTTACTGCTGGTACAGAAATTGTAAAGGACGTATACTGCCACTTAGACGGTATCGTTGAAATTAAAGAATACAATGATGTAATCCACGAAGTAACAATCAGACCTGGTGAAATTCACCAACTTGCGAACGTTTCTGAATTGAAAGTTGAAGAAGGCGAAGTTATTAAAAAAGGTACTGTAATCGCAGAAGGTATCAAGGCTAAAGCTACTTCAATCGTTACAATTATGGATATGGAAATGGACGATTTAGACATTGATGACTTAGATGAAGAATTAGATTCTTCTTTAAATCTAGAAGAAGATAATATTGCAAATCAACCTATCCAAATTCTTGTAAGACCAGTTCAAGTTATCAATATTGAACAAAAAGATGTTTCAATCAAATTTGATACAACTGATGAACTTATTGATATTGTTCCTGTAACACAATTACAATACAAAGATGGTGCAAGAGTTAGAAACTTAGACGGTGCGACTTTAGTAAGAACAAGTTTAGTACTTCAAATGCAAGGTTACTTATCACACTTAAAAGGTATGGTAGAACTTGATGAAAAAGGTGCTTTAAAAATCGTTGTTCTTGATAAATTAATCGTTCGTCGTGAAATTGAAGGTAATTCAAAATTAAACGATTCATTACAAACTGAATTGTTAGTTAAAAACGGCGAAAACATTGATCCAAAAACACCTGTTGCAAAAACTTGTGTATTGGCTATCAATGATGGTGTTGCATCTATTAAGAATGAAACAGAAGACGCTAGAAGATTGCTTTTAATCTGTGATAATTACGAACAAAAAGTAAGTATTAAATCAAAAGCAGTTGTAAAAGCTGGTCAATTCATAAAACAAGACGACTTATTAACTGAGGGTGAAGACAGAGCTCCTGTTTCAGGTCGAGTAGTAAGTGCTACAAAATCTGAAATTGTAATCAGAACAGGTCGTCCATACTTAATCAGCCCAGGTACAATGCTTCAAGTTTCAGCAGGCTCATTGGTACTACGTGGTGATATGCTTGTTACTTTAGTTTATGAAAGACAAAAAACAGGTGATATCGTACAAGGTCTTCCAAGGGTTGAAGAATTACTTGAAGGTAGAAAACCAAAGGATAGCGCTATTCTAGCTGAATTCGATGGTAAAGCTATTATTGAAACTGATGATGATATGCCAAGATTGTATATCGAAACAGAAGATGGTAGCAAAACTGAAATCAAATTTGCAATTGATGCAAATATTGTTGTTCAAAACGGACAAAAGATTAAAAAAGGTCAACCTTTAACAAGTGGTCCTTTAAATCCACATGACGTTATGAGATTGTGTGGTCCTGAAGTTGCTCAACAATACCTAGTAGATGAAGTACAACGTGTATACCGTTCACAAGGTGTAGAAATCGCAGATAAACACGTTGAAATTATCGTTAGACAAATGACTAAGAAAGTTAAAGTTGTTGATGCTGGCGATACAAACTTATTACCAGGTGAATTGATTGAAATTCAAATCTTCGAAAAAGAAAATGATGCAGTATTAGCAAATGGCGGTCAACCAGCAACTTGTGAATATATGTTGTTAGGTATAACAAAAGCTTCATTGAATACTGAATCATTCATTTCAGCTGCTTCATTCCAAGAAACAACAAGAATTCTTACAGAAGCTGCTGTAGATGGTAAAAAAGACTTGTTGAGAGGTTTGAAAGAAAACGTTATCATCGGTCGTTTAATCCCTGCTGGTACAGGCTTCTACCACTTGACTCATGCAAATGAAGAAAAAGATAAAGAAGCTCAAAGACGTGCAGCTCAAAGAAACCAAGCAAGAAAACCATCTGCAATTTTAGAAGAAATTGAGGGTATGTTTGGTGCTCCTGAATTCACAATTGATGACGATACAATCGGTTAATCAATAATGATAAAAAAGAGGCGCTGGCAATTTTGCCAGCGCCTCTTTTTCTTTGAATAATCATACATTTGTATGGTTGATTTTATTGAAAAAAATATTAATATGATTATATTAATATGGAGAATAATGTAAAGGAGAAATAGATGTTTAAATTAGGCAAAGCTAGTAAGGAAGATGTTTTAATTATAACTGAGGATTACGAAGTTAAAGGTACTGTTTTTAACATTGGTTTCTCTAAAAAAAATCGTTTTTTGAGCGATTTGTTAAATAAAGCTAATAAAAATTTTATTGCGGTTAAAGACTGTGAAATTACATACAAAAATCGTCAAGGTGAAACTGAAAAATTAGACTTCTTGCAATTAAACATGCGTTATGTAATCTTAATTAGACCTTTAAAACCTGAAGAAAAACCAGATTACGGCGCACCAGTTGAAGAATAATAACTTAGTTTGATTTTACTATAATTTCAGATATTACTTTGAGAAATTCTTTTTGATTGAATTCACCCTTGACTAGATATTTTTCAATATTCAAAGACTTTATTTTTCGTTTTGTTTTTTCATCAAGAAGTGAACTCATTACGATTATTGGAATATCAGAAAATGTAGTGGTTGTTTTGATTTGTTCAATAAATTCTAAACCATTCATTTCAGGCATTTCAATGTCAGTAACAATTAAATCCATTTTAGTTTGATTTAAAATTTTTAATGCCTCAATTGGATTTACTGCAGAAAATACTGTAAATTCAGCATTTGTAAGTATATTTTTTTCAAGAGTTCTTGTGGTAATTGAATCATCTACAATTAAAATTTTTTTCCCAGCAAGTTGGTTTTGTTTGTCTAAAATTAGATTATTATTTAATGATGAAATAAGTTTATTTTTTGCAGTTGTATTTTTTATGATATCTAAAGTATTTAGAATTAAACAAGTTTCCCCAGAAGCAAGAGTTGTAATACCAGATATATTCTTAAGTTTATAAATCGGTGGAGATAATTTTTTTTGTAAAATTTCTTGTTCTCCAATGAGTTTGTCGACAACTAAACCGATTGTTTTATTGTTGGCTTCAATTATTATAATTGTTTTTAAAATAGTGTTAGAAATTTGCTCTTTAAGGTCTAAAATATCTGCAAGACTGAATACAGGAATGTTTTTGCCGTTATGGATTATTGTGAACTTATCGTTGTTGTTTAGAATTTCTGTGTTTTTCTTACAAACGACAGTGTTTATTACAGACATTGGAATTGCAAAATTTTGTCCAGCTGATTGAATTAAAAATGCTGTTATTGTTGCCATTGTAACAGGTAATTCAATTTGAATACAGCTACCCTTGTTGAATTCAGAGATTACTTTTACAGAGCCATTTAATTGAGAAATTTTTGATTTCACAACGTCCATACCAATTCCGCGTCCAGATATACTAGTAACTTCGCCCCCAGTTGTAAAACCTGGGAGGAATACAAGGTTAATAATATCTTCATCTTGCATAGAAGAAAGTTCTTCTGGTGTTAGAATTTCATTTTTTAATGCCTTTTCTTTGATTTTTTCAAGATTAAATCCTTGTCCGTCGTCAACAATTTCTATGACAATTCTGTTGTCCAAATGTTTAGCGTTAATATTCAAATGTCCAACAGTGGATTTACCTTTTTCGATACGTTTTTCAGGCATTTCTATACCGTGGTCGATAGAATTTCTAATAATGTGTATCAAAGGATTTTTAATTTCTTCAATAATCTTTTTATCTGCGCTGGTTTCGCTTCCTGTAATTGTTAATTCTACTTCTTTGCCACTTTCTTTTGCAATATCTCGAACCATTCTTCCAAACATGTGGAATACTGTCGCAAGTGGTAAAACGCGAATATTTTTAACCATTGAGTCAAAATCATTTATAAGATTTCTCAATTTTGTATCTTCTTCCAAATTTGAACGTTGAAGCTTGGAAATAGTTGTAATAATACCATTAAGCTTTTTATTTTGGTCCGAAAGAGTATTTAAAAACTGTTTTATAAAAATTGTTGATGGGGTATCAAGGTCTTTTCCAGATTGGTTTAATTTTTTTTCATAAGATTTCATGTGATGAATCATTTTAGAAAAATCTTTTTGCCATTCTTCTAGGTATTTCTCACTGTTAGACAATTCGCTAAGTTGTTTTGAAGTTTTAATTTTAGTCGAAATAAGTTCGCCAATTTGGTTTACCATTGAGTCTAACTTTGACGAATCAACGTGTAGAGTTTTAATTTCACCAGTGTCAAAAAGTTTTGAAAAATCTTTTAAGTTGTTATTTTGTAAGTGTTTATCAGATTTGTTTGCAATAGTGTTTTCTACGGCAATAGTTTGAGTAGGTACGCTAGAAATTTCTAATAATTGTTTTGCAACAGTGAGTTGTTGAGATAAAAGTTCTGCATCACTGCTTGGTTGCTCGTTGTTTATAGTAGAAAAACAGTATTGAGCACTGTTTAGCAAAATTTCTAACGACGCATCATCGGCTTTAATGTTATTTTTATTTATAAAGTTTAATAGCTCAATAATTCTGCTTAATACAGGAATAAATTCGGCTTGCGCGTGAGAGTTTTTTAATTCGGAAAAAGCAGAGATAAGTTCTTCGATATACTCGTTTGAAATTTCAAGTGTGTGAAGTTTTTTAGTAATGTTTTCAAAATCAATAAATTTAGCTACTTTTTGAGGTTCTTCAATAAGTTCACATTCAATAATTTCTTCATCTCTCTCACTAGGAGATGTACCTTTTGTGTAGTCTTTTTCCTCAAAAGCATAACTATAGTAATCGACGGTTTGAAGTTCGTTAATTTCGCTCAAGGTAGTAAATTCTTTGATAATTCTATCAATTTCTTGTTGAATTTCTTCAATTTCTTCAGCTGTAAGCTCGCTATCACATTTCACAATGACATTAAGTTTTAGTTGAATTGTTTCAAGTATATTTTTTATTTCAAAATAATTGATTTTATTGAAAATTTCTGTCATTTCATCAATATTTGCAAGAAGTTTTAAAATTAATTCTTTGTCTATTTTTTCAGTAAGTTTAATTACGATAATTAGTGAATTTATTATCAAATAGTTAACTCTATCTGCAGATTTAATCAATTCAGCTCTATTTACAACTCCAGAATGGTTTATTTCAGATGCTAACGTTTCTGGTTTGTTGTTTGCATAAGTTTCTTCAATAATAGGTGTAGAAACTTCTAAATCTGAATCTTTAGGTTTAATTTGTTCAAGAGATTTTATTTGATCTTCAACCTCTGCAATACCATAAATTTCCTTGCCATTTTGAATAGATTGGCGAATTATTTTTGAAATTAAATCTACAGATTTGTACATAACGTCTGCGATTTCAGAAGTTAGAGTTAACTTATTATCTTTGGCAAAGCCCAAAATATCTTCCATTTTGTGCGCAATATTTTGAGTAGTTGTAAACCCAATCATTCTTGCTGCACCTTTTAAACTATGGGCATCTCTAAAAAGTAAAACAATCAAATCTTTGTTTGTTGGATTTTTTTCCAACTCAAGCAGGGCGTTGTTCAATCGCTCAATAATTTCTTCAGATTCAACGCTAAAAATATTTAGTATTTTGTTAATTTCATCGTCTTGAAAATCCATTTTAACCTTTAATCTTCATCAGACTCTGTTGTTTCATTAAGTTGTTCTGTGCTAACTTCAAGTGATTTTAAGAAACTTGAAATTTCGTCATTGAACTCTAAAATTGTGCTGTTAAATTCAGAAGAAAAAATAGTTTGTGTGTCTGTTGTAATTCTGTATACATTTTCAGAAATAGATTTTATGATAGTTACAATTTCTTCTAGGTTTGTGTTGATTGTATTTGAATTTTTAACAGCTGTTTCAATTTCTTTTGAACCTTCTTCAGTTGCCATAACAGTTGAATTAGTTACGTTTTGAACTTCGTTAATTAGAGTTGAAATTTTGTTTGTAGCTTGTTTTGATTCATCAGCAAGTTTTCTAATTTCACCAGCAACAACAGCAAAGCCTTTACCGTGTTCACCAGCTCTAGCAGCTTCTACCGCTGCATTTAGCGCCAACATGTTTGTTTGTTCTGCAATATTTTCAACTATACCAACGTTTGACATAATTTGTTGGTTATATTCTGTCAATTCCAAAATTAAGTCTGCAATAATTTGAATACGTTGTTTCAAAAGAGTTAATTTTTCAAAGTTTGAAGCCATTGCGTCTTTTTCATTTTTCGAGTATTCAATTGATGATCCAACTTGGTCAGTTAAAATCTGTGAAATTTGTTTTGTTCTAACTGATGCTTCTTTTATGTTTTCAAATTTTGAAATACAATCTTTTGTTGTTTCCATATAAGAGTTTAATGTTTGTCTTTGTTTATTGATTAGTTCTTGAATAGTGCTATTTGTCTTTTTTAATCCAGTGCTTTTTTGTAAAAATTCTTTTTTTATTTGCAAGTATGCCCAAATTCTAGTGATTGTAAATACAAAAATGTTTATAAAACACAAAGATACTGCAGTTACGATTAAAAGAGTATTTTGAGTATATTTTATTGAAAGTATTATCAGTAATGCATACGCAATAATTGGAATAAAAATATCAACAATATTGCTGATAAAAAAAGTTCTAAATATGTTAGAATGAGAATTATCAATAGACATAAAAGCTCCTTATTTTATTGTTTATAGTATAATCATTATAATACAAATATCGGATATTTAAAAATTTATGACAAAAAGAGTTCTTTTAGTAGATGATAGCAAAACACAATTAGATGTTATGAAATTACGTTTTCAAAAGAGTGGTTTTGAAGTTGAAACTGCTGAAAATGCACTTGAGGGCTATTATAAAATTTATAACATTGTTCCAGATATTATTGTGTCTGATGTTGTTATGCCAGATTTAGACGGTTACCAGTTTTGTAGGTTGTTGAAAAACAACAAAATAACAAAGAATATTCCAATAATTTTGTTGACTGTTTTAGACAAAAAATTGGATAAATTCTGGGGTAAAAAAGCTGGAGCAGAGGCTTTTATTTCAAAAACAGCTGATTTTGAAGAAATTAAGTTAAAAGTTTTTGATATTTTAGAAAAATCCGATTTGACTGAGGAAGATAAACAAAAAATTGCAAGTAATAAATCGGAAGAAATTTCTGTAAAAGAACAAATAAACACAATCTTAAACGAGTTGCTCATGCAATCAATTTTCTTGAATGAATTTAGAAATTTGGGTGAATATTATACTCATGAAAAAGTTTTGGTTGACAAAACTTTTGATTTATTCTCGACATTTATAGATTATGATATCGCAGGAATTTTCTTTAAATCTCCAGATGATGGTGCAAAAAATATTCTTTATTTTGATGCAAAACAAGCTTTTGTTTCTTCAATAATTTTTGAAAAAATAAAACGAGATTTCTTTGCGCAAATGCCATTGAACAAAAAGTTTAATACAAATGATTTTACTCATGAAATTATACGCGAAAAAATTGACAGCCAAGATAAAATTATTGCGCTAAGTTCTATAAAAACTAATTTTATTCTTCCTCTAATCTTTGAGGGCAAATTATTGGGAGGATTGTGTTTGTTATCTCGCGAAGAAGTTGATTATACTCAATTTAAATTCGCAGACTCGTTTAAAAAAGAACTTTTGGCATTGTTTAAAATGAAATCTTTGTATTCAGAAGTTGAATTCTTGTCTATAACAGACGGCTTGACAGGTTTATATAATAGACGCCACTTTGAAACAAATGCTGAACGTGAGTTTTTACGTGCAAAACGTTATAAAAACAGCTTAAGTTTGGCAATTTTGGATATAGATTTCTTCAAACGAGTTAATGATACTTACGGACATCAATATGGCGATTACGTTTTGAAAGAAGTTTCAAGTCTACTGAAAGACTCATTTAGAAAAACCGATATGATTTATAGATATGGTGGGGAAGAATTGACTATTATTATGCCAGAAACTTCTCTGGAAAATGCGGTTATCCCTGTAGAACGTTTGAGAGAAAAAATCGCAAACCACGAATTTTTGTTTAATGATATAAAAATAAGCTTGACGGTAAGTGTTGGTATATCAACAATGCAGGACGAATACAAAGATGTAAAGGAACTTGTCGAATGTGCTGATAAAGCACTTTACAATGCTAAACAAACAGGTAGAAATAAGGTTGTAATTTATAATGAACAATTTACTAACATTGAATAGTTCTGGCAATAATCTTCAAAAATTTATTAGTTTTTCGCTTGGTGAAAATAAATATACCGTGGCAATTGAGAGTGTTTTAGAGGTTATGAAGTTACCTCACCTTGATTATCCGCAAAAATTACCAGCAAATATTGTTGGTATTTTGAAGTTTAATAGTATGTCTGTAAACGTTTTAGATATAAGGTTTTATTTGGATATACCTGTTGAAAAATATTCCATATCAAATAATTTGATTATTATAAAAACAGATGAAACAATTTTTGCCTTGGTTGTAGACAAAATTGAAGATATTGTTGATATTGGTTTAGATAAAATTGAAAGATTACCTTACAGAAGTAAAAACAATATAATTGATGCTAGTTATGATTTGAATGGTGAAATTTATTCAATAATCAATATTTCAGCAATTGAAGATATTATAAAAAATGGTTATGATGAAAAAAATGTTGATATAAAAAGCTTATTTCCAGTTGATACAGCTTCAAATGAAATATTCTATCAACGCTCTATTGAATTAAGCCAAAAATACGATTTTGCAATAGCAAAAAATATTTATTCAGATGATAGATTTTTGTCTTTTTCCTTGAATAATTCGACCTATTGCATGAATTTGTGCTATGTAAAATCAATTTCTGATGTGACAAATTTGACCAATTTACCTTGTTCAAAGGATTATATTGAGGGGGTAATGACATATAGAGGCGACTTTATTACCGTCATAAACACCAAAAAATTTCTAAATCTTTCTGATTATGAATACAATGACAAAAAAAAGGTTATTGTAGTTGTATCGCCAGAATTTAAGGTCGGATTTTTAGTAGAAGATGTATATGATATTGTGTACATTCAAGAAGAACAAATGCAAAATAAAATGTTACACCAAAAACAAGATGAAAAATATATCTTAGCAGAAATAATTGAAGATAATAATATAAATTTCATTCTGAATATGGAAAAAATATTAACAGACGAAAAAATGTATATTGATGAGAATTAATAAAAACGGCGCGAACAAAATTTATTTTGTTCGCGCCGTTTTTATTGTTTTTAATCTTCAATTTGTCTTAAACTAGATGCATCTCTTTCGATACTTTGATTTGCTTTGTTTACTGTTGTGTTAACTTTTCCGAAAAAGTCTACAGCCTGTGATATAACCCAGCAACCAGCAACAACAACGATTGCTACGATGACCCATCTTGGAATTTCTGGCATAAAACACCTCCTCTTTTTTATACTCTCTATAATTTTATTATAAACTATTTTTCAAACTTTTCAAGCATGTAAAGTTTAAATTTCCTTTTCGTTATCAAAGTTTATTCTAGGAAGTTTTGGTAAACCTAAATGATAGTATGAAGCTAGCATTCTTATGATTATGGTGATTACAATAGCTGTTACAACAGATAAAATGGGGCTACAACTCGATGTGTACATAAAATAGTAAATTCCAGCGCCAACAATTGCTGCAGAAGCATAGATATCTTTAAATAAAACAAAAGGAACTTTGCCAGCAAGTACATCTCTAACCATACCTCCACCAATACCTGTGATTACACCAACAAATATTGCTAAAAATGCGTTATTTGAAAATCCGTGAACAATTGCAGTATTTGTGCCAGTTACAGCAAATACACCCAAGCCTATAGCATCAAAAAAATTAACGATTTCAACAAAAAATTGTTTATTTTTGTTGAATTTTACTCTGACGATTGCAGCAGCTCCAAATGTTATAAGCGATGTTACAAATGCAACTACAACATAGATTGGATTTTTGAACATTGTTGGAGGAATAATTCCAAGCGTGATATCTCGAATAGCACCACCGCCAACTGCTGTAATGACACCCAAAACAATTATTCCAAATATGTCAAAGCGTTTTTTTATTCCAACAATAGCGCCAGAAATAGCAAACGCAATTATACCAATAATTTCTGTCACAAAAATTTCAATACCAAATGTCATATTCTATCCTTATAATACCTGTTTAAGTTCATATATTATATCATTTAAAATTTCTAAAGTGTTATTGTTTGGTTGAGTAAATAATTTTTGTAAGTTATTTTCAAAATTATTTGGAATAATTTTACAATTGTTTTTTACATAAGTAATAAGCCTTTTTTCTCCTGCGTGAAGTTGTTTATTTAACGCAAAAATTACATCAAAATAACTTGCAACAAACGCTGAAATTCTGTGATTTATACTGTTTATATCATTTCTTTTTATGGCTTTTTCGATTTGTTCATAATATGATGCAAAAGGTTTATCTTTCATTAACATCACGTTTCTTTTTATGATGTTTTCCTGCAATTCTTTTGGATATTCACTATTAATTTTTTCTTGCAGATTTTTTAACCAGTTGTTTTTATCATGAATTATATTAAAATTTTTGAGCGTGTATAAAAAGCAGGTAGTATAACCGTTTGATGGATAATGTTTTATCCAAACATTATCAACTACACTTTCAAACCAAGCTATATCCCAATACATAGCGTCTAATTGTTGATTGATTTCATCTACAAAAAATTCATCGCCAGAACCAAAATATTCACCTCCAATTTCGTGTTTTGACGAAATCGGTTCAATGATATTTTTCCTTTTTTCAATGGGAATGCTTGATTTTGAAAAGATATATACATCTATATCTGACTTGTTGTCAGACGTTTTTGCAGAGGTAGAACCTCCAATTGCAAGCGCTTCTACTTCTGGTATTTCAATAAATTTATCCAAAATATTATTTAAAACGTTATTCATCTTGATTTATTTCCTTTATTACTTTTGCAGGATTTCCAACAGCAACGGAATTGTCTGGTATGTCTTTTGTCACAACACTTCCTGCACCTATAACAACACCATTTCCAATTTTAACATTTGGTAAAACTACGACATTTCCACCAAACCAAACATTGTTGCCGACTGTGATTGGTTGAGCGGTTTCTAAACCCTGATTTCTATGTTTTATATCAATTGGGTGAATTGCACAATAAAAACTACAATTAGGACCAATAAATACATTATCCCCGAATATTACTTTATTGCAATCAAGAATGGTTAAATTGTGGTTAGAATAAAAATTTTCTCCTATTTCAATGTTGTAACCGTAATCGCAAACAAAAGGCTGTTCAATTAAAAAAATTTCTTTAGCAGAACCTAAAATTTGTTTTAATATTGCTTTTCTTTCATCTAACTTTTCTGGTGAAAGTTGATTGTGTTCCTGACAAAGTTTTTTACATTTTATTCTTTCGTTTTTAAGAGTTTCATCTTGCTCTGGCAAGTATGGTAACCCTTTTAACATTTTTTCTTTTTCTTGCATTTTTGCTAAGTCCTCATGTCAAAATATTTTTTATTAATTATATTTTAAAATAAGAATTTTGTTAAGTCTGTTTTTGTAAGAATAATATTTTTATGAAATTATTATAACAGTAAAAAAGACCTCTTTCGAGGTCTTAAAATTTGTTGGGGCGGGTGATGAAATTGTCTTGCTCGTTCGCGTTTAACGGGTCTACGATTGAAGATTTTCAAAATTTTATTTTTTAAATCTTCAAGTCTTCGCCCTCAGCTCACTCGCGCTCGAACCTAGACCAAGCTCCGCTTGGTGGTTCTCATCACCTTAATCAAACAATATTAAAATAAAAAGACCTCTTTTGAGGTCTTTTTATTTTAATGGGGCGGATGATGGGATTCGAACCCATGCATATCGGAACCACAATCCGAGGTCTTAACCACTTGACGACACCCGCCACCAATACTTATTTAATTGTTCTGCTTATATCCAACTAGTTTATTCTTTGGAACATGTAGCCGATGCCACGTGCTGTTAAGATTAATTCTGGATTTGCAGGGTCTGTTTCTAATTTTGAACGTAATCTTGAAATGTGTACGTCCACAACTCGTGTATCGATTCTGTGATCTGGTGGATATGCCCATACATGTTGCAAGATTTCGTTTCTTGAATATGCTTGACCTGAATTGTTTACTAATAATTCTAACAAGCTAAATTCCATTCCTGTAAGTCTGATTCGTTCATTCTTTCTGAATACTTGGCGTCTTGCTGTATCAATTTTAATGTTACCTGTTGTGATAACGTTCTTTGTTACTTTGCCTGTTGGAACGATTGCTTCACGGTTGTTTGTTCTTCTTAGAACTGCTTTTACACGTGCTTCTAATTCTTTTGGACTGAATGGTTTGATTACATAGTCGTCTGCGCCTAGTTCCAAACCTGTAATTCTTTCTGATACATCGCCTAAAGCTGTTAATATAATAATCGGAACATCTGATGTTCTTCTGATTTCTCTTGTTACGCCGTAACCATCTACTTTTGGCATCATTACGTCTAATACTACTAAGTCAGGATTAGATTTATTGAATGCGTTTATAGCATCTTCGCCATCTTCTGCTACAATTACATCGTAGCCAACCATTTTCAATCTGGTTTCTAAGATTCTTCTGATACTTGCTTCGTCGTCAGCTACTAGGATTCGTTGACGGTCTTCAGTTTCGTTTTGCATTTCAGCTTCTGTCATTGTCTTTTCCTTACATTTTTAAGCTACTAATAAAATCTTATTGTAAAACAAATTGTTAATATAAATTTATTTTTCTAAATACATCTTAATCTAAGCATAAAATAATTGCAAGCATATTTTTAAAAAATTTTTGAAAACTTTTATAAAATCTATTTATTGCTGATTATTTCCTTAAATTTTTCATAGTCTTCAATCGTGTCAATACCTACTGGTTTTTCGTTTACAATTGCTGTTTTAATCTTCATTCCCATTTGTAAAGCTCTTAATTGTTCAAGGCTTTCGGCAATTTCTAGTGGTGTTTGAGCTGAAGTTGTCATTTTTACTAATGCATCTCTTGTATAGCCGTAAATGCCGATATGACCGTAGAATGGTGCTGGGTTTTCTTTTCTTTCAAATGGGATTTTTGAACGTGAAAAATATAGTGCAAATCCATGGTTATCTGTAACACATTTTACTAAATTTGGATTATCAACTTCATTTTTATCTTCGATTGGGCGAATTAGTGTTGATATATCGGCATTATGGTTTTTAACACCGTCAATAACTGCTTCTATATGTTCTTTTTTTATCATGGGTTCGTCACCTTGAAGATTAATTATATATTCAAATTCTGGGTGTCTATCTGTAACTTCTTTTATTCTGTCGCTACCGCATTTGTGTTCTGTCGAAGTCATTTCAACTTCTCCACCAAATTCTTTTATAGCATCGTAAATTCTTTCGTCATCTGTTGCAACAATTACTTTATCTGCACTTTCAACAGATTTTGCAGTTTCATAAACCCATTGAATAATAGGTTTTCCGCCAGCTACTAAAAGTGGTTTACCTTCTAATCTGCTAGAACCGTATCTTGCAGGAATAATAATTGCCGTTTTCTTTTTGCCAAACATATTGAACCTCTTTTCTGATAACAAAAGTTTAGCACAAACAAGTTTATTTATTACCAAGCCATTCTTGAATTAGTTTGTTATTAAATCCTGTATCTATTGTGTAGTTTTTATCGTCTTTAATAATTGTAAAGTATGAGAAAAATCCTTTTTTAGAAAATTGGCAGTCTTCACGCTTGAATACTGTTGCATATTTGTTAAACGCAGTTAATACAATACAATCTGGTAGTAAATATAGTTTAAAACCAAATGGTATATTTGCATTAAAGGTTTTAAAAGCATTAAACATTTTATTAAATTGGTTGTCATTATTATTGCAAACAGCAACCCTATTTACAAAGAAGGATTTTTGAGCCGAGTTTGTTAAGTGTTTAACTACTTCTATTGGAGTGTTAAAATAGTTATTAGCTTGATTTACAAAAATTTTGTTTAATGCAAAAATTATAAAAAAGGCTATAATAAACCATGCAATTATAAAGAGAGTTTCAATCAAAAAATTATCCTTTCAGTTTAATAAGTTCTTCAATTTGTTTGTCTGAGAAGTTGTTTGCTACAAAGTGGAAGTTAGAGCCTCTAAAGGCTACAATTTGCTTATCTTTAAAAATTTTAGCAATTTTTTTTAGTTCAATTGCTCTTTTTTGAATAAACAATCCGCCAAAACTTGAAAGTATGAATTTATCTGGATATACGTCTAATTTAAGTGCAATTCCCCAATTTGAAAAATCAAATTTTTCTCTGCTTCCGTGAAGTGATATTCTAGTTTTGTCAATATAGTCTTTATAAAAACTATTAGAAATCCAGTATTTTGTAAAAATAGGTTTCTTGTTGTCGTAATCTGCGATATCTTTTTCATCTAAAGGTAAGTATTTTTTGTATTCTTTGCCTGCTTTTACTCTCCAAAATATAAATGGAATGAATAAAATAACAAATACTGCGATTGAAAAAAATATTAAATGTTGCATATGAGTTCTCCTATTTTGTTACAACAAAAGAGGTCCATTGGTCTTGGGTGATTTCATCAATAATTTTTAAATTTTCTCGTTTAATTGCTTCCAAAACGATAGGGGCTTTCTCTAATAAAATACCACTTAATGACATTTTTGAACCATCGTGCATTAAATTTTTTAAATCGCCCATAATATCATAAAGCACGTTATGCAAAATGTTTGCACAAATAAAGTCAAATTTTTTATTGATTTTATCGGCTGTTCCAAGTTCAAAGTCACATTCCACGTTATTTAATTTTGCATTTTCTTTTGCCACATCAATAACAGTTTCATCGTTATCACAGCCATAAACCTTGCTTGCGCCCATTTTTTTAGCCAAAATTGCTAAAATTCCTGAACCCATACCAATATCTGCCATTGTTTGACCTGATACAAAGTGTTTTTCTAATGCTTTCATACAAAGCTGAGTTGTCTGGTGAGTTCCAGTTCCAAATGCACATCCTGGGTCAAGATTTATAATAATTTCATCTTTGTTTTTAGGAGTATATTCAATCCAAGTTGGAACGATAGTAATTTTGTCTGTAACGTGTGTTACGTCCCATTTTTCTTTCCATTTTTTTGACCAATCTTGATTTTCTTTTTCTTCAAAAGTAAATTCCCAAGAGCCAAGTTCTTCATCAGTAAGCCCACGTGATTTGAGGATTTCTTTTTGTTCTTTCAAAATATTTTGGACATCTGGTTTTTCGCCTCGAATAAAAGCTTTAAGAGTTCCCTCTGTTGTTGCAATCATTTCAAGGTCTTTGTATGTTTCTTCAACAAGAACTACACCTTCACAGTCAAAAACATCAAACAAAATGTCAGAAATAATTTCTGACATTTCAGGATTAATTTTTATTTGTAATTCGTAATAATTACTCATGTAAGAAACACCCCATTTTGCGGTATTTTGTGTATCTTTGTTTGCGTAATTTTTCAGGGCTCATTTTTGTTAATTTTTTCAAAGTAGAGATAAGTTCTTTTTTCAAGTTTTTAGCCATTTCTTCTTTGTCGTTGTGAGCACCACCCATAGGTTCTTTTACGCATTCATCAATTATACCAAGTTCTAATAAGTCGCTTGCTGTGATTTTAAGAGCATTTGCTGCGTCAGCTGCTTTTGTTGCGTCACGGAATAAAATTGATGCGCAACCCTCTGGTGAAATTACAGTATAGTAAGCATATTCAAGCATTTTTACGTCGTTTGCAACGCCTAGACCTAAAGCGCCACCTGAACAGCCCTCACCTGTTATAACTGCAATAACTGGAACATCAAGTTTTGCCATGTCGCGTAAATTTTGTGCAATTGCGATACCTTGTCCTGTTTGTTCGGCAGTAATTCCAGGGTATGCACCAGGGGTATCAATCAAAGTTATAATTGGTAAATTAAATTTGTTTGCATGGTTGAATAATCTCATAGCTTTTCTGTAACCTTGAGGTTGAGGCATGCCGAAATTATATTCAAGGTTTTCTTTTGTAGTTGAACCTTTTTGTGTTCCTACAAAAACTGCGTTAAAATTACCAATCTTCGCGATACCGCCAATAATTGCCCTATCGTCAGCGCCTTCTCTATCGCCGTGAAGTTCAATAAAGTCAGTGCACATTAAATTCATATAATCTAAGAAACTAGGTCTATTAGCGTGTCTTGCGATTTGCAACTTTTCAGACGGTTTAAGATTTTCATAGATTTCCTTTTGATAATCTTTCGCCTGTTGTTCAAAATTTTCTATTTCTTGTCGTAAATCCATTCCTGACTCCGCGCTTATTTTTTTTAGTTCTTCTATTTTTGACCTTATTTCCATAATTGGTTTTTCAAAATCAAACATTTTTACCTCAGTTGTTATTCTTCTTCCTCTGGAATTGTGTATCCGTGCATATCGAAAATTTTAGCCAAATTTTCTCTCAAATCTTTTCTTTTTGAAATGATATCGATTTGACCATATTTCAATAAATATTCAGCTGTTTGGAAGCCTGATGGTAATTTTTGATGAATTGTTTGTTCAATAACACGTCTTCCTGCAAAACCAATTCTAGCACCTTGTTCAGCGATGATAATATCACCTAAAGTGCCAAAGCTTGCAGTTACACCACCAAAAGTTGGTTCAGTCAATAAACAAATATATAATACTTTTTCTTCGTCCATTCTCGCGCAAGCACAAGAAGTTTTAGCCATTTGCATTAAGCTTAAAGCACTTTCTTGCATTCTGGCACCGCCAGATGAAGTTATAGCAAGCATTGGAATTTTCTTTTCTGCTGCTTCTTCCATCATTCTTGTAACTTTTTCACCTACAACGCTACCCATAGAACCACCCATGAACTCAAAATCCATAATTGCAGTTGCTACTTCGTGTCCCTCGATTTTGCCAATACCAGTGATAACTGCCTCATCAAGGTTAGTTTTTTCTTTTGCAGATTTTAATCTATCCTTGTAAGATTCAGTATCCTCAAAATTTAGAGGGTCTGTAGGTAAAATATTTTTAAACATTTCAACAAAACTGTCTTCATCAAACAGTTGTTTAATTCTTTCTTTTGCGCCAATTCTGAAGTGGTAGTCACATTGTGGGCATACCATCATGTTTTCTTCTAAATCTTTATTTGTAATTTGTGCCCCACAGTGAACGCATTTTGTCCACAACCCTGGGAACGTTATATTTTCAACTTTCGCTTCAGATGTACGGCGTTCAATTTGCGCTTCTTTTCGCTTATCAAACCATTCCTGAATACTCATTTAATTGTCCTTTTTGTGTGCAAATTTACATTTGCAATTTATGTACCAATCAATAGTATTATACTACAAACTGAAAATAGTCAAATTTTTAATCTTTTTTTGTTGGCTTTTTGCCTAAATAACGCATTACATTGTCTGATAGTTGAATATTTTGTAAAGCTAAGTTATATTTTTTTAAATCAGCAATATTTGTTTGCTCTGTTAGCAAATCTTTTTTTTCAACATTAGTAAGGGAGTTTTTTACTTGCTCAAATTCGCTAGGATTATTTTGCATAATCACTTTTGTAATAATTTCATCTGGGTTTTGAGAACCGAACTTATACTGAGAAACCATATCGTTTACGGTTGTACCCTGATTTAGTTTGTATAACCATTGAATTGATTTTTTATCTCTCGGTGATAAATTTACAACGCCATATTTATGCGGAGTATACATGATATCTGTGTCATAAGGGCTATGACCTAATCCTAGGGCATGACCTATTTCATGCAAAATTGTATGATAAACTTCACCCTCTGCCATATATTGTTGGCAGATTACACCGTCTGAAAGTCCTATAGAAACTTCTGCGCCATACAATCTATTTGAGTTATCGTAGTTAAATTGACAGTGACCAAGTGCTTTTCTGTCAATTCTTCTCCATTCTACGTTGATGTTTGAACTCAAAATGTTGTCTACAAGTTTAAATTGAACTTTGCCCATGCTTGCTTTTTCCCATTCTTCGCAAGCTTTTATAACCATTCCTTGATAAATATGGTCTTGACCTTGTTTTGTATAAAATTTCATAGGCGAAATAAAAACCCCTAATGGCATAAAAGTCCAGCGCATAAGGCGTCCATTTTTAAAACTTTCACTTAAATAGGTTTTCATTTCCATATTTTTATTGTATAATATTTTTCGCAAGATGACAATACAGGGATATTGTTTTGATAAGGAGATTAGGATATGAATATGATGCAAATGATGCAAAAAGCACAAAGCATTCAAAAAAAATTACAAGAAACGCAAGCTCAATTAGCTGAAACAGAGTTTAGCGGAGAAGCTGGTGGTGTTGTTGTAACTTGCGATGGTCAAGGTAAGTTTAAATCAATTAAAATTTCAAAAGAAGCTATCAATCCAGAAAATCCTGAAAGTGTTGACGACGACACAATTGAAATGCTAGAAGATGTTATTACAACTGCTGTAAAACAAGCAACAGAAACAGCTTCAAAAGAAATGGAAACAAAAATGAAAGCTATTACTGGCGGAATTAGCATTCCAGGTTTATTCTAATGATTTATCCAAAATCTATTGCAACACTAATAGAACAATTTCAAAAATTTCCATCAGTAGGTCCAAAATCTGCTCAAAGAATGGCATTCCATTTATTGAAAATGCCAATTTCTGAAGTGGAAAAATTTGCACGCGCAGTTCTTGAAGCAAAGCAAAGTACTGTTGCGTGCGAAATTTGCTACAATTTGTCGACAACAAGTCCTTGTGAAATTTGTTCTTCAACCTCACGCGACAGAAGTACAATTTGCGTTGTGGCTGAAACAAAGGATTTGATTGCAATAGAAAAAACTAACGAATATAAAGGACTGTACCACGTTTTACAAGGCTTAATCTCGCCGATTGACGGTATTGGTGCAGAAGATATTAGAATAAAAGAACTTTTGAGCCGTTTAACAGATGAGAATGTTAAAGAATTAATTTTGGCGCTAAGTCCATCTGTGGAGGGAGAAGCAACAAGTCTGTATCTTACAAAACTAGTAAAACCTTTTGGTATTAGAGTTTCAAGAATTGCTTTTGGTTTGCCTGTTGGTACAGATTTAGAATTTGCAGATGAAATTACACTAGCAAAAGCCCTTGAGGGTCGCAGAGAAGTATAACTACTGTGAGCCTATAAATCTATAAGAGTTAAATCGCAAAGCTGAATTATAATTAAAAGGTCAATTTGACAATAGGTAACTTATCGTCCTATTGCCTAAAAAAATAATCTAATCTATAATGCACTTATGACAAAACCAGTTTTAGAAATTAAAAACTTAAATATTGAATATAAGTCAAAAGCGACTGTTTTTAACAAAGAAAAAATTGTAAAAGCTGTAGATAATTTATCTCTTGAAGTTAATCAGGGTGAAATTATTGCTATTGCTGGGGAGTCAGGTTGTGGGAAATCGACACTAGGCAGTGCTATTTCAAGACTTGTTCCAATAAAATCTGGTGAAATTTTATTCCATGGTGTTGATATTTTAAAGCTAAAAGGAAGAAAATTAAAAGTTTATCGTCAAGCTTTGCAAATGATTTTTCAAAATCCTTATTCAAGCTTAAATCCTAAAATGAAGATTGGCGATATTTTAAAAGAGCCTTTGAAAGTTAATAGCGAACTTTGTATTTATTCAGAGGATTACAGACCTCTGCACGAAATGTCAAAGGGGGAAGTTGACGAAATTATTAACCAAGTGCTTGAAACTGTAGGTTTAGATAAACGCGCAAAAGACTTGTATCCACACGAGTTTTCAGGCGGTCAAAGACAAAGAATTGCGATTGCGAGAGCTTTGATTTTGAAACCAGAATTTGTTATTGCAGATGAACCTGTAAGTGCTTTAGATGTTAGTATTCAGGCACAAATAATAAATTTATTAATACAATTAAAAAAAGAATTTAATTTAACTGTTATGTTTGTATCTCACGATATGAACGTAATTAGGCATATTGCAGATAGAGTTGCAATAATGTATTTAGGGCAAATTGTTGAAATTGGTACGACAGAACAAATTTTTAAATTCCCTCAACACCCTTATACAAGAGCCTTGTTGAGCGCTGTTCCAAGTTTTGATAAAAAAGAAAAAATAATGTTAAAAGGCGATATCCCGTCACCTACTGACTTGCCCAAGGGGTGTAAATTTCATACGAGATGTGTTTATTGTTTTGATAAATGTAAGGAAGAAGAACCTCAATTAAAACAATACTTTGAAGACCACCGTGTCGCTTGCTTTTTAAATGATGATAATAACGATATGTAGTTTGAAAATAATTATTTTTAACTGTAAACTGTCATAATTTGATTAATTTAATTATGATAAACAATCGTTCAAAATTTATAATTTTATGCTATAATAGTTAAAAATAAAAAGGAGGCTTATATGGCAAAAGATTCAAGTTTTGACGTTGTTTCAGAATTCGATAAACAAGAATTAGTTAACGCAATAGACCAAGTTAAACGTGATATTACTTCTCGTTTTGATTTGAAAAATTCAAAATCTGATATCGTTTTAGAGGGGGATAAATCAATTACAATTACTACAGAAGACGATATGAAATTGAGAAATATATATGATATTTTACAATCAAAATTAGTTAAAAGAGGTTTAAGTATTAAAATTTTAGATCCTCAAAAAATGGAAGATGCACTAGGTGGTGCAGTTCGCCAAGTTTATCTTTTAAGAAAAGGATTAACTCAAGATTTAGCAAAAAAAATTGTTGCTGATATAAAAGATTCTAAAATCAAAGTTCAAGCATCAATTCAAGGTGACCAAGTTAGAGTTTCTGGTAAAAGTAGAGATGATTTGCAAGAAGTAATCGCCTTGTTACGCAAAAATGAAGAAAAATACGATTATCCGCTACAATTCCAAAACTATAGATAGGAGTTAAAATGGGCGTAATTGAAACTTTAAAAAATAAAGTTATTGTTTCTTGTCAGGCTATGCCAAACGAACCTTTATATCGCGAAGAATGTATGGCTGCGATGATGAAATCAGTCCTTAATGGTGGAGCTGGTGGTTTGAGAGTGGCTGGCGTAAGAGATGTTCAAAATGCAAAAAAAATCACAAATGTTCCTGTTATTGGTTTGACAAAGCCTGATGAAATTCCAGCAAATTGGAAAGAAATTGTTTATATTACTCCGTCTTTAAAACACGTGAATTTTTTAATTAAAGCTGGAGCTGATGTTATTGCTTTTGATGGTACTAACAGAAAGCACGAAAACTGTACTGTTGAGGAAATTATAAAGGTTATTTCAATCCATAAACGAATTTCAATGGCAGATATTTCGACTGTTGATGAGGGTGTTATGTGCGAAAAGCTTGGTGTAGATATGATTTCTACAACTTTGGCTGGTTATACGCAATTTTCACCACTAAAAGGTGATGGTCCTGATTTTGAACTGTTAGAAGAACTTGTAAAATCTGTAAAAGTCCCAGTTGTTTTAGAGGGAAGAATTTGGACTCCAGAAGAAGTGGACAAAGCTTTTGAATTAGGCGCACACTGCGTTGTAATTGGTTCTGCTATTACAAGACCACAACTTATAACAAAACGATTTGTACAAAGAAAGGAAAAATAATGAAAGCACTTGCGTTTGATGTTGGCGGTACGAAAATATATTCAGCTGTAATTGATGAAAATGGTAAATTTCTTACTGAAATTGAGAAAAATTCTACTCCAAGAGATTTGAATAAAATCAAAGAAATCTTTTTGTCAGTTATTGCAAAACATGAAGCTGATGTTGATGTGATTGCGTTCTCAACGGCAGGAGCTTGTAATAACGAACATACAGGAATTTTAGGTTCAACTGGCAATATTGTAAAAGGTTATAGTGATTTTGATTTTCAGTCCTTGTCAAAAACAAAACCAGTTTATGTGGAAAATGATGCCAATTGCGCAGCTTGGGCTGAACATATTTTAGGTGCAACAAAGGGTATGCCTAATTCTGTAATGCTTACATTAGGAACAGGTGTAGGTGGTGGAATTATTGTAAACGACGTAATATTAAAAGGTAAATCAGGTTCTGCTGGCGAAATGCATTTTAAAATGAGAACTGATAGGCACAGACCTTGTACTTGTGGCAGTTACGACTGTTTTGAAACATATTGCTCTGGTAATGGTTTGAAGAAAACGGCTGAAGAAGTTACAGGCAATCCAGATGTTACAACTTACGACGTTATTGACGGCATAAAATCTGGCGATAAAACTATGCAAGAAGCTTTTGATAAATGGCAAAATGATATTTTAGAGGGCTGTATTGGTTTAGCTAATATCTTTGATCCTGATTGTATCGTATTTTCTGGTTCAATGGCTCAATTTATAGATGTTGATTACCTTGAAAAAGCTACAAATAAAGAAATTATTACTCAACCTACAAAAATTCTTAAAGCTACAACTGGCAATTATGCTGGCATGATAGGTGCTGCATTGTTGGCTTTAGGAGGCAAATAGTGGGTAAAGCCAAGAATAGAAGTTTTACATTAGGCAAGCATCAACAAATACCTTTTATGACTCGTGAAAGTGCAATAAAAGAAGTTGTTAGACGTTTTAAAAATAATGAAGATGTAATTGAATTGATTACTCTTTTTGGTTTGTCTGCAGAAGAACTTCTTGAGGGTGGCGCCTTGTATGAGGAAGTTAAAGGTATTGAGGGATTGCTTGATGCGTAATTTCTTTAGAACAGTGTGGTTCTGGCTTGAAAATTCAAGAATTTTCACTGTCCCAATGTCAGTATTTTCGTGGTTGGTAGTTTTTGTTTTAGGGCTAACAAACAACGGTAACGCCTTTTATGGTTTTTTAACCTTAATCGGAATTTGTTGTGGTCAATTAGCGACAAATTTGTTTGACGATTATGTAGATTACAAAAAATTAGTTAAATTAGGCACTTTAGAACATCAAACCAAGTCAAAATGTGCGTATATTACAAATGGGCAAGCAACATTGAACGATATTTTAAAAGTGGTCTGTATCTACTGCGCTATTGCGTGTGTTATAGGTGCATTTCTGCTATGGAAAACAGGTTATCCTGTAGTTATATTTGCGATTTTAGGTGGAATTTTTGTTTTAACTTATGCAAAATGGTCTACTGCAGGCATTGGTGAAATTGCCGTGGGGTTGGCTTTTGGACCTATTCTTTTTGGCGGTGTTTACTGGGTTATGACTCAAAGTTACAATGTTGAAGTCTTTTTAATCGGCACAGTGCTTGTAATGTTTACAATTGGGCTATTGTATACAAATGCTATGCTTGATTTTGACGGAGATAAAGCTTCGCATAAAAAAACTTTATGTTCGCGTTTTGGAACAAAAGATAAAGCTTTAATTGGTTTAGGTTTGATTTATGCAATTGGTTACATTGTTCTTGCAACTAGTATTTTAATGGGGTATTTGCCGAATATATATTTTATAGTATTTTTTACTATACCTTTTGTTTTGGAACTTATTTTGTCATTGTTGCTATTTAACGAAGATAAAAATACAATTCCACCCAAAAAAATATGGCATTTCCCTTTTGAGGGTTATGAAAAAATTCTTCAAAAAGATGAAAGTATTGCAAGTTTTAGGTTTAGAATGTATCAAGCTAGAAATTTGATGATTTATGCGTCAGTATTGATTTGTATTGCAAAAGTTATAAGTGTATATTTTTAATGTATAATTAAAAATATAAATAAAGAGGAAAAATTATGAAAAAAACATTAGTGAAATATCCATATTTAACAAAAGATGTAGAAATTTATGAAAGAGAAAACGGTCATAAAATAGTTTTAGCGCACAAAGAGGGTGGAATGGTTAATGTAAGCTCTTGGGTTAAAACAGGTTCTATAAATGAAAATGACAAAAATAACGGAATTTCTCACTTTTTGGAACACTTAATGTTTAAAGGTACTCACAAGCATAAAGCTGGTTATTTTGACAGAACTTTAGAGGCAAAAGGTGCTATTGTTAACGCTGCAACTTGGAAAGATTACACATATTATTATGTAACTTTACCAAAAGGTGAGGGTAACAAAGATTTTTATGAAGCAATTGAACTTCATGCTGATATGATGTTAGATCCTATTTTGCCAGAAGACGAAATTGGACACGAATTTGATATTAATGATGACAAATCAGTAAAAGATAAACGCGAAAGACACGTTGTAATTGAAGAAATCCGTATGCGCAAGGATCAACCTTGGACAAAAGTTTATAACAAAACAAATTACAATATGTACACAAAACACCCTTACAAACGAGATGTAATCGGTACTCCAGAAATTATTTCGCAAGTTCCTCAAGCTGAAATTATGGAATATTATAAAACTCATTACACTCCAAACAATGTAACAACAATCATTGTAGGTGATTTTGATCACGAAGAAATTTTAGATAAGGTTTGCAAAGAATTTGATTGGAAAGGTCGTGAAAACTACGAAAATCCAACTTTTGAAATTGACAAACCTACTCAAAAAACAATTTATAACGAAGAAACAGCTAATGTTAATACAGGATTTTTAATGTTTGGCTATTTGACTTGTCCTGCAAAGAACGTTAAGGATACTATTTTGGTAGATTTAATCAACATTATTTTGGGTGATGGTGCAAGTTCAAGACTTTACCAAAACTTGATTGAAAAAGCTAAAGAACCTGTGTTTAATATGGTTGAAACTGATTATTATCAATTCCGTGATGGAAATAATTTCTTTGTAGAAGCTAATTTCCGTCCAGAAAAGAAAACAGAAGCAGTTGACGCTATCAAGGCAGAAATTGAAAAAATGAAATCTACAATTACTGAAAAAGAATTTCATAAGGCAATTAAAAAGACAAAATCAACATTTGCAAATAATGCTGAAACTGTTTCTGAAATTGGCGATACAATCGGTAGCTATATGACTGTTTGCAACGATTTGAAGCTTGTTGAAGATTACTTAGATATCTTAAATAGTTTAACAGTTGAAGATGTTCAAGATGCAGCAAAACGTTATTTAAATATTGATAATGCAGTTATTTCAGTTTTAATGCCTGAAAAGAAGTAAAATTTTAAGTGAAATCATAACAATATCGGCAACAAGTTAGCTTGTTGCCGATATATTTTTGGCTATTATTTCTAAAATTATAATTTACTTCCAACAGCTTTGTATAGGCTAATATAGTCTACATAGCAGTTGCCTGTTGTATTTGCAACTAATTTATTTACAGATAACAAGTTTTCTTGCATTTGAATAAGGTCTAATTTTGAGATTGTACCTTGTTTGTAGCGTTGTTGAGTAAATCCAAAATCTTGGTTTTCAAGTGCTAACTGTTGTTTGTGTTTGTCTAATTTTTCGCTATCGCGTTTAACAGTGATTAGCGCGTCATTAATTTCTTGTAATGCTGTTAAATTAGTTTTGTAATAATTCTCCAAAGCTTTATCGTATTGAACTTTTTTAAGTTTTAAGTTTGCAATACGTCTTCCTCCCGTGAAAACAGGTAGCATACCAGAAGCAGCAATTGCATAAATGCCGTCAACTGGGTTGTTTACACCGTGTAAGAACATCGCTAAACCACTAATATCAATCTTAGGCAAGAATTCTTTTTTTGCAACTCTAACGTCAATCCCCATTTTTTCTAACATTTTAATAGATTTCAAATAATCTGGTCTATCCGTAATAATTTCTGAAGAAATACTTGTTGGAATTGTTTTGGTATATTTGATATCAGAAAGTTTTGATACTTTTAAATTAGCAACATTTTCAGGGCTTTCGCCAATTAATACTGCCAATTGGTGCATTAAAATTTCTCTATTCTTTTTATAGTTAATTAAATCAGAAGTTCCGTTAATATAGGCTTTGTTTGCTTTTACAGTGTCTGAAGTTGAAACAAGACCTTGACGGTTGCTTTCTTGCATGATTTCATAAATTTCTTTTCTCAAAGCTACAATATTTTCTTGATATTTAATAACTTCATCTAATGTAACCAAGTTCATATAAACACTTCCCACTGCAGCAGCAATTGAGATATATGCAGAGCGTTCATCTAGTTGAGAAGCTTCATACAATTTTTTTACACTGCGAGTTTTATCTCTATTTTTTAAGAAAATATCTGCTTCGTAGTTGATTAAAATTGGTGATGCATAAGACCAATTTGCGTCCATATCAAGATCAGGTTGAGTAATTCCCAATTTTGCATAAGCTGGTGAAAAACCAACGGTTGCGCTTGGTAATTCGTTTGCAAATTGAAGTTTTACGTTTTGATAGTATTCATCAACATTCAATGTTGCCATTTTTAAATCATAATTATTTTTTATAGCTAAGTTAATATAATTATCTAAATTTTTGTCGTTAAAACTTTTCCAAAAATCCATATTTACATAGCCATATTTGTAATCATCGTTGTATTTTTTATTACGTTTAACTTTGTGTTTAAGCATTTTTTCTTGTTTTTTTATTGCTTTTGTATCTTGCTGATTTTTTGTATCTTGAATAGCAAAAGCAGGTAAAACACTCATGTTAACAAAGCTTATTAGCATTAATGTAGAAAAGATTTTTTTGATATTCATTTTACTTCCTCACATACTTGACAAATTTTATGATAGTATGATACCATAACTTTGTTACAAATGCAACATGTATTTTTTGTAACTAAAAAGGGAAGGAAAACATGAAAAGTAAATTATTAGAACCGACCACTGATTTTTCTGATTCAGTATTTTATAAAATAAGCCAATTATCTATTTATATAGAAAGATTAGCCCAAAATTTCTTTGAAATTCGTAACGTGGATTTAACGCATGACGAATTCTGCGCATTAAATATAATTCTAAATCACCCAAACATTTGCCAACGTGATTTAGCAAAAATTATTCTTAGAGATAGAGTTAGAACAGGTAGAATTTTAAATTCCTTAGAAGATAAAGGTTATGTGAACAGAACAAATACAACTAAAAACAATCGTCTTGTAAGACTATTAACCCTTACAAAAGCTGGTGAGAAATTCTACAATGAGCAATTTTATATAATGAATAAAGTTATGGAAAAATTGTTGGAAAAATTTCCAGAAGAAAAAATGGCTGAATTAAAAGGTTCATTAGAAAAATTAGAAAACTCAATGGCAGAAATAGTAGAATTTAATATATAGGAGAAATATAATGGAAGAAAACAAGGAAAAAGAAGTTAAAAAGACTTTAGACAAAAGTTTAAAACGTTCAATAATTATCACAGTTGCCGTTGTCGCTGTTATAGTGGTTGCTTTGGCTGTAATTTATAATATGCAATTCCAATCTACAGATGACGCTTACGTAGAAAATCATACAGTTCAAGTTGCACCAAAAGTTTCTGGTCAGATAGTTGAAGTGTTTGTTAAAGATAATCAACATGTAAAAGCTGGCGATTTGGTTGCTATTATTGACCCTACTGATTATAAGGTTAGTGCAAATAAGGCAAGTGCCCAATATGAAAAAGCTTTAGCTGCACAAAAAGTTGCAAAGGCTAACTTTAGCGCTGCACAAATAGAAATTAAAAATGCAAAAGCAGATTTAGAAAGATATCAAAATTTATATAAGACAGGTGCTGTATCAAAACAACAACTAGATATGGCTCAAACAAAATATGAAAGCACTCAAGCAAGATTAATAAATGCTGATGAAAACGTTATGTCAGATGCGCAAAACAAAGTTGCTGATGCTGATATTAAAGCTTTAAAAGCGGCAAAAGATCAAGCCGATTTGAACTTGTCTTATACAAAAGTTTATGCCCCCCAAGATGGCACAGTTGCAAATAAAAGGGTGGAAGTTGGTGCTTATGTGCAAGTTGGAAGCCCTTTGTTTGTAATTGTTCCGAATGAAGTATGGATTGTTGCAAACTTTAAAGAAAATCAAGTTGGTCAAATGAGAAAAGATCAACCTGTTGATATTAAAATTGACGCTTATCCAAACAAAGTATTTAAAGGAAAAGTTGAAAGTATTCAACGTGCATCTGGTGCAAAATCAAGTTTATTTCCACCTGAAAATGCTGTTGGTAGTTTCGTAAAAATTGTACAAAGAATTCCTGTTAAAATTGTATTTGACGAAGAAATTAATCCCGATGAATACAATATTATTCCAGGTATGAGTGTAGTTCCAAAAGTTAAGGTTAAGTAGTAGAAAACGATGTCAAACGAAGTAGCAGAAAATACAGAAGAATGGAAACCGTCCAAGGGTCCGTGGATTATCGCAATTCCGACTATTTTTGCGGCATTTATGTTTGTTTTAGATGAAACTATTGCAAATGTTGCTCTACCGCATATGGCTGGTACATTTTCTGTTAGCCGTCAAGAATCTACATGGATTTTAACAAGTTATATTGTTGCCAGTGGTATTATGATTACTGCTGTTGACTGGTTCTGTAAACTTATGGGAAGAAAAAATTTCTTCATAATGAGTATTTGTATATTTACAATTTCATCGTTTATGTGTGGAATTGCAAATTCAATAGAAATGATTATCTTTGCAAGAATTATGCAAGGTCTTGGCGGTGGTGGCTTGTTGCCTGTATCACAAGCTGTTTTGCTAGAGGGATTTCCAAAAGATCAACGTGGTAAAGCGATGGCAACTTTCGGTTTAGTTGTTGTTGTTGCACCGATTATTGGGCCTGTTATTGGTGGTTGGATTACTGACTGTTGGACTTGGCCTTGGATTTTCTTTATAAATGTTCCTATTGGTATTTTGACAGTGTATTTAACTACAATTTTCTTAGAAGATCCGCCTTATGCAAGAAAACAAAGTAATGTTTATTTTGATAAAATTGGGTTTATGTTTTTAACTGCATGGTTAATTTCAATGCAAGTTGTTTTTGATAAGGGTAATGATGCAGATTGGTTTAATGCACCTTGGATTTGTAAATTAACAGCGTTTAGTGCATTTTGTTTTATAGCTTTTGTTATATCTCAAGTTAAACAAGAAAAACCACTTGTTGATATGAGCGTATTTAAGGATAAAAACTACACTATCGGTACACTTATTCAAGTAATCATTATGGGTGTAATGATGGGGTCAATGATGTTGCTACCTCAATTTTTACAATCATTAATGGGTTACAGTGCATTTGATAGTGGCTTAGCGATTATGCCTCGTGGTTGTGGTGCGATGACAGGTGTAATTCTTTATGGTATTTTAGCAAACAAGGTTGATGAACGTGTTTCGGTTGCTTTTGGTTTGTTTTTAATTGGTATTGCTGGTATTTTCTTTGGCTTTTTAAATTTAGATATAGCAACGATTAATATTGGTTTGCCAAACTATATTTATGGCTTTGGTATGACGTTAGCGATGATTCCTATTATTGCTCTTTCGGTTGTGACTTTAAAAAATAGCCAAATGACTAATGCTACTGGAATTCAAAATATGTTAAAGAATATCGGTGGTGCTGTTGGTACATCTGTTGCAACAACTTTGGTTTCAAGATTTTCTCAAATTCACCAAGCTTATATGGTTGACCATTTGAATCCTCTAAATCCAGTTTATGTAGAGCGTTTAACTTCAACCGCTGGTGCTTTGACTCAATATACTCAGTATAATGTTGCGCATTATATGGCAGAATACTCACTTTATGGCTCTATGGTTAAACAAGCAAGTCTTTGGGGATTTATGGAAGCTTTTAGAATCTGCGGTGTTCTTGCGCTCGTAATTATTCCACTGCTTTTATTGTTAAAAAAGATTAAATAACTGTTTTTCTTGTATAATTAAATTATGAAGAATATTTGTTATAACTGGTCGTTCTCATTATTAATAGGTCTTTTTGCCTTATTTATTTTAATTAACTGGAATTTTATTTTTGGATTAACAGTTAGTCCTATTTATCCAGTAATATCTATGTTGTTGACCTGTTATACTTTATGGCGTTTCACTGTCAAAAAGGATAAAAAATCTACAAAAAGTTTTATTGCACAACTTGTTGTTTTATTTGATTTAATCCTGATTTTTGGTGTCGTTTGCTACTTCATACCTGATTTTTCTTATGATGGAACTACGTATCATCAAGCAACAATAATTTGGCTGAAAAATGGTTGGAATCCGATTTATACAAAACTTTCAGCCTTCGTTTTAACAATGCCATATCAATTTCCATCATCAGTCGAATACGGACAACATTTTTTGAAGTTTTTTGAGGTTGTAGGTGCAAGTATTTATTCTTTAACTGGCAAAATTGAATTGACAAAATTAACGAATTTCATTCTTGTCGTGAGTGCGTTTTGTTACTCTTTCTATTCAATAAAAAATTACAAAAATCTTTCAACTACATTATCTGCTGTTTTTGCATTCATTTTTGTGTTCAATCCTGTTTGTATCTGTCAAATGCTTACAAATTATGTAGATTGCGCGTTTTATTATGCCTTTTTAATTTTAATTTTCGCTCTTATAAATTATACAAAATCGCAAGATAGAAATACTTTCTTTATGATAGTTATGAGTGCTGTAATTTTTGCAAATATTAAGTTAACAGGACTTTTCACAGTTGCGATTATGTTAATTGTATTCCTGATTGCATTTTTCTCAAAAAAATTATTGAAAACAAGTATTGTTATTGCAATTTTGATACTCTTTACAGGTATAAATCCATATATTACAAATTTAGTTCAAGGTCACAATCCTTTTTATCCAGTTGTTAAAAATTCATTGATTAACGCAAACAAGGATTATATGCTAACTTCATATCCAGCTGGGTTCGAAAACTTAAACAGAGTTGAAAAATTATGCATATCTTTATTTAGCTCATCAAAAAACTTGTCCCCGTTGATTAATCCTGAAAAACCAACTTTCAAAATCCCGTTTACAATAAAAAACGATGATGTTTTCCATTTTGAAGATATGCGTATAGGTGGTTTTGGGTATTTCTTTAGCGGAATTTTATTGTTGTCATTGGTTTTGAGTGTGTTTATGCAATTTGAAACGAGAGAAGATAAACGGCTATTTTTTGTGATTATGACAATTTTATCTTTATCAATACTTGGAAATCATGAGGCTTGGTGGGCAAGGTTTGTACCACAGTTGTGGAGTTTACCTTTATTTATTGTACTATTTTTAAGCTTTAATTGGCAAATTAATACTAAAAAACTTGCTTTTATTTATTTGTTTTTGTTTATTTGTTTGATAAATTCTTCGATAATTAATTATCAATATTTGCAAGATAGAGTTGCTCTGGCACAACAACGAAGTGAGTGGATTAATGCAATAGTGTCGCAAGGTGGGCAAATGGTTGTGACTAAAGATGAACAAAAAAATCTTCCTCCAACAATGGAAACCTTGCCAATAAAATTAGAAGAATATGGCATAAAAGTTTATTTTGAGTAAGCCTAATGTATTGTAAAAACAGGGCGGTGACTTTATTAAAAGTCACCGCCCTGTTTATGTATTTATTAATTATTTTTTAAACATCTTGTTAATTATATCTTGATATTTTTCAAAAATAACATTACGTTTAATTTTAGCTGTTTGGCTCAAAAGGCCATTATCCATGCTGAAACCGTCTTTTAGTATTTCAAACTCTTTAACTTTTTCAAATGGTTTTAGACCTGTTTTATTTTTGATATATGTTTGGATTTCTTTTTTCATAAGTTCGCGTAAATTAGGGTTTTTAATTGATAATGTCTTACCAGATTTCAATTCTTTTGCTAAAATTCCGCATTTATCAAGAGCAATTTTAGATGGAACGATTAATGCACCAACGCTTGCTTCATCTTGACCAACAAGAACAATTTGATCGATGTAAGGGCTTTCTAGAATAGCTTCTTCAATTGGCACTGGTTCAACATTTTCACCACTTGATAAAACAATTGTTTCTTTTTGACGTCCAACAAGCACAAGGTTGTTATTACGAGTTAACCAACCTAAGTCACCAGTGATGAACCAACCGTCTTCTGTGAATACTTTTTTTGTTGCTTCTTCATCTTTGTAGTAACCTTTCATTACTTGAGGACCTTTTACTAAAACAAGTCCTTTTGTGTAAAGATGAACTTTTTTGAAAGTTGTTGGGTCTACGATTCTGATTTTTGTATCAGGATAAGGTTTTCCAACGCAACCTAAGTAGTTAGGATATTGAATTCCTCTTAATGTAAGAACAGGTGAAGTTTCAGTTAAACCGTAGCCAATTCTTAGGTTTACGCCGATTGCATCATAGAATAATTCGTCTTTTAGTGATAATGCACCACCGCCAGAAATTGATAATCTTAATCTGCCAATACCTGCAGCTTCTCTAACTTTTTTATACAAAGTTTTTGTTGCCAAAACGTGTAGTGGTTTCAAAAATGCTCTTGCAATCTTGTGGTAAATTGCAGATGGCAATTTGTAAGACGATTTTTTATTTGTTAATCTTCTTTCACTATACATTTTGTGAATTTTGTAGTTAATACTATTTTGCACAGCAAAGTCGAATAAGAAGTAACCAAGTTTTGAATTTTGTTTTAATTTTTGATAAATACCTAATCTGAAAGCTTCCCAAATACGTGGAACTGACATCATTGTGTCGATATCGTATCTTAATAGGTCGTTTTTAAGGTTGTTGATATTTGTAAAATGTAGGTGACAACCTTTTATGTAGTAATAAAATTGAGCTGTTCTTTCGTATGCGTGCCAAATTGGAAGAATTTGTAAAGTGTTTTCTCCTGGGATTGCACCAAAACCTTTATCAGTACCTGACATTTGAGATAACATGTTGTTATGAGTTAATAAAACACCCTTTGGCATACCTGTTGTACCAGATGTGTATAGCATTGTGCACCAGTCATCAAGCGTAATATCAACTTCTTGATATGGATTGTTTCTACCTTTTTCCAAAATTTCTTCGTAAGTATAAACAGCCATATTCAAACCGTCTTTATTTAAATCTTTTGGGAACATTACAATTACGTTTTGAACCCCGTGAGCGTTTAGGTTGTCTTTCAATTTTTCTAATAATTTTTCATCTTTGACAATAACGCATTTTGCTTCACTGTGTCCTAAAATGTAATCTAATTCATCAATTGGTGCATTTGAACCGCGTAAAACTTCAATCGCGCCTGTTTTAATGATAGCTTGGCTTGTAGCCATAAATAAACCATTGTTTTCAGTGAATAAGCCAATAAAATCACCTTTTTTTATACCAAGGCTTTGAAGACCACCTGCAAATTGATGTATTATATTTTTGATATCTTGATATGTTAATTCCAAATCACAATATCTGTCTGTTACAGCTTTTAAATCTAAGTAGTTGTTAATTCTGCGTTCAAAATAGTCATTTAAATTTTTAGACTCGTTCATTTCTTTTAATTGTGCTTCATCAGCTCTTATACTCATATATTTCTCCCAAATACTACCCTTATTCCATTTTATCTAGTTTTTAATGCTATGTCAACTGTTGTAAATGAATTTTTTTATCGTATAATATTTTTGGGAAAAAATTATGTTTATAAATTCAAAAATAGCAAAAGATGTCGTAAATTTTCACTGTCCAAGATATGAGGATTTTCCTGATATCGGTTTGTATATGGAACAATTAATAGAATTTTTAAATAGTAATTTAGAAATTTTTAAAACAGAAGATGGTAAAAAAATCATTACCTCAACAATGGTTAACAATTATGTAAAACAAAAAATTATTGTGCCACCTGTAAATAAAAAATATTCTCGCAATCAGTTAGTTTTTTTGTTTGTTGTGGGTATGTTAAAGCAAATTTTGAGTATATCTGAAATTTCTGAAACAATAAAAAAAGCTTTAGAAATTTATCCACTTGCTGTTGCGTATAATTTCTTTTGTGTCGAAATGGAAAAAGCACTACATGCGGCGTTTGTCACAAGAGATTTTTCAGCACCAAGTTCTGCTAGCAAAGACACGGATTTTTCAGAAGCTTTTCGTTCAGTTTTTCTTGCTTTTGCAAACAAAATGTATGTGCTAAAATTCTTACAATATTGTAAAGAGCAATAAAAAAAAGAGCCTTTAAGAAAGACTCATTAAGAATAGCTGGAAGTATGAAAAAGATTTAATTATATTAAACCCCAATTACTTGTTTTTGCATATACCTGATAGGATAATTTTTTAACTAGTCAAAAGGCTACTAAAATTTGAATTAGTATTGTACATGTGATTAATATATTATAATAAGGCGGATTTTTTCTTTGAAAAAATCCGCCTTATTTTTATTGTTATGTTCTATTTCTTAAAGTTGAATATTTCTTTTACTGTTAATACTGCGGAATACAATTGCTAAAATTCCGCAAGCTGTACAAAATAACACAGAACCTATAGGAAAATTGCTACTTGTTGAAAATGAGCAAATTTTATCTACGAAGAACACGAAAAAACCTGTAATTTGGTCTTCAAATATTATGCAAAGCAATAGAATCCAAAATGCAATAATAAAATCTGGTCTTTTAAGGTATTTCATTAAATATTACCTGTTGAGCTATTTCTGTCGTCTTCAAGAGATTTCAAATCAATATCTTTTGAATCGTCTTCGTAAGACAAGTTTTGTTGTGGAATGTCAATATCAACATTAACTTCAGCTTCAACCATTTCAATATCACTCTTTTGGTAATCTTTAATTTTTCCGTCTTCAAGTTTAACTTGGATTGAATTGTTCAAGAAGTGAAGTGCGCAAACCTTGCCCAATCCGTCAGGTGTCATAACTGGTGAACCTACTGGTGGCATACCTTTTGCAGCTTCAATGTAGTTTGAATATTCGTAGTTTAGGCAACATAAAAGTCTTCCGCAAGTTCCTGAAATTTTTCCAGGAGTGATTGGCATACCTTGGTCTTTTGCAAGTTTTACGTTAATCGAACCAAATTTTTTCAAGAAAGAGCAACAGCAGAATTCTTTTCCGCAAATTCCGCAACCCTCCATAATAGAGGTTTCATCTCTTACTCCAATATGACGCAAGTCAATACGAACTCTTTTGAATGTTTGTGTTAAATCTTTCAATAATTCTCTAAAATCAACTCTTTCTGGAGCTGTGTAATAGAAAGTAATTTTCTTTCTATCAAAAGTTATTCTTGTTTGTACCAAGTTCATAACAAGTTTGTGTTTTTCAACCAAAGCTTTACATTTAAAGTAAGCTTCAACTTCTTCTTTTTTTATTTCTTCAACTGTTTTTTTATCTCGTTCTCCAAGGACTCTAATTACAGGGAAAGCGTCAGGTTTTTGCTTACTTTTATCCCATATTTCTGCAATTTTAGGATTAACACAAATTGCTTTAAGAGCTTCTTCACCTTTTTCTGTTCTTACAAGCACCATATCTCCGCAGTGTAATTCAACATTTGACGGTACATCAAGCGGATAAAACATATTTTTTAAATATCTTACTGCAAATCTACTCATTAGTATTTTTCTTCTTCTTTTAATTTTCTGTTCATTAACTTTTGCATAACTTCAACAGGTGTAATATCAGTGTATAAAGCTTCATAAATAGCTGCTGATACAGGAACTTCAATACCCTCTTTTTTTGCTATTTCACACAAGGCTTTTGCTGTTTTAACACCCTCTGCAACAGAACCTAATTCGTTAAGAATATCATCGATTTTTTTGCCTTTTGCAAGCATAGCGCCTACAGTGTGATTTCTTGACAATGGGCTTGAGCAAGTTGCAATCAAATCGCCCATTCCTGATAGACCGTATAATGTTGATGGATTTGCACCTAATCTAACACTAACACGAACAATTTCTGCCATACCTCTTGTCAAAAGTGCGCCCATACAGTTGTCACCAAGTTTCATTTCATCTGCAAAACCTGCTGCAATAGCGATTACGTTTTTCAAACTTCCACCGAATTCAACACCAGCAACGTCTGAATTTGTGTATAATCTGAATTTATCTTTAACATTTAAGTGTTCTTGTACAAATTTTGCTGTTTCCATATCTTCTGATGCCACACAAGCAGCTGTTGGACAGCCCATAAGAACTTCTTTTGCAAGTGTTGGGCCAGAAAGAATTGCTAATTTTTGTTCTGGCAAAACTTCTTTTATAACATCAGACATTGTCATCAATGATGGCAATTCAATACCCTTAGATGCGTTTACTAAAATTTGTTCGGGTTTAATTCCAGAGTTTTTTAGTCTTTCGCAAACACTTCTTGTACCTGTTGTTGCAACTACTGATAAAATAATTTCAGCATTTTCAATAGCTGATTTTAAATCTGAAGTTACTTCAACTTTATCTTGTAATTGGATTTCAAGAGGTTTTGAGCAGTGTTTGTTTTTTAATAAATCTTCTGTTAAATCTTCTTCTCTCGACCATAGGCAAACTTCATCAAAGTTGTCTGTCAAAAGCCAAGCAAGAGTTGCACCCCAGCAACCTGCTCCCAATATTGTTAATTTCATTTTACTGTATCCTTTTCACTTAAAACTTTTCTTAAAACCCCACTATGGCGTTTTAGTTTTTGTCTAGCTGTTTCAATATCTGTGTTAAAACAAATTGAAACAACCGCAGTTTTTACCTCCCAGTTGCAATTTTGTAGAACTTCAAATGCTTTTGCGTGAGTTGTGTTGGCAATTTGGGCTACAATTCTAATTGCTCTATCTTTCAACTTTTCGTTTGTTGGATTAAGGTCAATCATAAAGTTTTCGTACGTTTTACCAATTTTTATCATTGAACCTGTTGAAAGCATATTTAGAACCATCTTTTGCGCAGTTCCAGCTTTCATTCTGCTAGAGCCTGCAATAACTTCTGGTCCAACTTCAACGCAAATTGTTAAAGTTGCTTCTTCAGCGATTTTTGCTTGAGAATTACAAGTAATAGCAATAGTTTTAGAGTTAACTTCATTGGCTTGTTCTAAAACACCTAACAAGTACTTTGGATTTCCGCTTGCAGAAACTACAACTGCAACATCGTTTTCTGTTAAAAGTTTTGCGTCAAGTTTTCCTGCTTCAAAATTGTCTTCTGCACCCTCTACAGGAGTTTTGAATGCGCTATCTCCGCCAGCAATAATCCCTTGAACCATTTCATGTGGCACGCTGAAAGTTGGAGGACATTCTGATGCGTCAAGTACGCCTAATCTTCCAGAAGTACCTGCGCCAAAATAAATAAGGCGCCCACCTTTCAAAAATTGTTTTGCAATCATATCAATTGCTTGACCAATATGCTCTAATTCGCTTTCTACTGCAAGCGCAACAATTTTATCTTCTTCGTTTATCTTTTGTGCTATTTCGAAACTACTTAATAAATCAATATTTTTAGTGTTTTCGTTTCGAAATTCTGTTATAATTTCGCTCATTGAATTTCCTAAATAATCTAAATAAGTTTTACTAAATTTGCCATTTCAATAGCTGTTTTAGCAGCGTCAGAACCTTTGTTTCCAGCTTTTGTTCCAGCTCTTTCAATAGCTTGTTCAATATTTTCAGTTGTTAATACTCCAAAGATTACTGGTACGCCAGTTTCAAGGCTAACTTGTGCAATACCTTTTGAAACTTCTGCGCAAACATAATCATAATGACCTGTTGAACCTTTTATTACAGCTCCAAGAGTAATAATTGCATTGTATTTGTCTGTTTTTGCAACTTTTTTTGCGATAACAGGAATTTCAAACGCTCCTGGAACCCAAACTATATCAATATTGTCTTCATTAACGCCGTGTCTTCTAAGTTCATCAATTGCTCCAGATAACAATTTTGAGCCGATGAATTCGTTAAATCTTGAAATTATGATACAGAATTTTTCACCATTTGTTGTTAATTGACCTTCGATAGTTTTCATTTGTAAGATCTCCTTTAACATCTATTGTACAACAGATGGCTCATTTTACAATAGTGGAGCAAAAATCTTATAAAAAATATACAACCCTGATGCGACAAGAAGTATGCCACTTATTTTTAATAATATTTCTGATATTTTTACGAAAGTTTTTGTATTTTTTAAAGATGATGTGAAAACTCCAGCAACAACTAGGATTAAGCCTTGTCCTAATGCGAACAGGAATAACATTAACATCGCAAGAAGAATGTTTTCTGAAACAGATGCAAAAGCCATAATTCCTGCCAAAATCGGTGTAGAGCAAGGTGTTCCTGCAAGTGCGAAAACCATACCAATTATAAACGGATATAAAAAGGCAAATTTTCCAGTATTTTTAGGAAAAGCTTTTATGAAAACAGGAAATTCAAAATTAAGAACGTCCATTAATTTTAAGCCCATAACTATCAAGAATGATGCAATTATTAATCCAAAATAGCTTCCAAAGAAAGAAATAAAGACTTTACCTGTAACCGCGCAAATTACGCCTATAATTGTGAATACAACTGCTGTTCCTAAAATAAAGGCAAGCATTTGTGCAAAAGTTTTTAAAGGCTTTTCTTTTGAATAACCTCCGATGTAGCCAACAATAATAGGTAACATAGCAAGTGAACAAGGGCTAATTGATGCTATTAATCCTCCAAAGAATGAAGCTAAAAGCATTGTTATTTCAAATTGTTCGCTGTGAACGCTCTGTGTTAGTGTGTTTACAAATTCAATCATTTTATTTCAATAACTCGTTAAAATATTCTTCTAAAGTTGCTTTGTTCACAAACCCCTCTGTTCTGCGAACTTCTTTTCCGTTTTTGCTTACAAATATCAAAGTTGGAACCAAGTTTACGTTGTATTTGGCAATAGCTTCGTTAACTTCTGCGTCGCTTCCGTCAACGTTGTATTCTGTGATTGTAATTTTGTCCTGATATTTAGGTACAAGTTCGTCAAATCCTTTTTTTATTTTTTTACAATCAACACAAAGTTTTGAAGAAAATTTTATAACTTGCGGTTGACCCTCAACACGCTTTTGGGCAGAAACAGCCTGTGTGTCTGACAAAATTGCGTAGGCAATAATCGGTAAAATGAAAATTGTTGCAATAATTATAATATTTTTCTTCATAAAGTACTCCTTTTATTAAACTATATAAAAAGAATACAATAAACAAAAAATATTTCTAACCCCGATTGGGCGATTTTATGTGGTTACGAAAACACTGCGGAATAGTACCGCAGTGTCGCTCATTAAAATTCTTGTGTACCTTTGGAATTTTATGATGAGAATGTTTTGAAAGTTGTTTCGACATTCTTTGAAATAACACTCTTAACTGCTTCCATTTCTGTTGAAAGAGCTTTTTGCTCTGTATCTAACTGTTTCAAACGTAATTCAAGAGTTCTGTCTTGAACTTGAATAATTGAAGTCTTAGCATTGATATCTGCCAATTCTTTTTCGTATTGTGTAATTTTGTAGTTATAGTGTTCCATAGCGTCGCTATAAGCTGCTTGGTCGGTTTTCTCTTCCGAATTTAATTGGAATGTGCCTGTTTGGTCTTTAATTGTGATGTTTGAATAACGTCCAGAGCCTGAAAAATCGTCAAGTCTTGCGTATTTCTTTTCAGTAATTTTTTCTTTAATGTTTGTTGCATAGTATTGATTCATACCTGTTTGGTAATCAATAGGTGATGAAATTTGATATTGGTTGTTAATTTGATTTCCGTTTCCAGAATACATACTGTTATTTAAGTCAGTTTCTGTAGCGAAGCAAGTTTTACCATTTTTTGTGTAAATCCAAATTTGATCATCTGGAACACTTGCTAATTCAGGGAAGTCGTGTCTAATTTGTTCTAATGCTGCTTTAAGCTCAATATCTTCTTTAGGGTTTACCTTAGTAGAATAATTTTCTGCATTAGAATTTCCAACTTTGTAGGTATATCCATTTTGAACAGTTTGTGCATATTTTAAATTACCTGTTTGAGTTGCATCATTTGCAATTTTTTCTAAATCATCTTTTTTGCAGAATAATTTAGTTTCTTCACCTTCAGCATTTATGCCAGTAACTTTATAGAATTCGTCTTGGATTTTTGTAACGTCATCAATTACAATTTTACCAGCTTGAGCCAATGCTTTTAATTCATCTAAATCTTCTTCTCCGCACTTAGTGAATACAGCAGATTGACCACCATTTTCAGTAACTTTGTAAGAGTCTTGTTGTTTTTCAACTTTTGCTCCTGTTTCTGTTTTAGATTCAGTTTCAAAGGTTCTGATTTTTTGAACTTGTGGGTTTGTATTACGTTCTTGAATAGCTTTAAATACATCTTGATTGTAGTGGTATGTAACTTGATAGTTATATTTTTCTCCACTATTTGGATCTGTGTAATCTACGTTTTCAAGGTTATCAACTTCGTAATCGTTAAATCCATCACTGAATGAATATGATTGTTTTGTATAATCAGTTGTTTTTGGTGCAGTCGGAACTGACAAGCCTAACAATCTGTTAAACAAGTTTGCTGATTGGTTTGCCAAGGCTGTACGTGCTTGGTTAATTTGTTGACCTTCATATTCTGTGTTGGTTTTTCTTGCTGTTAAGCCCAAGTAACGAGCTTGTGATGCTGCCATTCCCATAAGCGTCTCTCCAATTATCCATACTATTTTATGTATTAGATTATAATGATATTTTTTTGAATATCAACATTTTTGTAAAAATTTGGTCCAAATGGTTGATACTATTATACTTCTTCTGGGATAAAAATTATGCAATCTTCAAGTTGACTTCGGATTTCTTCATAGCTATTTTTATTTTTAACATGTTTTTGATATTCCCTTATAACACTTATGACGTCATCAGATGACATTTTGATTAACCTGCGTTTGCCGTCTTCATTTTCAATAATTCTTGCCATAAAATTCTCCTTTCGGCTAATTTGACGACAAAAAACGGCTGAACTTTAGTAATTTCAACCGTTTTGATTAGAAAAGTTTATTCAAATCTTAATCGTTTAACGAAACTGCAAGACCTTCCATGATATTCAAAAAATCGTCAGATGGCAGTGTTGACATTGTTTTTATAGCATATTTCAAATCTTTGTTTGTATCATACCAACGTCGTTCGTTAACACTTTGTTGGTATAAGCCCATAACTCTTTCTATGCCCAAGCTTAATTCTGGCTCACTTTCTTCTTTATGAACTTCTTTTATTTGACGAACAATTTCAATTAAATCTGTTGACAAACGTCTTTTTGCTTCGTCATCAAGTTTTGCTAATATCTCAAATGCTTTTGCTGCCTCGCTATGAGTATCATACCATCTGCGTTTTAAATTCATATACACGTTCCCTTTTTCTTAAGATAATAACGTTTTTTTTAAGAAAGGTCAACTTTTTTTCAAGTTTTAAAAAAAGTGGTACAATATCAAAATGGGGTATAGTAGATTTAAACAAATACTATTCTTGCTGGTAGTTATATTTACTGTGTTTATGCAGAGTGTATTTGCTGATGAAAAGATTACATCAGTAAATTATGACACGTCTGCAAATATGCTTTACCTTATGTCAAGTGCTTATAATCCTAATGCAGAACCGATAAAGATTGTTAAGTTAACAAATCCAAATAGAATTTATTTTGACATAAAAGATGCCGTACTTACTGCTGGACAACAAAATTTTCAAATTTCATCAGGTGGCGATTTAAGACAAATTCTGATTTCACAAAACTCTACAAATCCAAATGTTGTAAGAGTTGTTGTATATTTAGCCGAAAACTATAAGACTGATAATGTTAAATTATTGAAGTTTAAAAACAATTATATTGTGACTTTTAACAATAAAGTTTGCTTAGATGCTAATTATATGCACACAAGTTACAGAGATGCAAAATTTGAAACTTCTGATTATTATTCATTTATTTCAATGACATCACAAGTAGTAACAGCTGACGAAAAGCCACTGAATAAAACTTCAACTGCACCTGAAAAAGTTTTGAACCAAATTCAGGTAGCTTTTGAAAATTCTACCGTACCAGTTAATGTGAAAACTTCTTATCAAAACGCGAATGTAAACGTTGTAAGAAAAGATTTCAAGCTTAAAACAAGATACTATTTAAACTCTGTTCAACCAAAATCAAATGGTATTTTGTTAAGTGGTATAGGTTCGTTTTCTATGGAGAAACCTATGAAGCTGGGCTCTCCAGAGCGTTTAGTGTTTGATATGCCAAATACTTATGCTAACCCTTTGCTTCGTTCAAAAATATTCAAATACGGCAACGATACTGTAAGAATTGGACAATTTGAGGCAAATAAATCTAGAGTTGTTATTACAACTGACAATGCAGACAAATATATTCCAATCTATTCTGCGGATAATCAATCAATTTTAATAGCAGATAAAGAGAACTTAAATCATGATAAATTAACAAGCATAATGACAAACCTTGCAAGTACAAAGGTTACAAAAACTGACGCGAGCAACTATGGTTTGAATTTTTATTTTACAAAACCTGTTGTATACGCGGTAAAACGAGAAAATACAAGTTTAACGTTGTATTTCTTTAATGCCGTTCAATATAATGATCAAGATTTCAAGGCAACGGTTAGAGGAACTGACGTTTCTTCTTCTAGAATAGATTTAATGCCAAGAATAGGCTTAAGATACTCAATTCAACTAGACAAAAATGATACAATAAAAGTTTATACAGGCGCTGATGCAAGAACAGTTAAACTGGCAATAAAATCTACTCCAAAAGAGGCAACAACAAAACGACAACCAGAAAACGTAACAAACTTACCAACAAAAACTCCAGAAAAAATTATCACTCGCAAATCTGGAGAAAAAGTGGTTGTAATTGACCCAGGACACGGTGGTACTGATTATGGTGCAATTCGTGCTGGCATAAATGAAAAAGATATTACACTAGATGTTTCAAAACGTGTAGCGTCAATTCTTCGTTCTAATGGGTATAAAGTTCATTTGACACTAAATGAAGACAAATATGTTTCTTTGCAAGGTAGAGTTGATATTGCAGAAGAAGTTAAACCAGATATCTTTGTAAGTATTCACGTAAATTCAAGCGAGGGTACAACTGCAACTGGTATAGAAACTCACTATTACCACGATTACAGTATAGATCTTGCTAAAAAGGTTCATACAAGTTTAGCAAAATCTATTAAATCTCCAGATAGAGGTTTGTTTAAATCAAGATTTTATGTTATAAATCATACAACGATGCCAGCTGTTTTGGTTGAAATCGGATTTATTTCAAATGAAGAAGAACGTGCCGAATTAGTATCGGAAAAACGTAAACAAGCAACTGCAAAAGCAATTGCAGAAGGGATAATGAATTATTATAAGCAACAACAAAAATAAGAATAAACCAATTGCAGTTTTTGACTCTGGTGTAGGCGGTTTAACCGTGTACAAAAAGTTAAAAGCAATTTTGCCAAACGAGGATTATATCTACTTTGGCGATTTGAAAAACTGTCCATATGGTCAAAAAACAAAAGAGCAACTTATTGATTTGACTTCTGTTATTTTTAATTATTTTAAGAATGAAGATGTTAAAGCTGTTGTCATGGCTTGTAATACAACTTCTGCCAATGTTTATGATGAATATAAGGATAAATATGATTATACTTTGTATCCAATAATTCAATCTAGTGCAAAAGTTATTGCGCAAATGCCAATCAAGCGTTTGGGTGTTTTTGCAACTTCTGCAACAATTGCTTCAAAAGCTTATAGTCAAGAAATAAATAAATATAACAAAAATATTGAAGTTTTTGAAATGTCTTGCCCTGGGTGGGTTCAAATTGTTGAGGGTAACAAGCAAGACGATGAGTTAAGCCAAAGTTTGATAAAAGAAAATTTGGATAAAATGTTGGAGAATAATCCCGATAAAATAATTTTAGGTTGCACTCACTATCCATTTTTACTAGATGTTTTAAGTAAATTTGCACCTCGCGAAATGTTTATTGACCCAGCGGAATATTTTGCAAACTTTATTAAAGAGGATTTGAAAAAACAAGATCTGCTTAACGAAAATGGCGGGAATGAAGAATTTTTTGTAAGTGCAAATCAAAACGAGTTTAAAATCGCAGCAAAAATGTTTTATGAACTTCACAACGTGCCAAAATTGATTGAATTTGCCACTGTTTAGTTTTTGAGTAATTTTAATGCTGTAAATTTATTGGCTATTTTTATGAATAAAAAAGACCTCATAAAGTGAGGTCTTTTTGTTTTTAAACTATAAATTCAACAATTGCTTAACTTCTCTACGTTTAACTTTTCTTGTTGTTGTCTTTGGTAGCTCTTGTTTGTGAACGATAATGTTAATTGGTCGTTTGTAAGGAGCTAAGTGAGAAGATAATTGTTTAACTTCTTCTCTAACAAGTTTGTTCAATTCTTCATCAGATTTACCGTTTGCAAAATTATCTCTTGGAACAATTACGGCAACGATTTCTTCTGTTCCGTCTTTTGCACCACCTGCGCGAGATGAACCCATCACGCAAACTTCAGCAAAGTTGTTGCTAGATTCAAGAACGGCTTCAACCTCTTCTGGGAATACTTTTTTACCACCAGAAAGTACAATCATGTTCTTAATTCTACCAGTAATGTGGATATGACCGTCTTTGTCTAAGTGACCAATATCACCAGTGTGTAACCAACCATCAGGGTCAATTGTTTCAGCTGTAAGTTCTGGTTGATTGTGGTAACCTTTCATTACTGATGGGCCTTTCAATTGAATTTCACCAGATTCTGGGTCGATTCTGCATTCAAAGCTTGGAAGTGGTTTACCCACTGATGTATAGTCTTTACGTTTGTCATAGTTTACTGATACAACAGGGCTTGTTTCTGACAAACCGTAACCAGCGTAAACTTTGATACCAATCGTTTCGAAGAAGTTAGCAACGTTTTTGTCGATTGGAGCGCCACCAGAGATACAACCTCTGAATTGACCACCAAAGTTGTCATGAATTTTTTTGAAAATCATTTTTTTAATTCTGAATGATGGAATAAATCTTGCGATGTTGTACATAATAGGGAAAACTTTTCTTGCAACTGGATTGTTGTGAATTTCGTTTTCGATACCTGCTTTTAATAGCTTTAAGAACGCAGGAACAACTACCATGAATTGAACTTGTTTTTCTCTCATAATCATTAGAATATCTTTTGGTTTTAATGATTGAGTGTAATATACTGATGTACCAAATAACAAGAATGTTGAGAACCCTACAGTTAACTCAAACAAGTGGTTCATTGGCAAAATTGATAAAATCTTAGTATTTTCGCCCTCTGGTAAGAAGTTATGAACAACAGTGTTCAAGTCGTTCAATTGAGCAAGCATGTTTCTGAATGAAATTTCAACACCTTTAGGATTTCCAGTTGTGCCTGATGTGTAAATAATGAAAGCTGTTGATTTTGAGCTTCTATGACGCCATTTACAATTTGGAGTTGAATTGATTGTATATAAGCTTGGAAGTGTCATGTTATAGCTTGGTTCGTCCATAACGATAACGTGTTCAATTGTTTCGACTTCTTTTTGAATTTCTAAAGCTTTTTCAATATAAGTTTGAGAAACCAAAAGAACTCTTGGTTGGCAATCTTTAAGTATTGAAACAAGTTCATATTTTGTTAATTTAACATCTAGAGGAACAGTTGTTGCTCCTGAAAGAATTGATGCGAAAACGCATGCGCCATATTCTGGTTTTGATTCGGAAAGAATGGCAATTCTGTCATTTTTTTGAATACTAATTTCGTTGATTAGGTAACTACCAAGTTTTCTTGATAAAAGTCCTAAACCTTTATATGTAAACTCTTTCCAGCCTAGAGCTGTTTTGATACCTAAGGCAACTCTATCGCCGTAAACATCTGTTTTGTCTTCTAGTAACAAAAGAACATTGTTTGATCTATATTTCATCTTCCTCACCTTTTATTTGTGCATTTAATGCTAACATTCCTAGTATTATAAACTAAGTGCGAATAAGATGTCAAACTTACTATACATGTAATATTTATTATACATGTGTATTTATTGGTCCATATGTATGAATTATCAAATTATAGCTAATACAAACGAATGAGATTTGTATTATTTTTATGTAAAAAAATGTAAACATACCGTATAATAATCATGATTATTATTGACTTTTAGCCAAAGGTCATTAAGAAGAAAAAGAGAGTAACTAACGAAAGAAAAGCACTAGTACATATAGAAAAGATAGGAGAATCCGCTTATGGGTATGGCAGCATCACAGGCAAGATATTTAGGTCTTACCGCAAGAAAAACAAACGTAGAATATGAAGGACAACAGATTAACCAAGCGCGTACAGCGTTAGGTAACCAGTCTGCAACATTATGGAATCAGATGTTAACACTGTCAATTCCGACAGTTCCAAAAACAACTGATTTTACAACTGTTCAATACTCATTCAGCGACGGTTATAACGATTACACAATCTCAACAGTTCAATCTGTTGATCACACAGATCCAAAAACTGGCGTAAAATATAACGCTCAAGTTACTTACTACTATAACCAAGATACATTTAAGGGTATTCAAGCTAAAAATACTAACCCTCAAGCACAAGCTATTACAAAAAAAGAAACAAAAACTGTTGATGTTCCAAAAACTGGTACAACTGTAGAAGCTTCTGCAAATGATACGTTCAGATGGGATTCAGGCACAGGCAAACTACAAATTAAAGATAAAGATGGTAATTACGTAGATAGCGATTATTCAACAACACCATTAGATACTGATTCAGATGAATATAAAGCTTATGCAGAAGCTTACGCACATGCAAATAATGGTGCTGCATTTACTGGTAATTTGTATATGTACACAGGTTATGACGCTGACGGTAACGCAATTACAAAATTCACAACAGACCTTTATGATGATACAACCATGACTGCTGATACGGATACAGATGTTGCAAACAACTATATCAATCCAGCAGGTAATTACACAGAACAAGAAACAATAACTCAAGATGTTTTGGATTATTATATGATTGGTAACTCAAAAGCTGAATTATATGATCCAAATGACGCTGAACAAGCTGCTGCATTTGCACAAATTCAACAAGATTTTAAAGATGAAGTAACTTTTGACCCTGCTAAAACTTGGGTTTATACAAAAAATGGTAAAATGTGCTTCGCAAGACAAGAAGATATTCAAGCTTCAATTGACAGTGCTCATGACACAACACACAAAGACGATAGATTCCAAATTTCATCAGACATTGATTATCAAAAATCCTTAAATCAATACTATGCGTCAACAATTTCTCAACGTATTGAAGAAAAAGATTACGCAATCTTAGATGACGCATCTGGTTCAGGAAGATTTTCATCAATCAAATTGTCAAATATGAGCGAAACTTTTGAAGTTAAATCTGAAGAAGTTACAGATGAAAAATCATATAATGACGCGATGAATCAATATAACTATGACGTAACTCAATACGAAAAAGCTATGTCAGATATCAACGCGAAAACATCAATTATTCAAGAACAAGATAGAACTCTTGAATTGAGATTGAAACAGTTAGAAACTGAGCAAAAAGCCCTTTCAACAGAAATGGAAGCCGTTAAAGGTATTATTTCTAAGAACGTTGAATCAACATTCAAAACATTCTCATCATAGAATGTATAAACTGCTTAGAAGTGCGTGGCGTTACATTAAGCGCACTTCTAAGACGGATAGTAGAGTATGTAACGCACAAGATTACGAGGATAAATTATGTCATACAAAAATGATAGTTTATTGGTAATAGCTAACAAATTCGGGTCAGCATCAGGCGATGCAAAAGTACAGTTGTATGAAACATACGACCGCTTGAGAGATTTGACCGTATCTGGTTCTGCAAGTTCTGGTACAGGTTTTGAACTTGCTGGCGGTGCGTTATATAAATTGGCAAGTTTGTTTGCACCATCATCATTTATGACAACATTGGGTGGTACTCAGTCATTCAATATTCCTGGTACTTCTTACTGGTCACCTATTACAGGTTCAACAGCTCAAGTTAATGGTACAACTTCAGCTTTTGGTATTGGTAATTTGGGTAATTATTCAGGTTTTCCAAGTGGTGCTGCAGGTTTGTCATTAAGTGGCTTTGCTACAGGTGGCGCGGCTTCGATTACAGACGGTTTACTATCTGGATTAGGAACATCTGGAGGCGTTGTGACTGGTGGAGCATCTGCTTTAGGTGGTATTGCTGATATTGCCAGTGCAACAGCTTACGGTGTTGGTACTGCAAATGGTTATGGTATTGGTTTGCAAAACGTTGTAATGCCTGTTGCTGGTCTTATTTCAGGTTGGGGCGGTATTATGACAGCTGCAGCTCCATATTTGGGTGAATATGGTTTGCCTGCAATTGTAATGGGTAACTTGATGCAAGGTACTTCTTCAGCAGCGTTAGCTGCTTATCAAAATGTATCTTCAAACATTTTGTCAAATGCTGATACAATCCTTTCAAATAAAGTAAGAAACATTGAAACAGTTTGCAAAATGTTAGATACACAAGGTGAAATTGTTAGAAAAATGTTAAAAGAAGGTATGGATTCTGATTCAAAAGCAATCCAAAACTTATAGTTAAATTATGGAAACACGTACATATTTAAGAATGATAATTTACAAAGTCTTTATAAATAATATATTTATAAGGACTTTAGCTCATATTGTAAATTTTTATTACAATTTGTATAAAAAAATCCCATCTGGTCTAAAGTTTAAAAAATCTATGCCGATAACATATACGGATATGGAGAGAAAAATCGTTTTCTTGAGTATCACAGGTGATAAGATAGACTGTACAACATGATTAAGACATGTTACAAACATGCTAAAAAATAGGCAATAAAAGGTTATAACATGTTTTTAAATATGTGAAGGTCAATCTATAAAGTTTAACAAAAGGAGAACTATATGTTCCAATCAGAAGCTTTACAGACTAACTTCAAAAGATTAATGAACTTCTTCGCATATACAAGGAATTATTTCGTAAAGAAAAATCCTATAAAAGCGATGGCAGATGACATAGTTGCAGGCATTAAAGATGCGTTGACTATTCGTAAAAAGCTAAAAATGGCTGAATATAGATTGAATTATCATAAGTATCAATTCAACAAAATGGAAGCATTAATCGCAGAAAATAATCAACATAACTTCTTAAAAGGTAAGAATTTAAACGAAACCAGATAAAAAAGGAATAAAAAAATGGGTTTATTAACAGCTTCAGCAAGAATGTTTGCTCTAAATTCACAAAGATTGGATTTGGAATACAAGATACAACTTGTTTCTCAAGCAAAAACAGATTTGGCATCACAAGAAGCTCAATTAGTTAATGCGGGTACTGATTTAAGTGCAGATAGCCCTGTTTTGAAACAATTGAATGCAAGAAAAGAAAGATTACATTTGTTAGAAAAGAAATTAGACCAACAAATGCTTCAATACCAATCTCAGTTGAAGATGATTAATACTGAATTTGCATCATGTCAGCAACAATTTGATAGTAACGTTAAATCATCTTGTTCTTACTAATAGATTTTATAAAAAAGGCGGTTGCTAAAAGCAACCGCCTTTTTTATTGTGCTTTTTTATGCTTTTTTATGAAATCCATAATCTGTTGAGATATTTCGTCCAATAGCTTTGATTTTTGCGCTAATGCATCCTCTGCAGTGGGCAGGGGTGTCATTTATACATATTTTTCCTGGGTAAATTTCATATTTTCTGCGATAATCCCCCTCTGTAACATTTGGCATTACGACATTTGCGCCAGATTGTAGTGCAATGATTCTGCCGTTTGGATTTAGTGTTTCCATCGCAGTTGTAGCTGGGATATTTATGCTAGGAAGAAGTAAGCGTGTTAGCGCCATAACTTTTAGTGCAAGTTCAAAACTTCCTCCGCTTGCGTCGTGCAAGGGTGTGTTAGGGTTTGGAATAAAAGGACCAATTCCAATCATATCAGCATCAATTTCTTTGAAAAATAGGATATCATTTGCCAAAGACTCAATAGTTTGATTAGGAAGTCCGACAAGACAACCACTTCCAACTTCGTACCCTAAACTTTTTAAATCTTTTAAACAACGAACTCGATTTTCAAAACTCATATTTGGGTGCATTTGTTTATAGAGTTCTTTGTCGGTTGTTTCTATTCTTAAAAGATATCTATCTGCGCCAGCTTCTTTGTAGGCTTGATATTCTTCAAAAGATTTTTCACCAATGCTTAATGTGATAGCAAGGTCAAAACTTTTTATTTTCTTTAAAATTTCTGTCAAAATTTCTGTTTTAAAGTGAACGTCTTCCCCAGATTGAAGAACTACTGTTTTGTAGCCATATTCGCTTGCTTTTTTTGCAAAATCAACGATTTCTTCTGGTGAAAGTCTAAATCTTTCTAATTTTAGATTATCTTTTCTAAGTCCGCAATATTTGCAAGAGCATTTGCAGATATTTGAAAATTCAATTAAACCTCTCAAATGTACATCGTTGCCAACATATTTTTCTCGAACTTCGTTGGCTTTTTCAAAAAGATATTCATTAATTGAATTATCCTTTAAAATATCAATTATTTCGCTTTTTGAGAGTGTATGCGTGTTTACTGCTTGATTTATATTTTTTTTCATAAAAGTCTACCCAAAATATATTTTACCACGGATTGTTAACAACTTTACAAGCAATCTTTTCTTGGTATAATTTTATCAGTAATAGTACAAGGAAGAAAGAAATGAAAATAGAATTAGAAAAACAAGAACACAACGTAGTAAAAATGAATATTGAGTTTCCTGCAAAAGACGCAGTAGAAGCGTACAACAGAGCATCTCAAAGAATTTCACAACATGTAAACATTCCAGGTTTTAGACGTGGTAAAGCTCCTAGAAATGTTGTAGAACAACACGTAGGCGCTGAAAGAATTAAATATGAAGCTTTAGAAACTTTATTACCAAAAGTTTTCCAACAAGCAATTAAAGAAAATGATTTAGATGTTATTTCTCAACCGACAGTTGACTCTTATGATTTTAAAGTTGGTGAAGACTTGAAAGTTGTTGCAACTGTTGAAGTTAGACCTCAATTTGAATTGAAAGATTACAAAGGTTTGACAGTAGATGTTGAAGAATATGTAATTCCTGATGATGCATACGATAAATCATTACAAAATATGCTTGACAGAGCTGTTTCATACAAAGTGGTTGTTGATAGACCTGCAAAAGAAGATGATTTAGTAAAATTCGACTTTGAAGGTTTCTCAAACGGCGAAAAAATTGAACACGGTGACGGCAAAAATTACACATTGGATTTAGCTCACTCTCGCTTTATTCCTGGATTTGCTGAGCAATTAGTTGGACACAGCACTGGTGAAGAATTTGATATCAATGTAACTTTCCCAGAAACTTACCACGAAGCAAAACTTGCTGGTGCACCTGCAATGTTCAAAATCAAAATCCACGAAATTAAAGAAAAAGTTAAACCTGAATTAAATGAAGAATTTGCTAAAAAAGTAGGTTTTGATTCAGTTGAAGCTTTACAACAAGATATCAAAGATTTCTTACAAAAAGATAAAGAAGCTCGTGACAAACGTGCTTGTGAATTGGCAATTTTTGACAAAATTCTTGATAGCGTAGAAATTGATGTTCAGCCATCAATGATTGAACGTGAAAAAGGCTTATTGTTGAACGAATACAAAGAACGTTTAGCTCAACAAGGCTTTACATACGAACAAGCTGTTGAACAACAAGGCGAAGATTCAATCCTTAAAACTGTTGAAGAAGATGCATTAAAGAGAATTAAAAACACTTTAGTTATCGACAAAATTGCAAAAACAGAAAAAATTGATATGAACGCTAACGATATGCAATCAAAAGTTGCAGAAATGCAAAATGCATACGGCTTAGATAAAACAGAAGTTATGAAACAATTAGCTATGAACCCAACAATGTTGAGTGCGGTTTCACAACAAATTATTAGCGAAAAAATTACAAACTTCCTTGTTGAAAACAATAAATTCAACATGGTAGCTCCAAAAGCTGATAAGAAAAAATCTAAAAAAGCAGAATAGTTGAAAAGATTATAAGTCAATGAGGGTTAAGACGTAAAATCTAATAATAAATACGCTTATTGTATTAAAATCTTAAAAGATAATATCATTCGACTAAAAAATAAATATAAATTATAATATAGAGAAAGGAAATTTAAAAAATGAGTTTTGTACCTGTAGTAATTGAACAATCAAGCAGAGGTGAACGTTCATTCGACATCTTTTCAAGATTGTTAAGAGAAAGAATCATCTTTTTAGGCACTCAAATTGATGATATGGTTGCAAATTTAGTTGTTGCACAATTATTGTTATTAGACAGTGAAAATCCAGAAAAAGATATTATGTTATACATCAACAGTCCTGGAGGTTCAGTAACAGCAGGTTTCGCTATTTATGATACAATGCAACACATTAGAGCAGATGTTTCTACAATTTGTTTAGGTCAAGCTGCTTCAATGGGCGCATTCTTGTTATCATCAGGTACAAAAGGTAAACGTATGGCTTTACCTCACTCAAGAGTATTAATCCACCAACCTTTAGGTGGCGCTCAAGGTCAAGCTACAGATATCGAAATTCAAGCAGCTGAAATCATCAGAATTAAAAAATCATTAAACGAAATTTTGGCTTCAAACACTGGTCAATCAATTAAGAAAATTGAAAAAGATACAGACCGTGACTATATCATGACTCCAGCAGAAGCTTTGGAATATGGTATGATTGATAAAGTTGTATCTAGAGATGCTATACAATAGGAGAAAATAATGGCAAAGCACGATGATAGCAGATTAAAATGTTCTTTCTGTGGAAAAACCCAAGACCAAGTAAAGAAACTTATTGCGGGTCCAGAAGTTTACATTTGTGATGAGTGTGTGGAACTTTGTAATGAAATTTTAGATGAAGAATTCTTTGAGGGTAAAGAAAAAGAAGGCGCTTCAAAAGAAAAAGGATCTTCTTCAAAAGAAAAAGCAATTCCAAAACCACACGAAATTAAGGCTTATCTTGACGAACATATTGTTGGACAAGATGATGCTAAAAAAGTGCTTGCTGTTTCTGTATACAACCACTACAAACGTCTTCGCCACAACAAAGAGGAGGGTAAAGACAAGGATACTGTTGAAATCCAAAAATCAAATATTTTGCTTGTTGGACCAACTGGTAGTGGTAAAACTTTATTAGCTCAAACACTTGCTAAGTTATTAGATGTTCCATTTGCTGTTGCAGATGCTACAACCTTGACAGAAGCTGGTTATGTAGGTGATGATGTAGAAAATATCTTGCTTAGACTTTACCAAAATGCGGAGTTCGATGCTAAAAAAGCTGAAACAGGTATCATTTACATCGACGAAATTGATAAAATTGCAAGAAAATCAGAAAACACATCAATAACAAGAGATGTATCTGGTGAGGGTGTACAACAAGCATTATTGAAAATGATTGAGGGTACAGTAGCAAATGTTCCACCTCAAGGCGGAAGAAAACACCCACATCAAGAATTTATCCAAATTGATACAAGCAACATCTTGTTTATCGTTGGTGGTGCTTTTGTTGGCTTAGATAAAATCATTGAAAGACGTTCTGATGACGGAACATCTTTAGGTTTTGGTTCAAAACCAGCTTTAACAAAGGCTGAAAAAGAAGCTGAAGAATCAAAAATGTTGAAAAAATTGCAACCAGAAGATTTGTTAAAATTTGGTTTAATTCCAGAATTCATCGGACGTGTTCCAGTGTTTGCTGTTCTTGATCAATTAGATGAAAAAACATTGAAAATGATTTTAACAGAACCAAAGAACGCTATTATCAAACAATATCAATGCTTGTTGAAAATGGACGGTGTTGATTTAGAATTTGAACCAGAAGCTATTGAAGAAATTGCAAAAGAAGCTATAAAACGTAAAACAGGTGCTCGTGCGTTGCGTTCTATCGTTGAAGAACTTATGTTAGACGTTATGTATGATGTTCCAACAAAAGAAGACATTAAAAAATTCACAGTTACAAAAGATATGGTTATCAACCGTAATAAGGCTGAATTGATTAAACTTCCAAGCAAAAAAGATAAAAAAGTAAAAGAAGAAATTGCATAAATTATGGCAAATCAACAGCAAAAGACTTTAATTTTAATTGACGGACATGCGCTTGCATTCCGTCAATATTTTGCGTTGGAACGTACTGGAATGAAGACTTCTGACGGTACTCCAACTTGGGCGGTTTATGGCTTTTTTAAATCTATTTTTGATTTGTTAAAAAATAAAAATATCAAACCTGATTCAATCGCAGTTACATTTGATGTCGGAAGACAAACTTTCCGTGTTGAAAAGTATAAAGATTATAAAGCAAATAGAGAAGCGATGCCTGATCCATTAAGAACTCAATTGGGACTTATTATGGAGGGACTTAAAGCTTTTAATATTCCGATATACACAAAAGAGGGTTTTGAAGCAGATGATGTAATCGGCACAATTACTGCAAAAGCTTCAAAGTTGGGGCATAAAACTCTTATTTTAACAGGTGATCAAGATTCTTTTCAATTAATTGATAGAGATGGTTTGATTAAGGTTTTAATTCCCTCAAAGGGTGAACTGGTTGAATACGATTGGTATAAGGTTCACGAAAAACTGGGAGTATGGCCAAATCAAGTAATTGATTATAAAGGTTTACGCGGTGATACTTCCGATAATATTCCAGGAGTAAAAGGTATTGGCGAAAAATCTGCCCAATTACTATTAACAAGGTATTCTTCTCTAGAAGATATTTATTCTGATGTTGAAAATATTCCTGAAAATGCGATAAGAAACAGACTTATTGCTGGTGCGGAGTCAGCAAAACTAAGCAAATACTTGGCAACAATTGTCAGAGATGTTGATATTCCATTCGATTTTGATGAAACAAAAGTCGAATTGCCTGAAATTTCAAACGTTATAGAATATTTGAAGAAAATGCAATTTTACACTTTTGTAAAAAACATTGATAATATTTTATGCTCATTCGATAAAAATTGCGAAAGTACAAAAAAAATAGAAAATACAGAACAATCGGAAGAACAAATAGTAAAATTTAAAGATAATAACAATGCTGGTGCACAAGTTCAATTAGGGTTGTTTTCAACTGCTGTAAAAGAAACTGTGGAAACAGAAACTTATGAAAGCAAAGTTGTTTCAACAGAAGCCGATTTAGCACCTATAGTTCAAGAAATTTTGACAAAAGACGAAATTGCAATTTCTTTTGTAGCTGATTATGAAAACGCTGTAACAATTAATTTTATTGGCTGTGCAATTGCCTATGAAAAGGACGGAATAAATTCTATTTATATTCCCAATAAAGACGGTTTAATTCAGCAATTAAAGCCTATTTTTGAAAATGAAAAGATAAAAAAATACGCATATAACGCTAAAAATGACATAAATATTTTAAAATCTGTTGATATAGAATTGAAAAATTTGAGTTTTGATGTTGTTCTTGCAAGTTATATCAAAAATCCTAACAGAAGTCACGAATTGAATGCACTGTCGCTGGATTATATTAATCACATTTTGTTTGAATTAGCTTTTGCAACAAAAAAGACAAAATATTCAGAACTTCCTCAAACAGATTTGATAACTTATGCTCAGGATTGCGCGTTTGCAATTTTCAAACTAACTCAATTTTGGTTAAAAGATTTATCTGTTGCTGAATTGCGTTTGCACGATGAAATTGAACTTCCAATGACAAAAATTTTGGCACAAATGGAATATGATGGAGTTGCTCTAGATATTGATTATATGAGCGAATTATCAGAATATATGTCGAAAAAAGCATCTGAATATGAAGCTAAAATTTTCGAAATTGCAGGTGAAGAATTTAATATAAATTCACCAAAACAAGTTGGAGAAATTCTTTATAATAAATTAAATATTCAATTAAAAAAGAAAAAAGGTAGAACAAAACTTTCTACAAATGTAGAAGTTCTTGAAGAATTGGCAGAAGAATATCCAATTTGTAAATATTTAATAGATTATAGAAAATATACAAAATTAAAATCAACGTACACAGATGCGTTACCTTTATTGGTAAGCTTTAAGGATTATAGAATTCATACATCATATAACCAAACAGTGACAGTTACAGGACGTTTGTCTTCTTCAAATCCTAATTTGCAAAATATTCCAATTCGCACAGAAGAAGGTAACAAGCTTAGAAATGCGTTTATAGCTGAAGATGAACATAATTCAATTTTATCTTCAGATTATTCGCAAATTGAACTTCGTCTTTTAGCACATATTTCAGGCGATGAACATTTGATTGAAGCTTTCCAATCAGGAATTGATGTTCACAGTTTAACTGCGTCAAAAGTTTTTGATGTTCCTGTTGAAGAAGTTACAAAAGCTATGCGATATAAAGCAAAAGCGGTAAATTTCGGTATTGTTTATGGTCAAACAAAATATGGGCTTGCAAAAGCACTTGATATTTCAGCACAAGAAGCACAAAGTTTTATCGATAAATATTTTGAAACATATCCAAAAGTTAGAGATTATATGACAAATACTGTTGCTTTTGCGTATGAAAAAGGTTATGTTGAAACAATTTTTGGAAGAAGACGTTATCTTGCAAGTGAATTATCAAGTCCAAACAGAATGATTAAAGAATTTGCAGAGCGTGCGGCTATAAATCAACCTTTACAAGGCACTGCCGCAGATTTAATCAAGCTTGCGATGATAAAAGTTGATAAAGCATTTAAAGAAAATAATTTTAAATCAAAAATGGTTATGCAAGTGCACGATGAACTTGTGTTTGAAGTTGTTGCAGACGAGTTGGAACGTGTTAAAACGGTTGTCGCAGACGCTATGCAAAATGTTGCAGATTTGAAAGTGCCATTATTGGTAGATATTAACTGGGGTAAATCATGGAAAGAATCTTAAAATTTTTTGGTATATTTTTAATAATTTTTGTAGGCTTAAGTGCTAATTCAGCAGAACAAGTTATTGTAAAACCTGTTTCTGCGACTTCAAACGCTACTCAAACAGTGAATGTTCAAAGAGTTACAACAACTCCTCAAAATGTTTCACCGACAGTACCTCAAATGATTTCTTTTGAAAAATGTACAAAAAAATATGCTGTTTCTGTTGATAAATTGTTTTTTATGTCTTTAGCAAGCATAAATGCTAATAAATTTACTATTGATGAAATTCAGTCTGTAAACGGTTATATTTTATTTAGGGTTTCAAATAGACAATTCTTGGCATCAGTTACAAGGGTTGACCCAAAATCTGCAATTGTAAAAATTGTACCTGCAGATAATAACTATTTCTTCCCAATTGGCGTTTTGACAAACTTTTTTAAATATATTGACTTAAATATTTCAACTCCAATTGAAAATTTAGGCTAAAGTTTAATTATTATGGCTTTTTTCGTCTTGTTTTATGTAATTGCATAATTCTTCAAGACGTTTGTCTTCCATAGCGTCAATAAGTTCTGATACGTCTTTGATTTTATTTAGAGCGAAGCCAGTTTCGGCAAGAAGAACACAGTCGTTGCAAAGTCTGTATTCACCGTATTGAATCGAACCAGCGTATGATTTTGTTTGACCGCAACAAGAACAATCAAAATATTCTTCTTCAAGTTCTGGGCGTTCTTCCAAATCGTCAAGTCGCATTTGCTCAACTACTTGTTGCATTTCTTCTATAATTTCTTCTTTACTTTTCATTTATCAACTCTTTCATTTCTTTTACGGAGTTATCTAATCCGCTATATATTGATTTTATTGTAATACTGTGACCAATTGTCATTTCAGAAACGTTTGGAATTTCAGTAAGCTTGGTTACGTTTTGATAATCAATTTCTTTGCACAAAGAAACTTTTAAACCTAGAGTGTGAGCCAAAACAGCAGCTTCTTTAAGGTTTGTGTATTCATTTTCAAAATTTCCTGTTTTGAAAGCTTCTGCAAATTTTTGGGTGTTAAGTTCTACATAATGCATTCCTGCCTTGTATGCGGAATTTACTTGATCGATTTCTGGCTCAATAAATACGCTTGCGAGAATTCCCTCATACATCAATGGCACCATAAAATCGTTTAGTTCTGTTTGAAATTTCAATGCATTAAACCCTTTTGATGGTGATGGTTCGTTTGTCACAGGTACAATGCAGACAGTATCAGGCTTGCAATCTAGGGCAAGCTGTTTATTTTCTTGTGTCATAGGCATCTTTAGGATAAAACGATTTTTTAAATGGTGTTTTAAGTTTTTTACATCATAAGTGGAAATATTTGATTGAGTATCGTTTATATGAGCAACAATTCCATCAGAGCCAGCATGTTCACAATATCTAGAAAACTTTAAAATATCTGGTTCTCCACCGCCAATAGTGTTTCTTAAATTTGCTAAATAATTTATATTGATATTTAGTTGCATTTTTCCTCACTTATTTACTATTTTTCATTTGCAATAATGCTGTATATGACGGTAAAATTGTAACTGTTTCGTCAAAGTTTTTTGAGCTAGAAACTTCTTTTATTGCTTTTGTCAAATCTGGTATGATTTTAATTTTTTCTTCTGGAATTCCAGCGTATTTCAAACGTAGAGCCATATCATTAGCTCGAAGACCAGATGTTATAATAGTTTTGCTAGTATCTTTTAGAAGTTCAAATTCTGCGTCCCAAAGCCAAGAAACATCGCGTCCATCTGCAAAATTATCGTTTATTGCAATTAAAATATTAGAGTTTAAATCAACAGTCTTTAGAACTTCACTTGCACCCGCAGGGTTTTTTATTAATTGAACGATCGTTTTGTGACCGTTTATAGTTGTTTTTTCTGCTCGCCCAAACATAGCTTTGTATGTGTTTAAAGCTTGTTGAATTTCTTGTTGACTAAATCCTAATTCTAATGCCATAGAAATAGATGCAAGAACATTGTATGCGTTGTAAAGACCTATTGTTTCGATTTTATATGAAGTTGTCATGTCATTACATTTTACAGAAATTTCAATGTAGCCATTGAATATTTTTGCAAACCCTGTATATTTACATTCAGGTCTTTTGTAACCGCAAGAACAGTAATAATGACCTTGTTGAGCGTAAAAACGTTTTGAATATTCTAATGGCTTTCCACAGACACAGTTAAACATTTCTGCTGGAGCTTGTGAAATTGTTCTTGTGCCAACAAATTCAATATCTTCAAATCCATAGAAAATAACTTTATTTTTTTTTCCTAAATTTGCTACAAGAGGGTCATCAGCGTTAAGTAATAGAGCTAAATTAGGGTTTTTGTCAATTCCGTCTTGAATTTTTCTAGCAGTTGTATCAAGTTCGCCGTATCTATCTAGCTGATCGCGGAAAAGATTTGTTACAACCAAATAATCAAGAGTCATAAAATCATATAATTTTGATAAATAAGCTTCATCTGATTCTAAAACGCAATTGTCATAACGTTTTGTTGGTACAATTGTTGTTGCGAAAATATTTGCAATCCCAGTTAACATATTTGCGCCTTGCGCATTATGGATAACAGATTTGTTGTTAGCTTCAAGGATATGTGCAATCAACCCAGCTGTCGTAGTCTTTCCATTGGTACCTGTAACAGAAATTTTTTTACCAGTTATGTATTTTGAACAGAATTTTAAAAAATCTGGATTGAATTTTAATGTAAACATTCCGACAAAAGATGTGCCACTACTGCGTCCTACGATTTTTATTGCGGTTGAAATCATTCTTGCAATTATTATTGATAAATAAAATTTTAATTTTTTCACAAATAATTCTTTCTGGGTATTCTCTTTTTTTTAAACTTACTGTATAATAATTATAATAATAATACAAAAGAAGAAATTTAGAAATGATTTATGTTATTGTAATGTTTTTTATACTTGAACTAGTACTTGCTGTAATTGCTTGTTGTGGCATTATGTACTTTGACAAAAAAGTTAGAGCATTAAGTGAAAAGTTCAAAGTTAACCGCCACACTCTTAAGTTTAAGCTTAGAGCAATTTATGATATGGCAAACAAGTTCAAATTAAATATTCAAGCAAAGAAAAGAGAATTTGAAAGACGCAGACGTGAAATGATGCGCTCAATGTTAAAATGGGTATTGTTAACCATATCTTTATTTTTCTTTAAAAAAACAAAACATAAAAACAAAGTTTTGTTTGTGGAATTTTTATTAGTACTATATGATACTCTAAGGGCTGATTGTTTTGCATAGACTTGTATGTTAAATACAAGCATGTTACAATGAGCATTATAAGAAAGTAGAGGTTTTTAAATGTGTAAAGAAAATGATTCTGTAGGATTTGGCTTAGGTATTCTAATCGGCGTTGTCGGCGGTGTGGTTGCTGGCGTGTTATTAGCACCTAAAAAAGGCGAAGATTCTTGTTGTGAGGTTAAATCTACAATCGAAAATTTAATCGAAACTCAAGCGCCAAAAGTTAAAGAAGCTAAAAAACAAGCTTTGGAAGCTATTGATTTAGTTAGATATAAAGTTGAGAAACAATTCAAAAAAATCAAATCAACGTTACAATCAGAAAAGCTTGAAAAAGCTAAAAAGTTAGAAGAATCAGACGTGGATTACGATATTAATTAGAAATTAGAAAAAGGAATAAAAAATGGAAACATCTCAAATACTTTTAAACAACGGAATAGCATTTTTGGCAATCGCAACTGGTATTATGTTGGTTGTAGTTGGCGGATTTTTGATTAAATTAATTGTAGATTTATCAAAATTAGCTCAAAATGTTGACGAAACAACAACTGTTGTAAGAAATGAATTACGTCCAACAGTACGTGAATTAACAGAATCACTTCATACCTTAAATGATTTTATGAAATCAACAGACAAGGGTATTGATAAAATGAAAGATGCTATGGAGGGCGCATTCGGCTTTAGTAGTGCAACTCTATCAAAACTAAAAATCATGTCAGGTTCTTTGGCTAAAGGCTTGTTCAAAGGTTTTACAACAGTAATGAAGATGTTTTCAAAATAAACAGCCTATTTAGGTAATGTTTTTTTGGATAATTAGTTTAGAATATAAATAGTAAAGGAGATATTATTATGTCAGTAGGAAAATTTTTAGCAGGTTTCACAATTGGTGCAGCATTAGGTGCAATTACAGGTATTTTGTTAGCTCCAAAATCAGGTGAAGAAACTCGCGAAATGTTATCAGATACAGCAAAAGAAGTTTTAGAAAAAACTGATGAAAAAGTAAGAGATATTCAGGATAAAGCTGAAACAGTTGTTTCTGAATTGCAAAAAAAAGGTGATGAAATTATGGGTAATATCCAAGATTTCATTAACGAAAAAAAAGAAATGTTTAAATCTTAAAATATTTTTTAAAATTCTTAAAAGGCGCGAGGATTTTTTATATAAAAATCCTCGCGCCTTTCTTTGTTGAAAGTTTTGCGCAAAAAAAAGAGCCTTTAAGAAAGACTCATTAAGAATAGCTGGAAGTATGAAAAAGATTTAATTATATTAAACGATTATTTTGTGTAATTTGCAATTACCTAATCGTATAATTTATATTAGTCTTTCGCGTACTGCCTTAACGGCGGCTTCAATTCGGGTACTTACCGCCATTTTGTATAAGATAGAACTTACATAGAATTTCACAGTATGAAAACTTACAGAAAGTGATTTAGCAATTTCTTTGTTATTTTTACCAAGGATTATTAATTTTAGAATTTCTTTTTCCCTGTCTGTAAATTTATATTGTGATTTATTCATAAAAGTCCTTATACTGATATTAATATAATAACTTTTAATGAAATAAAATTTTTTATGAATATACGTTTTGAAAAATTTTTAAAAAATTGCCACAGCGATTAGCGCAAAAATTATTAAAGCTATATTGTAGTGTAAAAATGTTGGTACGCAAGTATCCCAAATGTGGTTATGTTGACCGTCTGCGTTAAGTCCAGACGTTGGACCAAGTGTTGTGTCAGAAGCTGGAGAACCAGCGTCACCTAGCGCTGCAGCGGCTGCGATTAGTGCAATTGTTTGAGCAGGGTTAAAGTTTAAATTTATGCAAACAGGCACAAATAATACCGCAAGAATTGGTATTGTACCGAAAGATGTTCCAATGCCGATAGTTATAAATAAACCTGTCAAAAGAATGAATAATGATGCCAAGATTTTGTGTGCTGGAAGTATCGCCATAATTGAATTTACAAAACTATCAATTCCGCCAGTAGATTTTAAAACAGCGGCAAAGCCTGCAGCGACAAGCATTACAAAAGCGATGTATCCCATTAAGCCAACTCCCTCGTCCATAAGTTTATCCATTTTATGATGAGAAATTGTTCCTGTACCAAAAATTATTCCAAGACCAATTAACGCACCTAGTGGTAGTGATTTTGTAGTTATTTGCACGATTAATGTTATAAACGCTGCAAACAAAGTTATATAGTGGTCTTTTGTAAATTTTAGACTTTCTTCGCTATCTTCATTTTTGATTTCAACGGTGTTGTATTCTCTAGGTTTTCTGTAAGATATAAATAGAGCAATAAGTAGCCCTACAAACATTCCAAGTCCTAAAATCCAAGTTGATTTCCAAATATCATTTTTTGCAACTTCCATTCCGTTTTGAACGATGTTATCTGCAATTAAGCCTTGAAAGATTAATCCAAACCCAGCAGGGATAACAATGTAGGGCGTTTTTAAACCGAATGCCAAAGCACATGCTACTGCGCGTCTGTCAATTTTTAGCGTGTTCATTACATTTAGTAACGGTGGAATTAAAATTGGTATAAACGCGATATGGACTGGAATTAAGTTTTGAGAAAGTATTGCGATACCTGTCAAAATTGCCAATAGCATAAACGCGTTATTTTTAATTACTTTGCTTATTTTTTTTGCGAGAACAGAGGCTAAACCTGTTTGTGTCATAGCTGCAGCAAAAGCTCCTAAAAGGATATAACTAAGTGCAGTTTCTGAATTATCACCCATTCCAGAAATGAATGTGTTCATAATTTCAGTAATATTAATTTTTGCAGTCAATCCAGCTACTATGGCTGAAATCATTATGGAAAGCAACACATTTACTTTGCATAAACATAAAATGCAAAGTAAAATTACTGAAATTATTACTGGATTAAAAAAAATCGTGCTATCCATATATTAAGAATAGCACGAATAATATTATAAATCTAGATTATTATTTTCCTGGAGCAAGTTCGTAAGGGCTGTTTGGTTTGAACTTGTTTTTGTAAACTTCCACGTGAGATTGGAAAACTTCAGGTAATTTATCATTTTTTGTAACCTTAATTTGACGTCTTAACATACCTGTATAGACAATTTCAAAGTGTTTTGCTTGCACGTATTCGCCTATTGCTTCTGGTTTTATGGCATTGTTTTCAACGTCAAGAACTTCAATTGCAACAGGAACTTTTTCTGCGTATGAAACTAGAATTGCAGAAATATATTTTTTGTAGTTTTCAGAAATGTTTGGAGCCATAACTGTCATTACAACATGGTATTTATCTCTGTTTGCAGGGTAGAAAAGACCCTCTGACGCGTAGTGCATACTATCTGGGGCTTTTGTTGCCGTAAAATTGAAGTCTTTTAATGATTCTAAATAAAGTTGCTTAATCCAGTTTTCGCCACCACCCTCAAAAATACGTCCAAAGTATTGTTGTTGTTTAAGTTTGTATCCAAAAACGTCTGTATAAATATTAAATACTGCACTTTGCATAGCTGGATTTTCTTGTAAATCTTTGTTTAAGCATAATTTAGACATATTTTCTGCGCTTTTTAGTATTCTTACTGCGTTTGCTTTGGGAACTCCAGCGTAAGCAATACTGAATAATCCAGCATCGTCAAACATGCTGAAGCGTCCGCCAACACCGTCGTGTATATATAATTCTTTAATGTAATTATTATCTTTGCCGTTTTTTAAACCGATTTTGCCACGTAAATTTTTGGCATTTGGAGTTTTGTCTGTACAAATTGCAAAATGGCTTTGAGCGGCTTTTATAGCAACATCTTCAGCTAAGCCTTGTTTTTTATAATGTTCAACTAAAGCATTTTCAAATCTTGTAAATCCGTCCTTTGTTTCAAAAGTTGTGCCAGATTTAGACACAACAAGGAAATTCAACTCATTGATTGGTCGGTTAACTTCTTTTAAAAAGTTTTCGTAACTTATAGGGTCAATGTCTGAATAGAAGTAAACTTTACCCTTGTTGCCAACTCCGTTCATATTTAATAAAAATTCAGCTGTGTGTTTTGAACCGCCAATACCCAAAACAACAAGTGGTCTTTCAACGTCACCCTTGCGGTTTTTTAACATATTTGCTTGATCGTAAATTTCATCTAAGTGAGATTTTGTACCCTTTTTAGCAAGTTGTTCTGATGGTAAATCGACCCATTTTAAAAATTGTTTTTGGTCATTTTTTCTTGCTGAAAAGTCTTTTATAACTGGTTCTGTTAAATTTTGGAACTTTTGAGTTACTTCGTAAAAGTTATATAATTTTGTATTGTTATCTTCTGGTAACACAAATGCTTGTGTCATCGGAAATTTAATGTTAATTGCTGACTTTTGTGATGTTTTTTCTGTAACTGCTTTTGGTTTGTCGTTAGCTTGTGCAATTAAGTTGAAATCAGCATTAATCATTGATGCTGCAAGTAATTCAAATATCATAATTATCTCCTTTTTAATTATATATTGTCACATCTTCGGTTAATTTAATTTGGAATACGCTATCTGCTGGAATAGATATAGAGCCACCTTTTGAAAATACTGCTATAACTGGTGAAGCCATTATGTTTACGCCAAAGACGACAAGTCCGCTAACAAGTGTAAATGGGCTAAATATAATTGTTACACCGTCATTTGCAAGTTTTTTTGTGGATTTCCACATTTTATCGTTAAACCTTTTTCCTGGAGCAATTGATTTAGCAAGGTTTGTCCAGTATTTTCGTTTTCCTTTTATGTTGTTGAAAAATATTTTTTTGTAATTAGATTTTGTAACTTTCCCTGAAATCTCTTGCGTTCTACCATTTATCGTAACTTTTTCAATGCGAATAACCAATAAACCACCGTTACCAGTTATTTGTGGTGTGTGAACGTCAGTTATGACGCCAATAAATCTAGTATTTTCTGGTAAATAAAAATATTTTGTTTTAATAGGTTTTGGTAATTTAAAATAAACCTTTGCACCGACACTCATTTTGTCAGAAATTGCTGATGTGTTTCTAAGTGTAAACTTAGTTCCACGTTTTAATGTTATCGATTGACCTTGTGAGTGCTGAACTTTAGCCTCTTTTAATGGAGTTGTTTTTATTGTAGTTGGTGTTGATTTTGGTGCAGAGGCTGTTGTTTTGCTGGTTTGACCAAAATTATCACTAGGCGTTAATTTTATATCATTTTTCAATTTGTCAGGCAAAGGTGGCAGTAAGTCTTCTTCAATCTTGTTAGGATTATACTTACGCCTAATTTCATAATCAACTGTTGCGTCTATATCAATAGCCGAAAAAGCTGGAAGACACAACAGTTGAATGATTATAAATGTAATTAAACTCTTATTTAAGAAGTTCATTAATAGCCTTAGCAGCTCTTTTACCAGCACCCATAGCGTTAATAGCTGTAGATGGACCAGTAGGTGCTACGTCGCCACCAGCATAAATCTTAGGAATAGATGTTTCGCCAGTATCGCCGTTGATTACGATGTAACCTTTATTGTCTGTGTCAAAAGCCATATCGTCAGCGCTTGCTGATTTTTGGATAATAGGGTTTGGGCCAGTACCTAAAGCAACAATTACGCTATCTACGTCAAATACAACGTATTCACCTGTACCAACTGGTTTTCTTCTTCCGCTTTCGTCAGGTTCGCCAAGTACCATTTTTTCAAACTTCATACCTTTTACGTAACCATCTTCTCCAAGAATTTCAACAGGAGCGTGCAATAAATCAAAGATAACTCCTTCTTCTTTAGCGTGACGAATTTCTTCTTTTCTTGCTGGAAGTTCAGCTTCTGTACGTCTGTATACGATATGGACTTCTTCAAAACCAGCTCTTAATGCAGTTCTTGCTGCGTCCATAGCTACGTTACCACCACCGATAACAGCAACTTTTTTACCAACTTTTAATGGTGTTGGGAATTTTTCATCGTTTGCGTGCATTAAGTTTACACGAGTTAAGAATTCGTTTGCAGAGTATACACCGTTTAAGTTTTCACCAGTAATACCCATCATTTTTGGAAGTCCAGCACCTGAGCAAATAAAGATTGCGTCATAACCATCATCTTCAAGTTGTTTCAATGTGATTGATTTACCAACGATAACGTTTCTTTCAAATTTTACGCCCATATTTTTTAATGAGTCTAACTCTCTATCCAAAACTGTACGAGGTAATCTGAAAGGTGGAATACCATATCTCAAAACACCACCAAGTTCGTGTAATGCTTCAAATACAGTTACATCGTGACCAGCTTTTCTTAAGTCAGCCGCAGCAGTAATACCAGCGCAACCAGAACCAACAATAGCAACTTTTTTACCAGATGGTTTAATTTCTGTCTCAACAGCTTTTGTTGCATCGCCAACGTATCTTTCTAATGCACCAATAGCAACTGCTTCACCTTTAATACCTAAAACGCATTTGCCCTCGCATTGTCTTTCTTGTGGGCAAACACGGCCACAAACTGATGGTAGCATGCTTGATTCACGGATTGTTTTACCAGCTTCTTCAATATTGCCCTCTTTTACTTCGTGAATGAATTTTGGAATGTTGATGTTAACTGGGCAACCTGATACGCATCTAGGGTTTTTGCAGTTTAAACATCTTGATGATTCTAGTTTTGCTTGTTCATCAGTTAAATTATTTTCTACAGCATCAAAGTTTGTTTTTCTAACCATTGGGTCTTGTTCGTGCTGTCTTTGTCTTTCTACTGCCATATTTCTTTCTCCTATACTTCTATTCCTCAATTTTAGTTCAAACATAACTAATATGCAACTTTTTTACATAAAAAAAGGCGTCCGAGGACGCCTGTCATTATAATAAGAGTGATTATGAAATTTGTTAATTATATTCGCTTGTCTTGGATTATTGGGGTACGCATAGCCTTTGAATTTTCGCTTTTAAAAAGTGTCATACCGTACTTATTGCGTTATCTTTACGGCGCCCCTCTCACAAAACTTGACATTTAGTCAACTTTTGTTCGGCAGAGTCGAAAATCCGCTTAAGCGAACGTCTTGAATGTATCTTCTGTATTTTTCTTACATACAGATTGAACTGATTCCATTTCGGTTTGAACAGCGTTATGTTCAGTGTCAAGTTGTTTTAATCTTAATTCAAGATTTTTATCTTGAGCTTGAATTATTGATGTGCGAGCGTTAATATTGTTCATTTCTTGTTCATACAAGTAAGATTTATAAGTATATTCGCTCATTGCATCTTCATACGCGTCATCATCAGTCATGGTGTTTGTTGTAACTGCATATTCGTTATCGTTGTATGTAAAACTTTGAACTCTGTTAAATTTATCTCTATTAACGGTACAATGTTGGTAAGTTTCAGTTTCAAAAGTTGTTATTTCGCCAGCATAATAGTATGGAGTTTTACCATTTCCGTTAGTTGATAAAGCATTTTTTAAATCCGTGCCAGTGTAGTATTGATAAGATGGTTTTTCATCGGTACCTACATTTATCCAATAAACATTACCTTTATTTTTTAATGAATCGTATGCATCTTGATGTTCTGGTGGAATTTGCGAAACTTCAATTGTTTTGTCAGGGTCATCTGGATGTTCTGGATCTTGAATTGTTGTTTTTGTAGGGTCAAGATAATTTAAAGTATATGTTTTACCTTTTGTGGTTGTGATGTTACCTATATGTGTATCGTCATTATAAGCGTTTACTGTTGAGAACTGACTTGTACCGCAAGCAGGAAAGCCCATATCTGTTTCAGAGTAACTGAATGCAACAGTATATGTTGGAGGGTTTGAATTTGGTTCTTTAGTAATTTGGCTAATTGTAGCCTCAGAATAATCAGTCCCAGGAATTGTGAAAGTATAAGTTACTTTAGTGTAATCTTGAGTAGACGGAGGTGTTGGCACTTGTAGTGTCAACATTTGGTTATACAAATTCGCAGATTGGTTTGCCAACTCTGTTCTTTGTTGGTTAATCTGCTGTCCTTCGTATTCTATATTTGATTTTCGAGCGGTAAGACCTAGAAATCTTGCCTGAGATGCTGCCATGCCCATAGATTTTTACCTCATTTTTCTCTTTCGTCGGAATATTTAATGATTTTTTTAGAAAAATCAACAAAATCTCATCTATTTAATGTAAACAATTATTAATTAAATTCTAAAATGCTCATAAATACTAGGTGTTAGAAAGATTATATGTTATATAAAACAATTACTACAAAAGAGAAATATTTATGATTTGTATTTATAGTTATTAAGTGCTATAACTTATATATAGTATTTTTGTATTTTGAAAGGAATGGAAATGGAAAAGAACAATGAAACTTTGCATATACTAAGACACTCTGCGTCACACATTATGGCTCAAGCTGTACAAAGTTTGTTTCCGCATGCAAAATTAGCAATTGGTCCAGCTACAGATACTGGATTTTACTATGATTTTGACTTAGATGAACATACTTTTACAGAAGACGATTTGACAAAAATTGAAGAAAAAATGAAAGAAATTTTAAAACAAAATCTTACATTTGAAAAAGTTAACGTGGAAGATGTTGATGCTCAAATTGCAGAATTTAAAGCACAAGGCGAGATTTACAAAGCTGAATTGTTAGAAGAACACAGAAATGACAATCCTACTTTATATATCACAAAAGATAAAGACGGGAATGCTTTATTCAACGACCTTTGCGCAGGCCCTCACGTTCCAAATACAAGTTTTATCAAAGGTAATGCTATCAAATTGTTAAAAGTTGCAGGTGCTTACTGGAGAGGAAACGAAAAGAACAAAATGTTGCAACGTATTTATGCTACTGCGTTTTGGACAAAAGAAGATTTGGCAGACTACTTGCACATGCTTGAAGAAGCTGAAAAACGTGACCACAGAAAACTTGGTGCACAATTAGATTTGTTCTCAGTAAGAGAAGAAATCGGTGGTGGCTTAGTTTTATGGCACCCAAATTTATACACAGTGCGTGAAGAAATTGAAAACTATTGGAGAACAGAACACAGAAAACGTGGTTATGTGATTGTTCAAACTCCACAGCTTGCAAAATCTAAATTGTGGGAAATTTCAGGTCATATTGACCACTATAGAGAAAACATGTTCTTTATTCAAAAAGAAAACGAAGAAGACGATCAATACATTGTAAAACCAATGAACTGTCCGTTCCACATCTTGATTTACCAATCACAAAGACATTCTTACCGTTCATTACCATTAAGAATGGCTGAATTAGGTACGGTTTACAGACGTGAAAAATCAGGTGCTTTGTCAGGTTTAACACGTGTTCAAGGCTTTACTCAAGATGATGCGCATATTTTCTGTACTCCAGAACAATTGGTAGATGAAATTAACGCTATTATTGATTTTGTTGCTGATACAATGGCTATTTTCAAAATGGGCTTTGAAGTTGAATTGTCAACTCGTCCAGAAAGCTATGTAGGTAAGCTTGAAAACTGGGAATTAGCAGAAGCTGGTTTGAAAGAAGCTATGGATAAACGTGGTATGAAATACGACATCAACGAGGGTGATGGTGCATTCTACGGTCCAAAAATTGACTTTAAGGTTAAAGATGCAATAGGCAGAACTTGGCAGTGTGCTACAATCCAATTAGACTTTAACTTGCCAGAAAGATTTGATATCAAATACCAAGATAAAGACGGTCAATTGAAAACTCCAGTTATGTTACACCGTGTAATTTTCGGTTCAATGGAACGTTTCCACGGTATCTTAATTGAACACTTTGCTGGTGCATTCCCTACTTGGTTAGCTCCAACACAAGTTTCTGTTGTACCTATTTCAAACGAAAAACATATCGATTTTGCCGAAAAAATTTACAAAAAACTTAGAGATAACGGTATCAGAGCTTACTTAGACGACCGTTCTGAAAGCATGAACTACAGAATTAGAGAAAACTTACAAGATAAAAAAGTTCCTTATGTTGTAGTTGTTGGTGATAAAGAACAAGAGTCTGGAGAAGTTGCAATTCGTCAAAGAGGTGTTGGACAAATTGGTACAAAACCTGTTGATGAATTTGTAAACATGATTTTGGACGAAATTAAAACAAGAAAATGCTAATTGAAGGTTCAATTTCGACAGACAAAACAAATATTTTGATTGAAGACTATGCCCGTTTGATAAATTCGGGCATTTCTTCAAATGAAATTCTTGTGCTTGTAAATAATTCTTCCGCAAAAGAAAGATTTTGTAATGGTGTATTGGAATTATTAAATGTCGATGTTGTTGAAAAGTTACGAGTTTACTCGTTCTTCGGATTAGTTTATAATACAATAATTGATAATTGGGCATTTCTTGAAAATAAACTTTCCTCTGGCAAAACTTCAATTATTCCGAATATGATTGGGCTTGAAATATCTCAATTTATGATGAAAGATATTATCAAAGATATTAAATTTAGCGGTTATAATTCAAAGAAATCTCTTTTGCACCAGTTATTTAGAAGATATTCGCTAATTATTCAAAATAATCTTAATGATAAAGATGTGGAATGGCGTGCAAAAAACGTTTTGAAAGAGGGATTTGCACAGGATAGCAAAACTGCTTTAAAACTGTTGATGTCTAAAACACTGAATTATCGTAGCTTTGATTATTTAAGACAAACTTTATTGTTTAATTATTTATATCAAAATGCTGATGTCTTTAAAGATGTAAAATATGTATTTGTCGATGATGCAGACGAAATAACACCTGTTTGTTTTGATTTTATAAAATACTTAAAACCAAATTTAAAAGACATATTTGTAGCTTGTGACAAGCTAGGTTCAAGTAGAAGTGGGTATTTAAGCGCGGATAAAAATGTTTATACAAAGTTGAAAAATTTGCTCGAGGATACTCCAAAAGTTTTGCAATCACAGTCAAAAATGGCTCAAGAGGCAGATAATTTATACAAAAAAGTGTTGGGTGAGGGTAGCGTAAGATTAAAATATTTTTCTCATCTATCTCCGTCAAAACGTGCAACAATGATAGATTTAGCCGTGCTAAAGATAAAAGATTTGATAAAATCAGGCTTTTTCCCATCTGATATCGCTATAATTACACCAGTTGTTGATGATATGTTAAAATTCTACTTGCGAGAAAAACTATCGAATATTAATCTAGTATTTCTTTCAGGTAGTGAAAAATTGGTTCAAAATCCGTATGTATTGTCAGCTTTGACTATACTGAAATTTAATAGTGATTTGAAAGATGAATTATCAGAATTTGATTTAAGAGTTATTTTATCAAAAATTTTGAATATCCCAATTAGGCATTGTCAAAAGATTTTAAGTTGTTTTGATAGTGACAAAAATTTGATTGATTATGAGTTTAAAATCGAAGAATATACTCAAAAATATGAAAAATTTGTGAACTTTATAAATCAGTTAAAAACAAGTGATTTACCGCTTTCTGAACAAGTTTTTAAAATTTATGATGAACTTTTCGAGTTTAAAAACTTAAATATCAATGAAATTAATAAATTTTCTTTCTTTGTAAAGGAATTACAGGACTTTGAATCTGTTTTTCCAAAAGAATTTATAACTGGTAAAAAGGAAGAAATCATCAAGCAAATTGAAAATTCAATTATTGCGGAAAACCCTTATTCTACAGTTGAAATAGCTGAAAATGATTTAGTTATTGCAACTCCCCAAAAAATTATTGATAATCAAATTCAAACAAAATTCCAAGTTTGGTTGGATATTTCTTCAGATGAATGGGTTAAAAACGACACTGGGCCTCTGTATAATGCATGGGTTTTTCAGGCAGATTGGGATAAGGAAGAATATACTATTCAGGACGATATAACACTTGCACAACAAAAAACTGCGAGAATTTTACGCAAATTAGTTTTGTGTGCAAAAGAGTTTGTATATACGTTTTCAAGCCTTTTTGATGGTAGCGGTATTGAAAATTTTGGTGGAATTGAACCTTATTTTAAGTCAGATGAAGAAGCAACTTCATCTATAGGGTTCAAATTTACCCCAAGAGATGACCAAAAGCCAGTTTTAGACTATAAAAAAGGTCAAATGGCGATATCCGCAGTCCCAGGAGCAGGGAAAACTACTATTTTATTAGCTTTAATCATCAAATTGTTGAACGATGGAATTAATCCCGAAAATATTTTTGTCTTAACATATATGGAATCTGCGGCTAGAAATTTTAGAGAACGTATCAAAAACGTTAATACTGAAAACTCGAAATTGCCTAATATTAGTACAATTCATGGTCTGGCTTTAAGAATATTAAAAGATAACTCTAATTTTGAAAGATTAGGACTAGCTCCAGATTTTGAAATCTGTGACGATTCACAACGTTCAAGTATTATTCAAAAACTTTCAAAACAATTTGGTTTGAAAAAGACAGAAACAGATAATTTTGATAGGGCAATATCGGTATTTAAGCTTGGTGGCGGAGTTTTGAGTGAAAAAGTTACTAATGCTCAAGTTCAAAAATTTATTGATTTTTACAAGCTTTATCAAGAAGAATTAAAGGCTTCAAATTTGATTGATTATGACGATATGCTTTTATCTTCGGTTAAATTGCTTGAAGATAACGATGATATTTTGAGATATTATCAAGATATTTGCCAATATATTATAGAAGACGAAGCGCAAGATTCATCAGCAATTCAACAACGATTAATAGCTCTTTTGAGCGGAAAGCATAAAAATCTTATTCGTTGCGGAGATATAAATCAAGCAATTACAACAACCTTTTCAAACGCTGATACAGAGGGGTTTAGAAAATTTATCAAAGAAAGTCAAAGTGTTGAAATGGACTGTTCGCAACGTTGTTGCCATGATGTTTGGAAACTTGCAAATAATCTAGTTATTATGGCAGATAGAAATGACGATTACAAAGATGCGTTTTATCGAATTTTTATGAAACCTGTAGAGGGTAGAAATCCAGTTGCGACGCACGCTGTGAAGTCATTTGTTTTTGATAACACTTTTGCTGAAAAAAACTATATTTTAAAGCAAATCAAAGAAATTTTAACAAAAACTCCAAAAGCTACCATTGGAATTTTATTACGAAGCAACTATCAAGTAGGAAGTTGGCTGTCTTTCATTATGGACGCTGGATTTAAGAGTATTTCACGTTCAGAATGTTTAGAGCAAAAAAGTGTTTATCGAACGATATCAGCACTTTTAAGGATTATTCAAAATCCATTTGATAACGAAGTTATGGCATCATCTTATGAAATTCTAGCAGAAAGTGGATTTTACAAATCAAGATTGCAAGTTGATATAAGAAATCTGGAACAACCTTTTGTTATCTCAAATTCAGACGAAATGAATGCCGAACTTGCAAGATTTTATTGGGATATTTTGTATTGGTTGAGTTTTGCTCACTTGCCAATTGAGGAATTGGCGTTGAAAATAGGTTTGCATTATTATAGAAGTGATATTGAAAAGTCAAATGTGTACTTGATTTCAACTCTTATAAAACGCTTATCATCTTCAAATCATAATTTTACGACAGTTCTAGAAAAACTTGATGCACTTGCAAAACGACCAAATTTGAGTGGCTTTAAATTTTTCTCTGAAGAAGACGAATCTGACAAAGAATTTTTGGCAGGTAAAGTTCAGGTTATGACATACCATAAATCAAAAGGTGATGAGTTTGATTACGTTTTTATTCCTGAGTTCACAGAAAAATTATTAACTCTAGATTTTGCACAAATGACCTTGAAAAAAGATGTAGATTTTACAGAGCAAATTAGAGCATTAAACCCGAAATACAAGAAAAAAGATGATTTTGAACTCAAAAAAGAACAAATTTCCGAAAACCTAAGACTACTTTATGTTGCAATTACAAGGGCTAAAAAAGGTCTTACTTTTACAGTTTCAAAAGAAACTAAGATGTATGGAAAAGTTCAAAATCAAATGCCAAGTATTATTTTTGAAAAATTATTGAAAGGAGATAGCCAATGATAATATCTCCAGCTATGTTGAAGATTTTTGAAGAATGTCCGAAAAAATACTTTTATATGTATGTGGATAAAATTTCTTTGCCACAGAATAAGAAATTCTTTGAAAAAGGTAAAAATATTCACGCGATGGCAAGTTATTTTATGAAAGGTCTAGATGTTTCAAAGTTAGAAACAGCCTTGAGTTCGGTTGAAAAAGATATTTGGAAATACTTAAAAAATACAAAATATTTTACTTACGAATTTTTAAACAGCGAATATCAAATTTCTTTTAAGCTAGATGAATATTGGTTTGGCGGACGTTTAGACGCATTGGTAAAAAATGACGGTGATTATTATATTTTAGATTACAAAACAGGTTCTATTCCGAAAAATCCAGAATCAGACTACCAAACAATGATTTATCTGTTAGGTATTGATAAACTTTTAAATCAAAAATATAAATCATTAAACTTTGTTTATTTAGATTTAAAGAACAAGGACGAAAAGTTAATAAAATTTTCTGACGATTTAAAAAACAAATACGAAGAAAATTTGAAAAAAATTGCAGAAAAATGTAAAATTTCACAAAATTTTGCTAAAAAAAATAAAGACGCAAATAAGTGTAGGTGTGACTATTATAAGTTTTGCAACTTATTATAAAAAATTTATCTAAAAAAACATGTTAAAAGTTTGTTACAAAAAGGTTCAAACACAGCAATTTTCATGCTTTTATATACTTTTATATAGTGTGTAGGTACATAGGTAAAAGAATTATAGTGTAGAAATGTCAAATTACGTTGCGTCATTAATATCGCTTTATGAAAATGCAAAAGCCGCAAAAGGTGGAAATATTTTAAGACATGTTTCGACAGTCGGACATGCTTCAAAAATAGTTACAAAATTAGCTTCAGGTCAAGGTACAGAAGCTACAACAAAACTTTGTCAAGGAATTGTTGATACATTTAACAAAGCCACAGAGGGTTCTAAAATTGGTAAAGCCGTTAGAACTGGTGTTAAATTATCAAGAAATACCGATCCAATCTCTGCAACTTGTGCGATGATTAGGGTTTGCAAATCAGATACCCCAGCAAGAGCCTTGTTAGAAGAAGGTTCTGATATTTTAGGTATGTTTATTGTCGAAGGTTCGATGATCAAATATGCAAAAGATATTGCAAATATAAAAGGTATAAAAACCTTAAACGACTCAATGGTTAATTTCTGTAAGAAAAAAGGAGGTCCGTTGCAAGTCGTGCCAGCAATTGTTTATGGTGTGTTATTCACTGCTGGTTCAATGATAGGTTCTGGAGCCTTTAGAAAAGCTGGTAGTTGGATAGCAGATAAGTTAGGTTTACCAAAATCTCAGCAACAGCCAGACGATCACAAAACAGCAGACGGCAAAACAAAATATTATTTCGGTTAACAAACAGGTAGTTAAATAAAATGTCATCAAATTACATCTCAGAATCAATATCATTAGTAAGAAACTTGAAAAAAGCTGCAAACGGCGATAAATTGGCAGCGTTTTCAGTTATCGGTAATGCTGTTAAAGTTACTGAAAAAATTGCTAAAATTGATAATTCTTGGGGTGAAGCAGCAAGAGGTGTTGTTGATACTTTCTCTAAAACAGCTCAAACTAGCGAATCAATGCAAGCTGCAAACAAAATCGCTAATGTTGCAAGAATGGGTGATGAAATCGGTATGTGCAAGTCTGCAGTACAAATTGCAACTTCTAGTTCGCCTATTAGAAAAGCCATTGAAGAAACATTAGGCTGGAGTGCTAAATTTACCGCAAAACATGTGATGTTACATACTGTTCCAGAATTTATTAAAAATACAAAATCTTTAAATTCAGTTGCTACAAAAGTTGGCGACTTTGCTAAAAATACAAAAGGCATGGGTCAATTACCAGCAGTAATTTCAGGTATTGGCTATTCTTTAGCAACAATTTATGCTCCTAAATTTGCTCGTAAATTAGGCGGTTGGGTTTCTGATAAACTAGGTATTAAACCTTACGAAGAAAAACAAGCATAATTGAACTTTTAGTATCCTTTGATTTATAATACTAGTAAGGATAGTGTTATAAAGTCATGAAAAAATTAGGGATATTCGTAATATTTGTTTGCATGCTTATTTTTGTACAGCCAGCACAGGCTATAAAGATAGGCTTGGTTACAAACGCAAACGCTGTTCGTTTGGGTGCTTCGACTTATGCGCCTATCATAAATTCTCATACAAATAGAACTATTTATACTCTTGGACCTATGCGTAATTATGAGTTTAAAGCTCAAGGTAACAATATTTTAATAAAATTAGGCGGAAAATATTACAGTTTAGATTCCAACGAAGTTGCTGTTCGTCCGACAGATAGCGGTTTTGTGAGTGCAAAAAATAAGTGGTATCGAGGAATTTTTATTATAAAAAATCAAGGCGGTTTGTTGACTTTAATAAATAAACTTGATATAGAGTCATATATTCAAGGGGTGGTGCCAGCTGAAATGCCTTCGAGTTGGGAATATGAAGCACATAAAGCACAGGCGATTGCTGCAAGAAGCTACGCTTTGGCAAATTTGGGTAAACGAGCAAAATATGGTTATGACTTAAAAGATACTCCAGAAGATCAGGCTTACAACGGTGCTTCGGCGGAAACAAAGCAAACAAATCAAGCGGTAGTTGATTCTTACGGTATTGTTTTAATTTATGATTTAAAAATAATTCCAGCCTTTTATTCAGCATCTGCAGGAGGACATACGGTCGCTGCAGGAAGTGTATGGGAAAGAGATTTGCCATATATTAGAGCTGTTCCGTCGTACGATGATAATGTTAAAAAGAACGGGCATGGGGTTGGTATGTCGCAACATGGCGCTAATAATTTAGCAAAACAAGGATATAATGCATATCAAATTCTGCAATATTTTTACAAGAATATAAGGTTTGCAAGGATTAATCAAGAGTATTATAAATAAAATGAACGGCGGTTTTGATTTATCAAAACCGCCGAAAAATTCTCTAACAATTTACCCCTAATAATTTCCTATTCCTCATCTTCATCTGAAACTTTTACAGGGTCTGCAACTTGAATTCCCATCGCGCGAAGTGAAGTTCTTGCTTTTGGGGCAAGTGCAGTGTCTGCAAAGTTTTCAAGGATTGTTTGGAAGCATTCTACTGCTTCTTGATTCATGTCTCTCATCTTATATAAATAGCCAGCCTTATAGTAAAGTGGTGCTAAACTTGTATCTGTAGCGACAAGCATTTGGTTATCTAGTTTGATTTTAATTTCAATCAAATTTTGGTTATCTTCTGGTGATAACAAAGCGTGTCCATAAACTTTTTTTGTTAAGTTATCAATTGTTGCAGTCATTTCTTCAACGGCTTCAGGAGCTAATTTTTTTGAAGATTTTTTTGCTGCTGATGCGTCCATTGTGAATGCGATTATCACAAAAAGTCCTGCTAATGCTATTGTTAATAATTTTTTCATTACCCGTCCCCTACGTCTGTGTATATATAATACAAAAAAACTTGCAATTTGACCTCAATTAAATGTATGATATATTCTATGGAAATCGTTCAAAAATTGTATCAAATGTTTGTGTTAGGATGTAAGGGAAATAACCTTGAAAATGCTTTAAATAAAGGGCTAGGCGGTGTTATTTTCTTTAAAGACGACATACAATCAAAAGAGGATTTTAAAAATTTAATAAAATCTTTGGCATGCCATGCTAAAACCATGCCATTTTTTTCTATCGACCAAGAGGGTGGACGAGTAGAAAGAACAGAAAATATTTGGGGTGGTAAAAGATATTTGAGTGCAAAGTTCGCTTATGAAAAAGGCGAAGATTTTTTACGCAATCAAACTCAAGCAATATCAGATGAACTTAAAGAATATGGTATAAATTTGAACTTTGCGCCTTGTTGCGATACAAATACGAATCCTAACAACCCAATAATAGGTGAAAGGGCTTTTTCTTCAAATCCAGATGAAGTTATAAAGGGTGCAAAAATAGTTCTAGATGTATACGAGAAAAATGGCATTATTCCTTGCATAAAGCATTTCCCTGGACATGGTGATGCTGATTGCGATAGTCACTTAACCTTGCCAAGAATTAATTTATCGCTTGAAGAAATGGAGAAAACTCATATAAAACCGTTTAAAGCTATGATTAAACGTGGCGTGGATATGGTTATGGTGGCACATCTACACTGTACTTGCTTTAACAAGGACGTTATTCCGACATCTTTGAGTAAAGAGGCAATTGAATATTTACGCAAGGATTATGATGGCGTAATTTGTTCTGATGATATGGTTATGAAAGCTTTGGATAATTACGAAAATGCTTGTGAAACTGCTATTAGAGCAGGTGTAAATTTATTTTTATATAGATTTAACGATGACAAAACAATAGAGGTTATTGAAAATATTGCCCAAAAGGTTAAAAACGATAAAACGCTTCAAAATTGTATTGAAGCGTCTTATGATAAAATTATTAAATTGAAACAAAAATATAAATTAATATAGATTTTGCATCGCTGTGTAGATTAATTTTGATGCTTGTTGAATAAATTCTTTGCCTTGAGGTGAGTTATAAGGTCTTTGTGCCATAATTGCAACGATATATTTTTTACCGTCTGGCATATAAACAATACCTGCATCACCTAACATTGAACCGATATCGCCCGTTTTGTGTAAGAATGTTGCGCCTTTGCCAAGTCCTTGTGGAATTAAGCGGTCATTTTTTACGTGGCTCATATAGTCAACAATGTATTCGCGTGAATTGATATTCAAGAAGCTTGGGTTGTCCAAGTTGAACAACATAGTTGTTAAGTCGTTTGTTGTTGTGTAGTTTGTACCCTTTAGGTCAGGTAACCAAGTTTGTACGTGTGTATCTTTAAGTCCCCAGTTTCTGATTGCAGTGTTTGTAGAAGTCATAGAACCAAGTTTTGACATAAGCATGTTTGTTGCAGAGTTGTCTGAATCTTGAATCATAACTTTTGCAAGTTGGTCAATTGTGTATTTGTTACCACTTGAAGCGTATTGCATATTACCTGAGCCAGAAGCCTTATAGTAATTTGTTAAATACATTTCATCATAAATTGATAGTTCGTTGTTTTCGATTGCTTTAAATAATTGTATTAAAACTGGAACTTTGATAATACTTGCTGCTGGGAAAATCTCTGAACCATTGATATCTACATATTTTCCTGTATTAAAGTCCCAAACGGTTATCGCTGGATGAATTGACGGATATTTTTTCATCAATTCTCTTAGAGCACTATCCAAAACTGTTATTTGTTCTGTTTTGTAAACTGGTGTCATAAGTGCTTTTTTTGTAACAGGTGTTGCAAATGCACGTCTGTTGTTGAAAATTGTATTTGATAAATAATTTGATGTTGGAAACATTAAATTATAATAGTCGGCTTTAATATTTGAATAGTTTTGTTTACCAGTAAATAACGGTAAAGATATATTATGAAATACCGCAGGTAAAATATAATAACCAATTACAAACATAAATGCCATTGATAATAAAAATGCTAATGGATTTTGTTTTTTATGCTTCTTGTTTTTTACTGCTGGTTGTACTCTTTTTTTAGGTGTTTTAACCTGTTTTCTCGTAGGTACATCAACGTAAGAATATGCTTGTGGATAAGCATAACTTCTAGTATAACTACTTTGTTGTCTTGCCACTTGTGGCATCTTCCATATCCCCCATAAAATTTATAAATCTTTTATATATAAATATTACTATTATTATTATAGTTTGAAAATCATACATTTAATGTATTTTTATCTAAAAATGTTGTTTTGTGTAGCCTTGCACAAAAAATTTTTAAAAAATAAATTTAACGTTAAAATTTGTAAAATTAAAAGTTAATATGCTTAAAGCTAGTTTTAACGCTACTTATAGCCTAATTTGATATAAAAAGTAGGTTAAAGTTAAATAAAATACGGTCGATATATATAGAAAAGGTATATGTAGTATAAAGAAAGTAGGTTGCTTATGAGTACAAATAGTGGCATTAATACTGGCTTTTCACAATTAACAGCAAAAAGAAATAATATTGTTCAACAGCAACAACAAAATGATGCTTCGATTGCTAATAATCAAAGAGCATCTGGTCAAAACAGCGCTGATATGGCACAAAATACAGAAAAAATTTCAACTTCAAACGCTAAAATTGAAGGTTTTAACGCTAGTATTGCTCAAGTTTCTGGTAAGCAAGAGGCTATTAATGGTGAAGTTGCTTCTTTAAAATCACAATTAGATAAAGCTTCTGATGAAGATGTTCAACGTGAAATTAATTCAAAAATTGAAGAAAAAGAAATGTCTTTAAGTGATATGAAAAGTGAAATTGATAAGTTAAATCAAGATTTAAAGGCAGAACAGGAAAATTTAGAGGCTAGTGAAGCTAAAAATGAAAAATTAACTGAGGAAAAAACAAATCTTGATAAAGAAGCAGAAACTAATAATAAAAAGAAAATTGAACTAGACAAGGCTTTACAAGAAGTTGAAGCAGAAATTGCGGTGTTTGATGACATCTATAAATCTGCAAACGGTAAGGCAGATGATATAACTCCTGAAACAATTGATAATGCCTTTAGTAAATTGGAAAATGCAGTATTGAAAGATGGTGTTGAGCTTAAAAAAGAAACAAAGAATAAAGACGGCTCTGTTGTTCGAGAATATTCAGACGGTACAAAATTATACTATCAAAAAGGCGGTTATGTTGAGCTTGATAAACCTTTGTCTGGCAGTAAACAGGTAAATGCTGGTAATGGCGAAACTATGACTGAAGGCTGGACTGCATTAGGTAGAGTTTCAACGTCAGAATTTAAAAATGCGCAAGAAGATGAGTTCTTCTTTACCGTAACTGACGGTAGGACTGATAAAGATGGACGTTTAGCTCATACAGGAGTGTCTAATAGTTATAACTATCATAACAATAGCGAAGAAGGTGAGTCATCTACTTTCTCTTCAAAGACTTCTTCTGTTTCAATAAATGGTCATACCCAAGTCAAGGGTAAAAGTGCTTCATCATTGAAACACACATAATAATCATAAGTAAAGATTGAAATTAAAGAACAAGTAAAACTCTAGTGTTTTACTTGTTTTTTATTATAAAAATAATAAATTTTTAAATTTATTATATAAAAACTTGCAATATTGTTTTTTCTATTATAGAATTTAATTACGGTCATCTTAAGAGTAGTAGTATTTATATACTTATTAAACCGTTTGTTACACCCTTAAGTAAAAAAAGAAAGTGGCTCTTTTATTTAATGAGTACTCCTGAATTTAATTTTAAATACTTGAAAGAACACGCTACAGCTGGTAGCTGGCGTCGAGGCTATGAATATTACACAAAAGATATGATTTTGGAAGCTTACCCAGAAAAAAATTTCTATATGGGCAAGGTGAAAGGTAGTTTTCAAGATTCATATAACACTGATTTAATTTTTAAAAAGAATAAAGTTGAAGCGCGTTGTAATTGTCCATTAAAAGAAGAATGGTGTAAACATGCTGTTGCTGTTGCAATTAAAGCGATTGACGAACATGCTTATGAAGATTGGTTAGAAACAAAGTACGGTATTGAAGCTGATTATAGTGATGAAAATACTGCACTAAAAGCTATACCAAAGGGTAATTATATTTTCCATTTTAATCCAAAGAGAAAACCAAATTTCTTTTCAGTTCTTGTAATGTCAAGGGCTACTGGTAAGGTAGTTAGAGCGATTGAACCTATTCTTTTAGGCCTTATTGAAGCTCAAAAAAATGATCCAAATTTTGTTGTAAACAATTCTCAAAAAGTTGAAATTGCAATATTTCAACAAATTCTAAAAACAGCTAGACAAGATAAAAAAGCTGGTTGGTACGATATTCCAATTCCGAAGTTTGCGCCAATGTTTCCGCTTTTAGCTGCAGCAGATGAAGTTTTAGATGAAAAGACTAAAAATAGAATTAAGTTTACTGACCAAGAATGGAAGTTGGTTTTATCGGTAAATAGTTCTCCAACAGGTAATATTATGCTTGAATTATTCTGGAGAAGACCAGATAAAGACGATATTATTCCCTTTGAAGAAGTTAGATATTTTTCAAGGCAAATTAAATGGGGAAGATATAAAAATGTTATATTTCCAACCAATGTTTCAATGAATGTTGTTCCGCAAAATCTTATTAAATCTACATTTACAGATTTGAAAGATGCAGAGGGTGGTAAATTTATTTATGAAGAACTTCCAAAACTTCGCGAACAAATTGAAGTTGAAGTTTCAGAAACAATTAGCAAATTATTCTTGGAACAACGTCCACCGAAAAATATTGTAACCTTGGGAATAGACTATGACCAATCTCTAAAAGCATCGTTAGAATTTGAATATGACGGAGTTCGAGTTCCGTTCTCAAAAACTGTTGACAAAACTCCTTACGTAACTGTAAAACGTAAAGAAGATGATATGGTTTATTGGGTTAAACGTAATGTCCAGCACGAAATTTCAGCTTATCAAATGCTTCTTGCTTGTAAATTCGTTCCAATGCAAACAAACAACTTGGCTTTAGAAAAAGAAAACGCAATTGATTTTTATAATTATTATATGAACAAAGCTGGTGACGGTTGGGTATTTGAAGAAAAAGATGATATTAGTTTCTTTAAGCTTATTGAAGAACCGTTTAAAATGTGTGCTAAAATTGACTTTTCAGAAGATTCAAAAGATAGCTTTGAAATTCAATTATATGGTCAAGTTGGCGAAGATATTATCAATTTTGATGAAATTTACGAAACAATTCAAAATAACGAAAAGTATAGTCGTATCAGAAGTTTAGGTTTTGTTGAATATCCAGCAGAAGATATTTATGCGATGATGAAATCTTTCAACTCATTTGATGCATATAGAAATGACGAAAATAAATTTTTGATAAAAACCTATCGCGCAGGTTTGGTTCAAGAGTTGAAGAATAGAGGATTTGAACTTGTTTTAAGCGAAGAATTTGAAAAGTTTTGGTCACAAATTACATCATTCTCAACTGATGAAAACTTAACCCTACCAAAAGGTGTTAATGCTGAACTTCGTGAATACCAAATGAAAGGTTTTAGCTGGTTGTGGTTTATGTACAAGTACGGCTTGAACGGTATTCTTGCTGATGATATGGGTCTTGGTAAAACACTTCAAGCCTTGAGTTTAATTCAAAAAGCAAAAGAAGAAGACGGTTCAATGCCAGTGTTGGTTGTTTGTCCGACTTCGGTAGTATTTAACTGGGAATCTGAAATTCAAAAATTTACACCAGAATTGACATGTTTGAAACTTTCAGGTGTGGATAGAAAAGCTTTATTTGAAAAAATTAATGATTACGATATTGTAATCACAAGTTATGCTTTAATTCGTCGTGATATTGAAGAATTAAAAGATATCAAATTTAGATATGTAATTCTTGACGAATCGCAAAATATTAAAAATGCGATGAGCCAAACAGCTCAATCAGTTAAAATGTTGAATGCAGATCACAAATTAGCACTTTCTGGTACACCAATTGAAAATAGACTTGAAGAATTATGGTCAGTATTTGACTTCTTGATGCCAGGATTCTTGTTTAACGTTGCAGAATTTAACTTCAGATACGTAAATCCAATTATGGAACGTCAAGATAAAACTGTTGAAAAACGTTTGAAAATGCAAATTTATCCATTTATTTTACGTCGTATGAAACGTGACGTTGCAAAAGACTTACCAGATAAGGTTGAAAATATTGCATACTGTGAAATGACGCCAGAACAAAAAGACTTCTACTTAGATGTACTTGATAGTACAAAAGAAGAGTTGTTCAAATCTATTGAGCAAAATGGTCTTGAAAAGAGTAGAATGTCTATCTTCTCTGCGTTATTACGCTTACGTCAAATTTGCTGTCACCCTCGTTTATACGATAAAGAAATGGTTAAAGGTGACATTTTGTCAGGTAAATTTGAGTACTTGAAAGGTATGTTAGACCAAATTATTTCTGAGGGTCACAGAGTTCTGTTATTTAGTCAATTTGTAGATATGTTAGATTTAATCAAGGGCTGGTTAGAACGAGAAGGCATTCCTTATGAATATTTGACTGGTAAGACAAAAGACCGTCAAGGCGCTGTTGAAAGATTTAATTCTTCAGACAAAATTCCAATTTTCTTAATCAGTTTGAAAGCTGGTGGTACAGGTTTGAACTTAACTGGCGCGGATTATGTAATTCACTATGATCCTTGGTGGAACCCTGCGGTTGAAGACCAAGCAACTGACCGTGCTTACCGTATCGGTCAAACTAAAAAAGTATTTGTTTATAGAATTATTACTAAAAATACAGTTGAAGAAAAAATTCAAAAACTTAAATCAATCAAAAGAAACCTTGTTGATAGCGTAATTTCAGTTGACAGAAATATTACAAAATCGCTTACAATTGACGATATTAAAGAAATATTCTCTGTTGATTAGTTGGAAATATAAAGTTAAAGCCCTTTTAATAATTCGTTAATGTCAATTTCTAATGCGTTTGCTATGTCAAGCGCAGTATATAAGGTGGGGGTTTGTACGCCTCGTTCTAATTTGCTAACAGTTTGAGAAGAAAGGTGCGCTTTTTCAGCTAATTCTTCCTGTGAAAGAAATTTACGATTTCTTTCCGCTTTTAAGTTTGCTGCAAATATTCTTTTCTTATCTTTTTTCATAATACATATTATATTTATTTGACAAATAACTATCCAGCTTATACAATATTAATAATTGAAACTATAAGACTATTTTTAAAAAAAGTAATATTAAATTTGGAAAGAAAAATGTTAAAAAAAACTATTTTAATAGATTTAGATGGAGTTTTGAATACATATTCTGGGAAATTTGATGAAAAAGTCATTCCTAAGCCCAAAACAGGAGTATATGATTTTTTAAAGGAATTGAATAAAACTTTTCAAATAAAAATTTTTACTACAAGAAATAAAATTTTAGTTGCAAAATGGCTTATTGAAAATAAATTAGATTGTTTTATTGATGATATTACGAATGTAAAAGAACTTTGTTGGCTTTATATTGATGATAGATGTATTTCTTTTGATGGGAATTATGAAATATTATCAAAAAAAATTAAAAATTTTCAACCGTGGTATAAAAAATAATATATTTAAAGCATTAATATTTTTAACATAAATATTATAATGCTAACATGGATACGCAAATTTTGGCGGAATATTTGGAATATCTTGAACTTGAACGAGGGTTGGCTAAAAATACAATTGAAGCCTATCGCCGTGATTTGTTGATGTTTTTGGATTTTTGTAAGCACCCAGATTTTGACAACATTACGAGAATGAGCATAAATTCATATATTCGTTTTTTGCGTGAAAATGATTATTCACCAACAAGTGTTATCAGAAAAATAGCGTCAATTAGAGGTTTTTTTAAGTGGCTTTGCGCAAATGAAATGTGCAAAATTGACCCGACAATTACAATAGAACGCCCAAAACTTCCGCAAAGATTGCCTAAAGTTATGACTATTACTGAAATTGAAGAAATTTTGAAAGCAAATCTTACAAATCTTCAAAGGGTTATTGTAGAACTGCTTTACGGCTGTGGACTTCGTGTTTCAGAATTGGTAAACTTGAAAACGAATAGTTTTGATTTAAGTGCTAAATATTTAACAACTATCGGTAAAGGTTCAAAAGAAAGAATTGTTCCACTAGGTTCAAAGGCCATAAATGCCTTAAAGATGTATCTTGTAGAAAGAGATTTTTTGATTAAGAAATTTAGACTTGATACAAAAAATTTATTAATTTCTGAAACAGGGCGCTATTTAACCCGACAAGACATATATAATTTTATTCATGAACAGGGTAAAAAAATTCATAAAAATATTTCGCCACACACTCTAAGACATACTTATGCTACTCATTTGCTTGAAAATGGAGCAGATTTACGTGTTGTACAAGAACTTTTAGGACACAGTGATGTTGCGACAACTCAATTATATACACATATTAGCAAAAAACGTTTGAAAGATGTTTATTTTGCAATAAACGGAAAGTAAATATGAATATTACAGCAGGAAAATACAAAGGTCAAAAGGTTACAGCTCCAGATGAAACAATTACACGTCCAACTCTTTCGAAAGTTAGAATGGCAGTTTTTAACACGCTTCAAGCCTTAATAGATTTTGATGGCGCAAGTTTTTTAGACATGTTTGCAGGTTCTGGTATCATGGGGCTTGAAGCTCTATCTAGAGGTTTTGAGCGTGTTGTTGCAATAGAAAAAAATCCAAAAGTCTATAATATACTTTTAAATAACTACAAGGCTTTGAAAGTTAAGCCTAATGTCATAAAAGGTGATAGCTTAAAGGTGCTTCCACAAGAACATTTTGACGTTATCTACATCGACCCTCCATATTATTCTGGAGTTTACGAACAAGCGCTAGAAGTTCTACCTGATTGTAATATTGTAATCTTAGAACATACTACAGATGTTAATTTTTCAGGATATGAGGTAATCAAACAAAAAAAATACGGTGATAAAACGCTTACTTATTTGAAAAAAGTTTAAATAAAAAAATGGCGGTTTGCATTTTGCAAACCGCCATTTTTTTATTTTTTAATTATTATGCAACTTCTTTAGCATCTTGTGCTTGTTGTTGAGCTTGAGCTAATTCGCTGAAGTCACGCATAATGTGTTTTTTACCTTTTTTCTTAGATTTACCTGATTTACCAGTTTTAGCAGGTCTGTCAGTCGAATCAGTTTTTTCTGATTTTTCTGATTTTTCTGATTTTTGACCTCTTTTTGTACCCATAGCAGCATCTAATTCAGGGTTGCCTTTGTAAGAACCTTGATAACCGCTAGCTGCGTTGTTTTTTTCTTTTAAATCAGCGGTTGGTTTTGGTAATCCACGTTCTTCACGAGCTTTGTCGATTTCTTCTGGATTTTTAACTGTTAAAATAACTTTACCGTTAGTTTCTTTTTCGATAGCCTCTTTTAAGTCTACAGGATAATCATCATAGTTGCCACCGATTTTTCCCTTGATAATTTCTTCAGTTACAGCGTCAGCATTAACTTGGATATTATCTGGCATGTTTGGATATCTTTTCATCCATTCGTCATAAGACATGTTGCCACGAGAGCCGTTACATTCTTGGCATTCACCCATGTAGTTGTTTGTTGCGTTTGGACCACCTTTTGATTTTGGGTGGATATGTTCAGCTGTAACTACAGCTTTTTGGATTAATCTTTTTGCAAATCTAACGTCAGAACTACCACGACCGTAATCGCTTAGCATTTTAGAAATGATTTTTTCTGATTCTGGCAATTGAACTGCTACGTCTAAGATTTTGTGAATATCCTTGTGTGCAACACCCTTGTTTTCAGCATCAACGATTTGACTTAAAAATTCAGTTCTGTTAAATCTGCTACCAACGCCTGTTTTTGGACGTCTTCTGCCTTGAACATCAACACCAAAAGTTTTAGCTAATTCTCTATCGCAAAGATTTTGAACGATGTTTTTGTCGCCTAATAATTCTTTTGATTTTTCGCTAGTTCTTTTTAAAACGTCAACTTGTTCATCTCTTAAGATTTGAGCAGGGTCAGCGTTTGTTCTTGAAATAGCTGTTGTTAAAGATGCGTCTGGCATATTTTTTAATTGTTTTTGAATATAGTGAACAATTGCTTTTTCTTCAGCTCTGAAGTATGGCATGTTTTGTTCTAAAATATTGTTTAATTCAGCACCTGAAGCTCTACCAGCTTTTAGTGCGAATTCATCAGTTTGTTTGTTTGTCATCATTGGACGACCACAACATGTACAAGGCATATCTTCTAATTCTTTTACTTTGAAGTTAGAAGTTGTGCAAGGAAAACCTGTGAATGCTGGGTTAACCATTTGTGAACCCATGAAATAGTTTCTAATGATTTGAGAAGCTTTTGATGAATTGCTTTCAATTGGATTTGTAGCATTTTTGCTAACTTGTGCTTGTTGAGTTTGTGAAATTTGATTTGCTTTTGCTACAGACATAGCTGCAGAAATTCTTTGAATTTTCATTTTTTGAGACCTAACCTATATTTTTTAATTGAATTGTGATTTTTATTTATAAGACCATTCGTGTTTATATATATATTATAATACTAAATAAAATTTAAATACCATAATGTGTAGATTTGTTAAACATACTCTTTTATTTGTTCGTTAATGACCAGATGACTGAGGCTGTGGTTTTGGTAAACCGCGTTCTTCGCGAGCTTTTTCAATTTCTTCTGGGTTTTTAACTTTTAATTTTACGATACCGCCAGTTTCTCTGTCCATTGTCGCTTGTATATCTACTGGGTAATCGTCGTATTTGTCACCTAAATTGCCCTTGATAATACGTTCTGTAACTTCGTCAATATTTCTTTGAACGCTTCTTGGCATGTTAGGGAAGTTTTCCATCCATTCTTCTAATGGCATGTGACCACGTTTTGAATTGCAGTCGCCACATTCAGCAACATAGTTTGAAGTATGGTCTGGACCACCTAAAGTATCTGGGTGAATATGTTCTGCTGTTGATACAGCTGTTTGAGCTAATCTGTGAGCAATTTGTTTGTCATCTTTGTCGCCATGACCGTATTTTACAATAAATGCTTCAATAGAGTTTTCAGACATTGGTAATTTTACAGCAATATCAAGTAATTGACCTGCTAGTTCTTTGTCTTTTAACCCTTTTGTTACGTTAACCATTTCTTTTAAGAACGGTTTTCTTTGGAAGTGTTTTGCATCTGTGCTGTTATCAATGTCTTTTAACGCTTTGTTAACGCATTTTTCAACTACGTTATCTTTACCTAAAATAGATGCTTTTTCTGTAATTTCTTTCATTACATTTTTTTGTTCGTCTTCTAGTAAAACTTTTGCACTAGGTGTATAGTGTGTTAACAAACCGCTCATTGAAAGTTTTGGGTGTTCTTTTGAGGCTTTTACTAAAAAGTTTACAACTGCTTTTTCTGTACCTCTAAAATATTCCATATTTGCGTTAAGAAGATTTTGTAAGTATTCTCCGTTAGCATTAACAGCTTTTGATTCAAATGCTTGAACACCTTTGTTTGTCATCATCATACGACCACAACAAGCACAAGGAATACCTTCTTCACGTTTTACTTTAAAATCAGATTTAGTACAAGCGTGACCTTTAAATGCCACCATTTGTCCAGCTCTAAAATAGTTTGATAAAGCTTGTGAACCTTTTTTATCATCGTTATTGCTAACTTCTGGTTGACCTGAAGTTATTGCTGAATTATTTACCTTATGTTCCCCGTTTTGTATTGATTTTACTGGCGGTGCAGATGTTTCAATGTTTCTTAAAATCATATTCCTAACACACTAAATTTAGTAACATACACTTGCTATAATACCCCTAAAAATTTTTTTTGTTAGGTCATGCTTAAAATGTTTACATTAGTTTATAATGTACTATTTACACTAATTACGGTACTAGTTTATTTGGAGGAATTTTTTGTAAAAAATGTTTACAATCGTTGCAAAAAAAAAATTTTATGCAAAAATGAACTTGGATATTAATATTTTTTATAACTTTTTTTAGTGAAGGAGAAAAAATGGAAAAAAGAGCTTCAAAAACATTGATGGCATCGTTGCTTTCATTGTTGATGTTGTCTGCTCCTGCGTTTGCAAGTGAAGCAGATTTAGTCGTTCCAAGCATTGCCACACATTATCCTTTAGGACACACTTTACTTTTAATTGGTATTGCTGTTTCAGTCCTAGGTTTGATTTTCGGTTTGATTGCGTTTGCGCAAGTTAAAAAAATCGAAGTTCACGAATGCATGGCTAATGTTGGTAACACAATTTTTGAAACATGTAAGACTTACTTGATTCAACAAGGTAAATTCTTAATCGCATTAGAAATTCTAATCGGTTTATGTATTGCATTTTACTTTGGTGGATTAGCTAAAATGGGTTGGCAAGGTGTTGCAATCATTTTAGCTTTTTCAGTAATTGGTATTTTAGGTTCTTACGCAGTAGCTTGGTTTGGTATCAGAATGAACACTTTAGCTAACTCAAGAACTGCTTTTACAGCATTAAAAGGTAATCCTTTAAATATTTTAAACTTACCTTTGAAAGCTGGTATGTCAATTGGTGTTGTTTTAGTATCAATTGAATTAATTCTAATGTTAGTAATTTTATTATTTGTTCCAGGTAACATCGCTGGCGCTTGCTTCATCGGTTTTGCAATCGGTGAATCTTTAGGTGCTTCAGCACTTCGTGTTGCTGGTGGTATTTTCACAAAAATTGCTGATATCGGTTCAGACTTGATGAAAATCCAATTCGGTATTAAAGAAGACGATCCAAGAAACCCTGGTGTAATCGCTGACTGTACTGGTGATAACGCTGGTGACTCTATCGGACCTACAGCTGATGGTTTTGAAACTTACGGTGTAACAGGTGTTGCTCTTGTTTCATTTATTCTTTTAGCTGTACAAGGTGATGTTAACCAATGTCAATTATTGGCTTGGATCTTCACAATGAGATTCTTAATGATTGTTACTTCAATCGTTTCATACTGGATTAACGGTGCAATCACTAAATTATATGCAGCAAAAGCTGAAAAGTTCGATTTCGAACAACCTTTAACAAACTTGGTATGGATTACTTCAATCCTATCAATCGCTATGACTTATGGCGTAAGCTACTGGTTATTAGCTCCAATGGGCGGTAACTTATGGTTAGTATTATCAACAATTATCTCTTGTGGTACTGTTGGTGCTGCTTTAATTCCAGAAGCTACTAAAAAATTCACATCACCTCAAGCTTTACACACAAAAGAAGTTGTAACAGCTTCAAGAGAAGGTGGTTCTTCATTAACAATTCTTTCAGGTATCGTGTCTGGTAACTTCTCAGGTTTCTGGATTGGTGCTGTAATCGTATTGTTAATGGGCTTAGCTTATGCAGCAAGTTTATACATTCCTGAAGCTACAATGGTTTATCCGTCAGTATTTGCTTTCGGTTTGGTAGCATTTGGTTTCTTAGGAATGGGACCTGTTACAATCGCTGTTGACTCTTACGGCCCTGTAACAGATAACGCTCAATCAGTATATGAATTATCATTGATTGAATCTATTCCAAACGTTGGTGAAGAAATTGAAAAACAATACAGTTTCAAACCAGACTTTGAAAACGCTAAAAGATTCTTGGAAGAAAATGATGGCGCAGGTAACACATTCAAAGCTACTTCTAAACCAGTATTGATTGGTACAGCTGTAGTTGGTGCTACAACTATGATTTTCTCATTAATCTTAGTTATCCAAAACGTATTAGGTATTCAACCTGAAATGATTTTGAACGTATTAAATCCATACACATTACTTGGTTTCATCACAGGTGGTGCTGTAATTTACTGGTTCTCAGGTGCATCTATGCAAGCTGTAACAACAGGTGCATATTCTGCAGTTGAATATATCAGAAAACACATTAAATTAGACTCAGATGAACAATCAGCTAACATTTCTAACTCAAAAGAAGTTGTTAAGATTTGTACTCAATATGCACAAAAAGGTATGTGGAACATCTTTATTGCCTTGTTCTCATTCGCTTTAGCATTAGCATTCTTATCAGCACCTTTGGGCGAAAACTTACACCCAGTATCATTCTTCGTAAGCTACTTGATTGCAATTGCTGTATTTGGTTTATTCCAAGCAGTATTCATGGCTAACGCAGGTGGTTGTTGGGATAATGCTAAGAAAATCGTTGAAGTTGACTTAGCTGAAAAAGGAACACCATTACATGATGCAACAGTTGTTGGTGATACAGTTGGTGACCCATTCAAAGATACTTCTTCAGTAGCTATGAACCCAATCATCAAATTCACTACATTGTTCGGTTTGTTAGCAATGGAAATTGCAATCAATCCATCATTCCAAAAATACGCTCCTGTAGTTGGTGTTGTATTCTTACTTGTAGCTTTAGTGTTCGTATGGAGAACATTCTACGCTATGAGAATTCCAGAAAGAAAAGACTAATTAATTAGTTTATAATTTCACGAAGTCGGGCATGCTTAATTCAAGCATGCCCGACTTTTTTGTTATTTATTGGTTTTATAAACTTCCAACTAAAGTATGAGAAATTTCAAACTAAAGAAATATAAAGTGTAGGCTTGATATCCCGATAATAAGAATGTGTGTAAGGAAACACATATTTTTAACTCATAGGTACTAATTGAAAGGATATCAAGAACTATGGCTATTACTGTAAACACTAATATTCCGTCTTTGACTGCTCAAAAATCATTGAACAACGCAACAAATAGAATGAACACAGCTATGGAACGTATGTCAACTGGTTTGAAAATTAACTCATCAAAAGATGACGCAGCAGGTATGGCGGTATCAACAAAGTTAGATTATAAGGTATCATCATTAAGTGTAGCTCAAGACAATGGTCAAATGGGCGCATCAATGTTAGATACTGCAGAAGGTGTTCTAGGTGTTATCAGTGATAACTTAGTACGTGTAAGAGATTTAACAGAGCAAGCAGCAAATGGAACTTATGGTACAGATGCTTTGACTGCTATTAAAACTGAAGTTGAAGCTCGTTTGAATGAAATAGACAGATTGGCTCAATCTTCTGAATTTAACAGTAGAATTTTATTTGACGGTAGTATTAAAGACGGTATCAAATTGCAAGTAGGTATTACATCAAACGAAGATGTAAGTACAATTGAGCTTGAAAAAGAAATTTTTGCTGACGCAAGAGCAACTGCATTAATCGGAAAACCTTTTGGTCAAGGTAATATTCATGGCATGTGTTATCAAGCTTATTCAAATGATGATAAAGCAAGAGAATTTTTATCATACGTTGATAAAGCCCTTGAAAAAGTTACAGATAGAACAACAAAAATTGGTGGTAGACAACAAAGAATTATTTCAGCTATGAACGCTGCAGGTGTAATGGAAACAAACTTAACATCAGCAAGTTCATTAATTAAAGACGCAGATATTGCAGAAGAATCATCAAATTATGTAAAACAACAAATTCTTCAACAAACATCAGCAAGCTTGTTAGCAACGGCAAACCAAGCACCATCTATTGCGTTGAACTTGGTATAAACATGCCCCATAGCATGCTGAATAACATGCTCAAAAACTTTAAAAATCTCATACTAAAGTATAAGAAAGTTCAGACTAAAGAAATATAAAGAAAGGGTTAAATATCCCGATACTATATATGTAAGGAAACACATAGTATGAAAATACATAGGTACTAATTGAAAGGAGATCAAAACTATGCCAATTACAGTAAACACAAACATCCCATCATTAACAGCTCAAAAATCATTGAACAACGCAACAACAAGAATGAACACAGCTATGGAACGTATGTCAACTGGTTTAAAAATTAATTCATCAAAAGATGACGCAGCAGGTATGGCGGTATCAACAAAGTTAGATTATAAGGTATCATCATTAAATGTAGCTCAAGACAATGGTCAAATGGGCGCATCAATGTTAGATACTGCAGAAGGTGTTTTAACAGTTATTAAAGATAACTTAGTACGTATCAGAGATTTAACTGAACAAGCAGCAAACGGAACTTATGGTACAGATGCTATGACAGCTATCAAAACTGAGGTTAGTGCAAGACTTAGTGAAATCACAAGATTAGCAAATTCATCAGAATTTAACGGAAAAATCTTGTTCAACGGTGATAAAAATAAGGGTGGTATTGAAGACGATATCAACTTACAAGTAGGTATTACTAGTGATGATAAAACAAGTACAATTCAGTTAGAAAAAGAGTTATTTGCAAAAGCAACAGCTACAGCTTTGTTTGCAGGCAGTACGTTTGTATCATTAACAGGTGTAACAAATAATGTAACAGCTTATGATGCAAACGGTGGTAAATCTGCAGATCAAAATGCAAGAGCTTTCTTGGCTGATATTGATAAGGCTTTAGCTGATATCACAGATAGAACAACAAAAATTGGTGGTAACCAACAAAGAATTATCTCAGCTATGAATGCTGCAGGTGTAATGGAAACAAACTTAACATCAGCAAGTTCATTGATTAAAGACGCAGATATTGCAGAAGAATCATCAAATTATGTAAAACAACAAATTCTTCAACAAACATCAGCAAGCTTGTTAGCAACAGCAAACCAAGCACCATCAATCGCTTTAAACCTAGTATAGAATAGGGATTGATTATATAAGGTATGTGAGTTCTGAGTAAAATCAGAGCTCCATGCCTGAAAAATAAAAAAACAAATTGCACATTGACAAAAAGCCATAATCTTCAATCAAAAGTTGAAATTTCCTACTAAAGTATGAGAAATCTCTAACTTAATTACAATATTTTTTCCTCCAAAAAGAGGATATTATAAGAATGTGAAAGGAAAACAACAATAAAAACTTCCGATGGATTTGGAAGTTGTGTATTTGAAAGGAGATCAAATTATGGCAATTACAGTAAACACAAACATCCCATCACTAACAGCACAAAAAGCATTAAACAGTGCTACAAGCAAAATGAACACTGCTATGGAACGCATGTCAACTGGTTTAAAAATCAACTCATCAAAAGATGATGCAGCTGGTTTAGCAGTATCTTCAAACTTAGATTACAAAGTAAGTTCATTAAAAGTAGCTCAAAATAATGCTCAAATGGGCGCTTCATTGTTAGACACAACTGAAGGTGTTATGTCAACAATTTCTGACAACTTAGTACGTATCAGAGATTTGACAGAACAAGCTGCTAACGGTACTTATGGCGAAGATGCTTTGAAAGCAATCAATACTGAAATCAAAGCAAGACTTAATGAAATTACTCGTGTAGCTGATTCAACAGACTTCAACGGTAAAAAAGTTCTTGCTGGTAAAGATGCAGACGGTGGTGTTAAAGATGACATCGTTCTTCAAGTTGGTATTTCAAGCGAAACAAATGAACAAATTACAGTATCAAAAGATTTGTTTGCAAGAGCAGCAGCATCAGCTTTATTAGGTGGAAATTTCACTGATTTCACTAGTGATAGTACAGCTCGTACATTCTTATCAAGTGTTGACAGCGCAATCGCTACAATTACTGACCGTAAAACACAAATCGGTGGTATTCAAGCAGCAATTACATCAGCAATGGATTCAGCTCAAGTTATGCAAACAAACTTAACATCTGCAAGTTCATTGATTAAAGACGCAGATATTGCAGAAGAATCATCAAATTATGTAAAACAACAAATTCTTCAACAAACATCAGCAAGCTTGTTAGCAACAGCAAACCAAGCACCATCAATCGCTTTGAACTTAGTATAGTGATGATTAGATTTAATAGTTCTAGGTCTGCCTTTTGGCAGACCGAAGAACTGTTTACTGTGTAAGATATGTATTGATTGAAAATAAAAAAGTTTTAAATTAAGACTTGTTTGTGGACAAAGTGGTAAGTAAAAAAGGCTTTTCAATTAGTACATACTATGGCATTATTACCTGAGAAGAAATTCTCAGGTTTTTTTTTGCGCGAACGAGCTGAACGAATTCAAAAAGCCTTTCAGTTCAAATTTACAATCGTCTAAATTACTTATTTAATGCATCTTTCAACGCTTTTTCAAGCACTTCAATTTTTGATTCAAGAACTTTAACTTTTGAATCGCTTTCATCTGATGAGATTGAATTTTTTTCTAACTCTCTTTTGTAAGCTTTCAATTTTCTTGAAATATCAAGCATGTAAGATAGTAAAAACAATACCCCTGTAATAAAACCGCAACAAGTTAGAATTGCAATATGAGGTTGTTTAAACTGGTAGCAAAAGTATGCTAGTGCTACTAAAAATAATATTGATATTAATCTTAAAAATATAATCATTTTTGACTCCTTAGATATTTTAATACTTTTTGAATTTTTTCATCTGGTTCAATTTGTAATTTGATTATCTCATCACCAAACGGTTTTGTAAACTCAAGTTTGTATGCTTGAAGAACTTGTTCTTGAGTTTTACATTTTTCTGGTCTAGCGCCGTAAAGAGTATCATTGTAAACAGGTGTTCTAAAATGGCTCATGTGAACTCTGATTTGATGCGTTCTACCTGTTTTTAGAGTAAGTTCAACGTATGTCGCATTTTTAAATCTTTCTAAAACTTTGTATTCAGTGATACTTGGTTTTCCACCCTCAACGACTGCCATTTTGTGAGGTTGAGTCGGGTGCCTACCAATTGGCAAGTTGATAATGCCGTCTTCGTCTTTAACAGAGCCTTTTACGACTGCCAGATAACTTCTAATGGCGGTTTTTGTTTTAATTTGTTGAGTTAGAAATTCGTGTGCTTCATTGTTTTTGGCAACCATTAAAAGTCCAGACGTGTTGCGGTCTAAACGGTGCAAAATCCCTCGTCTAAATTCTCCGTTTATATCTGATAAATTATCCCCGTATTTGTACAAAAGTGCATTTACAAGAGTGTTTTCTCGTTCAATTGTTGTTGGGTGAGTTAGCATTCCAGATGGTTTGTTTACGACAAGCATATTTTCGTCTTCGTAAACAATATCAAGCGGAATATTTTGTGGTTCAATTTTAACTTCTTCAATTTCTTGTGGCTCAAATTCAATAATATCACCGTCATGTAACTTATGTGAGGGCTTTTTAACTTCGCCATTAATAAGCACATTTCCGTTTTTGATTGCAGATTGAAGTTTTGAACGAGATATATCTTGGATTAATGTCGCAAGATAGTTATCTAGTCTAATATTTTCGTCGTTTTCATCGATTATGAATTTCATAGTTGCTTTAATTGAGTTCTTTTTATAAGTAATATTATTATGGCTACAACGCTTATGTTTATTGACAAATCAGAAATATTGAATATTGGAAAGTTTACGAAATTTAGACTAAAGAAATCTCTAACATAGCCCAATTGAACTCTTTCGAATAAATTGCAAAAAATACCTGACATCATTAATGAAAGCCAAAAAATTCCGTAGTACGACATGGTTCCTGCGTGTCGGATTATGTATGAGAATAAAAATACAAGCGCAATTACAGCAAGTGCGATTAATAAAAATGGATAATCGTGTAAGATACTGAATGCCGCACCTGTATTTTGAGTGTAATTTAATGATATAAATTCATTGTTAAAACCGCGCCCAGACTGAATTTGATGTATTAATAAATCTGAAAAATAACAATTTGCAACAATAAACAAGATAAAAGTTACAAATAAGAAAAATATTTTAGTCCATAATTTTTGCGGTTGTTTCTTTTTGCTCATTAGTTTTTACCTTTGAAAAATCTTTTTGAGGGATTACGTTGGTTCTTGTAATTATATATCCCAAGCCTGTTATAACCAATTTGATTTCTTTTTTGCTGTTTTTTTCTACAACTTTTGCTCTTGTAATTCCAAGAGAAGCAACAGTATATTCGTTGAAATTGTCTTTGTTTGATTTGAAGACTCTTTCTAAAATTCCACTTTCAGGAAGTTTTCTGAAAACTTCTTCTGAGTTAACTTGTGGGTATGTAATTTTTTCTTGTCCAATAGACGCAATTACGAACATATTTTTATCTGGAACATCAATTTTTAAAGTTGCTGTGTATTCCTTGTTACTGTTTACAAGTTGCGGAACAATGAGGTCGACTTTTAAATCGTTTGCTTCTCCATAAGTTAGTGAAGTTTTTTCGTCGATAATGTTGTCTGACGTGATAAGCCAGTCCTCGCCAACTTTTTCAAGGTAATAAATACATTCTGAAAAACTGTTTAGTTTGCCTTTGATTGATGTTTCTTCAACGTTTTCACTAGTTTGAGCAGATGCAAATTCGTCGACATAGGCAATAGCTGTGTTGCCTATAATTTTTATATCTTTGATATCCATTGAATATTTGATGTCAGGATACATGTCCCAAGTTTTTTGAACTAACTCAAAGTATATTTTTTTATCAAATCCGTCAGAATTTATGTATTTATCTGAATATAGAGCTTCTAAGCTATCTTTTTTGTACGTATTTGTATAAAAAATAAGTTTTCTTAAAGTGTAGCGAACTTCTTTTTCAAGTGCTTGAGCTTGTTTTGCACTTGATTTAGAAGAAGTTTTGTCTGCGTATGCAATATAATTGTCACTTGCGAATGAAGCAGGTGCAAAGAATAGTGCGATTAATAATAATGAGATAAATTTTTTCATAAATTAATTATAACCTAAACATTTACATTTGACATTAACTCAATTAATGTACTTATTGTTGTATCCATGCTAACGATATCAGTTGTTCTTTGTTGTAAGAATGCGTTAATTTGAGGCATCATTTCGATTGCAACGTCAAGGCTAGGGTTAGAACCTTGTTGATACATACCTACATCAATCAAATCTTTATTTTCTCTATATAGAGCAAGAAGTTTACGCATTTTACCAGCTGCAGCCTTGTGTTCAGGTGATGCGATTGCGCTCATCAAACGAGAAATACTACCCAAAACGTCAATCGCAGGGTAGTGGTTGGCTTCTGCAACCTTTCTAGATAAGAAAATGTGACCGTCCGTAATACCACGTACTGTATCTACAATAGGGTCGTTGATGTCGTCACCCTCCATCAACACGGTATAAAATGCTGTAATAGAACCTTTAGGACTGTTACCAGCTCTTTCAAGAACTTTTTGTAGCCATGAGAAAATTGACGGTGGATAACCTTTCATTGTAGGTGGTTCACCAAGTGATAGACCTACTTCACGACCTGCCATCGCGCAACGTGTAACAGTATCGGTCATTAAGAATACTTTTTTACCTTGATCTCTAAAATATTCACATACTGCAGTTGCCGCAAGTAAACATTTTTGACGGATTAGAGGCGGTTGGTCACCAGTTGCACAAACTAGCACTGATTTTTTCATACCTTCTTCGCCTAAAGCATCTTCAATAAATTCTTTTACCTCACGACCACGTTCTCCGATTAGCGCAACAACGTTAACATCTGCATCAGAATTTCGGGCAATCATACCCAAAAGGGTTGATTTACCTACCCCAGAACCCGCGAATAGACCCATACGTTGTCCGCAACCGAAAGTCAAACAAGAGTCTATCGCTCTAACACCAGTTGAAAACATTTCTGTAATAATAGGTCTTTCAAATGGGCTAGGAGGTGGCCCCTCAATGTTACGCCATTCAGCATGCTCTAAAGGTAAAGGGTGTCCGTCCATTGGATTTCCCATTGGGTCGATTAATCTCCCGAGTAAAAAGTCGCCAACAGGAATTGTAATTGGTTGACCTGTTGAAGAAACTAAACAACCTTGTCCAATACCGTTTCCGTCTAGCAAAAGTAATAATTGAGCAACTTCGCCCTTGAAAGCTGCAACTTCAGCTGGCTTTTTTTCGCCAGTGTTTGTTTCAATGTAACACAAATCGCCGATTTTTAGCCCTGGAAGCTTAACTTCAACAGTCAAACCAAGAAGCTTTGATACGGTACCCTTGTATTGGTAAAGCGTTGTTCTATCTAGAACTTCGCGAGTTCGTTGTTTTAAATCTTCTATTCTAGAATCATCAATTTCTTCAAACATAAACTAATTGTATCACATTTTTAAGAAAATGCCTAAATCTCTTAATATTTTGGTAAAAAAATATGTTTACGGTATAATTAAAAACATAAAGAAAAGAAAAGTAGAAAACGGGCAGAAAGACGTCGCCCAGAAAAGAAGGAAAAATGGTAGATTCAAAGAAAACGCAGTTAGAAATTGGCGGAAAAGTTGTTGAAATCGAAACAGGTAAATACGCTAACTCTGCAACATCATCAGTTACAGTTAGATGTGGAGATACAATGGTATTCGTTCACTGCTGTGTTAGCAAAGAACCTCGTGTAGGTATTGACTTCTTCCCATTGTTAATCGATTATGAGGAAAGAATGTCATCAATTGGTCGTATCCCAGGTGGTTACAACCGTTCAGAAGGTAAAGCAAGTGACAAGGCTATCTTGATTTCAAGATTAATCGATAGACCTATCAGACCTCTATTCCCAAAAGGATATAGAAATGATATTCAAATCGTAGGTCAATTGTTCAGCTATGACCAAGTTAACCAACCTGACACATTAACAATGTTAGGTGCATCTTATGCATTGATGTTATCAGGTGCTCCATTTGAGGGTCCTATCGGTGCTGTAAGAGTTGGTAGAGATGAAAACGGTAACTTTATTGCTAACCCAACTCACCAAGAAGCTGAAAAATCAGACTTAGATATCGTAGTTGCTGGTACACATGACTCAGTAATCATGGTTGAAGCTGGTTGCAAATTTGTTACAGAAGAAGATATTATGAACGCTGTTGAATTTGCTCAAGGCGAAATCAGAAAACAATGTGACAACCAAGTTGCATTCGCTAAAGAATGTGGCGTTGAAAAACAAGAATTCGTAAATCCATACGATACAACAGAATTGAAAAACATTATTCAAGAAGTTGCAGGCGATATGATTCACGATGCTTACCACAACTTTGATAGAACATATAGACAAGAAAAACTTGAAGAAGCTAAGAAATTAGTTAAAGAAAAAGTTGAATCACTTCCAGAAGATGATCCAATCTTGAATATGATGGAAGAAACAGGCATTGACTTTGTTGCAGAAGAATTTAAAGCTGCAGAAAAGAAAGTTATGCGTAAAATGATTCTTGAAGAACACGTTAGAGCTGACGGCAGAAAACCAAATGAAGTTCGTCCAATTTGGTGCGAAGTTGGTGTAATCCCAAGAGCTCACGGTTCTGCAGTATTCACAAGAGGTCAAACTCAAATTCTTTCAGTTGCAACTCTAGCTGGTCCAGCTATGAAACAAGAATTAGACGGCGTTGACCCTCAAACAGAAAAAACTTACATGCACAAATATATCTTCCCTGGATTCTCAGTAGGTGAAGTAAAACCTCTAAGAGGACCTGGTAGACGTGAAGTTGGTCACGGTGCTTTGGCAGAACGTGCTAACATTCCAGCATTACCATCACAAGAAGAATTTGGTTATACAATTCGTGTAACATCTGATGTATTAGAATCAAACGGTTCTACATCAATGGGTTCAACTTGTGCATCATCAATGGCATTAATGAACGCAGGTGTTCCTGTTAAATGCATGATTGGTGGTGTTGCGATGGGTATGATTAAAGAAGACGGTTACGAACCTGTTGTGTTAACAGATATTCAAGGTATTGAAGACTTCTTAGGTGATATGGACTTCAAAGTTACTGGTAATGATGACGGTATCACAGCTCTTCAAATGGATATGAAAGCAAAAGGTATTCCAAATGAAACATTAAGAAAAGCATTATACCAAGCTAAAGAAGGTAGATTACACATCTTAGGCAAAATGAGAGAAGTAATCACAGAGCCTGCTAAGGAATTATCACCATTTGCACCAAGCATTACAACAATGACTATTCCAACAGAAGATATCGGAACAGTTATCGGACCTGGTGGTAAACAAATCCGTGCTATTATTGATGCTTCAGGCGCTGAAATTGATATTCAAGATTCAGGTCTTGTAACAATCACTTCAAATGACCAAGAGGGCGCTAAAATCGCTATCAATATGATTAAACAACTTACTTTCAAACCAGAAGTAGGTATGGTTATGAAAGGTAAAGTTGTAAGAATTATTCCTATTGGCGCATTCGTTGAATTAGGGGGCGGTAAAGATGGTATGGTTCACATTTCTCAAATTTGTAAAGAAAGAATCGAAACTATCGAACCTCACGTAAACGTTGGCGACGAAGTTGTTGTTAAGATTATCAAAATCGACGACAAAGGCAGAGTAAACTTAACAATCAAGGGTGTTACAGACGAAGAAAAAGCATCAGTAATGTAATTCGATTGTTGAATAAATTAATTAATATAGGGCGGTTGGGATTTATCCCAATCGCCCTTTGTATGTTATTGTGAACAAAGTGAAGTGATAAAGATATTGCATCAAAATTTGCGCGAAATTCGAATATACCGAATTTCGCGCAAAAAAAAACCACTTAAACAAGTGGTCTGGAATTTTTTTTGTAATTCCTCGTGTAGAAGGTTAGTGTGTGGTAGGTTAGTGTGTAGTGTGTGTGTTTGTTAAAAAAAACTCGTTTAGAATTAACTCTCGTTTAATTCTCTCGTACTTATATAAAGTATTTTTTGAACGTCGGATTTCAAACATGTGGATTTTTGTTACATAAGTTTACAATTAACTCTAAAACTCAATAATATCTTGATTTTGTTAAAAATTTAATCTGTGATATAATAGAGAAAATACGAAAGATAGAGGTTAATTTTATGGCAGTTAGAAAAATTTTACGTTTTGGTGATGAATTTTTAAGAGGAAAAGCAAAAGATGTTCATAAAGTATCAAGAAAAATTCAGGATTTGGTAACTGATTTGTTAGATACAATGTATGCAAATAACGGTGTTGGTTTAGCTGCCCCTCAAATTGGCGAGGGTTACAGAGTTTTTGTTGTTGATGTTTCAACAGGTGATGAGCCTTTAAACCCTATCGTATTTATAAACCCTAAAATTATCAAAAAATCAGGTGCAACAATCAGTCGTGAGGGCTGTTTGAGTTTTCCAGAAGCATTTACTGATGTTCGCAGATACAGCGACATTATGGTAAAAGCTATGGATAGAAAAGGCCGTTCTTTCGTTTTAGATGTAAAAGACGGAACACTTTTGGCTCGTTGTATTCAACACGAAAATGACCATTTAGACGGTGTTTTATTTGTTGACCATGCTATCAATCGTTTTGAAGCAGAAGAAGAATTGGAAAAACACAATTTGCCTGCTCTAGAAGTTGAAAATATGTTAGAGGAACCTGAATTGCAAGAAGAAATCGAAAAACTTCTTGAAGCAGTAGAAGTTGAACAAGGTGAAGATGAAGAATAAAATTAAAGTAGTATTTTTTGGAACTCCGAAAATTGCTCAAAAATCACTAGAATATTTAATAAATTCAGACAAAATTGAGGTTATGGCAGTTGTAACTCAACCTGACAAACCAGCTGGTCGTGGACATAAATTGACAATGTCGCCAATAAAACAATGTGCGTTGGAACATAATTTGCCAGTGTTTCAACCAAAATCAATAAGGAAAGAACCTGAAATTCAAGAAGAATTGAAAAAACTTGAACCAGATTTCTTTGTAACGTTTGCTTTTGGACAAATTTTGTCACAAGAAGTTTTGGATATTCCAAAATATGAAACAATTAATTTGCATGCGTCATTATTGCCACGTTACAGAGGTGCAAACCCTTTACAACGTGCTATTATCAACGGTGATAGCCAAACTGGTATCTGCACAATGATTACAGAACTGGGTTTAGACTGTGGTGACGTTTGTATGCGAGAACCAATCGAGATTACAGACTCATTGAACTGTGTTCAACTGTTTGATATCGTTAGCGAAAAATCACCAGAAATGCTAGAAAAAACACTTGTTGGTTTGGTTGATAAGACAATAACACCAGAAAAACAATGCGAAGATGGTGTTTGTATGGCAAATAAACTTACAAAAGAAGAATGCAAAATTGATTGGACAAAATCTGCACAAGATATACATAACCTTGTAAGAGGTATTTATCAATGCCCAAGTGCATATTTTATGTTTAACGACAAAATTATAAAAGTTCTTGAAACACGTGTTGAAACAGGTAATGGTACAGCAGGTGAATTTATAAATGCCACAAAAGAGGGTGTTGAAGTTGCTTGTGGTGTAGGTAGTCTTTTGTTAATGAGAGTCAAACCAGAGGGTAAGGGCGAAATGCCAGCAAGAGATTGGTATAATGGAGTTAAAAAGAAATGATTTCAAAAGGTATAAGAGGCGCAATTACAGTTGATGCTAACACTGAAGAAGCTATTAAAGACGCAACATTAGAGCTTTTAACAGAGCTTGTTGAAAAAAATAAACTTGAAGAAGCTGACATTTCACACGTGTTTTTCACTTTAACAAAGGATTTAAACGCTGCGTTTCCAGCAAAATTTGCGCGTCTTGATTTTGGTTGGAAAAAAACTGCGATGATGTGTCATCACGAACTTGATGTGCCAAATTCTTTACCAATGTGTTTACGCGCTATGGTTGTTGTTAACTGTGGTGAAACTTTTGAACCAGAATTTGTATATTTAAAAGGTGCTGAAAAACTTAGAGGCTAAATTTATGATGTACTTTGATAATTTGACCTTGAAAGCTTTTGTTGAAGAAAATGCGGATTTTTTTGCTGGAGCAAGAATTCAAAAAATTCAACAGCCTACTCGTCGTGAATTTATTTTCCTTTTAAGAAATAACGGTATATCAAAAAAGTTTTACGTAAATATTAATCCAACTTTGCACCATGTTTGTTTTATGAGTAAAGAAAATGAGGCAAAAAGGTTTTTGGAAATTCCAAAACAGCCGCCAATGTTTTGCATGTTGCTTAGAAAATACATAGAAAATGGTAAAATTGTAAGGGTTGAACAACCGCATTATGAACGCATTTTAGAGGTTTATATTGAGGGCTATAACGAGTTATCAGAGCGAATTAATCTCTGTCTTGCGATAGAACTAATGGGCAAGCACTCTAATATTGCACTTTATAGCGAAAAATCGGGCATGATTTATGGGTGTGCACACAATGTTGGAGCCGAAAAGAGCAGAGATAGAGAAATGCGTGGAAATGTTCCTTACGTTTATCCGCCAAAACAAAATAAACGCGACTTTTTAAACTATTTTGGTCAACTTAATTACGATTTGCTCGCAGATGATTTTTATGGATTTTCAAAGCCTTTTGCTCAGATGTGTAAAGGGTTTGATGCTGAACAAATTAAAGATTTTCTAGAGTTAAAAGGTGTTTCTCCTGTTATTAGTGAAGATTATTCTAAATATGCGCTTTTTTCAGCACTTTTAGACGGACAGAAACAGGCCTCTGTGAATGAGATGATTGATAATTATTTTGCATATCATCAAAATAAAGAAATTTTGTCGAATTTAAAGGTAAAATTGTCTACAAATATTCAACACCGATTGAAAAAAGCTAAAAACTCACTTGAAAAAATTAATCGACAATTGCAAAAAGAAAAAAATGCTGACAAATACCGCAAATACGGTGATTTGATTATGGCAAATTTGTATAATCTGAAAGAATATTCTAACAGTTGTACTTTAGTTGATTGGGAAACAAATCAAGAAATTACAATTGATTTAGACGAAACAAAAACTCTAAAAGAAAATGCGAATAAATATTTTAAACTTTATAACAAGTCAAAACGCTCATCTGAAAAACTTTTTGAACTAAAACAGGATTTGGAAGATGAAATTGGATATTGCGAACAAACTCTTTATACAATTGACGTTGCAAACGAAATGAGTGTTTTAGAGGAAATCAAAGCAGAAATTTTGCAAGAAAAAATTGATAAAAAACAATCACATATAAATATAGAAACACACGAAATCCAAGGGTTTACAGTGTATGTCGGTAAAAATAATCGTCAAAATGATTATATAATTTCAAAACTTGCAAAAGATAATGACATGTGGTTCCATTCACATAACTGTGCAGGTTCTCACGTTTTGTTAAAACTTCCAAATGGTGAAGAACCAAATGACGCATTGATTTTTGAGTGTGCAAAATTGGCAAAAAATAATTCACAAGGCGCAAATTCAAGCAAAATAGGTATAATTTATACTCGTAGAAAATATTTACGCAAACCTCCAGCTGCAAATTTAGGCTATGTAACTTACAAAAATGAACAAGAAATTATAATTGACTAAGCGGTGTAAGATTGTGATGACAGTCTGTTCCGCCAGTTTTAATTAAACCGTATTTGTCTGCAATTTTTTCCATAATGTGACGAGAGTGAAATTTTATAATTCCTCTGTGTCGGTCATAAGGGTAGTATACTTCTAACCCATCAAGTCCGATATTCTTGAGCGTTTTAACAAAATTCTCCATGCTTAAGCACCAGCAACAAGCAGGGTGGGCTAAAACGGCGATACCACCAGCGTTATGAATTGCTTGAATTAATTTTTTGATGTCACGTCGTGCAAAAATTCTAACCCAGTCGGCTTCTGTGTCTTTTTTGTTTTTGGCTAAAAATGGCTTTAAATCTTCGTTGTGAACGTCTATTCCATATCCTAAAAGGTGACAGAAAATTCCCCTATACCAACAATCAAATTCCACGCCTGTAATTACAAAATTTTGGTTTAACAAATCTGTTTCAAGGTACGCGTTGACTGTATTATGGTCGGTTATAGAAATATACTTGAAATCTTTGTTTTTTGCTTGAATTAGCAATTCTTCGATGCAAAGTTCACCGTCAGAAAAATTACTGTGAATGTGTAAATTTACGCTATTTTGAAAATCTTCTTTGCTGAAAGACTTAATTAATTCTTTGTAATTCATTTTCATATTTCTTTATTTATAATAAAATAATTATACAATAAATTTACGAGGAACGCTATGTCTAACGAAAACAAAACTGTATTTAATATTTTTACAGATGCGATTGGTATTTATATTCAACATTTGCCAACTTTTATAAAGTATATGACGTTCCCTGTTTTAGGACAATTCGCAGGTATTTTGTTATCTTTCGGATTATCTTTATGGTTTGCATATAATGCGACAAATGTAATTTCTGACCCATCTTTGATTTTGCCTATAACCTTGATGTTAACTATTCCAGGGTTAATCATTTTTGTAAAAGCTTTCTGGGAGTATATTGTTGCTTATGTCGCAGTTTCTTCTATGACAGAAAATACAGCAAAATCAGGTAGAATTTACGATATTGAAGCACATAAAAAGGTCGCAACGAAAAGAGTTCAAGATTTTGTTGGTCTTTGGTTGCTGTTTGGGTTGTTTACATTTGTAGCTATTTTACCTCCAATGTGGTTTTTCGGTGCGGTAATTTTCGTATTTTTAGTCTTAATTTTTCAAGTGTTTACTTTTGAAAAAAAACTTACTCCGTCAGAATGTTTTAAACGTAGTTGGCAACTGGTCCAATCTGATTTTTGGGGTACATTAGGATTATTGGTATTAGTCGGATTTTTAACATATTGGTTATTGCCAAAAATTGTAGAAATTATTTGCTCTGCACTTCAAATAATGACCTTATTTACAATAATAATTGACCCATTACTTATTGATACAATAAACACTTGGAATACCGCTTTGGAAGCTTTGAGTATACCTTTTGTAATTACGTCATTAATGATTACAAAAATGATTGTTGGCTCAATTCTTTCAACTCTTGTAATTTGTTATACATTGCCACTTCGCTCTATAGCTTGGACATTGTGGTACAAAAAACTAAGTGTTCTTGAGATTAAGGCAAAATCTAAGAAAAAGAAGGCAAAAACAGATGTTTAGATGTAAACATTGTAAGAATGTTGATAAGTTTGAATTAATGTTTTCTGAAAACTATGACGGAAACAGAAATTTTCAACAAAAATACAATAAAAGACATCAAATAGAAATAAATATAGATGGGTATTCTTTTGTCCCTGATTTAGAATTTATGAATGAACATGCCGTTTGTAAATATTGCGGACAAATTTATACTTGGGAATACGAATAGGAAAGGTTAAAATGAGAAAAGACGGACGTAAAAATAATGAATTAAGACCAGTAAAATTTACAAAAGATTTTACTAAAAACGCGTTAGGTTCTGTTTTGGTAGAATTTGGTGACACAAAGGTTATAACGACAGCCTCTGTTGAAATGAAGCAACCGAAATGGATGGACAAAGAGTCAACAAAAGGTTGGGTAACGGCAGAATATTCTTTGCTTCCGTCATCAACTTCAACAAGGTGCGAAAGAGAAAGAACAAAAATTTCTGGCAGAACACAAGAAATCCAAAGACTTATCGGTAGAAGCTTAAGAGCTTGTGTTGATATGGAAAAATTGCCTAAAATGACGATTACTATTGACGCAGATGTAATCCAAGCCGACGGTGGTACAAGAACTGCAAGCATTTGCGGTGGATTTTTAGCTTTGAAAATTGCGGTTGAAAAATTACTTGAAAGAGGTGATTTGAAAGAAAATCCAATAAAAGAAGAAGTTGGTGCAATTTCTGTTGGCATAATTGATGGTGAAGTCCGTTTGGATTTGTGTTACGAAGAAGATTCTCGCGCACAAGTTGATTCAAATGTTGTTATGACAAAAAGTGGTAAAATTATTGAATTTCAAACAACAGCAGAGGGTGAACCATACAACCAAGAACAGTTAATGGAAATCTTTAACACTGCAAAGTTAGGTATAGAAACTATATTTGAAAAATATTAAAATAAAAGCAAATAAAAGAGGCGGTTTGCAAAGCAAATCGCCTCTTTTATTTGCTAAATTATCAATTGTAATCATTAACTAAACACAAATCTTTTCTGTGTTTTTTGCCGTCAAATTCTATTAATTCAATTTCTTCGTATAAATTTTCAACTGCGTGAGAGATTGTTTTAGCATTTTTTGTTATCAAAAGAGTTCTATCGCCAACAGTTTCATATTCTAAATATTTATTTTTTACAGTGTTAAAATGTGCGATTTTTGTTGTATCTTCAAGTTTATCAAGTCCTGAAATGATTGAACCGCTTTTCTTTCCAGCAGATAGAACTGCAGAAACAGCAACATTGTCAGACATAGCAATGGTTTCATAGTCATCTGCAAATGAACCAATTGTGCATGCTTGCATTAAGTAGTACAAATTTTCGTCCATTAGTGATAAAACGCCCTGACAGTCGTGTTCTTGTAGTGAAGTATTGTATTCAAGAGCAATAACTTCATTATTTGGAGTTAAAACCGCATCAACACCTAAAATTCCAACGTAAGGACTACCCTCTCGCGCAAGACAATCAAGAGTTGGAAATATTATGCATTCCATTATAAATCGTTCGTTTTCGTTTGAAATCTTGTAGTCAGGTGCGTAACAGCCCATTCCAGAGGTTAAAAGTCCACCGTCACCATCAAGTGCAAATTTGTAGTTGGCAACACTAGTCAACGGTAGCGCATTGTAACCGTCTGTCACAACATAGAACGAAAATTCGTGTCCATATATGTAATCTTCAATAATTATTCGTTGTTCTCCGCGTAAAAATGACTCATCAATAAATGATTTTGCAATCGAATAAGAGCTACAAACAAGAGTGCCGTTTATGTTTCTGTGTTCGTCTGTTTTTGTAACGATAGGCATTTGCGAGTTTCTTGCGTAATCGTATGCAAGGTTTGCCTTTTCAAAAATTCCAAATTTTGCAGTTGGAATTCTTAACTTATACATGAATTTTTTGCCAAAAGATTTGCTAGTGCTGATTTGAGCTGCTTTTGCAGTTGGTCCGAAAACTTGTTGTCCGTTATCTGCAAAAAATCCAGCAATATCTGCTTTTATAGCTTTTTCACTTGAAACAATAGTTAAATCAATTTGATTTTCTATCGCAAATTCAAGTAATTCAATAGATGCATCTTCTCTGATATCAATGCATTCGCAGAATTCTTTCATAGCGTCATTTCCAGGTGCAACAAAAACTTTTTCTACACAATCAAGTTCTGATAACTTTTTGGCTAACGCGAATTCCTTTGCACAACGACCAATAATTAATACATTTTTACGATTTATTTTTTTCATAAAATGATTATACTACATAAATAAGATGAGATTTGTTAAGTTATATTAAAAAAATATAATAAATTCCGATAAAAAATATGACTTTTAAAAAATCATCATTAAATATAACTTGTCGAGAGAGAGAAACGCGCGAGAGAGGACTACATAATGGCAGAAAATAATTTAATTTCAATATTTAACAAAGTTTTATCATCACCAGCAATTCGTCAGCAACAAACTACAACAACAACTACTACAGCTGTTCAACCAGTTTCAACAAATCCATTCAATCCAAACCCATTTGTTACAAAAACAACTAACATGGAAACTTATGCGAAAAACCAACCTGTAAAAGGTGGCTACTTTGCTGGATACTACAATGGCAAACCAAATATCGTTGGTCAAAGACTTTTTGTTGAAGTATAGTAAGTATTAATTGAATATTTGAAAAAAGAGCAGGGCATATTAATTGATTTGATTAGTATGCCCTCCTTGTAGGCAATCTTTTATTGAGTCAAAAGTTGTTTTCAGAATTGTGTCAATTGAATCTTGTGTATTATATGCGATATGTGGCGTGATAATTACGTTGTCAAGCTGTGCAAGTTTTCTGGTTAAAACAACTTTTTCGATACAATTTATATTGCTGGTTTCGATTTTTGTAACTAAATTATTATTTTGTGAAAAAGAAATATCTTCACATTCAATCACATCAAGCCCTGCGCCTGCAATATTTTCACTAATAATAGCGTTATACAAGTCCTCAGTATTTATAAGTTTTCCTCTTGATGTGTTTATTAGGTATGCAGTATGTTTCATTAATGCAAATTCTCGCTTTGTAATCATTTCGCGCGTTTGTTCGGTTAATGGTGCGTGTAATGTAATAATATCAGCATTTTTAAGTAAGGTTTCTTTATCAGTATATTTAACCTCATAATTTTCAATCAAATTTGTTTTGTGTCTAACATCGTAGGCTAAAACATTCATACCAAAGGCTTTGGCAATTTTACATACGCCCTCGCCTATTGCACCAGTTCCAATTACACCAAGAGTTAATTTATCAAGTTCTCTACCAACATATTTGTTGTACTCAAATCGAAAAGCTTTTATATCGTTTATTGCAGTTTGGAATTTTCTTGAAAGTGCGATAATTAGCCCAAAAGTGTATTGTACGACGGATTTATTTCCATAATTTTCGACGTTTAGCACCTTAATTCTGCGATTACAGCAGTCGTCCAAGTTTATATGGTTAATTCCAGTTGAACGAGTTGATAAAATCATTAAATTAGGGAATTTTTCAAGAACTTTTTTATTAATTCTTGACGTGATAAATACGCTTATAACAATAGTTTTACTCAAAAATTCCTCTGGTAAATTGTTTACAGTTGTTTCATTTAAACTTTCTTCAAAAAAAGTTATGTCAAAATCTTCTAACTTGTTTTTCTTAAAAAATTTGTGTTCTGCGTTTTTATAATCAAAAATAAGCATTTTTATACTCATAAACTCTCCTTTTTCTTTTGATTATTACCACGAAGTAGCAAATTTTCTATTAGACAATAAGGTAAATAAACAAAAATAGGATAAAGCTTTAGGGTAATGATAAAATGCTGTAAAATGTTTAAAATAATTATATATTAAATAGCTATACAATTTTACTGTAATTAGACAGGTTTGAAAAAGCAAGGTGTAGCAAAAATTATGGCGGAGCCTTTGGCTCCGCCATAATTTTTTTATTATTGATACATAGTATCTAAAAATTCATTATAAACTGCATCTCTATGACGTCTTGCGGCATCAGAGGTGTTGAAAATATTATTGTAATGACTCGCTACATCGCCATAAGTTGAGCGATTTTCACCATTTTCCATTAAATCATGGGTATTTGAATAAGGGCTTAGCGGGAAAATATCGTGCATTTGCATATACACTGGCAATTTCCAACCATGTTCTCTGTATGCGTGAAATGCATTTTTAATTCGGTTTAATCTTTGTTCAAAAGTCATTCCGCCTCTGTCGTTGTCGTCTGAAATTACAGGGCCAGCTGCATATTCGTCGTTCCAACGTTGTTTGTCATATTCGTGCATTACACTTTCAAAATTATCGGCTCTACCCCAGTCGTTGCCTGCAGTTAAACCCATTTCTTTAAATCTTGGGTTAAGGTCACATTTTTCGCCAATTAAAGCGATATCGTTTCTGCCAGTTTTTGAACGAATTTGTTGTGTAATATATTGCATTTGTTGAAAATTAGGTACGGAACCTGAACCACAGTAGTTACCCATATCCCAATTGCCAACGTGTTTTGCACTATCAAAGAAAATAGAATCAAACCCTAAATCAACAGCCCAACAACAAGCATCAATAAAGGCTTTTTCGTGTCTGTTCCAGTCAAAAGGTTCGCCCTTTACTGTCATTTGACCAGCTGAAAGAGGCATTCTAATACCTGTTTTTAAACCTCTTAAGTGTGCCATATCATTGAACGCTTTTACTTGCTCGTCGTCGCCCATTTTTTGACCATCACGAGATAACTTATCAGAGGTTAAATTCTTTGAAATTCCAGAATGTAAGTCAACGGTATACAAGGAAGAATGACCTGTTCTTCCATCGTTTTCTCTATACATAGCTGGATATAGTTGAGAAAGAATTATGCAGTTTGCATTACTTTTTGACGATGGTGGAATTGCAGGTAGTAATTTCATTACATTTAGCAATCCCTCACTTTTTTTATCACCCTCTGTTAGTGCAACTGTTCTAGGGTTTATTTCTATATAATTTGCACGTCTGCCCCATTTGTCACCGTAGTTCGGAGTTGGAATATATGATGGTATTCCAGGGTAACAACTTGGTTGCTTGTTAAGAGTGCAAATTGATTGAATTGCGTCCATTGGTGAGCGTTTTAGCAAATCTTCTGGTGATGTATTAACCCACTTTTTCCAACCTGTGTTTCCGCCTCTGTAAAGTTGGGCTTTCGTTTCGTTATCTTCGTAAACGTCGTTATTGCCCTTTAAAATCCAGAAAAGTTTTTTTGCTGGTTGTTGGTCACCATAATATCCTTTAAAATTTATGAAAGCCTTATTATAGTTGCTAAAAATAGCCAATGCAGAAGTTTTTGGCTGATTAGAAATTGGGATAGTTGTATTCCGAATTGCTTCTTGTGCAATTTGTTTTTGCACAAAATGTTTTATGTTATTTACTGCAGAAACTTTCATACATGCTTTAAAAGCAAGCATAAATTTTTTTGTTATTACTTAAATACTTTATTTACAAACATTTACACAAGTATTATTGCTGAGTTCTAGCATGAATTTGTTTAATTTATTTTCTAAATGTGTATTAAATCTTTCGTTAACCTCTTTAATGAAGAAACATGGACTTGTAACATTGATTTCAATAATTTTTTCGTCAATTACGTCAAGTCCAGCCATAAGTATACCTAAATCTTTTAATCCCTTTGCGACTTGTGTGAATTTTTGCTTTTCACTATCTGTCAAAACAGCTTTTTTAATAAAATCGTCACTGTGTGTGTTGAATTTGAAGTCATCAGTTGTTGGAAGTTTTTGAACACATTCATCTAAAACTTCACCATTCAAGATTATTACTCGTTTATCGCCATATTTTGCGACTGGAATATATTTTTGTACCATACAAATACTAGTGTTGTTATTTGTTAGAGTGTTAATTATGCTTAAAGTGTTTTTGTCGCCTTTTTGTAGATACATAACACCTTTACCAAAACAGTTATTTAATGGTTTTAAGATGATTTCACCATGAATATTTAAAAATTCCTCAATTTCTTCTTTTGAAGCTGTTACGATGTTTTCTGGCATGAACTCTCTGAACAAATTAGCATGCAACTTTTCATTAAAATTTCTAATAGCCTTTGTGTCATTGATTATTTGAGTTTTTGTTCTGTCTACAAAGTCAAAAATATACGTTGCGTTCAAGTAATCGTTGTCAAATGGTGGGTCAGGACGGAAAAAGATTTTTTCAAAATCTTCAAGCATAAACCCTTTTAAATCATTTTCGTAGAAAATGTCGTTATCTTTTGTGTAGGTTTTATAACAATTTGCGCACCCTTTGCCATGTTTCAACGATAAATTATCAATTGTTGTAATGTATGTTTCAACACCATTTTCTAGCAAACCTTTTATCATCCAAAAATTTGTTACAAGTTGATTAAATTCAAAGTATTTTAACTCAATTCTATCAATAACGACAAGCATTTTACGCATAATAATAACCTCTTTTTAAAATAATTTTAGCACAAATTTTAGCTTTGCAAATTAATCATGTTACTAAAAAGGGCGCAACAGATGAAATTTGTTGCGCCCTTTTTTAGTAAATTAAATCATTAAATTATACAACACCTTGTGCTTTCATCGCTTCAGCAAGTTTTGTAAATGCTGCAATATTAGCACCTGCAACGTAGTTGTTGCCAAATCCATATTCAGTTGCGGCATCTTGGCAAGATTTAAAGATATTTGTCATAATTCCATCTAATTTTTTGTCAACTTCGTCGAATGTGTAGTAGTAGCGCATGCTGTTTTGGCTCATTTCAATTGCAGAAGTTGCAACACCACCTGCATTAGCCGCTTTTGCTGGTCCAACAAGTACACAGTTGTTCAAGAAATATTCTGTAGCTTCTTTTGTACAAGGCATGTTTGCTCCCTCACCAATTGCGATAACACCATTTTCAACAAGTTTTTTAGCTGAATTTAATGTGACTTCGTTTTGAGTTGCGCAAGGTAGTGCGATGTCTGTTTTTATTGTCCAAATAGGTGAATCTTCGCTAGTTCTTTCAAAGTATTCAGCATCTCTGTGAACATCTTTGTATTCTTTAATTCTACCTCTTTTTACTTCTTTAATTTCTTTGATTAAATCAAGGTCGATGCCGTTTTTGTCATATATGCAACCATTTGAATCGCTCATAGCAACCACGTTTCCGCCCATTTCTTTAACTTTTTTGCAAGCGTAAATAGCTACATTACCTGAACCTGAAATTGTAACAGTTTTACCTTGGAATGATTGATTACCATTAGCTTTTAACATTTCTCTCATAAAGTAAGAAAGTCCAAACCCTGTTGCTTCAGTTCTTGCTAAAGAACCGCCATATGAAAGACCTTTACCAGTTAAAACTCCGCCCTCGTAAGCATTTCTAATGCGTTTGAATTGACCGAACATATAGCCGATTTCTCTTGCTCCTGTTCCGATATCACCAGCTGGAACGTCAACATCTTGACCGATATGACGTTGTAGTTCTGTCATAAATGCTTGACAAAATGCCATAATTTCTCTATCTGATTTACCTTTAGGGTCAAAGTCTGAACCACCTTTACCACCACCAATAGGTAGACCAGTTAATGCATTTTTGAAAATTTGTTCAAAACCTAAGAACTTCATAATGCTTTGGTTTACCGTTGGGTGAAGTCTTAAACCGCCTTTATATGGACCAATTAGAGAACTGTATTGAACTCTGAATGCTCTATTTACTTGAACTTGACCTTTATCATCAACCCAAGATACACGGAATGTGATAATTCTTTCAGGTTCAACCATTCTTTCAAGAATGCCTAATTGTTCAAATTCTTTATGTTTTTCAACTACAGGCTCAATTGAAGTCAAAACTTCTTCTACAGCTTGTAAGTACTCTGGTTCGTTAGAATTTTTCTTTTTTGTTTCTTCTAACACTTTTGCAACATAACTATTCATAAAATTTCTCCTTTATTTTTATGTTTTATTTATACCACAAAATAATGTAAATAATAAAAAGAATTTGTGTTATGATTGTAAAAAAGGACTTTTTTATGAAAAAAATATGTGTATATTGTTCTGCAAGTAATGGCGTTGATGAAATTTATTACAAAGATGCAGTAAAATTAGGCGAAATGATTGGAAAAGATGGCTATGATTTAGTTTATGGCGGTTCTGATTTTGGCTTGATGGGAGCTGTTTCTCAAAGTGCAAAGAAAAATGGTTCAAAAGTTTATGGAATTATGCCTAAAAAGATTTACGATTTTGTTAATCACGAGGGCGGAGGTTGTGATGAATTTATTTTGACAGAAGATATGCGAGAAAGAAAACATCTTTTGGATAGCTATTCAGATGCAACAATTGCTTTAGCTGGTGGTTTTGGAACTTTGGAAGAAATTTCTGAAATTATCGACCACAAAATTTTGGGCTATAATACAAAACCGATAGTGTTTTTGAATACAAATAATTTTTATGGAAAACTTTTTGAATTTTTTGAGCAAATAGTTGACGAAAACTTTGCTCGAAAAGAAACAATGTCGTTATTTTACTTGGCAGAAACACCAGATGACGCAATTAATTATTTAAAGAATTATGTTCCTAATAAACCTCCAGAAAGTGTTGACGATATCTACGTAAAGAAGTAAAATTTGAATAATTATAGAATAAAATGCCTCTGTAGCTCACAAGGTGAGCGAGAGCGAAACCTCAGCAGCTTGTCTGCAATAAAGCCAGCTGAGCGTAAAATAAAACTGAATAATTATAAAAATAAAATGCCTCTGTAGCTCAGCTGGATAGAGCGCTTCCGTCCTAAGGAAGGCGTCGCACGTTCGAATCGTGTCAGGGGTATTTTATTTTGTGTCTTGTCGTGCGACGCCTAAATGTGGACAAGCCACGAGCGGTC
>CAKVDZ010000003.1 GCA_934728585.1 uncultured Candidatus Melainabacteria bacterium | reverse complement strand
TTGCAGAACGAATGACAGAATTTATGAAGTTGTCAAAGAACTGTGAATTTGGAGATGGTTGCATAAATAAAATTTATGGTGATATTGACCTAGGAGATGATTTCTATAGTTTTATTCTTGCAGATGGCACAGCTATGGCTTTAGACAGTAGTATCACAGTAACATTTGATATAGACGGACGAAAAGGCTCAAACACGTTTGGTAAAGATGTCTTTAGGTTTATGATTTTTTCTATGCAAGGTGAAGAAGTAAAGCTATATCCTACGTGGTATGCTACTCCAGAGGACTGCGAAAACACCGTGCTTAAGGATATGGTTATTAATGATTTTGGTATGATATGTGGTGCTTATTGGATAATAAAAAACGGCAATATGGATTACTTAAAATGCAAAGAATTAGACTGGGAAACAAAGACAAGTTGTAAATAGCTATTATGCATAAAATTTCCACTTTATAGAGGATTAAAAAAACTTGCTGGCATGGTATTTTCATAATGTCGAAAATAAATGGAAGAATTTTTATGTTGTCAAACAGTTTTAATGAAAAGATGTTGGCTGCTGATATCTTTGAAGTTAAAAAAGCTTCAAATGCTATCACAAAATTGTGGCAAGATGCAAAAGACATCGAAATTACATTTGATTTTTTGGAACCAAATGGACCTTTGTCTAAAATTTTTGGTAAATTTGCAAAAAATCACTAAGGTGTGATTAAAAACTTAATAGCTTTCCCCTCAATATGTTGTTGCATAGCGTACTCAACGTCTTTTAGACTTAGTCTATCTGTGATGAGCTTTTCAACTTCAATTTGACCAGAGGAAATCAAATCTAGCGCTTCTCTAAAATATTGAGGTGTGTGGTGGAATACACTCATTAACCTAATATCACCGTAGTGCATTTTTGTTGTGTCAAAGGTTACGGTTGAACCACTTTTGCAACCTCCAAAGAAGTGAACAGTACCCCCTGGACGTACGCATGCAAAAATTCTTTCCCAAATTTCAGGTAATCCAACACATTCAATTGCAACGTCAAGCCCTTTGTTTTCGTCAGAAAAATTTTTGAAGATTTTTTCTGGATTAGGATATTTTTTTAAATCGACAATTTCGTCTGCGTGAGCAAATTCTTCTGCAAGCTTCAATTTTATTGGATTTCTGCCAGCTACAATAACTCTTGCTCCTTTTAATTTTGCTACACGAGCAAACATTAAACCAATAGGTCCAATTCCAATAATGCCAACGCTTTGACCTGCTTTGATATCTGTTCTTGATGCCCCATGAACGACATTTGCTAAAGGTTCACAAAAAGAGGCCTTTTCAAAACTTAAATCATCTGGTAAAACAAGAGTGTTTTTGCTCACAATTCTAGCTGGAACAGTTATGTATTCAGCGTAAGCACCATTTAATAAATCTAGGTTTTCGCATAAATTATATTCTTGTCGTTTGCAATAAAAACATTCTCCACAAGGGGCAGAATTTGCGACAGCAACTCTATCACCGACTTTTACATTTGTCACACCCTCGCCTAACTGATCAACAATTCCTGAAAATTCGTGTCCAAAGCCCGATGGAACTTTTTTTATCAACACGGGGTGACCTCTGCGGAAAGTTTTAACGTCTGTTCCACAAGTTAAAGCGGCTTTAATTTTGACAACAATTTCGCCTTTTTTAGGTTGAGTTACAGGAACTTCTTCATATCTAATATCTTGCGGAGCCCAAAATCTTACTGCTTTCATTTATTCGCTTACCTTTATATATGCTTTGTATACCTTATTTGATATTGTATCATCAAAAGCTTTTTGTGTATCGTCAATGTTAAATATTGTCGAAATACCGTGAACATTTACTTTGCCATCTTTTAAAAGATTGTAAGAATCTTCCAAATCTTTTGGTGATGGTGAATAACTGCCTAAAACAGTCAATTCTCGGTAATAGATTTCGTTATTTGCATATCCGAAATTTTTTGGTGTGCTTGCAAAAATTAAAATTTTTCCGCCACTTCGTACTGTTTTTAGTGCTAAATCTATTGTTGGGTCAGCGCCAGATGTCATAAATATTGCATCAGCCCCTAAGTCATCAGTGTGCGATTTAATAAAATCGACAGTTTGCTGTGTATTTTTTGAATTGAAAGCTTTGATACCGTTTTTGTTTGCAAGTTCAATTCTTTCATCAATCAAGTCGCAACCGTAAACGTCCATTCCAAAAGCTTTTAAGCCTTGTGCCATTAAAAATCCGATTGAACCTAAACCGATTACAAGTACTTTTGAATTTTCTGGTAACTCACATCTTTTTATTGCTCTAATGCAACAGCCAAGAGGTTCATAGAAAGCTATTTCTGCGTCGGTCATATTTTCTGGAATATAATGTGCGACATTTTTTAAATGTTCCTCTGATAAGTAAATATATTCTGCAAATCCTCCAGGGAAGATGTTTGTAGCTTTGAAATGTTTGCACATTGAATAATTTTTATTTTTGCAATAAACGCATTCAAAACAAGGAATATGGTGCGAGGTTACAATTTTATCTCCGATCTTGAAGTTTGTATCAGAGTTTATTTCTGCAATTTCGCCAACAACCTCATGACCTAATACAGTGCCGTTTTTTACTAGATGTTCCTTGTATTTGACAATATCAGAACCACAGAGTCCACAGCCGTGAACTTTCATAATGGCTCCTTTTTTACCGTTTATAGACGGTTTTTCTCGTTCTGAAATTTCTATTTTTCCGTTTTTATAAATTGCAACTTTCATACTTGGAATTTTACCATAAACTTGCAATAGTCAATTAAAAAATATATAATTTGAATATGACAATCATTAGAAAACTAAAAAATTCAGATAAAGAAAAAGTAAAAGATATGATTTCCTTTTTAGGAAATGATGAAGCTGAAAAATTTGTAAAAAAACTTGTTAACACTTCTTGTGCACTGTTCCATTATTGGTTGCCTTTGCGAATGAAATTCCAAACAGAATCGTATGTTTTGGTGGATAAAGACGATTTGCACGGTATGATTTCGGTTTTACCTGTGAATGGAAGCCCTTTTAAGATAAATATTACAAAGCTTTTATTCAAAAAAGATTACTATGATATTGGCAAACAGCTTGTTGAGTTTGTAATTTCTCGTTTTGGTGCAAAAGGCGCTCAAACATTTATTGTGAATATTGACGAATCTTTTGATGAACTATTAAAACTGTTTATAGACGGTTGTGGGTTTAGAAAATGTGCTTCAGAAGAGTTGTGGCGAGTTAATAATGTTGATTTTAGAACTCCAGATTCAACTGCTTTTAGACCATTTAGAAATTCTGATGCGCAAGCTGTAGCGATGCTTTTTAACGATTCTTTAATAACGTATTTTAAGCCGTCTTTGTTAAAAACAAAAAATGAATATACTGAAAAAATATTCAAGGGATTGGTTGAAAATACGGAATTTAAGTATGTTTTAGAAGATGAAAATTTACAAACTTTGCTAGCATATTTTTCTATCGCAACTTATGATAGTCATAACTATGTTCTTGACATAACTGTTTCAAATGGATTTGAACCAGATTTTGACGTAATTTTAGGGTTTGCAAGAGCAAAAATTGCAAAACGCCAAAAGGATTTTTCACTATTTATTAAATTGAAAAAATACGTTCAAAATTCAGAAAATTTAGAACAATATTTAAAAGATAAAGATTTCAAATGTGTGCAAAGCCAAGTGGTGCTTGTAAAAGATTTCTACAAGCTTATAAAACAAGAAGTTCCAACGCATGAAGTTGTGTTATTTTCAGAAACAAGCAGACCTGTTTTTAAAATCTAAAATTGCAAAACTTCGTCAGGTTGCATAATTTGACAAGTTAATCCCTTTGTTTGCAATAACATTGAAAATCTTTTTATATCAACATTAATCATATCAAATGTGTTGTAGTGAATTGGGATTGTAACCTTTGCTTTTAACCATTGTGCGGCAATTCCAGCATGCTCAATATCCATCGTAAATGTTCCACCAACAGGCAACATTACGACATCAGGTTTATACAACTCTTGTATTGTTTTCATATCACCAAAAAGACAAGTGTCGCCAGCGTGATAAAGTTTTACACCATTTATATCTAAAATAACACCAGCTGGTTCGCCAGTATAAACTCCGTCAATAGTAGAACTTGAGTGAAATGCTGGTACAAAAATTGCGCGACCCCAGTCATATTCAATCCAGCCACCAAAGTTTACACCTTTTGCGCGTGAACCCTTTTGAATGCAGTAGTTAGCAAGTTCAAAAATAGCAGTAATATTGGCTCTTTTGTTATTTGCAATATCAATTGCACTACCTAAATGGTCTGCGTGACCGTGAGTTAAGAAAATATCCGTAATATTTTCATCTCTGTAGTCATAACTTTTGCTTGCTTGCAAAAATGGGTCAATCAAAATAGATTGCTCTGGTGTTTTTATTTCAAAAGCGCTGTGTCCTAAATATTTTAAATCAAAAGCCATAATTTACCTCTTTTGTTTTAATTTAGCATAATTTATTGTAAAATACAAATATGCAAACTTACAAAAAATATATGCAAAAATGTTTTGAATTAGCAAAAAAAGGACATGGAAAAACTTCTCCAAATCCACTTGTAGGCTGTGTTGTTTTAAATAAAAACGGAAATGAAATTTCAACTGGATATCACGCAAAATATGGAGAAAACCACGCAGAGCGTGACGCTTTGTTGAAATTAAAAAATGACGAAGCTCGTGGAGGTACGTTAATCGTAAGTTTAGAGCCTTGCTCGCACTATGGAAAAACTCCACCGTGTGCTGATTTAATAGTCGAAAGAGGCTTAAAAAGAGTTGTTATTGCTATGCGAGATGTAAATCCAATTGTTGCAGGAAATGGTATAAAAAAACTTCAAGATGCAGGCATTGAAGTTATTGATGGTGTTCTTGAACAGGAAGCAAAGGATTTGAACGAGATTTTTATAAAAAATATGACAAAAGGCGCGATTTTTGTTGCCTTAAAAACAGCAACAACATTAGATGGAAAAATTGCAACAAAAACCGCGCAATCAAAATGGATAACTTCTCAAGCTTCACGCGATAAAGGAAAAGAATTGCGAACTTTTTATGATGCAGTTTTAACAACATCTTCAACGGTGCTTGCGGATAATCCAAAATTTGATTGCAAAACAAAAATTTTACTTGATAGACAATTAAAATGTGTTTTTGACATGCAATATTTTAAAACTGGTAAAATTTATGTTGCGACTTGTGTTTCAGACTTACCAAAAACTCCTGAAAATGTTGAGTTTATTCAATGTCCAGAAAAAAATGGCAAAATAGATTTAAAATATCTTTTTAAGCGCGCGTTTGAACTAAAAATTATGTCGATTTTCGTTGAGGCTGGCGGAATTTTAAATGGCGAATTGTTAGAACAAAATCTAGTTGATAAAATTTATCAATTTATCGCACCAAAAATTATAGGTGATAACGATGCAAAAAGTGCTTACGCTGGACGCGACGTAAAAACACTGGATTTAGCACGAAATTTTGAAATAAAATCATTTGAAAAATTAGATACAGATATTTTGATTACAATGAAGAAAATATCTAGTTAAATTTTGTTAAAGAGACGTTAAAAATTTAGCAAAAAATTTTTTGACAGGCGTTATAATCTCCATAAGAAAGGATTAAACATGCAAATTAGAAATATTTTACCTAGTTTTAAAGTTAACAATACAACCGTTTCAAACAATACTATCAAAACTAAACCTATGAAAGCAGATAGCGTTAGTTTTTCAACGAATATAAAAGAAAACGAAAAAAACTTTATTAATTTAAGAGAAGAAATTTCAAAAGACATGAAACCTATTATGTCTAATTCAGAAGCTGCTTGTTGGGATTTTTATACAGAAAGTACTCCAGAAAACATGGATAAAATGAATGTTTCACAAGACAAGGCGAACGATTTTTATGATAACAAGGAGATTTACGCAAAATTAAAAGAAATCAACGAAGCTGGCGGAGTTGCAGATAAAAAATTAAAGAAACAACTTAGAAATCTTACAACAGCGTTTGGTGACGGTATTGAATACAAAGAAGAACTTAAAGCTATGAGTACAAAAGAGAACGAAATTTCTCAAAAACTTAACTCATATCAAATGACAATTGACGGAAAACCTGTTTCAAAAGCCGAAATCTCAAAGATTATGGAAACAGAAAAAAATCCAGAGGTTCGTAAAAAAGCTTCTGACGCAAAAATTAAATCTGGCGACTTAATCGCAGAAGATTTAGTTGAATTAGTAAAAATGCGTAATGATTTTGCTAAGAAAAAAGGCTATGATAACTATTTTGACTATATGTTAGAAGAAAATTACGACATAAAACCAAAAGAACTTGATAAACTTTTATCAGATGTTGCAAAAAATACAAAAGAGTCTAACAAAAAGGTTATGGACGGTGTAAAATCAGAATTATCAAAGGCTTTTGGTATTGCACCAGAAGATTTGAGAAGCTATCATTTCGGATATCTTGCAGGTGAAGACCCTGAAAAACTTGTTAATGACCAAATTAAAACAAAAGAAGAAGTTGTAGATATCTCAAAACGCGCTTATGCTGGCATGGGCTATGATGTGGATAAACTTCCAATCAAATTAGACTTGTTCCCTCGTGAAAATAAAAATACTCATGGGTTCTCGTTTCCAATTGAGGCGGGTAAAGATGCTAGAATTTTGGCAAATTTAACAAACAATGTTTCAAGCATTGATACATTAATGCACGAATTAGGACACTCAGTATTTACAGTGAAAACAAACCCAAAATTACCATATATGGAGCAAGATACAACTAGCACCATGACTGAAGCAGTTGCAATGATGATGGGCGATATGCCAAGAACAGAGGGACTTGTGAAAGATAAAGTTTCACCTGAAGTTTTTGCTAAATTCCAAAAATCAGCAGCAGAAGAAGATTCAAAATTTGTTGGCTCAAGTATGGCAATTATTGATTTTGAACGAAATATGTACAAAAATCCTGACCAGGATTTGAAACAACTTTGGAAAGATATGAGTGTAAAATATAAAGGTAGAAGTGAAAAAGATGAAGCTACAAATGAATGGGCTACAATTCCACACTTCTTATCGCACCCAGCATATTACCAAAACTATTTTAGAGCATCTTTAATCAAGGCTCAATTATATGATGCTTTGACAGAAAAATTCGGTAATTTGACTGAAAACAAAGATACAGCAAAATATTTGAACGAACATATTTTCCAATATGGCGGTTCAAAAGAAGATGATGAAATCTTAGAAGAAGTTACTGGCAAACCACTTTCAGCAGACGCATTTTGCGAAAGAATTAACAAAACAGTAAAATAGTAGATTAAGGAGCAATTATGACAGATATGAATGTAAACGGATTAGGTAACATGCAAAATGCAAGTTTATCTTCAACAGAAAAACCTGAACAAAAGCCAGAAGAGATAATGCTTTTTGGTGCATCAACATCAGAAGCTCCAGAAACTCAAGGCAAAATCAGAAGAACTGCAATTAAAAGCTATAAAGGTAATATCGCAGGACAAGATTTCAATTTGAGAAGAAGAAAAAATCTTACAGAAAGAGGTTATCAAATTGTTGGAAACATTGGTGACAAAAAAGTTGATGTTGAAGAACGCAACAAAATAATTTCATTTACTAATGAAAAAACATTTTCAGGTAAAATTGGCAACGAAAAATTTAGCATGAAATCAAGTGAAAAAGCACTTTCTGTTACTGCTAAAAAAACTTACAAAGGTACATACAAAGGTAAAACTTTTAAAGTTGAATACGCAAAAGAAAACGCTGTTTTAGATGACGGCGATAGAGTTTTGACAGGCACTTATGGTAGCCAAAAAGTTGATGTAAAATTTGACAAAAAAATATTCGGATTTTCCGATAATATCGATGAAAACAAATTACCAAAAGATTTCGCTGATGTTGCAGCTTTGATTATGGTAGTTAATAACGACCAAATTGAAAGAAGTAAAAATCCAAACGATGGTAGTTTAAACTAAAAATTTGAGTACAAAATAGTCGGTTTTGCTTGGTAGACGGTAGTCAGAAATTCTCAGTCGAATTCGTTTGTAAACTCGTAGATAATTATCTTATGAACGATACGTGTGATTTTAAAACGATGATGGGTTAAAACCCATAAACCCATAGCGCATACGTATTATGAACAAGCGGACAAGGTTCACCTGATGCCCAAATAAATACTGGTGCGAGTATTGTCATATCCAAAAGCACATCTCCGACAAGTGCTACTGGAGTGACAGCAGTTTTACTAACAATTATAAATCCTGTTTTTGTTGCGTTACCAAGCTTTGAAATACGTTTGCCTTCAGGAGAATAATACTGATTAAGGATTTTTCCATTCTTTGCTTTATAAATCACAGCTTTGTTTTGAATACCTTTTGTATATTTGATACTATCAAATTGACACGGTAAAATCATTTTCTTATCTACTTTATCAATGAGTCCCCATTTGTCGTTGCATTTTACAACAACATTATTAGGACGTTCACTAAAATCATCAGAATTTTGAATATCTTCGTATTCTACTGGCAAAATTTGTTCTAAAGTTTTATAGCGCAAAAGTCCATATTTTTTACCAATTTTTACTTTATAATCACTTCCATGATATTTATGAATGCAAGAAATTTCATCATAAATCGGCTCTAGAAAATTATCTTTGCTTACGACTATGCCATATTTGTTATTTAGTTTAACTGTTGATGTATAAAGATCCAAATATTCAACTTCATCATATTTTATAGGAGTGATAAAAGTTCCAGTGCTACTGTCAAAAACTCCATACTTATTATTAATACCAAGTTTTAAATAATATCCAAGACGAGAAATCTCATCATATTTTATTGGCAATAAAAATTTCTTTTGTTTTTCGTAATCATAAAGTCCATATTTATTGTTATTTTTTACTCTTAAACAATTGTTATATTCTTCAATCTCATCATACTTGGTTGGTAAAATTTCAGTAAAGGAATCATCTAAAACGCCAAACTTATTGTCTTTTTTTACAATTAATACCGAATATAAGCTTATATCATCATATTTAAAAGGCACAAGGATTTTTTTATCTTTTGAAACAATTCCCCATTTACCGTTTTTCTTTGCTTGAACAAATTTCGCATTAAATAGAAAAGGCTCAATATCTTCATATTCAGGTTCAATAATAATATTTTTGGAACGATAATCAAAAGCTCCGACTTTGCCGTTTTTAACAACAATACCTACATAGCGATTAGTTTTAGCGTATTCAATTTTATCGTACTCATATGGCAAGATTAAAGTTTGGGTTGTCTTGCTTAACAAGCCATATTTACCATCTTTTTTCTTAATAGCATATTCATCAGCAAAATTGGCAAAAGCCGAACTGACAAACGCAAAAATTATAAATACTAATATTAATATTAATATTAATATCTTTCTCATTCTTCCTCGCGAAAATAACATTAAGTAACAATCAGCTTGCTACATACTTGCTTCTTAATCTTATTTCTTTTTATCAGAACGTTCTCGAACGGAAATTCTAATTGTTGTGCCGAAAAATCCGAATGCTTCACGAAGTTTGTTTTCGATGTAGCGTTTGTAGTGGTCTTTCATTAAATCAGCATTATTTGCAAAAAGTACAAATGTTGGTGGTTTGATGTTTACTTGAGTTGAATACAATAGTTTTAAACGTTTGTTTTTAACGCTTTGAGGAGGATTCATCAAGTAAGCATCGTTGATAACCTTATTCAACAAACCTGTAGAAATACGTTTTGTGCATTCTGCGTAAACTTCCATAGATTTTTCATAAATTTGGTTTAATCTTTGTTTTGTTACTGCGCTGATGTAGATTTTAGGAGCGTAGCTTAAGAATGGAATTTCGTTTACAAGTTTCTTTTCAAACTGGCTTACTGAATTTGCTTGCTTGTTTTCAATCAAATCCCATTTATTGATTGCGATAATTAATCCTTTACCTGCTTCTGTAATGATAGAAGAAATCTTCTTATCTTGGTCTGAAATCCCCTCTGTTGCATCAATTACGAGGATTGCGATATCGCATTCGCGGATTGAATTTATTGCTCTATCTACGGCAAATTTTTCTACACCGTAATCAACTTTTGCTTTTTTTCTAATGCCCGCAGTATCAATAATAGTAAATTCTTGATCCTTGTAAGTTAATTTGCTGTCGATGCTATCGCGAGTTGTTCCAGATACGTCAGAAACGATTACGCGTTGTTTGCCCAAAAGCGCGTTTACGATTGAAGATTTACCAGCATTCGGACGACCCACAATCGCAAGTTTAATATCAGTATCTTCTTCTGTTTCTTCATCAACTTCAAAATCTTCTGTAAGCATTTCTAATAAATCGCCGACACCACCAGAACCGTGAAGTGCAGAAATGCCAATAGGTTCACCCAATGCAAGAGAATAAAATTCGCTTGTGAAAAGTGCTTGCGCAGGGCTATCAACCTTGTTTACTGCTAAAAATATCGGTTTTTTGCTTTGACGTAAGATATTTGCAATATCTTCATCAACAGGAGTTACACCGTCTTTTCCGTCAACGATGAAAATAATTTTTTCGGCTTCTTCACAAGCAATTTTTGCTTGGTCATAAATAGAAACCATGATTTCGTCCTCGTCACCAGGTATAATTCCGCCTGTGTCAATGACTGTAAACCATTTATTTTGCCATTCTACGTCAAAATAAATTCTATCACGTGTAACACCTGGCATATCGTCAACGATTGATTGACGTCTACCTACAAGACGATTTACAAATGTCGATTTGCCAACATTTGGACGTCCAACTATTGCAACTATTGGTTTTCTTTTCATAGTTTTTATTGTAACATGGACATGGATTTATGGGAGATTTTTTATGAACTATCCAAATTTAGAAGAATTAATTGAAGTTATAAGAACGTTGCGTTCAGAAAATGGTTGTCCTTGGGATAGGGAACAAACGCACGCTTCTCTTAGACCTAATATGCTTGAAGAAGCTTATGAAGCAGTTGATGCAATTGATGAAAATGATATGGCGCATTTGCGTGAAGAATTAGGCGATGTTTTGTTGCAAGTCCTTTTACATTCTCAAATAGCTGATGAAAATGGTGACTTTAACATTGAAAACGTTGCAAAAGAGTTGAAAGACAAACTTATTCATCGCCACCCACATGTTTTCGGAAATACAAAAGTTAAGAACGCAGATGATGTTGTTGTAAATTGGGATAAATTAAAACAAGAAGAAAAAACAGAGCGTAAGTCACAAATGGACGGCATTTCAAAGAGTCAATCGGCTTTGATGTCTGCTCAAAAAATTTCAAAACGCGCTGTAAAAGTTGGTTTTGAGTGGGATAAAGTTGAAACACTTTGGGATTGTGTAAATTCAGAAATGCGCGAATTTAAAGAAGCTTGCGAAGAAAAAGATAAATCTCACATGGAAGACGAAATGGGCGATATTCTTTTTGCTGTTGTGAACTTAGCTCGTTGGCACAAACTTGATGCAGAACAATGCTTGATTACTGCAAATAGAAAATTTGAAAAACGCTTTAGAAAAATGGAAGAACTCGCAACAAAACCTTTGACTGAATATTCGTTTAAAGAATTTGACGCATTGTGGCGTAGTGCAAAAAAATCTTTATCATAAAAAAATAAAGCGGACATCAATAGTCCGCCGAAAATATGGATAGTAATAAGATTATAGGGATATTTTGGGATAAATATATATTTTTTCTAAATTATTAAATCTAAAATTTCGTCAATTGCACTTCCCACGGTTTCGCCTGTTTGGGCTTGATTGTTACTATATTCTTTTATACCTAAATAAGAAAGCATTTCTTTTAAAGTTACAGTGCCGTCTTTGTTTAAATCCATTGGGTTGTCTTCATCATCGCTGTCTTTTTCTCCACCACCAGCACCGCCAGTGCCTCCGCTTTCTTCGTCAGAGTTGTTGTCAGCTGAAGTTTCACCAATTTTACTTGATGCGATTTCTGTCGAATTTTTTATGTCATTAATTATATCTGCAACTGAATTTGTATCATTTGAATTTGTGTCAAATTCCATTGAAAAATCTTCAAGCCCATCAATTTCCATACCTGCAGGAGGTCCGAATTGAGCATTTGAATTATCTATTGCAGATGCAGTTGTCAAATTTGCTTGTTCTTGAGTAAGTTTTTCAGTTTGTTCGTTAATTTGGTCGATGATTTGGCTGAAAACATCTTCAACGGAAGCTCCATCGTTTTCTTTAGTTTCAGTAGCTTTTTTGTAAGCTTCTAAACTAGAAACGTCATTCATTAATTTCAGCATCATAGAGTTATCACTATTTAATAGTGAACCTAAACCTGCGACCATTATTTTATTTTCCTCTCAAAGTCTATTTATATTCGGGGTAAACTTATTTTGTTTACATGGATATTCTGTCATTATTATGCAAAAATCTCAATCCTTTACATGGTTGAGATTTTTGCATAAAAGCATGCCGAAAAGCATGTATAACATGCTTTTCGGCATATTAATAAAACTATCTAAAATCAACAAATTTGATGTCATTTTTGAGTGAGTTACAAATATTTGTAAATTCCTCATCATTGTAGCTAGTTTCGCTCATCATGCTTTCATCAAGCGTTTTTGTTGGCAAAAACTTCTGTAAATAGTATTTTTTAGCTCCTTTTATAAGTTCAGTAATCTGTTTTAAATCATCAACTGATAATTGAGATTTTACAACTGTCGTTCTAAACTCATAATCAATACCACTATTTTTTATTAAATTAATGCTTTTTTGAATTTTTTCAATATTAACATTAACTCTTGTGACTTGTTCATACTTGTTTAATGGCGCTTTTATATCCATCGCAACATAATCAAGCAAATTTTGATTAAAAAGTTCTTGCAATAAATCAGGATTAGTACCGTTTGTGTCAAGTTTTACCAAAAATCCAAGGTCTTTAATGCTTTTTATAAATTCTTTTAAATCCTTGTGTAAAGTAGGTTCTCCACCAGTAATTACAACCCCGTCAAGCTTTCCTTTGCGTTTGTTTAAAAATTCAAAGAACGCCTGCACTGAAAGTGCAGGCTCTTTGTGTTCAAATAATTCTGGATTGTGGCAGTAACCACAGCTGAAGTTGCAACCTTGCGTAAAAACAATACATGCGATTTTTTCAGGATAATCGATGAAAGTTGTTTTTTGCAAACCTGCTATTTCAAAAGACATTCTTCTTTTTCCTTAGAAAGTTCTTGTTCTAACGAATTTGCAATATCAAAAGTCTTTCTGTTTTTGAATTCAGCTCGTTTACCTTTGTTCCATTGTTTTACAGGTCTGATGAAACCAACTACACGTGAATAGATTTCGCATTCATCACCGCAAGTTGGGCAAGTTGAATGTTCACCTGCAATATATCCGTGGTTAGGACAAACACTGAATGTTGGTGAGAATGTAAAGTATGGAAGTTTATAGTTTTCGCATACTTTTCTTACGAAATTCTTCATTGTTTCGTTGTTGTGGCATCTTTCACCAGCAAATACGTGAACTGTTGTTCCGCCTGTGTATTTTGTCTGTAAATCATCTTGCATATCCAATAATTCAAATACGTCATCTGTGTAATTTACAGGAGCGTGAGTTGAATTTGTGTAATATGGTTCGCCAGCGTCATTTGCGGTAATAATATCAGGATAAGTTTCTTTATCAAGTTTAGCAAGTCTATAAGTTGTACCCTCTGCTGGAGTTGCTTCTAGGTTGTAGTTGTTACCTGTTTCTTCTTGATATTTAGTGATTTCATCTCTCATAAAGTCCATAACTTTAAGAGCAAATGCGTGACCTTTTTCTGTTGTAATATCTTCACCGAATAGGTTCAAACAAGCTTCGTTCATACCGATTAAACCAATTGTTGAGAAGTGGTTTTTCCAGTATTGGTTAAATCTTGCGTGAATATCTCTTAAATAGAATTTTGTATAAGGATATAAGTTGTTTTCAGTGAATTTTTCAACTAATTTTCTTTTAATTTCCAAGGATTCTTTTGCTAATAACATTCTGTCTGTTAGCAATTGGAAGAATTCTTCTTCATTTTTAGCTTCGTAACCGATTTTCGGTAAGTTTACAGTAACAACACCGATAGAACCAGTTAGAGGGTTTGAGCCAAACAAGCCACCACCACGGTATTCAAGTTGTCTGTTGTCAATTCTTAATCTACAACACATTGAACGAGCGTCTTCTGGGTTCAAATCAGAGTTTACAAAGTTTGAGAAGTTTGGAATACCATATTTGGCAGTGATTTCCCATAAGCCGTCAAGATCTTTGTTGTTCCAATCAAAGTCTTTAGTAATGTTGTATGTTGGAATTGGGAAAGTGAATACACGACCTGAAGCGTCACCTTTCATCATAACTTCAAAGAACGCTTTGTTAACCATGTTCATTTCTTCTTGGAATTCGCCATAAGTTTCTTCCATGATTTCACCACCAATAATTACACCTTGGTCTTTGTAGTAGCTAGGTACTGTCAAGTCCATTGTAATATTAGAGAATGGAGTTTGGAAACCAACACGAGTTGGAACGTTCATGTTGAATACAAATTCTTGCATAGCTTGAAGAACTTGGTCATAGTTCAATTGGTCGTATCTAATAAATGGTGCCAATAATGTATCAAAGTTTGAGAATGCTTGAGCACCAGCAGCTTCTCCTTGAAGTGTGTACATAAAGTTTACGATTTGACCTAATGCAGTTCTAAAGTGTTTTGCAGGAGCAGATTGAACTTTTCCTTCAACGCCTTTAAATCCCTCCATTAATAGGTCTTTCAAATCCCAACCTACGCAGTATGAAGCTAAGATGTTCAAATCGTGAATGTGGATATCACCTTTGTTGTGTGCATCTTTGATATTATCTGGGTAAATTTTGTTTAACCAGTAGCTTTTTGAAATATTTGAAGCAATATAATTGTTCAAACCTTGGATAGAATAACCCATGTTTGAATTTTCATTAACTTTCCAGTCGATTTCTTTTAAATAATCGTCTGTCATATCAACAGATGCGTTGTTTGCAAAATCTCTTAATTTGTTATGTTGTTCGCGGTATAAAATATAAGCTTTTGCTGTTTGCTTGTATTCAGATGATAACAAAACTTGTTCCACGATATCTTGAATTTCTTCAATAGTTGGAGCTTTTAAGTTAGATTGTTTTTCTCTAACAAAATTTTTAATAATACCGATAACGTTTCTTGTAAGTTGTTGAGCTGTTTTAGCGTCAATTTCTTTGGTAACGCTTGAAGCTTTTTCAATGGCATCAGTAATTTTTGCCGAATCAAATTCAGCTAATGCACCATCACGTTTGATAATTTTGTCCATAATGTGACCTCCTCCTAGTCGCGTAAGTGTAATAACAATCAAATAAGCATTCCGACTTTTACGGTTGCGGACCAGTGAGGGACTTGCACCCTTACTTTCCTTACTTGATAAATTTATTTTATCATATAGAAAATAAGTCATGGGTAAACTTAATATATGTTCATAACAAAATATTAAATTGTGGATTTTGAGAAGTGAGTTGAGTTTTATAAGGCGATAAGGCTGAAAGCGTTTAAAATGATAAGTCGATTTATAATAAAATGGCATTTTGAATATAAATGAACTTAAAGCCTTAATTTAATGTCTTATAACCATATAGTTTAAATTTAATTTATTATTCACAATTCACTATTCGTACAGTTGATTTAATTTCGCTTTTAATTTAAAATATTTTCAAGTCGTACTCCATGGGGGCTTAGCGGACCTCTCGACCCGAACGCTTTAGCGGGGTGCAGAGCCTACTGTGAGGGCTTTGTGGGTATTGATGAGTTATCTAATATTGTTGACGGGCTGAATTGCGATGGCGTAATCTGTCGAACCATGTCAGGGTGGAAACACAGCAGCATTAAGGCAATCTTTGCGGGTGTCGTATTTTTGGTCAAGAGGTGTTAGGTAGTAAGTCACTATTTGCAAAGTTCGATAGGTAGTGGTACGGCTTTTTTATTATTTATTCGTGTTATAATTTTTTTATGGAAACTTTAGCTCAATTTGTACAACGAAAAAGAGAAGCACTAGGCTTAACTCCGTTTGGATTATCAAAAAAATGTAACGTGCCTGCAGTTATTATTGAAGAAATTGAAGCAGGTCGAGAATTGTTTTTATCTGTTACCGTTAGACAAAATCTTTCAAAAGGTTTGCGTTGCACTGCAGAAGAAATTAAAGTTTTAGAAAAAGATTTTGAATTCGAAGAAGTTCCAATGGAAGTTATGGACGTCTTAAAACAAAGAATTTTAAATGGCGAAACAGAATTGTATTGCCCAAAATGCAAATCACTATTGAAAGTTCGCATTGAACAAATGTATGATTTAGAAGACAATGTCGTTTACACCCCACGCGGTTATTGTCAAAAATGTGTATTTCAAATAAAATAGATTATTTAATTTGAAAAGTTTGTTAATTTTTGTAAAACATGCTCAAAATCATGTCAATTTTTGCTTTCAGGGTACTTTAACATGTCATCAGAAGGAAATAGTACAAAGGTTTTATAAAAAGGAGAATTTAACATGTTTACAGGTATTCCATATTATGGCACAACTTATGGTAATCGTCCATATCACAGAGAAATGGGTGAAACTCCAGAAGATATGGCAAAAGCTGTAAAATGGCAAGAAGCTCAAGAAGCAAAAACTCGTGGTGATAACTACAGACCAAGAGAAATGGGCGAAACACCAGAAGATATGGCAAGAACTGGCTCTGCAAGAGATACATATTCAACACCTCCAACTCGTGGAACATCAAGAAGACCAAGAGAAATGGGTGAAACACCAGAAGATGTTGCAAGAAGCAATCAACCTCAAGATAGCCGTCAAAGAGAAATGACTGAACAAGAACGAGTTCTTGATATGTATGCATAATTTGTTTGATTGATAAATTTAATTAAAAGGCGCCGAGCGGAAACGCTCGGCGCCTTTCGTTTGATGGCGGATTTTGCGTTACGCAAAATCCGCCATCTTAAGTTATCTCCTCCTTTCGTTTAAATGCAACTATCTTTATCGACAGCCATTGTGATTAAAGACACTAGAGCGCTGACACCAACAAGAGTGTAGATAGCTCTTGACCAAATTGTCATGTCGCCGAACAATTTGGCAACTAAATCGAAGTTGAAAGAACCGATTAGACCCCAATTTAGAGCGCCAATAATGATTAGAAGATAACTAATAAGTTTTACGTATTGCATAATATCACGCAACCTTTCTTGAATAATGACATTAATATTATGGAGTAAATTTAGTGATATTTTACCCGTAGAAAGTGCAATTTTTGTAAAATAAATTAATCCTAGGGGATAATAAATATTGAAAAAGGTAAAAAATGTGTTATACTGAGGAAGTAGAAACATATTTTCATGGGGACGTACTGGATTTTGACAGGATGCTTGATGAGAATAGGTTGCGAGTCCGAGCGCTGTTCTCGGTTATCAACGAGCGAAACAAATTAAGTGCTAACAACAATGTTGTAGTAGCTGATTTTTCTAGAGCTAGAGCTCTAGCTGCGTAGATTAAGTTCCGCAGTTCAGCCTTTTGTGTAGTCCAGCTTGCCGATTGCACAGGAGCCACCATGCAAGACGCAGTGCGGTGATGATTGTAGCCGTATCAAGACAACAATCGAGGTGCGGTACACTATAAAATCCTTTGATTAAGTTATCGGGTTTGACTTTTCCTGACTTAGTTGAGCAAATAAAGCCTACACTCGTAGAGATTTATTTTTATCCATTTTGGACGCGGGTTCGACTCCCACCGTCTCCACCAAAATACAGAATATACTTGTTATATTCTGTATTTTGGTTTGATGGTAATGAAGAGAAACGCCTTTTGCGGGTTGCGTGAGCGAGCTGAGGCTGAAGAGCTTTTGATACCGTGATAAAATCACGGTATCAAAACTCGGAATTGCCGTTACACGCGAGCGAGCAAGACCGACTCCCACCGTCTCCACCATTTATAAAATTACTTCACGTTTGTGGAGTCTCACCCTGCGGGTTCTTACCTCTCATAAAACTTGACCTTTAGTCAACTTTTATTCGGCAGAGTCACCGTCTCCACCATTAAAATAAAGACAGCCACTGAATTTCAACGGTTGTCTTTTTATTTGCGTGCATTCTGTATGTATTTTTTTACTTTAAGTTAAATTATTATTATAATACTGATAAACTAAATTAAATTCAATGATTCTTTTATTATTTTAGAATTTGTATGCATATATCTTTGGGTAGTTCTTATATCACTATGCGCTAATATTTCTTCGATAACAGGAACAGGAACGCCTGCATTTGCGAGCCTTGTTCCTACGGTATGTCTTAAATCGTGAAATCTTAAATTTTCAACACCTGCTTTTTCTTTAATATCATTCCATAATAATATTGTGTAAAACTTTTTCTTCAACATATTTAGAACCTCATCTTATAATATTTACATTTTAACAAATGAGAGTAACTCTCAAGCAAGAGGTTTTAATATTTTTTTTTTACAATTAATTGTTATTTATAACGTAAAAACAAGGTATAACAAAAAATAAAATAAAGCCTAAAATAATAATCAATGCACCAATTAAGTTGCTTTTTATCTCTTTTATTGTTTCTTTTGGATTTTTCTTGTATTCCTTTACTCTATTTTTTATTTGAATTCCAATCATAGCAAAAATAATTAATACAAGAATTGATAAAACTACAATCGGATAGTTTTCAATAAATATTTCAATATATCTGTTTATTGCACAATATACAATCAGCAAAGTTATTATAGTAGATAATATAAAAGCGTTTAAGTGTTTTCTCTTTTTCATTTTATACCTTTTTTGCTAAAGTATATAATGAATTATAATATAAAAAGGTAATAAATATTGCAAGTTTTAGTAGTTCTGTAAGTTTAATTCCAGTATTTATCGACAACAAAAATATCAACAAATCTCTTTTTTGATTTCGTTCTAAATATTTTTGCTTTATTTGCTCTATTAAATCTTTATCAACGATAGGTTTACTAATCATAGTCTTTCTTTTTCATTCTTAGATACAAAAGTAGAAATATGTAATACATATTAATAAAATGTTGTATATGTTTCTTATGATAAAACAAAAAAATAAATGTAAACATGTAATACTTTTTACAAAAAAGTAAAATATATATAGTTAAAAAAAAGGTTGCATGTAAGGTATTTTGATAAAAAGTAGGTGCCATATGATTTATGATGACAAAAAATTTATCGGAAATATAATTAAAAAAGCTAGAAAAAACGCTAAAATGACCCAAGCTGAATTGTCAGAAAAAATTGATATGTCAGAAAAAAATTTAGGCAATATTGAGAATGGGAAACAGTTCCCTCAAATAAACAATTTTTTTAGGATTTTGGAAGTTTTAAATATGTCAGTGGAAGATTTTGGTGTAAAGCAAGACGCGACAAAAAATGATATAAGAGAAGCTCTAATTAAAGATATATACCTACTAAATAGCACAGAATTGGATATTTATTCAAACCTCGTTAAATACATTTCAAAATTAACTTATAAAAAATAATTATAGTGTAATTTAACATTATAAATAAAGCCGACAGGGGGACTTGAACCCCCGACCTACTCATTACGAATGAGTTGCTCTACCAACTGAGCTATGTCGGCTTAAAGTTAAAGTATTCAATTGTCTTTTCAGTTGGTAGAGCCTAAATCTAACATCGGCTCCGTAAACTCGCCGTTTCCAACTGAGCTATGTCGGCTTAGATAAAAATATTTAATTGTTTTTCAGTTGGTAGAGCCTAAATCTAACATCGGCTCCGTAAACTCGCCGTTTCCAACTGAGCTATGTCGGCTTAGATAAAAATATTTAGTTGTTTTTCAGTTGGTAGAGCCTAAATCTAACATCGGCTCCGTAAACTCGCCGTTTCCAACTGAGTTATGTCGGCTTAGATAAAAATATTTAATTGTTTTTCAGTTGGTAGAGCCTAAATCTAACATCGGCTCCGTAAACTTGCCGAGCCCAACTGAGTTATGTCGGTACAAATTAGCAATTTATCGCAAATTGTACAAAAATTTGCACTAAATGCGTCTATATTGTAAAATAAAATCATAGAAAATTAAAGGTATATTATGAAAAAAACAAAAATTGGATTAATTGGTTTAGGTACAGTTGGTTCTGGTGTTTTCAAAACTTTGAAAAATTTTCCAGATATTGAGGTTGTAAAAATTGCAGTTAGAGATATGTCAAAAACTCGCAATATTGCTGGATTGGATAATTCTATTTTGACAACAAACCCTGAAGAAGTTGTTAATAATCCAGAAATAGAGATTGTTGCTGAGTTAATGGGTGGAGTACACCCTGCGTACGAGCTTATCAAAAATGCAATTGAAAACGGCAAGCATGTTGTAACAGCGAACAAAGAGCTTCTTGCAAAGCACGGTGAAGAACTTTTTCGCTATGCAGAAAAATTCAATGTTGTAATTTTATACGAAGCAGCTATTGCTGGTGGTATTCCTTTAATTATGCCGATTAAAACAATTCTTGCGGGCAATAAAATTACAAAAATAGAAGCAATTTTAAACGGTACAACAAATTATATTTTAACTAATATGGATGTAAATCAAGCGTCGTACGAGACTGTTTTAAAAGAGGCACAAGAGTTAGGTTATGCAGAAGCTGACCCAACTGGCGATGTTGAGGGATTTGACTCAACATACAAGCTTACAACTCTTGCAACAATTACGTTTAATAAACGTGTAAAACTTGAAGATGTATACCGAGAAGGTATTTCACATATACAAAAAGAAGATATCAAATACGCAAACGAACTTGGCTATAAAATTAAACTAATAGCATACGCAACAATTGATGAAAACGATAATGCTGATGTTCGTGTGCACCCTATGTTTGTTGATAAAAAAGAAACTTTAGCGCACATTGATTATGTTACAAATGCTGTAACTTTGACAGGTACACCAATTGGTAAAATTACGCTTTCAGGACCTGGGGCTGGCGAATTCCCAACTGCAAGTTCAGTTGTAGGTGATATTCTTTCTATTGCAAGGGAAATTGGTACGACAGACTACATTTTGCCGATGATGCGTTGTCAACATGCTCATGAAACAACAGCAAAAGTTATTCCAATAGAGGAAACTGAAAATAAATACTATTTGCGTCTAATTGCAAATGATAAAATTGGCGGTATCGCAGATATAACAGAACATTTTGCAGAAAAGAAGATTAGTATTGAAACAATTTTGATGAAAGAGGTTAAAGAAAATAATACCGCTGAAATTGTTATTGTGACTGATAAATTTAAAGAAAAATTGATAAAAGAACTTAAAGAGGATTTTGCAAAACATAGTTGTGTAAAAGAATTGGCAAGCATGATTAGAATTAACGCTTAGAAAGGTTTAAAATGGCATACTACAAAGGATTAATTGACAAATACAGAGAATATTTACCAGTAAACGAGTTTACTCCAATTGTAACTCTAAACGAGGGTAATACGCCGTTAATAAAGGCTGATAATTTGGCAAGAAAATTAGAATTAGATGCAGAAATCTATTTGAAATTTGAGGGCTCAAATCCAACAGGAAGCTTTAAAGATCGTGGTATGACTATGGCTGTTACAAAAGCAAAAGAAGATGGCTCAAACGCTATTATTTGTGCTTCTACAGGAAACACTAGTGCTTCAGCTGCTGCGTATGGCGCAAAAGCAGGTTTAAAAACATATGTTTTGATTCCAGATGGTTATATTGCACTTGGAAAACTTTCTCAAGCTATGATGTATGGTGCTGAAATTATTGCAATTCAAGGTAATTTTGACCAAGCACTTGAAGTTGTTCGTAAAATTTCAGAAGAATATCCTATAACTCTTGTAAATTCTGTTAATCCGTACAGAATTGAGGGTCAAAAAACAGGTGCGTTTGAAATTTGTGACGCGTTAGGTCAAGCTCCAGATTATCATTTTATTCCAGTCGGAAATGCTGGAAATATCACTGCATACTGGAAAGGTTACAAAGAATATAACCAAAAAGGAATAATTAATAATTTACCAAAAATGATGGGCTTTGAGGCTGAGGGTGCCGCTGCAATCGTTCGTGGGGAGAGAATTATGAATCCAGAAACAATTGCAACAGCTATCAGAATAGGAAACCCAGCAAGTTGGGAAAAGGCTGAAAATGCACGTGATGAAAGTAAAGGAACAATTTCTTCTGTTACAGATGAAGAAATTATGTATGCATATAAATTAATTGCAAAATGCGAGGGTGTATTGGCAGAACCAGCTAGTGCAGCTTCTGTTGCTGGTTTGATTAAATGTAAAAATACAATTAGAACAGGCGCAAAATGTGTTTGTATTTTGACAGGAAATGGCTTAAAAGATCCTGACAACGCAATTAAATATTCAGGTGCAGAGGTTAAAAAGACTTCATCAGATATAAAAGATATCTTAAAAGTGATGACTTTTTAACAAGTTAAAAATAACATGAAAAGGGGGCTTGTTGTTACTATTAAAGGTATTTAGCCCCTTTTTAGTTGCTGATATAAATGTTAAGTAATGTTAAGAATCTCCAATAAAAAATAAAATTATCTTCACAAAACTTCATAAAAGGGTTGAGATTTTATTTCAAATGTGCTATACTAAAAGTGTAAAGATTATACGTTGATTTCGCAAGTTGGAGAGCTTGCATAGAATTTATTAAGTCTGTTTAAAACCACAATAAAATGCACAATACGAAGTCTATCTTTCGTATAGCTTAGTTCGTCTGTTAAAAATAATGTTTTAATAGCTTACTTTGTAGTGCGAAAATTTCAAAAAAGTTGAAATTTAAAAAATCGTCATTAAGAAGAAAAAGAAGATATGAGAATGAGGAGAGATGCTTATGAGAAATTGTCCTGTTGAAATGAAAAAAAGTTTTACAAACCCTGCAAAAAGTGAAGTTTTAGTTAATGAAAATGATTCAACTTTATCTCTTTATGTTAGAGAATTAGCAAGTGTAAAAACATTGTCACCATTGGAAGAAAGAGAAGTTGCAAAACGTGCTCAAGAGGGTGATATGAACGCTAAAAAACAATTAGTTCAAGCAAACTTAAAATTAGTTATTACAATTGCAAAAAAAGCTATTCACATGTCTAGCTTACCAATGGTTGATTTAATCCAAGAAGGCAACTTAGGCTTAATGATTGCAGCTGAAAAATTTAACTACAAATTAGGTTACAAATTTTCAACTTATGCTAGCTGGTGGATTAAACAATCAATGTTCAAAGCTATTTCTGAACAAGGTCACTGCATGAAAATTCCTGTATACATTCAAGAAACATTATCAAAATTCTCTAAAATTAAATCAGAAATGGAAAAACAATACAATTGCCAAGTTAACACAAAAGACGTTGCTGAAAAAATGAACATTTCTGCAGAAAAAATTGATACTTACTTGTCAGCATACTCAAAATCAGTATCATTAGAAGGCGGATTTGAAAATGATAACGGTAAAGAAACATCATTATCAGAAATTTTAGCAGATGAAAATGCAAGCGTTCACTCAGCAGTTGAATACGAAAGCTTGAAAAACGACATCGAAATGGTTGTTTCAACATTAAAAGAACGTGAACAAGATGTTGTAAGAATGCGTTACGGTTTAGGCAATATGACAAAAAAAACTTTAGAAGAAATCGGTAACATTTATGGCGTAACAAAAGAATGCATTCGTCAAACAGAATTAAGAGCTTTGAAAAAAATGAAAGTTCAAGCACAAGATGTTTTATCTTGCTACATCGACTAATTAATTAAAATATATTGAGAGAAATTTAACGGATATTAAAAGAGCAAACAGAATTTATAAGCAATCTTCTTATGGAAACGGCGACATTTTTTAAATGTCGCCGTTTGTTTTTCACGAGTAATAAGGTATTATACAAGTCCTTCTTTTACAGCCTTGACAGCTGCTTGTACACGGTCGTTTACGCACATTTTTTGTAAAATTGAGCAAACGTGTGCTTTTGCAGTGTGTACGGATACAATTAATTCTTTTGCAATTTCTGTATTACTTTTCCCTGCCACAAGGTGTTTTAATACTTCAAATTCGCGTTCTGTTAGTGAAACTCGTCCCTCTTGGGAAGATGTGTTTGAAAGTAGTCTTGTGTTTTCAAGTTTGGGAAAAGAGTTTAAAGCCATTTGTGCAATTTCTGGGTCTAACCAACAAACGCCATCAGCTACATCTCTTACGACATCGGCAAGTTTTGCGGGGTCAATGTCCTTTAGGCAGTAAGCTGTTGCGCCAGAACTTAGTGCTGCTATAACTTCTTCTTCTCTGTCGTGTGAAGTTAGTGCAATAACTTTTATTTTTGGATTCATTTCTTTTACTTTAAGAGTTGCTTCAATACCGTTCATACCAGGAAGCCCTAGGTCCATAAGAACTACATCTGGGTTATATTTTTCAATTAATTTTAATCCCTCTGTTGCTTCTTCGCTTTCTGCAACTACTTCAATATCTTCATTTGAATTTAGGGCACATCTAAGTCCTACTCTTGTCAATTTAAAATCTTCAATGATAATTACTGAGATTGTTTTTACTAGTGTAGACATAATTTCTCCTTATTTAAACTATTTATTTTCGTTTCTCTCTGCAGGGTGTAATTAAATTAAAGTATAATATCTTTATTTCTGTAATTACCTATGTGGGTTATATTTATTGTGCGATATGGTATTAGTCAATAGGGTAAAAACACCTTGTCTTTCAATTATGCTACTGGTTATAGGGTATGCAAAATCCTTAAATAAACATGTTCTTGATTAAATTTTTTTTCTATTATAAAATTGTTTTGTTAAGAAAAATGAGGTTAAAAATGGATCAAATAATTAAAATTGCATGGGATTTAAACGAAAATTCAGATAACAGATACCAATTGGTATACGAAATTTCTGAGCTTGCAAAAAAATTAGTAGATGAAAATCAAGCAAGAAAAGCTAGAGAAGATTTTGGCTTTGACGAATACGGCTTTGAATCATCTTACAAAAAAGAAAATCCAGTTGAACACGCAATTATGGTTAAAGCTTCTGAATCAGATGATAACGGGCTTGTTGGCTAATTAAATTTGGTTTTTTATAATTATTTAGGAGATTTTTATAGATGCAATTAAAAGAAACAGTTGATTTTATCAACGAAAAAACAAACAATTTTGCACCTGAAATTGCAATTGTTTTAGGTTCAGGTTTAGGCGACTTTGCTGATGACTTTTGTGACATGGCTTTATCGTACAAAGATATACCAGGCTTTGAAGCATCAACAGTAAAAGGACACAAAGGTCAATTAGTTTTTGCTACAATTGCTGGCAAAAAAGTTGTTATGATGCAAGGTCGTTTCCACTATTATGAAGGACACCCAATTCAAAAAGTTGTATACCCAGTTAAAGTGTTCAAAAAATTAGGCGTTAAAAACTTAATCGTAACAAACGCTGCTGGTGGTATTAATAGAGAATTTAATGCATCAGACTTGATGTTAATTACAGACCATATCAACTTCATGCACGTTAACCCATTAATTGGACCAAACGATGAAGATTTAGGACCAAGATTCCCTGATATGACTGAAGTATACAAAAAAGACTTGCAAGAAATTGCATTATCTGCAGCTAAAAAATTAGACATCAACTTGAAAAAAGGTGTTTACATGGCTCTTACAGGTCCTAACTACGAAACACCATCTGAAACAAAAATGGTTAAAATGTTAGGCGCTGATGCTGTTGGTATGTCAACAGTTCCAGAAGCTATGGTTGCTAATTACTGCGGTATCAAGGTTCTTGGTATTAGCTGTATTTCAAATGCGGCAGCTGGTATTACAGGCGAAGTTCTTTCTCATCAAGAAGTTATTGAAGCTGCAAACGCTGCAAAAAGCAAATTCAAATCATTATTACTTGAAATTATTAAGGGTATGTAATTTATATAAAACAAAGAACAGGTCGGATTTCGTTTACGAAATCCGACCTGTTCTTTGTTGCGTTTAAATATTGCTTTTAACTTGCTACCTGCACTTACACAAATTGTTTACTTATGTAAAGAATAAGATTTTTAATCTAGAATTTCATTCTGGATTGGAATAAAATTCTGGTATGGCAAAGTTAAATGAAAAAGTTGATGAATTAAAGAAAAAAATGATTTTAGATACTGCAAGCGAGTATTTTAAAAGCTTGGGGTATGAAAAAACTCAAATTGATAAAATATCTAAAGATTTGAGTATTGGTGTTGGTACTATTTATGGGTATTTTAAATCAAAAGAGGGCTTGTTTTTAGCGTGGTTGCAGTCGATTATCGACAAGGCTTATATTGATTTAAAAAATCACTGTGAAACATCAGATGAGCCAGTTGGCAAGTTAAAAATGATTGTTGAGTACAAAATTAAGTATTTTGAAAAAAATAAAACAACAATCAAGGGTTATATGGAGAATAACCAGCTATTTTTGAGAGGTATTTCTCGTAGAAAAGAACACCCTATGGCAAAGGTTTACGAATATTGTGCAGAAATTATCAAGGATATAAAACCAGTTGATGATAATGAAGCTTATTTATTAGCAAGTATTTTCGACGGAATTATAAATAGCTATATTGAATGTTCTTTAGAAGAAGATAATTTGATTGAAAAAATTGATGAAATAGTAGAACGATTTTTACGATTGGTAGGGGTATAAATGAAAAAGATTTTTAGCATACTTTTACTTATGTTTTTAGTTGCAAGTCCAGTTATGGCATCAGAAGTTCAAAAAGGAGGAATTGAGCATGTTGAGCTTACTTTTAATCAAGCGTATGAGCTTATGCTTGAAAATAATAATGCACTAAAGGCTTATAACGAGGCAATAAATAAAAGCAAATATGAAAAACGTTCTGCTATAGGTAAATTTTTCCCTACGGTAGGTTTGAACGCTACATATATTCATTTTAACGATGATTTAGCTCTAACTTCAAGTGGTTCAATGCATTTTGGAACAATGCCAATATCATTTGGTGCACAAACCTTAATTCAAGACCAAAATGTATTTACAGCAGGCGGTGTTGCAGTTTGGAATATTTTTACGGGTGGTAAATTGTTATCAAATCACGCTGCTGCAAGAGCCAAGTTAGAAGCTTCAAACGAAAAATACAGAGAAATCAAAGATAATTTAACTTTAGAATTGGTTAAAAGATATTATGGCTTAAGACTTGCAAGAGATGTCGTAAGTGTTAGAAAACAAGTCGCAGACGGCATTGGACAACACTTGAAAGACGCAAGATTATTAGAAAAAGAGGGTATAATCTCAAAATCAGAAAGATTGCATGCAGAAGTTGCTTACGAAGATGCTATGCGTGATTACAAAGCATCTTTGCGTGATGCAAATGTAATTGAGGAGGGTTTAAAAACTCTAATTAAGGCAAATAATGCAAATTTGAAAAACGTATATATAGAACCAATGTCGTTCTTATTTGTTTACAACGATAGTTCAATTGATTTGCCTGCTATGAAAGAAAATGTTTTAAAAAATAATCCTCAATTAAAGCAACTAGAGGCAAAGAAAAAGGCTATGAATGCAAAATATCATGCTGAAATGGCAAACTATTCCCCAACAATTAGTTTGTTTGCTTTTGATATCGCTGCAGCAAGTCATCTTTCAGAAGCTGCTCCACGAGCTGGAATTGGCGGAAGTGCAAATTGGTTATTATTCGACGGTCTATCTCGATACAACAATGTAAAGGCAGCAGATAGTGAAAGAAAAATGGTTGATTTTGAAATTGAAGATGCAAAATTTAACCTTGAAAGCCTTGTTATTAAACAATATCAAGAATTGATGAAAAATAAGGAAAAATATGATAGTTCTTCAAAATCAATTGAAAATGCTCAAGAAGCATTAAGAACAGCGACTTTAGCATTTAAAGAGGGTTTTGGAACATCTTTACAAGTAACTGATGCACAAATGATGCTTTCAAAAGTTAAAATAGAAAGATTAAATTCAATTTATAATTATGACGTAACCTTGGCGGATTTATTAAAAACCAACGGTGATACAAATTCTATTTTGAATTACATAATAACAGCAAAAGAAGAAAAATTTTAAGCGAGGATAATATGAAAAGAAAAGCAATAGTTGTAGTAACATTTATCATAGCAGGAATTTTGGCATTAATCGGGTGCGCTTATGCCTATATGCACGCAAACACAATGCTTTTACAAGGTGAAGTTGAAGTTAAGACTGTGGATTTGTCTTCAAAACTTACTGGTCGTGTATTGAAAATTAACGTTAAAAAAGGCGATACTGTTAAAAAAGGCGATGTATTAATAGAGTTAGACACTCCTGAAATTGATGCAAAAGCCGAACAAATGAACGCAACTTTGGCGCTTGCTTTAGCTCAACAAGATAAAGTTAATAATGGCGCAAGAAGTGAACAAATTGCGATGGCAAAAGCTTCTTACGATTTAGCTAAAAAAACTTACGATAGATTAACTCGTTTACACAATGAGGGCGTTGTTCCAACTCAAAAACTTGATGAAGCGCAAGCAAAATATCAAGCTGCGAAAGACGCTTACAATATGCTTTTAAACGGTAGTAGAACTGAAGATAAGGCTTCTGCTATGGCAAATGTAAAACGAGCACAAGGTGCAAATGCAGAAGTTAACTCGTATTTAAAAGAAAATAAAATTATCTCTCCGATTGATGGTGTAATTACTGAAATTACAGTTGAGGAGGGTGAACTCGTTGGCGCTGGATATCCGATTGTTACTGTTGTTGACAATAACGATTGCTGGGTTACTTTCAATTTGAGAGAAGATTTGTTGACAAAAATCAAAAACGGTACTGAATTGAATGTTAAAATCCCTGCAATTGGCAAAAAACCAGTAAAATTTCGCGTAAATTATATTTCTGTAATGGGTAATTTTGCGACTTGGAGAGCAACAAAAGCAAAAGGCGACTTTGACATGAAAACTTTTGAAGTTCGCGCAGTACCTGTAGAACCTATAAGTGACTTAAGAGCTGGCATGAGCGCATTGTTTGATTGGAAGAAAATTAAATAATGACAATAGCAAGAGTTGTAAAAAGAGAAATCAGAAGAATTTATAAAGAACCGTTATTTTGGACGATTTCTTTTATAATGCCTTTGGCGATGTGCCTTTTGATTTGTTTAATCTTTTCAAAAGGTTCACCAGTAAACTTGCCTATAGCTGTTTTGAATGAAGACAACTCAGCTTTTTCCAGAATGTTTGTAAGAGATTTAGAATCGCTTCCATCTTGTAACGTGAAATATGCCGTTACAAGTTTTGAGGAGGGTAAGAATTTGCTTACAGAGGGTAAGGTTTATGGTTTTGTCGCAATTCCAAAAGATTTCCAACGCGATATTTATAGATTAAAGCAACCAAAACTGTTGTTTTATTACAATAACCAAAGAATTTTGATAGGTGGGATTATATCTAAAGATATTACAACACTTGTTCAGACAATGATTGTCGGAATGGACGCTACAATGCGCTCAAAAAGAGGTTTACCAATGGACGTTGCACTTAAGCAAACAAATTTGATTAAGGTAAGCGAGCATGTTCGTTCAAATCCTTATTTTAATTATCAGTATTTTCTATCAATTGTTGCATTCGGTCATATTTTGCAAATTCACTTGATTTTGACAGTTTTATGGGCGCTTGGAACAGAGTTTAAATATGGAACTACAAAAGAGTGGTTGAGAGTTAGTGATAACTCAATTATTAAGGCATATTTTGGTAAATTAATACCATATCTAATCATTTTTGTGACCTTGTTTGCCTTTTTGTACGGAATATATTTTGGATTTATGGGAATACCATATTCGGGCGACGTATTTATGGGAATATTCTCAACTCTGTTGTTTATTTTTGCTTGCTCTTGTATTGCAATAATTTTTATGTCAATCAATGGGAATTTCCGTTATGGCTTAAGTAATGCTGCTTTTTATGTTGCTATGGGTTTTGCTTTTGCTGGTGTAACTTTTCCTGTAATGGCGATGCCTTGGATTGCAAAAGCTTATAGCTCAACATTACCATTAAGTTATTGGGTACAAGTAATGATTGATCAATCTTTGAGAAATATTCCTATGATTTATGATATAAAACACTTGATTTCATTATCAGTGCTTGCAATATTGGGACTTTTGGCACTACCTAGATTAAAAAATCTTGCGATGGACGAAAGTAGGTGGTACCAATTATGATGAAAAAATTGCTTGGAATTATAAAAGACGAATACACTCACTTCTTTCACGAATCAGGCGCTATGCTGATTATGATTGTTGGTGTAATTGTTTATTCTATCTTTTACATGTTTCCGTATTCAACAGAAATCATTAAAAATGCGCCAATTGGAGTTATCGACTTTGATGGTTCAAAAATGTCACAAGAGTTTGTTAGAAATCTTGACTCGACTGATTATTGTGATGTTGCAACAACACCAGTTAGTATAAATGATGCTAAAATGCAATTTTATCAAGGTAAAATTAAAGGTTACGTAGTTGTACCAAAAGATTTTGAAAAAGATATAAAACGAGGAAAACAAGCAACAATTTCAATGTATGCGGATTCAAGTTATTTAATTATTTATAAAACTGTTTACACAGGTGTTTTGCAAACTGCGGTGTATTCTGGAGCAAGACTTGAAGTCGGTAAACTTTTAAAACAAGGTGTTCCAAAACAAATGGCTATGGCTCTAAATCAACCGTTTGAGTTTGTTTCTGTGCCATTGTATAACCCTGCTGGCGGGTATGCAACGTACGTATATCCTGTTATTTTAATTCTTATTCTGCACCAAACTTTGCTTGTAGGTATTGGTTTAATGCAAGGTACAAGGCAAGAATTACGTGAAAAATATTGTTTAAGAAAAGAAGATACAGCAATAACTTTGTTTGGCAGAAGTACAGCGTATGTGTTGTTGTATATGTTTTATTCAATATTCTATTTTATAATTTATCCAGAAATAGTTATATATCCGATGTCTTACAATTTGATACCACTAATTTTATTGCTAATTCCATTATTTTATGGCGCAGCATTTTTCTCTCATACAATTTCTTATTTCTTTAAAAAAAGAGAATCTTCACTTTTGGTACTTGTTGTAACTTCTTTGATATTTATATTTTTGCCAGGGTTAATCTGGCCTCGTGAAGCTATTCCAGCGTTGGTTAACTTGGTATCATTCTTTATTCCAGCTACTTGTGGAGTTGATGGAATAATTAAAGTTAATCAAATGAACGCTACATTCTGGCAAGTGAAATATGACTTTTTATGGCTAATTTTCTTGTGTATTTTATACTTTAAATTAGCAATTATGGCGATTAATAAAAAATGCAATAAAGATTAGTTTTCTTTATAATAATAAGTCAATTCTGCGTTTAAATCTAATGTTTTGCCACTTGTTTTAAAAATGCCAAGTTTTAAACCCATTTTCGCAAGCCTATATAATATACTTACGCCTAATACGCCAAATCCATATTTGCATGAACGGATAAAATTGATAGATGAAGCTTCTTTAAAATATTTTGTCGGGCATGAAATTTCACCGATATTAAATTTGTTAAAAAATAACAAAGCTAAGATTTCGTTATCAAAAATAAAATCGTTGTTGCAACTTTCTAACGGCAATTTCTCTAAAGCTTCTCTCGTAAACCCTCTAAAACCTGTGTGGTATTCAGAAAGTTTTTCTTGTAAAAATAAGTTTTCAAACCCTGTTAAAAATTTGTTTGCGCAATATTTATAAAATGGCATGCCACCTTTTAATGCAGAGCGTCCTAGCATTCTTGAAGCTAAAACTGCGTCATACTGCTCAAATGCCATCATAGAAGCCATCGCTGGTATTAGTTTTGGGGTATATTGATAGTCAGGGTGAAGCATTATAATAATATCGGCATTAGCTTTTAAAGCTGCTTTGTAACAAGATTTTTGATTTGCTCCATACCCTTTATTTTCTTTATGAACAATAGTTGTTATCTTTAAAGACTTAGACAGTTCCTTAGTATTATCTAAGGAACTGTCGTCTACTAAAATAACTTCATCAACAAATTCACGATATATCTCATCATAAGTTTGTTTTAATGTTAATTCTGCATTGTATGCAGGCATAATTACAACGATTTTTTTACCGTTAAGCATTATTCTTCAGAAATAGCCTCAACAACAACGATTTCGTCGTCATTTTCTTCTGGTAAAGAATCTGTTCTGATAGAAGCTTTGTTAGAAGAAAGTGATTTATCTTTAACTTTTTGAACTTGTCTTAAAAGTTTGTCAGAAAGTAAATCGATGCTTGCATACATAGATTCAGCAGTTTCTTCTAAGTGTATTTTAACTTTATCTAAGCTACATCTAACTTCAGCGATGTGTTTTTCAGCTGCAGCTGGGTTTTTGATAACTGATAAAATTACTTCAATACCTTGAATTTGGTCATAGTGAGTAGCAACTTTACCGATTTTTTCTTTTACATAAGCTTTAATAGCGTCTGTGATTTCAATGTTTCGTCCGTTTACGTGTATACGCATTATTAATCCTCCAATGTTTTTATTGATAGAATACTAAAAACAAAAAAATAAATCAATCAGTGCATTGATTAATATGAAGAAATTAATCAGCGATGAATTGTTGTAGTTCTATGTTAGGAGTGCCTAAAACTCTTACTAATTCTAGTACAGAGGCTTTCATTTGACATTTTTGAGATGAACCAGAAAAGAAATCTTTGTAAAAACAACCTTCACAGTTGCAACCTCTTTTGTAACAATCCAAAGCAGTTGGTGTCCATCTTCTTACTGCTACCGCGCGCCCCATATCACGACTTCTAAACACTATATATGTCCTCCAAGATTAAATTTTTTATTTTTTTAACTATCTATCAGGTTTTTACTGAATGTTCAACCTGACTCCTACCCTAAAAGCAACTGTCGCTTGCTTTATATACATTGTAAAATTTCAAAGTGTTTTTGCAAGTGCATTTCAGCATTATTTTCACATTTCGCAACATATATCTGTATCATGCTAAACGTCTGTATTTCAGCTGTATCAATATCCTCGCCTATTGCGTCATTACATGAATAGCGCCGAAAAAAACATGGAAACCCATGTATGACGCATGTTTTCATGTTTTGAAATTTGATTAAGAAATGTAAATAATTTCAATTTCCATGCCGTTTTCGGCGATTTTGGGCATGCTTTTGTCATGGAACTTCTTGAACTTAGATTATATTTAATGTATGCTTTATTTGTAGAGTATAAATAGCAAAAGGAAGTTTATTTTGGATAACGGATTTATTGAAGATGGTTTCATTGTGAACCTTAGCAACGCTAAAAATTCGGCAGAAGTTATTTATGAACTTAGTTCTATACTTGAAATGCCAGAAGCTAAAAATAAGAAAATTTGTTTAAAATTAGAGGGTATTGATTTAACTCAATCTCAATTGTTAAGTATTAAAGCTTTGATTGAATCTATGGATTCGACTTTGGAATTTGTTAATACAACATCAGAATCTACAATTGCAGCAGCGGAAGCTTTAGAGATTAAAATTTCAGAATTGAAAAACGAAATGGAAATTCCACAAATTGAACCAACAGAAGAAGAATTACAACAATTAACTTCAAAGCCAGATTTGTTTAGCGGAAGTGACCATGATTTTGCATTCCAAGAACTTGCGCAAGAAGAAGGTATTCTCAAAGAAGAAGAAGTAAAAACTTACGCAACTATGGACGAAGATGAAACTCCAGACTTAGGTTTGGAGGGTGATGATGAAAATGTTGAAAAACTTCCAACCTTGTATTTGAATCAAACATTACGTTCAGGTCAAACGGTTACATCTGATGGAAATATCGTTGTAATTGGTGATGCTAACCCAGGTAGCGAAATTATTGCAAGAGGTGACGTTACAGTTTGGGGTGTTTTAGGTGGTATTGCTCATGCTGGTTCTCACGGTAATGAAAACGCTGTTATTAGAGCATTGAAAATGAACGCTATTCAATTGAGAATTGCAAATCTTTATGCAAGACGCGTTAATACAGAAAATATACCATTTGTTCAAAAATCAGCTTCATTCACTCCAGAAGAAGCTAGTGTAGATGGCAAATCTATAGTTATAAAGACAACATACGAAAGTAAGGAGAAATAATGACAGGTAGAGTACTCGTAATTACGTCTGGTAAAGGCGGTGTAGGTAAGACAACTACCACAGCAAATATCGGTACAGCTTTAGCTAAAGCTGGCAACAAGGTTGTTTTAATCGATACAGATTTAGGTTTAAGAAACTTAGATTTGTTGCTAGGTTTAGAAAACAGAATTGTTTACACAATTGTTGATGTAGTTGAAGAAAGATGTAAATTAAAACAAGCTTTAGTTAAGGATAAGAAAAATCCTAACCTTTGTTTGTTGGCAGCTGCTCAAACAAGAGATAAAACAGCGATTACAGGTGAACAATTAAAGACAATTTGTGATGAATTAAAAGAAGATAATGATTTTATCATTGTTGACTGTCCAGCAGGTCTTGAACAAGGTTTTGAAAATGCTACAGCTGGTGCAACAGAAGCTATTGTTGTTGCAACTCCAGAAATGTCAGCTGTTCGTGACGCGGATAGAATTATTGGTCTTTTAGAATCAAAAGAACACATTGAAAAATACAACTTGTTATTAAACAGAGTTCGTCCTAATTTGATCAAAACAAATGATATGATGAGCGTTGAAGATGTTGTTGAAATTCTATCTTGTGATTTGATTGGTATTATTCCAGAAGATACAGGTATTATTACTTCAACAAACAAAGGGGAACCTATTGTTAATGATGAAAAATCTTTAGCTGGTCAAGCATATCAAAATGTTGCTAAAAGAATTATGGGACAAGAGGTTGAGTTCTTGAATATTGATGAACCTCAAGATTTGTTATCAAAAATAAAGGCTTTCTTTCAAAACCTTTTTGCTAAAAAGGAGAAGTAGACAATGAAAGAAATTTTTGCAGATTTATACAATAGAGTTGTGGATTTTTTCACAAAGACTGAAGAAAAAGAAGATACAAAAAATGTTGCAAGAAACCGTTTAAAATTGGTTTTGATGCAAGATAGAACAAATCTTAACCCAAGATTATTAGAAAGATTAAGAGGTGAAATGATTGATCTTCTTTCTAAATACGTGGTTATGGATAAAGAGTTGTTAGAATTAAACTTTACTCCAGAAGATGACCAATTAGCTTTAATGCTTTCAATTCCTGTAGTTAGAGCAAAAGATGAAGATGAAATCGAAGAAGCAATAAAAGCAGAAGAAGCTGAAAAAGAAAGAATTGCTAAATTGGTTGAAAAAGCTGAAGAATTGGAAGAAGATTCTGACGAAGACGATGAAGATGAGGAAGAAGTTGAATTTGAAGAAGAAATCGATGTCGAAATAGAAGAAAACGACGATGAAGCATCTTCAAATGAAGAAGAAAAAGCTTTATCAGAAGAAAAAACAGACGAAACTGAAAAACCAAAGAAGAAAAAGAAGAAAAAACATAAAAAGAAAAAAGTAGAAGAAATTTCTGAAAATTCTGAAGAAAAACCTGAAGAAGATAAAAACGAAGAAAAGTCAGAAGAAAAACTTGAAGAAAAAGAAACTTCTGAAACAGAAGAAAAAAACGAAGAATACAAAACAGAAGAATAATAAAAAAGGAACTTTTTAAAAGTTCCTTTTTTATATAAAACCTTTCTTATTTTAACATTGTAACGATATGTAAAGATAAATTTCAAAATGGCTGAAAGCCAACTATACTCTCTATATGATATGATATGATATGATATGAGGGGCATTATGATTGAGTTTGGCAATTTTAAACTTTCAGTTGTTTTACATGGGGTATAAAGTAGAAAGTAGTGTAATAACATATAAGAAAGGTTAACTCAATGAACATTAATCCTACTATGGCTCAACCAAGTTTTACGGCATTAAAGCCTGTTCCAAAATTGGCAAAGAAAATGGGCGGTGAGGCTCTAGAAAAAGCAATGCCAGAACTTGAACAAATGGCTAAAGATGTTGATATTGAAATTATTCCTAAAAAAGGATTTTTTAGTAAATTGCAAAATTTGAATTTCTTTGTAACTAATGTTGGCGAAAAAGTTGGACGTTGGTTCAGTTTGTCTATTGACCCTAAAGGTTATCTAGAGGGCAATGACCAAACTCATTATAAACAAGTTGATTCGTTCACAAAAGAAAATATTCTTGAATCTGCACAAAAAGCAAAAGATTTGAACAAAAAAGGCTTAAAGGTTGAACGTAAAACAATTGCTATGATGCCTGCAGATGCAGTAATTTTAGCAAAAGCAATGAAAGATAGACAGGCTAAAGCAGAAGCCGAAGCCAAGGCAAAAGAAATAGAAGCAAAACAATAAATAAAAAAGACTTGGTATTTTCCAAGTCTTTTTTTTTTGTTATTTATTTCTATCGAAAAATCCTGCAAGTTGTTTGTGTGGGATTAGTTTTGAAATTGGGCGACCGTGCGGGCATGTGTAAGGTTTTTCACACTTACGCCATTTTTTGATTAACTCTTGCATTTGGAATAAAGATAACTCTTGGTTAGCTTTTACTGCGGCTTTACAAGAGGTTGTAATAAGAATTTTTTCTTCAAGTCCTGCGATGTCACCACTAATATTTTCCAAAATGTCTGATAAAATTTCTTTTGTATTTACGCGAGAAAGCAACTGCGGAACTTTTTTAAAGGTTACTTCGTGGTCGTTCAAAACTTCTATCTCAAACCCAAAATGTTCAAATTTATCAGTATTTTCTTTTAATAATTGAGCTTCTGATGGTGAAACTTCAATGATATCAGAGATGAATAGTATTTGCGAAGCAATTTCTTTTTGTAATTTCAATTTTTCGTAAATATATCTTTCATCAGCGATATGTTGGTCTACAATTTCAAGTCCATCGTCTTTTTCAATTAAAATATAAGTTTTTTTGTATTGTCCAATAATTTTTTCTTCTGGTTCAATTTCTTGAGAAGTAACTTGAGTAACCATTTGTTGTTGACGAGGTCGTTCAAATCTTGAAATTTCTACAGGTGCTGAATAACTAGGCTTTGACGGAACGTTTTGAATAGGCTTCATAAACACTTCTTGGATTGGTTTAATTGGCTTAATTTCACTTATATATACGTCATCACTAGGTTTTTCTTCTGCTGTTGGAGTAGAAAATTCAACAACGCTAAGAGTATTTGTTACAGGTCTTTCAGAGTAATTTGAAAGCGCCATATCTATTCCAGAATAAATAAAACTAAAAATTTGGTTTGTGTTTTTGTATCGAACTTCTTTTTTGGTTGGGTGAACATTTACATCAACGTCAGTTGGCGGAAGTTCAAGATTTAGCACTACAAACGGATATTTACCTTTTGCAATAAGGTTTTTGTAAGCCGTATCAATGGCTTTTTGGAAAATTGGGCATTTTACGGTTCTTGAATTGATGTAGATATTGTATTTTTTGCTAGAACGTGTAAAGTCAGGTGTTGAAACGTAACCAGAGATTTTTAAATGTGATAATTCATCAGTTTTTAAAACCTCTTTTAAATTTTCGGCTGTTTCACGAGAAAAAATTTCTTTTATTGTATTTAGCTGATTGCCTAAACCGCTAGTTTTTAGCACAACTTTGTCGTTATTTTTTAGTTCAAATGCCACATTTGAATTGATTAATGCCAATTGTTGAATTAATTCTTGGATATATGAAAATTCTGTTTTTGAACTTTTTAAAAATTTCAAACGCGCTGGAATATTGTAAAATAAGTCGTTTACGTTCATTATTGTGCCGATTGCGCAACCTGTTTGTGATTGCTTAACTTCTGACTCTTGGCATTCAACTTTGAATCCATAATCGTAATCTTTTGTTCTAGTTGTGCAAGTTACTTTTGCAATAGAAATTATACTTGCAAGAGCTTCCCCTCTAAAACCTAGTGTTTCAATGGCATAAAGGTCCTCAACATTTTGAATTTTACTTGTGGCATGCTTAGAAAAAGCAAGTAAAATGTCATCAGGGTGTATGCCAGACCCGTTGTCTGCGACACGAATGTTTCTGCAATCGTTAGAAATTTCAACGCTAATCTTGCTAGAACCTGCGTCAATAGAGTTTTCTACAAGTTCTTTTACAACAGATACTGGTCTTTCAATAACTTCGCCTGCTGCAATTTGGTTTATAAGATTTTTTGATAGTTGATGAATTCTTGCCATAACTAAATTATAGCTTAAAAATAAAGATAAAAAAGTCATGATAATAATTGTTATTGTTACAATTGTTAAGTTGAAAACTTTAAGCAGGGCAAATATAAACTTTCAGGTGTTTTCTGATTTGCACGGCAAATTTATACTATTTTTGTAACAATATGTAAACAAATAAAAAGTGTATGATTGACAATTAATTAAGTAGGTTGTATTATAAAGGTAAGGAAAATAAAGTGAACGTTACCCCAGTAAAAAACACTAAATTTGAGACCATTAATAATATATATTTACCCAAAAGGAAGCAAGGAAAAATAACAAACAATGCTTCTTATTTTACTGCAAACTTTGAATTAGCGTATCCTAAACACTTAATTAGTTTTACAGGAAACGCTCCTGTGATTACAAAAGCAACTGTAATTAACCCTGATGGACATGAAGTTGCTTTAGAAAAAACTAAAAATGGTGGTTTTATTGTTGAACAAAAAACTGCTACTGAGTTGATTTATGGTAATGATGCTAAAAAATATTTAGAAAATAAAACAAATTTCAAAAAAGATACACACGTTATCTTCCCTAAGAAAGCTACTGGTAAAATAACAATTGACGGAAAAACTACAAAAATTGACGAAAATACGGCAATTGTAATTAACAAGGGCACAGATGCTCAAATTGAGGTTACAAAAGGCTATCCGATGGTTATGACATCAGGTAATAGCTTAGATTGGTACTCAAAATATTCAAATCGTTCAGATGATGATTTAATTAAGGGTAAGTATGCTGAATTACGTGCTATAAACGCACATCTTTATAACGGTGAAATTAAACGTGATAAATTTGATAGTGAATTTGTAAATAAATTAATTGAAAAAGATTTTGCTGTTGAAAAAGAAGATAATTATATAAAATTTAAACGTTATTATGTGCCTGAATTTATGGCAAACGAGCTTAAAAAGAATGGTTTTTCTAAGGATGAAATTAATTCGCTTATGCCTATTTACAAAGGACTTCGTGATGCAAAAATCGAAAGTAAAATTAGTAAAAAAGGTACGCGTCATGATATGAGTGACGAAGTTATTCAAAAACTAAAAGACGCAAAAATTTTGTTTAAATCTAATATAAAAAATGATGAAATTGTTTATTGGACAAGAAATTACAAGAATTCAAGCGAATTAAAAAACCGTTTAAAAAATATTGAACTTTCTGAAGATGAAATAAAATCAATTGTTTCAGCATGGAGAAAAGATAATAAAACGGGATATGATTTAACTGGTTTAAAATTTTTATCTGATAGAGTTTCAATGTATTCATTTGATCAAAAATTAAATAACTGGTCATTAGAGCCAAGTTGCTGGATTACAAATTCTACTGCGATGTCAACAAGGGACGGAAAAACAATGAACATGGGAACATCAATTGTTCAATCTGACATTGAAACACCTGTTGATATGCGTAAACTACACAAAAGTGAAAAATTACACAAGCACCCAGCAAGAGATGATAGAGCTCAATCTGAAATCTACTTGGTAACAAGTGGTTGTGCAGCTTTGAATATCTTAAAAGACGGCAAACCTACAGTAAAAATTATTAAACAAGGCGAAGTTGCAGTTATTAGCCCTGGAGTTGTACACTGCGTAAATTCTATCATTGGCGAATACGAACAATTAGTTTCACAAGTCCCATCAGCATTCCAATATGGTTTTGAATTTAAAGAAGAAGTTGGTGAAAATGGATTTGATATGCAATCACTTTCAAAAGAAGCCGAAAAAGATCTTATTGAAGCAAAGAAAACGATAAAATAGTGAGTTGCAGTTTGTGAGTCGTGAGTTGACCTTTGTTGTTAATGGTTGAAAGGTTAACTTTTCAATCACAACAATTCACTACTCACCATTTACGAATTTATCCCCCATTTTGTGTAGAGATTTTTATTAAATCTCATACTTTTATTTGATTTCATATTTGAAAAATTTTTATATTATTAAGACACAAAGAGGGACAAAGGATAAGTAATAAGAGATGGCTAAAGTAAATGTTAAAGAAGCACAAACTCGTGCTAATTTAAATGTCGTTACAACAAATCCGATTAAAACGACTGCTTACAATGATATTAACTTAAAAGAATGGAGAAATTATCCAGAAGTTAAAACAGATACTTTTTGGCAATTCCCTACAAGATTAAGAACTGGCGGTCATTCTAACGAATATCACGGAAATTATATCCCACAAATCGCACAACAACTTTACGAAAGATATACAAAGAAAAACGATATCGTTTTAGATTTGTTCTTTGGTTCAGGTACTTCTGGTATCGAAGCTATCAATATGAACCGCCGTTGTATTGGTGTTGAGCTTAAACAAGATTTAGTAGAACACGTTAGTGAAAAATTCACTCCAAAACAATTGGTTACTGACGTGAACTTAATATGCGCTGATTCTACAACAGAAGAAGCAAAAGAAAAAATCCAAGCTAGATTAGAAGTAATGGGCGAAGAAAAAGCACAGCTTCTAATCTTGCACCCACCCTATGATGATATTATCAAGTTTTCAGACAAAAAAGAAGACTTGTCAAACTGTTCATCAACAGAAGAATTTTACGATTTATTCGAAAAGGTAGCTAAAAATGGTTACGATTTGTTAGAAAAAGGTAGATTTGCAGCATTGATTATCGGTGACAGCTACAAAAACTCTCAAGTTCAACCTTTAGGCTTCAAATGTATGGAAAGAATGCAAAACTTAGGCTTTATCTTGAAATCAATTATTGTAAAAGATATTCAAGGCAACGAAAGAGCTAAGGGAAAAACTGCTAACTTATGGCGCTATAGAGCTTTAGCAGGTGGTTTTTCAATCTTCCAACACGAATACATTTTCGTATTCCAAAAAGTTTAAAAATACATTTCACACACATAAAATTTCATTTACCCCAAAACCCACCCACCATAACACACACAAATCAAAACAGCGACTGCTTTGCAGTCGCTGTTTTGTTCTTATAAAAATTTTATTTTTAATGTCCTAATGAAAGTCCAGTAAAGAAACTAATAACCATAAGACCTACAATGATACAGTAGTATGCGAAGAAATTCATTGAAAATCTTGCCACAAATTTTAGGAAATATTTGATACAAACATATCCAACAACTGCAGATACAGCCGTTCCGATAAGAATTGCTGTCCAGTTGAATGTTGCAAGTTCTTGTGGATTGATTTCAAGCATTGGATAAACAATACTTGTACCTAAAATGATAGGAATTACAAGTAAGAATGAAAATTTTGTACTTGTAACTCTGTCTAACCCTGCAAACAAACCTGTTGCGATTGTCCAACCTGAACGAGAAAATCCAGGGAATGCTGCAAGACCTTGTGCTAAACCGATTAGAATTGCGTGTTTTAAGCTTATTTGATCTGTATGTTCTTTTTGATGTTTTGATTTGAATTCACTGAAAAATAACACAAAACCTGTTAAAATAAGCAAAAATGCAACAATTCCAGGGTATATCATTAATTTTTCAGAAATATCTTTTAACGGATATGCTACCAAAACAGTAAAGAACGTACCAATTAAAATGTATGCGCCCATTTTTGCGTTTGTGTTTGAAAAATTACGTGTAAATATGGCTTTAAAAAAGTCTTTTGTAATTTCCCAAACTTCTTTTCTAAAGTAGATTAGAACTGCAATTAACGTACCAACATGTAACATCATACTTAAGAAAATTTGTTGAGATGTTCCTAAGTCAATAGTTGAGCCGTTTAAAATAGCACAAATATTTTGTGTAAATACAATATGTGCAGAACTTGAAATTGGTAAAAATTCACTCAAACCTTGAACAATACCAAGGATAATTGCTTGTAAAATGCTCATTATTCTACCTCATAGTAGCTTGCGCAAGATTCTCTGCTTTCCCAAACAGAAATTTTGTATAATTCAACGTATTTTTCTTTTAATCTGTAATAAATGTAGTTGGCAATAAATTCACTGCTAGGGCTTTCTCCTTTAAAATCAGCCAATTCGTTCAAATCTTGGTGATCTAAATCAGCTAAAATAAGTCTTAGCTCTCTTTTTAGTGCTTTAAAGTCAACCAAAATGTTGCTTTGGTCTAAAATATCACCTTTAACAAAAGCTTCTACTAACCAGTTATGTCCGTGTTGATTTTCGCATTTGCCACCCTCGTAAGCTAACAGGTGGTGTGCTGCTGAAAATTCTACTTGTGCTCTAATTTCGTACATTTTAAAACTCCTATTATTTTCCCTCTGCTACTGTATATTCTTTTTTTATGCCTTGTGCGTCAAGAATAAAGTCTGTTAATTCTCTTACTGCACCGCGTCCTCCGTCTTTTGATGCGATAAAGTTGCAAACACTTTTTACTTCATCTACAGCATCATTTGGACAGCATTTTAAACCAACTTTTTCAAGTATGCATAAGTCAGGTAAATCATCACCCATGTAAGATACTTGGTCGTAAGTTAAGTTATATTTTTTCATGATTTCTTCCAAAGCTGGTAGTTTATATTTTTGACCTTGATATAATTCTGTAATATGCAAGTTTTCAGCTCTGTGGCGAACAGTTCCGTTATTACGAGCGGTAATTATCGCTGTGATAAAACCAGCATGTTGAATTCTAACTAGTCCATGACCGTCTTTTACATTGAAAGACTTGTATTCAACACCGTTTTCATCGTAAGTCACTTCGCCTGTTGTCATAACTCCGTCAACGTCAAATGCTAATAATTTGATTTTTGAAGCTTTTTCTCTTAAAACATCGTTCATTATACTACTCCTGCTCTTAATAAATCATGTACATGTACAATTCCTAAAGGTTTGCCATTTTCATCAGCAATTGGTAATGACGTGATTGAATATTTTTCCATCAAATGTAATGCACTTGCTGCGTAAGAATCAGCTTTAACTGTTTTTGGCGATTTTGTCATTGTTTCGACTGCTTTTAGGTTTTGTACGTCTTTATATTTTATTAAATTACGTCTAATGTCACCATCTGTGATAATACCAGTCATTAAGCCTGTGTTATCTGTGATAATAGCAAGTCCTAATTTATGTGAAGAAATAACCTCAATTACGTCAGTAAATAAGTCGTTTTCATTTGCAATTGGCAAGTCGTCAGTTTTCATCAAATCAGAAACTCTGTATGTAAATCCTTTGCCTAAAGCTCCAGATGGGTGGAAAATCAAGAAATCTTCTTCTGTGAAACCGCGCTTTTCTAATAAACAAATTGCAATAGCGTCACCAACTGCTAGAGTTACTGTTGTTGACGCTGTAGGAGCTTTACCAAGAGGGCATGCTTCTCTTTCTACAGAAATGTCAAGAATAACGTCACTTGCTTGACCTAATGTTGAATTAGGATTGCCTGTCATTCCGATTATTGATAGTCCAAATCTTTTTAAAAGTGGTAAAAGGTTCAATAATTCTTGTGATTCGCCACTATTTGAAATTGCAATTATTACATCTTCTTTTGTAATAATACCAGAATCCCCGTGGGTACTTTCTGCTGGATGCAAGAAGTAAGCAGGTGTTCCCGTAGAAGACAAAGTTGCAGCGATTTTTTTACCAATATGACCAGATTTGCCCATACCTGTTACAATTACTCTGCCTTTGCAGTTATAAATTAGGTCGATTGCCTTTTCATACTGCGCAATATCCATGTTGTCCTTTATTCTTAAAATAGCTTTAGCTTCAATATCTAAAACATTTTTAGCCGTATCAATTAAATTTAAGGTTTTCATATTACCCTCCGTTTTTTATATTATACAATAACATCTCATACAAAAGTAGTAATTTAACATAAATTTTCAAAATTTCGTAATGTTTTGACCGAAATCTTTATTGTAAGAGAGTGGAAATTATGTTAAACGAAAAAATTCAAAATAAATTTATTACCCCAGTTAGTAAAAATTCTAACAACATCACAGAAACTATTAAAAAACAAATTAAAAAAAGCAAGTCTGCAAATATGACATTTGATATTTCAATGCTTAATATTATTGATGCCACAAAAGTTGCAACTATTGCTTCAACTTATCACTTTTTAAAATTTGAAGAAGGTAAAATTGATTGGTTAGTATCTTCAAAAGAAGTTGCAAAAATGCTTAAACCGCTAAACTTAGGTAATAGTAATTTTATATTTGCATAAAATTATTCCAAATAGTACCCTGTTGTCTAATTTCATTTTAAAGTTTAAATTTTAAAATAAAATAAAAAGTAGGTGAAATTATGTCAACAGAAAAATTGTTTACTATTCAAAAAAGTGAACTAAAAGAATTAAATAACTTATTTATAGAATTAACTGCGAAAAATTGTAATCAACATTGTAAACATTGTTATATTGATTTTCCATTTTCAAAAGCACCAAAAGATTTTATAGATATTGATAAAATTAAAAATGCTCTAAGAGATACAAAAGATGAAAACCTTTATTGTATCTATTTGACTGGTGCGGAGCCCATGTTACACCCTGATTTTAATGCTATTTTAAGGCTTTGTTTAAAAGTATCAAATGTTTGTATTTGCACAAATGGTTCTTTTTTAAACGAAAAAAAAGTTAGATTTTTGAAAAAAGTTGAAGATGAGTCAGACAATGAAATTATCTTTATGTTGCCAATTGATCATTACGACGAAATTAAAAGTGACGATATCCGTAGCAGAGGCTCATATAGACAAATTTTACATGCGTCTAAAATTCTTGTAAAATATGAGTTTAATCCAATTTTTAACGTTACAAATTACTATAAGTTGGATAAAAAAGAACTTATTACAAACTTTAAGCAAGTTTTTGATAACATTGGAGTGCCAGTTGAAGATTGTAATTTTCAGATAAATGAATACTACAATAAGTATTCAAAAGAAGAAATGATTGTTGAAGATTACAAAAATTTAGACTGCCAAACAGGCCGTATTTTAACAGAGAAAGGTGTTTATGTTTGTCCATTTCTTGCTAATGACCACAGAGGAAGAATGGGCGCAGATTTTACTAATTACGGCAAAAAGATGTGTCTAGAAACACCATTCTGTGCTGTTTGTGCTAAAAATAAAGAAAAAATGTTCTCAATTAACTATAAATATTTTGAGTGCTGATAAAATTATTCTTCAGTGCGAGCTTTTTTACCCTTTTTAGGTTCGTTATCTGAATTTTCATCTGCATTATCTGCATTGTCAGCTTTTTCAGCATTTTCTTCAGCTTGAGTTTCTTCTTCTGATTTGAATGTGTACAAAGTTATAGACAAATTGATTAATAATATTTTTTTATTTTTTTCGTAAGGATATATTTCAATGCTGTTTAAGTTGATAAGATAATTATATTTGTATAAATCAGATATAAATCCTTCAAAATCTGTGTAATCAGAGATAATTTTCATATCAAGTTTACATGCGCTGTAATGGGCTTTGTCACCCTTTATGAAAACATCTTCTTCTGGGTCAATTGTTGATTCAATAGAGTGAGTTTTTATATGATTTTTTCTTGCAATTTCAATAACATCGTCTAACAATACAGCAAAAGTTGATTCAGAGTCAGTTGCATTTGCATTTTCATTAGGCTCGTATATTTTCTTTGTCATTGTATCTAACATACGAAGTTTCTTTTTTCTTTCAACTTTTTCTTTTGCGATAGAAAGTTGTTTGTTAATAGAGTTACTAACCTCAGTTTGAGTTTTAACTTGGTTATATAAGTTTATTGTAGAGATAAATTTAGGTTGAATTTGTTTGAAAAGGAATACAGCTACTAAAATAACCAATCCTAAATACATTAGACATTCTTTATATTTTTGTAAGTTTTGCATAAATTAAAATCCTTGTTGTTAGAATTGTTCAATTGATTCCAAGTTTGCAGGTAAGTTCTTAGGAGGTTCTCCTTGTTGGTTTTTGTTTTGTAATTTGTTTGTAATACCTGAAATACCAACATCTTTGATACTTTCGCTGTTGTCTTCTTCACCAGAGCTTAAAAAGTCTTCAAATAAGAAACCTTTTCTGCGTTTTGCAGTTGCTCCTGTTTTATCTTTGTCATCAGAAGAACCATTTAATTGGTTTTCTTGTTCTTGTAATTCTTCTTCTGTCAAGTTTGTTATTTCAAACTCATAGAAAGATGGTTTTATGCTGTTTAAATCTTCTATAACTAAATTTCCAACAGAATCAGCAGACATTTCAAGTCTGTTTAGTCTTAAATCAGAATCAATAACTGACATTTTTAAACCTTTGTAAAATGCATAAACATTTTCTACAGAAGTTGAACGTCCAATGATATCGACCTTTTTATCTCCATAAACGTTCATATAAATTAACCAAGTGTTAGCTGGCAAGCTCGCACCAATTGCAGTATAGTAAATTAATTTTGTACGGTTTGTTGCTTGAACTGTGTTAATTTCAAGCTTGTCATCAAATTCATTTTTCTTGTCAATACCTTCGTAGTTTGCAAGTTCTGTTTTTGCAAGGTCTAATTGTCTATTAATATCATCTAAAGTGTTTTGTTGGTTTGTACTCAAGAAGTTTAATAGGTATAAAATCAATAAAGCTGGAACAACAACAATTGCTGTTAAAATTAACGCTGTTTTTTTAACAAATGCTGATGTTAATTCGATTTCAGTGTTATTAAGTCTGATTTTTGGTGCGTCTTCAGCGATAAATGCACTTGTATCGACACCCTGTCCAAGTAAATTAAATCTGAACGGATAATCAGAAAGGTTATAAATGCCAGAACCGATTACTTCTGGAGTTATTTTCAAAACTAAATTTGGCAAGATGTTGTAAGAAGCTTGCATTAATGGGTTTTGAACGTATTTATTGCTTTCTAAGAATTTAATGTTTCCATCAAAAGGTATTTTCATTGATAATACTTCGGCAGAAACGATATCTGTTTCTGAAACGATGTACAAATAATTTGATGGAATTGTTTGTAGTGTCAATTGAGCAGATGAAATGATTGCTTCATAAATTTCATCTCCAACAAAAGAACGAAGTGCCAATGGTTCTTCTCTATATTCAATAACGCTCTTACCAGTAAGAGTTATCATTGAATAGCTGTTAGGATTGATAACCATTAGGTTCCAAGTTGTATTTGGAGCCATGTGTTCTTCTGCAAGTTGATTATAGCTCAAAGTTTTTAATAATGAGTTTGGAGCTGTTTCAATTGCGATTAATGTACAACCAATTTCAACGCATGCTGCATTAATTTCATCTAACGCAGTTTGTTGAATAGCCCCATATAAAACTTCTCTATTTTCTTTACCTCCAGATGGGTAAGCGTCAACCCAACTGATTACTGGGTCTTGACGTTTAAAGATATAAGATGCTTGCTCAACTTCCGATATGATGGCACTTGTAACAGCTTCATCTCCAAGCATGGTTGGTAATGAAATTAATCCATAGTGAACAGAAGGTAATGTTAAAACGATATTACTTTTTCTGTTAATTTTTAATTCATCAAATAACTCAATTAAAACTTCTCTAAAACGGTCGTAATCAGCAATTTCTCTTTTTGAATAATCATAATCAAGCTGTTTGCAAGCATATTTTTCAATTACTTTTGTCTTCGGATTTATCTCAATCATTTCAAGACCAACCGACGGCGACATCGCAACGCCGACAGTAATTTTGGTATTTGCACCCAGCTGTGATAATAATTGATTTAACATATGTTCAGATTTTTTATTATTTTTATTATATAATTGTCTTGCGTATATTATAATTTAAACATAATTTCACGTCAAATATTATTAAGACAAGGTGCGTAATATGTTAAAAGATGAAATATTAAAACTAAAAAAAGAAAAAAATGCAGTGATTTTAGCTCACTGTTATCAAAATATTGAAATTGATGAAGTTGCAGATTTTGTTGGTGACTCTCTATATTTGAGCAAAATGGCTGCAACGACTGATGCAGATATAATCGTTTTTGCGGGTGTATATTTTATGGCTCAAACAGCAAAAATTATTTCACCAAATAAAAAAGTATTGTTACCAAATATGCAATCAGGTTGCTTGATGGCAGATATGATTGATTTAGAACAACTTAGAGATTTTAAAGCTAAAAATAAAGATGTTCCAGTTGTATGCTACGTAAATTCAACAGCTGAAGTTAAATCAGAATGTGATGTTTGCTGTACAAGTTCTAATGCAGTAAAAGTTGTTAAAAACTTGAATGTACCAGAAATCTTATTCTTGCCTGATACTTACTTAGGCAAATGGGTGGAAAGTCAATTGGGTAATGTTAAAGTTAATACTTATCCAGGGTTTTGTCCAACTCACTTGCGCATAAAGGCTGAAGATATGCATAATGCAAGAACAAAATATCCAAAAGCTAAAATTTTGGCTCACCCAGAATGTCACAAAGATGTTTGTCAATTGGCAGATTTTGTTGGTAGTACAACTGCAATTATGAAGTATGCGATGGAATCTGATAACAAATCTTTCGTTATTGCAACAGAAAAAGGTGTAGTTGATAGATTGAAGCGTGATTGTCCTGACAAAGAATTTATTCTTATTAAAGACAATATTATTTGTCCAAATATGAAACATAACACTTTAGAAGATATTTACAGTGTATTGAAAAATGAAAATAATGAAATTACTGTTGATGAAGAAATTTCTAAAAAAGCATTGAACTGTATAAACAAAATGTTTGAGGTTTGTAAATAATGGAAGATGTTATTTATGGTAAGAATGCTGTATTAGAAGCTTTAGAATCTTCTCAAAGAGAAATTAATAAAATTCTAATTTCAAATAGTATTCATACTGATGGAAAAATTGCAAGAATTAAAGAATTGGCTCAAAAAAACGGAATTATTTTTCAGTTTGTAGCTAAGGAAAAATTTATTCAATATGCAGAATTTAATCATCAAGGTGTGATTGCGTTTACCTCTCCGATAAAATACACAGAATTGGAGGATTTTTTAGCGCAAGAACATAAAAATGCGTCTATTGTAATGCTTGATGGTGTAGAAGACGCACACAATTTGGGTGCAATTATTAGAACTTGCGTATGTGCTGGCGTTGACGCTATTATGATACCTGCAAGACGCAGTGTGCAAATCAATTCTGTTGTAGAAAAAACTTCTGCAGGAGCTGTAAATCATATTCCAATAATCAAAGTCAATAGCCCAGTTAGCGCATTACAAAGATTACAAGAACAAAACTGGTGGGTAATTGCAGCAGAAGCAGATGCAAAAGATAATTATTATGATATAAATTATACAGACATGAATTTCGTACTTGTTATGGGCGCAGAACATGCAGGTGTTTCTAAGTCAATAATTAAGTTATCAGATTTTCAGGCTAAAATTCCAATGATGAAAGAGTTTAACTCACTAAACGTTTCAAATGCCTTGAGTATAATAATTTTTGAGGCTGTTCGACAAAAAAATGTTAAATAATTCATTTTTGTGGAATAACATGAATGTAGGTAAATTTTTATGAGTAAAAAAACAGAAAACTTTGAACTAACAGATGAAATTTCTGAAGAAGGCGTTGATTTTCATAGTCTTCAAGCAGAAGATGATGAAGATATTCTTGACAATGTTGAAGATCCAAAGGTTCAAGAAAGTTTAAATTCAGTAAGCACAGACGATTCTGTTAGAATTTATTTGCAACAAATTGGTAAAATTCCTTTGCTTTCTCCAGAGGAAGAGCTTGATGTTGCAAAGAAAATAAAAAATGAGAATTGCGAATTTTCAAAAAATATTTTAGTAAATGCAAACTTGCGTCTTGTTGTAAGTATTGCAAAAAAATATATAGGCAGAGGCTTGTCATTCCTAGATTTAATCCAAGAGGGAAATATAGGTTTGATGAAAGCTGCTGAAAGATTTGATTATACAAAAGGGTACAAATTTTCAACATATGCTACTTGGTGGGTTCAACAGTCTATAACTCGAGCTATTGCTGACAAAGCTCGTGCTATCAGATTACCTATTCATATGATTGAATCTTTAAATAAGATTAAAAAAGCAACACTAGATTTAACATCCGAGTTAGGTAGAACTCCCACAAAACAAGAAATTGCGTACCGTTTAGGAATTTCTGTTGCAAAACTTACTCAAATTTGTAAATCTGCGCAATCTACGATTAGTATTGAAGCTCCAGCTAATAAAAAAGAAGATTCAACAAAGATTGCAGATTATATTGTTGATGAATCAACAGAAACACCAGATTCACGCGTAACTCAAGAAAGTATGCTTGAAGATATTCAAAAAATGCTAAAACAATTGATGCCAAAAGAGCGCGATGTCTTGATTATGCGTTACGGTTTAGATAATAACGGAGAAAAGAAAACTTTAGACGAAATAGGTTCACATTATGGCGTTTCTCGTGAAAGAATTCGTCAAATCGAAAATAGAGCTATTTCAAAACTTAAAAAACTTTGTAAAAATGAAAATCTTACAATTGGTCTGAAAAATTATTTTGGTGCATAATTTTAAGTTTTAGTGTTAGTCTTCTTCTTCAACCCAGCGTTTTACATCAAAACGTAAGTCTTTTACGTTCATTTTTAGTGACTTTAAATAAGGTTCAAAATCTTTCAAAATTTTTGTTTTTCTGAGCATAAGTTCTTGCGCTACTGCTGAGTTTTTGCAGGCAATAACCATTACAGAATTTGTTGTCATAGAATAAGGTTTTGAATTATTTTTAAATTTTTCCCCAGCAACATTCTTCCAAAATTTAAACAAATTAGTTTTTGTAATTGCTTTTTTGAAATCCTTGTTCTCAAACATTTTTGAAATAGTTTCATCAATGCCCTCAAAATCTGTATATAAAACCTTTTTAGTCATTTTTAGCCTGTTTTTTGTTTTGTGTTATAATGAAGAAATGGAACACTTGAACTTAGATAATAGCATAAAAATTTCTAAAAACATATTAATCATATCTCACGTAAATCCTGATGGTGATACATTGGGTTCAATGTTGGCGTTGAAAGATTTGATTTATAACAAATATAAGAAAAAACCTGAAATGATGGTGGTTTCAAAAATTCCAAAAATGTATGAATTTTTGAATGGTGTAAAAGATGTAAAACATATTAGCGAATTTGATAATTCTCGTATTTATGATATGGTTATATTAGTTGACGTTGCTGCGTTAGATAGAATTTTTGATGCGCAAGTCTTTTATGAGAAAGCGATTATTAAAGTTGCAATTGACCATCACAAAACTAACAACTATGATGCAAATATTAGATTTGTTGAGGGTGACGCTAGTTCAACTGGTGAAGTTTTGTTTAAAATTGCTGAAAATCACGGCTGGCAAATGGACGAAAATATTGCCGAAGCATTGTATACTGCAATTTTGACTGATACAGGTGGATTTAGATTTGATAATACAAGTTCGTATGCTTTAAAAGTTGCGTCAAAACTAGTTAATTTAGGTGCAAAACCTCAAAAAGTGTACAAGCATTGTTATGAAATGAAATCAAAAAATGTAGTTATGTTTCAGGCATATTGTGTAAATAAGGCGGAATTTTGTTCTAATGATAAAATTGCATACATAACAGTTTACAAAAAAGATGTTGAAAAATTTGGCGGTGGTGAAGATTTTACAGAGGGTCTTGTTGAAAATCTTCGCGCTATTGAAACAACAGAAATTGCGTTTATTTTAAAGGAAATAGATAACAAGATGTTTAAAGTTTCAATGAGAAGTAAAAAACTTGATGTTGCTGAAATTTGCTCTGTGTTCAATGGTGGCGGACACAAATTTGCTGCTGGTTGTGTGCTTAAAGGAACTGCTTCATCTTGTGTAAAAAAACTTCTTGAACAAATTAAAAAACAAGGTTTGGAATGAAAAAGGCAATAGTTTACTTAAAAAGACTTATAAAATCAGTGGTCGGAAATGACTTTTTTGGTATGGCTTCAGAAATGAGCTATATGTGTTGTCTTGGAATTTTTCCTCTAATGCTTTTCTTGACAGGTGTTTTTGGTTGGGCTGGAAAACATGAGTTTTTAAGACCAATTTTCGTATTTATGTCTTCAATTATGCCTGGTGATTCTATGGAGCTAATTCAAACTGTTTTAAAAGAGGTTATTTTTTACACAAAAGGAGGTTACTGGGCAGCTTTAGGGTTTGTAATTACATTGTTTTTGACAACAAATATGCTGGCGATTATTTCTAAAGGCTTAAACAGAGCGTACAAAATTAATGAAACTCGTTCTTTTGTTTATACTCGTGTAATGGCGTTTTTGATGGTTTGTGTAAATACTGCAGTTTTATTTATAACAATCAACTTAATCATTTTTGGTAAAGTATTCTTAAATTTCTGTGTTGCATATTTGAATTTAGGCGAAGATGTTGCGTCAATGTGGTTGTTCTTGCGTTGGCCTATTGCTTTTTTAGCATTGTATATAATGGCATTTTTGCAATATTACTTGTTACCAGATTTGAAAGGCCCAGAAATGTTAAAATTAAGAAGTACTGTTCCAGGAACATTTTTCTTCTGCGTTTCTTGGTTGTTAGGTTCTTGGGGGTTTTCAATTTACGTAAACAATTTGCATACTTATAACTTTGTATACGGTACAATTGGGGCGTTCGCAGTACTTATGGTATGGCTATATTATACATCATTGTTGATTTTGGTTGGTGCTGAAATAAATTCTCAAGTATACAACCGTTTGGAGATTTCCAATGGAAAATAATTTAGCACTTCATGTGAACTATTCAACGATTGTTAATCTCGTTGATGAAGATTCTAAAGTGTTAGACTTAGGTTGTGGTGATGGTACTTTACTAAAAATGCTAAAAGATACAAAAAATGTATCAGGAAAAGGCATAGAAATTGATCAAAATTGTGTAATTGAATGTATTCAAAAAGGTGTGAGTGCAATTCAAGGTGATATTGACGATGGATTGATGCAATTTAGCGACAAGGAATACGACTATGTAATTCTAAATAGCACATTACAATCAACAGAAAAGCCTGATTTTGTTATAAAGGAAATGCTAAGAGTTGGTGAAAAAGTTGTTGTAAGTGTTCCAAATTTTGCATATTGGAAAGTTAGATTATACTTGCTATTCAAAGGTAAAATGCCAAAATCAAAAAGACTTCCTTTTGAATGGTACGATACACCAAATATTCATTTACTTACAATAAATGATTTTTTTGAATATGCACAAAAAAATGATATAAAAATTCTAAAAGCTATGTATTTTACAAACGGCAAACAAAAAAGAGGTATTTTTGTAAGAAATATAAGTTCTTTATTTGCAGAAGATGCGATATTTGTTCTTTCAAAATAGGTTATTGCTTTTTTATAATCACTTTGTTATAATTATCATAAAGATTAGGTATTAGGAGATACTATGAGAAACGTAATTATCTATACAACTAAAAAACAATCTGATATCAAGGATACACTTGAACATTTAGATAATATCGAAGAAGTTGATATTAGAGTAGAATTGTCAGACGATTTGAAAGAATATGAACTTTTGAACCCTTCTTTATTAATTATTGAAGATGTTCCAAATCTAAAAGATATTTTAATGACAACAAAATTTAAAGTTCCTGTATTGTTTGTTGGTGACGTAATCAATGATGTTACTATCAGAGCTATGAGCTATGACTATATTCAAAAACCAATTAACAAAGATATTTTAGTTGTTAGAATTAAATCTTTATTAAAAATTAAAGAATATCATGACAAAATTAATGAAGTTTCAACAACAGATGAATTGACAGGACTTCATAACAGAAAATATTTGCAAGAACGTTTAGATGCTGAAATTTCTCGTGCAAGACGTTACAAAACTCCATTGTCATGCTTATTGTTTGATATCGACTTTTTCAAGGTTGTTAACGATATGTATGGTTATGAATGGGGTGACGTTCTTTTAAGAAATTTGTCAGATAAATTAAAAAATATGATAAGAAAAGAAGACGTTTTGACTCGTTATGGTGATGAAGAATTTATTGTAATTCTTCCAAATACATCAGAAGATAATGCATTCTTGTTCGCAGAACGTTTTAGACGTGATATCGAAAAAATGGAATTTATTCCAGCAGGAGAAGAAGAAAGACACCCAATTACAGTTTCAGGTGGTATTTCAACTTATCCTTGTTTGAAAAATGTTGAAGAAGATGCAAACACAGTTATCAGATACGCTGAACACGCTTTATACAATGCTAAAAAACGTGGTAAAAATAAAATCGTTCAATTCTCTCAAATTAACTTAGAATTCTAGGATTTTGAAAAAATATAAAAAGTCGGTCGGTGAATTTCACCGACCGACTTTTTTGTTCTTATTATAAATTATAATTCGATTACTTCGCATTTATAATCTGGTTGTTCTTTTAATTTTTCTTCGATTTCTTCGAAAGTTAAAAGTCCTTCTGAAGCACCAAAGTTTGAAACAACAGAGCTAGAATTTACTGAAGCGTAAGTTAAAGCCTTGCAGATATCAGTGTTTCTGGCATGTAATGTTGCACAAAGTGTTGATGCAAATGCATCACCTGCACCAAGTGTTGAAACAACTTTGCTTGGAAATATTGGTGCTATATAAATTTTGTCGTTTGCGTAAGCATAAGCACCTTTTCCCCCGTCTGTAATTACTACTAATTGGTAGTCTTTAACCTTTAATTTTTTCAACATTTTAACAACGTCGGGGTGAATTTTTTCTTTTGAAAAATCTTCTTCTGCTGTATTAGGTCTAACAACAATGCCAGTACACATTTGAGCTTCTTCCTTGTTCATAACTACAATATGAGCATCTTCTAGGATTCGTTTCATGTAATCAAATCCTTTTTTAAGACTTGATGAACCAGCATTTACGCAAATTTTTACGTCGTTTTGATGTGCAAATTCCACAATCGGTTCTAAAATCTTTGTAGATTTCCCGTTTAATGGTGCTAAATATAAGAATTTTGCTTTTTTTATTGCGTCCCAATCTATATCATCTTTTTTGATTTCACCATTACCACCGCGGTGGGCTAAAACTGTTCTATCTCCTTGGAAACTTACAAGAATTACAGAAAAACCAGTTGAAGTCTTGCGAGTTTGAATAATATGTGATAAATCTAAATTTTTGTCTTTTAGATAGTTCATAATGCCGTGTGCATAAAAGTCTTCACCACATTTAAAAATTGCAGCTGTATTGTAGCCAAGGTTTGCAAAGTTTACGGCTGTATTAACTCCGCCTCCGCCAACTTTTGTATCAAAATCTGTGATATCGATTTTTGAACCGTATTTGTAACTCATAAATTCTGATTTTTTGTCGGTTGATTGCACAGAAACAATATTAGCGTCATCACATTTTACAAAAACGTCAATGGTTGCGCTACCAATGGTTACGATATTAAACATTTTTTCTCCTTAAATCTTAATTCCTAATAATTCTTGCTGGAAAATTATTTTTCAATAATTCATTTGCTAAAGATTGAGCTTTTTGTTCAGATGAGAATGAGCCAACTTGTAAAGTATATGAACCTTGAATATTTTTAACAAATGGAGTTACACCTAAACCTGCCTCTTGTAAAATAGATTGGGCAACTTTTGCTTGGTCAATTGAAGAATAACTGCCTACAACAACCTTAATATTTGTTACTGCTGGAGTTGCGATGGGTGCTTCGGTTGGTTTTTGAGGTTGAACAATAGGTTTTGGAGGTATTTCTGTTGTTGTTTCATTTTGTAATTTTGCAACTTCTTGTTTAACCTTTTTTACTGGAATTTTAACTTTTTCTTCTAAATCTTTTGAAAAATATTCATCTTCGTCATCTTCTTCAAATTTAGATTGTTTTTTTTCTTCAATTTTTTTAATTATAGAATCAGAATCTTCTGACTGAATTGCTTTAAGTCTGTTATCAATGAAACCCTTAACGCCCAAACCTGTTTCTTTTGCGTCTGTCGCGCTATCTTCGCCAATTGCAACATCAACAGATGGAGTCATATGTCTTGCTGCACCTATAAAAAATACAAGCATAATTAAAAATGTAGTTGTAAATACTGTTAAAATATTTTGTGCAGTTACATCTTTTTGTTTTTTATAACGTTTGTATGTTTGATATTCTGGTTGTTTTCCACTCATGATATTATCCTTATTTTGTATAAGATAATTTTACTACAAAAAATGTAAACTTATGTAACAAAACATGCCAAAACCCTAAAGAATACATGTGTTTACACCGATATTAAACTTGTAAGGGAAATAAGTTAATCAAGAAAGTGTATCGTTATGGGTTTAGCAGCATCACAAGCAAGATTTTTAAACTTAACAGCTAGAAAGACTAACATTGAATATGAAGGTCAACAAATTAACCAACAAAGAACAACATTGGCTAATCAATCAGCTAGCTACTATAACAGCATGTTAACTTTATCAGTTCCAACTCCTCCATCAACTGAAAGCTACAAAACAACTGTTTACACTTGCACATACGCTGGTAACACTTATACATTCAACCAAGTAACTGGTAAAGATTCAAACGCTACAATTTCTTGGACTTATTCAGCAGAAGAATATGTTGCTCAAAAAATTGGTACTACAAACCTTAATAAAGTTGGTAATGATTATACTTTTAATGGTCTTAAATTAGTACAAGGCGAAACTCAAGTAGGTAATATAGCAAATAATATTTTAGAAGAAATGAAAGCTGCTACTGGTAATCAAGCCTTAACAGCAGAAGATATCTATTATACAGACAAACAAAATGGTTCATCTCATCAATATACATATTTCTTAAAATCTGAAGTAGATGAAAAAGGTGTTGATGCTCCTGTTGACTACTATAGACAAGCTGACAAAACAACTTACAACTCAGGTGTTTGGACAGAAGTTTCTATCACAAGAGATGCAAACAACAGAATTGCAGCTTTAAGCGGTGGTAAACAAGATGGTAAAGCTTTAAACTTAGATTCAATTGCAATCAAAACAAGCCAAGTTACAGATAATGACGCATACAATGATGCATACAATGAATATACTTACAAAAACTACTTATACCAACAACAAATGGAAGAAATCAACGCTCAAACTTCAGTTATCCAAGCTCAAGATAAAAAATTAGAATTAAGATTGAAACAATTAGATACTGAACAAAATGCAATTTCTACAGAAATGGAATCAATTTCTTCAGTTATTGATAAAAACGTTGAAAAAACATTCAATACATTCGGTTAATAAAGTTAAAAACTCTCTCAGAAATGAGGGAGTTTTTAGTTAGAAAATAAAAAGGACATCGATTGATGTCCTAGATATAAATTTATTAAATGAATGGTAAGTTTTGTTTTAAAATTGTTAAATGTAATTTAGCAAGCTAACGTTCATAGTTTGTGAGAACATTTGATAACTTGCTTGAAGTGCTTGGTATGATGAATACCAGTCAGAAATTGCACTCGGCAAGTCAACATCTTCTAGGTTTGAACGTAGTTGTTTGATATTCAAGGTGTCGTTTGTGTATGTTGTTTGTAAGTCGTCAAATTGACTACCTAAAGCACCAGCTTTTGTTCTTGAGCCTGTTACATATTCAATACCTTCGTTAAGTCCTGTTAGTGTTTCGCGAGCTTTTTCCGTATCAACGTCATCACTTTCTAAAGCGATTTTTAGTTCGTATAAAGCTTTAAATGCGCCGTCGCCAGTTACTGTTTTTTCGCCAGTTGCTGGGTCAGTTTGGACTTGAGCATCTCCAAAAATATCATAGCCACTAAAGTTGATTTGTTCTTTTTGGTCTTGACCAATAAGTGCATATCTAGCTTCATCGTTGCCGTTCCAAGTTAATCCATCATCAGTTTTTGTATATGCTGGAGTTGTTGTTCTTGTTCCAGAGAACAAATATTGGTCGCCATATTTTGTATTTGCAAGTGCTGTAACACTTTCAATAATTGAATCTAATTGTTGACGGTAAGCTTCTAATTGTTCTTCACCATTAGTTCCGTTTGCAACTGTCATAGCTAAATCGTATGCTTCTTGAAGTTTGTCAGAAACACTTTTTAGAGTGCTATCTGTTTGAGTTAACTCATTATCGGCTTGTTTCAAGTTTGCAACATACGTTTCTATGTCGCCAAGTTGAGAATTAGCCTTGATAATGCCTCTTGCTGCAACAGCATCATCAGTGATTGAAGAAACTCTCTTGCCTGATTGAATTTGTTGAGAAAGCTTGTTAAATTTGGCTTGAGTGTTGCCAATTTGACCCGTAAAAGATTTATTTAATTGATATGTTGAAACTCGTCCTATAGCCATAATTAATCCTCGTTGTTTGTTAATGCTTACAAATCCTTTTGTTTGCTTGTCTTAGGTTATTTACCTAAATTAACTAACGTATCGTATATTTCGACACAAGCCGAAAATACTCTTGCGCTTGCGTTGTATGCCTGTTGATAAATAATCATATTTGATAATTCTTCGTCAAGGTTTACCCCAGTTTCTGAAAGAATTTGGTTGCTGATGTTATCTACAACGTTACCTTGTGCATCTGCTTGATTTTGTAAATCTTGTGCTTTTAGTGCTGCCTCTGTTCCAATCGAGATTATGTAATCTTGGATTGAAAGTCCTTTAAGTCCATCAGGAGGATCGCCGTAGAATGGTTTAGTTTTTGTGTTGAAAAAGGCTAAAGCGTTGTCGCCGTTACCTACTGATTTCTCCCAGTCTGCTACTGTCGTATCAACTCTTGCTGCTGCAACTTTATCTGGATTATCATAAACTTCTTTATTTACGCTTACGTTACCTTTAGCGTCTACTTCAAATAGTTTTGGTGGATTTTCTGCTAAAATTCCTCCAGCAGGGTTATCTCTGTCATACCAGCAAGGAGATTTGCCTGTGCCATCTGGGTCACCTGTTTGTAGGTCATTCATGTATTTTACGAATACATTTTTTAGATTATCAAATTTTCCACTTGCGTTGTTTATGTATTCTAAGTTTGCGATTACACCGCCGATTGAACCACCAGTAAATGTCTTTGTAATATCTTCAGACGGATTTTTTGTTTCCTCGTTATAATAATTTATCTTTGGACTTCCGTCTGTATTTACGCTGTAAGTTAGTTTGCCAACAACTTCGCTACCTTTTACAAGGTCATAATTGCCAAGTTTTACGTTAGCTGTGCCGTTTGAATTTAATGTTGTTGTAATGTTTGCAAATCCAGAGATATTAGCTAAAATTTGATCACGTTGTGATTGCAAGCTAGTGTCGTTAGGATTCATATTGATTTGACGGTTTAGGTCTGCTAAACTTTGTAAACTGTCTTTTAACTGTTTAACATCTGTTCCAACCTGTGAAACTTCTGCGGCTTCACCTGTTGTATTTGCTGGTCCAAACAAGTTCTCTTTGTAATTTGAAAGATTTTTGCTTGTTGCATTGAATTTGTTTGCAACTGCTTTAGCTCTTTCTACAAAGTTAATTCTCAAACTGTAATCTGTTGGATTTTGGTTTAGGGCATTTGCTGCGTTGAAAAATTCTTCTAATGAATCGCCAAGAGCAGAATCCTTTAATTCATCTAATAAGTTTGCAATTCCGCCAAGCGCATCTGCTCCAGCTTGTAAGCCCTCATAAATTGAGTTTTGTACTCTATAATAATTGTTCAAGTAATCACTTGAAGCTGTTGTAATGCCATCAATTTTAACACCAGCAAGAGAAGCAATTTGACCTCTTACGCTGTTGTCATAAATTGGTGTACGCATTTCTGCAAAATGAACGGTCTGACGACGATAGCCCTCAGTATTCATATTCGCAATATTGTGAGAAACTACATTTAATGCAGCTTGGTTTGCGTTTAAGCCCGTTAAGGCAATATTCATAGCTTTGTTAATGGTCATCTTAAACTCCTTTTTAAGCGTCTTCCACTATGGAACTTATGCTTAGCTCACTTGTATCCGTATTTTTGCCGTACATATCGTAATTCTCCGTTTGCGGTTGTGCGGCACTGATAATAATATCCAATAATTTATCAGACATAATTAATCCATGCTTTATTAGTTCCACATTTGTCTTTTCTACTAACGCCAATTCTTTTGCAACTTCATTTATCTTAACTTTTTGGTTTTGATAAATGTCTGCAAATTCGGGATATTCTTTGCTTGCAACGTCAATTAAATTGTTAATTTTTGCAGGAGCGATATCATTTTCTGTACAATAATCTTCGCGTTTTTTGTTAACGTTTTTGATAGTGTTAACGTGTGCTAGAATTTTTTCATCTACAAATCGAAGCATTTCTCTGTCTGGTTTTAGAAGTGCTTGTTTTTTTTCTTTGTACAAATTAAGCAATTCTTCGTATGCTTCTATTGTTTCTTCTAACATATTTGATATATTTCTGAAAACTTTTTCTTCCATTATTTCCTCTTGTTTATTAAATCACGTAGTCTGCAATAACGCTTCTACCGTATGTTAAACCATATTTGATATCTTCATCTGTTAGGTTATCTTCACCTGCAATTTTTGCAAAATCTCTGATTTCTGCTAAATTTTGGTCTTTTAAAATAATATTGTTGTCTTTTAAATCAACACCGCTCGGTGTATTGTCTTTAACTGTGTTATCGTTTTTTAATGCATTTTGTGCTGCTTTTAGTGCGTTTGATGCTGTAAATGCTTGTATTGAATTTGATGCTCCTGTTGAAATTCCGTTTAATGACATATCTTTATCCCTTTTCTAATTAATCTTGTACGTATCTTTCCATTTGTTTGTAGATTTGGCTTGCGATGCCGATTGATGTGTGCGGACTCTTAGCCATTTGTCTGCCTACTTCTTGGTAGACGTGATTTTTAAATGTGTCTACGTATTTTGATTCCTCTCCAAGCAAGCCACCTTCTCGGTCTACGGTTTTGTCCATTGTTTGCATCATCTTTGTTAAAAACAGTGTTTCAAATTCTTCTCCGACTTTTTTTAACTGAGCTTTTTGATTACCTGCGCCTTTGATATTATTTAAAGTATATTGTTCGTTGTTGATTAAACCTTGATTGTTTAGTACGTTTGCCGTTACTGTATTTATTGAATTATCCATTTGACCCACCTTTTTAAATTTAAATTACTTGCAAATCTGCTTGTAAACTACCTGCTTTTTTCAACGCTTGTAAGATACTGATTATATCTACTGGAGTTACGCCGATTGAGTTTAATGCGTTTACAAGGTCATTTAAGTTGCTGTTTGCGTCCATTTTTACTAAACTACCTGCACCTTTGTCAACTCCGATTGTTGAATTTGAAAAACCAACTGTTGAACCTTGCGCAAATGAGTTTGGTTGAGAAACATCGTTTGTTGTTGCAACTGTTACTGTAATGTTTCCGTGTGCAACCGCTGCTGGAAGAAGTTTTACTTGCGAACCTATTACAACAGTTCCAGTTCTTTCATTAACGATAACTTTTGCCCTTTCTGCTGTTGGACTTACTTCCAAGTTTTCTAAAATTGATAAGAAAGTAATTCTGTCATTTTGAAATGAGCTTGGAATAGTTACTTTTACTGAACTTCCGTCGATTGCTTTTGCTGGTGCAATTGAATTAATTCTTTGAGCAATTCTTGAAATCATTGTGTAATCAGAATGATCTAATGATAAAGTGATTGATGTTTCGTCGCCGATTTCTGTTTCAATATCACGTTCCATAATTGCACCACCAGGAACACGACCTGTTGAAGTGATTGCAGTTCTTGTCATGCTTCCGCCACTTCTTGCATTAACACCACCAACAGAAACAGGGCCTTGTGCAACTGCAACAGCTTCGCCGTTTGGAGCTTTCAAGATTGTTTGAACCAAAACACCACCCTCTAGGCTTTTAGCATCAGCCAAGGTTGAAACTGTAACGTCAATTTGATCACCGTTTTTTGCGAATGGTGGAACTGTTGCTGTTACGATTACTGCAGCTGAAGAACCTTTTTGAATGTAGTTTTCTTGTTCAATTACTGTACCCAAGTTCATTAATAACATTTTGTTTGTTAATTGTGTAGAACGAGAGTTGTCACCTGTTCCAGGTAAGCCTACAACTAAACCATAGCCTACGATTTGGTTATTTCTTACGCCTTTAACGTGAGTGATATCGCCGATTTTTACTCTTGCTGCTTGCGCTTGTAGTGGTAAAATCAAGCTCATCATCATTATTAAAATTAGTGCTGTTAGTTTGTTTTTCATTTCCCCTTTTCCCTTAAAGATTAGAATAAGTATTTGATTACTCTGTTTATGATACCTTCGTTTTGACCTCTTGATACTGAACCTCTGCCAGATAATGCGAATTGGAGGTTAGCAACGTTAGTTGATGAGATTTGTCCGCTTGCATCAATCCAACGTGGGTCGATAACACCTGTTACTACAAGGTCAACTCTTTCGTTGTTGCTTACAAGAGTCTTTTTGCCTTGTACAACTAAATTTCCGTTTGATAACATTTGAACAACTTGTGCTGAAATTGTATCGCCAAATGCCAATACTCTTGATGTGCTTGCTGAGTTTTCTACATTGTTTGAACCGCCAAAATTGTTAGCGTTGTCTAGATTGTAGAATGGAAGCCATTGTTTTAAATATGTTGTAAAGTTATCAACTGTATTTGAAGATTTACCTGAGTTGTATGCCATTGAATCTGTGCTTGATAAGTTTTCTTCAACAACAATTGAAACTAAATCGCCAATGCCCATAGCTCTTACACCTGCAAATAAAGATTTTGGTGAAGATGCGTATGATTGAGTCGCACCTAATGTGAATAAAGATTCAGCTTTTGCACTGTTATATACGCTCATTATTGATGTTATTGCGATTACTGCTATTAAAAACTTTCTTACCATTCTTTTCCCCTTTTTAAAATCTTAGATATTAATTAAGACTTTGTTTTCTCCGATAACCCTTGCTCTGTAAGTTCTTTTGTATGTTGGGTTTTGAACATTTATGTAGTCACCTATCATTCCCTCGCTCATCGCCGTTCCGCTTACCATTACCATAACTCCGTTGCTTTTGAAATAGGCTTGAACTTGTGAATTTCTTTCTACATCTGGTTTAATTCTTACGAATCTTTTGTCTAAAATTTCGCCTTCTCTAAACCATTTTTTTGAGATTAATTGCTTTTTGTTTAGCATATCTGCTGTAAGAACATTGTCTAGTTGAAGTGAAACTTCCATTCTTCTTGGTCCGACATTTGCATTTGTTAGAAGTGCTTCTCTGTCAATTTGAGTTCTTGCGCAAAGTACATCTTTGTATGCTAATGTTCTTACTGATACTAAAAATTGTCTTTCAAGTTTTCCGTTTGAATAAATAAATACTTTTTTTATATCTCTTGGTACAAATTTATCAAAGTTTGAAGTAACTTGGATTTTTAGTTTTCCGTCAGGTACAGTTATTGTTGAAAATGGCATGTTTGCAATTATTACTTCAATATCTGCATCTGTGTATTTTTTGTTTTGAGCAACAATTTGCTTTTTAACTTCTTCTCTAACAAAACTATCTGAAAGCGTAGCGGCGAATACTGAGTTTGCCGTAATTGCTAGAATTATTAACGCTGTAGTGATTAGTTTTTTCAATTTAATTACTTACCTTATGTTAAATTGTTTGTCATTTGAAGAATATCACTTGATGTTTTGATGATTTTTGAATTTGATTCAAAGGCTCTTTCAGCTTTGATTAATCCGATTAACTCATCTACGATTTGAACGTTTGAACCTTCTAAGAAACCTTGTTCCAATAGTCCCATACCGTTTTGTCCTGGTGTACCCTGAACTGCATTACCTGATGCTGATGTTTCTTGGTACAAGTTATGACCGATTGATAACAAACCTGCTGGGTTTTGGAATCTTACTAATTGGAATTGACCAATTTGGTTTGCTTGAGTGTTGTTGCCTGTCAAAACTGTTACGTTTCCGTCTTGAGAAATTGTAATTTCTCTTGTATCAGCTGGGAATGTCATCGCTGGTTGTACTAACAAACCGTCATTTGTACAAAGCTGACCTAGAGCGTCAAGTTGGAAACAACCATCTCTTGTGTATGCTAGAGTACCGTCTTCTTTCATTACTTGGAAGAAGCCTTCGCCCTCAATCATTACATCTAGGTTTCTGTCAGTGTTTACTGCAATACCTTTTGTGAAAATTCTTGTTGTAGCTGCAGTTTTTACACCTAAACCGATTTCAATACCAACTGGTTGGTATGTACCTTGGTTTAACATAGCCCCTGGTTGTCTAGCTGCTTGGCTTAGTAAGTCTTGAAATTCTAAACGAACTTTTTTGAAGCCTGTTGTATTTACGTTAGCAACATTGTTTGAAATTACATCTAAGTAATTTTGTTGAGCTATCATACCTGTTGCTGCTGTTGTTAATGATCTTAACATTGTTTTTTATTCCTTACCTCTAATTAAACTCTGATTTTGCCTACGTTTATCGCTTGTGATAACATTTGTCCGCTTGTTTTAACGTGTTTTTGAAGTGATTCGTAGTTTCTTGTTGTGTTGATTGTGTTAATCATTTCTTTGATTACGTTTGCGTTTGACATTTCAAGCATACCTTGTTGTACTGTGAATTTTTCTGCTTGTAGCGGAGGGTTTACATCGTTATCTCTTGTTATGTATTTTGAACCTCCTACGTTGAACAAACCTGTTTCTTTGTCTTGAAAGTCGTAAAGTGCAATTTGTTGAAGTAATCGTTTTTGTTCTCTGTTGTTGATTTCGATATTACCTCTTTCACTTACTGTGATTTTTGACATATCGTCAAATCCTAATTCTCTAAAGTTTATTTGAATTGGTCTATCTTCTACGTCTAAGATGAAATCTCCGTCTGTTGTTCTTAAGAATGATTGACTGTCTAAAACTAATTGACCATCTCTTGTGTAACTTACATCTCCGCTTGGGCTTTGAACTTTGAAAAATCCGTCACCCTCAATTGCTAAATCAAGAGGATTGTCTGTTCTTTGTAATGCACCTTGTGTGAAATCATAATGAACTCTGTTTGTTTCTGACCCCATACTTAATGTTCCGATGTTTCTTGTGTTTCCACAAAGTAGAGTTCCTGTATTTTCTACAACTTTTGCATCATATATATTTTTAAAAGTTAAATCTGTTTTTTTGTAACCTGTTGTGTTTACGTTTGCAAGGTTCATTGCAGTGTTATCAAGAGATTCAGTTAATGCAATCATACCTTTTGTTGCAGATTCAAAACTTCTGACTAGCATTAATTACCTCCTTTGTAGTTATCATACGTTTTCATAATATTTTTAACGTAATTTTGTGTTTCTTTGTAAGGTGGAATTCCACCGTATTTCTTAACTGCGTTAGGCCCTGCGTTGTATGCTGCAAGAGCTAATTCTTTGTTGTTGTCAAATCTATCCATCAAGCCTTTTAGATATTTTGTACCGCCGGCGATATTTTGTTCTGCGTCGTAAGCATTTGTTACGCCTAAGCCTTGAGCTGTTGATGGCATTAATTGCATTAAGCCCATAGCACCGCATTTTGAAGTTGCGTTTACGTTGAAACCTGATTCGTGTCTAACTACTGATTTAACAAAGTCTTTATCTAAACCGTTTTTAGCAGAATATTCTTCAATTAATTCGTTAATTTCAGCGTTTTCTACAGGTTTACCTTTTGCGTATTCGACTTTTTTGTCCAAAATCTTTTGGAAATCAGTGTTTGTTTTAGCTTCTTCTGGAGCAGGTAAAGAAGTTTGCATAGTTAATGATGCAAACTGACGCTCAATTGCATTAATACGTTGTAATGTCATTTGTAGACTTGCTGTCACTTACCTTTTTTCTCCACCCTGTGAAAGTTACACACTTCCACTTACCATTTCACACATCTAATTTACAATATATAGAGTATATTTAACATCAATCTTTTGATGTATTTTTGTTACTTCAAGTAGACCTTTGGATCAATATTTGAAAAAATGGCGAGATCAGGAGTGAAAAATTAGTTAAAAGGGTTGAATTATTTAGAAAATAAGTTATAATAAAAATATAGCAAGTGGCAATTAGTTATTAGCTAACTTTTTTCACCACGTTGTTAGTTTTAATTAAATAAAACTAGCGTTATGACTGCAATCGACAACGCTAGTTTTTGTTTATTTAACAAAATCGCTATTATATAATATATAACGGCTAGCGTTTTAATCGTTGCCATAAACATCACCCCTTTCTTGACGTAAGCACCGTCAATTAAGATTATTAAGGTAACGTGGCGACCACTTACTATATTCTATTTTTAATGCTCTATAAATATTATTATATATATTTTAGTTTTTAATTCTATACGATATTTATATAAAATTACTTTAGCTGATGGGTCTTCAGTTACGTTTTCTAGTGCTCATGCTATTATGATAAATATAGATGGTCCATCAAAACAACCAATACTAGGTAAAAATACTTTTTGATTAAATATAAATGCAACAGATGGTGTTGTTCCAAGATATTATTCAACTGGTGATGAAGGAAGTTTTCAAGCAGGGTGTTTAAAAGATGGACAACAATGCACAGGTTGGATATTACAATATGGAAATATGGATTATTTAAAAGTAAATCCAGAAGATGGAAAATGTTTGAGTAATGGAAAACAACTAGATTTTGAAAACAATACATCTTGTAACTAAACCTATGAAAACGTCCGTGTAAATTTTATAAATTACGGATATGATTTATCATATTGTCAATACAACTAATTCTCTATTTATATCTTACAACTCACAAACTCTTTTTATGCTAAAATTAAACCAGATTACAAAAGGGATATAATGTGTGGGTGATATGGTAGTAGAACGTTTACAATTTTTAAGAGATACATTAAATAGGGCAAATTATCTTTATTATGTGGAAGATAACCCGACTTTATCTGACTTTGAGTATGACGAACTATTTAGAGAATTAAAACGTCTAGAAGTTGAAAATCCGCTCTTGGTTACTCCAGATAGTCCTACACAAAGAGTTGGCTCAAATAAAATTCAATCGTCGTTTGCTGAAATCAAGCACAAACACAGACTTTACAGTTTAGATAACTCAAATAACTACGAAGAACTCGTAAAATGGTATGAAAGAGTTCAAAAAGAAGTCGGAAATGTAGATTTAGTTTGCGAACTTAAAATTGACGGGCTTGCAATCGCTTTAACATATAGTCACGGAATTTTTACGCAAGGTGTAACTCGCGGTAATGGCATTTATGGTGAAGATATTACTGAAAATTTAAAAACGGTAAAAGCTATTCCATTAAAATTGAACAAGCCTTATTCTCTTGAAGTTAGAGGTGAAATTTATATGCCAAAAACTTCTTTTGAAAAATTGAACGAAGAAAATTTACAAAAGGGTGATAAAATTTTTGCAAACCCACGTAATGCTGCAAGTGGCTCTATAAGACAATTAGACCCTACTATTACAGCTAAGCGCGATTTGTCTATTTTTGTTTATACTCCAATTTTAGACGATGTTGAAAACGCACCTAAAACACATTATGAAAGCTTAATGCTATTAAAAGATTTAGGGTTTAAAATTAATCCAAATATTAAAAAAGTAAAAAACATTCAAGATGCTATTGAATACTGCAAATCTTGGGAAACAAAGCGCTTTGACTTGGATTACGCAACAGACGGTGCTGTTATTAAGGTTGATAATTTTGGCTATCAAAATGAATTAGGATTCACTGCTCGTGCGCCAAAATGGGCGACTGCGTTTAAATTTCCACCAGAAGAAGTTAATACAAAATTGCGCGCAATTGAAACATCAAATGTCGGTAAAACTGGTGCTATAACTCCAGTTGCTGTGTTAGAACCAGTTCAATTGGCTGGTACGACTGTATCTAGAGCAAGTTTGCATAACTTTGATGAAATAAAAAGGTTAGATGTCAGAGTTGGCGATACAGTTTTAATTAAAAAAGCTGCAGAAATTATTCCAAAAGTAATCAAACATGTTGATACTCCTGAACATGACAGTTTACCTGTTTATGTTGCGCCGACTGAGTGTCCATCTTGTCACTCAAAACTTGTTGTACCAGAGGGGGAAGTAAATTTGTATTGTCCAAACACTTTTGCTTGTCCTGCGCAAGCAAAATCAAGGCTTGAATATTGGGTTTCAAAAGAAGCTATGGATATGGATTTTATCGGACCTAGTGTTATTGACCAACTTTATGAAAAAAATATGGTTAAAAATCCAGCAGATTTTTACAAATTATCGCAACAAGATTTTATGCAGTTGGATTTAGTCAAAGAAAAATCTGCATTTAATATGTATAATTCTATACAAAACAGTAAACAAAGACCTTTGACGAAGTTTATTACGGCACTTTCAATAAGACATGTTGGCAAAGAAACAGCAGATTTGTTGGCAAATCATTTTCAATCATTAGATGCATTAAAAAATGCTGATGTCGAAGAAATTGCGCAAATAGACGGTATTGGCGAAAAAATAGCCAAAAGTATAAAGGACTTCTTTACCCAACCGTATAATATTGAGTTGTTAGAAAATCTCAACCATTTGGGGGTACAACCAACACATCAATTGGTAGTACAATCAACTGTGTTGAATTCGAAAACGTTCGTTTTGACAGGTACACTTTCAACAATGGGCAGGGCTGAAGCTAGCGAGAGAATTAAACAACTCGGTGGTAAAACTTCAAGTTCTGTTACTAAAAAAACAGATTACGTTGTAGTTGGTGAAAATGCTGGTTCAAAACTTACAAAGGCTCAAGAACTTGGTATAACTATTCTTGATGAAGAAGAATTCAAAAAGATGATTAGCATAGAATAATTGCTTCGACTAAGTCGAGGCAGACTTAGTAGAAGGAATTTAAAAATTATGAACAAGCATTTTAGAATAGTTGACGTTAACGGTTTTAGAGGTTTAATGTTATTCTTATTTATTCTAGTATGTTTAGCATGCGGTTTTATTGCATTTCCAGGGTTTGTTGCTATGACATTATGGAACATGTTGGCAACATCAATTTCATTACCTGAAATCAATATGCTACAAGGTATTTTATTGTGGGCAATTATCGCATTCGCAATTTATATGTTTAGTAATCACAAAGTTGTTATCGTGATGCAATCACGTCATAAAGTAACAAAAGGTGAATAATTTATTGACTTAAAAACATTGAAACTTTTCTTTCTTTTTGCTAAAATCTTTTGAAAAAGAAAGGATGTAACAATGAAAAAATTAATTATTACTGCTTTATCACTTTGTGTAGTTATTTTTGGTGCAACATTTGCTGGCGCAGTTGGTGACGGAACAATCGATATTGGTCTATCTGGAACAAAAGAAATTGCCCCAAATGCTTTCCAAATGTCATTTACTGTAGAAACAGTTAATAAAGATTCGCAAATTGCAATTAAAGAAAATAAAGAAAATTCAGAAAATTTATACAATGCTTTAAAATCTGCAATTAAAACAGACAGAGGAGATTATATTAAAACCTCTGACTACAGTGTAAGACCAAATTATGAATACGGTTCAAAAGGTAAAAAGACATTAAAAGGTTACACTGTAACAAATTCTGTTATTGTATTTGTAAAAGACACAACTTCAGTTGCTAAATTTATTAATATTGCATCAACAAAAGGTATTACAGAAGTTGCTAATTTAACATTCAAAGCAACAGAATATGAAAACGAATGCAACGCTCTTTTAGCTGAATTATCTAAAAAAGCTAGCAAACGCGCGAATTCAGCATTAAAACCTTTAAATATGCAAACTATTGGTTTAAAATCAATGTCTACAAGTTGCTCTGATTCAACAGCAAGACCTTATGTAAATTACGCGATGCGCTCAAAAGCTTTGATGTCAGCAAGTGCTGATTCAGCTGTTGAAGAATCAGCTCCAATTGAAGTGGGTAAAACAATTTTGAATGCTAACATTAATGCGTCATTTTATGTTGGTAAAACAAAATAGTAATTAATCTTTAAGACTATAAGAGTTAAGGTTTTAAGTCGTTTATTATTAAAGACTTATTGAAAACAAAAAGAGGCGGTGGCTTTCAGCCACCGCCTCTTTTTGTTTAACTAAATTATAAATGTTTTTCTATATTATTTATAATTGTAGATTTTGGCATTAAGCCAACCATTCTTTCAACAGCTTGACCGTCTTTGAAAATCAAAAGGCTTGGTAAACCACTGATAGAGTTTTCTTTTACAGTTGCAGAGCATTCGTCTGCGTTAACTTTTACGACTTTCAATTTGTCAGCGTAATCGTTAGCGATTTCGTCTAAAACAGGACCTAATTTTCTGCAAGGTCCACACCAAGTTGCCCAAAAATCAACTAAAACAAGAGTTGACGCTTGAAGAACTTCTTGTTCAAAATTTGAATCGTTTACATCTTTTGCGTTTGACATGTTTAAATCTCCTTTATGACTTAGTTTATTTTAGCATATAATTTATTTTTGTGCTATTATTAATATATATATATTTATTTAGAAAAAGATTAAATTAGGAAACTAAATGGCTAGAAAAAAAGTTATAGAAATTGTTTTAGATACTGAAACAACAGGGCTTGATTATACCAAAGAAAGAATGGTTGAATTTGCTGGTGTAAGGCTTGAAAATGGTAAGGTTAAAGATGAATTTCAAACTCTTATTAATCCTCAACAACACATTAGAAAATCTTCAATCGCAATTCATGGTATTACTCAAGACATGGTTGCAGATGCGCCAACAGAAGAAGAAATTATGCCAAAAATTTTAGAATTTATAGGCGATTATCCTATTGTTGCGCATAATGCGATTTTTGATTATTCATACTTGAATGAAGCAAGCTTAAGAACAACAGGCAAACCAATTCAAAATGAAAGAATTGATACTCAATACATGTTTAAAGAAGTTTATCCAGAAATGGAATCTCATGGCTTAGACGCTTTGACTAAAAAGTTCAAAGTTGAGTTGGTAAATCACCATAGAGCTATGGCTGATGCTATGAGCTTGGCGCTTGCTTATCCAAAATTAAAAAAATTATATTTGCAAAAATATGATTGGGAAAATAAACAATTAGAAAATATTGAATATTTGTTTGAAAGATTTTTGAGAATTCAACAAAGTGTTACAACAATGCAGTCAGAACTTCAAGATTTGAAGTCTGTATTCAAGTTATACTTTGAACTTGGTGGTAAACCGATTGAATCTCAAAACGGAGATATGTTAGTATATCAATCAAAACAATCATTCCACTATGACTTTGAAGATATTAAAGAAATTTTGGAAGAAGTTGGTGCTTTGAACAAAGCAGTTAAATTAAATTGCGGTTTTGTAGATAGACTTTGCAACGGTATGAGTTTAGATGAATGCAAACGTGAAGCTATTAAATCAGCAAGAAAAGAAATTTCTGAAAATAGAAACGTACAAATTATTAAGGCAGGGAAATAACAATGGCAAATATTATTACAAACTTCTTTAAAGAACCTCCAATAAAAGAGGAAATTCAAGATAAAGCTACCGTAGATAAAATGTATAAACACTGGGGTATAAGAATATTTGTATCTTGTTATATTGCGTATATAGTTGCGCATTTATGCAGAAAAAATATTGCAGTTGCTCTACCGTTTATCGGTCAAGATTTGGGTTATACAAATACTCAATTGGGTATTTTAGGCTCATCTTTGTACATGACATACGGTATTGGTAAATTTATTAACGGTATTATTGCAGATAGAAGTAATGTTAGAACATTCTTGCCTACAGCGATGATAATTTCTGCTTTTGCAAACCTTTGTTTTGCGTATAGTGCAGTATTTGTAACTCCAGGGCATGTTTCGTTCTTTGGGTTACCATCAGCAACAATTCTTTTATGGATTTTGACTTTCTTCTGGGGAGCTAATGGCTGGTTCCAATCAATGATTTTCCCTCCAATTGCAAAAGCTTTGTCTTATTGGTTGTCAAAATCAGAACGTGCGACTAAATGGTCAATTTGGTCTACATCTCACCAATTAGGCGTATTTACAACTGTAATGTTATCGGGTATTTTAATCGGTCATTTTGGTTGGAAAACTGCTTTTGGTATTGAAGCTATTGTTGTAACTATTACTGGTTTAGCTCTATTTTGGGCTTTGCGCGACAAACCTCAATCTTTGGGCTTGCCTGATATTGATGTTTATAAAAATGAACCAATCGAAAAAGAAGAAGAAAACAAAAAAGCAAAAATGTCTTACTTTGAAATGTTCAGAAAATATATTGTTTGCAATAAAATTCTTTGGTTGTTATCAATTGCGTATGCTTTTGTTTACGTAATTCGTTTCGGTACAGAAGATTGGTTTGTAAAATATTTGATGGAATATAAAGGTGACACACTTGCAATTGCTACTGCGAAGTTAAGTTCTCTTGCTGTAGTAGGTTCAATTGGTGCGATTGCAGCTGGTTGGTTCTCTGACCGTTCAAAATCAGGTAGCAGAATTCCGATTAACATTGTATTCTTTATGGGGTTAGGAATTTGTTTATTCTTATTCCACATTAATAAAATCGATTTCTTTGATTACATTTTAGCTGCTTTAATTGGCGCATTTACAGCTGGTCCTCAATTGTTATTAGGTGGTGTTTGTGCGTTGGAAGCAACTTCTAAGGAAGTAGCATCAGCAGCATTAGGTTTTTCTGGCATGTTCGGATATGTAGGTGCGGTTCTTTCTGCATCTGGTACAGGTTTTATGATTGATACATTCCAAAAACATTTTAATAATGGTTGGTTAGGTGCAGTTATTTTCTGGATTTCATCAGCGGTTATTGGTATTATAATGTGTTTAATCATTATGGCTTATAGCTCTGCAAAAAACAAAAAACTACAGGCTCAAGCTGTTGAAGCTCATGATGAACAAAAACCAGAAACTGTTCAACGATAATTAAAAGAGGTTAGAAATGAAAAAACTCTTTGTAATATCAGGTTCTTCAGGTGTTGGAAAAGGCACTATAATTAAAAGATTTTTGGAAAAAAATCCGAACTTCAAATTGTCTGTATCTTGTACAACTCGTGGAAAACGTGATGGCGAAGAACATGGAGTTAACTATTATTTTCTAACTCGTGAAGAATTTATGTCTGCCGTAGAAAAAGGCGAATTTTTAGAATGGGCTGAGTTTTCAGGTAACTGCTACGGTACGAATAAAAAATTTGTACAACAATGCTTGGATAACGATGAAGATTTGTTGTTAGAAATTGATACTCAAGGTGCTTTACAAGTTAAGAAAAAAATGGATAACGCCGTTTTAATCTTTATTTTGCCACCGTCAGTTGAGGAGCTTGAAAGAAGATTGCGCGGTAGAGGCACTGAAACAGAAGAAGCTATTCAAAAACGTTTGAATACCGTTAAGTCAGAAATGGAAAATGCGAAGTTTTTTAATTATAAAGTAATTAATGACGAAGTTGATAGAGCAGTTGAAGAAATCGAGAATATCATAAAAAATGAACAAGTATGATTTAGTAAATATTATTGAAAATTTTGCACCACTTGAATTACAAGAAAAATGGGATTGTTCAGGCTGGATTGTCGAAACAAATCAGACTGAAATTAAACGAGTAATGATAGCTTTAACCGTTGATGAAAAAGTTTTTAGGCAAGCCTTAAACAGGGATTGTGATATGATAATTTCTCATCACCCATTATTCAGCGTGCATTTAGTTTTTCGCGGAATAGATATTTACTGCGCTCATACCAATATGGACAAAACTTTGGGCGGAACAACAGATACATTTGTAGAAGAATTAGGCTTGCATGCAAGTCCAGAGGGTGATTTTTTACGTATAGTTGAAAAAGAAATAAACTTAAAGGATTTAGCAACTAAAATAAAAAAATTATCTCCAAATGCAAGGATTGTTAATAATAACGCAGTAAAAACAGTTTCAAGAGTAGCTTTTTGTGCAGGCTCAGGAATGGATATGTATAAAGAAGCTGTTGAAAACGGTTGTGATTGTTTGGTTACAGGTGATATAAAATATCATAGTGCAGTTGATTCAAAGATTGTTTTAATTGATGTCGGTCACTTTGAAAGTGAAATCTTGATAAAAAAAGTTTTTCAGGGTTTAATAAAAGATAAAGTTGAGGTAATTATTGCAAATGAAAAATCTCCATTTGAAAATATTTAGTTTAGCTATATTTTTTGTTTTATGCGTAGGTACGGCAATAGCGTACCAAACGCTTGCTTTTGATTTTCCAAATGGTGCTGGCAACTGGGTTGTAGCATATCATCGTTCAGTTGGTAACGAAACGATTGTTCAATATGTTCCATCTGGTCAAAATTACCAAAGTTGGGATAGAACTTTGATAATTCACTCATATAAAAATTCTACTCAAACAAGCGCTTTAGGCTTGCTACGTAGAGTTACTGCTCAAATGGAAGCTATGAATAATTACTCAAAATATCAATATGAACGAGTTACTCCGACGGACGCGATAGCAACTCGTTGTGTTGTTGGTAATGCAAGAATGACTTCTCAATGTGACATTTATCGTGCGATGCAGTCTTTTGACGGATATTATACTGTTCAATATATAAATAAAGATATGGAAAGTTTTAAGAGTGACTATTTTAATTGGCTAGAGGCTATAAGAAAGGCAAAACCTTACCAAGCTGCTTTTAGAAATGATAGATATTTGAACAAAGATAATTTCGAGTTGTAGTATGAAAAAAAGTTATAAAGAGTATGCAAACGAGTTAATACACTTAGCTTGGCCTATTATAATGGGTCAAATTGGTTTTACCTTTATTATGGCAGGTGATGTCTTTGTTGCTGGTAAATATTCAACAGATGTTTTATCTGCAGTAAGCCTTTCTGGTGCTATAACTAGTATTATTTTTATGTTTGGTGTTGGCTTAATTATCAGTGTTTCCCCAGTTTTGTCAAACAGATTAGGTGCTAAAAAGTCGGCTAAAAAGTTTTTCTATCCGACAGTAATGTTTTCGCAGGTAATAGCATTTTTCTCAATGTTATTAATTTTTGCAACTATTCCATTAATGGAGCATATTGGATTTAATCCTAAATTAATGCCAGATATAAAAATTTATACTTTTGTATTTGCGTTTTCGGCCTTTGGCGGATATCTGCACGTAGCTTTAAGAGAATTTTTGCAAGCGTATGAAATAGTATTTTTCCCTAATTTTATTTCAATTGTGGGTATATTTTTTAACCTGATTTTTAATTGGATATTCGCTTTTGGTTGGGGAGTAATTCCGTCTATGGGTTCAATGGGCTTAGGTCTTGCAAGTACGTTAATCAGAACACTTATGGGGCTTGCATTACTTATTTATTGCTTGTATTCCTTTCATTTTAAATTTGAAAAAGTTAGTTCAAAATATTACTCGGCATTGGTAAAAGTAGGCTTGCCAATTTCAGTTGCTGTAAGTTTAGAATTTATCACTTTCAACTCAATGGCAATTCTGATGGGGCGTGTAGATAGCTTATATGCTGCTGCTCAAAATGTTTTAGGTGTAATAAGTACAGCCTCTTTTGTAATTCCACTTTCTATATCAAATGCCATAGCAGTTAAAGTTGGGTTCGCAAACGGTGCTAAAAACTTAATTGATGTGAAAAAATATGCAATTACGGGTGTAGTGTTATCAGTTGGTATTATGGCATTTTGCGGAATATTCTTCGCATCATTCCCATCATTTTTTGTAAAAATTTTCACAAACGACACTACTTTAATTGCAATAGTTACTCCAATTATGTACGCAGTTGCAGGATTTCAATGTTTCGATGGGTTACAAGTTTCTTGTGGCGGTATTTTAAAAGGTTTAAAGAAAACATTTATGGTATCTTTGGCAAATTTCTTTGGTTATGTTTTAATCGGAATTTCTTTGGGTGCATTCCTAGCCTTTAAAATGCATTTAAATTTGCTTGGATTTTGGATTGGTATAGGTATTTCTTCTGCTTGTGTAGGTTCAATTTTGGTAATAGAAATTATCAGCACTTATAAAAAAATGCTAAAAGCACAAGAGGGGCGAATTTGACATTTTGTCAAATTCGCCCTTACTTGCGTAAAGTCTAGTGAAATAAGCTTTACTCTTGAGTACAACCAAATGCGATTGTAATTTGTTCTTTAGGGTTAACCGCAGAAATTTTTGCACCTTTAGGGTCAACCAAGTAAGCAACTTCGTCACCTGAAGTTTGGAACAAGCCCATAGTACCAGATAAAGCAGTTCTTGTTGTATCAATAGGGGCTTTAACTGTTTCTACGATAGCATCGCCAAAGCTTCTGCCTGCTGCTTTGAATTGACCTTGAGAAACTTCACCAAGTGATGTACCTACACCACCTGAAACGCTTTCAACGGCATTACCAAGGTTAGTTACGATACCACCTGCAGCTCTTGCAGTGTTACCAACAAGTGCGCCAGCCCAAGTGAATGGGAATGTAAGTGTTCTTGCAACTAGGTGTGGATTTTTTGTCTTGTTAATTTGTGCAGTTAGAATTTGTTTTGGTAATTCTGCTTTGCAATCACCATTTTGAATTTCTGTGAAAGCAAGTTTTAACGCACCTTTATCCTTACCGTTTGGACGAATAACTTCAATAACTTTACCATTTACGCGTGAACCGCAAGGGTAAACTTGACCATTGATAGTTACTTCTTCTAGTGTTGTAGCTGCAAATCTTTGACCAACCTGAGCAGATTTTGCGTTAACTTGGTCTAAAAATTCTAATTTTAATGTCGGAATTTTTACTACTTGTTGATTTTCTAAATAAGCTTGTTTAGAAGTATCAAGTGGGCATGCTGAATTTGCAGTTTTAGGGTTGTTATCGTAACCGCCTGCAACACGTACATTTTGTAACATTGAAGCGATATCAGCACGAGTAGCTGTTTTGTTTGGCATAATCATGTCTGAATTTGGTAAATCAGCAAGTGCGCCATTTTCAATGGCTGTTGCAATCGGAATTTGCGACCAAGTTGGAAGCTTAGCTCCGTCTTTGTATTTTGATAAGATTTCTTGAGCTTTGCACTCGTCGATATTGCAGTTATTCAAGCCTTTAGCCATAGCAGTAAGAGCTTCAGCTCTTGTAACGTGGTTATTTGGCATAAATTTACCGTTAGGGTAACCTTTCATCAAGTTTTCATCAACTGCTTTTGCAATTAATGGGTTAGCCCAATTACCTGCTGGAACATCTGAGAAAATGCATTTTGGCGCAAGAGCACAGCTGTCCATGTTGAAGCCTTTAACAATCATTGTTGCAAATTCCGCACGTGTTACGTTTCTGTTTGGTTTGAACATTTTATCAGGATAGCCAACAACAACGTCATTCATAGCTAATTTGTCGATATCACATGATGCCCAGTGCTGTTCAGGTACATCAGGGAAGTAGTTTAGTAAATTAGCTGCTGCTCCTGTCATGCCTTTTAAGTTTGTTTTTAAGTCAAAAGGCTCATAAGTTCTTTTTAGTGCGTCCATTGAATTTTCTGTGTGGATATCAATTGGGCAACTTCCGTCAACATAGTTTTCGTCACTGTTCACGTTAACACCATTAATTGTGTCCATATTATTGTTTAAGTATGGTAATTGGCTTGCAGCGCCTGTCATAGAACCGTCAGATGAAATAATTGCACCTGAAATATTAGGGTCTAATTGGTTTTCGCTAGATGTAATAGAGTTTGCTTTTTCACCAATATAGTTGTTTGTACCATAGATAGCGTTTGGATATCCATAAATTTGTTTCATGTCTTTTCTATCTGTAGTTTGAGCAGATGCACAGCTTGCACAAGTTGGTTGAGGCATTTTTGCACATCTTTCTTTTTCTTCTTTTTGGCACTTACATTTTGCTTTTTGCTTATGACACTTATCGCATTTGTTGCTTACCTTTTCACAAGGTGCTTTTACTTCTTTTTTTGCACTATCGCCACAAGGACAAGCTGCCATCGCGTTTGTTAAAGCGCTCGCACTTATTCCTAATGCAATTAATGCAGCGACTGTTAATTTTTTAAATTTCATTTTTTAAAACCTCCTTATTAAATTGTGTCTTAATTGTTTTCCCTTCACTTTTTTATGATTATGTATTTTAAATCGTTTTATAACATTGTCGAAATTGGTTATATAGGTGGATAATTTAAATATAACTTTTTGGGTAAGGGTATGGAAAAATTTTTGTGTTTCGTATATGATTTAATAAGACACAGTTGGAAGAAGGTTCAAATGAAAATAGGAATACCAAGAGGTTTATCATTTTATAGTATATATCCATTTCTATACGGATTTTTCAATGCTATTGGCATAGAAATTGTTTTGTCTGATAAAACAACTAAAAAAACTTTATCAAGCGGATCATCATTGGTTGTTACAGAAACATGCTTGCCTGTAAAAATCTTTGTTGGTCATGTTTTGAACCTGTTAGAAAAAGGTGTAGAAAAAATCTTGGTGCCATCAATTCAATCAATTGCACCAAAAATTTATAACTGTTCAAAAATCAGAGGACTTCCTGATTTAATTAGAAACGTAGTTAAAAAAGATTTTCAAATTATTGAACCAACTTTTGATAAATCAGCTAAAAATCAAGGCTTGTATCAATTCTTATTAGAATGCGTAAAACCTTTTGGTATTGTTGATATGGAAAGAATTAAAAAGGCATCAAAAGCTGGTTGGAGAGTTTATAATAACTTTCAAGTTATGCTAAAATCAGGCATGCCTTACGAAAAAGCTTTGAAACAATCTATTTCTGGAAAATTGTTAATTGAAAAAGACGAAAAAGAATATCCTATTTCAATTGCATTAGTTTCACATGCTTATAATATCTATGACGAACGTGCTTCAATGAAAGTTATTGACAAATTGAATAAAATGGGAGTTAAGGTTTATACAGCATACCAATTAACTGATGAACAGTTACAAGAGGGTGTTGCGTCATTAGGTCAACAAGTTTATTGGGCAAACGAAGCAGAAATGACAGGTTGCGCTGGTTATTATTTAAAGGATAACAAAATCGACGGTATTATTACAATAACTGCGTTCGGTTGTGGACCTGATTCCTTGATGATTGAACGTGTAACAAGACGTTCTAAACAATTCAACAAACCACTTTTAAACCTTACAATTGATGAACATACTGGTGAAGCTGGCTTTATTACACGTTTGGAAGCATTCGTTGATATGCTTTATCGTAAAAAACGTTCACAAGGTATTGTTGACGAGGGCTTTGCTCCAACTTCAAACGTTATGGAATTTATTTAATAGTTTGGCTTTTACTTAATAAGTCAATAAGTCTAAAGCCTCGTAAATTTTTCAAAAGGGTTGAAAAATAACAAAAAATCATTTATACTGATGAAAAAGAGGATTTTTAATATGGCTGAAAGTATTGTAAATAAAGTAACTCAACCTTTCGGGGGGGGGGGGTAAACCCTAGTAGTAACGCTACTTTGCACGAACGCACAAAACGATTTTTTGAGAGTGTAAAAATATTATGTCATGCTGAACTCGTTTCAGCATCTCCTATAGGTCTTGTAAAAAACAAGATTGAACATCGCAAGACCATTTTAAGTGCGTTCATTGAGCGTTTTAGAATGACAAAGACTTCTTCATTTGCAAAAGCCCTTGCATTTACGTTAGCCGAAACACTTGTTGTAATGGGTATTATCGGTGTGGTTGCTGCGCTTACTATACCGAACTTAAACCAATCAACAGGCGACCGTGAAAAAGTTGCAAAGGTTAAGAAGATATATTCAAATTTAGAAGATGCCTTGGGGCGTGCTCAAGCGGTTTATGGACCGCTTGATGAATGGTTTCAAAATGACGGTGATGATATTGAAGCCAAAACTAAACGCTTTGCTGAGCGTATGGTAGAATTTATGAAAGTATCAAAAAACTGTGGGCAAGAGGAAAGTGGTTGTTTTGCTTCGACGAATGTTACGTATTCCGATGGGAGTGACAGTGGTGAATCTTATGATGACCATCCAGATGGTTCTTATAATGTAGTTTTAGCTGATGGAACATCAGTTTTGTTTTTAATTGGTGGACATTATTCAAATAGAATAAGAGTCGATATAGACGGTCCAAATAAGGGTAAAAATTTTCAAGGTATAGATCTTTTTGATTTTGGTTTAGGGTTTGATGATTACGATTACGTACAAAAAAATACTATTTATCCGTCTTATCCAACAAATGGCACAGATAGTGGTGAAGCTTTTACTAAAAACTACACAACAGCATGGGTAATTCAAAACGGTAACTTGGATTACTTGAAATGTCCAGATGAATTAGTCTGGGGTACAAAAACTAGTTGTAAATAGTGAATTGATGTTATTGATATAATAAAAAAGATTAGTTGAAAAACTAATCTTTTTTATTATCGTTGTCTTTTAGCGGATTAATGTTTTTCTTTCTTGTAATAGCAATCAAACTCAAGCCAAACATTATAAGCAACAAGATTACCATATAAATTATGTAGTGACCTATTGAACCTACAAGAGCTGTCGCAATTGCGCCACCTACGATTGCAACAAGAGTAAGTATTGCAACGGTTTTGTTTTGTGAAAAACCTGCTTTCAACAATTTATGGTGAATATGTTCTGCATCAGCTACAAATGGTGAAGTACCTTTTAAGATACGTCTTAAGCTTGAAAAAGTTATATCCATAATTGGTACGGCTAAAACTACAAATGGTAAGAAAATCGCCAAAGTTGCAGTTTTCATAACCCCAGTTATTGATAGTGATGCAAGTAAAAATCCTGCAAACAATGCGCCAGAATCCCCCATAAATATTTTTGCTGGGTTGAAGTTGTATGCCAAAAATGCAAGCATTGAACCAGCTAAAATAAATGCAATTAATGCGCTGATTGAATTTGATGGTGTCATTGAAACTGCTACAATAGCCAAAGTTATTGAATTTACTGTAATTACAGAACCAGCAAGTCCGTCAACACCGTCAATAAAGTTTACTGCGTTGCAGATGCCAACAATCCACAAAAGAGTTATTGGGTATGACAACCAACCTAGTTGGAAAACTCCGCCAAATGGGTTGTAAATTGTATCAATTTTAACCCCTAAAAGATATACGATAGTTACGATTGCAATTTGAATAAATAATTTGAATTTTGCATTCAAATTGTAAACATCGTCAACTAATCCTAACAAAAACATTAACGAACCACCCAAAAGAATACCTGAAAGTAAGCTTCCGTATGGATAGTAACTTAAAAATACCAACAACAAGAATGTAAGCATTGTGCTTGACCAAATTGCAACTCCGCCAAGTCTTGAAACGGGTTTTTTATGAATTTTTCGTTCGTTTGGGAGGTCAACTAAGCCCTCTTTTTTTGAATATGCTATTACCAAAGGTACAATAAATACGCCCAAAATAAGCGAAATTATTGCGCCGATAATATGTACTTGTGCTTGTCCTAAAGTAAGAATTGTTTTATCTCCTATTAATGTGTTCTATTTAATTATACAACGGATATTTTTTACAAAGTTTTAAAGATCTTTCGCGAAGATTTTTTAATCCAACTTCGTTATCAGAAGCGAAAATTGCACCAGATATGATTTTTGCAACTTCTTTCATATCATCTTCTTTGAACCCTCTTGTTGTAACTGCCGCTGTACCTAATCTTATACCACTTGTAATGAAAGGACTTTGAGGGTCATTTGGAACCGTATTTTTGTTTGCCGTAATTCCAACAACTTCTAAAACATTTGTCATGTCCTTGCCTGTTTTATTTAATTTTCTCAAATCTAAAGTCATTAAATGGTTTTCTGTTCCTCCACCAACGATATCTAAACCTTCTTCCATTAAGGTATTTGCTAAAGTTTTTGCGTTTTTAACAATTTGTTCAGCGTAAGCTTTAAATTCAGGCTTTGAAGCTTCAAACAAAGCAACAGCTTTACCAGCAATAATGTGTTCCAAAGGACCGCCTTGAATTCCAGGGAAAACGGCTTTATCAATTGTTTGAGCTAAGTTTTCATCACACATGATAATACCGCCTCTAGGACCTCTCAAAGTTTTGTGAGTTGTAGTTGTAACGATATGTGCATAACCTGCTGGTGATGGGTGAACTCCACCTGCTACAAGCCCTGCGATGTGAGCAATATCTGCCATTAAGTATGCACCAACTTCGTCAGCAATTTCTCTAAATTTTTTGAAATCAATGATTTTTGAATAATTGCTTGCGCCACAAATGATTAATTTTGGCTTATATTCTAAAGCTTTTTTCCTAACATCTTCGTAATCAATGTTACCATTTTCGTCAACACCATAGCTTTTAGCGTCAAAATATGTACCAGAAAAGTTTACTGGGCAACCGTGTGAAAGATGTCCGCCATTTGATAAATCCATACCTAAAATTGTATCACCGTGTTTTAGTAGTGCGAAAAACACTGCCATATTTGCTTGAGCGCCTGAATGAGGTTGAACGTTTGCGTGATCCATGTGGAAAAGTTCGCATGCTCTTTTTTGAGCCAATTCTTCAATCTCGTCAACTACGTCACAGCCGTTGTAATAACGTTTGTGAGGTTTACCCTCTGCGTATTTGTTTGTCAAAACTGTTCCGCAAGATGCCATTACAGCTGGAGATGTAAAGTTTTCACTCGCAATAAGCTCGATTGTTTCTTGTTGACGTTTTAGTTCTTTTTCTACAAGTTCTGCAACTTGTGGATCTGTTTGTTTTATTGTATCTAATTCCATTTTATACTCCTTAATAACTTGCTTAAGTATAGGTTAAAAAAAACTTTTGGGCAAATTCTTAACAAAAAAGCCCCGAAATTTCGGGACTTTTTTAATATAGTGTTTTAGTTATTAATGAAGCGGAATTATAAGCTTTTGTCCAATTTGTAAAGCGTTTGGATTTGTCATGTGGTTTGCTTCTTTAATAGCTTGTTCGTGTTCAATTTGATATGAACCATAAAATCTAATGATAATGCTTTCTAATGTATCACCCTCTTGAACTGTGTATGTTTCTTGCGAACCACCTGTAGTAGTCGCTTTTACAGAAGTTGCAGAAGCGATATCTTTGTCAGCTGGAATGAATGTTATTGCTGAATCTTCAATTTTTGAATCGGCTGGTTTTACTGCAATATCAGAAACTGAATCATTTACAGTTTTCATAGAAAAACTAATTAATGTTGTAATAATAAGCATTACAACTGCACCAGCTATAAAGCCTGTAATTAAGTATACAGTAGGTGATTTGTCTTGTTTTGTTCTTTGTTTGAAGTTATCCCATAAAAGATCAAGTTCGCGTTCTTTTAATTGTTCTTTAGGAACGGCTTTTACGGGAGCATTAGAAGTATTCATTGTTTGACGTCTGTATTTAGCCAAAGCTTCAAGAACTTGAATTTTTTCTTTAGACAAATTAGCACGTCTTAATGTTGAGCTTTTCATGTTATCCTTCTCCAGTCAGTCTAATATAACTTTCTTAAATAATATTATCATAATTAATTATTTCAAACAAGTTTGAAATTTGAAATTAGTCTATACGGAGGAATTTTGATTTAATTTGCTAAATTTTGTTTTTTCTCTGTCCGAAAGAGTTTGTACATACACAAGGAGATTTTACAAATGTCGAAGCAATTTTTTGCATCAGAAGAAGAAACAAAACTAGCACAAAAAGAATTAGAAACAGCACAAATCGCACACCAAAGATATTTGATTAAACAACAAGAAGAAGATTGGAATACAGCAATTGAAGGTTATGTAAATGCTGCAAAACACAATCCAGAATTGCCAGAAGCTTATTATAGATTGGCATTTTTAATGTGGGAAAAAGGCGAAATTGATGTTGATGCTGCTATTGAACAATGCAAAACTGCTTTAACTTTTTCTCCAAAATCAGTTAATGCATGCCTTTATAAAGGATTTTTTGACAAATTAGCTGACAATTACACTGATGCTGAAGAAGAATTTAAAAAGGCTGTTAACTTATCAGGTTTTAAATCAGCAAGACCAAGATTAATGCTTGCTATGTCTATTTTAAACAGAATGAAAAACAAAAATGCTCAATTTAAAGACGTTATTAGCTTTTTATACTACTTTATTTCAGGAACTGTAATGTTATCTTATGACATCCCATCTTTGAAAATTTTAACTCACTCTTTAAAAGACGATTTATCAGTATTTGCATACAATAAAGCAGGTCAAGTTTTAGAGTCTTTAAAAATGAAAAAAACAGCAATTCGTTTGTATAACATAGCTGCAGAAAAAACAGGTCATAAGGAAATTTTCTATTCGAAAATCGGTGATATTTCAGTACATGAAGGTATGTCAATTGAAGCTTACGAAGCTTATAAAAAAGCCCTTTCAGCAAATTCAAAAAACAAAAACAATTTGATGAAACTTGCTACTCTAACTCAAACATATTTTCCAGAAATGGTTGATGAAACAATTGACTACTATACTTCCTTGTTGGAATTAAACCCAGATGAATCAGGATTTATCTACTATGAATTAGGTCACTTATACTTAAACAAAGGTGACAAGGTTAACTCTGTAAGTGCGTTCAAATTAGCTTTAGAAAAAGATAAGACAAATCCTTTCTACCATAATTCTTTAGCTTACGCATACTTAAAAGCAGAATTATACGAAGATGCAATCTCTCATTACAATACAGCAATTAGCATTAATCCAGACAACGAATGGACCGCTATTGTATGTCATGCTTTAGGTTCAACTTATGCTGAAGTATTCGGAAATCTTGACCTTGCGATTGAAAAATTCCAAGAGGGTATTGAATTAGACGAAAATAATTATGATTTAAAATTGTCATTAGGTGATGCATTAATGGCTTCTGGCGATATTGATAATGCAATTAGAGCTTATTGTGACGCTATTAGCGCAAATCCTGATAATTTTAGAGCTTATTCAAAAATTGGCTTAGCTTTATGGGAAAACGATTTAATTGAAGAAGCGATGGTTTCTTTGCATAAAGCAATTGACTTGAACCCTCATTTTGATATTGCCCAAAATAACTTAGGTGTTATTTACCTTGATGGACTAGGTTGTGCTCAAGACGCATTACCATTCTTTGAAAAAGCAATAGAATTAAATCCATCTTATACTCTAGCTTATTTCAATGCAGGACGTGCAAATGAAATGATAGGAAACAAAACTCAAGCTGCTGAATATTATCAAATGGCACTTGATATGAATAAATTGACCGAAGACTTACAAGAATCGGACATTACAGAAAGATTACACTCGCTATTTGAATTATAAAAATTCACGGGGCTTAAACAGCCCCTTTTTTTTTGCAATTGTAAAAATATGTGATGATTTTTTGAAAATAGGCATATTTAGATACTCTGTTTTTTTAATATATAAATAAAGGAGTTTTGTCATGCCAATAATTAATGAAAAGTTTCAAATCAATACTCAAGGTTTTACCGATATAATCGATATTACTAAAAATGTTCAAAATAGTGTGTATCTTCATTCTCTAAAAGATGCAACTGTTCTGTGTTACGTTTCAGGAAGTACAGCTTCACTTACAACAATTGAGTTTGAACCAGGGTTGTTAGTAGATTTGCCAGAGGCTTTGGAACGAATTGCGCCACAAAATATTGAATATCACCATGATGATACTTGGCACGACGGTAACGGTTATGCGCACGTAAGGGCCGCAATTATGGGTAACTCTCTGTCTATACCGTTGATTGATGGAGCGTTACAACTAGGAACTTGGCAACAGGTTGTTTTAATAGACTTTGATAATAAAGCTCGTACAAGAACAGTGTATATTCAAATAATATATTAGTCGGCTTTTGGACGTTGCATAGTTAATAATAGTTCTTGCGGTATAGCTGTTTCCATTATGCCAAAATCAGCTGTTGCAAAGAAAAATTCAACCATTTCTCCGTAATCAATGTCTATTACATCAAAAGGAATACTTATGTCTATAACGTTGTCATAAGCTACTTTTACAGACTCTGGGTCTTGCACATACCACAAGCCACCTTGCATTGATTTAGAAAATTGCAAAGGTCTTAACATGCCGTTTACCAGAGAAAGTCTTAGTTCTGTGCTAAATTTTTCGTGTACTAATTGGTATACGTCTTCTGTTTTGTTGATAAGTCTTATGTTTGAAAGGTTTTGACGTTTGTCTTTGTTTCTGAAGTACAAATACATTTGATGAACAACATTTGTATTGTTTTCTTTAACTTCATTATCAATGTAAAATCTCAAATAAAGGTTGTCCTTATCAAAACCAAATTTGATTTTTTCAAAAAGTCTTGCTTCTTCTGCGTTTGGTAAATCAGGAAGATTGATTACACCTGCGTTAAGCCATTCGTCGTCAATTCTATCTTGACCGTCTATAACAGGTGACATTGATTCTGTTGGAATATTTGACGGATTAAAGTTTAGGGTTACTAACGGAGTTTCCAAAACAGTTGGAATTGGAAGATTGAAAAATCTATAAATATTTTTCAAATGTTCTCTGAACAAGTAATCAAAGATATGATCTTGCCCTGAATGGTTCGGCTCACCATACCACCAGAACCAATCACTACCTTCTGCCATGTATAATTCTTGACGAGCCTTTTCTATGTTTGGATTATCTGGGTTGTCTTCAACAAATTCTGTGAAGTCGTCGCGAACCTTTTTCAACAAATTCCAAGCTTGGTTTTTTGTAGGTTCTCCAATCCAAAGTTGAAAATTTCTGTTAATCCAAGAACCAGAGTAGATTTTTGGAAGTTGTTTTTTGTTTTTGTCTTGCTCAATATAATCGCTGATAAGAACTGTTTCTAATGTAGTGTCATCTTCGATTAATTGATAAATAGTTTTTAAAAATTCTGAACCATCATCTGGGTAATTTTCCCAAGAGTTTTCACCGTCGAGGGCAATTGTTAATAAGTGTGTATCATCAGGTGATGCAAAAATTTTGCTTTGAATAACTTTAATTCTGTCGTAAAGGTCATTTGCTGCCTTTTGTGGGTCTGTGTGAGGATATTCAAAACTGATTAAGTTTGGAATTAAAGAATCTCTGAAAATAACATCTATCTTTGAATTTTGAGTCTTGTATTCGTAAGTCTTTAATAAATGGTAAGGGTCAGCCAAATAACCTCTAAAATCTCTAACAAATTCAAAGTTAATTGAGTTTGCTAAAATTCCCTCATCGGAAATAGTCCACTCAACACCTAAATCAGCCAACATTTCTAATGTTTTAGAGCTTACGCATTGTTCAGGTGGCCAAATTCCTTTTGGTCTGCGTCCAAAAAGTTCTTCCATTTTATCTAAAGCCATTTTTGTTTGCGCAACAGCATCTTTTGCCATTTTTAAGTTTGTTGGCAAAACTTCTGGGTTTGGAATGTTTCTGTGTGCACATTTTATATCCAATAAAATTGGTAAAATAGGGTGATAATATGGACTTGTAGTAATTTCTATTTTACCAGCTTCCATAAAATTGCGGTAAGTTGGAATTATTTGACGAATAATTTCCCTTTGGTACTCAAGAATTTTAATTCTGTCTTTAAGAGTAAAATTACAGCCCTTGTCAGCAAGTTCTTGAAGTTCTGGATAAATTTCGCCATAAATCGGGTCAAACCAAGCAAGATTGAACCACGCCATAATATCTGAATACTCTTGGTCAGAGTAAGCGTCAATATCAAAAATATTGTCTTCAACTCTTTTTTTGTAAAGGGCAGTATATGCTTCGTGATGCGAAATCATTGATTGAAAGTTTGCATCAAAAAAGTTGTTTAAAATAAATCTTTTATCGTCATCTGACAAATCTTCAATTTTTGATATACTTAATCTAGAATGAACGTCTTGTGCGCCATTTTCACCGTAATCAATAAGTGATTGAAGTAAAAGTGGTACAAGGTTAAAATTCAACTTCAATTTTGGATAATTGTTCATCAAAAGAACCATATCCAAATAGTCTTTAACCGCGTGCATTCTAACCCAAGGCATCAAAAAATCGCTATCAGGGTTTAGTTTATAAACTGGCTGATGCATGTGCCAATAGAATGCTATAGAAAGTTTTTTTTGTTCACCTACCATCAATTTAATCGTATCAAAAAAAATAAACTTGGCAAGGATATTAACAAAAGTTTTAATGTGCAAATAGATTGTAATAATATTGCATAAATTATTTTTTGTACTAAAATAATCGTGTAGTTATACTTCAAAAATATAGGAGAACTCAAATGAGTGAAAGAAAATTAGTAGGAACAGAAGAAATGTTCAAAAAAGCATTAGCTGGCGGTTATGCTATCGGTGCTTACAACGTAAACAACATGGAAATTTTACAAGGTATTGCAGAAGCAGCTGAAGAAACTCGTTCACCAATCATTTTACAAGTTTCAGCAGGTGCTAGAAAATACGCTAACCAAACATACTTAATCAAATTAGTTGAAGCAGCTTTAGCTACAACTACAGTACCTATCGCATTACACTTAGACCACGGTGCAGACTTTGAAATTTGTAAAGCTTGTATCGATGGTGGTTTCTCATCTGTAATGATTGATGGTTCAAGATTCCCATTTGATGAAAACGTAGCAGTTACTAAAAAAGTAGTTGAATACGCTCACGAAAGAGGAGTTTCTGTAGAAGCTGAACTTGGTAAATTAGCTGGTGTTGAAGATGACGTTAAAGTTTCTGATAAAGATGCTAAATATACAAACGTTAAAGAAGCTGTTGAATTTGTTAAACAAACTGGTTGTGATTCATTAGCTATCGCTATTGGTACTTCACACGGTGCTTACAAATTCAAAGGTGAAGCTAAATTAGACTTCGACAGATTGAAAGAAATCAAAGACGCATTGGCTGAAGCTGGTTACCCAGATTACCCAATCGTTCTTCACGGTTCTTCATCAGTACCAAAAGAATTCGTAGAAAAATGTAATAAATTCGGTGGTAACTTACCAGATGCACAAGGTGTTCCAGAAGAAATGTTAAATTACGCTTCTAAACACGGTGTAGCTAAAATCAACATCGATACAGACTTACGTTTAGCTATGACATCTACTATCAGAGAATTCTTCATCGAACACCCTGAAAAATTTGACCCACGTGAATACATGGGACCTGGTAGAACAGCTGTTAAAGAAATGGTTATGCACAAAATGAGAGATGTATTAGGAACAGCTGGTCACGCTGATGACTAATTAATAACTCAAAAAAGTTATAAACGTTAATAAAGGTTGGAGAGAGAAATCTTTTCCAACCTTTTTGATTAAGGCAATAAGTTAATAAGCAATTAAGTGGATAAGTCGAACTATAATTAAAATTACAATTTGATAATAAATGACTTATTGTCTTATAGTCTTAACCTTTATTCTCTAAACAAAAAACAAGTGTTATCTTTACATTCATATTAAGATGATATCAAGATGATTAAATTTTAGGAATTTTTATAATATAATTATATCTATAGGTACAGTAATAGAGGAAGTAATTTGAAAAAGTTTAATTTAACGACGTTTATATTTATTGCTCTTATAGCGGGTATTCTTGTAGGTTGGTTGTTTCCAGCTTTTGCAATAAAAACAGCACCACTTGCAAAAATATTTTTGAATATGATTAAGATGATTATTGCGCCATTGTTGTTCTCAACACTTGTTGTTGGTATAGCAGGACACGGTGATGTAAAAAGTCTTGGAAAAATTGGTTTAAAAACTTTAATTTATTTTGAAATAGTTACAACTTTTGCGTTAATTATTGGTTTAGCGATGGGTAACATTGTAAAACCTGGAGTTGGTATGGAGAATGTTGTTGCCGCAAGTGCTCACGATATGCAAGCTGCTCAACACATGGCAACTATTAATCCAAATAACTCGTTGTCTGGCATGATTATTGGAATGTTTCCAACTTCTGTTGTTAAGGCGATGGCAGACGGTAACTTGTTGCAAATAGTTATTTTCTCGTTATTCTTTGCTGTTGCAATTTGTGCAGTTGGAAAATCTGCAAAGCCTGTGTTAGACGTTTTAAACGCTACCGCAAAAGTTATGTTTAAGTTTACAGAATATGTAATGTATTTTGCGCCATTTGGTATTTTTGGTGCTGTTGCATCAGCCATTGGTATAAATGGTATCAGTGTACTAAAAAGTTATGGTAAGGTTATTTTCTGCTTGTATACTGCACTTGCCATATTTGTATTCTTTGTGTTGCATTTTGTTTGTCATTTGGTTAAGGTTCCGTTCTTTAAACTTATGTCTGCAATCAAAGATCAAATTTTACTTGCCTTTACAACAACAAGTTCAGAGGCTGCATTACCAAAATCAATGGAAATCTTGGAAAAATTTGGTGTTCCAAGAAATATTGTAAGTTTCGTTATGCCAACAGGTTATACATTTAACTTAGACGGAAGTACATTAGGTGTATCTGTTGCGGTATTATTTTCAACTCAATTGGTTGGTATAAATTTGAACCTTGAACAACAACTTGCTATGATGTTAGCTTTAATGTTTGCAAGTAAAGGTATTGCAGGTGTTCCGAGAGTTTCCTTGATTGTACTTGCTGGTACTTTGACAACATTTAATTATCCAATTATAGGGGTTGCAATTTTATTAGGTATTGACCATATTCTAGATATGGGTAGAACAACAATTAACCTTATTGGTAACTGTGTTGCAACAGTTGTTATTGCTCGTTGGGAAGGTCAATTTGACGATGAAAAAATGCATAAATATATTGCAAAAGAAAAACGTCGTAAAGAACTTTTGGCTTACTTTGGTGCTAAGAAAACTTCAAGTAAGGTCGCTTAATTGTAAATAAAATAGAGGAAAATATAAATGACAGAAAATGAAAAAAAAGAGTTTAAAGACACTCTTAATTTACCAAAAACTACGTTAGAAATGCGTGCAAACGCAACTAAAAAAGAACCTGAAACTCAAAAGTTTTGGGAAGAACATCAAATGTATAAAAAAATGACTGAAAACCGAGATAAAGCAAATGCTTTTATCTTACATGACGGCCCTCCATATTTGAGTTCTGAAAAAATTCACGTTGGTACAGCGTTAAACAAAATTTTAAAAGATATTTTAATTAAATATAAATCTCAAAGAGGCTACTATGCACCTTATGTTCCAGGATATGACGGACACGGTTTGCCTATCGAAAACAAGGTTGTAAAAAATATTGAAGGTGGTCGTAACGCAGTTACTCCTGCAGAATTAAGACAAAAATGTCGTGAATATGCGCATAACAGCTTAAAAGGTCAAGAATCAGAATTTAAAAGACTTGGCGTTTTAGGTAATTGGGAACACCCATATTTGACAATTGACGGTGAATACGAAGCTGAACAAGTTAGAGTATTTGGTGAAATGTACAAAAAAGGTTACATTGAAAAAGGTTTGAAACCAGTTTATTGGTGTGCATCTTGCGAAACTGCTCTTGCAGAGGCAGAGGTTGAATATGCTGATCATACATCAACTTCAATTTACGTAAGATTTAAGTTTGATGATGAAAGTGTTAATACTTTAAAATCAAAATTCGATTTCTTAAACACAGACAAAGATATGTATGCTGTAATTTGGACAACAACACCATGGACAATTCCGTCAAACTTAGCAATCAGCGTACACCCAAGATTTGAATATACTTTCTTTGAATATAACAACGATGTTTATTATGCAGCAACTGGTTTGCTAGCAAACTTCTTAAAAGACGTTGATTGGAAAGAAGAAGATATTAAGGTTCTAGGCACTTGCAAAGGTCAAGACTTAGAAAATTTAACTCCTGTTCATCCATTATATGACAGAAAATCACCAATTCTTTGTGGTGAACACGTTACATTAGATGCTGGTACAGGTTCAGTTCATACAGCTCCTGGACATGGTTTAGAAGACTACGAAGTTTGTTGCAAATACAAAATTGACGTATATTCACCATTAGACTCAAAAGGTGTTTGGACAGAAGAAGCTGGTGATTTGGCGGGTATTCCTTACTATAAAGGAAACACAATTGTAATTGACAAATTGAAAGATTGTGGCGCATTACTTGCTTCTGCTGATATTCAACACAGTTATCCACATTGTTGGAGATGTAAACACCCTGTAATTTACAGAGCAACTCCTCAATGGTTCGTAAAAGTTGATAAATTCAGAGATGAAGCCTTGAAAGCAATTAAAGGTGTAAAATTTATCCCTGCATCAGGTGAAGCAAGAATTTCAAATATGGTTGAGGGTCGTACAGATTGGTGTATCTCGCGTCAACGTGCTTGGGGGGTTCCAATTCCTGTATTCTATTGCGAAGATTGTGGTGAAGTTATTGTTACAGATGAAACAATAGAACATGTTGCAAAAATGTTTGAAAAAGAATCTTCTGACGCTTGGGTTAAATATTCTGAAAAAGAACTTATGCCAGAAGGTTTTGTTTGCCCTAAATGTGGTAAAACACACTTCCGCAAAGAAAAAGATATTATGGATGTTTGGTTTGATTCAGGTGTTTCTTGGAGAGCCGTTGTTGAAAAACGTTCTGACGAATTAAATCACACACCAGTTGATATGTATTTAGAGGGTTCTGACCAACACAGAGGTTGGTTCCAATCTTCATTACTTACATCAGTTGCAACTCAAGGCAAAGCACCTTACAAACAAGTGTTAACTCATGGTTTCGTATTCGGTGAAGACGGTAGAAAAATGTCTAAATCTTTGGGTAACTACATCAGACCAGACGATATTATTAAAAACTATGGTGCTGATATCTTAAGACTTTGGGCTGCATCAGTTGATTACAGAAATGATATCAAAATCGGTGACAATATTGTTAAACAACTTGCTGAAATCTTTAAAAAAACAAGAAATACAGCTCGTTTCTTAATGGGTAACTTGTTTGATTTTGAACCTGAAAAAGATTATGTAGATTACAAAGACCTTAAAGATTTGGATAAATTTGCATTACACAAATTATATCAATTAATCGAAAACGTAACAGAAGCGTTTGAGGGTTATGAATTCTACAAATACTTCCAATGCTTGCAAAACTTTGCAGCTGTTGACTTGAGTTCATTCTACCTAGATATTGTAAAAGATAGATTGTATACTTCAGGTAAAAAATCTCTTTCACGTAGAGCTTGCCAAACAGTAATGTATGAAATCTTACAAGCTTTGGTAAGAATTATTATGCCAGTAATGCCTCACCAAGCAGAAGATATTTGGCAAAATGTTCCAGAAAATCAAAAGGGTGGATTGGAAAGTATCTTGCTTTCTTCTTGGCCAGAAATGAAATCTGAATGGAACAACCCTGAATTAGAACAAGAGTTTGCAAAAATCTTGAAAACTCGTGTTATCGTAACAAAAGCGATTGAACCTCTAAGAGCAGATAAAAAAGTAGGAAGTTCATTAGAAGTTGCGGTTTATGTAAAAGATGAAGAAAATAAAAAATTATTAAAGTCTTGTGAAGACGAACTTTGCAATATCTTTATTACATCTCAAGCAGTTGTTGCTGATGAAAAGCCAGCTGATGTATTGAATGAATATACAGAAGACGGTTGCACAGTATGGGTTACAAAAGCACACGGTGAAAAATGTTGCCGTTGTTGGAAATATCGTGAATTGAACGAAGACGGTATTTGTCCAGATTGCGAAGAAGCAATTAATGAATAATTGAAATAAATAATAATACAAGAGGCGCGAGTGTACCGCTCGCGCCTCTTGTATTATAAAAATTTTATTACCAATTCATTGGATTAAATGGACTTAATGGACTCATCGGGTTCAATGGATTCAATGGACTTGATGACCAATCATCGTCCTTATTATTTGTTGCACTTGAGCTACTTAAATCAGAATCTGAACTTCTTGGAGTTGGGTGATAAGGTCCTGCTTCTAATGAAGATTCAGAAAGTTTTTCGCCTTTTGCTTTGTAAACAGCTTTGTGCGAGCTGTCGTGATTTTCAATCTTGTATGTTGAGTTTTTTCCTCTTTCAAGTTGGGTTCTATATTCCTTGTATTGTTGAGGCATTTTCATTTCAGGTTTTTCAAATTCAAGAACAGCTTTCAATATATATTGTTGTTCTCCTTTTGGATACAAGGTCGATTTAGAAAACTTGTAAGCCTCACTCATACCTTTAATTGTTAAATTTGTTTGTGCAAAAGTTTTTACAGTATCAACGTCAAGTTCGTCTGCTTTAAGGTATTTTTTTATTTCTTTTTGATCTTCTTTATCAAAACGTTGATGACCCAATTCGTTTTTGATTGCCTTAATTTCGTCCATTTCTTTTGCTACTGAAGATTTAAAAATATCAGGTAGCCAGTTAAACTCTTGCTTTTGCAGTTGAGGAGTTTGTTTTGTTGTTGGACTATTAATTGGACGTAATGTTTGTTTTGCATCTTTGTTGTTAACATTTTTAGTTGTAATTCTTGGAGTAATTGCTTGAATTGGCATAAAAATCCTTTCATTTATTTTGATTAAATACCATAAATAATAAAATTGCTATTAGTTAAAAAATATATTTACATTTTGTAAGTATATTTGTGTAAAAAAAAGAGGGCGCCTGTAAAACCCTCTTGTACTTGAATTTACTCTAAAATCGTTCTCTGTCTATATTTAAACTTAAAATGAAATTTTGCCACGGCAAACAAGACAATAGATATTGTCTGTTTGCCGTATTTTTCTGCAACTAACTCTACGCCTGCGGTAATTAGCCAGATATTACTGACTATTAACCGTTATACTATGAAGCAACAAGTCTGATTGCTTCTTGTAGTAATTCTTTTTGTGAAGAAATCAATTTGTTTGCAAGCTCCATTTGAACTTTTGCTTGTTGGTAGTTTGCGATGTTATCTTTGAAACCAACGTTAGAAAGTTCTAACAAACCTGAACGGATTTCACCACGTCCTAAAACTGGTCTACCTGAATCTTCTGTTTCAACGAATTGACCGTCTTTAATTTCGTATAGACCATTTTTATTGTGGAAGCTCATTGTAGCGATTTTGTATAAAGGAACTTTCTTTTTACCACCATCGGCTTTACCGTATAAAGTACCGTCGTTTTTGATTTCGTAATCGTCGTATTTTCCTAAATATTTACCGTTGTTAGGGTCAATCCATAATTTGATGCTTGTTGTTGGAACATCTAATGCACCACCTTTTGTGATTGTTTCTTCATAAAGGTCTGCACTCAAAGACTTAGTACCAGCCATAATTTCGCCTTTGTCGTTTAGGATATAACCTTGTACTGTGTAACCATCTTTGTTTTTGTAAACACCCTCTGAGTCAAAGTCAAATTCACCGTGTCTTGTGTAAATGATTTTACCCTCGTTTGTACGTGTTACGAAGAAACCCTCACCTTCTAAGAATAGGTTTGCGTTTGCTGTACCTGGAGTAGATTTACCTTGTCCGAAGTTTTTATCACAAGTGTCAAGAACGGCGCCACCTAAAAAGGTTTTAAAGTTGACTTTGTTTTCTTTAAACCCTGGAGTATACATGTTTGTCATGTTTGTTGTTAGGGCATTCATCCATTCTGTTGTGCATTTTTGCGTATTAAGCGCAGTTACAAATGAATCATTCATAGCCGTTCTCCTTTTTATTACCTCTGTTGTTACGTTTTTCTTCCTCGTTTTCTTTCTTGTGTTGACGGTATGACAAGTTTTCGTATGATAAACCCTCGTCGTCAAATTGTTGTTTTAAAAGCGGAATGTTTGCTTTTAAATACTGTTCTACAGCTTTATCTCCTGGGAGGAATTCTGCTGAAATTTGACCGTCTTTGTTAACTTTCAGGATTACTGATAAATCTTTGTCAAAGTCAACACGGAAAGCTTTGTTGTTTTCTCTTGATTCTTTTAATGCGTTCAATAAAGTCTTTGAAACTTCTGCAGAATGAGATTCTTCAATGTCTTTAAGTGTCATATTGTTTGAAGAATCAACAGTTTTTGTATCTGCTGTTTGTTGATTGTTTTCAACTAAGTTGTTAAAAAAGTTAGCATCTGCTTCTGTCATCTTTATTGATTTTTGAGCTTTTTTCTCAGCTGAAGCACTTGAACTTGTTGATTTTGTCTTTGTTGTTTTAGAAGAACTTTCAGTTGATAAGTTTGCATCAATAAATTTAACTATGTCGCTAGTTTTGTTGTTGTTTGTAATTGAATTGCTAACCTCTAAAACAGGTTTGATTGGTTCAATAACAATAACTTCCATATTTTGCATTTCTTTAGCTTTTGAATTGTTAATTGCTTGAGCTGGATCAACGTCAACGACATCCATTACTGCTTTGTCTGCTTTAGATATTGGTAAAACACTGTCTTTTGTGTCTTTTGGTGCATTGATAATAGAAGTTTTTTCTAAATTACCTTTTGATAAATCTTTTTGTGCCAAATTTTCAATTGGTTTTAACTCTTGAACTGGGTCAAGCTTGTCTGCAATTTTTATATTGTTTTCAAAAATTATTGGTAAAACACTGTCTTTTGTGTCTTTTGGTGCATTGATAATAGAAGTTTTTTCTAAATTACCTTTTGATAAATCTTTTTGTGCCAAATTTTCAATTGGTTTTAACTCTTGAACTGGGTCAAGCTTGTCTGCAATTTTTATATTGTTTTCAAAAATTTCATTTTTTGTGTCATTTTTATCAAAATTTGTTAAATTTTGAATGTTTTTGTCAGTGTTTTCAATTTGTTTGTTTGTAAAATCAGGTTCTGCATTTTTTGAAATTTGAGGTAAGTTGTTTTTATCTCTATTTTCAAAATCTTGTGCATTGTTATTTTGATTAAAATCAGGTTGTTTGTAGTCAACTAAAGCTTTATCATTGTTTTCCGTTTCAATTTCTTTGTCAGATTTTTGACTAACAGAGGCTTGAGCTGTTTTTAACTCGCTTTTGCTGTCTTTTACTTTTGATGTTTTTTCATTCATTAAAACACATTCGTTAACCAACTCTTTTTCGGCTTGTTTAAGCTGGTGAGTGCTTTTTGCATTGTTATTTAACGTTTTTGCAAAAGAATTTTCTTGTGTTGAAACAAATTCAAAATCTCGTAATTCGGGCTTGTTTTGGGCAGTTGTTTCTTTTGCATTATTTGCTGTTGCAGTTTTTGTTGCAACTTCAGTATTTTTGTTATCAAGTTCAGGCAAAGAAATCATTTCATCAATAAAAGATTTGCCATCAGCAGTTTTTGTTGGTGTTTGAACTGTTGTTGATGAAGTTGTTTGTTGGGTATTTTGTAATTTTGTTGCTTTAATATCCATTTTCTTCGTCCTCTAACTCTTTTTGCATTTGTTCAAGAAGTTCTTGTTCTTCTTTTGTTTCTCGTGTTTGTTGGAAGTATCTTTGAACACCAAGTTCGGACATGCTTTTTTGTTCGATAGCTTTTTGTTCAGCAAGGTATGCTTCCTTGTTCTTTTCTTTGTGCTTTTCAAGCACTTTCACTGCTTGTTCAAGCTCGATAAGCTTAAGTGTTTCTTGTTGAACTATTTGTTCTTTTTCTTGTCGAACTATTTCAAGCTGTTCGCCTTTTTCCCAAAGATGGTGTAGGTAGTTGTCATACGCTTCCATCATTGTAAAATCAGCGTGTCTTTGATTTTGTTTTGTTATCGCAATTTCCTCGTTGTTTTTTTGAATGTCCGCCTCAGCCATAAACAGGGCTTGCTGAGCTTTCTGAAGAACCATTAATTGTTCTTCTTTCTTACGGTTTCTAAAATCAAGTACTTTTTGCAGTCTATAAACGAAAGGCATATTACACTCTCACGATTATATTATGGGGTATAATGCTTTAAGTTTATACATCTATTTGTATGATTTATTTAATGATTTATTTTAAGAAGTCAAATTTTTTGAACTTTAAGTCGATAAATGGTTAAGACGATAAGTCATTGTAATAAAAAGATATTTTGAATATAAGTGAACTTAGTACCTTATAGTCTTAATGCCTTATAGTTGCTTAGATTTGTGCAAATACAACCCTATCAATACCTGCAAGGTCTTTTTCTATTTCTATATTTTTAAATCCGTTTTTAATCAAAATGTTTTTTACATCTTCGCTTTGACCCATGCCAACTTCAAACGCGATATATCCATGTTCGTTCAAATATTTAGGTGCGTCTTTTGAAATTCTTTCGTAAAAATCTAGCCCTTTTTCGTCGTTTGTGTAAAGTGCTAAGTCAGGGTCAAAAGTAACTTCTTTTTGGATATTTGCTTTCTCATTTATTGGAATATATGGCGGATTTGATACAATTATATCAAATTTTTCATCTTCTCTTACGTTTGAAAAAATATCTGATTTTCTAAAAATTGCTTTGTTATTCAAATTCATTGTCGATGCATTGTTTAAAGCTATTTGTAGGGCGTCTGGCGAGATATCTATACCTAATACTTGTGCAATTGTATATTTTGCAACTTCACATGCTATACAGCCTGTTCCAGTGCCAATATCAAGTGCTTTTTTGTAGTTGTTTTTATTTATTATATCAATAACTTTTCGAACTAAAATTTCTGTTTCATCACGTGGGATAAGCGTATCCTTACTAACTTCAAATTTGTCACCCATAAAGTAGCCATAACCGATTATGTGTTGAATTGGTGTTCGAGTTTTTGCTCTAAATTCGGCTTTTTGACGAACAATATTTAATTTGTTCTGGTCCAATTTCTTGCCCATAACAATATCAATTGCGCTTAAATTACAAAATTTTTCTATTAATAATTTAACTTCTGCATTAGCTTCATTTTCCTCAATCCCACTAGAGGTCAATAAGTTTACTATTTCTCGAATACTCATCTAAAATTTCACCTATCATGTTTTTTAAATCAAATTTTGATAAATTTGCTGTATCTTTTTGTTCTACGCCATATTTTTTACACAGGCGTTCGTAATAATACAGTTGTTTTTTGGTCGGAGGCTCCTTTTGCATTTTGACATCTTGCAAAAATTTTCTCTTTTCTTTTTCGAATTTCTTTTGCGCTTCCATCAGAGGTCTTTGAGCCTCTTTATAATCATAATACTTGCGACAGTCATTTATGTAAAGAGTAACTTCTTCTTGAAATTTTTCGTCAAACAAACAGTCTTTCAAAAACTCAAAATGTGGGTTGTTCATTTTGAAGTAGTAATCTTCATCTTCAATAAATTTTTCTACAAGTTCAGACACTCCAAAAGTCGGACTCTTTTTTACTAAAGCCCGCAAGAAATTGCATAAAGCTGTTTTTTGGGGTTTGGAAAACACCAAAAAGATTTTGCTTTTTATGTATGACATAAAATAATATTAGCGCAAAATATCTTTAACTGAAAGTTTTTCGCCGATTTTTGCGTGGTGAAATGCCAACATTTTTTTATAAATAGGATTTGATACGTTAATGGCAGGTGGAGGTGTAACTTTTTCCTCAACTTTTTCAACGTTTTCTGTTCTATCTAAAACTTGTAATCTAATTACTTTGTTATCTGCCATAATTAAAAAATCCTCTTTTAAATCTCTCGTACTTATATAAAGTTTGAGATTTGAAAAAAATTGCTTTTTTGTATAAAATCATCTTAACAAATGTTTACACAAATGTAAATAGAGTATAAAATGGATTTTGTAAAATGGTTTGAAATCATGATTTCATCATGGTTTTGGCGGTTTGTAAACTTTTGTAAAAATTTTTAAAACTTGGTCAAAATCATGGCAAAATCTGGCTAAAAAACCACTTTATATATTTGTATTAGTATAAAAAGGTCGAACTATGGGACTACAACTTACAATTGAACAAGTAAGAAAAATGTATAATATACCTAAGTTTATGCCAGATTCAGAGGTATTGAATATTGCCATGAAAAACAATATTCAAATCACTTTTGGGGGTGTTACTAATACTGCTGATTTAAAGGATTTAAAAGACGGGAATTCCGTATTTAACGCAAAAGGTTTAACTACAACAAATACAACCAAAGGTGGTGGTTTATTTGGTGATAATATAAGTTTTGGCAATACATCAAAAGGTTTTTCTACACCTAGTTTGGGTGGTGATTTGAGCGGAAACTTTGGTGCTACCAAAAATTTTGCTTCTAATGGTTTAGGTAAAGATTATGCTGCGGATTTTAAAGCAAAAGCTAATTCGTTTGCACCAAAATTATCTTTTGATATAGATTTGTTTAAAAAAAATTTATCAGATGTAGAGTCTGGTAAAGATTTGAATACAAAAAATACTGAAAAATGGGAATATGCGGACGGTATGGCTTATCGTTTGGATGAAAACGGTAATCGTATAACTGAACAAAAACCAGGTGAACCTCCTATTTCTAGAAAAGCTGCTTTTGGTGAAGAAGGCTACCAAAAAGACGGTGAAAGTATTGACGAAAGAATTCAAAGATGCTATCCAAAAGCCGTTAAAGAGGCAAAAACTCCTGAACAAAAGGCTAAATTGTTAGACCAGTATTTCAAAGGCTATTATGACCATTTGAAAGCATCAGGCAAATACACTGATGAACAAATAAAAAATTTACAAAGAAAAGACTTTGATAAATTATTACGTAACTCTGACCAAAAGAATGGTGAGTACGGCAAAATAATGGGTGTAGCAATTCATTCATTACGTGCAGATAACAGAGTAGAAGCGTTGGATAATTCCATGAATTATGCGCAAAATGAAAATGTTGAAAAAGACATTGTTATGTCTTTGATGAACACAATCGAAGAAAGTGGTGATAACCCAGAAGCACAAAGAGAATTGTTATCACGTGTTAAGAGCCATGCTCAAAGATTGGGTATCCAAGGTGAAGTATCATTAACTGCTGCAGGTAAGATTGCTGTTTGTGGCGATAATCAATGCGCATTGATTGATATCGTCGATTTATATGGTAACAGTGAAGCTATTGGCAAGTTAAGAGAACAAATTGGTGCTACTCGCGAAGACGGCTCAAGAGTTTTAAGTGGTGAAAATGAAACTTATGCATTGCAAGCATCTGCTAGACACATTCAATCTTCAGAAGATGCGCAAAACCATTCTGCAACAATCGTAAGAGCAACTCGCGAAAATCAAATTAGCGCTACTGAATATACTTACGAAGTTTTATCTGAAAACCAAGAATTAACAACAGAATTTAACAATGCAACTGCTGAAAATGTTGCAGAATATGATAAAGAGAATGCTCTAAAGGTTCAAGATATGGTTATTGAACACGATGACGAGGAAATGTCAGGTGCTCAAAGAATGGCAAATCATGGTCATGAACTTGATGCCGAAATTCAAAAAGAATTTGTTGATAAGTTGATAAGTTTAAATAATGAAAATGTTTCAACTAACATCGCAAATCATTCTTATGAATATGATTTATCTAATCGAGATGACATTATTAAAATGTTAAAAGAACAAGGTTATGAAAGTACTCAAAAAGCTTTACAAGAAGCTCAAGATAAATACGAAGCTAAGATTGCTGAAGAAAAAGAAAAAGGCAAAGCAAGCGAAGCTGAATTGAAAAAACAACAAGAAATTGCGAAGAAAAATGAGCAAGAAAAAGCAGAGGCTAAGGCTGAAACAAAACAACAAGCTCAAACAACTTCTTCAAATACAGCAAAAACAACAAGTGTTCCTAAAACAAGAGCAACTGCACAAGAATTAACAAATGCAATTCGCTCTGGTAGCACAATTAGTTCCCTTGTAACCTCTGATAGCTTCAAAAACGCTGAAGCTAAAGATAGAGTTACTTTCTATAACAATTTGAGTGCTAGAGATAAGCAAACAGCAATTAACTCAATTGTTGAAAATTCAAATGCAATTACATTAAAGAGTTTGATGTTGAGTGGTATGAAACGAGAAATTCTTAAATACTTAGTTCAACACCCATCATCAGACAACAACGCAAAATTATCTTACCTTGAAAACTATTTGTCACCAGCTGATAAAAAAGATCTTCAAGATATGAAAGAAGAACGTAACCACGATGCTCGTATGGTAAATGCTCAAGAACAAGATAATCAAAAACGCAAACCTTTTATGTTTGAGGTTTAGGTTCCAAGGTTAAAATAAAAAAGGGCGGTCGCTAAAGTGACCGCCCTTTTTTTTTATTTCAATTAATTATATATAATTAATTTTGGTGTTCTAATTGAAGTGTAACTGAAGTTAAGTCACAAACTTCTGTTGGTCCGAAGTATTGGATTGCTCCAGGGAATAGGTATCTATCATTCATAGCCCAGTCTTCTCTGTGAGATTCAAGTTCTTTGAATACAGGTCCATCAAGTTTGATTAAAGCTTTTTGGATAACTGGTTTCATTTCGCCGTGACGTTTTTCCATGTTCATCATCATTGTTAGAGGAACACCGCCTGCAATCCATTCTTTAGCTGGCTTAACAAGATTTCTTACAGATGATAAGTAACCTGTTAGTCCAAAGTTGATTAATGCAAATGCATTAAAGCCTAATGAGTAGCAATAATCAGCATCAAAGTTTGATGGGAATGCGCAACGTCCTTCATAACCGAAGAAGTGAGCTTGGTCAGAGAATTTACCAACGTAAATACCTTCGTCTTTTAAGTCGTTCAATCTTGTTCTAATCATTTCGATTAATAATTTTTCTGTTTCAATTCTTGAAACTTGAACGTTACCGTGAGGATCTCTGTCCATCAATAATTGAGCTTTGATTAATGCTGGTAAGCTCATGAATAATTTTGCGTTGTTTTCACTTAATTTAGAAGCGATAATTTTGAATTTTTCTTCAGAACGAACGTTTTGATATGTTTGGTCTGTTTCTAATTCGTGTGTTAAGTCGTTCAAGCTTGAGATTAATTCTTTCATTTCAGGAATGAATTCGATTAAGCCTTCTGGAACGATTACGATACCGAAGTTTTTGCCGTTTTCTGCACGTTTGCAAATAACTTTGCACATATCTTCAACGATTTGGTTCAAAGACATTTTCTTTTCTTCAACTTCTTCTGAAACTAAGCAGATGTTTGGTTGAGTTTGTAATGCTGCTTCTACTGCAACGTGTGATGCGCTTCTACCCATAATTTTGATGAAGTGCCAGTATTTTTTAGCTGAATTAGCATCTCTTTGAATGTTTCCGATTAATTCAGCATAAGTTTTCGTAGCTGTATCAAAACCGAAAGAAACTTCGATTTGTTCATTTTTTAAGTCGCCGTCGATTGTTTTAGGACAACCAATAACTTGAATACCTGTATCGTGTTTTACAAACCATTCAGCAAGTAATGCAGCGTTTGTGTTTGAATCATCACCACCGATGATTACAACTGCTGAAATGTTTAAGTTTTTGCAAACTTCAAGTGATTTTTTGAATTGTTCTTCTGTTTCAAGTTTTGTTCTGCCAGAACCAATGATATCAAAACCACCTGTATTTCTGTAAGCGTCGATGAAATCTTTAGTCATTTCAACGTATTTGCCCTCAATGATACCAGATGGACCACCTAGGAAGCCATATAATTTGTTTTCTGGGTTTGCTTGTTTTAATGCGTCAAATAAACCTGCAATAACGTTATGTCCACCAGGAGCTTGACCGCCTGATAAGATTACACCTACGTTTTTAACTGGAGATGCTTTTTTATTACCTGTAGATTTGAATGTTACAATTGGTTTGCCGTAAGTTTTAGCAAATAATTCTTTAATAGCTTCTTGATCTCTTACAGATTCAGTAGCTTTTCCTTCTTCCATTTCTAAGTTATTAATGCCGTCTGCTAAGCATTGTGGAAGTTTTGGTTCATACTTTAATCTTTCTGTTTGTAGTGGTGAAAGTGTTCTCATAATGATTTTTTCCTTTTTATTTTTATAATAACTTCACTACAAATATATCACAAAGATGTTTAATTGGCTTTAATTTTTTTGTTAAGTTCTTTCGCGTGTTGTTTAATTTCGTCTTTTCTGTCGCTATTTGGAAATTTTAATATAGCGTCTTTTAATAGGTCTAAAGCTTCTGTTTCTCGTCCAATTTTTTCGTATGCGTAAGCCAAGTTTGTATAAATTCTATCGTCTGTTTTTGAGTTTAAGCTAAAAGCTTTTTGGTAGTATCTCAAACATTTGTCCATGTTTTCAGAACAGTAATATGCCATTCCAAGTTGGTTGTTGGCTTCAAAAGAATTAGGGTTGATTTCAAGTGCTTTATGGCAGTAGTTAATAGCATTTTCCCAATTGCCTTTTTTTGCGTAAGAAATTGATGTTGCAAGTAACGCGTCAAAATGTTTTGGGTTATATTCCAATAGTTTTAAATATATTTCTAATGCGTAATCCAAAAGAGCTTTATCTTTTTTTTCATAAGCACTGTTTTCAAGCTTTTGAGCAACAATAAATGCATAGTTTTTATCACAGTTAGAGTTAAATATATATGTTACGGAGTCTAATATCTTTTGAATTTCGTTTAGTTTTAAATAAGCTTGCGTTAAGGCTTCAATGTTTTGTTCATCTTGTTTTAACTTGAAACTTTTTAGCGAATAATACGCAGCTTTTTTGTAGTCTTCTCTACTGAAATATATTAAAGCACAATTATAAAGAGAGTTTTGGTCTTCTGGATAATATTCTAGAAATTTTTCATAACTTTCTAATGCTTCACTATCTTTTTTTATTTGTTGATAAGCAAGTGCTAAATTATAGTTTGCGTAGGGTTGAGCATTGTTTTGTGAAAGAGCAATTTTTAAAAGTTCAATTGCAAGTTTATATTTCTTTTTATCATAAAGTTCAATGCCTTTCGTAAAATATGCGTCAAAAGTCGACATCTTCTCACGAAGTTGCTTGAATTTTATTTTGCATTTTTCTAATAACAAACTGTCCATATTTATATTGTAGTATAATATAATAAAAAAATGAAAAAATTAGGAAAAATTTAATGTTTGATTATATCAAAGGTGAACTAACAGCAAAATCTCAAAACTCTAAAACTTGCTATTTTACTGTAGAAAATAATGGAATAGGTTATCTTTTTGAAGTTAGTGCAAGAGATTTTGTTAAAAAAAATGTTAACGACAATATTAAGATTTATACAGTTTTAATTCATAGAGAAGATTCGATGAGTTTATGTGGATTTTTGAACAAGGAAGCTAGAGATATTTTTAATGTTCTTGTGTCGGTTTCAGGTGTTGGTTCAAAAATGGCATTATGCTTGTTAAATGAATTTGAAGTTAGCGATTTGATTTATTTTGTTATAAACGAAAATTCAAAAGAGTTAACTCGTGCAAAAGGCGTCGGTGCAAAATTAGCACAAAAAATTATTTTGGAATTAAAAGATAAATTAATTAACTTAAATCCAACAATTCAAGCCTCTGCGCATGCAGATATGCCAGCAGGCACAGAAGATGTTCAAAATATTTTAATCTCTTTAGGGTATAGTGAAGAAGAAATTTCAAGGGCAATAAATCAAGCCGTTGTGACAGGTAAAAATCCACAAGAAAATGAAGAATTTTTGCGTGCGACTTTACAAATTCTTTCTGTCTAAAATTCTTTATCGGTGCATGTTTGAGTATGCTCAGGCTTTGTAAATCTTTTGTAACATTTGATTAAAATACTAGCAAAAAATAATCTTACGATACGTTCATGTATATGTAGGTTAAAATAAGGTATAATTTATATAAATGATTAATTCAGTTAGTGCAAATCCAATTGCTCCAAAAACAACAAAAACAAGCATTTTTTACGTTAATGACTTGCACGGACAAACAATGAAGATGGAAAAAGTTTACAACATGTCAAGAGCTTTTGACCAATTTGTTCCATCTGAAAAGACAACAAAATTGAAATTGTCTTCTGGCGATATTATGTTAGGTGAAAGTTCAAAACCAAACGTTATTGCTTCTAAATTTTTAGAATTAATTGGTATCACAGCTACAGCTGTTGGTAATCACGAGTGCGATGGTGATTCAAAACAATTATATGAATTAACAAAAGATAAAAACTATAAAATGTTGGGTTTAAACGTTAAAATTGATGAAAATAACCCATTAAGCAAACGTATTGAAAAATCTTATATTCAAGAAAAAGATGGCGAAAGATATGGTATTATCGGTTTATTACCACCTGATTTATTCACTCGTGTAGCAAAACCTGATAATTACAAAGATTTCCAAATTGATGATTTTGACAAAACAATCAAAGATGTTCAAGCAGAAGTTGATAGATTGCAAGAACAAGGTGTAAACAAAGTTATCGTTATTTCTCACGCAGGTAACGCTAACGAAAAAAGATTAGCTCAAGAAACATCAGGTATTGACGTAATCTTAGGTGGTCACTCTCACGAATTAATTAAAGACGTTAAAGAGGGCGAAAACTTATTATACGGTAAAGATGGCAACCCTGTAGTTATTACACAAGCAGGTAAAGATGCTGATAATATCGGTGTTTTAAACTTAGAATTTGATGAAAATGGTGTTATCACTAAAGTTCAAAATAACGTAACTCCAACAAAAACTTTCAGAAGAAACTTAGTTATGAAATATTTCTCTGAAAAAATCTTAGGTAAACCAGAAGTTGTTGGTAATGTAAAAGCAGCAGAAGCAGAACCAGTAAACAGATTAGCTGAAGAAAACCCTCACGCAGATTTCGTTGCAGATGCTATGAAAGAAGCTACAGGCGCTGAAATGGCTATCTTAGGTTCAGCTAACTTAAGAAATACATTCGAAGCTGGTGCAATCACTTCAAGAGATGTTTCAAGCATCGTTCCTTTCAAAAACGGTATGGTAGTTGCTCCATTAAGCGAAAAAACTTTAGTTGAAGCATTAAAATTCGGTGCTCACTCATTAGTAAGCGCTGGTACAAAACCTGGTATCTTACAAGTTTCAGGTTTGAACTACAAAATGAACAAGGCTGGTGAATTACTTTCAGCTGAATATGTTGATAAAAACGGTAACAAACAAGCTTTAGATATTCAAAACCCAAGCGAAAATAAAACTTTCAAAGTTGCTTTAGATACATACTATGCAAACGGTCGTGACGGTTTCTCAATGTTAAGCTGTATGGATAAAGTTGAACAAACATTTGAAGACGATAAAGATAAAATGGTTATGACTAAATTAAAAAGAATGACTGAAGCTGGTGAACCAATTGAAGTTAAAGCAGATAACAGAATTCAAATCGTTGATTAATAAAGTTTATGGAATAAATTAAGAGAACAAAGAGCCACTTTTGAAGTGGTTCTTGTTTTTTTTGTGTAAATCTAACATTATTGTAAATAAATGTAAAACTAATTTCTATTATAGCTGGAATACAGCTATAAAACCTGAATAGAATAGAATAGAATAGAATAGCCATATTGTGAAAGTTTAATCTGGTTGCTATAATGATATTATAATAATTGTTTTGAGGTTTAAACTTATGAAGAATAATTTTATAAAAGTTGTAGCTTTTACCCTTGCTGAAACACTTGTTGTAATGGGTATTATTGGTGTGGTTGCAGCATTGACTATCCCAAATTTAAACCAATCAACAGGTGATAGAGAAAAAGTTGCAAAATTGAAGAAAGTATATGCAAATTTAGAAGATGCTTATGGTAGGGCGACTGCAGTTTATGGCCCAGTTGAAACTTGGTTTGCAAACGATGGAGATGACGACGAAGCCTGGGGAACTCGTTTTACGGATAGACTCACTGAATTTATGAAAGTTTCTAAAAGAATAAGTTATTATGAATTTGACTTAGCTGATGGAACGAATATTGGTTCTTTTATTGAATACCCTCAACAAGCTAATTGCAGTCATTATGAAAATGCTGGATACTTTGGTTCTATATATGTTGATATAGATGGGGCTAATAAAGGTAAAAATAAACATGGGTATGACAGGTTTGAATTTGAAATAACAGACCAAGGTATTTTGCCTTCTAATACAGAATATTATGAAGATGGTAATGGTATTGTCAGCGATGGTGAAGGCGGTTATTATGCAACTGCGTGGGTAATTCAAAATGGTAATATGGATTACTTAAAATGTGCAGATGAATTAAGTTGGAGCGGTCAAACAACTTGCAAGTAGCGTATTCTCTGCTCTACCAAAAATTCACAATAAAAAGTCTGTCAATAATAGAATTGGCAGACATTAAATAAACACGAGGATATTAAGAGAGAGTATAAATAAATCTTTTTAATTAAATTGCTTTGCTGGATATGTTGATACTGCAGTTTTTGCATTTAAGAATTGTAATCTTGACATTAGGTCAGTATTATTAGCCATTTGTTCTTTTGCTTGAATCATCATTGATTCTCTCATCGCTGATGTGAACATACCGTTTTGCAAAGCCATTGAATTTGTTACTCTTGCACGAGTGCTAACTCTTGAGGCTTCACTTGAAATAGCTCTGTTTCCACCTGAAGCTCGTGCTTCTGTTGCATTTGTTGAAGCTGCTGCTTGTGTTGATTGAGATTTGAAAATCCCCTCAGCAAATGGATTAACAGCTTTTGTTAATGATTTTCTTGCTTCAGCCATTACATCATTTTGTAATGTGGTTTTGAAAGAATCTGTATTGTAGATATTGTTGCTTGATGATGCTTCTACAGCTTGTGATGCTTTTGAAGCTGCACGTTGAAAAATTGCATTTGTTACAGCATCAACCATGTTCTTGTCAATCTTTTGAGCTATGAAATTTGTTGTTGCTGTTAAACCTGTTGACATATTTTTCTTTCTTACAATATCCTGATACTTATATAAGTATTTTTTTCTAAAAAAATTGCCTTTTTAAAATCATATTTGTTAAGATATATTAAGAGGGCGAAATCGCTAATTATTAGCGATTTCGCCCTTGGTTTATTTCTGTTAAATTATTTATTTACAGCATGGTTTGCAACAATATTTCATTGCACGTTTACCTTTGTATTTTAATTCACGTTTGATTTTTCTGTATTCAGATTTTTGATCACATTTCAATATTGCTTTAAAATCTTTATCCATGCATTTTAGTTTTGCTTTCAAGTCTTTTTTGTCTTGTTTTAAATTTCGTTCAGCATCTCTAATTGATGATTTATCTAAGCAAGAAGCATTTAATTGGTCGCACATACATTTGTGATCTGCTTTCATTTTGTCTTTGATACAATCTAAGTCAGAATCGTATTTGTCTTCAATATCCATTGCTTGCTCGCGTTGGCATGTGTCCAAATTTAATCGGCAGTAAATTTCTTCACGTTTTTGGTCGCGACAATCGCTAAAACTTTTTGCGCGTTCAGCACATTCTTCACAAGTCGGCTTATTGCATGGAGTTTCGCATTTGGGTTTACAACCGCAGTCGTCTTTTGGAACATCGCAACCACAGCCAGCAAAAGCCGTTTGTGCACCTGTTGCTAATGCCATTGTTAATGTTAGTGCCATCAATAGTTTCTTCATAATAATTTTCTCCTTTTGAATAACTTTCAAATTGTTTAACATTATTAATTTTATTTATTTGGAGGTTTTTTACTATATCTAAATGGCTAAAAATGTATTACTCAACTCGGCTAAAACAATATTTTTGTAAATAAAAATGAGTTAAACATTTATACATACTTTTATAATTTATGTTTTTGTATTATGGTTATCTTATTATGAAAAAAACTCTCCAAATTATTATCAAAAATTTGTTAAAGAGAAAAAACTCAACAGAAATTATTGAAACTGTTGCAAATTCAGAAATTAAAAAGACTTTAGGACTTTTCGATTTGGTAATGCTTGGTGTTGGCGCTATTTTTGGAGCAGGTTTGTTTACAATCATCGGGGTTGCAACTGCTGGCTCTGGAACTACATTAGGGGCTGGTCCTGCGGTAATTGTTTCTATGATAATCGCTGTTGTTGCATGTGTTTTTTCTGCGCTATGTTACTGCGAACTTGCTTGTATTATGCCAGTTGCAGGTAGTGCATACATCTATACTTACGCGACTTTGGGTGAATTCGTGGCTTGGATTGTAGGCTGGTTATTAATTTTAGAATATATTATTGGCGGTATTGCAGGTGCTATCGCTTGGAGTGGATATTTATTCCAGTTCTTACAAGGATTTGATAAATATTTGCCACATTGGATTACTAATCCTCCAATTTGGCTTATTACAGACTATAGCACTATGATGAAACAAAGTGCTGATGTGATTAATAGTATTCCTCATGTTTTCGGAATGCCGTTTTCAATAAATTTACCAGCGCTAATTTTTGTTTTATTATTAACTTTGTGTATTACAAGAGGAACAAAAGAATCGACTATTGTAACAACAATAATGGTTGGAGTTAAAATCTTAATTGCGTTATTGTTTGTATGTACTGGGTTATTCTACGTAAGACCTGAAAACTGGACTCCTGTTGCACCAAATGGCTTTAGTGGAATTTGTATTGGAGCATTCATAATTTTCTTTGCATATATTGGTTTTGATGCTGTTGCAACTGTTTCAGAAGAATGCAAAAAACCCAAACGAGATATTCCAATTGCGATTATCCTTTCTTTGGTTATTTGTACGATAGTTTATATGGCTGTAGCTTTAGTTTTGACAGGCATTATGCCGTTAAATGAAATTAATTTGGAAGCTCCAATAGCTTATGCTTTAAATTACATCGGGCAAACAAAAATTGCAGGTTTAGTTTCTTTAGGAGCTTTAGCTGCGATGACTTCTGTAAACTTAGTTATGACAATCGCTGGTTCAAGAATTCTTTATGCTATGAGCAGAGATTTCTATTTGCCAAGTGCATTGAGAGTGTTAGATAAAAAAACTAGCAGTCCAAATCGCATCATCTGGATTTTAGCTTTGATAATGTTTGTTGGGGTTTTGGCAACTGATTTAACAATTTCTGCAGAGTTATGTAATTTAGGAACATTCTTCTCTTTGATTATTGTTTGTATTGCTATTCCAATTCTTAGGAAAACAGAACCAGACGTAAAACGTTCATTCAAAGTACCATTTTCACCATTTATTCCTATTTTAGGGGCAATAATTTGTTTAGGATTGTGCATTTCTTCTTTTAAGTCAGGAAGTGCTTCAACACCAATATTTATTGGTTATATGATTGTTGGAATTCTATTCTATTTCTGTTATAGCTACGGAAAAATTCGTAGATGCGAAAATAATAAAAAATAGATACTAAAGGTTTTTTATGAATAAAGCTGTTTTGTTTTTAGTTTTTAATAGGTTAGATACAGCAAAAAAAGTTTTTGAAAAGATTAAAGAGGTTAAGCCAAAGCGCTTGTATATAGCGTCAGATGGTCATAGAAAAGATGTAGACGGGGAGCAAGATAAAGTAGAAAACGTCCGCGAATATGTTTTGAAAAATATAGATTGGGAATGTGATGTTAACACCTTATTTAGAGAAACAAATTTGGGGTGTGGTATTGCTATCTCACAAGCAATAAGTTGGTTTTTTGAACATGAAAAAGACGGAATTATTCTGGAAGATGATTGTGTTCCTTGTGAATCTTTTTTCTATTTTTGCGAGGAACTTTTAGACAAGTACAAAAACAACAAAAATATTTGGCAAATTTCAGGTAATGGTTTTTTTAAGGATTCAAAAACAACAGAAAGTTATTATTTTTCCAAATTGCCACAATGTTGGGGTTGGGCAACTTGGGCTGATCGTTGGGAAAAATATAGATTTGATGTTTCAAATTTTGACTGTAAAAAGTTTAAAAATTTTTCAAAAAGTAAGGAAGTACAAGAATATTGGAAAGAGGTTTTAAAATCTTTACAGCTAGGTAAAGTTGATACTTGGGATTATCAGTGGATTTTTGTAATTGTTGAAAATAAAGGATATTGTATTGATCCTTATAATCATTTGGTTTCAAACATAGGAATATCTGGTACCCATATTAATGGAAATAGCCCATTCCTTAATGTTAATATCGATGAAATAGATAAAATTATTCACCCTAAGAAAATTAAATATAATACAAGGGCAGTTGATTTTATTTATCAATCTTTGTTTGGCATAAAAGATAAATCTCTACATGCAAAATTACATAGATTTACATCAAAAATCTTAAGAGTTATAAAAAATAGATAAAAATTTGCTGACGGGGGGACTCGAACCCCCACAGCTCTCGCCACATGCACCTCAAGCATGCATGTCTACCATTCCATCACATCAGCGCGTATCTGAATTGTAACATGAAATAACAATATTTTATATTAAACGTTTCAAATACCTTGTTATGTGGAATTTATCTATAACATACGGGGATTTCTATTGTAAATTAAATAAATTTGGGAATATTTGAGGGGCGCAAGCCCTGCTTGCGCCCCTCATTTTTTTTACCCTTTATTTAACACTTCTGAATTAGAATTTGTACTCTGGAATTACAAATTGTTCATTGTTTGCGTCAACATTCACAAAGTCTAAATAATAGTTCATAGCGTTGTCTTTTGTTGAGTTGTACATTTCGTCATTAATGTATTTTTTATGAATTTCGGTTCTTTCGCCAGAATAATTACCCATTTCTTGTGCAAATTTGATAATTTCTTCCAAGCTTAAACCTGCGCCATAAGCTTTTGTTTTTGCGTCAGTACCAGAAGGTCTGATTTCAATGTACTTGTCTGTAAATTCTAAGTAAGTACCGTCGCCTACGAATTTAATTGCTTTTAAGTTATCAAAATTCAATTCTTTAAACGCATCTTTAAGAATTTCTTTTGCGTTTTCAAATGTCATTTTGCCAGAACGGATTGCAATTGCCATTGAAAGATAGAATAAATCGTTCTTTGTTCTCAATTGTTCACCTGCAACTTTTGCGGCTTTTAGTTTATCGATATCTGGTTCAGATTCATTGTAGTAAGAAATATCAACACGTGTATCAAATTGACCTTTAATGTTGTTTTCTTTAAATACTTCTAACAAATATTCTGACATTGTTTTGTTTTCTTCTTCAAGTTTTGAAGATAGAGCTGATGCAACTAAAATAGCTTCTGTTGCTGATTTTTCTCTCATAGCGATTGCTTCTCTGCCAGACAATGATTTAATCATTTCTTCGCCACCCATAATCATACCGCCAGATTCTTCGCCACCGAATATTAATCTTGGTGATTTGCCTAAGTTGATTTCTTGACCAAATACGTCAAATACTTTAACTTCGTCGTTAGGGTTCTTTTTAAGTTTTAATTCGACTTTTTTCATAATGTTAGCGATTTCTTTGAAACCAACAGGAACATTAACAACTGCGATTTCGTTAGCTTTGGCCCATTCGTCCCAACTCATAGCAGAAGCAGTTGTTTTAATCATAAATCTAGGGTGGTTATTCCATTTACCTTGTGATTTCAACATTTTCATTCTGAAATCCATCAACAATAAAAATGCTTGATTTGCTGTAAATACAGTTAAAACTCTACCATTACCTAGGTTTACGTATGCAATACCTGCTTTTTCAAGTTTAGAAATTTCTGTTACATCTTCGATTTGAGTAACTGTTAATCTATCGTGGTCTGGGTCTGTGATTAAAACTGTTGTACCTACTGGATAATCAGCTAAAACTTTGTCGTAATGTAAAGTTTCAATTACAGGGAAGTAGTTTTCGCCGTTTGGACGTTTCGCCAAAACAGTTGCGTCTACTGAATAATCATAGAAAGTTTTGTTGCCTTTAGGGTCAACATCATATTTACCGATTGAGTGGAAGAATGGATCTTCACTTTCGTTTAACCAAACAAATTTGTCAGTTAAATCAAGTTCTTTTAATACCCTGCTTAAAGTTCTATATGCTGAACCACCAACGTTTTCAATAACGATTTTATTTTGAGCTTTTTTAATGAAATCTAAGTTATCTTTTTCTGCAACGCCTGATTTTAAATATTCAACATATAAATCAACGCCGTCATTTAATTTTTCCATAATTTTTTCATCAATTAATGGATTGTTTTCTGCTGCAATTTTGATTTCGTAAGAACCATTTTTTTCTGTTTCGTCAAAAATTTCTTGAATTTTTTGAACGAATTCAGCTGATTCTTCTGGTAAATATTGACTACCTTGAGAGTTTAAGTCTTTTGTTGCGTTTTTAACAGAAATACCGTGGCTTGATGTGATATATTCACCGCCAACAAGGTCAAGTTTGAAAGCTAAGAAAGAAGCCAACCAAATTGGAATCGTCTTTTTGCCAACAGGAACAAGAGTTTTGATACCTTGTGCTGCTTGAACTCTTGCAATTGCATCTAGGAATAGGTCAGAATTGTATCTAACTTCGCGACCTGCAAGTTTTAGGATTTGTTTATTAGGATATTTTTCAACTGCAACAAGTGCTTTTGCCAATGTTGCAAGTACAATACCCACTAAATTGATTGGAAAACGAGTATCTTGTGGATATAAAATGTTTTGCGGACCTCTAATACCAGCTGTAGAAACCTTTGCTTCTTTTGCATAATTTGCAAACCATTCTTTTAAATTTAAACCTTCAGGATTTTTTTCTGCATCATAAGGCATTAAATGTTCTTTTTTTAGCGTAAATGTGAATTCTCCATCGTTTGAAAAATCCATTAATTTTAAATTTTTTACGTAATCTGGTGTACGATTGTAAACACTTTCAAAAAGTTGTTTTTCTAACTCACAAGATGCTGTTTTTTCAATAATCATATATGTTTCTCTCCTTTCAATAAATTTATATTATCATAAATAAAACTTAAAACAAGTTCATATATTAGGAAATAAAATATATTTATATTATAATGGTCAAAAGAAGGACACAAAAAATGGCAAGACAAAAAATAAATTACGCAAGAAGAACTGCGAAGTACTTCAACTTTTGGCGAAGAATATTCCAAAATATAGTTTGTAAATTTTGGTACGGTATACAATTCAAATTAATGTACAAGGTCAAAGTTGAGGGTAGAGAAAATATTCCAAAAGACACTCAGTTTATTGTATGCGGAAATCATTTATCTAATCTTGACCCATTTTTGGTATCTTTCATAATGCCCAAACCAGTGGCTTTTATGGCAAAAAAAGAACTTTTTGAGAAAAAATTCACTCGCTGGATGCTAGATTGGCAAGGGGCTTTTGCAGTAAACAGAGATAAACTTGAGATTTCTACAATTAAAACTGCTTATGAAGTTAAGAATACAAACTGGATTTTAGGCTTATTCCCACAAGGAACAAGAGCAAAAAGTGGTACAATTGAGAATGTGCACAAAGGGTTTGCTGGAATTGCGAAAGCAACTAAATGTAATATTTTACCTATTGGTATTGTAGGCTCTGAAAATATGACTTGGTGCCCTTTTAAAGGTAATATTACAGTAAAAATAGGTGAATTAATTCCATACAGTGATGATGCTGAAGAAGTTATGAAACAATGGGCTTTAGCTATTGAACAATTGACAGGATTTACGTATATTCCAAATCCTGCATAAAGGGATTAAGAAATGTCAGAGGAAAGAAATTTTTCAAGAAGATACGCAAGCGAATATCATATTTTTAGAACTATATTTTACATGTTCTTTTTGTGGTTCGTTGTAGATGTAGTTTGCTTTTTTATGTATAAATTAAAGGTTAAAGGTCGAGAAAATTTACCAAAAGATAGAAATTTTATTTTTGCGTCGAACCATGTTTCAGAAATGGATCCGCCGTTTATTGCTGCGGCAACAAATAAACATATTGCTTTTATGGCAAAAAAAGAACTTTTTGAAGCAGATGATAAAAGAAGTTGGATTATCAAGCGTTTAGGTGCTTTTTCAGTTGATAGAGAAAAACCAGAAATTGCAACTTTTAAAACTGTTAGAGATATCTTTAAAACAAGCTGGCCGTTAGGTATTTTCCCAGAGGGCGGAACTAAAAAAAATAAAAAGATTGAAAATATTAGAAAGGGTTTTGTAAAAATTGCAAAACACGCAAAAGCAGATATTGTACCTGTTTCGATTGTTGGTTTTGATGGATATGCTAAAAAATTATTTGAAAAAGATATAACAGTTGTAATAGGTGAACCTATTTCGTACAAGTTAGATGAAGATGAAATTGTTCAAAAGTGGTGCGCTGAAATATGCAAAAATACAGGATTTGAAAATTGCATGCTAAATCCTGAAAATGTGTGATAAAATGCAATAGTAGTAAAAAATATAAAGGATAAAAAATGAATTCAGTTGTAATCGTAGGTAGAGCAGGTCAAGACGCAGATATAAAATATTACGAATCAGGAAAAATTAAAACTAGTTTTTCTCTTGCTGCAAATCGTTGGGATAGCAAAACTAAGGCAGAAGTAACTGATTGGTTTAATATTGATGTTTGGGATAAACAAGCTGAATTTGCTGGAGAATATGTTAAAAAAGGTCGTTTAGTGGCTGTAGACGGCAGAATTTCTATTAACAAATGGAAAGATGCTTCTGGCGAAGAAAGAGAAAGATATTTAGTTATTGCAAATAATATTAGATTATTAGGTTCTAAAAAAGACGAAGCTTAAAAATGATTATTTCAGATATGATAGGCATTATTGCCGATGATTTAACAGATGCAAACGAAACAGCACTTCAATTTCATTTGAGAGGTGCTAATTCTCAGATTTTGCTGAATTTTGAAAGTAGTCCTCAAAATGTTAAGAATACGCAAGTTTGGGCTGTTTCAACGGCAACAAGAAATCAGTCTGCAGAATTTGCTAAATCAGAAGTTCAAAAAGCAACTCAGTTATTTTTAGATAATCTAAATTTAGATTACTTCTTTAAAAAGATTGATTCATCTTTGACAGGCCATATTGGAGTTGAAACTTTGGCAATTTTAGAAACCCTAAATTGGGACGCTTCTGTTGTAATTCCAGCGTATCCAGTCGATAACAAGGTTACAGTTGGTGGATATCAGTTAGTTAAAGGACAACCAATAGAAAGAACTGATGTCGCTCGTTATAATATTAATCCAATTTTTGAATCACATGTTCCGACAATGGTTCGAAAAGAACTCGGGGAACATGCTGATTTAGTTGGAACTTTAGACTTGCAAACAATTATGAAAGGTGCAGGTCCTATTTTACAAAAGTTGAACAATCTTGTAAAAGAGGGTAAAAAAATTATTATAGCTGATGCTGTCTCTATTACAGATATTGAGCAAATTATTCTTGCAACTCAAAAATCAAGTTATAATTTCTTGCCCGCAGGTACTGCTGCAACTGCACAAGTTTTGGGTAATGTTTGGTTACCACCATTGGAAGATGATATTCCGCCAAAAGTTGTGCCAAATTTGCCAAAATTAATTTTATCTGGAACTGGTACTCAAACAACTATAACTCAATTGGAAGCGTTGGACGCATCTGAAGATTACGAAAATACGTATTTTGTAGAATTAGATATGAATACGTTGCTTGGAGGTTTAAAAAAAGAATTAGTTGATAGAATTTTAAATAATTTAGGCGAAAATAATATTGTAGTTGTTAATGCTTCAAACTTGATTAAAGACTTTGACGGTTTTTCAGATGATTCTTTGAACGCAGACATGACAAAAACAAAACTTGTTGAGCATGTTTCTAGTTTTTTAGCGGAGCTTACTCAGGCAATTGTTAATAATAAAGAAGTTATTTTGATTACACTAGGAGGCGAAACTTCTTACAAGTGTTGTAGTGCAATAAATTCAAACCAATTGCAAATTATTGATGAAGTTGCTCCAGCCGTTGCTCTTACATTAGATCACAAAGCACAATGGATTGTTTCGAAGTCTGGTCATATTGGTGGAACGACTTCTTTAATTGAGATTTTGCGATATTTTGACCAACACTGTGCAGAATAAATCTTTAATCAATTGTAAAGTTTTGTAAATATATTAATTGTAAAATGTACAATTAATATATTTTAGTGATAATATATAGGTATGAACATTACTCCAATTACAAAAAAATATACAACCCTTGCGAACACAGCTAATTTAAGCTTTGGTTCGACTAAAAAAGCTCTTAAGACACAAGAAAATCTTTTTTGTTGTCCTAAAACAATTGTTAAAGATACACTAAATGAGTTTAGCAATTCACGAGGAAATTACCTAGCCGATATAGATTTAGCAGATATCTACATTAGAGATTACAACAATGCTTTAGCTAATCAAAAAAGAATAATTGTTAAGAACACACCAAATAGAGATATTAAAAATATTCATTTCTTAGCTGATATGGATTTAGCTGATGCGTTTGAACTACCAAAGAAAAAAGCGAATGTTTCTTTCAAAAGTTCATACCCAACATTTTTAGCTGATGATTATGTAGTTGAAAGTTACTCAACAACTTCTGATGCAATTGAAGATATCGCTCAATCAACTTATTGCTCATTCGGAGCTAAAAAAGAAGAAAGTTTTGTAACTAAATTTTTCAATTTGTTAAGAAAATACATCTAATCAATTCTACATTTGTAGAGTTTTGTAGCGTTTTATAATTAAAACACTTGCATTTTTATGTATTGTTAATTAAAATAAGTATATGAGTGATATAAGTACAAACCAAAAAGCAAAAATTTTCTTCGATGGTGAAAATGGCATCGAAATGGAATTAGATTGTATTGTAAAAACAATCTACAACGACAGATTAGAATTGGAATATCCAGAAGACGCTGAAACTTTGAAACAGTATCTAGAAGAAGGAACTCCAATTGATGTTAAAATCTTTACACCTTCAGGGTTGATGGTGTTTGAATCAGTGGTAATAAATTCGCCTGATGAAGATGAATTTATTATTGAGTACGTTGAAGATGCGGTTGTTATCCAACGTCGTGACTATTCAAGATCTCCATTGAAGACAAAATTAACTTTACAATTGAGTAAAGAAGTGTTTATTGCTAGTACAATCGATATTTCAGGTGGTGGTATAAAATTCTTCAGTAAAGAAGAACTTGAACCTGAACAAGTTGTACGTGGTAAATTGTATTTGAGAAATTTTGAAACTCCTGCAACTTTTGAAGCAGTTATTCTTGACAATCCGTCATTACAACCAGATGAATATACTTTAGCTTTCACTAATATTGATGAAAAAGAACGTGATAAAATAATCAAAACTTGTTTTTCTATTGATATGCAGGCAAGACAAAAACAACACGCCGAATAGCATTGAAAATCATGAAAAGTAAACTTCAACAACTTGAGAAAAAAATAAATAAACAAGTTAAAAATGGTAATGTTCAAAATGCAATTGAGCTTTGCCAGGTTGAGTTGCAAAAAGATCCTACAAATGCGGATTTGCATGTTCGCTTGGGTGATTTGTATTTGGCATGGCACTTAGATATTCACAACTCTTACCAATACATTGATGAGGCTATTACTGAATATCAAAGAGCTTTGGAAACATATATTGATTCAGCTGAAATTTATTTTAAAATAGGTCAAGCGCAATACTTTAAAGGAGATTTAGATAGAGCCATAAATTATTTGAATATGGCAACAACAAAAGACCATAAATTAGCAAAAGCGTACTATTTGTTGGCTGAAACATACACGAAGAAAACGCACTTTTTGGAAGCTATTTTTAACGCAAAACGCGCGATAAAATTGCAACCCTTAACAAGTTCTTCTGCGCATTATTTGTTGTATAACTTGTACAAAGTTTCATCATTTAGAAATCCATTAACGTGGTGGAAAAGTAAGATTGAATTTATTTTATCTGTATTAACACTTCCTTTTGATAAAATTGCTATCAAAAATGTTTTACGTTCTCTTTCTTACTTGCAATTCTTGCCAGTATTGGTTAAAGGATATTTTAAAGTTCAATCAAAAGGTTTGAGTAATGCGATTGATATTTATGTTGACGCAATTGATAAAGCCCCTGGGTTTGTACCATTGTACTGTCTTTTAGGTGATATTTACCGTTCAGTTGGTCAATATGATGATGCAATTACTGAATATAAAATGGCAATTTGGTTAGATAGTTTGAATATTCCAGCTTACCGTCATTTATGTCAAGCTTACGAAGAACAGGGCGACTACGATAACGCTATTGATATTTATAATAAATTAATTAGTATTTTACCTAATATGCCTGAATTCCATTCTAATTTGGCAAATATTTATTATATTAAGGGAGAAATCAAAGAGGCTATTTCTCACTATCAAGCAGCAATTACGCTAAATCCTAACAGACAATGGACAAGTATTATTACACAAACTTTAGGTTTTGTATATCAAGAAAATAAAGGTGATTTAGACGCAGCAATTAGTGCTTATCAAAGTGCATATTTATTGACTCCAGAAGACATTGATATTTATGTAAACTTAGGTTCTGCATTTTACGATAAAGAAGATTTTGAAAATGCTTTGACAGTATACAGAAGCGCTTTAGACTTGGATCCTAACAATGCGAAAATTCACTGTAACTTAGGTTTCTTGTATTGGGGTAAGGGTGATACTGACGAGGCTATTAAAGAATATGAACTTGCTATAGAAAATGACCCAATGTACGATATTGCATACAATAACTTGGGTGTAATTTATCTTGACGACTTAGGCAGAGTTCAAAAATCAATTGAATTATTCAAAAAATCAATCGAATGTAATCCAAATTACGCGCTTGCTCATTTTAACTTGGCAAGAGCTATTACAATTGTTGGCGACAAAATTGAAGCTGCAAAATTGTACCAAGTTGCACAAGATATCAATAAAGTTACAAACGAAATTGACCCACAAGATATTACAAACAAAATTAATAGCTTGTTCCAATCTTAGTGTTAGTTAAATTGAGAAATTGCTCGAATAGTTTTGTATAAGAATTCGAGTTGTTTAGTGTTGCAGTTTTTTGTCCAATCTATAATTTCATTTCTTAATTCAATTTCTGTTTTTTTGTGAGAATACTCAAACAGGCTATCAATAGATACATTAAAAATATTCGCAAATTTTTCAAGGTTTTTGTAGTTTGTGAAGTATATTCCATTTTCAATTCTGTTTATGGTCTGATATTCCACTTCCATAAGCTCTGCAAGTTGTTCTTGCGTAAGTTTCTTTTCTTCGCGTAGTTCTTTTATTCTTTGTCCAAATTGTAGATTACCTGATTTCATAATTAAATCCTCTACTCTATTGTTACGAAAATTTAAAATTTTAGAATATAGTTATACGTCTTTAATTTATGTATAATATAATGTATTACGTACATAAATAACATAATGTAGGACTTTTTGCAATAAAACATAAAGTAATACGTACAAGGAGAAACTTTATATGAATAAATTATTTGCTTTCACATTAGAAGCTATAATTGTAATGGTATTTATAGGAATTATTGCAAGTTTAACTATTCAAAATTTAGGTTATAATGCAAGCTTAAAAAAAGGAATAATTCATATCAAAAATTTGTATGTAAATTTAATAGATGTTTGGTTTAAAACGAGAAAAAGTTACAATAACTATAGAGAGTGGGTTTTGCAAGATTTAACTAATGATAAATATCAACAAAAGTCTATAATGAATAGCGCAGGTCTACCTTAAACAATCAGTTAAAAACAAGAGCTTGGTAAAAATTTTAATATTCCCTCACTGTCTAATTTTGTGCGTTTTTAGTTGCGGTGATGTTTTGTCCATGGTACGATTAACGTAGTTAATAGGGAGAATATAATGATACAATTTTTATTAAAACTTATGGGCGATCCACACGAAAAGAAAATCAAAGCGATTATGCCTATAATTGAGCATATTAATGCGTTAGAACCTGAATTTGAAAAACTTACAGATGATGAGTTACGCGCAAAAACAGCAGAATTTAAAGAAATTTTGAAAAACAGAAGAACTTCTGATAATCCAAAAGCTGATAGAATTTTAGAAAAAGAAGTTTTGGACAAGATTTTACCAGAAGCTTTCGCTACTGTTCGTGAGGCTGGCAAACGTGTTTTGAATATGCGTCACTTTGATGTTCAACTTATCGGTGGATATTTCTTACACAACGGTCACATCGCTGAAATGAGAACTGGTGAGGGTAAAACTCTTGTTGCAACGCTTCCTGCATACTTGAATGCGTTGACTGGTAAAGGTGTTCACGTTGTTACGGTAAACGATTATCTTGCAAAACGTGACAGCGAGTGGATGGGAAAAATTTACAAATTCTTAGGGCTTTCTGTTGGTGTAATCCTTTCAGGCGGTCGTTCAGCAGAAGATTTTGAAGCAAAACGTCAGGCTTATGCTTGTGATATCACTTACGGTACAAACAATGAATTCGGTTTTGATTATCTTCGTGACAATATGGCTGGAAGCTTGGATATGTTGGTTCAAAGACCTTATAATTATGCGATTGTCGATGAAGTTGACTCTATTTTAATAGATGAAGCAAGAACTCCATTAATCATCAGTGGTCGTCTTGAAAAATCTGCGGCTACTTATCAATTGATGGCAAAAGTAGCTCCTCAATTAACAAAAGTCGTTGATTACGAAGTTGATGAAAAGAATAAAAATATTATTTTAACAGAAGATGGTATCGACAAAGCTCAAGAAATTATCGGTTGCAAAGATTTGTTTGATATTCAAGACAATTATGCACACCACTTATTGCAAGCCTTGAAAGCTAAAGAATTGTTTATAAAAGATACAGATTATGTTATTAAAAATGGCGAAGTTTGTATTGTTGATGAATTTACTGGACGTTTGATGGAAGGTCGTCGTTGGTCTGACGGCTTGCACCAAGCGATTGAAGCTAAAGAGGGGGTTAAAATTCAAGATGAAACTCAAACTTTAGCAAGTATTACTTTCCAAAATTTATTTAGATTATATCCAAAATTATCTGGTATGACAGGTACTGCTATGACAGAAGAAGCAGAATTTGGAAAGATTTATAACCTAGAAGTTACAATAATTCCAACGAATAAAAAAGATATCAGAATAAACTATTCAGACGTAATTTACAAAACAGAAAAACAAAAATATTTGGCTGTAGTAGACGATATTATTGCTATGCACAAATTAGGAAGACCTGTTTTGGTTGGTACAATTAGTATCGATAAGTCTGAATACATTTCTCATTTATTGAAAGAGCGCGGAATTAAACATAACGTTTTGAACGCAAAACACCACGAAAAAGAAGCATATATTATCGCCCAAGCTGGTCGAAAAGGTGCTGTAACAATTGCAACTAATATGGCTGGTCGTGGTACAGATATTTTGTTAGGTGGTAATGCTGAATATTTAGCTAAAGAAAAGTTAGAAGAATTGAATATTACGCCTGATGATGAAAATTATGAGATTAAAAAAGATGCAATCCTTGCCCAAACTCGTGAAGAAACAGAACGCGAACATTATGAAGTTGTAAAAGCAGGTGGTTTGCACGTTATAGGTACAGAAAGACATGAATCTCGTCGTATTGATAACCAATTAAGAGGTCGTGCTGCACGTCAAGGCGACCCTGGATCGACTAGATTTTTCTTGTCATTGGAAGATAATTTGATGAGAATTTTTGGCGGTGAAAAAATTATTCAATTGATGAATGCTTTGAATGTTGATGAAGATATGGCAATTGAAAACCCTATCATTACTGCTCAAATTCAATCTGCACAAAAGAAAGTTGAAACATATCACTTTGACATAAGAAAATCGGTTCTTGAATATGACGACGTTATGAACGTTCAAAGAGAAAAATTCTACGCTCAACGTAAGAAAGTTCTTTCTGGAAAAAATCTTTCAGAAGATGTTATTTATATGATTGAACGAGAAATTGAAAGACTTATCGGAAGCTATGTTTCACCAAATATGAACGTGGAAGAATACATTGAAGAAGACTTGCAAACTCTTATTAAAGAACTGCACTCTGTAATTCCTCAATTATCATATATTCATGTTGCAGACATCAAAAACTTGTCTTACGACAGTATGTATGAAAAACTTGTAGACCTAGCAAAAGAAAAATACAAAGAACACGAACAAGAAATGGTTGATTTCTATAACGAAGTGATTTCTCAATACGAAGAAAATCCTCGCGAACAACACGCTTTTGAAGATGATAATATTGCAAGAAGTGTTGAACGCGATATAATGCTTCAAGTAGTTGATAACAAATGGATTGACCACTTACACAATATTGATATCTTGCGTGACGGTATTGGCTTGCGTGCTTACGGTCAAAAAGACCCACTTATTGAATATAAAAAAGAAGCTTATGACTTGTTCAACAATATGATGTACGATATTCAAGGTGAAACAGTAAAACACTTGTTCCGTACAAAATTTGGGGTTCAAATTATTCACAGAGAAGAAGAACCGATTGAAACAAATCTTTCAAAAGCTGCAGAGGAATTTGACAGCTCTGAAGATAAAGACGATATTGAAGTTAAACCAATTCGCAAAGGTGAAAAAATCGGTAGAAACGACCCTTGTCCTTGCGGAAGCGGTAAAAAATATAAAAATTGTTGTATGAACAAACAATAGTTAAATTTATTTTAAAGGCGGTTTTGAGTATAGCTCAAAACCGCCGATTTATTATCAGTGTATTTTTGTTGTATAATTAGTGAGTACACAATATATGAAAATAAAGGAAAAGATATAATGCTAAGAGCTGGGATTGTAGGGTTACCAAACGTAGGAAAATCAACACTATTTAATGCACTTACAAGTGCAAAAAATGCGCAAAGTGCAAACTATCCGTTTTGTACAATTGAACCAAATGTAGGTGTTGTTGGCGTTCCAGACGAAAGACTTTACAAGCTTGAGCCTCTTGTTCACGCTGCAAAGGTTGTACCTACAGCTATTGAATTTGTGGATATTGCAGGTCTTGTAAAAGGTGCAAGCAAAGGCGAGGGCTTAGGTAATCAATTTTTAGCAAATATTCGTGAAACAGATGCGATTATTCAAGTTGTAAGATGTTTTGACGACCCTAACACAATTCACGTTTCTGGCAAAGTTAACCCTCTTGATGATATTGAAATTATCAATACAGAGCTTGCTCTTGCAGATATGGCATCTTTAGAAAAAAGAATTGCAAAAACTGCAAAAGTCGCAAATTCAGGCGATAAACAAGCAAAAATGGAAGTTAAAGTTATGCAAACTCTTTATGACAAACTTTCAGATGCAACATTTATCAAGGTTGAAGAACTTTTTGACGATGAAGAAGAATTAAAATTTGCAAAACAAACTCAATTAATGAGCATAAAACCAGTAATTTATGCGGCAAATGTTTCAGAGGGTGATGTTGTAAATGGTAACGAATATACAAAACTTGTTGATGATTATGCTAAAAAACACGGTGCTGAAATGGTTATTATTTCTGCAAAAATAGAAGAAGAACTTGCAGAATTATCTCAAGAAGAAGCAAAAGAATTTTTGGCTGAATTAGGCATTACAAGTTCTGGTATTGAAAAAATGATTCAATCTGTATACCACTTATTGAACCTAAGAACATATATTACAGCAGGCGAAATCGAAGTTAAAGCTTGGACTATTACAGCTGGAACAAAAGCTCCACAAGCTGCAGGTGTAATCCATACAGACTTTGAAAAAGGATTTATTAGAGCAGAAGTTATTTCTTATGATGATTTCTTAGCTTGCGATGGTTCTTATACTGTAGCGAAAGAAAAAGGTTTAATGCGTCTTGAGGGTAAAGATTATGTTGTTCAAGACGGTGATATTATGCACTTTAGATTTGCAAATTAAAAAAGTAATTTTATTAAAAGGGGGTTATTTGCCGACAAGTCTTGCTTCCTCTGATTTAGCAAGCCATTCTTCCATTCTTACAACACCGTTTACTTTTGGATTACGTCTTAATTCATCAAAGGTATAGGTTTTTCGCTTAACACCTTCAGAACCTCCACCGACAGCACGAGAAGTCGCTGTTTCTGCTTGCCCTCTTGCAACAGTGTTTCCTTCTATAGTTGTTATATACATTTTACCATTTATTACTCTGCAAGATTCAATCATGCCGACATGTCCACCTTTGCCGTTTTCATTTATCCACATGAGTAAATCCCCACTTTTAGGTCGATATGTACCTTTTTGACCATTACCGATTTTATTTTTGTTTGTATAGCACCCTGCTTTTTGAGCCTTGGTTCTCAGTGCTGGCGTGTACTTTTCATATCCAAATGCCGAAAAATCATTTCCATAACACCACGAAACAAATGATGCACAATATGGTGCGGTACTTTTTACGGGTGTTTTGTGGTTGGCACTTTCGTATGCTCTATATCTTCTAATGTCAATACTATCGTTCGGAGTTTGCTCAACTACACCTTTTTTTACTTCTCCTTTTGCTCTTGCTAAAGCATTTCTGACTTTATTCTGTGCAGTTTTTCGTGCTTTTTGTTTTATTTGCATACGTTCTTCAGAGTATGCAAATTCTCCTGTTTTTCTAGGTGCTGGAGTATTTCCTGTCCAAACAGAGTTTGTAAATGAACTTTTTCCAGAAATACTAAAAGACGAACTGCTAGAGTTGCTGTTAACTCCATTATTTCTAAAAAGACTGAAATCTCCACTTACCATATAATTAACCTACAATATACAATAATACATGTATTATAAAATATTTTCGTGATAAAAATTGCCTCAATTTAAAAAAAACTTTACATAACTTTCAACAAAAATATTGATGCTAAAGAAAAGTAAACAGCTAAGCCTAAAACGTCTATGGCTGTTGCGATTACAGGGCCAGATGCAACAGCTGGGTCGATATCAAGTCGTTTCATCGCAAACGGTGTAAGTGTACCGATAAGTGTTGCAAGTGCCATATTTATTGCCATCGCAATACCAACGATAATGCCAAGTTCTATGTTATGTTGCCAACCCCAGGTGAATAACATTACAACTCCGCCGAAAAAGGCTCCGATTAAAAATCCTATAAAACTTTCTCTTAAGATGTGTTTTAAAGTAGAAGCCATTGTCAATTGACCAGTTGAAAGTCCACGAACAATAAGCGTAATACTTTGAGTCCCAATATTACCAGCAAGACCAGCCAAAAGAGGCATAAATATTGCAATAATCGGCAAAGCTTGAAGTGTTTTTCCGTAATAGTTTGCTACATTAACCGCGATTAACTCACCGATTAGAGTTACAAAAAGCCACGGAGTTCTTGCTCTAACAGATGTAAAAATGCTACCGTCAAGGATTTCGTCCTCGTCAATACTGCCAGTTGAAATACCAGAAGATGCGTAAATTTCTTCTGTTGTTTCTTCTTCAACTGCATCTTGCGCATCGTCCCAAGTTACAATCCCTCTTAAGTGGTTGTATTGGTCAACGACTGGAAGTGAGTCGAATTGGTACTTCATAAATACGTCTGAAATTGTATCTCTGTAATCGTCAATATGTAATTTTACAATATCTGAATTCATTACATCGGCAATTTTTGTTTTAAATGGCGAAATTAAAAGGCTTCTCAAAGAAACAACACCAAGCAAATGTTCCTGTTTGTCTGTTACATAAACGTAATAAAGGTCAATGTTGTCTTCTTCGGCTCTATCTCTGATGTAATCTAAAACTTCTTTTACAGACATATCTGGTGTAACCGTCATAAATAATGGGGTCATCATACCACCAGCAGTGTCTTCATCGTAATTCATCAATTCTCTAACTTCTTCAGAGAATTTTTGTGGTAAAGATTCTAAATAAGCTTCTGTTTCATCATCTTCCATATCACCCAAAACGTCGGCAGCGGCATCGTGAGGAAGTTTTTGGATAATTCTTGCAGCTAAATCTGTATCAATATCTCCTAAAATTTCGACTTGTAAATTAGGAGGAAGATATTCAATCATTTCGGCAGCTTTCTCTTCTTCGATCATATTGAAGCATTCAAGACGTTCTTCAGGTTTTAACTCTTGAAAGATGTCTGCCAAATCCGCAGAGTGAAAGCCGTTCAACTCCTCTTTTAATTGAGAATTTGAATCGTCTTCTAGGATTTCTCTTATTCTTTCGACTGTTGTTTGAATATCAATCATAGTTTTATTATATCTTAAATATTTTTTTTGACTTATAATATTTTTATTAAGATTATTAAAAGTGAGGAAAAATGTTAAAAGATTTATTTTTAAACGAAACAGAAAAAGCTATAACAGAAGCGATTAATGACAAAACTTTAGGTCAAATGAGCGAATATACAAAAGGTTCTTTGAGTGTAGAAAAGCCTAAAAATCCTGAATTTGGTGATTTTGCTGTCAATGTATCAAGTTTGGCTAGAAGTGCGAGAATTGCACCTCCACAAATTGCAAATGCTATTGTTGAAAAATTGAGCAAAAATGGTTATGAAGTTTCAGTTGCTGGTGGATTTATTAATTTTAAAACTGGGAATGAACTTTTGATGAACGCAATTGAAGAAATTTTTGTAAAAGGCAAAAATTTCGGTAAACCTGAAAATGTTGAAGTTGAAAAAATAAATCTTGAGTATGTTTCTGCAAATCCAACAGGACCTTTCCATATTGGTCACGGTCGTTGGGCAGCTATGGGTAGTGCTTTGGCAAATTTGTTGAAATTCTACGGTCACGATGTTTACCAAGAATTTTATATCAATGACGCTGGATCTCAAATTCAAAAGTTGGGTAATTCTTTAAAAATCAGAGTTAAACAAGAATTGGGTGAAGACGTTGATTTTCCGACGGATGAAGTTGAAAGAAAAAATTTCTACCCAGGGGAATATTTAATTCCTGTTGCTAAAAAATTCTTGTCTGAGCACGAACCAACAGACGATGTAAAAGTTCTTTCTGATTATGCAAAAGCGGAAATGGAAAGATTACAACGAGCTTTGTTGGAAAATTTCAGAGTTCATTTTGATAACTTCTATTCAGAATTAGATTTGCATAAATCTGGTAAAGTAGAAGCTTCTTATAAAAAATTACAAGAGAGTGGTAAATTGTACGAAAAAGAGGGTGCAATTTGGTTCAAATCTTCTGAATACGGTGATGATGAAGACAGAGTTATCAAAAAGGCAGACGGTTCAAATACATATTTAACTGCTGATATTGCTTATCACAAAGACAAATTAGACAGAGGTTTTGACAGATTAATCAATATTTGGGGGGCAGACCACCATGGTTATGTTGCTCGTGTCAAGGCATCAATTGAAGCTTTGGGATATGATCCTAATAAACTTGAAGTTCTTTTGGGTCAACTTGTTAACCTTGTTATCAACGGAGAACAAACAAGAATGGGTAAACGTAAGAATATGATTACGCTTGACGACTTGATCGAAGAAGTTGGTGTTGACGCTACTCGTTTTTGGATGTGTATGAGAGATATTGATAATACTCTTGATTTTGATATTGAGTTAGCAAAAAAATCTACAGATGAAAACCCTGTATTTTATGTTCAATACGCACATGCAAGAGCTTGCTCTATTTTGAGAAACACAGTTAATGACAGAAAAGATACTCAAACAGGTGAAACAATCAAGGCTCCATTAACACAAGATGAGCTTGATAATTTAATAAATCATTTTGATAAAAAACTTTTAGAAAACGATGTTGAAAACGCCAAAAAGTTGATTTTGAAACTTGAGGAATTCAAATCTACAATTGTAAATTCAGCTAAAAATAGAACAGTTTATACAATTTGCAGATACGTTCAAGAATTGGCAGCAGATTTCCATTCATTCTACAATTCAACTCGTGTAATTACAGACGATAAACAAACAACTTTAGCTCGTATAGCTCTTGTTTACGCAGTAAAATCAGTTCTTGAACAAGGTTTAGGTATCTTGGCTGTAACAGCACCTGAAAGAATGTGATTTAGTGAATAGTGAATTGAGTATTATTTTAAAGCAAGGCTTGCAAAATAATAAAAAATCATTTATACTGATAAAAAAAGAGGATTTGACTATGGCTGAAAGTACTGTAAATAAAGCGATACGACCTTTGGGGGGGGGTAAACCCTAGTAGCTACGCGCTTTTGCGCGAACGTGCGAAAAGAATTTTTGAGAGAGTAAGAACACGATGTCATTCCGAACTTGTTTCGGAATCTCCTGCAAACCTTGTAGGTCAACAAGATTTTGAACATCGCAAGACTATTTTGAGTGCGTTCATTGAGCGCTTCAGAATGACAAAGACTTCTCATAGTTCATTTGCAAAAGCCATAGCCTTTACTTTAGCCGAAACATTGGTTGTAATGGGCATAATTGGTGTGGTTGCAGCGTTAACTATTCCAAACTTAAACCAATCAACAGGCGACAGAGAAAAAGTAGCAAAGGTTAAGAAAGTATATGCAAACCTAACAGACGCTTATGGCAGAGCGACTGCGGTTTATGGTCCTATAGATACATGGTTTGTAAATGATACTGATGAAAAAGCCAATACGAAGCGTTTTGCTGATCGTATGACTGAATTTATGAAAATCTCAAAAAACTGCGAGTTTGGCGATGGCTGTTTTGCTTCAAGTCCTTTATTAGATACTTCTGGTAATCTCGATGACGACAATTATTTAAGTACGTTGAAAAGTTGCAACTATTACATGGTGATTACTGCGGATGGTACATCTTTAGCTTTTGAGCCACCTACACCTACAATATCTCTTGGACATATTAGAATTGATATAGACGGTCCAAATAAAGGTAAAAATCAACTTGGAAACGATATATTTGATGTTGTTATAGACAATTATAATTATACGTTAACAACTAATCTTACTCCGACAGAGGGTGATTTAGGTTTTTTGGCTAATAATTATGCGACAGCTTGGGTTATCCAAAATGGGAATTTAGACTACTTGAAATGTCGTGATGAATTGAACTGGGATACAAAAACGAGTTGTAAATAATCAGATTACACTGCAATAAATTTCATCAAGCCAACGACTTCACCGTGTAGGGTTTTGATATCTGAATCAAAAGGAATATTTGCCCAAGACATTTTCTTTAGCATACTTAAAGTTGCAACTTCTCTGGCTTTCATGTCACTATCAAGAACTTTTACCACAAGTCCATCTGCAAAGTCTAAGTCTACCACAATGCAAAGTCCGCAAGCGCCAACTTTTGCAACAAGGTGGTCAGAATTTTGCATGATTTTTGTGTCTAATCTATCTTCGCCACCAATAATATAAGGGTATTCTCTAAAAGCTTGAGTAATTTTTTTATATTTGTCTGATGTGAATAGGTTCAAATAACCCGTTAACATTTTTTTTAACGGCATAGAAAAAATAGGCACTCCGCAACCGTCTTTTGCTATAGGATATTCTTCTTCAACTTCGCAAAGGTCATAAATTTTATTTTTTATTGCCTGTTGTAATGGGTGGTTTATATCATCATAAGTATCAATATCCCAACCATTTTTTTTGCACAGAGCAAGCATCATAATGTGTTTTCCAACGCAGTTGTTATGAAAAACAGTTTCTTTTTCGCCAGATTTAATGAGTTCTTCTTTTGCAGTTTGAGAAATTGGCTTGTGTAAACCACATTTTAACTTACTTTCATCAAGTCCGATTTTATTCAATAATCTTTTTGCTAGTTCCACGTGACATTTTTCGCCAGCATGAGATGCACAACAAATAGCGATTTCTTCTGTTGTAAAATCTAGTTCATTGTCAATAATTAATGATGCTTGTAGTGGTTTTGCGCAAGAACGTAAGTAAAATGGATAACCAAAAGAATCTCCAAATTCAAATTCAGATGTTAAAACAAAGCCAAGATGTTCTTGCTCTGTAAGTTCACCTCTAAAATGTTTTACTAGTCTTTGTGGTAAATAATTATCTGGATACATTATTTCTTCTTAAACATTGATAATAATTTAGCTAATTTTGCTCTTAAGATTGCATTTTGTTTCTTTAATTCGTCAATTTCAGCTAGATATTTGCTATCATTAGCTGTAACACCCTCTGGAATGATTGAGGAATCAAGAATAAATCTTTTTCTAGCTTCGTCTTTAATCGTAATCAATGATGCAGTATCTTGTTCTGTAATATAGCCTAAATCTATCATAACTTGCGCGATTTTAGATTTTATACCTTGTTCTGTAAGTTCTTTTTGTTTTCGGATTGTCATTTCCAATTGGTCAACGTTAATTTTGCCAACACGTTTGAAATATTCACCAGTTCTAAATCTACCAGACATAAAACCAGCCATCGCAATAATTTTTATAGGGATAGGTGCTTTTATTAAATCAGCATCTACAGCGGTCATAAAACATTTACAGACTTCTTCTAAAGTCCAGAAGTTGTTTAATGCAACTTCCATAATAGACATGCCCTCGTCGATACATTCCAAAAAGTTGTAAAGATTTGGCTCAAACCCTTTTGCACGTTCTTCCATTTCAGTTTTACCAATATAAGAAAGTTCTGGTACGTACAAATATAAAACATCTTTTTCTTCTCTATTAATAAAATCGTCAGAAATTTTTGCTTTTAAATCTTGGTACAAATACAAGAAAATAACTTGCTTAACCCATAATGGAAAAGATTTTAACTTTTCTATAAAATTGTTTAAAAGATTTTTTTTCAAAATAAATACTCTCCATTCAGTATTTTCTTTTTCCTTATTATATATTATAATATAAATAAATGCAAATTCAAAACTTTTGAAGTACGGAAAGAAGAAAATGAGCGTAGATGGATTTTCAATAGCTAGTTTGGGATTACCTAAAGAAGTGACTTCTGCACAGGCTGCTGCAAATGCTGAACATGTTGCGCAAACTGGTAATGAAAAAGTCGTTGGTAAAATCGACCGTGCTTTAAATAAAAAGATTAATAACGACGAAGAAAAAGAACATAAAAATCAATACTTTGAAGATGGTTTTGAACAATCTGACGAAGATGATGAGGAAGAAAAAAACGAAAAAAAACAAGAAAAAAATGAAAAGTCTGATTTGTCCATGTTTGAAACAGAAAATTCTGCAGGTTACAGGCCTCCAGTTATTAAAGACCCTGAAAATATTGTCGTAAGGTATAATTCAAAAACCGAAAAAGTTGAATTGTTTAATAAAGTTACAAAAAAAACAGTTGAATCGATAAAAACAGAGGATTTTGTTGAAATGATTAACAAGTTAGATTATAATTCAGGTGTTCTAGTTAATAGAAAAATATAAAAGGTGAACGAAATAGCATGAATCCATATTTAAAACAATATCAAAAAAATGAGGTTGAAACAGCATCGCCAGAAAAAATCTTAATTCTGTTGTACGATGGCGCTATTCAGTTTTTGAACAAAGCAAAAATAGCTATGGAACAAAAAAATATTCCAGAAATTCACAACAATCTAATTGGTTGTGAAAAAATTATTGAGGAATTTATTAACACTGTTGATGTGGAAAATGGTGGCGATTTTGCAATTAGAATAAAAGCCTTGTATCAATATTTTTATGATACTTTGGTTCAAGCCAATTTGAAAAAAGATGAATCGAAAATTGATGAAGTATTAAGACATTTAATTGATTTACGTGCAACTTGGAAACAAGCTATTGCAATTGCAAATAGCCAACGTGCAGTTGCTGGTGTAAGCGGTGGTGCAGATTACGAAGGTTAGTTATGTCTAAACAATTTGAACAATTGCTTATTTTATACAACCAAATCTTGGCAACTTCAACAGAGGTAAAAAATCTTATTTTGAAAGAAAATTACGATGAAGCGATATCAAGAGAGGGACACAAATCACAACTTGTTAGCAAGGCTGTGTTTCTAAAAAAACAACTTCATTTTTCTGATGAAGAAAATGATGCTATAAAATCAATAAACGAACAAATTTTAGCGCAAGAGGCTGAAGTTTTAGAAAATTTAAAGAATTTGAAAGAAGATGTTCTTTTAAAATTAAAAACAGTACAAAAACAATCAAAATTGAGTAATGTTTACGATAATGAAATCCCTACAGAAGGCTCAATTTGCGATTATACAAGTGATTAGAATGAATATTGAAAACGCAAAAAACAAACAAACCGCAGCTGGAATTTCGATGGTTTCAAATTCTGTTCTTATTGCTGTAAAATTAATAGCGGGCTTTGTTTCTGGAAGTATTAGTATTATATCAGAAGCCATACACTCCTTTTCTGATTTGTTAGCTTCTTTTATTGCGTTCGTTTCAGTTAAAAAATCCTCTCAACCAGCTGACAAAGACCATTCTTACGGGCATGGAAAATATGAAGATTTGTCAGGCTTAATTGAGGGTGGTTTGATTATTCTAGCGAGTCTTTATATTTCTTATGAAGCTGTAAAAAAAATTATTGCTCCGCATGAAATTTCAATAAGTATAGATTTAGGTATCTATGTAATGGCATTTTCAGCTATTGTGAACGTTTTTGTTAGTGCGTATTTGTTTCATATTGCTAAAAAAACTCAATCTCTTGCAATTTTTGCAGACGCAGAACACTTAAGAACAGATGTTATATCTTCTGCTGGTGTTTGTTTAGGTTTGGTTTTGATTAAGATAACAAAGTTGCAAATCTTAGACCCGATTATCGCTCTTGTTGTTGCTGTAATTATTTTTATTGCGGGTGCTAAAATTTGTAATGAAACAAAAAACAACCTTGTAGATAAATCCTTGAGCGAAGAAGATATTTCAAAAATTGAAAATGTTATAAAAGAGTTTTTGGGTGGGAATAAACTAATTTCCCTAAAACATTTGAGAACTCGTCATTCAGGAATTAAAAAAAATATTGAGCTTACAATTATTGCAAATAAAGATATGTCATTATTTGAGGGACATAATTTCTGTAATAAAATTGAAAAACGTCTTGAAGAAGTTCTTGGTAATACCGATGTGACAATTCATCTAGAGCCAGATGTTTAACGACTATTTTTTGCAAATTTGGCAACTTGCTCCACCAAAAATAAAATAGTGTATTTCTTGGAGTTTGAATTTGTGCTGGTCAAAAAGCTCTATAAGTTGTTCTTCATTGAAAAATAACTGCTTTGATTTTACGAGATAGTCATAAGGTATTTGGTCTTTATAAAAAATTTTTACAAGTTTTGGAATTATAAAATCAAATAACAAATCGCCCAGCAAATTCTTTTTGCCAAAATCTAAATGCATAAATGTTCCATTGGGTTTTAGAACTCTGTATATTTCATCTAGAGCTTTGTCGTATCTTTCGATGTTTCTAAGTCCAAAGCTTATTGTAACTGCGTCAAATGAATTGTCATTAAAAGGCAAATTAGTACAATCACCCTCAATAAATTTTATTGAGGGATATTTTTTTTGAGCAATTTCAAGCATATTTTTGGAAAAATCTAACCCGATAACTTCATTTTTAGAATTTTTACTCAAAAACCCTGCTATATCACCAGTTCCAGTACATAAATCAAGAATTTTGCCAGAAGTTTTTAAGAACCCTACGGCTTCTTCTTTTATGCGCTTGTGTTGTCCGAATGACATTATTGCGTTGTTAAAATCATACACAGTCGCAATCTCATCAAACATTTCTTTAATTTTTTCAGGATTTTTGTTCATAAATATATTTTAAATAAAAGATTAAGTTTTGTGAATGTCCATGTTGATATTTCATAACAAATCATTAAGAAGAAAATAAATCGGAATATGGATTTGTAAAAAATTTCCTAATGAAAATGAATGATATTTAAAGAATTTACTCAAAAAGAAAAGCAGAAAGACGAAGATATTAACAAGAATAAATAAAAGCGAGGTGTATTATGAGCGGATTTAATCCACAAATTAATTTTAACAGTCAATTTTCATCACCAATTTCAAGAACTGGTATGGCATACGGTCGTGTTTCAAACGTTGGTGAAACAGAAAATAAAATGAGTTTTAAAGACACAATGTGCAATATGGTTTCAAACATTAACGAAACAATGAACAAACCAGATGATTTGTTGGCAAAAGCTGCAAGCGGAACTGGCGAAGTTGATGTTCATGATGTTATGATTGCGATGTCACAAGCTGAAGTAACTTTGACAGTTGCAACAAATGCTGTTTCAAAAGTCATACAAGCGTATGATAAAATTGTACAAATTCAAGTATAAAATTGGAGTACAATAAGATTATATAATTATAATAAAAAAGACTGCGCAGGGAGATTATGGATTTTAAACAAATATTAGAAAATAAGCCTTTATTATATGGAATAATTGGCGGTATAGTAATTGTTTTAGCAATCGTTGTAATGGTTGTAATCATTAATGTTGGAAATAGTTCAAGCGCTGATAAAGCAAAACTCATCAGCGAAAAACCTATTCAAGAAGATTTAACATTGTTAACTACTGATAACATCGGTAAAGCTATTGAAATCCAAGCTTTACTTGCAAAAATTGGTATCACAGCTTCAAGAAGCTTAGATGGTACAAAATCTTCAATCGTGTTGAAAAAAGGTACTTATAACCAAAGTCAACGCGACGCCGCACTTTTAGAAATTGTTAAAAGTGGCTTAATGGACCAAAATGTTGGTTTGGAAATCTTTGACAAAGGTGATTTTACATCAACAAAAGACGATAAAAGAATTCGCTTAGCAAGAGCTATTAATGGTGAATTGGCAAGATTAATCCGTAAAATGGACGGCATTGATAATGCTTCTGTATTTATTTCAATCCCTGAACAAACAATGTTTTCTTCTATGCAAAAACCTGTTACTGCAACGGTTCAATTGACAACAAAAATTTCAGGTGAAAAATTACCACCATTAAAAATTAAAGCAATCACTAACTTATTATTAGGTAGTGTTGCAGGCTTAACTGCTGATAATATCTCAATTACAGATACAAGTGGAAACGTTTATTCAAGTATTATTGGAGCAGAAGATGAAATGCTTCAAAAAGTTGAAGAAAACGATAAATACATGCAACAAAAAGTTAATGCTCAATTAGATAGATTGATTGGTAAAGGAAACTTCGTTGTAACAGTAAGTACATCATTGAAGCAATCTCCAGTTGAAAAATCAAGCATTATCTATGATCCAAAACAAAAAGCATCTGTTTCTGAACAAACTTTCGTTGAAGGTTTAGGCGATGAATCAGTTGACAATAGTAGAGGTTCTGGAACAGCAAATGCTGTTAGCGTATACCTTCCAAACGGTTTGGTTACTCCAGGCTCTGCACATCAAGCAAGCGCATCTGCACAAAACAGAAATTACTCAAGACGTGCTAGAGAAACTCAATATGGCGTAAGCAAAACTCAAATTAATGAATATATGAAACCAGGAGTAATTGAAGAAATTTCAATTGCAGTAACTTTAGAAAAGAATGCTCTACCTGCTGAAACAACAACAGAAGAATTAAAAGAATTAATTGCAAGAGCAGCAAGTCCAAAAGTTAACCCTGAAAATGTAACAATTGCATTATCTGAATCAATTGAGCCATACTTGGCAACAGACAAGGGCGAAACTTTACCAAAACCTCAAGAAACAGGTAATCCTTGGTGGCTTGTACTAGCTATGGTTGGTATATGCTTAACAGGTGGATACGTAGTAGTATCTGGTAAAATCAAGGCTAGCCAATTGGCACAACAACAAGAAATGCAACAATTAAGAAATATTGCAAGCGAACAAGATGCTCAATTAAGAGATATGAACGCGAAAGCTGCGGAATTAATTGAACGTCAAACTCAATTGCAACAAGGCTTGATAGAACAACAACAACGCGAAGTTGTTCCGCAAATTCCATCACAAGTAATTGATGAAGCCTTGGCTGCAATTCGCTCAGATGTTGATTCTCTTGACCCTAACGAAACAGGTGAAAAAATCAAGAGTTGGATTGAGTCATAAAAAGACGATAAGCAGTTAAGCTTAAGTAAATAGAAACGGAATTCAAAATAAAATGTCAATAGAAGGATTTGATTATAAACAATTTGCAAATGATTTAGCAGGTCAAGCTGTAGAGCTTGTTCCTCAGGATTTTGATGATTTTCAAAAGGAATATGTAACAAAAACTCTTTTGAACTTTTCAAACTTGGCAGGTGAAGCGATTTCTAATGACGCAGAAGCTGGATTTAACGCTGAACAGGCAATTTTGCTTACTCAAATTATTGCAGAATGGTCATTTCACAAATCAGTAGACTTAATCCGTTCAGGTATTCAACCTGAATATTGGGACGGCGTAATGCAAAAAATTGCGTTTACGATTTTTGATATTGGTAAACAAACAATCAAGCAAGGGTTGCCTCAAGACCAGATTTTAGAATTAATTGAACATCACGTAATTAAAGCTTATGAAGGAGCTTTAGATGAACTTCAACAACGCGGTATCATTGACGAAGAATTAAAAGAACAAGCAGAAAAGCAAAACAACTTAAACCAATTAGTTGAAGAAGTTGAGGCACAAAAGGAAATTGAGCGCCAACAACAAGCCGAACAAGAAGCTATACAACAACAGCAACAACAAGCGCCAGTTCAAATGCAAGGTGGTGCGGATAACAAAAAAGCTTTCAAATTGGCTTCTTTAGCGTTATTGTTACGAACTTTATCGCAGGATAAAGTTGCATCAATTTTGAACAAATTCAACCCACAAGATGCGCAATTAGTGATTCAATATATGCAAATGCCAGATTTAAACCAACGTGTTGATGCAAATATGGCAATGCAGTGCTTAAAAGAAATTAAAACAAACTTACCAAGCAAACATTCGACAAGTCCAAATCAACTTATCTTTAGAATTAAAAATGCTCTAAAAAATACAACCAGAGAGCGAGTAGAGGTTATGTTGAAGCCAGAAAGGATAAATGTTAAAAAGTTTGTATCAAGCGCTTTGCAAGATGAATTGTATGAACTTCCACCAAAAATTTCAAATATTATTGCCCAACATATTGAATGTAGTGTATAATATAATCAATCATGATTATAAAAAAGCACAATAAGTCGGCAGAAAATAATATTCCTGTTCAGCAAACAACCAATCCAATTCCGCAACAAGCGCCTCCAGTAGTGCAAGAAGCGGAAGAAAAGATTGATATTTTTGACTTGGATAATATTGATTTTTCACAACGTCAAGAACGTCGTAGAGGCGATAGACGTCGTGGATATCGTCGGATTGATGATAGAAATTTAATTTCAAGAGCGCAAGAAGAAGCTGATACAATTAAAGAAACTGCCGCAAAAGAGGGTTATAGAGCAGGTTTGGAACAAGCTGAAAGTGATATTAACGCTTTAAGAGCAAAGATTGCTGATTTTATAAGTGCTAAAAAAGAGGTTTTTGAATATATCGCACCTGATATTTTAGAAATCAGTGTTGATATTGCAAGAAAAATCATTAAAAAAGAAGTGGAACAAAATCCACAAGTTATTTTAGATTCAATTGTTGAAGTTATGCGAACAATTTCAAAGGAGGAATCTAGAATTACGGTAAAAGTAAATCCGCTTCAGGCAGATTTAGTTAAAACAGAGCTTCCTGAATACATTTCTTCAATGGGTGTTGAGGCGAAAATTACAGTTTTGCCTGATGACACAATTGAAGAAGGCGGTTGTATTTTAAACACGAATAATGGGATAGTAGATGCATCACTTGATACACAACTTGACATTATAAAAGAAGCGTTGAAAGGTATGTAATGGCAGCACCACAACAAGGCGGAAGTCAACCAATAAGTGAATTTGCATTAGCGGGATTTGTATTAGTCTTAATACTTATCTTGTTAATGGAGATGCCTAATTGGGTTATTAACTTTTCAATCAGTATGAATATTACACTAGGTGTTGTCTTAATGATGATAGCCCTGTACGTACAAAAGCCTTTGGAATTGGCGGCATTTCCGTCAATTATTCTTCTAGGTACGATGTTTCGTTTGATTTTGTCAATTGCGTCAACTCGTTTGATTTTGGCAAAAGGTGACGCTGGTGAAGTAGTATCCGCGTTCGGACACTTCGTTACTGGTGGTAACATGGTTGTAGGGGTTGTAATTTTCTTGATTATTACTATTGTACAGTTCATGGTAATCACAAAGGGTGCTGAACGTATTGCCGAAGTTTCTGCCAGATTTGCCTTAGATGCGATGCCTGGTAAACAAATGACAATTGACGCAGACTTCAACGCTGGGTTGATTTCTCCAGAAGAAGCGGTTAAAAAACGTGAAGACTTACAACGTGAATCAAGCTTGTTCGGTTCTATGGATGGTTCTATGAAGTTCGTAAAAGGGGATACAATCGCAGGTTTGATTATTACAATCATCAACATTGTTGGTGGGTTGTGTGTAGGTTGTTTGATGAACCAAATGGCTCCAGCAGATGCCGTTTCAAAATATACAATCTTGACTATTGGTGATGGTTTGTCATCACAATTGCCATCTCTTTTAATGTCTATTGCAGCTGGTATTTTTATGACACGTGCATCAGGTGCTAACTCTTTGGGTTCTGATTTGGTAGCTCAAATCACAAGTAAACCAAATCCTTTGTTCTTGGCTTCAGGGTTCTTGATTTTAATTGCTTTATCTAGCCCTATAACAGGTTTACCATGGTGGCCATTTATTTTGTTTGCTACAGGCTTGATTTTTGCTGGTTTGTCAGTTCTTGTTAATGCAGACGTTCAATCTCAATTGGGACAATTGGAAAGTGTTCGTCAAAACATGCAAGACCTTGTTAACCCTAACAGAATGTACGAAAGACTTGGTGTTGACGTATTGAGCTTGCAAGTTGGTGCAGGTTTGCTTGTAATCGCAGACCCTGACCAAGAGGGTCAATTGCTGGCTAAAATTGCTGCTTTAAGACAACGTGTAACAGATGAATTAGGTTACATTTTGCCAAATATCAGAATTATGGACTCATCAGCTCTTGAAGCTAATGAATATTTGATTGCAATTCGTGGAAATACAGTTGCGACTGGTTTTGTATACCCAGGAAAATACATGGTAATTGCAGACCAATGGGATTCAGTAAAACCTGAAGTTCCAGAAGATGCAATTGTTGGTGTTGACCCAACTTATCAAACGCAAGCTTATTGGGTATCAGAAGAAGATGCAAAATCAACAAAGGCTATTACCGCTGTTGATGCTACAGACGTTGTAATTACTCACTTACAAGAAATTACAAGAAAACACGTTGATGATATTATGACAAAAACTGATGTGTTGAAATTGATGGAATTAGTTCGTTCTCAAGATCCAACTCTTGTTAATGACTTGGTTCCAACAATTATTTCTACAAGTGATTTGAGAAAAATCTTTGTAAACTTAATCAGAGAAAAAGTTTCAATTAAGGATATTATCTTTATTTTTGAACGTTTGTGCGACTACGCGAGATTTTCAAAAGAACCAGATATCTTGTCAGAGCGTCTGAGGGCTGCTTTAGGTCGTCAAATTTGTTTGACTAATGTTCAAGAGGATAAAGTGCTTTATGCATTAACTCTTTCTCCAGAATGGGAAAAAGTTCTTGATGACAGTTGTCAAAGAACAGAGTTAGGTACAATGTTCTTGTTAAACCCAATGCAGGTTCAAGAGCTTATTGAAACAACTGCTGCAACCTTAATGAATGCACACCAAAACTTAGGTAAACAACCTGTTATCTTGTGTTCTCCAAGAATTAGATTACCTTTATACCAATTGCTAGAAAGACATATTCCAACGATTGTTGTAATTTCATATTCTGAATTGATTACAGATATCAAGGTTGAAGCTGTAGATACAATTGGCGAAAGCTATATGCCACAAGAGTAGTGATGTTTTATGATTAAGAAATTTTTACTATTTTTAATTAAAATATACCAAATTATTTCAAAACTTACTCCTCCTGTGTGTAGGTTTACACCGACTTGTTCGGAATATATGCGACAAGCTATAGTTAAATATGGCGTATTAAAAGGGCTTTGGCTAGGTATAAAAAGAATTTGCAAATGTCACCCCCTAAATCCAGGGGGATATGACCCATTACCTTAAAAAATATGTTATAATAAATTCTATGAATAAAATAAACTTGAATACAGATAAATTAAAAACAGTCGGTTTCTACGTATTATTATTTTTATTGTGCGTTGCGATAGTTTTAAATGCAGATAATTACGATTATGACTTGTGGGCAAGGTTAATTGCTGGTATGGCGGTTGTTCAAACTGGTCATATTTTAAAGTATGATTTTTTGTCTTATACCCCAACTCACGCTTGGTATGACCACGAATGGGGTTCAAGTGTAGTCTTTTATTTATTTCAAAATCTAGGTGGTCATTTGGGGTTGGTGCTTTTGCAAACCACGTTATCCTTTTTAACAGTGTTTTTTGTTATAAAAACTGTAAAAATAAGATGCTCAGAAGATTGTAACTATAAAAATATATTGCTATGGTTTATTGTATTAAATGTATTTATGGTGACGTATAACTCTTTGGTTAGATGTCATTCATTCTCATTTTTATTTTTTATCCTTGAAATTTATATTTTAGAACTTATAAGAAAATATCAAAATTACAAACTTTTGTTTATTTTTCCAGTATTCTTTTTAATTTGGGGAAATATGCACGGTGGTGTCGTTTCAGGTTTAGGGTTGCTTGCGATGTACACAATTGGTGAGGCTTTAAATAAAAAGAGCTTTAAATACTATTTAATGACAACTTTAGTTTGCCCCTTGATGTTATTCATAAACCCTTATGGTATTGAGTTTGTAAAATTTTTACTAAAAGCCACAACCATGCACAGACCTGATGTTTTAGAGTGGTGGCCAATTTTTCATAAGATGTTTTTATATCGATTCTTAGAGTTCAAATTCTTTGCGATATTTGTTGCAATTATTGAGTTGTTAAAAGTTATTAAAAACAAATTTAATTATAATTCTTTAGATAAAACAAAGTTGATTGTAATGTTAGTAACTTTGTATTTGGCAATTGTTCATGTAAAAATGATGCCATTTTTTGTTCTTTCTTCTGTGGCATACTGTTACCAAGATATAGTTGATACTTTTAAAAATATAAAATTCCCAAAATGGGAAATTGTTGCAGTCAACGTATTTTTACTTATTTTTGCACTATCAACAATTGTTGTAAAAAACGTAGAGCCAATGTTAAATTGTAAAAAATACCCTGTTTTAGAAGTTGAATTTATTAAAGAAAATCAACTAAAAGGTAATATTTTGGTTAATTTTGGGCTTGGCAGTTATGTTGCATATAAACTATATCCTCAAAATAAAATCTATATGGACGGACGTTATGAGGAAGTTTATGACGATTACTTGTTAAAAGATATGGGTAAACTGTTTACTCTAAATAAAGGCTGGCATGATTTATTTGATAAAAACCCTCCAGATATAATTATTATTGAAAATTTTTACCCTCTTTATAAGGTGTTAAAACAAAAAAATTCTGGCTGGAAGCTTGCGTTTGATGGATTAAAATATGGAGTTTTTGTGCCTAAGGATACTTATAAACAAATCTCAAAAATGCCGAGTCTAGATTTTGAATATTATAGAAAAAGTATTTTTGATACGGATATAACTTTCAAGGGTGAAAATCGAATTAAAATTGAAGAAATTAATAAAAGGATCAATAAATGAATGAAAATGAATTAAACTATACATGTATATTTGGCGGTGGTGCAATTAGAGGTATTTCATATATTGGTGCCTTAAAGGCTTTGGAAGAATTTAATGTGTCTGCATCTACAATTGCAGGTTCTTCTGTAGGCGCAATATTTGCGACTCTATATGCGATTGGCTATACCCCAGAAGAAATTAAAAATATATTCTTAAAAGTTAATTTTGATTTATTTAGAGATATTCATTTTGGTTTTGGAAAATCTTTTGCACTATCAAAAGGTGAGGTTTTTCTAGAATGGGTTCGCGAAATGATTGAAAAGAAATTTTATGGTGAAAAGTATAAGAAAGGTGAAAATCCAACAGTAAAATTTAAAGACCTTGATAAAAATTTAGTGATAATTACAACAGATTTAACAAATTTTTCTTGCAAAGAATTTTCAAAATTTGAAACTCCAGATTTTGAGGTTGCAACTGCCGTTAGAATTTCATCAACAATGCCAGGATTAATGACTCCTGTTAAATACGAAAATGTCGAATTGGTAGATGGTGATTTACAAAAAAGTCAACCTCTATGGAAACTTTCAAAACACCTAAAAGCTCCGCAAGAAAGAATTTTAGAATTTAGATTGGAGGGTGATTATTCTCAAAATTGCAAAACCGCGATTGATTACTTAAATACAGTATATAGCTGTGTTACATCTATTGCGACAAAAGGTATTGTCGAAACTTATGGTAACAATGACAAGTACGATTATATAACAATTAATACAGGTGAAGTGATTATCGTTGATTTTAATATGTCGACTGAAAAACGCCAAGAGTTGATGGACATTGGATATCAGCAAACTGTTAATCATTTTAGAGTATATTTACCTAAGAAAAAAGAAAATTTGATTTCTGTATATTCAGCTTTAAAACACCAGATTTATGATGTTGCAAATGACTTGAATAAAAAGAACGTTAATAATGCAAAAATTGCTTTGGGCAAATTGTATATCAGTTTGTGCGATACAAAAGATTTGATAGATGAAACTGTTTATGACAATATTAAATCGGCGACATTTAGGTTCGAAAACGAATTAAAACCATCTTTAATTTTGAAAAAATATTCAAATGAAAAAGTAAAATCTGTACAAGAAGATTTCAAACAAATTTACCAAAATATTAAAGATAGATTAGAAAATTTAAAAAAATACGTCGAAAAAGTCAAATAAACAGATGTTTGTTTTTAGTAAGATAAACACATTAAAAATATTTACAAAAATTTACAAATCTCTGTTAATAATAAATATTAGTTGATTTTAGCATGTTCAGCAAATAACTGAAAGAGTGGTATTTTTATATTAACAATCAGTTTTGCTTTGAAAAATTCCTCTTAAAAACCTTATTAAAAGTGCTTGCAAAGAAATTTTTAGCAAATATGATAAAAGAACGCACTAGTTAGTAAAGGATTACTATGTCAAAAGACGTAATAGAATTAGAAGGTACAATTTTAGAATCAATGCCAAACGCGATGTTTCGCGTAGAGTTGGAAAACGGACACGAAATATTGGCACATATTTCAGGTAAAATTAGAAAGAATTTTATTAGAATTTTGCCAGGTGATAAGGTTAAAGTTGAAATGACACCATATGACTTGACAAGAGGCAGAATCACATTTAGATTGAAATAGACAAAATTAATAGAAAGGTAGAACAATGAAAGTTAGAAGTTCAGTTAAAAAGATTTGTGACAAATGCAAATGTATTAAAAGAAAAGGTAGAATCGCAATTATTTGCGAAAACCCAAAACATAAACAAAGACAAGGTTAGATTTTGCGTAGAGTGAGTGCTTTAGCACGAAACTAGAAGTAGCGAGGACATAGCGAATGGCAACGCAGTGAAATGAGCGACTTGTCCGAGTGAAGCAATAATCTAATTCGGTCACTAGGGTGGAGTTAGAATGAGTGAAAAACACATATAATATTCTCGAAATCTTAGAAAAACCAAATCAAAAAGTAAAACACATTAAATAAGGAAAAACGAAATGGCAAGACTATCAGGGGTAGATTTACCTCGTAACAAAAGAATGATTATCGCATTGACTTACATCTACGGTATCGGACCAGCTAGAAGTAAAGCAATCTTAGAAAAAACTGGTATTTCAGAAGATTTAAGAACTGATGATTTAACAGATGCAGACATCAAATTATTAAGAGAAGAATTAAGCCACTACGAAATTGAAGGTGACTTAAGACGTTCAGTATCAATGAATATCAAACGTCTTCAAGAAATCAACTCTTTCAGAGGAATGCGTCATAAACGTTCATTACCTTGCAGAGGTCAAAGAACAAAAACAAACGCTAGAACTAGACGTGGTAAAAAAGGTTTAGCAATCACTAAGAAAAAGACTGCATAATTGAATTTATGTAGAACGCCGATAGGCAATAATTAATTAGTAAAAAAGTAGAAATAAAGGAAATAAAAAAATGGCAAGACCAAAGACAACAAAGAAAAAAGAAAAAAAGAATGTATTACAAGGTGTTGTTCATATTCAATCAACATTCAACAATACAATCGTAACATCAACTGATACTCAAGGTAACGCTATTGCATGGGCAACAGCAGGCGCATCTGGTTTCAAAGGTGCTAGAAAAGGTACTCCATTCGCAGCTCAATCAGCAGCAGAAATGGTTGCAAAAAAATCAATCGACCAAGGTATGAAAAAAGTTGAAGTTTATATCAAAGGACCTGGTTCTGGACGTGAAACAGCTATCAGAGCAATCCAAGCTGCAGGTTTAGAAATCACATTAATCAAAGACGTAACTCCAATTCCTCACAATGGATGCAGACCACCTAAAAAACGTCGTGTATAGTCCGTATGTTTTGCCTTATTGCTTGAATTAAGTAAAAGGTTGAAAGACGTACAAAAGTAATACAATAATTAAAAGAAAAAAAGGAAATTAGAAAAATGTCAAAATATACAGGTGCAAGAAATAAATTATTCCGTAACTTCGGAGTAAAAGACTTATCAAACAGAAAGTTAACTTCTTCAATGCGTCAAACAGCATCAGGTCAACACGGTGCAGTTAGAAAAAAACTTTCTGAATACGCATTACACTTAAACGAAAAACAAAAAATCAGATTAACTTACTTAGTATCTGAAAAACAATTTGCTAAATATTATAACGAAGCAGCAAGAAGAAAAGGCGTTACAGGTACAATCTTGTTACAATTATTAGAATCAAGATTGGATAACGTATTATTTAGAGCTGGTTTTGGTATTACAAGAAAACAATCTAGACAAATTGTTAACCACGGTCATATCCTAGTAAACGGTAAGAAAGTTGATATTCCATCTTACTTATTGAAAGCAGGAGATGTTGTTACTATCAGAGAAAGAAGCCAATCTTTTGTTAAGAGTGTTATTGAAATGATTGATTTACCATGTGAATCAGCTTGGATAACAAAAGACAAAGATGCTATGAAAATTACTTTTGATAGAGTTCCACAAAGAGAAGAACTTGATCCTGAATTAAAAGAACAATTAGTAATTGAGTATTATTCAAAATAATAAGTAATTAGTAACAACGTATATCCAAAAAACATTAGGAGAAGATAAACAATGGATTTAAAAATAAAAACTGTAAGCACAACAACAGATTCAAACGGTTCACAATACGGTAAATTTGTTATCGAACCTTTAGCAAAAGGTTTTGGTAACACTATCGGTAACTCTTTAAGACGAGTATTATTATCAAGTCTTGAAGGTACAGCTGTTACATCAGCAAGAATTGAAGGTATTACTCACGAATATACAGCAATTCCAGGTGTAGTTGAAGATGTTATTGATGTAATGTTAAATATGAAAGGCTTAGTAATCAAAACTGATTCAAAAGAAGCTCAACATTTAAGAATTGATATCGACCATGCTGGTCCAGTTTTGGCAAGTGATATTCAATTACCTGCAGGTGTTAAAGTTGTAAACCCAGACTGGTTAATTTGTACAATTGCTGATGGTGGTAGCTTCCATGCTGACATCATTGTAGAAACAGGCAAAGGCTATGTTGCTCATGATGTACCAAGAGATGCAAAAGCTGGTCAATCAATCGATATGTTACCAATTGATGCAACATTTATGCCAATCAAACGTGTAGCATACAACGTTGAACCAACTCGTGTAGGCGATTCAATCGATTTTGATAAAGTTACATTAGAAATCTGGTCAAACGGTTCAATTGATGTAACAACAGCATTATCTCAATCAGCTCAATTGTTAATCGACCACTTTATGCAAATTGCAGCAATTTCAGGTCAACCAGTTGTTGTAAATCAACCAGCACAAGTTGTTGAAGATGAAGTTCAAGAAGAAGAACCTGTAACTTCAATCACAATTGAAGAATTGGAATTATCAGTAAGAGCTTACAACTGCTTAAAAAGAGCAAGCATCAATTCAATGAACGAATTGTTGAAAAAATCAGAACATGATTTATTAAACATTAAAAACTTCGGTAAAAAATCATCAGATGAAGTTATCGAAAGATTACACCACTTTGGTTTAGACTTGGCTCCAAGTCCAGAATTACCAGAAGAAGAAATGGTTTAATAGTTAAATAAAAATAATAAAAAAGAAAATAAAAGGACAGAAAAATGAGACACTTAACAAAAAAACATACGCTAGGAAAGGCTAAAGACCAAAGAGATGCCTTATTGCGTGCATTAGCAACTGAGTTATTTACTCATGGCGAAATCAAAACAACATTGGCTCGTGCAAAAGCATTGAAACCTTATGTTGAAGAATTAATCACTCTTGCTAAAAAAGGTGATTTAACATCTCGCCGTCAAGCAGCAAAATTCATTTACGACAAAGAAATCGGTAAATTTATTGATGTTGCAACTGGTGAAGTTTTCGAAACTGTTGAAGAAGGTAAAAAATTACCAAAACAAACAGTTTTAAGAAAATTATTCTGTGTAATCGGTAAAAAATATACTGACCGCAATGGTGGTTACACAAGAATTTACCACTTACCACCAAGACGTGGTGATGCAAGCGAAATGGCATTAATCCAATTAGTATAATAAAATGACTAGATATTCGTTTTTAATACAATATCAAGGCAGAAATTATGCAGGAAGCCAAATCCAATTCAATGCGAATGGTAACGAGCAACCCACTCCTACAATTCAAGGTGAATTAGAAAAGGCAATATGCACATTGACAGGAGTTGAACAAACTCAAAATAATCCAAGACCAATAAAAACGGTCTTTTCTGGAAGAACTGATGCTGGTGTAAATTCCACAGGTCAAACAGTTCATGTAGATTTAGATAAAACAATTGTTGCTTCTAGGTTTATCAAATCAATCAATGCACTGTTACCAAAAGATATTTCGATATCGGATTTACAAGAGGTTGACGAAACGTTCCACGCTCAAAAGTCGGCTAAAAAAAGACATTATCGTTATGTATTTTTAAACAGAGAACAACGAAAAGCTTTTGATGGTGACTTATTGAGGGTAGAAAATGAGTTAAATCTGGAAAGAATGAATGAAGCGCTTAGCTATTTGGTAGGCGAACATGATTTTACCAGTTTTAAGAATTCTGGAAGTTCAAATCCTCATACAGTTTGCGAGATTTACGAAGCAAATTGTTGGCGAAATGACGATATGATAATAGTTGACATAGTCGGCAATCGATTTTTGTACAATATGGTTAGAATAATTGTCGGAACGCTATTAGAGATTGAACGGAACAATGAAAAGCCTGAATATATGGAATACGTGTTAGACGCGTTAGACCGAGAAAAAGCAGGCAAAACAGTTAATCCAAGCGGATTGACATTGATAAAAGTAGAATATTAAAGAACATAAATGGAGAAAATAGCATGAAAACTTATTCAGCAAAACCTCTAGAAGTAGAAAGAAAATGGTACGTAATCGACGCTACAGATGAAATCTTAGGTCGTTTAGCAGTACGTGTTGCTAATATTTTAAGAGGTAAAAACAAACCAGAATATACTCCAAACGTAGACACTGGTGACTTTGTTATCGTTATCAACGCTGACAAAGTAAAAGTATCAGGCAACAAAGAAACTGATAAAATTTACTACCACCACACAATGTATCCAGGTGGATTAAAGAGCGCAAGCTTCAAAGAATTAATGGAAAAAGATCCTAGATTAGCTATTGAAAAGGCTGTAAAAGGCATGCTTCAACACAATACTTTAGGTGATACACAATTTACAAAATTAAAAGTTTATGCTGGTAGTGAACACCCACATGCAGCACAAAAACCTATCGTATTAGAAAAGGAGGCTAAATAATGGCAGATAAAGAAGTTATTGCAACAGGTCGTAGAAAGACTTCAATTGCAGTTGTTAAACTTGTAAAAGGCAAAGGCAGAATTTTTGTTAACGGTAGAAAATTAATGGAACACATCGGTAACAAACCTGCAATTGAAATGATGGTATTCAGACCATTAGTTTTGACAGAAAACCAAGATAAATATGACGTAAGAGTAAAAGCCGTTGGCGGTGGTATTGTATCACAAGCTGGTGCAATCAGACACGGTATTGCAAGAGCTCTAGTTAAAGTTAACGAAGAATACAAAAACGTATTAAGAGCTGAAGGCTTGTTAACTCGTGACCCACGTGTTAAAGAACGTAAAAAATACGGTCGCAAAAGAGCAAGAAAAAGATTCCAATTCTCAAAACGTTAATATTTTGGAAATTATACAATTTCAAAAAAGCATGCCAAATGGCATGCTTTTTTTGTTGAACAAATTATGCTTTGAATAATTGGTCTTTAGTGATATTTAGTGATGCCCCGAATAGTTCAAACTCACATCAATACTAAAAAGGCAATTTTTAAAAACAAAAATACTTAATATAAGAGTAAGGAACAAATAACCTTAGAAAAACATAGCTAAAGATTAGGAAACAAGTTAAGAACAAAATAGAATAAAATGCGCCTTTATGCATTTTGTTCACAGAAAAGATTTATTTATACTCTCTCTCTTAATATCCTCGTGTTTATTTAATGTCTGCCAATTCTATTATTGACAGACTTTTTATTGCGGATTTTGTACTCTGCCGAACAAAACAATTGATATTTGTTTTGTAAGAGTGTGGCGCCAGTTTACAGCTCAGCTTCACAAACTTGTCATTTTTAAACAAAAAAAAGCACCCGTGGGGGTGCTGTGTAAATTTTTTAAGGGAAATATATAAGAGAAGTTTTTTATAATTTATTTTAAAAATTGTTTATTAGCCTAATAATTGTAATGCAATTGATGGTGCTTGGTTAGCTGTTGCTAACATTGAAGCTGATGTTTGTTGAAGAATTTGTTGTTTTACATAATTTGATGATTCTTCTGCGATATCAGCATCTTGGATTAGAGCAACTGCGTTTGTCATTGATGTTTTCATAACGTCTGCTGAATCCATAGCTGCTATAATTCTTTGTTGAATACCACCAATTGTTGTTGTTCTTGTTGTAACTTCTTCAATTGCTGTATCTAATTTATCAAGAAATTTTCTTGCAGTTGTATCATTTACGTAAACATCATCGCATAAATCTTCAACTGTATCCCCAGTTGGAATCTTGATTAATGCTGTTGCTGTTGCTGGGGCAAATAATTTTTTATCTAGTTCTATAAAACTGTAATCATCGCTGTGAATACCAACTTGTAAATTAATATTTTCTTTAACTGAACCATTCATCAAGTATTGACCGTTGAATTCTGTTGAGTTTGCAACACGTGAAATTTCATTTAATCTTGCGCAAACTTCTGTTTTAATTGCTGCCATAGAGTCACTACCATAAGTTCCGTTTGCAGCTTGTTCAGTTAAATCTCTAATACGTTGAAAGTTTGATTTGATTAAGTTATAAACACCTTCTGATGTATCAAGCATAGAAGCACCCATTTGACCATTATCGTGTGCTACGTCTAGTGAACTTATTTTATAGTTTAATTTAGATGAAACTGCCATTCCTGCAGCATCGTCTTTAGAAGAATTAATTTTATAACCAGTAGATAATCTTTCCATCGCTGTATTCATTTTTGCAGTTGATTGGTTTAATGATTTTTGTGCAGTAAGTGATGCAATGTTAGTATTTATACTAATAGTCATAGTGTAATTCCTCTCTTAAAAAATTCCTTTAAATGTGGTTTTGTTTTTTTCTTATTTCCTCTTATGCCTTTTATATCGGCTTGCAAAAATCAAACTTTATACTAAAGTCGTAGATATCCTCTATATGGAGTAGAAGTTTGCTGAAAGCGTTGATTTCAAAGCGCTTCAGAAATATAAAAGGCGGATTTTTCTTTGAAAAATCCGCCCAAAATTACAATATTCTACGACTTTAGTATAATACTAGTTAATTGGAACATCAATTGGTTGAGTTAGAATAACAGTTAATATTTCGTCTTGATTGAATTCTACGTCTTGACCTTTTTTGAACATGTCAACAACGCTGTCACCAAGGAAGTATAAACCACCACCTAAAGCGCCACCGATAGCACATACAGGAACTGTAATAATTCTAACAGGGCCGAAAGCGTCTAAGCCAGCTTCTGTTGCATTAACTGTAATATCAACTGTTTTATCCCAGTTGTTTTGAATTGCTTCACCGTAACCTCTGTTATGATATACACCACCGTCAAATTTTAGGTTAACTTTGCCAGAAATAATCATATCCAATGGTAATTGTTTACCGTTAGTTGTTACGATGTGGTCAAAGTCGATGTAAGCAATAGCACCGCGAGAGAAACATTTAGCTGGTACAATTTTTGTAACACTTCCTCTAATCATAGAGCCAGCTGGCAAAATTACGCTTGTTGGTGTTTTTTCGTCGTTGATTAAAACAGCACTAAAATAATCGCCCTCGTTGCTTGTTTTTGTACTAATTGGGTCAAGTAATTTGATAGTAAACTTAGTACCTGCTGGAATTCTTTTTGTGATTGCATTTGATTTCAATACTGCTGAAGATGCAATACTTGTGCAAAAGCACATTATCATCGTAATAATAAATAACTTTAGTTTCATATTTTCCTCCACTTTAATAATTTTATAATTAATTCAAAAAAAATCAAAAAGGTTACATTTGTTTAACTTTGTTTGACAACGATAATTAAAAAGTTTACAATTTCATTAACAGATTTATGAGGTATTTGTTTTGTTTAAGAAACTAATAGGATTTACACTGGCAGAGCTTATATTGGTAATGGCAATTATCGGAACAGTTGCAGCGCTTGTGTTACCAAATTTAAATAATAATGTGAACGAAAAGCAGACAGTTTCTAAGTTGAGAAAAGATTATGTAGAACTTCAAACTGCTTATGCTGGTGTAATTAGCGAATATGGCCCTGTTGAAAATTGGTATACAAAAAATGACACAGATGAATATACGACAGAACTGTTTGCGCAAAGATTTTTCAAACACTTGCAAACAAAAAAAGTTTGTGGTTTTGACGATGGCTGTTTTGAGGTAGATAATATTGCTAAAACAGATTATGAGAAATTTTATTCGGCAGTTTTAAAAGACGGTACAGCTATTTCTGTGGCACTTGATGCAGGAAAAGAAATTCTTTCTAAAGTTGATTCTAAAGAAGATGATACTTCATATCTTGTTAATTTAGGTTCAATATATGTTGATATAGATAGTAAAGATAAGGGCTACAATAGAGCAGATTTTGATATGTTTGAGTTTATAATAGACATTGATGACATCAAACCTACGGGTTACCAGTTGTATAACAAAAATATTCCAAGCGCTGTTCTTAATTATACTACGGCTTGGGTTATAAAAGCTGGTAACATGGATTACTTAAGATGTTTAGATGAACTCGACTGGGATACAAAAAAAACTTGTAAATAAAGGAAAAGTATTATGATAAAGAAATCTATAGCGTTTACATTGGCAGAAAGTTTACTTGTAATGGGTGTAATAGGTATTGTTGCAACGCTTGTTGTACCGAACTTAAAAAACAATTCAGAAGATCAAGTTTATGTAGCAAAAGCAAGAAAAGTCTATACAGAATTAGAAACAGCTTATGAAAGGGCGGTTTTAAAATATGGTGACCCAAAAGATTGGACGCAAGCTCAAACAAATGCTCATTTACAAGAGTTTTTAAATGTTAAAAAAGTTTGTACGGATGCTACTTGTACTCAAAGTATGGCTATTTGTGGAAAAAATTATGCAATATTAAAAGACGGTTCAAGTTTTTGTTGCAGTTACGTTTTAACAACAATTAATGCCTCAAATTTGACAGTCGACTTAGATGGTCCTCAAAAAGGTTACAATACAGAGGGAAAAGATATTTTTAGAATACATATAGAGCTAGGAGATGGTATTACAACATCTAAGATTCGGGCTTTTTATAATACTCCTGTATCTGGTAAGGCACCAACTAACTCTAATTACTTACAATGGGTTCTTGAGTATGGCAATATGGATTACAACAAAGGTTGTGGAGTAGCATGGGAAACAAAAACATCATGTAAGTAAATTTTTATATTTTTATATTTAAAAAGGGCGGAATTGCATGTATAACATGCAATTCCGCCCTTTTATTGACATCTTGGAAATCCTCATTATATATATATTGTAGCCAATTGTTAAAACATGTTAACAAAGTTAAAACAAAAAAGGCAATTTTTTAAGATAAAAATACTTTATAAAAGAGTAAAGAGATTAAAGAGAGGATATTTTCAATGAAAGAACAAGAATTAAACACTATTATGTCAGTTGTAGCAGACCCGATCAACAACGTATATAGAGTTAATACTTTTGCTGAAGCTGAAGAAATCCGTAGAATGTGCAGAATTTTTGAAATCTCTAATTCTCAACACAACAAACACAAAATGTTGTCAATCAAAAACATGGCAACTTTGAAATTAGTTTTAAGCAACAACTAATTTCCGCTTAAGATAAATTAAACAATATCGAGGTAAGTTTAATTTATATAAAAGATTTATTTATACTCTCTCTCTTAATATCCTCGTGTTTATTTAATGTCTGCCAATTCTATTATTGACAGACTTTTTATTTTGGATTTTAGGTATAGCGTCAGCTCACATTCTAAATTTAACGCCTCACTATTTGCTATTGTAACGAAATATTACAAAGATAATTCAAAATCCTAAAGTTTTCATGCAAGTGTGCCGATATAAAACTTGTAAGGGAAAACAAATTAATTAGGGAAATGTGGATTATGGCTTTAAACGTATCTTATGCTCAACAATATTATCAAGGAATTGATGCTACAACATTAAAATCAGTAACTAGAGATATCTTGGCAAACGCTCAAGTTAAATCTGCTACTAATGAATTTGCTAACAGAGTTGATGTTGACTTATACAACGGTGAAATCGACGCTTTAACTGCACGTCAAGTTGCTATGTCAGGTGCAGGCTTACAAGTTACTTTAAACAACAATTTAGAAACTGCTATCAAATTCTTACAAACAAAAGCAGCTGAAACTAGAAAATCTTCTAAAATGGCTGATGTTGTTAAATTTGATTCAGTTAAAAAAGATAAAGAAGGCTCAAACCCTTTCTACAACGGTGATGTTTTAAACTACAACAAAAAAGATTCAGACAAAAAAGAAACAACTGAATACTTATTCATCAACGTTGCTTAATTAAGTTTTAATAAAAATTTAAATTTCCTTATTTCCTTCCCTATGTTTTTCAAAGTTTGCTGTTCCGCAAACTTTTTTTTTTGAGAAATTTTTCACAATTACCTGATTGGGGGTTTAAAAGTATAATAAAAAATGTTATAATGGTAGTAGAGAAAGTGAGCTACCCCATGAAGCATTTGATTAAGATTTCAATAGGAACTATTGCCTTTGTTGTGTTCTGCGCTGTTGGCGTGCCTATGTTTAATGCTCAAATGACAACTTCTACAGTAAAAAACCAAAAAGGGTTGATTAATAAAGGAAATTCAAGATTTTATACGAAAGATGGTTATAAAATACCATCTTCTTGCCAAAAACAAAGAGTTCCAGGTATTATTTACTTAGGTGAACCAACTGAGGGTCTACTTGATTAATATTTGTATATATTTCTCTTGATTTTTATTTTTATTTCTATTATTATGTTTGTAATAGTTTAAAATTTAACGAGGGAAGTAAGCATGTCATTAGGAACTTTGGAAATTGAAATCTTAAATTCAGTATGGAAATTACAAGAAATTGATGAAGATATGAACATATCTGTTAAAGATGTTGTTGACAATATGTCAGAATGCGGTATGGAAAGAGCATACACAACCGTTAAAACAGTTATGGATAGATTAAGCTCAAAAGATTTGTTAGTTCGTTATAGAGCTGGTAAAAAGTTCTTCTACAAGACTGTTATGGATAAAAATGAAATGGCTATTGTTGCTATTAAAGAAGTTTCAAGTAGATTTTTCAATGGCGATGATACAAAATTAATGCGTTTCATTGAATCTCAATGCCTAGATTTAGTATAAGTTGATGCAAGATATTGAATTTGAAAATATTGGAAGCGCTCGAAAATACATCGGGGATTTGATTATTGCTGTTTTGACAGACAGAATTATTGTGCGTGAAGCCTTGAAAAAATTTCCTAAAGATGTAAAAGATGCGTCTATTAAAAGTGCTTATCATGCCTTAATTCACAGGGAGGCTGATGAAGATTTGCGACGTCGTGATTTGTTGTATAGAGATGAACAAGATAGCTACCTTGAACAAATTGCACGTACTTTGCAACGTGGTTCGGAATTACCCAAAAATATTATCAAAAACTATAACAAATACTACCGCGAAATTGAGATTAATCGCTCAAGTACTTTCAAACTTTGGGTTAATCGCATCTGTAAATTTTTGAATGTTTAGAATATAATTGTTTTATGGCAAAAGTTAAATCAAAATATGTGTGTCAAGAATGTGGTTATGAAACAGCTGGGTATTTGGGAAAATGTCCCGAATGCGGTTCTTGGGGTAGCTTTGTAGAAGAAATAGAAACAAAGTCTGTTGCTGGAAAAATTCCTGCTTCGGAATTTTTAAACAAAGAAAAACCAGTTTTAATAAATGAAATTGACATTGATGAAAGCGTTAGAATAAGCACAAATATTTCAGAATTTGATAGAGTTTTGGGCGGAGGATTGGTTCAAGGCTCTTTGATTTTACTTGCTGGCGACCCTGGGATTGGTAAATCTACGCTGGTTTTGCAAACAAGTGGTGAGCTTTGCAAACAAGGTAAAAAAGTTTTGTACACTTCTGCAGAAGAATCTGCAAGTCAGGTTAAATTAAGAGCGCAAAGGCTTAATATTAGTAGCGATAAGCTATATATTTATCCCCAAACAAATTTAGAACAAATCCGCGCTCAATTAAAAGAGATTAAACCAGATATTTTGGTGGTTGATAGCATTCAATCAATTTATACTGAAAATATTGCATCTTCTGCTGGTAGTGTAAGTCAAGTTCGCGAGTGCTGTAACTATTTGATGCAAATTGCGAAAACTGAAAATATTACAGTAATTGTTATCGGGCATGTGACAAAAGAGGGTAATATCGCAGGTCCTAAAGTTTTGGAACACATGGTTGACGCGGTTATTCAATTTGAGGGTGACAAATACAAGTCATATAGACTTTTACGAGCAGTAAAAAACCGTTTTGGTACTACTTCTGAAGTTGGTATGTTTGATATGCATTCAAGTGGTTTGGTTGAAATAACAAATCCGAGTGAATTATTTTTAAACGAAAACCACATGGCAACCCCAGGAAGTGTAATTATAGTAACAAATGAGGGTACACGACCTTTGTTACTAGAAATTCAAGCGCTAGTTGGTGTTACTCCATATCCTAGCCCTAGAAGAATTGCAAACGGTGTTGATACATCAAGAGTTTTGCAAATTTTGGCAGTTTTAGAAAAAAGAGTTGGACTAAATCTTTCTAAACAAGATGTATACGTTAATGTTATTGGTGGTGTTGATATTTCAGAACCTGCAGCAGATTTAGGTATTGCAGTTGCAATTGCTACTTGCCTAAACGATGTGACTGTCGATATGCAAACAGTGTTTATTGGCGAAATAGGCTTGTCTGGCGAGCTTAGACCAGTTAACGATATTGAAAAAAGAATTTACGAGGCTCAAAAATTAGGTTTTAAACGTGCGGTTATCCCTGCTTCAAATAAGTTATCTGAAAAATTCGATGGAATAAAGATTATAGAGGCAAAAAGAATTTTAGATGCTCTAACTTCTGCAGTCGTGAAGTAGTAAATGGTGCTTGGTGAATATGAGTTGTGAACTGTGAGCGGGCGTTCTTTGCAAAATCCGCTTTCTTACTCGCTCGCGCTATCTTGGATTATTGCTTCACTCGGACGAGTCGCTCATTTCACTGTCGTTGTTATTCGCTATGTCCTCGCTACTTCGGCATTTCGCTTCGCTTCAGCCTACGCAAAATCCGCTTTCTTACTCGCTCGCGTGTAACGGCAATTCCGAGTTTTGATTTAAGTGATTACATCACAAAATCAAAATCTCTCCAGCCTCAGCTCACTCGCGCAAAAAAAAAGCCTGCTCCGTTTGGAATCAGGCGAATGTTTTTTAAAACATTTTAAAAGGTAGGTAGTGTGTAAGTGTGAGTGTAGTTAGTAGTGTGTGTGTTAAAAAACTCTCTTTATTTAAACTTTCAGACTTATTATTGAAGTTTTAAATCTACTTTGTTGTTGAATGCAATCATATTCATGTATGAAAATAACATTTCTGATCTGTCAACAAATTCTGGTTGTGCAATTGCAGGTACTACTGCTGTTGCTTCATCTACTTTTTTATCACTTAATTTTAATTCTTTAATTGCCATACTCTACTACCTCGTTTTTTGTTTCTCACTCTTACTCCTATATAAAGTATTTTCGAAAGGTCGGATTTCAGCATGGCTAAATTTTGTTACATTTGTTAATAAACCACCCAAAAGCATGTATTTTAGGCAATTTTCGCTACCAACATGTTTTTATATAAGTAAGGTAAATTATATTTTTTGGTAAAAATGGTTAACGGTATTAATTCACAATCAAATATGTATGCTTTGAAAGATTTAATCAATCTTGCAAAATATGCTACTGGTGTACCTTTGACTGATAATGCTGAAAAATTAACAGTTGATCAAGTTGCTTCATACCCAACAATGATGTGTGGTTATGAGGGTTATCAATGGTTAAAAAATAACAGAGGTCAATATAAAAAGGCTTTTGCTGAAGTCGTAAAACATGGTCAAGAAGCTCACCAAGTTTTGAAAAATGGCGGTATTGGCGGTGTTTTAAGGGTTGCTGATGCAAAAGAAGTTCTTGCAAATATTCCACAAGCTGAATATTTAAAGAACTTGTCTTCAGCATCACAAGATTTATACAAAAAAGCTCAAACTTTAGCTGAAACAGCAAAAGCAAATCCAACAAACAAAGAAGTTGTAAAGAAAGCTATGAGCGCTTTAGCTAAAGCTGATGCTGCTTCTTATGCTGAAACTACTGCTAAAGCTACTGGCATTTTTGCTAAAACAAAAAAAGCTTTAGGTATTACAAAATTAAACCAAGCTACAAAAAACATGGCTGCAAAATCTCCTACATTTAAAAAATGTATGGACGCTTATAACAACGAATCTGGTACATTCATGTTAGTTGTACAAGGTGGTGTTGAAACTTTTGCAAATGTAATTCCAACTTTCAAAAAACTAGGTTTCAAACGTGGTATTAAACAATTAGGTCGTTCAGTTGCTAAAGTTGTAACTGGTGTAGCTGGTTGGGTTGCAGGTTCTGCATTAGGCTCAAAAGCTGGTGAAGTTTTAGGTGCAGCAATTGGTAATAAAAAAATTGGCGCGGTAATTGGTGCTATAGCTGGTCAAGTTGGTTCTTATGCAGTTGGTACTGTTGGTGAACACTTCGCAAATAAAGCCGTAACAAAAGTTTTAGGCAAATCTGAATTAGAAAAAGCTCAAGAAGAAGAAGCTGTAAAACTTGCACAAGCTGCTCAAAATGACCCAGAAGTGTTTGATGCATTAGTTCAACAAGCGGCTGAAAGATTAATCAATGAGGGTGAAGATACTCCTGAATCAAAAGCAGTTAATGCAACATTAAAAAACTTAGTTGCTCAAAAAGATTCAGTTGCTGGTCAAACTTCACCAATGATGACTAGAGAAGAAATGAAAGCTTATGCTGATAAATTGGCTGACAAAGATGCTACAGCTACAGCGACAGTTACAAATCCTGTAAAAACAAATAAATCAGGCTACACTGGCTATATTCCATCAGCTTCAGCTGCTCCAATTAAACCAGAACCTCAAGTTCAAGCGCCAGTTGCTCAACAAGCAAAACCAAAAGATGATATGACTCCTGAACTTCAAGCACTTTTAGACAGAGCTGACAGAGTTATCAAAAACGGTTCATTATATGTAGAAAAATAATAATTTAAAGTTTGAATAAAATAAAAATCCCGAGATGATTGACCTTAAAAGTTACGATTTTCGGGATTTTTTATTGAGCAAAAAGATTTATGATATTTTTGGGAAAGGAGAGAGCTATGTCAAATAGTGTTGTAAGAATAATGTTAGTTGAAGATTATAAATTAATGCGCGTTGGAATTAAGTCGTTGTTTGAAAAATATCCTGATTTGGAAATTATAAAGGAGTGCGAAACTGCAAAAGAGGCGATTGACTCTGCTAGACTTTTAAAGCCTGATGTTATTTTGATGGACTTGGGATTGCCTGATATGAGTGGAATTGAGGCTACTAAAAAAATTCTTGCAGATAATAAAAAAGTTAAGGTGGTTATGTTAACTTCGCGTTCGTCAGAAAAAGAGGTTATGGACTCGCTTACGGCTGGTGCAAGCGCGTATGTAATGAAAGATTTTGAAACCGAGAATTTGGCTGTAATTATAAGAACAGTAAAAGATGGCGCCATGTGGTTAGATCCGCAAGTTGTGCCATTTATAAGGGATAAAAATGCTGGTATTATACCCGCAAAACAAGTGACTAGAGCGACTTTTCGCGAACAGCATGCAAATTTAACTCAACGTGAATACGAGGTATTAAAGCTTGTTGTAGATGGAAAATCTAATAATGAAATAGCTAAAACGCTTACTATTAGCGAACATACGGCAAAAGCACATGTCTGTAACATTATTCAAAAACTTGTGGTTGATGATAGGACGCAAGCTGCGGTTAAGGCGTTAAAAGAGGGGTTAGTTTAATGATATTATTAAAGGTGGTCGTTTTATTATTTTTTAGCCACATGGCTATATTAATTAACAACAGTGTATCGTATAAATAAAATATGGAAGATAATTCGATTTTATTTTTAGATATAGATGAAGCAAAAAAAATTTGTGAAATTTGCAAAAAAATGCATAAAAAATGCAAAAAATTGCGAAATAAATCAAAATTTTTGCAAAATATTGCAATCAATAAAAAAATATATTTAATAAGTGAAAAATATGAGGGAGAACCTCAATATTTAAAATTTTCAAGAGCGCTCACAAATTATAACCAACAATGTCTAAAAAATTGTTGCTATGAATTTAAAACTTTGAAAAAGCCATTAAAAAATTATAATTTATGGTCTTATGTCGTTTATCCTAAAGCGTGAGCTTTGTTTGCAGTATTTTCAACAGTTTTAGTGATTAAATTTTGGCTGTCCAATTCTCGCATTGTATTTATACCGACTTCAGTGCAACCGCCTTTTGTCGCTACGCTTGCGATTAATTCTGGTAATGGAATTGAGTGATTTAAGGTCATTTTAGCCGAACCAATTGCTGTTTGAATGGCAAGCATAAGCGATTTTTCATAATCAAGTCCCATTTTTGCGCCAGCTTGAGCAAAGTTTTCAAAAATTTGGTAGAAAAATGCAGGTCCTGAACCTGAAATTGCTGTTACTACGTCAATTTGAGCTTCTTCTACTGTAATAACTTTTCCGACTTGAGAAAGCATTTCGGTAACAAATTTTTCTTCTTCTTCTGTTGCCAATTTACCTAAACAAATTCCGCACATGCCCTCAGATACAAGCATTGGAGTGTTTGGCATAACTCTTACAACAGGTGATTTGTCAACAATAGCTTCGATTTTTTCTGTGCTTACTCCAGCTGCAATTGAAATTACTAATTTCCCATTTGTTTCGTCTTTAATTTCTTTCAAAACTTCTTCAATTTGGTTTGGTTTTGTTGCAAGAACAATGATTTCAGCGTCTTTGGCAATAGATTTGTTATCTGGCACAACTCTAATTTTTAAGATTTTACTTTTTGTAGAGGCTGATTTGTCTGATTTTGTTGATGCATGAATATCTGATACTTGCATAAACCCAGTGTCTATCAAGCCTTTGATGATTGCGCTTGCCATTTCTCCACAGCCTATAAATCCTAATTTGTTACTCATTGTTACCCTGCCTTATTTTTTTAGTTGACTATTATTTATTTTTTATTTACGATAAAGATAATAATACAAAGACAAGTAAAAAGGAATTATATTATGAAACGTACACTAGAAGGAACAAAAGCTAAAAGACAAAACGTAAGCGGTTTCAGAGCTAGAATGGCTACATCAGGCGGACAAGAAGTTTTAAACAGACGTCGTGCTAAAGGTAGACATAAAATCGCAATCACAGCTTCTAAACGTGCTTAGTAGAGATTTTAGATTAAAAAGTAACAAAGCATTTACAGCTACATATAGGGTAAAACATTCGTTCTACCTTAATGGTGTGGCTGTTTTTGTCGGTTTAAAGAAGAAAAATTTAGAAGATTTAACAAGAGTTGGCTTTGTTGTGAGCAAAAAAACTCACAAGCGTGCCGTTAAAAGAAATCGTTTAAAGCGTTTAATGAGAGAAAGTTATAGGCTATTACTTAAAGATAATTCTTTAGGTAATGCGACTTTGTATCGTTCATTGATTTTTGTTGGACATGAACGAGCTTTAAATCTAGATTTTAAATCGATGTTTGAAACGATAACAAAATTATTGGGGCAAATAGATGCTTGAGGGTGTTGTAGTTCCTGACTTGCAAGACCTTGATTTGGTCATGCCACATGCTCCGTATCCGATTTACCCTGGGGGACTAAAGGACGAGGACAAAAGTCATGTTCGTTATGCGCTTCCATCTATCCAAAGTCCGACATTAACAATTATTGATCCGATTTTTGCTGAGGACGGTACACCTGTTGTTCTTCCTGGGCATTATACGTTAGAATTATCAGATACAAAAGAAATGTTACTTCTAATTCAAGGGTACTCTGTAATTGCACGTATTCCAGTGTTTCAGCTAGAGGAAGATGAAAGCGAAGCTCAAAAACAATACGACAAAAAAGAACAAAAAAAGGCTAAAAAAGAAAAAAAGAAACGAGAACGTATTCAAAAAAAATATGATGAATTTGGCTTAAAAGCTGATGAACCCTATGTTTATTCAAATGCTGAAATAGAGTATGTTCGTGAAAAGGGTTATTTTTTATTAAAGTATGAAAAAGGGTCAATTCGTGCTTGGGGTGCGGTTAAACAATTAAACTATTGATTTTTTATTATGTGCATGATATTATGAACTCACAAAATACATAAGTTTGAAGGTGGTGAAAAAAGAGATGCCAGAAGTTAAAGTAGGTGAAAACGAATCAATTGAAAGCGCATTAAGACGTTTCAAGAAAAAAATTCAAAAAGCAGGCGTTTTATCTGAAGTTAAAAAACGCGAACGCTACGAAAAACCTAGCGTAAAAAGAAAACGCAAATCTGAAGCTGCTCGTAAGAGAAAAGTTTAATAAATGGTTTTAACAAAAGGCGGTTTGTCAATATTGACAAACCGCCTTTTGTTATTTGAATATAAAATGGAACTTATGCAGTTCCAAACCATGCACTTCAATTATAGTCTTAAAGTCTTATAGATTATTTTTCAAACAAGGCTTGCAAAATAATAAAAAATCATTTATACTGATAAAAAAGAGGATTTTTAATATGGCTGAAAGTATTGTAAATAAAGTAATTCAACCTTTCGGGGGGGGGGGTAAACCCTAGTAGCTACGCGCTTTTGCGCGAACGTGCGAAAAGAATTTTTGAGAGAGTAAGAACACGATGTCATTCCGAACTTGTTTCGGAATCTCCTGCAAACCTTGTAGGTCAACAAGATTTTGAACATCGCAAGACTATTTTGAGTGCGTTCATTGAGCGCTTCAGAATGACAAAGACTTCTCATAGTTCATTTGCAAAAGCCATAGCCTTTACTTTAGCCGAAACCCTTGTCGTAATGGGCATTATTGGCGTGGTTGCGGCACTTACTATTCCAAACTTAAACCAATCAACAGGTGATAGAGAAAAAGTTGCTAAAGTTAAAAAAGTATATTCCAATTTGGAAGATGCTTTTGGTCGTGCAACTGCAGTTTATGGACCAATAGACGAATGGTTTATCAATCTTCCAGAAAATACCTCTAAAAATCAACGTTTTGCAGACAGAATGACAGAATTTATGAAAATTTCAAAGAATTGTGGAACAGGTTCTGGTTGTTTTGCTGATGGAGATTATCCTCAACTTGATGGAGATCATGTTGGTGATTCACCTAATACTTGGACTAAGGAACCAAAGGTTTTGTTGGCTGATGGAACCGCTTTGGATTTTTATATATCGTCTGATGACTGTTCTGAGGAATGGGGCGCAACTTCTGATAGCCCTGCTGCAAAATCTTGTGGACTAATATATGTAGATATAGATGGCTCTAAAGGTCCAAATATCGTTGGTAAAGATTATTTCCATTTTTATGTTACTTCTACTGGAATTTATCCAAGAGGTGGTAAAAATACAGATGATGGTAAAGATAATGATACTTTAGAAACGTTTTGTTTTGCTTCTGGTACGGCATGTACAGGTTGGGTAATTGAAACTGGCAATATGGACTATCTAAAAGCAAATGAAGGCGTTTGTCCTAATGGAACAACTCTTTCTTGGGAAAATACAAGTTGTAAATAATTTTTATGTTAAAATATCTCTATGATAGATAGATATTGTTTAGAACAGATGAAAAAAATTTGGGATTTGAATTCCAAATTCCAATATTACCTAAATGTTGAACTTGCTGTTTGTAAAGCGTACAACGAGTTTGGTGAAATTCCAAATGTCGCATTAGAGCAAATTCAGCAAAATGCAAGGTTTGATTTGAAAAGAATTGATGAGATTGAAGCAGAAGTTCATCACGATGTAATTGCTTTTTTGACGAATGTTAATGAGTCTTTGGGCGATAATGCAAAATATATGCACAAGGGTTTGACAAGTTCAGATGTTATAGATACTGCTTTTTCCTTGCAATTAAAGGACGCATCAGCGATTATTGCTGAAGATTTGGCAAATTTGGTTGTAACTTTAAAACAAAAGGCTCGTCAATATAAAAATACTATTTGTATTGGTCGTTCGCACGGTATTCATGCTGAAATTACGACTTTTGGTATAAAACTTTTAAATTGGTTAGATTCGTTTGAAAGAGCATACAAAGATTTTCTTATTGCTGTTGATGAAATTTCTGTTGGACAAATTTCAGGCCCTGTTGGCACTTACAGTAATGTACCGATGGAAATTGAACAAAAAACTTGTGAATATTTAGGCTTAAAGCCTGCAAGAATTTCTACTCAAGTTATTTCAAGAGATGTTTATGCTCGTTATATGAACGAATTAGCTATGATTGCAACCTTGATTGAACAGTTTGCAACAGAGATAAGAAATTTGCAACGTACAGAAATTTTTGAAGTGCAAGAGGGTTTTTCTAAGCACCAAAAAGGTTCATCAGCTATGCCTCACAAGCGTAATCCAGTTTTGTGTGAAAATCTTTGTGGGCTTGCGCGTGTGGTTAGAGCAAATTCTCAAGTTGCCATGCAAAATGTTGTGCTTTGGCATGAAAGAGATATTTCGCACAGCTCTGCAGAAAGAATTATTTTCCCTGACAGCACAATTCTGATTAACTTTATGCTAAATAGATTTAATTCTGTTGTGCAAAATTTAGTTGTGCATGAAAAAAACATGGAAAAGAACACAAGATTATATGGCGGAATTATTTATTCTCAAAAGGTTATGCTAAAACTTACAGAAAAAGGTTTGACGCGAGAACAAGCGTACGAAATTGTACAAAAAAATGCGTTAAATGCAATTGATACCAATGGAAATTTTAAAGAAAATCTTTTGAGAGATGATGCTGTACGTGAAAAACTTTCAATTGATGAATTAAATGAATGTTTTAGTGTGCAAGATTACTTAAAATACGTAGATAGAATATTTGCAAAATTTTAAGTATGTACTAAAATAGTTATACTAATTTGAGTTTTATAAAAGGTACATAAATATGACTAAAATTAAATTACCGCAACCATTTGTGGATTTTGTAACTTCATCAAAATTTATTGAAGTGGCATCTTTCTTAGTGTTTACGCTGGTTATGACGGTTATTGTTTCATCTCAAAACTTTTTGTTCCAACAAATTGTTGAAAACGGTATTAGCAGACGAGATGTTATTGCAGAAAAAACAATCGTTGTAGAAGATACAAAACGTACAGAACAACACAAAAAAGAAGTCGCTCAAAGAGTTGAACCTATTTTGACTGTAACTGAAGATGATTTTATCAAAAACAATTTATCATATTTGCAAAACTCAATTTTGAAAATACGTCAAAAAGATACTCCAATGGCGACAAAACGCGAAGAAATTGGCTTGCTGTTTGATTCTGATGACTCAAAACGCAATTTCATTATTACATATCTGTTAAAAACTCCAGAAGATGATTTAAAAATCTTGTTTGATAAGTCAAAACTGACTCTTATCAACGTTTTGAACGCTGGTATTAGTGAAAAAGATTTTGACAAACAATTCTTGAAACAAATAATTAAAAAGCATGTTGCAAATGATGTATCAAGAAGTCAAACAACAGTTATATCTGCTCTTTTAGAACAAGTTTTGGTTCCAAACTTGGTAGTTGATGAATTTGCAACTGAAATTGCTAGAAAAAATGCGCAAAATGCCGTAAAACCTTATGAAGTAACTTTTGAAAAAGGTGAAAAAATCCTGTTTGAGGGTGAACCTGTTACAAAATTAAAACGCGACGCATTAAGACAAGCAGGTTATAACTTGGTAGAACTTAATGTTAACGGTTTATTAGGCATATTTTTGATTGTAGCCTTTTCAACATTTGCATTTTTAATGTATAAAAATATTTTTGAAAAGAATAACATAAATAAAAATCAAACATTTATAATTGCAGTAGTATCAGTAGTTTTGGCCTTGTTAACTGTAAGTTTACCGACAGGTTTTTCACCATATATTCTGCCATTCCCTGCTTATGTAATACTTATCGCAATATTTACAAATCCGAGAGTTGCTTTCGTATCTTCTATGTTGATGTTATGTGTTTTAACTCTTGGTATGCATTATGATATTGAGTTTATGACTTCATTTACTCTGTTAAACATTGTTGCATCAATATTTATGGCGCAAGTTAACTTTACAAGGAGAGTGGATTTAATTCGTTCTGGTTTATATATAGCTTGTGCTGGTGCGATGTTTGTTGCAAGTATTTATATGCTTGAAAAATTCTTAATCGATATTGAAAATGTAGTTATTGCACGTGATGCGTTGTTTGTATTTATAAACGGTGTAATAAGTAGTATGGTTGTTTTAGGGGTATTACCATTATTGGAAAATGCGTTTAAAATTGTTACTCCATACGGTTTAGCTGAACTTGCTGACCACAACCAACCTATTTTAAAACGTTTACAAATGGAAGCACCAGGAACTTATCACCATAGTCTTATGGTTGCTAATTTATGTGAGGCTGCAGCTGAAGCAATTGGTGCAAACCCAATTTTGGCAAAAGTTGGCGCTTATTATCACGATATCGGTAAATTAAAAAGACCGTTCTTCTTCGTAGAAAATCAGTCTTCTTTTGGCATTGAAAATCCTCATAAAAAGTTGAATTCTAGATTAAGTAAAATGGTTGTAACTTCGCATACAAAAGATGGTGTTGAGATTGCAAAAGAATACAAATTGCCACCAATTATTAATGATTTTATTTTGCAACACCATGGCGAGGGTTTGGCAAGTTATTTCTACAATCAAGCTATTCAAGAAGAAGGCGCTGAAAACGTTAAAAAAGACCAATTTAGATATGCTGGTCCAAAACCAAAATCAAAAGAAACTGCAATTTTGATGATTGCTGACGCAGTTGAAGCCGCTGTTAGAGCTACAACTGCAACAACTACAGAGGAAATTGAATCTGTAATCAATAAAATTATTGATGAAAGAATTAACGATGACCAATTGTCTGATTGCCCTCTAACTTTGGCTGATTTGAAAACGATTTCTGCAACTTTCAGCCGTATTTTAAGAGGTAATCAACACGATAGAATTAAATATCACGAAAATATTGCAGAAGAATTTAGTAATTCAAAAGTTGTTCTTCCAAATCAAATGCATATTATGGACAAAGAAATGGAAGAAAAAGTGAGAAAATTGGAAAACGGAAACAATGATAAAGCCAACGATTAATATATTTAGTGAAAATATATATCCAGATTGGGACGTAAATCAAGCAAAGTTGATTAATATTGCTCGTTCTGTGTTGGAATATTATATTGCCCGTGCAGATATTTTTGAACATTCTTGTCTTTACAATCAAGAATTTGATACAATTTCGTTTGATATTTTATACTGTGATGGTGAAAAAACTCATCAAATTAACAAAGAATACAGGGATAAAGACTATGTTGCTGATATAATTACATTTGCAATTTTTGCAGACACTGAACCTGAAGAAAGATTTATTTTTGATAACGAAATCAACTTAGGCGAAATAATCTTGGCGCTTGATAAAATTACTCAAAGCGCGCAAGAAAAAGGTGTTACGCGTGAAGAAGAACTTTGTTTCCTTGTTGCGCACGGAATAATGCATTTGTTAGGATTTGACCACCAAACAGAAGAAGATTATAATTTTGTCGTAGAAGCACAAAAGTTGGCACTAAACAAAATAAAGGATAAAAATGTCTAAATTCAAATCTCAAAATTTGTTTCATACTTTTAAAAATGCTGGACGTGGCGTTAGACTTTCAGTAAAGTCTGAACGTAATATCAAAATTCACTTTTTTATAGCATTTTTGGTTATTTTGTTTGCTCTTTTGTTGAGAATGAGCGTAACTCGAGTGTGTATTTTGGTTATTGCAATTTCAAATGTTATGGTTGCTGAATTTATTAATACAAGCTTAGAATTTGGTCTAGACGCTATTTTTCACAACAAATATTCAAAACTTGTTGGTATGGCAAAAGATATTGCAGCAGGAGCTGTAATTGTTGCAAGTATATTTAGTGCAATTATAGGTATATTGCTGTTTGGAGCAGAAATTTTAAAAAGATTTCCTATTCAATTTTAGATGCACCATATTTTTCAACAGTTAAAGTTTTGATTTCCGAATGAACGTTCAAGTTATCCCAAACTTCTTTTACGGTATTTCGGATTTCTTCAATGTTGTTTTTGTGTGAAATAACTATAATTGCGGGACCTGCACCGCTAATAACCGTTCCTAAAACATTGTCGTTGTGTTTTAGAGCATCTCTAATTTCAACAAATCCTGGGATAAGTTTTTCTCTGTACGGTTGATGTAATCTATCTTCCAACGAAGCTTTCATTAATTTTGCATCTTGAGTATCAATTGCGTGAATTAACATCGCATATTTTCTTGCGTTGAATTTTGCGTCTTCTAGCGAGTAGCTTTCAGGCAAAACTGAGCGTGAAATGTTTGTTGCAAGTTCAAAATCAGGAATACAAACAGTTATATGCCAATCTTCTGGCCAATCTAGTTTTCTGTAAATTACAGAGCCATCGTCTTCCATTGAAGACATTACAAGTCCGCCTAAAATTGCTGGCACAACGTTGTCTGGGTGACCTTCTGCCTCCGTTGCAATTGAAAGTAGTGCAGCTTCATCAGCAGGAAAACCTAAAAGTTCGTTTGCTGCCATTAAACCACCTACAATAACAGATGCAGAACTTCCTAAACCTTTTGCGATTGGAATATTGGCGCGAATATTGATTTTTAATTGAGTTGCGTCTTGTCCAACAAGGTTGTAAAGCATTTCTACGGCTTTATATACGATGTTATCTTTATCCTCTGGAATGTTGTTTAATTCAAGAAGTTCAGAATTTTCAATGTCTTGCATTACGTTGATTTCTATTCCAGTAGTGCTAGGCATAACTGTTTCTTCAATAGTAATAATGTTATAAATAGGCAACGCCAAACCAAGGCTATCAAAGCCTGGTCCTAAATTTGCTGTTGTTGCTGGTACTTTATAACTTACTTTCATTTTCTATCCGTTGTTTTTTAACATTCCTACGTTTATTTTACCAAGTTTTGCTGATAAATCATCAATATGATGAACTAAGTATACATAAGGTTCTAAATCTTTTTCGTCTAAATCGATTATAGCACCCCATTCAGCTCTGCCGTGGTGTGCTGCAACCATTCTTGCAACTTTTTTAAATCCGTTTGTCATACAGATACAATAACCGTATTGTGAGTGTGTTAACCAATCTTTTTTGAAATCTTCGTTATAGTCAATAAGACCAGTTTCTGTATCAACTGTGTATTCAAAGATTTTACCCATATCGTGCATTATGCAAGCAGCGTATAGGCTGTCTAAATCAACTTTTTGGAATACTGTATTTGCAATCTTTTCTGCAATTTCTAAGCATTCGTAAGTGTGAACAATAAGTCCGCCAATATAGTTGTGGTGCATCATTTTAGCTGCTGGTGCAATCAAAATTTGTTCTTTATGTTCGTTTAAGTAGTTTAACAAAAAGTTTTTAAGTTTTTCGTCAGAAATATTTTCAACAAAAGACAAAATTCCGTTGTAATACATGGAAGTTTGTGCGTCAGTTAGTCCTGTTAAAGCTTCTTCAACAAGTTCTAGTGCTGAAATCAAGCAGTTGTTATATTTTTCATTAAAACTACCTGAAACAATTCTAACCTTGTTACCACTTCTGAATAATTTTGCGTCTAGTCTATTTATTGTTTCTTCCCACAAGATGCAGTTTAACAATGAATTATCTTCTGGGTTCTTAAGTTGAAGTTTGCCCATTTTAGTGCCAGCTTTTGTATCACCAACAGAGTATGTGACTACTTCATATATGACTTCTGTGCTAAACATAATCCCTCATTTCTAAACTAAGTATACCACAAATATTTGAAATAAAACTTCATGTTATTGAAACATTGAAAAAAATGTTTTAAAATATAGCTATGAGAAGATTTCTGCTAATATTTTTTATTTTATTTTTATCAAATTCAGCTTATGCGGTTGAATTTAAACCGTTGGAGGCGCCAAAGCAAGAACAAGCAACGCCAGAAACTCCAACAGGCTTGTTAAACGATGAAAATTATAAAATTAAAGGTAGAGTAGAATACAATCCGCAAGGGACACTTTTTTTAGATGAAGATGAAGATAAATTAGAAGTAAAGTTAGATAAACCTAAAAAATACGCTTCAAAGTCCGTTTTAAAAGATAAAGATTTATTTTCAGTTATTGAGCAACAAAAACATTATATAACTCCAAAAGTCGATGAGTATTTGATAGAACCTTCTTTTGGTTCTTTAGAATACCAAGCTGGAGATAATTTTAAATACGGTACAACTTTTATGACAGAGGTTGATACTGCGCAATTGGAATACAAAACAAAGATTTATGGACGATACGACAACAAATATATTGGTCTTATGACTGCCTTGGGTAAAGACGCATATACAAGCTCTGGACGTCAAATGGAAAGTATTTATTTGGTACCAGAATTAAAGTTGGGTAAGGGGTTTGCTCTTATTGATGCATTCAAAGCTAATCCGTCTTTTGAACGTTATAGAAACGAAATTTCGTTACAATATCGTCCAAAAATCAAAAATTCAAGAGAAAATCTTTCTTTTGAGGCTGGCATGAGCCAAACTACATACTACAAAACAGGCGATCAATATTATCAGTTTTCGTTCTCTACAAAGTTCAAGTTTTAGATTGTTTACGCTGGAGTTTGTTGTAGTATAATTAAACAAAGGTATACAAATGGATAAAGATAAAATTTCTGGTAAAAATAAAAAATCGTCAAAGAGAAGAAGTCCAAATGGCAAAATTACTAGTTTGGACTCTGTTCGTAAAAAGGCAAAAGTTAAAAATCAGAACCACAAAGCAAAAGCTAACGTGTATTATTCATTTTTAACAATTGTGCTTCTAATTTGCCTTATCCAAATTGGTTTTAGCGCAATTTTAAATATTACAAAAACAATTTCTTATCATACAAAAATTGTTCAAATTAAAAAAATCAGAGATGACGCTGAGGCTAAAAACAAAAAATTAAAAAGAGAAATAAAAGAATTCTCCGCAACAGCAAGTTTAGAGGCAATCGCAAGAAATAACTTAAAAATGGCTGGTGAAGATGAAGTTTTGATTATTATTAACGACAATAATCAAGAAGAAGCCGAAAATGCTTCAAAAAAGAAAAAAGGAATATTCAAAAATGGCAAATAATGAAGTATTAGAATATATTACAAAATCATTTGATTTGAAACGTCAAGGGTTTTACAAGCCTGCAATTGAAATGCTTTACAAGGCTTTGACTATTGAAAATAACAATGTAGAAATTTTATCTCAATTGGCTGAATTATACTATTTGCTTGAAAATAACCAAAGAGCTATTAACTATATTGAAAAAACTTTAGAGCTAAATCCAGTTCACATCGATTGCTTGAAATTAATGAAAAAAATATATTTGAATGATGAAAATTATGCTGAAGCAAAAAAAGCTGCTGATAAGATTTTTGATTTGAATCCTACAAAAGAAAATCTTGCTGTAAAGATTGAAATTTTGAACAAGATAAACGATTTTGAAACGATTAAAAATCTTGAAAATATGGATTTTGATTTTGATGAAGATATTTACTATCAATTTGCGGTTGCTCATTATCAAAACAAAGATTATCAAAATGCCATAAAATTCTTGGAAAAAGCTTCAGAACTTAAAAAAGACGATATGCGTAATGACATTCTTTTAGCTGAAATTTATTACTTAAACAATGAGTTTGAAAAATCAAAAGAATTATTCTTAAAGTACAAAGAAGAAACTGAAAATGCAGTTATAATGAATTACTTAGGGCTATTCAAATTAGACGAGGGCAAGATAGAAGATGCTATTAGTTATTTGACTAGGGCGACAAAGTTAGAACCTCAAAATTCGCAATATGCGTACAATTTAGGTAATGCATATTACTTAAATGGTTGGATTGAAGAATCTGTAAAATATATGAATATTGCAATTTGTTTGGCGCCAGAAAATTGTGAATATCGCTACACGCAAGCTTATTCATACTACATTAACACAGAATATGACAAGTCTTTGGCAGAAATTAACAATATTTTGAAAATCAATCCAAACTTTGAACAGGCAATTGTGTTAAAAGCTTTGATTTCCTCTAAAAAAGGAGATCCAGTGAGTGCGAAAGTAGAATTGGATAAAATTGTAAAAAATAATCCTCAAAATATTTTTGCAATTAGAGCTTTATCTCAGGTCTGCGTTGATTTATCTCAATTGGAGCAAGCTTGCAAGTTGATGGAAAAAGTTGTAAAAGAAGAACCTACACTTGTAAATAAAACAGAATATGCTAATTTACTAATTGAAAATAAGTCTTATGGTGAAGCTCAAGAAGTTATTGAAAAAATACTTGAAGAAAATCCAAGCTATGTTGAGGGTTATGTTTTACAATCGAAAAATTATATTGGTATAAAAGATTTTGACGGCGCGTTTGAGTCCGCTCAAAAGATTATCGACCTAGATTCAAACAATGCTCAAGGATATTTTTACAATGCTTTAGTTTTATTTGAACAAGGTGATGTGAATTTTGCAATTGAATCAATGAAAAAAGCAATATCATTAGATGTTAACAATGCTATGTATTATGTTCAAATGAGCGAATTTTACCAAAAACTAGGACGCTACGAAGATGCATTGGCTTACATAAGTGAAGCGGCAAACATTGATGAATCAGCTCAAAATAAAGAATTGTATGCTAATTTAGCAAGTATTGTTAGAAAATCTAAAATGTAAGATAGAAATAAAAATAAGCGCGAAATTTCAGAGAAATTTCGCGCCATTAATATGTAATAATTGGATTTTATTTAATTTTTACACTAACACCTTTCTTTTCAGTGTAGCTGTTAATTTTTTTGTTTGCTTTAGCTTTTGCGTTAGCTTTAGCCTTTGCTTTTGCTTGTTGTTGAGCTTTTGCTCTAGCTTCAGGAGTGTTAGCAGCTTTAGCTTTGTTATAGTCTGATTTTGCTTTGTTGTAATCTTTTTGAGCTTTGTTTGCTTTGTTGATTGCGTTGTCTGCTTTTGAACCTTTTTTAGTTGTTACTGTTACAGATGAACCTTTAACTTGTTTTGTTACTGTAGCTGCTGTAGCTGTAGCTGTTGTTAAAGCTAATGCTAGTGCGCATACTGCGATTAATGTTTTTTTCATAATAAAAATCTCCTTTCTTTTAAGTTAAAATATATAACTAAACTAGTTTTTTTTCAAGTGTTTTTTGCTATAATGTTACTATGCAAAGAAAACAAAGAAATTTATTAGGGTATAATATAGATTTATTCAATGAAACAGAAGCCTTGGAATATGCAAATTCACTGATAGATTCTGCAAAAAGCTCGCATATTGTGACTATTAATCCAGAAATTATGGAGTATGCAAATAAGCATGAAGATTTTGCAAAAATTATTAACGAAGCTGAATTGGTTATCCCTGATGGTATTGGTATAAAAATTGGATTTAAGATAAAGGGCGTGAATGTTCAAAGACTTACAGGTATTGGTTTTGCACATTCGCTTTTAGAAAACGCTCAAAAAACTAATATTCCAGTAGCTCTTGTTGGTGCGAAACCTCATGTTATTGAGAAAGCTTATGAAAATTTGAAGAAAGAAATGCCTGAATTAAACATTGTATACAAGCATGATGGGTATTTCAAAGACTGCAAGCAAGAAGTTATTGACGGTATTAAAAATGCTTCTCCAAAATTGTTATTGGTTGCACTAGGTGCGCCAATGCAAGAAGAATTTATATACGAATTAAAATCAATTCTTCCATCAACATTAATGATAGGAATAGGTGGAAGTTTTGATGTTTGGGCAGGTGAAGTTCAAAGAGCACCTGAAATTTGGCAAAAATTGGGTTTAGAATGGTTGTACAGAACTATCAAGCAACCAGAAAGATTTAAAAGAATATTTCCGACTTTACCAATTTTTGTGTATAATGTAATTATAGAAAAAATAACAAAGAAAGAGGTATTATAAAATGCTAGATCAAAAAGAAATCGAACAACTAAAAGAAATGTGCAAGCAAAACAGACGTAATGTTATCAAAATGGCTAACCACGCTAAATCTGGTCACATTGGTGGTGCATTCTCTGCAGTTGAAATCTTGACAACACTTTATCAAAAAATTATGAATGTAGATCCTGCTTGGGATAAATCAGCAGATTTTGCAAACCGTGATAGATTTGTTTTATCAAAAGGTCACGCTTCTGCAATCCTTTATTCTGTACTTTCTCAAAAAGGTTTCTTCCCACAAGAAGAATTAATGACATTCCGTATTTTTGGCTCACGTTTACAAGGTCACCCAAACACTCATATTCCAGGGGTTGAAGTTGCAACAGGCTCTTTAGGTCAAGGTCTTTCAATGGGTGTTGGTATGGCTATGGGGCTTAAATTAGACAAAAACCCAGCTCACGTATTTGTTTACTTAGGTGATGGTGAGTTACAAGAAGGTTCTTGTTGGGAAGCATTTATGCACGCTCCTCACTTAAAATTAAATAACATTACAGCTATTATTGATAGAAATATGTTACAAATTGACGGTGATGTAGAAAAAGTTAAAGCGTTAGAACCTTTAGCTGATAAATTAAAAGCTTTCAACTGGAATGTAGTTGAAATTGATGGTCATAACTTAGAAGAAGTTTATGAAGCTTTAACAAATGCTAAAAACAATAATTCAGATAAACCAACTGCAATTATTGCTCATACTACAAAAGGTAAAGGCGTTTCATTTATGGAAAATCAAGCTGGCTGGCATGGTAAGGCTCCAAATGATGAAGAAGCTGAAAAAGCATTAGCAGAACTTGCATAAGGAGTTTAAAATGGCGGTTACAGAATTAGATAAACAAAGAATTTTAGAAGTTCATAAAAAGACAGCAAAAGCTATTGAAAGTGGCAAGGGTCCATTTTTTGCAAGTGTATACGATGAAAAAGGTAATATTGTTGCAGAAGCTGCAAACTCAGTAGTTGAAGACAAATGCCCAGTATACCACGCAGAAGTTAATGCTGTTAGAGCAACTTGTAAAGCTTTAAATACTTACGATTTAGCTCCATATAATCTATCAATCTACGTAAATGCAGAACCTTGCATTATGTGCGTTGGTGCTATTATGTGGTCTGGTATCAAACACGTTTACTACGGTGTTCCATCAAAACGAGTTGAAGAAATTACAGGTTTTGACGAAGGTTTCAAGCCAAACTGGCATGAAGAATTTGCAAAACGTGGTATCACTGTAGAAGGTGATATTGAAGTCGAAGCTGGTGAAAAAGTTCTTGAAAACTATGTAAATAGTGGTAAAGAAGTTTATAAACCATCTAGATAATAAATTTATTGATTTTATTTGAGAGGCGGATTTGATGAAATCAAATCCGCCTCTTTTTTTGTCACAATAGTTTAAAATAAAATGGCGCGAAGTTTTTTCAAAACTTCGCGCCATTTGTTATGAAATATTTATTAATTATTTCATTAATTCGCCGACTGATTTGTAAACAGCCATACGTTTTGCAGCATCTTTAGCTGATTGATTATAAAGAGCTTCAGCATGTTCAGGGTTAGTCTTCATTAATGATTTGTAACGACCTTCTGATTTGATGAATTCTTGATAATCGCCAGTTGGTTCTTTAGCGTCCCAAGTGAACGGTTGTTCAGGGTTAGCTGGGTTATATCTGTATAATGGGAAGTAACCAGCTTCAACTGCACGTTTTTGTTCAGTTTGAGTTTTGCTCATGTCGATACCGTGTGCGATACAAGGAGCGTATGCGAAGATGATTGATGGTCCATCGTATGCTTCAGCTTCTTGGAATGCTTTAAGAGTTTGACCTCTGTCTGCACCTAATGCAACTGATGCAACGTATACATAACCATAAGACATGCTCATCAAGCCCATGTTTTTCTTGTATGTTGGTTTACCACCTGTAGCAAACTTAGCAACAGCACCTGTTGGTGTTGATTTAGAAGCTTGACCACCTGTGTTAGAGTAAACTTCAGTATCTAGAACTAAGATGTTTACGTTTTTGTTTTGAGCTAGAACGTGGTCGATACCGCCGTAACCGATATCGTTAGCCCAACCGTCACCACCGATAATCCATACAGATTTATCTGTGAAGTAGTCTTCTAGTTCTTTAATTTTCTTGATTGTGTCGCAACCGCATTCTTTAGCATATTTGTCGATAACAACTTTTGCTTTGTTTTGAGCTTCAACTGCTTCTGGAGTTTTTGAGTTATCCCAATGTGCCATAGCATTTTCTAAAGCTTCTTTTAAGTCTGCAGGAGCGTCTTCTTTTTCAAGAACTTTTTCAACGTAAGTTTTCAAAGTGCTTCTGTTAGCATCTACTGCTAATCTCATACCGAAACCGAATTCAGCATTGTCTTCGAATAATGAGTTAGCCCAAGCTGGACCTCTGCCATCTTTTCCTTTTGTATAAGGAATTGTTGGGAATGTACCAGAGTAGATTGAAGAACAACCAGTTGCGTTAGCAACGATAGTGTTTTCACCGAATAATTGTGAAACTAATTTAACGTATGGAGTTTCACCACAACCTGCACAAGCACCTGAGAATTCGAATAATGGTTTTCTCAACATAGCACCTTTAACAGTTTTTGTTGTGTTTTTACCCATTACGTTATCAGGAGTTGCGTCGAAGAATTTTTCGTTTTCTTCTTCACCATTAGCGTCTTCAACTTCAATTGATGACCAAGATAAAGCTGGAGCTTCTGGTTTTCTTTGGTTTACTGGACATTGGTCTAAGCAAACACCGCAACCTGTACAATCTTTGCAGTAAACTTGTACTTTGAATTTTTCGCCGTTTGCATTTGGTTTTGCGTCAACTGCGTTGAATGATGCTGGAGCACCTTCCATATCCTTAGCTTCAATTAATTTAGTTCTAATTGCAGCGTGTGGACATGCAGAAGCACAGATACCGCATTGTAAACAAGCTTCACTGTTCCAGTGAGGAACTCTTGGAGCGATACCACGTTTTTCTAAGCAAGCTGTGCCTGTTGGAATTACGCCGTCGTTAGACATAGCTGAAACAGGGATATCGTCACCTTTTTGTCGCATTGATGGTTCAATGATTTTCTTAGCAAATTCATCAGCGTTATCTGGAATTAATTTAACGTCTTCAGCGTGAGCAACACCGTCAAGAGAAGCAGGAATTGTTACTTCTTCACAAGCGTTAACAGCTGCGTCGATTAAAGCTAAGTTCATATTTACAACATCGTCGCCTTTTTTCTTGAAAGTTTTCTTAGTCATTTCTTTCATACCTTCAAGAGCTTGTTCAAATGGAATGATACCAGAAACTTTGAAGTAAGCTACCATCATTACTGTGTTAGCACCTTTACCTCTTAAACCAGGTTGTTCCTTGATTAATTTTTCAGCGTCTACGTTGTAGAATTTGATTTTCTTGTTGATGATTGTTTCTTGCATATCTCTTGTTAAGTGAGCAAATGCTTCATCTTTAGAGTATGGAGAGTTTAACAAGAATGTACCACCCTCTTTGATACCTTTTAAGATATCATATCTGCCAATGTATGCGTGAGCTGAGCATGATACAAAGTCAGGAGCAGTGATTAAGTATGTTGATTTGATTGGTTTGTCACCAAATCTCAAGTGAGATACTGTAACACCAAATGATTTTTTAGAGTCATAAGCAAAGTATGCTTGAGCATCTTTGTCTGTGTATTGACCGATGATTTTAATTGAGTTTTTGTTAGCACCAACAGTACCGTCTGAGCCTAAGCCCCAGAACATACAGTTTGTAGTTCCTTCTGGTTCTGTAACGATGTGTTCTTCAACTTTTAATGATTTGTTTGTTACGTCATCTTCGATACCTACTGTGAAACCGTGGAAGCCGTTAGCTTCTAAGTGTTTGTAGATAGCGTAAACCATAGATGGTGTGAATTCTTTAGAAGATAAACCGTAACGACCACCGATAACTCTGATGTCTTTGTTTTCTAATGAAGCAACTACATCTAAGTATAAAGGTTCGCCGATTGAACCAGGTTCTTTTGTTCTGTCTAAAACAGCAATTCTCTTAACTGATTTAGGTAGAGCTTCGTTGAATCTCTTAACGTCGAATGGTCTGTATAATCTAACTTTAACTAAACCGTATTTAGTTCCTCTTGTTGCGTTTAAGTAATCGATTGTTTCTTCGATTGTTTCGCAACCAGAACCAATAGCTACGATAACATCAGTTGCATCTGGAGCACCAACGTAATCGAATGGGTGGTATTGACGGCCAGTAACTTTTGCAACTTTGTCCATGTATTCTTGAACAATGTCAGGAACTGCGTCATAGTATTTGTTAACTGTTTCACGACCTTGGAAGTATACGTCAGTGTTTTGTGCACCAACTTTACAAACTGGAGCTTCAGGTCTTAAAGCTCTTTGTCTGAATTCTTCAATGTATTGTGGTTCTACTAATGAAGCGATATCTTCGTAAGAAATTTCTTCAATTTTGTGAATTTCGTGAGAAGTTCTGAAACCATCAAAGAATTGTAAGAATGGAACTTTTGCTTTGTAAGTAGATAAGTGAGCTACTAAAGCCATATCCATTTCTTCTTGAACACTGTTTGCAGCAAGCATAGCGTAACCAGTGTTTCTGCAACCCATAACGTCTGTATGATCACCGAAAATTGCTAGTGATTGAGCAGCTAATGCACGAGCTGAAACGTGTATTACGTGAGGAATCATTTCCCCTGCTACTTTGTGCATTACAGGAATCATTAATAATAAACCTTGTGATGCAGTGTAAGTTGAAGTTAAAGCACCTGCTGCTAATGAACCGTGAACGGCACCTGCTGCGCCTGCTTCAGATTGCATTTCTGCAACACGAACTTCTTTACCCCAAATGTTCTTTTTGTGTTGTGATGCCCATTCATCAACCCATTCACCCATTGTAGATGAAGGAGTAATTGGGTAAATTGCTGATACTTCGCTTAATGCATACGCAATATGCGCTGCAGCGTAGTTACCATCAACTGTTATTGTTTTTCCTGGCATAAATAAACCTCCTTATAGTTATTATCCAGCCTACTAATTAAATGTCGTAATTCTCTTTTTGAAAGTGCTACAAGTGTAGTGTTTACTTACATTTAAGTACTTTTTTATTGTACTTCAAACACAAAAAAATAACCAAAAGTTTTTGTATTCATTAAAAAACTTTAATATTTTTTTAAAGTATGTGAGAAAACGTCATAAAGTAGTCGTTAATAACGTTTACAAGCATTGGCAAAATCCAAATTAAGATAGCTGCGCCAAAAACTGGTTTGAAAAGGAATGATAATTGGAATACGTTAACTTGAGGTGCTGTTTTTGAAATTACACCAAGAATAATGTCTTGTCCTAATGTTGCCAAAAGTACAGGAGAAGCTATTTGTAGACCCATGTATAATACGTTTGATGACATACTAATCAAGTAATCCATATTTACAATTCTATCAAGAGGAATTGAAGTCGCATAAATTGGAAATATTTCAAAACTTTTTGCAAATGCTTGAAATAGCCAGTATGCACCACCTATTTTCAAAAATAATACAATACCAAAAATGCCAAAGAATTTACCAAGTAATGATACTTGGCTAGAAGTTGTTGGATCAAGTACCATAGCCGAAGATAAACCCATTTGCATATTAATCATATCTCCGCCAGCTTCAATTGCGGCAAGGATTAGTTGCGCCATATAGCCAATCATAGCGCCTACTGCGACGTTAAGGATTATCGCAAGCAAAATGTCACCGTTGGCAGGAATACTTTTTGGGTGTAAAAGTAGTACAAATATGATTGTTAAAAGAAAAGCAAGTCCTATTTTTACGAGAGATGGAATTTCTTTTCTGTTTAAAACAGGTGCAAATCTTACAAATCCCATCATTCTGGCAAAAACCACTAATCCACCGCTCATATTTTCAATGAACCCTGGAATAAGTGAGTTAAGTTGTAAGATAAAAGTTTCCATTTGTTACTTTTTACCTGCCGTTGTTGTAATTTTGCATTATTTTTTGTGTTTCCATGAAATCTGTTTTAGGTTCCATTTGACCACTAGCTCTGTCATATCTTTGACGTTCTCTTGCTGATTTGCCAAGGCTACTTGGTTTTCCATTAGTCATTCTTTTAAAAGATTCTTTGTCTGGAGTTTTGAAATTATCTTGCATTTCTTTTGCAAATGGTCGAGTGTATTTGTAATAATCTGGTGGTAAAACGTAACTATCATTTTTTGGTACAACATTGAATGCCATAGCCATTCCGTCGCTAAATAAGTTTGTTAAAATTCTCACAAATCCAACACCGCCAATGATAATTACTAAAAATACAGCAAGAATTTTTGGTGCAGCTGCAATTGTTTGTTCTTGAACTTGGGTAACGGCTTGCAAAATACCAACTACCAAACCGATGCCTGCTGCAACCAATACGCAAGGCATTGATATTGAAAGCATTACGACAAATCCTCTTGCCATATATTCCATTAACATTTCCATAGTTTTTACCTCTTTTTGTAGTTAATAAGCCTTTAAGTGGATAAGTCAACTATAATTAAATTGATTTTTGAATATAGGTAGACTTATCGTCTTAACTCTTATAGTCTTATAGCTTTTTAGTTATAACTTTGTACTAGACCTTGTACAATCAGTGCCCAACCGTCAACTGCAATAAATACAAGCAATTTGAACGGAAGTGAAATGATTGTAGGTGATAACATGAACATACCTAGTGCTAACAGAATGTTTGCTACAACCAAGTCAAGTACGATAAATGGTACGAATACGATGAAACCAATTTCAAATGCTGTTTTTAATTCACTTATGATATAAGCTGGAGCAACTTGCCAAATGGTGATTTCATCTGGACTTTCTGGTCTATCGTTTCCTGAAAGTTCAATGAAGAATGCCAAATCGGTTTCTCTAGTTTGTTTAAGCATAAATTCTTTTAAAGGTTTAGAGCCAGCTTCTATTGCAACAATAAGGTTTTTTGTTTCTTTATAAGGTGCTTGACCTTGTTCATAACATTGTTGAAATACAGGTCCCATTGTGTAAAACGTCAAAATCATTGATAGTCCGATGATTACTATTGATGGCGGTACACTTTGAGTACCCATCGCTGTTTTAAGCATTGAAAATACAATGATAAATCTCAAAAAACTTGTCATACACGCAAATACAAATGGTAAAATCGAAAACATTGACATTACCAAAAGCATTTGTATAACTGGATTTATGTCTTTAAAAACGTCTGTCATATTCTTCCTTCTTATTCTTAGTATTCTACGCCTTGAGTTGTTAGATTTATTTTATCTATTTCGTCAAGAGTTGTTGTTGCTGTATCTTTAATATTTAATTTTGAAATTAAAGCTGTTCTGTCGATATCTGCAGAGATTAAAAATCTTTCTTCACCTGCTTTAATAATATATAATGTTTTTCTTGGTGAAAGTCCAAGTGCATCTTCTATTTTTAAAATTCCTTTACGTTTTGCAGTTATTGTTCCAAGTGAGAACTTTTTGTACACAACAAGCGCAAAGCAGATTAAACCTATCATCGCCATTGTGTATATTGCAAAATTTACTAAGTAATGTCCCATTTTTAATCCTTTTTACTAAATTTTAAAACTAGTGCAAATCGAAGGACTTGCACTATTAATGCCTTTAAATATCTTCGTCTTCAAGTTCAAAATCGCTGTAATCAAAGTCTTCGTCACCTTGAACACCCTCTTGTGGCATTGATTCATATTCCATTGGCATTTCTTCACCAATTTCTTGTGGTTGTTCAGGTAATGGCTCATCACCCATTGGCATTTGTTCTTGAGGCAACTCGTGAACTTCTTCTTGAACTTGTGGTTTTGGTTCTGCAAAGATGTGATTTATTTTTACGCCATATCTATCGTTTACAATAACCAATTCACCTGTTGCAATTGTTTTTTCTTCTACTTTTAAAGTTATATTGTTTTGGTAAACTGAACCTATATCTACAACAAGTCCTTGTTCGATATTTTTAAGTTCGCCCAATGAAATTTTAACTTTGTCAAATTCTGCACCCATTTCTACTTGAATGCTATCCCAAAGATTTTCTGGAGGCATATTTGTAGCCATATCTTCTCCTTCACTATTATCTACTGAAATGATTAATCCTGGATTTGGGGTTATTCTGAAATCTCTTTCGTAACCCTTGTACATTAAATGCATTGTTTGAATATTACTGTTTTCTAAGACGATGATGTCTTCTGGTTCAAGACTCTTAAGATCTTTAACAGTAAATTCTGTTGTGCCAATTCTTATATTTACTTCCACAAGGCTGTTTTTGAAAAAGTCATAAGAGAATTTTTCTTCTTGTGAAATAATATTTTGTGCGTTTACAAGTTGACTTGGAAAACTAAATATGATTTTGCCACCAAAATTTGTTTCGTGGTCTTTTATCAAAAATGTTAAGTGAGTAACGTCAAACTTCTTCAAGGGCTGAGAACTTGGTGTGAAATTTGAACTTACAAAATTGTACAAGTTATCATTGAATGCTGTAACAATTTTTGCTTCTAATTCTGTGATTTTATTGATATCAAAAGGTCTTTTGCTAGGTCCTAAGCTTCTTTCCAAAATCGTTCTTACGGCTTTATCTGAACAACGAATATAAACTTCGTTAAAACTATCTACTTTGATTTTGGTTACAAAATAGCTATCCTCTTGGAATAGTGCGTTCATATTTTTGCTAACAGATGCAAGTTTAAATTCAATTCCGCCAGCCAAAAAATCGTCAGATGCTGATTGTACAGGCATATTGAATGCCTGATTAAACCATTCATACTGGCTGAATAATTCTTTTGTTGTAGAATTTAATGCGTCTGTCATTCCCCTAAAAGTCCCTTTGGGTGTATATTAATACCCGTATATAGCATAAATCTAATACTGTAAATGGGCATCATTTATTTAGAGGATATTTTATAATTCGGGAGTTCTTATTAATTTGCCTGTTGTTACGTCAATTCTTATATCTTGCAATAATTTAAGATTTATAAATTGACCTCTATCGACAGAAAGTTTTTCGCCTTTGAATATTTTTCTGTATCTTGAGTTACTTTTTTCTGTTTTGATATCAGCAATACCCTCAACTCGCATAGCAGGTTGTTTGAAAACTTCAATTTGGTCGTTTTCAATAGTTAGTACGCCGTTTCTGAATAAAAATAATCCTTTTTTAGTGTTTTTAACGTGTCCATAAAATTTTGTTCCGCTAGGAAGTAACAAATATTTGTTTCCGTGAATAAAATTCTTTGGCACAAGAGCTGTGTACTTTTCTCCCTCAACTGCTTTTTGTGAAGATAGCTTTCCAGTGATAACAAGTGGTAAAATAGTTCCTTTTGGAATAACCGCGATAGTTTCATCTTCAAGGTAAGCGTCAACTAAGATATGTCCGTTTGCTGTAACTTTTTTAGTCATAGCTTTTTTAATTTTGTCGTTTGGATTAGTTTTTGCTTCTTCCATCATGTTATAAATCAGCACGGCTGTTTCTGCACGAGTGATTGGTTTGTCATAATTTATTAATTTTGGCTTTCTTGGATCAATGACAAGCATATCAAATATTTGAGCCTTTGCTGCTGGAACAAGGAACCAGTTTGGAATTTTATAAAAATCATCGTATGCGTATTCTAGAGTTGCTTTTGCTTTTTTTGTTGTCAATGGTTGAGTTTTTAGCGCGTTTACGGCAATTGTAATCGCGTGAGCTCTGATGATATTATCTTGCGGATTAAAGAAATAATAACCGTCCTTTGTTGCTCTTGGTGGAGTTAAAAGTCCGAAATAATATGCGTTTTGAACGTTATCCCAAGCCCAATCTCCAACAAAGAAATCATCAAATTCTAGTGGGTCTAAAACTTCTGCATCATTTAGTTTTAATGCTTTTACTGCAATTGTTGTAAATTCTTCTCTTGAGATAGGAGCTTCTGGTCTAAATTTGTTATCTGGATATCCAGCAATAACACCTCGTCTATAAAGTTCTTTGATTTCTGTATAAGCCCAGTAGTTATCTGAAACATCGTAAAAACTACTTGATGGTAAAATTACATTCAAAATGGGTTCCGCTGTAGATGCTTTAGAAAAATTTAATCCTAATAAAATCAATCCGAAAGCTAATATGTATTTTGTAATTTTCACGTTCCACCTATCTTTTAATAATCGTTTATAAAATTATAAGTTATTTTTATGTATTATGCAAATTATTTCAAATAATCTTTAAAATCTTTTTTATTAACCTTGTATCCGCAACCCTCTGGTAATTTTGCATAAAATTTTATACGTTTTGCTGGATATTTTCTACACATTGGTAATCTTTTTTCGTAAACAGTACACAATCCTTCTTCTGATACGTATTTACAGGCAAAAATTAATCTACCGTCTTTGTCTTTGCCTTTAATATAAAACCTTTTATATGCTGGAAAAAGAATTTGCATAAATTTAAACTCTTGTTCAGTGTATTCATCGATACTGTACATATAATTACAGCATTTTCCGCACTTTTTACACTCCCCAGTGATTTCGTAAGTTAATCTTTCTGGTACAAAATACGAACGAATTTCATTGATAATTGATACAATAAAGTCTAACATGTGTTTACAATTTTATTTTTTATACAATAATTATATTATAGATAAATATTTATTTAAGGCAAGGTAAAAATGTATAATTTTATAGTTCCTAAACAAATTAAGAAAGCAAAAAATCAAAAATTACGCTCAACAATCGCTTATTGTATAAGCATTGGCATCGCAGTTCTTTTTGCAGGTGTTGTGTCATTCAAGTTGTATTTGAGCACATTACCTCCAATTAACAATTTGGAAGAATTTAAACCAAATATTATTACAAAATTCTATTCTTCTGATGGTGAAATTATTAAAACTTTTACTGCTTACACATTTAAAAAAGTTGAGTTAGAAGAAATTCCAGATAGCTTAATTCAAGCTATTATTGCAACAGAAGATAAAAACTTTTATCATCACGACGGTTATGACCTATTAGGTTTGGCACGTTCAATTGTGGCGAATATTATGGCTGGTCACGTGGTTCAAGGTGCAAGTACTATTACACAACAATTATCAAGAATTTTGTTCTTGTCTAATGAAAAAACTTTTAACCGTAAGATAAAAGAATTTATTATTGCAGCGAGAATTGAAAAAACAATTTCTAAAGATAAAATTCTTGAAATGTATTTGAATAATGTTTATTTAGGCTCTGGCGCATACGGTGTTGAGGGCGCTGCGCAAATCTATTTCAACAAGCATATAAACGAGTTATCACTAGCTGAAATTGCACTTATTGCTGGTTTGCCACAAGCTCCGTCAGTTTACTCACCATTCAATGATATTAAAAAAGCTCAACAACGTAGAAACCAAGTTCTAAAACGTATGTATAAAATGCGTTATATTACAAAAGAACAATACAAATCTGCTAAAAATGAAAAAATTGTTTTGAGTTCAATGCCTCAATTATACACATTTAATAAAGCTCCTTACTTCTGTGATTACGTGATGAGTGAGTTAGAAAAATTAGGCTTTGACGAAACGGATATTTCTCAAGGTGGTTACAAAATTGTAACTACGCTTGATTATAAAACTCAAGTTGCAACAAACGAAGCAATTATTAGGAATATGAACGGCTGGGGTTTAACAGGCGACAAACAACAAGCCGCAGTATTCTCATTTAATACAACAAACGGTAAGATTTTAGCTTATGCAGGCGGTAAAGACTACACAAAATCACAATATGACCGTGTAACACAAGCTATCAGACCGCCAGGATCATCATTCAAACCTTTTGTTTATGCAGCAGCTATTGAAAAAGGTTTAAGTCCAAATGACATGATTCAGGATATGCCTGTAAAAATCGGTAATTGGGCTCCAAGGAACTACGGTAACAAATACAGAGGAGAAATTCCTCTATATACTGCTTTGATGGTATCATCAAACGTATGTGCAGCTAGATTAATTGAATATGTTGGTATTCGTCCAGTTATCCAATTAGTTCGTGTAATGGGCATTTCAACTCCGCTAGAATATGACTATACAATCGCTTTAGGTTCAAATGGGGTAAAACTATTTGAAATGACAAGAGCTTATGGCGTATTTTCAAACGGTGGCTATAAAGTAGAACCTTATGCTGTTGAAAGTATTGAAACTTCTCGCGGTAAGGTTATTTATACAGCTCCAAAAGCTAAATCAACAAAGGTTATGGCAATAGAAACAGCAGCGACAATGACAGCTATGATGAAAACAGTTATCCAAAGTGGTACTGGGGTTGCTGCTAACATCGGGAAACCTGCAGCTGTAAAAACTGGTACAACAGATGATTCAAAGGACGCAACATTCTTTGGTTACACTCCAGATGTTGTAACAGGTGTTTGGGTTGGTAACGATGATAACTCTAAAATGGGTAACTTAACAGGTGGTACTGTTCCAGCTCTTATTTGGAAAGATGTTATGAGAGTTGCGACAGCTCCTTATGGTGCAAAGGATTTCGATTATCCTGCAATTAACTTGAAATCGTTCAGAATGAAAGGTAGTCCAGTTCTTATTTCTCCAGAAGCTGCACAAAAAACTTTTGACAAGGAAGAAGCTTCAAACGAAGAAGACAGCGCAAGAAATGAAGTTCAATCTGCAATTAGTGATGAAATAGAACAACCTACAAAGGCTCCTTTATGGCGACCTCAAAATTCTGGCTCAAAGGTGAAAAACGAGGTTAACAACGTTGTTGCACCTAAAGTTGAAGTAAAACCTGTTAAAATTGAAGTTCCTCAATCAGAACCAGAACCAAAGTTGGCTCCTATTCCAATGGCTAAGCCATTTTAGTAAAAATATTTTAATTAAAAATGAAAGAATAAAAGGAAGTTAGAATGGAAAACAAAGAAAACAAAGAATCAATTTCTCCAAAAGAAAATATCAGACAAGCTAGAGTTCAAAAACTTGCTGATTTTGCGGACAAAGGTATTAATCCTTATCCTTACAAATACGACAAAACAGCAACAGCTTCTGAATTGCAAGAAAAATACAAAGATCTTCCAGCAGGTGAAGAAACAGAAGATGAATATGCAGTAGCTGGTCGTGTTATGGCGATGAGAAATACTGGCATGTTTATGGATTTGATGGACGAAACTGGAAAAATTCAAATTTTCTCACACAAACAAAATCTTGGTGATGAAAAATTTAAAATGCTAAAACTTGTTGACGTTGGCGATATTATAGGTATTAAAGGTACAATAAGAAGAACTCCTAGAGGTGAACTTTCTTTAAAATGTACTGAATATACAGTTTTATGTAAATCATTACTTCCATTACCAGAAAAATTCCACGGTTTAACTGACGTTGAAACAAAATACAGACAACGTTATGTAGATTTAATCGTTAATGAAGAAACAAGAGATACTTTCAGAAAAAGAAGTAAAATTATTTCTAAAATCAGAGAATTTTTAGGTAAACAAGGATTTTTGGAAGTTGAAACACCAATTTTACAAACTGTTGCGTCTGGTGCTTCTGCTAGACCTTTCTTCACTCACCACAACGCTTTGGATATGGATATGACTTTAAGAATTGCTCTTGAATTATATCTAAAACGTTTAATTGTTGGTGGTGTTTCTGAAAAAGTGTTTGAAATCGGAAAATGTTTTAGAAACGAAGGCATCGACACAAGACACAACCCAGAATTTACTATGATTGAGTTATATCAAGCTTACGCGGATTACAACGATATGATGACTTTAACTGAAAATATGGTTGCTTTCGTTGCACAAGAAGTTCTAGGTACAACAAAAATTAAATATGGCGAAAACGAAATTGACTTAACTCCACCTTGGGATAGAAAAACAATGTTAGGTTCAGTTAAAGACGCCACAGGTATTGATTTTAATGAATGTTTCTCTGATGAAGAAGCTAGAAATTTGGCAAAATCAATTCACGTTGAAGTTGAAGATACAGATACTTGGGGCAAGGTAATTGAAAAAGTTTTCGAAGAAAAAATTGAACCATCTTTAATCCAACCAACTCACATTATTGATTATCCAAGAGATATTTCTCCATTGGCAAAAGTTCATAGAGATAACAAACGTTTGACAGAACGTTTTGAAACACGTGTTAACGGTTGGGAAATCTGCAACGCGTTCTCTGAATTGACTGACCCAATTGATCAAAGAACAAGATTTGAAGATCAAGCTTTGGCAAAAGCAAACGGTGACGAAGAAGCTATGGAAATTGATGAAGACTTCATTGAAGCTTTAGAATACGGTATGCCACCAACAGGCGGTATGGGTATGGGTATTGACCGTTTAGTTATGTTATTAACTGACTCTCAAACAATTCGTGACGTAATTGCGTTCCCTACTATGAAAAAATTGGATAAATAAAATGATAAAAAGAGGCGCGGAGCTTTGCTCTGCGCCTCTTTTTTTATATAAATTTCAAAGTTTAAGAAATTTTCTTGTAAAATATTCAGCCAATGCAATAGAAAGAGCTGAAAGAGCTATTATTTGAAACATTTCTTTTAGCTTAGTGTAATTGCATAACCAAAAAATAATAATGAAAGAAACAATTAAAATACTAAAAAATATAACATAATAATTTTTACGAGGAGCATTTGCTCTAATTTTAACATTTGGATTTTCTGCGCTTTCAATTTTTCTTGGATAGTTGTTCATTTTGTTAGCCTTTATAACAAATAATCTTTTCGATATAGAACGTGACCTTCTTTTTCTACAGAAATTATTTCGTTGCTTTCATTCCATAAAATTTGTCCATCAAGTTCTATGTTGTGGTATGTGTGAGTGTTTTCTATTAATTTAAGCGCGTCAATATTTTTTTTCAATAGTCTTTTTATAATATTATCTACTAGGTTTGTGCTTCCTGCAATAGTTCCGTTCTTGTCGGTTGCCTTTTGACCATCGTAATAAATTGTTTTGTTGCAAAACTGCATTTCCTTTTTATCACTGTTTGTAATAGGTAAGCAGTCACTAATTAGAATAATTTTATCAAAAGGTTTTGATTTCAAAATTAATTCTAAAGTGTCGTCGTTAAAATGAATTCCGTCTGCGATAATTTCAGTGTAAATATCATCGTTAATGAGTCCAGAAAGGGCTGTAGAATGTCCTCGGTGCGTAATTGGGCTCATAGCGTTGAATAGATGAGTTACACCGTTACAAGTGCTTAAATCTCCGCCAACACAATGCCCTGCTTGAACTTTTACACCTTTTTCTTTTAAATAATTTATTAATTCAAAATTTTCATCTAGTTCTGGTGCTAAAGTAACTATTTTGATAAAATCATCTTCTATCAATTTAAAGTTCTCAATAGTTGGTTTTAGGAATAGACTTTCATCGTGAATACCTTTTTTTTCTGGGTTAAGAAAAATTCCCTCTAAGTGAACTCCTAGAATTTTTGCCATTTGAGAAGTTTGTTTTTTGCTTGCTTTTTTGAAAACTTCAATTTGTCGTTTAATGTTTTCAACGGTATCTGTTGCAAGTGTAGGAAAAAATCCTCCAATTCCGTGGTATAAAAGAGTTTTTGATAATTCTAAAACGTCTTTTGTATCGCAACAAGCAAAATCAACTCCATAAGCACCATGAAAATGTTGCTCAATAATCAACTTACTTTTTTTTACGTTTTGATTAAACATTTATCCAAAAACCTTTTTAGCTTCTTCTCTATCATCAAAGTGAATAGTTTTATCCTTTAGGATTTGATAGTCTTCGTGACCTTTTCCTGCAATAAGGATTACATCTTTTTCGCCAGCTAAAGTTTTTGTTAGTGCAATTGCTTTTGCTCTGTCTATTTCAACAATAACTCTATCCGTATCAACAGATTGGAAGCCAGTCATAATATCTGAAATGATTTGTTCGGGGTCCTCGCTTCTAGGATTGTCACTTGTTACGATAACTTTATCTGCAAGTTTTTCTGCAATTGCCCCCATTTTAGGACGTTTTGTCGCATCTCTATCTCCACCACAGCCGAACAAGCAAATAAGTTTTCCACCGTCTGGAGTGATTTCACGTGAGGCTTTCAAAACATTTTCTAAGCCGTCTGGAGTGTGAGCGTAATCAACGATTACCATTGGTTTTTTGTGTACAATTTCAAATCTTCCAGCAACCCCTTTTACATCTTCTAATGATTTCACTGCGTCAACTGCATTAATGCCTTGTGTTGTTGCTGTTGTAACCGCAGCCAAAACGTTATAAATACTAAACATACCATTCATATGTAGTGATACTGCAGTTTCTTCTGTTGATGTTTTTAAGGTAAATCTTGCGCCCTCTGTTGTAAAATCAATATCTTTTGCCATAATATCAGCATCTTTTTTTATACCGTAAGTTAAGATTTTTACACCTTTTGGTATAACTTCAAGAAATTTTTGAGCATATTCATCATCTGCGTTAATTACTGCAAAATGCCCCTCTTTAAGGTTTTCAAAAAGAATTGCTTTTGCTTTGAAATAATTTTCCATTGTAATGTGATAATCTAGGTGGTCTTGAGTTAGATTAGTTAAAACTGCACCTTTGAAATCACAGTTGCCAACTCGTCGTTGTTCTAGTGAGTGAGAGCTAACTTCCATCGCAACATTATCAATATGATTTTCAAATTTAATTTGATGTAGCAAACGTTGAAGTTCTGGAGCTTGCGGTGTTGTGTGTTTTGCTTCTCTATAAAAATCATTTGAGTTTAGTTTGTAGCCCAAAGTACCAATAAGCGCACATCTTTTGTTATTTTTTTCAAAGATTTTTTGAATTAAATGCGTTACAGTGGTTTTTCCGTTTGTACCTGTAACACCAATTAAATTAATACTTTTTGATGGTGAACCGTAAAATGCATCTGCAATATCTGCAATTTGTTTTCTTGTTGATTTAACGATTATTTGTGGTAAGTTTGAGTCAACTTTATGTTCAACAACAAGTGCTACAGCACCGTTTTTTTCTGCTGATTTAACATAATTATGTCCGTCAGTATTTTCCCCAACCAAGCAAATAAAAATATTTCCTGAATCTGTTGTTTTTGAATTGTATGACAAACCAGTTATTTCTACGTTTGCATAATTATATTTTTCACAATCTAAGTTTTCTATTAATTTGTCGAGTTCCATGTCTATTCTGCTCCTACTGTTACATTAGTGCTTGACGTTACGTTTTTATCAGGTTTCAAGTTTAGAATTCTTGCTACCTGAGAAGAAATTTCTTTAAATACAGGTGCAGCAACTGTACTACCCCAAACGTTACCACCTTGCGCAGAGTCAACCATAACATAGATTAAAACTTGTGGGTCAGATGACGGCAAGTAGCCAACGATTGATGTGTAATACTTGTTTGTATATCCGCTTCCGTCTTCTTTTGGCTTTTTAGAAGTACCTGTTTTTGCTGCGATATTGTATTTATCCATTTTAATTTGAGATTTACCGTTATTAATACTTTCTGTCAAAATCTTTGTTACAGATTTTGCAGTTTCAGGTTTTAGTACTTGTCTATAATGAATTTTATTTGAGGCTTCTTCTTGTGTGTATTTGATTACGTGAGGAGTAATAATTACTCCGTTATTCGCTAAGGCTGATACGGCTGTAATCATTTGAATTGCGGTAACAGATGCCCCATATCCGTACCCCATAGATGCGTGGTCTGAAGAATCCCACTTATTTGCTGGTTTCATAAGCCCTCTAGATTCACCAGGTAGGTCTATTTCTGTTTTTGAACCTATTCCGAATTTTTTCAAAATGTCATAAAATTCTTTAGATGTCATTAACTGTGCAACTCTTACAGAACCAACGTTACTAGAGTGTTCAAATAGATACTCTAATGAAATCATTCCAGGGTTTGGACGTTTTTTGTAGTCGTAGTTTTCAATATCCCACCAGCCGACTTTGATTTTACCTGTATCGTTAATTCTTGAATTTTCATTAATTTTACCAAGTTCCATCGCTGATGCTACAGTAAGCACCTTAAATGTAGACCCAGGAGGGAATACATCTGTTAAAGGCCAGTTTTTAATTTGGTTATATGTTGCTTTCTTAAAATTATTTGGGTCGTAATATGGATAAACTGCATATGCCAAAATCTCGCCAGTACGAGGGTTTGTAACAATTACTGTACCTCTTAGCGCCTTGGTTTTGTTTACCATTTTGTATAATTCTTGCTCACAAACGTGTTGAATTGCCGTATCAATAGTAAGAGTTACATCTTTACCTTTCATAGGTTTTGTTGTGGCAAGTGGGTCTGTGCCAAAATCGTAAATAATATCACCCTTTGGTGTTTTTTCGATTTGAACTTTTTCTTCAACAAGTTCAAGTTTATCTTTTGCTGTTGATTCAACCCCAGCTGAAATATCTGCGTCAAAATTGTAATAACCCAAAACATGAGCCGCTAAAGCTCCTTGAGGGTATACACGAATACTTTTCTTATCAAGAGGAATTTCTCGTAAGTGTAATTTTGCGATTTCATCTCTTGTTTGGCGGTCGATACCTTTTTTCAAGGAAATCATAATGTCGTTTCCGCGAAGTTTTTGAACCAATTGGTATTTTGAAATTTTCAAAATAGGGGCTAACATATTTGCAAGTTCTTCTGGAGTGTGTTCGTAGTCTGGAGTTCTTGCGTATACGTCGAATAAAACCTTGTCTGAGGCAAGCTTTATGCCGTTTCTGTCATAAATATCTCCTCTAAGTACAAAAGATTGAGCGCTTCTTTGTTTTTTTGCTTTTAATCTTAAATTTTTCAAGTCAATAACTTGAAGTAAGAAAAGGTGAATGATTAAACCTATTGCAAATAACGCAAATAATACTTGCCAGCAAACTAAGCTTTTGTCAAAACTTCTAATTTGTTCTTCTTTTTTTGATTTGATTTTTTCGACCATAATTACCTTATAATAATTTTATCATAAGGATTGTGAAATGTGCTATTGTTAAGGAATTTTTACGGTTATTAATAACCGATAGCCCAGCTAAATACTTTTTGGTTGTTTAAAGGTTTCTTTGTAGTGCTTGCAGAAGCAACTTCCTCAACTTCTATAACTTGTTTTGCTTTAGACAATAAATTATTTTTTTGCATAGATTTGTCAACGTTGTTGAACGATTTCAATCTGTCTAATTGGTTTTCCAATTCAGTGTTTTCATCGTTGAAAACAGTTGTTTCTCTGCTTAAATTATTTAAAGTCATTTCGTTAGCAGTTGCAAAATAATAACTTACTGTAGTTACAGCAATAAAAACTGCTAAAATAATGCATAAAGTAAAATTTAATTTTCTAATAGCCATTTGTTTTTCGTCGTCCTCTGGTTCAAAAATACCTTCGATAACCGTATCTTGAGGAAGTTCAAACTCATAGCTTTCAAGTTCATTAAACTCGTTATATGTCAAATGTAGCAATTCTTGTTGCAACTTTTATTTCCTACCCTTAGATTATAAATACACATTTCCCGCTTCATTTATTTTTTAATGAACTTTGCAACTCTAAGTTTTGCACTTCGAGAAGGCGGGTTTTCTTTTAGTTCTTTTTCACTTGCACACAGTGGTTTTTTGTTTACCAATTCAAGAACTGGAGGCTCACAAGTGCAAATTAACTGCTCTTTGGGGCAATGGCACTTTGCTGAATGGTACTTGAATTGCTCTTTTACTATTCTGTCTTCAAGTGAATGAAAACTTATGACACTTATTATAGCACCATAATCTAATAAATCCAACACATCATTCAATGTATTTTTAATATTTTTAAGTTCGTTATTTACTTCAATTCTAATAGCCTGAAAAACCCTAGTAGCAGGGTGTATACGGCTTTTTTGAGAAGGTACTGAATCTTTGATAATTTGAGCAAGTTCGCATGTCGTTTTAATAGATTTGGCATGCCTTTTCGCCACAATGGCATGTGCAATACGTTTGGAAAAATGTTCTTCTCCGTATTCACTAAAAATTCGTACTAAATCCGCTTCACTATAGGTGTTCACGACATCATAAGCGCTGAAATTAGCGTCTTTGTTAAATCTCATGTCTAAAGGTGCATCTTTTGAAAAAGAAAAACCTCGTTCTTGTTTAGTTAGTTGATGGTACGAAGCGCCCAAATCAAAAAGGATTCCGCCTGTTATCTTGTCAATTTTTAAATCTTGTAAAACTTTCTTAATATTTGTATAAGAGTCTTTTACAATTGTTAAGTTTTTGTAATCTTTTAGCTTGTTTTTTGCAAAATTAATCGCATCGTCATCAATGTCAAAAGAAATCAATCTTCCATTTGGCTGAATGCGTTGTAAAATAAGCTCACTATGACCACCGCCACCAAGCGTTGCGTCAACATAAATCAAACCATCTCTGCAATTTAATGCGTCCACGGCTTCATTTTTCATTACTGTATAGTGTTGAAATTCATCCATATAAGAATTTTAGCACAAATACACTAATGTGAATTTACTAATTCATCTAAGATGCTCGGAATTATTACGCAGGCGGCGTATACAATAAAACCGAAAACTGTAATTGTGAGTGTAAACATAGGGGCTCCTGTAAATCTAATAATAATATTCCACAGTTGGGCTATTTTTAAACAATCTATTTGGGTTATACTATTAGTGAGATGGATAGTAAATTAAATGTAATGTTTAAGAATTTATGTTGTTCAAGATGTAAATCGGATTTTGGCGAGGAGTCAATTGAAGTGTTACGTCAAGAAGATGCTATGCTTGTTGTACGCTTGAATTGCGTACATTGTGGCAAAAGCTTTGGTATAGCATTTTTAGGCGTATCAGATTTAGAAGTAAAAGATTTTGAAGAAGAAAAGACAGAGTTGAGAATGTTGGAGGATTTACCGCCAATATCAAAAGATGACGTCTTGGACGCACATAAATTTATTAAAAATTTAGACGAACACTGGTCAAAATATTTGCCACAATAATTAGTATGTTAAGTATTGTAACAGTAAGCTAAAGTTCTTGGAATTTATGCCGTAAAATCATGTAGTAGGTAGTCAAAAGGACATGTGATTATGGGATTAGCAGCATCACAAGCAAGATTATTAACACTAACATCAAGGTTGTCTTCGATTGAATTAAGACAACAAGCTATTGCTAACTCAAAAATTTTGTTGGCAAATGATTCAGAAGAAGTGTCAAATAAATACACAAAGGCTTTAAATAACCAAACATTAAAAATGTCTGACGGTACAAATGAGATGGCCATGACATATGACAATTTAAAATCGTTTGGTTATGAAGTTAGAAGAATGAGTGGTGGTTATACTACTGGAAATGTAGAAAGACCAAATCCTGCAAATTATCCAAAAGCTCTTGATGTTGCAAAAGTTCCTGAAGGTAAAAAATGGGAAAATTCGTTAAAAAATATTATTCAACAATATGGCGAATACCCATCAACAAAAACAGGTAATCTTCAACAGCTTTTTGCAAATGCGACTATTCCTTCAATAAATAACAATGAATGGACAACTACATATAACTCAAATCCAACAGCTTTAAATAAGTCTGCAGGTGAAGCTTCTGCTGAAATTGGTACAAATCTTTTTGCTTTGCTTCAAAATCAAGAATATGACAATGTAATAAGAATTGCGTCAGATGGCAAAGAAAAAGGCGTGCCTACCGAAATGGCGCAACAAAATATTCAGGCTATAGCGAATGCATTGATTTCATCTATTACTCAAGCATTAGGTATAAGTGATAATTCTTCATTTCACTCAGAAGCACAAAATTTTTTAGAGGATTTAAAATCAGGTATTGTCGGATATCAAGATAAAAATAAACACACCCAACCTGGAAAAGCGTCTGTAGGTGCATCAAACGATGCAAACGATGGTATTATTGGTAACGGAACTTCTTCAGGCTGGCTTGGTGGCAGTGATAGAGATGAATATTTTTTGAATGTTTCAGAATTAGCAAGACGTTTGGTTGCAATTGCATTGAATACAAATGGGGCTCAAAATTATACTATAGGTACTGCTCCAGATAGTAATAAAATTGACTTAAATATGTCTACGTCGTATTCAGTTTCTTCAAGCGCTAAAGGGCTAACTCCATCTCAATGGGAACAAAAAGCACAGAGTGAATTTAATGCTGGAAACTATTCTATGTTAACGTGGAATGATGCTATGAATATAGTAAAAGGCAGTGTTAAAGTATACGAACCTGACAGTTCTGGTAATATTACTACAGATTATGATAGAGCATTAGCAGATTATAACGCAAGGACAGATTTGCAAACTCAATTAAAATCAAATCCACAATTCTTAATTCAAGGTTTATTGAGTGGATATTTGACTTTAGTAAAAGACGGTCAAGATGTTTCAATTTCATCAGCAACAAGCGTTATTGAGCAATACGACAAAACAGATGACGCTGCAGCAGAAGCTGAATACAATGCTCAAATGGCTAAGATTAACAAAAAAGAAAAAATGTTAGACCAACAAATGAAGAACTTAGACACAGAACACAGTGCTATGCAACAAGAAGTTGAGTCTATTAAAAATATCATCAAAGATCACACTGATAAGGATTTTAACTTATTTGGATAAAAGACCTATTTATAGGTCTTTTTTTTTTGTTGCCAATAAAAGTATGTTAATTTTTGTTAAATAAATTAAAGAACTTTTTCAAAAGTGCCGTAAAATCATGTAGTAGGTAGCCAAAAGGACATGTGATTATGGGATTAGCGGCGTCACAAGCAAGATTATTAACTCTAACATCAAGGTTGTCTTCAATTGAATTGAAACAACAGATGATTGCTAATGCGAAAATTTTGTTGGCAAATGATTCAGAAGAAGTTTCAACAAAATATACAAAAGCTTTAAATAATCAAACCTTATTGATGGCAGATGGTACAAATGAAGTTGAGTTAACTTATTCAAACTTAACTGCAGCAGGCTATTCTATTAAAAAAACGGGTGACGGTACATTTGCTAAAAACGGTACAGTTATTGATGAAATTCAAAAACCATCTGTTCCTCGACCAGAAAATTATGCAAGTGAAAAACCTACTTTAGACCTTTCTTCGTTAAGTGGTTATAAAGGTCAGGCACTTACTGATGCAAAAAATTGGAAAGATACTGCATTAAGCAAAGCTGGTGAATATCCTAAAACTATTACAACATCAATGAATGATTTATTGAAAAACAATAACATTGATGCATTTAATTTAAATGCATTTACAAGTGGAAATAGTTTTAATACAAGTTTGTCTTACAAATCTTTAGATGAAATCGCAAATCCTGCAAATGGAGTTGATTATGTAGTAGTACTGGCTCAAGATGGCGGTAAAGTTGGTGGTTATCCAGATACTCAAGCAAAGAATGCACTTGTTAATATAGGTAATCAGTTAATTACAAAAATAGCTACAGCATTAAATATTACAACAAATACTGATTCAGGTTTTAAAACTTATATGGAAACGTATCTGAATGAGTTAAAAAATAATATTAATTTTAACGATAGAAATAGAGAACGTGATACAAATACAGCTTATTTAAAAGCTGTTAATGAAGCAAGAAATGGTTTGGTTGGGAATTTAACTGAAACCTATAAAAAAGGCTGTGATAATGACGGCTATTTCTTGAATTTATCTGAAATGGTGAGAAGACTTACTCAAAAAGCTTTCTCATACTATGATAAATTTTTCCAAAATCCTACTTCAACTGTTTTAAACCAAAAAGCAGATACATCGCAAATGAATAGACAAACTTCTATTACGTTAAATTCTAGAGGTTATACTCTTTCTGAATGGGAAAATAAAGTTCAAACAGCGTTTACTTCATCTGGTATAAAATCTTTCACTTATAGTGAGGCTCTTAATATTGCCAAAACTGGTGAAATTAAAGAGTGGGATTCAAATAAAGAAAACCAAATTAGACAAGAATATAGTAATAATCTGAAGGCTTATAATCAAAAGGTACAAGAAGCAACAACGGCTTGGAATGCATATGATGCTGCTATGCAAAATGGTTGTACTCAAGAACAGTATGATTTGTATGAAGCGCTCACTAAAAATAATAAATTTTTAATTCAAGGTTTATTAAGTGGCTATTTAACCTTGATGAAAGATGGAAAAGAGGTAAGTTTATCTTCTTCAACTGATATTTTAACTCGATATGACAAGTCAGATGATGCGGCAGCAGAAGCAGAATACAACGCACAAATGGCTAAAATTAACAGAAAAGAAAAAGTGCTAGATAATCAAATGAAAAGTTTAGATACAGAACACAGTGCTATGCAACAAGAAATTGAATCTGTTAAGTCGATTATTTCAAAACACGCAGAAAAAGATTTTAATTTATTTGCATAAAAAAAGACCTTTTAAAGGTCTTTTTTATTTTTAGTTTACATCTCTCATCAATAGAATGGTTTCATGTAGTTCTTGCAAAAGATATCCCAATTGTTCGTTTACATATTGCGGAGTGTACATATAACCCTCTGTTTGATATGGTAAATATGCACTATATACTTTTGCTTCGTTTCTGACAGAAACTATTGCTTTAGCCCTATTTGCGACAGTAATCAAAGCATCATACGCTGGATAATACCGTTCTGGTGCATCGATGTATTTTTTTCTCATATATTCAACGTCATCGTACAAATAGTTTGCACGAGCTGCAAAAAGTTGTTCGTCTTCTTCGTTTTCAATTGAACCAATCAAGTTTTCAACAATTGGTATTAATTTATTGATATCGTTTGCAAATTCTGAAATTTTTTCTTTTTTGAGGATAACGTTTACGTATGATGGGTTATCGCGAGGAACGGGTTTGTATCCTTTTGAAACATTGAATGCGTCAATTGATTTAAACTGTGGTTTTGCTGTTTGTGGAATGTACTTTTGAAATCTTTCTGTAACATCAGGTAAGTTGCCTTTATAACCCTTGATTTCTTCGCCAGTAGACGCGTCAATCATACAGAAACCTGCATTTGCCGTGAATATAAAAATTATTAAAAACAAAATAAATTTTTTCATAACTATAATATTATACTTAACTTTTGTAAAAAGTCACACATTAAACGGATTATTTAGTATAATAAAAATATTATGAAAATTTGCGTAATTCCGATAGACAATAGACCAGTTTGTTATAATTTGTTTAAAGATATATCTGCGATAGACGAAAGTATTGAATTGTTTATTCCAGATAGAGCTCTTTTAGGTGATTTGACTAGAAATGCAGATATTGGTGGTATTTTAAAATGGTTAAAAAATACTCCAAAAGTAGATGCGATGGTTATATCACTTGATACAGTTGCGTATGGCGGTTTAATTCCATCAAGAAGAAGTACTGAAACCTTTGAACAGATAAAAAATAGAGTTGAAAATTTTAAAGAAATTCTAAAAACAAAAGATGCAAAAATCTACGCTTTTTCAAGTATAATGCGAATTTCTAATAATAATATTAATCAAGAAGAAAAAGAATATTGGAATAAGTACGGCACGAGGATTTTTGACTATTCATATCAAACTCATAAATTAGGGTGCGAAAGTTGTATAGAACGCTTAATTCCAGATGATATTTTAGATGATTATTTGCAAACTCGTAAACGTAATTTTGAGATTAATAAATTATATCTTGAATGGCAAAAAGAGGGTTTGTTTGATACATTAATTTTCTCAAAAGATGACTGCGCAGAATATGGGTTTAACGTGCAAGAGGCGCAAGCGTTAGAAAAATTAGGAGGATTTACTAAAACGGGCGCAGATGAAATTCCACTAACTCTTTTTGCAAGAGCCTTAGAGGGTAAAATGCGTGTTGCAGTTGATTTTACAGAACCTGAATATAAAAACTTAATTTCAAATTACGAAGATGTTTCTATAGAAAAATCCGTGTTAGGGCAATTATCCTTGGCAAATGTCGAGGTTACAGATAAAGAAAACGCAGATGTTGTACTTGTGGTAAACAATTTCAAAGACCATCAAGGTGAAATCGTTATGCAACGCCCAACAGAGCCTTTTAGTGGAAGCTTTGAGTTACCTAAAAACGCTATGGTGGCTGACGTTAGGTATGCTAACGGTGCGGATAATGCATTTGTTGAAAAATTTATTAATACAAAAATGAGGTCTGATTTTTATGGGTATTCAGCTTGGAATACCAGCGCAAATACTCTTGGTAGTTTGATTTGCGGTGCAAAAGTTAAATTTTTAGCAAAAAAATATAACGAAAAAGCCTTTAAAAAGTTGCAAGCTATTAGACTACTTGACGATTGGGCATATCAAGCTAATGTTCGTCAAACACTGTCCGAGCCTAAAAATCCAAATATGAGCGAATTTGAAAAAAAAGTTTCAAGGTTTGTTGATTTAGATTTTCAGACATGTTACAGTTTTCCTTGGAATAGATTATTTGAAATTGAGGTTAATATAAAATGACTTTAGTTGGTATAATCCTTTTAGCAATAGCCTTATCAATTGATGCTTGCGCCGTTTCCTTTGCTCATGGATTAATAATGCGTGAGAATAGATTAAAAAACGCACTGCTTTTGGCGATTTTTACGGGTGTTGCACAAGCTGTTATGCCATTAATAGGCTATTTTGTTACTCAACCTTTTTACAAAACAATTGAACCTGTCGGAAAATGGATTGTATTCTGTATTTTCTTATATTTAGGTATAAAAATTATTCAAGAGGCTTTTGAAAAAGATAGAGAAGTTCCACTATGTTTATCGCTATCTTGCTTGTTTATGATTGCGATTGCAACTAGTATTGACGCTCTTGCTGCAGGTGTAACCTTGGCGCTAACTTCATCAAGAATATTTGTTTCTGCGATTATGATTGGTTGCACAACTTTTTTATTCTCTCTTTTTGGATTTGTGAGTGGGTGTTTCTTAAAGAAATTTCCAACCATGTATCTGGAAATTTTTGCTGGGATAATCCTTATTTTACTAGCTTTAAAATCAACATTATAAAAAATATTATAATATCTTTGTAACGTATCTTAGGACAATTGCCTTTTTTGAAAAATCCGTTATGATGTAAATATGTCAAAACATCATAAGAATTATTATGAAATATTGGGGATAAGTTCGGACGCTACTGCTGATGATGTTAAATCAGCGTATCGTAAACTTGCACGAAAATATCACCCTGATGTTGCAGGAAGTGACAGTGTTGACAAGTTTAAAGAGGTTTCAGAAGCTTATGAAACGCTTTCCGATGACACAAAACGTAAGCGCTATGACATTTTATGCGGAATTTTTAACTATAATAAATCAACAACAGACAAGACTATGCAAAAAGAGGCTCAAAAAGAAGCCCAAAAAGCATATAGACAAGCTCAACGTCAAGAAGATATTATAAAAGAAGCAAATAAAAACAATCAAAAGAAAGAAAATAGTAGAAAATCTTCAAATGCGCAAGATTTTTCAGATATTTTGAACGATTTTATTGGTGGGTTTAAATCTCAACCAAAACAGAAAAAAGAAACACATAGACCTGTAAACGGTGACAATATTACAACAGACGTTGTTATTACTATGCTTGAGGCTATGAATGGAGTTTCTAAAACAGTAAATATTCTATCTACTCAAGAATGTACAAATTGTCATGGTAGAAAATTTGCAAATGGTATGAATTGTCCTATTTGTGATGGTTTGGGTACTGTTTCACAACATAAAAAAATTACTGTTAAAATTCCAGCAAATGTAAAACCAAATTCAAAAATAAGAATTCCATCAGAGGGTAATCCAGGTTTATATGGCGGAAAGAACGGGGATTTATACTTAAACGTTGTAATAGAAAATAATTCAAACTTTAAGTATGACGACTTAAACGTCTTATTTACGATTCCAATAACTCCTCCAGAAGCTGTTTTAGGGACAACAATCAACGTTCCAACTGCAAATGGTAATGTTTTAATGAAAATTATGCCAAAAACAAATTCTGGTCAAAAATACCGCCTTGCTGGTCAAGGGCTTACTCAAAACGGTAAAACAGGCGATATGATTGTAACTGTTAATATCGAAATTCCAGAAAACCTTTCAGATAAAGAAATAGAACTATATAGAAAATTGAAAGATTTTGCAAAAGAAAAAGTTTAATCTTATAGGTTGTGAATAGCTTTTTCATCTGGATTTTCTTCGATTTTTTTCTCTATATTAGAGCTGTTTTTTAAGCTATGTTTGCTTTTTAACCAAAGAATAACAAAGAAAACCACGATTATTGCAGATACTGCAAGGATTACAAGCTCAATATATTGTTTAATCCATTCACCAAAAATCATTAAAACTATGCTAACAATAAAAAATCTTCCAGCTCTGCCGAAAAAGCTTGCAACTGTGAATTTACACAAGTTCATATTCAAAACGCCACTTGCAATAGTGAAAACTTTGTATGGAATAGGAGTAAAACCTGCGAAAAATACTGCAATTGAACCATATTTGTTGTAAAGTTCTTCAACCTTTTCAAATTGTTCAGGATTTTTTCTAAAAAACCAGTTAAAAACAGGTCTTCCGCCGATAAGTCCGATTAAATAACCAACAATACCACCAAGAATTGATGCGATAGAACAAACCAATGCGTACCATAGAGCTTTTTCAGGTTTTGCTAAATCCATAATTATTAACAAAAAATCTGGCGGAGGTACAAGGAAAAAACTTTCTACAAACGAGTTTAGGGCAAGTCCCCAAGTTCCAAATTGTTGAAAATATTGTATCATCGCGTGAAAATCTAATAATTCGTGCATTTTATTCCTCTATAACTTCGTATAATGTGCTTGATTCTTGTATACTAACATTGTTTTGTGGAATGATTAAGATTTTAACTTTAACTGTTCTGTTATGGTATTCTATTTCAATAATATCTCCAGCTTTAAGCTGTTTAGCTGGTTTTGCTGGATTTCCATTAACAAAAACACGCCCTGTTTCAGAAACTTCGTTTGCAACTGTGCGTCTTTTGATTAATCTTGATACTTTTAAGAACTTATCTAATCTCAATTTATCCTCCACTTTTTAAATATTAACATAAAAATTTGCTTTTTTTTAACATGTATTATAAAATGAAATTTATATAGAGGAAAAAAATATTATATGGATTCGACAGTCAGTACGGTTTTTAATTTATTTGTAATCGCATTTTTATTATTGTCTAATGCTTTTTTTGTTGCATCTGAATTTTCTATGGTTAAAGTTCGTAAAACCAAAATGGAAGAACTTTCAAAGAATGGAAATAAGACTGCAGATGTTGCGTTGGAGCAAATAGATGATTTAGATAGATTTGTAGCAGCAGTTCAGTTGGGTGTAACAATTTCAAGTATCGGTTTAGGTTGGGTTGGAGAAGCAACTTTAGCCCATATTATTGAACCGTTATTTGGATTTTTACCTCACGTAGCACAAGGTGTTGCGATACACACATTCTCTGTTTCAATATCTTTTGCATTAATTACATTTATGCACGTTGCAATTGGTGAATTGGTTCCAAAATCAATTGCATTACAATATACAGAAACAACAGCTTTGTTTGTTGCAAGACCAATGCATTTTATTATAGTAATTTTCTACCCGTTCATTTGGTTGTTGAATGGTTTTGGTAATTTATTATTAAAATTGATGCGTATACCTCACCCAAAAAGTTCTTTAGCTCACTCTACAGAAGAATTGGACATGCTTGTTGATGCAAGTTACAAAGAGGGTGTTTTGAACGAAACTGAAAAAGAAATGTTACATAACGCTTTTAAATTCTCTGATTTGACTGCAAAAGAGGTAATGATTCCAAGAACAGATATGGTTTGTATTCCAAAAGATATTACGCTTGAAGAATTGAACCATATTGCAAGCGAAAATCAATATACCAGATATCCGATTTATGAAGAAGATATTGATCATATTATAGGATTTATCCATGTAAAAGACCTTTATTCATCATCATTAAATGGAGAAAGTTTTGATATAGAAAAATTAAAACGACCAATTTTATTTGTTCCAGAAACAATTACAATGGATAATATTGTACTTGAATTTAAAAAATGTCAAGGACAAATGGCAATTGTATTTGATGAATACGGTGGTACTGCTGGTATTATCACCCTAGAAGATGTATTTGAAGAAATTTTTGGTGAAGTTCAAGACGAATTTGACGAGGTTGAAGAAGTTGATATTAAAGAAATTGGCGAAAATTCTTATGAAGCAAATGCTATGTTAAGACTTGATGAAATGGCAGAATTCTTTGGTCTTGACGAAGAAGAATATGAAGAAGAAGATGTTGACACTGTAGGTGGTGTCGTTCTTAAACTTTTAGGACGTATTGCAAAACTTGACGATTCAGTAGATTGGAAAAATTTAACACTTCAAGTTAAAGAGGTTGACGGTGTTAGAATTACAAAATTGTTGATTGTTCGTCACCAACAACAAGAAGAAGAACAAAAGACGGTTAATAACGAATCGTAAAATTAAAAATATGGTCAAAGAGAGTAGAAAACAAAAAATGAAAAATTTATTCAAAAATATACTTTTACACTAGCTGAAACACTAGTCGTTATGGGTATTATTGGTGTGGTTGCAGCACTGACTATTCCAAACTTAAACCAGTCAACTGGTGATAGAGAAAGAGTTGCAAAGGTGAAAAAACTTATTCAACTCTTGGTGATGCTGTAGGTCGTGCAACAGCAGTTTATGGACCATTTGATGAGTGGTTTACAAATTTTGGACAGATTGAAAATTATGCAGATTTTCAAGCGGTCAACAATCGTTTTAGTGGTCGTATATTAGAATTTATGAAAGTTTCCAAAGATTGTGGATATGAAGATACGGGTTGTTTTGTTACTAGCTCTAATCCTAAAGATTTAAGTGGAAAAGAAAGTTTTCCTCCGATTGATAAACGACCGAAGGTTTTATTGGCTGATGGTACAGCTTTACTTTTTAGTAAAGAGGATTCATTTAATCAAATATATATAGATATTGATGGCGTAAAAGGTTCTAATACTTTTGGTAAAGATATTTTTGTTTTTGCTGCTTCAAAGAATGGTATTATACCTAGTGGTATAATACATAAGAATGAGACTTTAATAACTAATTGTTTTACAAAAGGTACTTCTTGTACAGCTTGGGTAATTGAAACTGGAAATATAAATTATTTAAAAGCTAATAAAGGTGTTTGTCCGAATGGCACAACTCTTTCTTGGAAAAATACAAGTTGTAAGTAAATGAACGTTAAACTAAGTCTTGTTTGTTGACTTTTAACAAAAAATAATTATAAACCAAACGGGGGATATTTTACTCTAGTCCCTTAAAATTTTGCCTGTTTTATCCGATAATTGAAATAGCGAGGTTTATTTATAATATGTTTTCCCCAATGATTCAAAGTTTAATATCATCGAGTGGTCAACAAGCTGCAGTTCAACGTAGTTTGCAGTTGCAGTCTTATGTAAATCCGCCAAAAATAAATTTACCTGAAAAGACAGCTGATAAAAAGTCTTTTGCTGAAGTTTTAAAAACATCTCAAGCTCAACAAACGAACAAAACTGGTTTTGGGGCTTTAGTTCCGCAACAACCGTCAGAAGAAGTTAAAGCTAAAATATTAAGCAAAGGTGAAACTGTTGAAAAGGCAGGCAAATTTGGTGCTTTAACTGGAATTAAAAATAAATTTAATGCATTAAGAGCATCAGATGCTACAACTACAATACCAGAAGTTAGTAGAAATGCACCAAAAGCACAAATTTTATCAATGATTGATAAAGTTGCTAAAAAGCATGGTGTTGATGAAAAACTTGTAAGAGCTTTGGTTCGTCAAGAATCAGGCTTTAACCCAAATGCTACATCTCATTGTGGTGCTATGGGCTTAATGCAACTTATGCCAGCAACAGCAAAAGGTTTAGGAGTAACTGATGCTTACAACCCTGTTCAAAATGTTGAGGGTGGTGTTAAATATTTAAAAAGCATGCTAAACAAATATAACGGTAACGTTATTTTAGCACTTGCTGCTTACAATGCTGGCCCTGGAGCTGTTGACAAATATGGTACAGTTCCACCGTACGCAGAAACTCAAAATTACGTAAAATCAATATTGGCTAATTATCTATGATGTGTTTAATTAATTTTTTATACCGAATATTTGCAATCAAGAAGTTAAGAGTTAACTAGTGTGCTTTTAGCCACAATATGTCGTTGAATATTATGGCTACCATTAGAACTATTAACAATGAGAAGAAGAAAGTGCCGATTTTATCGACTGTTTCGTCTTTTAGTCTTCTGCCTCTGATTTTTTCAATTATTAAAAATAAGATGTGTCCGCCATCAAGTGCTGGTATTGGTAAGAAGTTGACAATAGCCAAATCCATTGAAATGATTGCGGTTAACAATAATCCGTAGAATATTCCGCTATTGCTTATAATATCACCACCGACTTTTGTGATAGCCACAATTCCGTGCAAATCTTTGAATGGAATTTTACCAGTAAATATTTGACCTAAACCATAAAGCATGTTGTAAGTGTTATCCCAAAGGTAGATTGTACTTTGTTTTACAACTGACTTAATTCCTTTTGTTTTAACTAAATTACTTTTTTGCACAAATTCAATACCGATTTTGCCGTCATTGTCTGTGTAAACAGTGTTAAGCTCAATTATTTTGCCATCGCGTTGAACTTTAATAATGATAGGGTGTCTTGTGTCAGACATGGCTTTTGATATATCTTCAAGTGTAAATTGCTCATTACCTGTAAAATAGCTGTAGTTATTGGCAATTAAATCATCTCTTAAGGCAACTAGTTTTTCATCAAGCTTTTCATCGCTATTGTTGTATTTTACAATACCCATTTCAGCTTCTTTAGAGAAATTAACAGGGCTTTCATCATCAATTTCTGGAAGTTTTACTGTTACTCCTTTTGGAATAACTTCGTCTGTTTGAAATGCTAAATTCATTTCTTTTAAATGGGCAAGTTTTTCATTTGCTTGAGATTTGTTATAAAAACCGTCGTGAGCCTTACTATTTTTAACTATTGATAAAATAGAACCCAAGTTTGTTATTTTTGTGCCGTTTAAAGAAACAATTTTATCGTTCTTTTGAATGCCAGATTGCCAAATTGAAGCTTCTTTTGGCGCAACTATATTGTTTACGTATATTTCGTAACTACTTGCTGGAAGATGACCCCAGTGGAAAGATGCAAATATAACTATCAAATAGGCGCAAATAACGTTAAAAACTACACCTGCAGAAGTTACGATTGCTCTTTGATAGATTGGTCTATTTAAAAATCTATCTGGAGAATCTTTTGGTAAGTCGCAGTCTTTGTCATCGTCTTCAAATTCTACGTAACCGCCAATTAAAAATGCGTGTACTAAAACTAATGTATCGCCAACTTGTTTTTGCCATAAAGTTGGTCCGATAGGAAACCCAAGTGCAAATTTTTTAACCTTTATTCCAAACATTCTTGCTGCTAAGAAATGACCTAATTCGTGAACCAAAATTAGTATGCTTAGCAATATTATCATTATTAAAATTGACATAATTTCTCCTTTATTTCTATAATATTTTATCATGAAAAATTTTTTGTTAGGTCTTTTAGATTGGATATATAAGAAAAAATGTTACGTATGCGGAAGTTCTAAAGAGTGCGTAAAACTTTGTTCTAAGTGCTATGATAAAATTGTATTTAATTCAAAAAATCCCAATAGAGTAATTCTTAATGTAAAAGTTTATGCAAGTGGTTTTTACGACACAATTTTACAAAAAATTATCAGAGGTTTGAAATATCATGGACAATGCGAATTAGCATTTTATCAAGCAAAATTTATGTGGGAATATTGGCAAACTTTGAATTTAGGTAATAATTTTGTGGTTGTTCCTGTTCCTTTGCACAAAACTCGCCAAAAGAAACGTAAATACAATCACATGGAGTTAGTCGCACTGGAATTTTGTAAACTTTCTGGGTATGAATATGATTTTAATTTGATAAAAAGAATTAAGAATACAAAGCCTCAATATAGACTAAAACGCTATGAACGAATGGAAAATCTTTCTGGTGCATTTGAAGTTACATTTGAAACTAAACCATCAAAAACGGTATTGCTGATTGATGATATTTGTACAACTGGTTCAACTTTTGAATCAATGATTTTGACATTGAATAAAAAAGGTATTTATAATATAACATGTTTGGCAACTTCAACGGTGGAATAAACATGAAAAGAGTACTATTTCTATTTATAGCTATATTTTTAATTGCTCCAAGTGCACAATCAATGAATTGTTATTCAGCTAATGAATGTACGATTTATGGTGAAATGTATATCAGTAGTGCAGATTATCAAGAAGCAATAAATTGTTTTAACCAAGCAATTGCTATTAATGAAAAAGCTTATATGGCGTATGTTTACAGAGCTAAAGCATATTTTTATTTAAAAAATTATAAACAAACTTTCTTAGATGCGTCGAAATCAATAGAAATTAAACCAAATCCAAGAGGTTTTGGGCTAAGAGGTAGTGCAAAACTTGCTATGGGTGATTACGTTGGCGCAGTAAACGATACCTCTTTAGCATTGGAATTAAATCCCAATTACATGAAATGTTATGAAGTTAGAGGTCGTGCAAAAATAACATTAAAGGATTACAAGGGTGCGTTGGAAGATGCTGATAGTGCTTTAAAACTACGTCGTAATTACGCAAAAAGTTACGAAGTTAGAGCAAGAGCATATTTAGGTTTGAAAGAATATACTTCTGCAAAAAGAGATTTTGAAGTTGCAGAGGGTATGTTTAAAGCGCAAAATGATAGAGTAAACGAAAAGAAAATGCGTAAAATGGCAAATTATTGCAAAAGGCGGATTAAATGATTATAGCTGAATTTGCGAAGTTTTTACAAGCGCATGATGAAGATATTATAAAAAACAAATCAACTTGTAGCCTTTTATGTTCTTGGGTTATTGAAATTTTAGAACGAAAACCAAGAACAAATGTTGAAAAGGTTGTACATGCAGAAATTGCATGTGCTCGTAATGAAAATGGAGAGTTTTTACTTGTTGCAAAATCAGAAAGTGGACAAAAATTGACGCAAGCGTTATACCATTTTGCGTTGAGCTATGAGCAACACATAATGCGTAAATGGCTAAACGATAAAACTTCAAGTGATTTTTCGTAACATATTTTAAAGTCATGCTTGATTTTAAAACATGTTTAAAATAAGATAATTTTACAAACCGCAGACAGTTAGTGCCGAAAGGCTTAAATTCAAAAGATGCTAACCGAGGTCAACACTTAATTTAATAGTTTTGATTGGAAAATTTTGCGGCTTAATGTGGGCAAAATTTTTTTTTATGCCTACACAACAGGTCGATAAAAATTACAAAAGGAGAAAACATGTCAACAAAAGCTTTTAAAGATGAAAAAATTGAAAAAATTAAAGAAAAAGTTGAAAAAGCTCAAGTTGCTATTGTTACTGAATACCGTGGAATGACAGTAGAAGAAATCACAAAATTACGTCGCGAATTACAAAAATGTGGCGGTGATTACATGGTAACAAAAAACACACTTGCAAAAATTGCAGTGAAAGGTTCAGAATATGAAGTTTTAACAGAAACTTTAAAAGGACCAATCGCAATCGCTTTCGGATTTGAAGATCCAGTTAGCCCTGCAAAAGCTTTAGCAAAATTTATTAAAGAATCAAAAAAAGGCGAAATTGTTGCAGCAGCATTAGATGGTAAATTATTATCAGCTAGCGAAGCAAAAGCATTGGCAGATCTTCCATCAAAAGAAGAAATCTACGCAAAAATGCTTGGAAGCATCAATTCACCAGCATCAGGCATTGTTGGTTCTATCAACGCAGTTATGGCATCACTTACTCGTGCTGTTGCAGCTGTTAGGGATCAAAAAGCCGCTTAATCAGGTTTTATGCATAACATAAAATCAAAAAACAAAGTTATTACTCAAAATTTATTATGAAAGGAAAATAAAATGAGCAACGTAGAAACTATTTTAGAATCAATTGAAAAATTAACTTTATTAGAAGCAGCTGAATTAGTAAAAGCTATGGAAGAAAAATTTGGCGTTTCAGCAGCAGCTCCAGTAGCAGTAGCAGCAGCTCCAGCAGCTGCAGCAGGTGATGCAGGTGATGCAGCAGATGCAGAAGTAACTGTTGTATTAGCTTCAGCTGGTGCTAACAAAATCGCTGTATTAAAAGAAGTTCGTGCTATCACAGGTTTAGGCTTAAAAGAAGCTAAAGATTTAGTTGATGGCGCTCCAAAACCAGTTAAAGAAAACGTTAAGAAAGAAGACGCAGAAGCTATCAAGAAACAACTTGAAGCAGCTGGTGCAACTGTTGAAATCAAATAGTTTTGATTTTATCAAACTTTTTAAAGAGGTTATCGTTTCGGTAGCCTCTTTTTTTTACGAAATATACAATTGTAAACATTTGTAAATATGAATTTTTTGTCCCATGTTTTAGACTATTACTGGATTACCCCGAAAAGTAGTGTTTTTCATGCTTTTTGCCGATTAAAGTATTATAAATTTGTGCCGATATAATAAGTGTAGAAGATAAAGAAAAAAGGAGTCTGCTTATGGGTATGTCAGCTTCACAGGCAAGATTATTGTTTATCACGTCAAGAATGAATGATATTGAATTGAAGTCGCAACAAATTTCAAACACAAAAATTCGTTTAGCAGACGAATCAGAACAAGTTGCGAATGCATATACAAAAGCCTTGAATAAAACAAGATTACAAATTACAGATCCATTGACTCAAACAACAAGTCAATTGACTTATAATTCAATTATGTCGCCAAATGGTATCATGAGTGGCGGTTATAATTTACAAACGGTTGATGGTAAAGTTGTTGTATCACATGATGTAGCTGCAGCTTTCGAAAGAAGAAGAGGTAATTCATATCAGGCTGAAGATATTTCATCATATCAAACTAATTATAACAATGCTGTAAGCACATTAGATAAGGCAGAAGCAACTTTAAACAATTATTTAAAAAGTAAAGATGTAACAGTTAATAGTGATGGAACATTAAATTTTCCGAAAAGAACTGTAACAATATTACCTGTTTTAAAAAACGATACAAGTGGTACTGATGGTGTTCAAGGCAGTGGAACAGTTCCAACAACAGACGGAGCAGGCTCAACTGGTGGCGCAGGTGGCGCAGGTGGAGTTCAAGGCGGTGGA
>CAKVDZ010000002.1 GCA_934728585.1 uncultured Candidatus Melainabacteria bacterium | reverse complement strand
CCCAGTAGCTGTGTTCCAAGCGGATAAGTGCTGAAAGCATATAAGTACGAAGCCCACCGTAAGATGAGATCTCTCATGACATAAGTCAGTAAGTCCCCACGAAGATCACGTGGTTGATAGGTCAGAGATGTAAGTATGGCAACATATTCAGTCGACTGATACTAATCGGACGAGGGCTTTTCCTAAAATGTAGGTTCAACCTACAAGTTAGATGAATTGCGCTAAATCGCTTTTAATCTTTATGCAGCTTTCAACGCACAGCGTATTTACAAGAATTCGCTGGTGTCCAAGAGTGAGGAAACCACCCGTTCCCATCCCGAACACGGTCGTAAAGACTCATTTCAGTGAAAATACTTGGCGGGCCACCGCCTGGAAAGATAACCCGATGCCAGCATCTAATTTTCAAAGCCTTGAATGAGTTAATCATTTAAGGCTTTTTAGTTATTTATTTTAAATCAATGGCTTTTCAAATTGATCTGGTCTTACTCGCTCGCGTGTAACGGCAATTCCGAGTTTTGATTTTCGTGATTTTATCACTCAATCAAAAGCTCTCCAGCCTCAGCTCGCTCGCGCTGCCAGCATCTAATTTTCAAAGCCTTGAATGAGTTAATCATTTAGGGCTTTTTAGTTATTTATTTTAAACCAATGGCTTTTCAAATTGATCTGGTCTTACTCGCTCGCGTGTAACGGTAATTCCGAGTTCTGTTCGCGTTCCAGACTGTGTATATATGGAAAATCCGCTTTCTTGAATTTTTCTTTCATTGTTTACTGTTTATTAAAATATAAACTTTTTTTTAAACGACTTGAAAAACGTAAGTAAATAGTATATACTGGTAAAAAAAGGAGAATAGTATGAGAAATGTTATGAATACTAGCTTTAGACCTTCGGGGTGGGTGAGTAAACCTAATAGTAACGCCTCTTTACACAATTTAGTAAAAAGATTTTTTGAGAGTATAAAAAAGAAATGTTGTGAATTGTCGCTTGTGAATAGTGAATTGACAAATAATAAGCAAGCAAATGATAATAAAGTCGACTCACCACTGTCTTGGATTATTGCTTCACTCGGACAAGTTGCTCATTTCACTAGCGTTGTCATTCGCAATGTCCTCGCTACTTCGGGCTGGGTTCGCTTTGCTCACACGGCGCCCTACGCAAAATCCGCTCACAACTCACTAGTAAAAGCTATCGCTTTTACTCTTGCTGAAACGCTTGTTGTAATGGGCATTATTGGGGTGGTTGCGGCGTTGACTATTCCAAACTTAAACCAATCCACAGGCGATAGAGAAAAAATTGCAAAAGTTAAAAAAATATATTCAAACCTTGAAGATGCATTTGGTCGAGCAACTGCGGTTTATGGACCGTATGAAACATGGCTTAATGGGTTAAGTACAGATGAAGAAAGAGCAACTCGCAAAGGACAACGTCTAACTGAATTTATGAAGGTATCAAAAGATTGTGGATATGTTAACGAAAATAATAATACTTGCCTTAAACCACTTGTAGAGACATATTCAATAATAACTGCAGATGGTACAGGAATAGGTTTTTATGGTGGTGTGCCTGATGATAATGGTCTTATTTTTGTTGATATAGACGGTATAAATAAAGGTAAAAATAATTCTGGATTTGATGCTTTTTGGTTTTTATTAACTAATGATGGTGTTATTCCAGATGGTTGTGATAAATCAATGTTGATGTCCTCTGGAGGATATTTCAATGCAACTTGTTGGATTATACAAAATGGTAATATGGATTACTTGAAAACAGATAGCCAAGGGAAATGTCCAAACGGTACAACACTTGACTGGACAACAAATACATCTTGTAAGTAGTAACTTTTGTTATTTTTAATAAACTTTTGATTTTATGTGATTTTTCTATTTTATAACTTGTATATTTTTTTTTAATTGTTTATAATTATAGAAGAATAATTAAGAGGTTTAAATTATGATTAAAAATAGAGCTTTTACTTTGGCTGAAGTTTTGTTAGTTGTTGTAATTATTGGTACTGTTGCAGCTTTAACTATTCCAAACTTGGGAAAATCATACGACACAAAAGCAACGTATGCAAAAGCTAAAAAGGAATATGCTGCAATAGATGCTGCGTTTTCAAACATTGATGTAGATAGGTTAATTGCTGGCTTAAGTACCGATAAAGATAAATCTGAAGCAATAGTCAAAAATGCAGCTGGAAGTATTAATCTTAATGAACCAGCTTTAAAAAATTATTTAGCTATTGCTAATTATTGTGGAAATGACGCTACTACTTGTTTTGCTTCACCTATTAAAGTTTTTACTCCACCTAAAACTGTTGAAAATGGAGAGTGGGGTAGTGGGTTAACAAACAACTGTTATTTCTTTCAAATGAATGATGGTGCTGATGTTGCAATTTGTTATAAACAAAAAAAAGAACTTGGTGTAGGAAATGTTGTTGTGTATATAGTTTTTGATGTTAATGGTAGAGCTAAAGGTCCAAATTATTTAAATTATGATATTTTTTATGCATACTTATTACCAGACAATTCGTTATATTTTTCTGACTTAGAAAAATTGAATGATCCTGAGAATTTTGATTAAGAATTACAAGCAACTTTTAAATTCAAGTATAAATTCTTCAAAATCGTTTTCGATTTCGCGTTTTGTAATATCATTCAAATTAAGGGTGTAAACTTTATTTTCAGGGCTGTCTAAACCATTGTGAACTGAGCTTATAGAGATTGTTTTACCCTCTTGAAGCACTACAAATTCGCTTTCTTGACGTTTGTTTACGAATTTTACAGTGTAACTATTTTCTGTTTCTACAATTGGTGTATCAGTGTTTACTAGAATTTCTTCGTATTCTTTTAATAACTCATCAATTGTTGGTTTAATTACGTTTTCAAGTTTCTTATTAAATATTTGTCTAAATAGTTTAAAATCTTTACCATTATTTGTTGGGTTTAGAGATGTATTTTCAAGCCAGTTTTCGTCTTGTTTGTGTTCAATATCAATCAAATACAATAAATCTGGTGCTGTTTGAGCTTTTTCTAAGCCCTCTTTTAATAGAAGTTCAACTTCTTCAAATTGGCTATTTGTTGAAACTGTTACAATGCTTGCGCAAAGTGTTTCTTCGGCACCAATACTTTTGTTAATTCTTGTCCAAACAACAAGTGCACCCTCCAAATTTGTGTTTTCAAGTAGCAAATAGAATGTATTTGCTGATTTTGTTTGGCACACAATATCTGATGAACGGATATTATTTTTAATTGTTTCGATAATATTATCAGTGCTTGGGCGCAAACGAGAATTCTTGTTTGGCTCAATTGCTAAAAATACGCCATCAATACCTCTTGATTTGATATATTCAAGTTCATTGTTGAATATTTTTGTGCATACTTTTGGTGTATAAAAACCAGTTTTTTCATCGATTGCACTTAATTGCATTAATAATTTTTCATACTTTTTATGTTGTTGTCTTAATTCATTTTTTTGTAAGCTCCAAATAGTTCTCATAAGAATTTCAGAGTTACCATACATAATTGATACAACATCGCTGATGCCAGCTTTATTTGCTATTCTGATAAATCTTGCGTTGTAATTTTCAACAATCAAGATGATTGGAATAGAAGAAATTTCTTTAATTCTTTTTATTAAGTCTAAGCAAAGTGCTTCTTCCATTGAATTTTGGCAGTTGATAATAACCGCTTGAGGCTTTTCACTTTCGATTGTTTCTAAGGTATTTGAATAGTTTCTAATCAAAATACTGTCAATATTTCTTAATTGGACAAGTTCAGAACTTAAAAGTTCAATCATTGTTTCGTTATTTGTTGTAAGAATAATATTTGTTCCTGAATACATATTTTTAATCCTTTATGTTGATAATTCGTTTAATAAAATTTGCGCCTTGTTAATAATACTTTCTCTTAAAATCTTTGGGTGGTCAAGTTTTATGTTTAATATTTTTACATAATCTGTGTTTAAATATTCATCTTTGAAGTTTGTTTGAACCAATTTATCTACTACATAAACAAGAGAACATTCTGTTGGTATAGTTGAATCTGTTGGTCTATGGTGATATTTTATTGTGTTTGTTAAAAGTACTGGAAGTTGCCATTTTTTTGATAATTCTGCACCAACTTCTGCATGATTTGTTCCAAAAAATGCATTTTCCGCTTCAATAATATCAGAACCCTCATTTGTTAATTCTTTTATCTTAGCCAAAGAATCAGTGTTTTGCATATTAAGAATAAGTTTACCTATATCATGCATAAAACCTATCATAAAAGCTTCATCTGAATCCATTATTTTTAAGTAATTTGCAAGATATTCACACCCAACAGCGGTTGTAATGGCATGCTCCCAAAGTTCCTTGTTTTTTTCTGATGAAAACATTGGTTTCATTGCGGCAGCGACGATAATATTCTTTGCCTTATTCATTCCCAAAAGAGCTAATGCTCGAGTAATTGATGAAATTTGTTGGGCAAAGCCGTAGTAGGCTGAATTTACAAGGTTTAAAACTTTTATACTAAGTGATTGGTCGTAACTGATGATATCGCCCAATTCTTTTATGCTTGAGTTTGGGTCTTTAACAATATTCAATGCTTTTATAACAACGTTCGGCATAGTTGGTATGTCGTGTAAATTGTCTATAAGCTTTTGTATTGCTTGATCCATTAAATACTATACCTGTAAATGTTTTTTGATAGATAAAAAGCTTCCGCTAGCACCAAATGCGATACCAAGAACCAACATTGAGATAATTACGATATTACCTGCAAATACTGGCGATGGAACTATGAAAAATTTATGGATATTGTTTAATAAGTTTTGAACAATGTCAACTGGGATTAGGGCTATTAGCGCGCCTACAAAGCCATATAATGCACCTTGAAGAATTAATGGAATTCTGATATACCAGTTGCTTACACCCATAAGACGCATAATTTCAATTTCGTCTTTTCTAGATTGAATAACCAGCTGAATAGTATTGTTAATAATCGTTATTGTCAGAATTGCAACGATAATAACTACAAAGACGGTTGTCGTATTAACAACTTTATTTAGAACTTGAATTTTTTTAGCTAGCTCTTGAGCGTAACTCATATCTTCTACAACAGATAGAGCCTTAATTTTGCCAAAAACTTCATTAGTATTTTCAGGTTTGTCAATTTTTACGTGCAAAGTATCTGGTAAAGGATTATCGATATCAGATATATCAAGTTCACGTTTTAAATCTGCCCATGATTTTTCTTTTGGTATAATTTTGACTTTTTCAACGTGGTCGAACTCTTTAATTCTTTCTGCGACAATATTTGCGTCGGCATTAGATTTTAAGTATACAGAAATTTCAAGTACGTTTCCTAATTCGTGCGCAAAAGTTGAAACAGAAAGAGTTGTTCTTAAAAGTGCTCCAAAGAGAGTTAAAATTGCTGCCATGGTTGTTATGATAGCAAGATTAATCCAACCTGTACGTTTGATGTCGTTGAAAATTTCAACTGACATTCTGTAAACGATTCTTATTTCTGTTAACCAATCTTTTGGAATATGGTTTTTTACTTTCTTTTTTAACTTTTGAGCTTTTGAATTATTCATATGTACCTGCCTGAACGTCACGAATGATTTCGCCACCGTCAAGTTGTATTACTCTTTTTCGGAAATAATTAACCATGTTTTGATCGTGAGTTGAAACGATAACTGTAATACCTCTTTGGTTAATTTGATCCAAAATTTGCATAACTTCTAAAGAGTTTTTAGGGTCTAAGTTACCAGTAGGTTCGTCTGCGATTAAAAGAGGCGGACCGTTTACGATTGCACGAGCGATGCTTACACGTTGTTGTTCACCACCTGAAAGTTCTGTAGGTTTAGCTTTCATTTTGTTTTGTAAGCCAACAACTTTCAGTGCGCCTGTAACACGTGCGTGAACTTCTTTTGAACTTATGCCTAACGTTCTGATTACGTACGCAACGTTGTCGTACACTGTTTGGTTTTGTAGTAATTTATAGTCTTGAAATACAATACCCATACATCTTCTAAGGTTTGGAACCTTGTCTGATGTTAGGTTTGCAATATTAACTCCACCGATAATTACTGTACCAGATGATGGTGTTTCTTCCTTGTATAAAATTTTCATCAAGGTTGATTTACCTGCACCTGATTTACCAATAATAAATACAAATTCACCTGAAAGAATGTCTAAGTTAACATTCTTTAGCGCGTATTTATTTTTATATTTTTTTGTTACCGAGCGTAACTGTATCATTATTTTGTTTCCATTATTTTTGTAATGTCTTCTGCTAATTCAGTTGAGTTTAATCTGTAGTGTTTCATTAAATTGTCGAAGTCACCAGATTGACCGAATGTATCTTGAATACCTAATCTGTGAACAGGAACAGGGTATTTTTCTGATAAAACTTCGCAAATTGCAGAACCTACACCACCGATTACAGAGTGGTTTTCAACTGTGATTACAAAGCCTGTTTTCTTAGCTGACTTAACGATTGTTTCAGCGTCAAGAGGTTTAACCATTGGTAAGTGAATAATTTCTACATCAATACCTTGTTTTGCAAGAATTTCAGAAGCTTCAATAACTTCTGCTGTAGTTTCACCGTTAGTAACAATTGTTACATCTTTACCTTCTTTTAATACAACTGCTTTTGTTAAGTCGAATTGGTGACCTTCTTCAAATACGTCAGGAACGTTTGTTCTTGGAACACGGATATAAACTGGTCCAACGTGTTTTACAGCATATTTTACAGCTGCGTTCATTTCAGCGCAATCTGATGGAACTAAAACTTGCATTCCTGGAATACCACGCATTAATGAAACATCTTCTAATGATTGGTGAGTAGCACCATCTTCACCAACTGTGATACCACCGTGAGTACCAACAACTTTTACATTAAATCCAGCATAGCAAATACCGTTTCTAACTTGGTCGTAATTTCTGCCTGTTGCAAATACTGCAAAGCTAGAAATAAATGGAATTTTACCAACTGTTGCCAAACCAACTGCTGTTGTTGTCATATCTGCTTCTGCAATACCGCAATCGAACCATCTGTCTGGAAATTCTTTTGCGAAAATTGCTGTTTGAGTTGAACCTGCTAAGTCTGAGTCAAGAACAACTACGTTTTTATTTTCTCTACCAACTTCTGCCAAGGCTTTACCATAAGCTGAACGAATTGATTTTCTTTCTTTTTTGTTAATTGTTAACATCATTTTCTCCTTTAAATCTTCCTTGAGTATATTGTATCACAAACATATAAAATTTTCTTAACATTGGTTAATTTATTTAACAAAACATGGCAATTTTATCAAAAAACATGACTTTATTAATATATCAGTTTAGAAGATAGGATTTTTATTACTTAAATGACAAGTATCAACAACTTTTTTAAGCCTCAAATTGCAAATACAAAAGCTGGCGAAACTCAATTGAGCGTATTTTACACAAATGACATGCACGGTGATATTAACCGTTTGGCTAAATTAAAAACAGCAAAAGATTCATTTGAAAAATCTAACAAGAATAATTCAACACTTACTTTAACAGCGGGTGATTGTTTTTATGGTAAAGATAAACAAAGATTAGGTCTTATTTCAAAGGTTATGAACTTGATGAAATTTGATGCTATGGCTCTTGGTAACCACGAATTTACTCCTGGTTCTAAAGGCTTGTCAGAACACTTAAAAAATATTGACGCAAAAGCAGTTGCAGCTAACTTAGAAGTTGGTGAAGATTCAGCTTTGCAAGATAGAATTAAGGATAAAAAATTAGTAAAATCAGCAGTATTTATGAAAGGTGGACATAAATTTGCTGTAATCGGTGCTTCTCCTTTTGATGCAGAAGTTGGTATTACAGAAGATGCTAAAACAGGCGTTAGAGTTAAAGATATCGACAAAACTATAAAAGCTATTAATGAAGAAGCTAAAATGTTAGAAAAACAAGGTATTAACAAAATTATCCTTTGTTCTCATTTAGGTTACGGCGAACATGCTGACTTAAGAGTTGCAAGAGAAACTGAAGGTATCGATATTATTATCGGTGGTCACTCTCACGCAACTATTGAGGGCGCTCAATCAGAAGATAAAGGTGGTACTCACAAATTAAACTTAGTTAAATCAAAAAGAGGCGAACCCGTTATCATCACTCAAGCAGGTAAATTGAACCAAAATGTTGGCTTTTTAGATGTTGTATTTGATAAAAACGGTGTTATCAAAACTGATTCAATTAAAAACCAATTAGCAAATGTTTCAGATTTTGCTGAAGATAAAAAAGTAAATAAATTAATGGTTGATACATTGGGTCAAAAACAACACTTGGCAAACGTAACTAATGGTTACGACCCTGAATGTGAATTTGAAGAAAGATACAGAGAAAATCCTGTTCACAATATGTTGGCAGATGCAATCCTAGCAAAAGGTAAAACTCAAGGCGTACAAGGTGTTTTATTTGCTACAAACACTGTAAAAGGTGGTGCTAATAATGAAATTTCAAATTATAATTTAAAATATGAAATGTTGCCATACAACAGCAAATATGTTGCAGTTGAAATGAGCGAAAAAGATGTTGTTGATTTATTAAATGTTACATCAGCAAAAGTTTTCGGTGAAGTTGACCCTCCATTATTAAGATGCGCAGGCATGAAATATTCTATCGATCAAGCGAACGCAAAAGTTCCGTTAACAAAATTAGAAATGACAGATGAAAACGGTAACGTTACAGCTACAATTGATACAAAAAATCCAAGTGCAGATAAAAAAGTGAAAATTGCTTTAGATTCATATTTATTCTGTGCAGATTATTCAAAACCAATTTTAGATAAATACAAAGCTTCTGCTGAAACTGTTGGCGAACAACAAGAAATCTTCACTGATTACCTAACAAACATCAAAAAAGGTACAGTTGATTTTTCAATGCCAAAAGAAAACAGAGTTACAATTAAATATAATGATTTAGCTACATATTGTCCACAATACTCAATGGACGATAAAGTTAAAACAATGCAAAAACAAGCTTAATCAAATCTTTATTACAGACGGCGACGCAGAGGTGTCGCCGTCTTTTTATATTATAATTGACTGAAAAAAATATAAATGCTAAAATACCAATAAAAAAGAGGTTTAAAATGATACTAAGTTTAGATTTTAATAAAAAAATAGCTTTTACTTTAGCAGAGGTTTTGATTGTTGTCGCTATTATTGGTGTTACTGCTGTTTTAACTATTCCAAACTTATCAACAGGTATTGAAGAAGACAAGGTGGTTACAAAATTGAAAGCAACAGCAGATATGCTAGAAAGTGCGTATGCACAAACAATGATGGAACACCCTAGTGAAGTTGATGAATTTAGTTATATAACAGATAATTCTTTTTGTACACATTTATTGGAACATTTAAAAGTTGGTAAGGTCTGTGGTGAAAATAGCGGATGTTTTAGTGCAAATGCACCAAAAGAGCTAGATGACAGTAACTTAATAAGCGATGCTATTGAAGATAAAAATACTCATTTTTGCTCTTTTATCTTAGATAATGGAGTTTCAGTAAGTGTCGAAAAAGGCAGAGTTTATATAGACCTTGATGGCCCTGATAAAGGTGAAAATACGCATGGAAAAGATCTTTTTGTTGCAAATGTAGGTCTTTCAGGAACATTGGTAGGTGTAGATCCAGAATTAAGGCAAAGTGATAAGTATAAACTTTCTTATGAACCTTTAGCTTGGATTAGACAAAATGGCAATATGGATTATTTAAAATGCTTGGATAGCTTAAATTGGAATAGTCAAACTACTTGTCCTTAATTTTAATGTAAAAATATGTGAAAGTTCCCTGGTATAGTGGCAATTTTTCTATAAATTTGCACTTAAATAATGTATAAGTGTGTAGGTAGTATTTTGACGTCAATTAATTCAAATATTTCAATTAATAATCCTTTTAAGCCACAAGGTAAAAAAGATGTAAAAGAAACAGAATTGGGTTTATTTTACACAAATGATATGCATGGCGATGTAAATCGCTTAGCGAAATTTAAAACTGCACACGATACATTTAAAAAAGCTAATAAAAATACCCCAAATTTAACTTTATCAGCTGGTGATTGTCTGTTTGGTACAGATAAACAACGAAATTCATTAATGGTTAAACTATTTAACATAATGGGTTTAGATGCGTTGGCTTTAGGTAATCATGAGTTTGCAGGTGGTTCTAAAAATTTATCGGATTCTTTGAAAAATGCGAAATTCACATCTGTTTCTGCAAACCTTGAATTAGATGAAAATAATCCTTTAAAAGATAGAATTAAAGACAAAAAGCTAGTAAAATCAGCAGTATTTATGAAAGGTGGACATAAATTTGCTGTAATTGGTGCTTCTCCTTTTGATTCTTACATAAATACTGTTGATAAAACAGTTAAACCAATGGAAATTGATAGAACCATTAAGGCTATTAATGAAGAAGCAAAATCTTTAGAAAAACAAGGTGTAAACAAAATAATCCTTTGTTCTCACTTAGGCTATGGCGAAGACGCAGACCTTAAAGTCGCAAGAGAAACAGAGGGCATTGATATTATTGTTGGTGGTCACACTCATACAACTATTGATGGTGTGAATAAACAAAATAATGGTGGCACTCACAAACTTAACCTATTGATGTCAAAACGTAATGAACCTGTTATTATTACTCAAGCTGGTGGTATGAATCAAAAAGTTGGGTATTTGAATGTTTTATTTGATGAAAAAGGTGTTATTAAAACAGAGTCTATAAAAAACAACTTGCTTGATGTTAATATGTTTACAGAATCAAAAGTCGCTCAAGACTTGATGAATAAAGAATTAGGCAAAAAAATAGAATTAGCAACAGTAAAGGGTAATTATGCTCCAAATAGTTCATACAGAGAACGTTATTTAGAAAACCCATTACATAATGCGTTTGCTGATGCGCTTCTTGATTGTGGTAAAAAATATGGTGCTGAAATCTCATTATTCCAAGCTTCAACAATGCGAGGAGGCGCAAACAAAAATATTACAAACTATGATATAAAATATTCAATGCTACCATTTAATAATGAACTAAAATTAGTTGATATTACAGAAAAAGACTTAGTTGAAGTTTTGAAAAACACTTCAGGTTCTATTTTGACTTCTGATAAGGATACTCAGCTTGTTAGATGTGCTGGCATGAATTATTCAGTTAGAAACGACAAAGAATATTTCTTAAATGGTGGTAAAAGTCCAATTGAAGCTTTGAATATTCAAGGTCGTGACATAGATGTTAAAAATCCAAGCGAAACAAAAACTGTAAAAGCAGTTATGACTAACTTCTTGTTCTCTATGCCAACAACAAAAAACATTATGGCAAAATATCAAAATAGTGCAAAAACAATCGGTAACGAACAAGGTGCTTTTTCTGACTACTTAACAAAAGTTGGTTCTGTTGATATGAATAAACAAGAACAAAGAATTAAACTTTCAACAACTTACTCATCTTATGATGACTTAATCGCAACTCGTAAAGAAGTTATGACAAATTTATGCTAAATGTGAATGGTGAATTGATTGACGATTGAGTTTAATACTTAGTTGTCGAATAGTTATATAAGCCCGTTATTACTGAATAGGCAATATTTAAACGCAAAAATACTTTAATATAATATACAAAATTATTGCGTGATTTTGTGCTGAAAAATACAGCTAAATTTCACGACTAACATCTCAATTATCTTAACACATCTTGGAACGCCTGTAAAACGTACCAATACACCTTTGTGTTAAGAATTGTTAAGTGTAATGCGTCAAAAAAAGCAATTTTTTTTCGAAATTTTACTTTATATAAGAGTAAGGCAAACGGAGAGAGAACAAAATGCAAAACACACAATTCGGTTCATTAATCGCTCAAAACAAAGATTCATTCGTTTACCTAAACAAAAATGATAGAAGAATGAGATTTAACAACGCTCAAGATCCTATTTACTTCTGCTTCGATTATGTTGAAAACAGACCAGTTGCTGAATTAGCAAAAGAATTTGTTAAAGATTCAATCTATGAAATCACAAACTTCGTTTCAAAAATCGTAAAATAAGTTGTGATAAACAAGTTTATATCAATTTAGGATAAAGGAAAAGGTAAGGAAATTCCCAAATAGGGAAATAGTGTAGTTTTTTTAACAGACATGGTGGAACAAAAGTTTCACCTTTTTTTTTGCTATTTTTTAGCTTTCTGTAATTTTTCTTGATATTCGTTAAATCGTTTTATATGTTCTTCATTAGCTTTTTTTAAATCAATAAACGAACGAATACGTAAATATCTATCCAATTCAAGTTCAATTCCACTAATGCTTCTTGCATCATTTAGTGATATATGAATTTTATTTCCAATTTTTGTATCAAAAATATATAAGTTTGGAACAGCCATTCCGTAGATTGCTGATAAAGGGTAATTTGCAGGGTCTTGAACTTCTAGCTCTGCAAAATTATATTTACCTTTATATTTTTTTGCCATTTTTTCAAAGTAAGGTTTAAATTCAACACAAGTTTTGCACATTTTTGTGTGGAATAAAACTACCGTTGGTAAATTATCGTCTAAACTATTTTCATCAGTTAACGATGTGATTAAATTATCGCTTGTATAGCTGATAAATGGTAACAAATCCTCATTTGACTTTGTTAAAAATATTATGGTTAAAATTAATATAAGTGCAACTGTAATTGTAATGCTTGAAATAACAAAAATTTTCTTTTTCATATTCATTAAAAACCTCTTTGTATAAAGTTTAACACAAAGAGGTTTTTTAGCTATTAAATTTTTAATTTTCTTAAAGAATTGCACCTTTTGGAACTACTGTAATACCGTTTGGTGATACGTAGAATCCTTTTTGTTCATCGATTTCTCTATCAAAACCGATTTTTGTATAAGGTGGAACTTGTACGTTTTTATCAATAATTGCACGACGGATTTCGCAGTGTCTACCGATGTTAACGTTTTCCATTAAAATACTTTCTGTTACTGAAGAATAAGAGTTAATTCTTACTTTTGGTGAAAGTACACATCTTGAAAGTCCACCACCAGAGATGATACAACCCTCAGAAACCATTGAGTTTGTTGCCATACCAACTCTGTCGCCCTCTTGCCAAATAAATTTAGCTGGTGGGTAGTTGTAGTTGAATGTTCTTAACGGCCATTCTTTAGCGTATAAGTTTAGTTCTGGGCATGAATCTAACAAGTCCATGTTAGCTTGCCAGTATGCATCTACGTTTCCTACATCTTTCCAATAACCACGTTCTGCATCTGTAATTCCTGGGAAAGAGTTTTCTTTGAAGTTATAAACATATACTGGTTTACCTTCGTGTAACAACATTGGGATAACGTTTTTACCAAAGTCGTGGCTTGATTCTTCAATTTTGTTATCGCGATATAAAGCGTCTAATAATACGTCTTTTCCGAAAATATAGTTACCCATTGAAGCTAAGCACATATTAGGATTTCCTGGAAGTGGTTTTGGTGGAGTTTTTGGTTTTTCAACGAAGTTAGTCAATCTCCAGTTTTCGTCAACTTCCATAATACCAAATTCAGAAGCTTCTTCGATTGGAATAGGAATAGCTGCGATTGTTAAATCTGCGCTACGTTCCTTGTGAAAGTTAAGCATTTGTGATACATCCATTTTATAAACGTGGTCACCACCGAATACGCAAACGTAAGTTGGGTCAGCGTCTACGATGTGCAATACGTTTTGGAATACAGCATCTGCTGTTCCTCTGTACCAATCAGCACCTGTTCTCATTTGTGCAGGTACTAAATCAACGTATTGATCCAAGAATGGAGATAATGCATAACCTCTTGAAATATGTTGGTTTAGTGAGTCTGATTTGTATTGTGTTAAAACTTTAATTTTGTAAAATCCAGAGTTGATGAAATTGTTTAATACGAAATCAATGATTCTGTATCTTCCACCAAAAGGAACTGCTGGTTTAGCACGGTCTTTTGTAAGTGGGTGTAAGCGTTTGCCCTCACCGCCTGCTAAAATCATTACTAATGCGTCATCAATTGACATTTTCTACCTCACTAAATACTATCTACATTTACTATTATAATATGAATACAGATTACACAATCATACAAAACGATGAAAAATCTTTTTTGACAGTTTGTAACAAAATCGTTACAAACAAGGCTATTTTTAAGAAATAACGTTTGACTTCGAAATTCGTTCATGCTATTAATGTTGTGGGGTAAATGTATATTTTTTTAAGTCTTGCATTCGTGTAAGGCTTTTTATTTTTTTGTAGGTATATTCTTGTTTTCGTAAAGATATTTAACAATTTTGAACTTTATATAGAAAATGATTATTATATTGTTGATGACGTGTAACTTGAGGTTTTTAACTATACATGAATAATAATTATTTTAAAATGTTTTTTGAAGACATAAAAAAACTTTGGGACGGGTTAGAAATTCCGCAAAAGTTTGGTTTGCTTGCTTTAACGGTTGTTACTATTATTGCAGCAACATTCTTTTTAGTGAAATCTTTTGAACCAGAATGGACTGTTTTGTACAGTGATTTACCAGAAACTGATATTGCAAATATTGTTGAATCTTTCAAAAAATCAGGGCAAGCATACAAGGTTTCACAAGATAAAAAGGCTATTTTAGTACCATCTAAGGACAAAGATGACTTAAGAATTTTTGTCGCAGAAAATGATTTGATTGAAAATCAAGCTCCAGGGTTTGAATTGCTTGATAATATGCAATTAGGTTCAACAGATTTTAAAAATAAACTTACAAAACAAAGAATTTTCCAAGGAGAATTAACTCGTTCAATTGAAAAAATGAACGGTATAAAGAGTTGTAGAGTTCAGTTAGCAGATCCTGAACGCTCTATTTTTGAAGATAAAGATGAAGCACCAACGGCGTCTGTAATGTTGATTTTGGAACCAGGGTATAGATTAAAAGCCTCACAAGTTAAAGCCATCAAAAATTTAGTTGCTTATTCTGTCCCAAGAATGACTCCAGATAGAGTGTTTATTACCGACCAAAACGGTGCAAGTCTTTCTGATGAAACAGGCAAAAATTCTAACGATATGGAAACTTTTAAGGCTAATGCAGAAAAACAAACCGCTGAAAAAATTACCCAAGTATTAGAAAAAATTATGGGTAAGGGTAATGTTTCTGTACAAGTTAACGCCGACATTGATTTTAACTCAACAAAAGCAACTATTGAAACTTATGTTCCAGTAGGTGAGGGTGAAGACGGCAGAAAGGGTGTTTTAACAAGTTCTCAAACAGAGGTTGAAACATACGAAAATCCAAACCAAGCGCCTGTTAATGCAAATGTTCAGGCTCGTAATTTAAACTACGCAAAAGAGAAAAACTCTGTAAATTACAGCGTTTCAAAGGAAATTAAACATGTTGTTTATGCTCCTGGAACAATAAAAAGAATGACAATAGCGGTTGCTGTAAACAAAATTTTAACAGACAAGGAAAAAGAAGAAATTCAAAACCTTGTTCTATCTGCATCAGGAGCTAATTATGAAAGAGGCGATGTAATTACTGTTTCAAGTCTTCAATTTGAATCTCTTGCTCAAGAACAGCAACAACAAGAAGCTATTAATAAAGAAATTAAAACAAAATCGACAGTTGATTACTTAACAAAAGATTTAGGACCTTTATTGGTTGTGTTAATTTTGGGTCTTGCTGCATTGTTTATAATCAGGGGACTTATGGGTAAAATGGGCAGAGTTATAGAAGTGCCAGATGCAAAAACATTTGAACCTCAATTGCCACAAATTAGTGAAGATATTCCAGATGTATTATTCTCGGATACTTTACCAAAAATTGAAGCTAACATTGACCCAGAATTAGAACGTGCACGTATGGAATTGAATGATACAATTATGGCTGACCCAGCAGAAGCTGCAAGACTTTTGGTATCGTTTATTAAGGAATAATATAGATGAATAACAGCTTAAATAACAATTTAAATACAAATACTAATGCTAATGCAAATAGCGCACTTCTTTCTCAACAACAAATTATAGCGATGAATTCAACTCAAAAAGTTGCGGCATTGTTAATTTTGTTAGGACCAACAACAGCTTCAGAAGTGTTAAAAAATATTACTGATAATGATTTATTAGAACAAATTGCACTTGAAATTGCAAGCTTGAATAAGGTTCCAATGGAATCTTTGATAGGTATTTTAGAAGAATTTAGAGCCTTGTTCCAAGCAAGTAACTACTTAGCTCAAGGCGGTAAAAACTATGCAAAACAAGTTTTGGAGTTGACTTATGGTCCAGAACAAGCAAAAAGAATTATGGACAGATTAGAAACCTTGATGAACGCTAATCCGTTCCAATTCTTTAATGAGGCAGACCCTGTTCAATTGGCAACTTCTTTCCAAAATGAAAACCCACAGTTGATTGCCTTAATTTTAGCTTATTTGCAACCAAGCCAATCTGCAAAAGTTTTAAACTGTTTGCCACCAGAGGTTCAAGCACAAGTTGCGATGAAAATTGCAGATATGGACACAACAAACCCTGAAATTTTGGCTGATATTGAAAAAATTGTAGAATCGAAATTCTCATCTGTAATGGTTCAAGACTTCTCTCAAGCTGGTGGTATCGATACATTGGCAAACATCTTGAACAGAACTGACAGAGCAACAGAAAGAAATGTTCTTGAATTACTTGAAATTGAAAATCCTGCTCTTGCAGATGAAGTTCGCGAATTGATGTTCGTATTTGAAGATATTATTCAACTTGATAACAGAACTGTTCAACGTATTTTACGTGAAGTTAATACAAAAGACTTGGCACTTGCACTTAAAGGTACAAAAGAAGAAGTTAGAGAAAAAATCTTTAACAATATGTCAGAACGTGCTCAACAAATGTTACGTGACGATATGGAATACTTAGGACCTGTAAGAGCGAAAGATGTTCAAGAGGTTCAATCTTCTATTTGTGCTACTATCAAGGCTCTTGAAGCTTCTGGTGATATCGTAATTGAACGCGATGAAAATGAGGAAGAATTCATTGACTAGGATTAAAGGTAGTAATGTTCAAATAGGTTCTAGCTTTGTTTTACCTTTAGAGAGCAACCCTCTGAAGGATATTGAAATTCGTATTAACAAAATGCTTGCTGATGCTAACGCTAAAAAGGAAGCGTTAATTAATGAGGGTGCGCAAAAAGCAAAAGAATTAGTTGAAGAAGCGAAGCAAATTATTGAGCAAGCTCAAACTGAATCTGAAAAATTAGTTGAAATGGCTAAACAACAAGCACAAGATGAATCTGATGCTATCAGAGAAGAAGCCAGAAAAGAGGGCTACGAGGCTGGTAACAAGCAAGGTTACGAGGACGGCACAAATTCTTTGGAAGAAAAAGTCAAAGCTATTGACACTTTTTCAAAAAGTCAATTTGATATAAAGCATAATATAATTAAATCAGCAGAGCTTGATATTGTCGATTTGATTATTGCAATTGCCAAAAAAGTTTGTAGAAAAACTCTTGATGATGATATTAATGTTTTAAAAACGATTACGGAAGAAGCTATAAAACAGTTGAAAGACAAAGAGTCAATAACAATAACAATTCACCCAGATTTAGCAGAAAAAATTTATTCTATTTCAGAAGAATTAAAAGCTGATATTCCAAAATTAGAACATATAAAAATTATTGAAGATATTAATGTTTCACCTGATGGAACAATTGTAGAAACTCCGCTTTCACGTGTGGATTGTAGATTACAAACTCAAATTAATCAAATAGCAGAAAAATTAATGGAAACACATTATTCCGCAATAGAAGAAACCGAAGACGAAGAATATACAGAGGTTTTGTCCGAAGATGTTGAAAAAACTGAGAATGTTGAAATAAATGCCAATTCAGAGGTTGTAGAAAATCAAGAAAAATTTGTCGCTGAGGATACAGAAAATGGCGATAACATTTGATAAGAACAAATTTTTAGATGCAGTAAATGACGTAAAAACGATAAAAGAAATTGGACGCGTAATCGAAATTACAGGTTTAATCATTGAATCTGACGGTCCTCAATCTAGTATTGGCGATTTGTGTTATATTTACAAGAAAGATAGCGAAAATCCTATCTGGGCAGAGGTTGTAGGATTTAAAGAGGGTAAAATTTTATTAATGCCATTGGGGTCAATGGACGGGGTTCAGCCAGGAGCAATTGTTTTGAATACTGGTGGTGCGATGAAAATAAAAGTTGGTGACCAGCTTTTAGGTAGAGTTTTGGACGGCTTGGGTAATCCTATTGATTCGCTTGGTGAAGTGACTTCGCAATCGTTTGTGTCAACCTCAGCAAAACCAATTAATCCTTTGAAACGTGCAAGAATTGAGGAGCCTTTGTCCTTGGGTATAAAATCTATTGATGGTTTTATAACGGTTGGTAAAGGTCAAAGACTAGGTATTTTTGCAGGCTCTGGTGTTGGTAAAAGTACCACTTTATCAATGATGGCAAAAAATACGACTGCAGATATTAATGTTATAGCATTAATTGGTGAACGTGGTCGTGAGGTTCGTGAATTTATTGAAAAAAATATGGGACCAGAGGGCATGAAGCGAACAGTTGTTGTTGCTGCGACTTCTGAACAACCAGATTTGGTAAAAATAAAAGCTGCGTTTGTGGCAACTTCTATTGCAGAATACTTTAGAGATCAAGGCAAAGATGTACTGTTTATGCTTGATTCAGTTACTCGTATTGCGATGGCACAGCGTGTTGTTGGCTTGAATGCTGGCGAACCACCTGCTATGAGAGGTTATACGCCAAGTGTTTTTGCTATTATGCCACAGTTGATGGAACGTGCTGGTTGTAATGATAAAGGCTCAATAACCGCATTATATACAGTATTGGTAGAGGGTGACGATTTCAACGAACCTATTTCTGATACGGCAAGAAGTATTTTAGACGGTCACATTATGCTGTCACGTGATTTGGCTCATAGAAACCATTATCCTGCAGTTGACGTTTTGCAATCAATAAGTAGGGTTATGGGCGATGTTACAACGAAAGAACATCGTGCGGCTGCGGCTCAGGTTAGAAACTGGCTTGCGGTGTATAAAAAGAACGAGGATTTGATTAATATTGGCGCATACGTAAAAGGTTCAGACCCAGTTTGTGACGAGGCAATTAGACGTATGAACTCTATTAACGCGTTTTTATGCCAAAGTACAGACGATAAGTTTGAATATGCTCAAACAATTGAAGATTTGATTAAGCTTGCAAGATAGCTATTTTTTAATCATATCTGCCATCATTTTTTTAGCAACGTTCAATTGAGTGTCGTTATTCTTTTTAAGGTCTTCTACTGTTAGCTCAATTGGAACATCTGGCGAAATTCCTTTTTTATTAATATCAGTGCCTTTTGGAGTTAAGTATTTTGCAATTGTAAGGTTTAGACCTGTTTCGTTAGGCATTGGTAGAACTTCTTGAACCATACCTTTGCCGTAAGTGGTTGTGCCTACTAATTTTGCCTTGTTGTAATCTTTTAATGCGCCAGAAAGAATTTCGCTTGCACTTGCACTAGAGTGGTCAATAAGAACGATTAACGGTTTATCTACATTGTAATTAGTTTCTTGTGCAGATAAGTCTTGCTTTAAGCCGTTTCTGCCAACAACACTTACTATTTTACCCTTTGGTATAAATAAATTTGCAATAAATACGGCATTTGGAAGTAATCCTCCAGGGTTTCCACGCAAATCAATAATCAATCCTTGAGTTTTTTCGGTTTTTTCCAATGCTTCCAAAAATTCGTTAGAGGTTGTAAGTCCGATAAAGCTTAGGATTTGAATATATCCAATATTTTTGTCTACTGAACTTTTTACTGTTTTTATTTTAATTTCTTTTCTTTTAATATTCTTGTTAATTTTTTTGTTGTCGCGAAGTAGAGTTAAATCTACCATGCTGTTTTCTGGACCTCTAACAAGCCCAGCGACATCAGATATGCTCATTCCGCTAACTTCTTTTTTGTCAACGGCGAAAACAATATCACCGCTTTTTATACCAGCAGAGCTAGCTGGAGTACCCTCAATAACGTTAAAGACAGTTATTTTACCAGCGTTTGAGTAAATGTTAACCCCAATACCTGTGATTTTAGAGTCAATAGAGGTATTTAATTCGGCAAATTCTTTCTTAGATAAGAATTTTGAATATGGGTCATTTAAGCTTTCAAGCATTGTATTGATTGCAACGTAGGCATCTTCATCGGTTTTAATCTTGCTTTGGTAGTGCAATTTCCAACGGTACCAGTCTTGCTCATTCATGCTTGAATCAAAGTATGATTTTTTAATTATTTTCCAACTTCTATCGAAAAGCTTTTGTGCAGAAATTTCTTCAGTGTTTACTTTTGTTTGCAAAATTGATGGAGATGTTGATAATTTAACGTACATGTTGTGTAAAATGTTGTTAAATATTAACAATCCAGATATTAAAACTATGAAAATAATTACGTGTTTTTTGTTCATAGCTTAATTTAACATCAAGGGATAAATTTTATCAATAGCTAATTTGGTGAGTTGTGAATGGTAAGAGGTTAGATTAACTAAATCACAACTCACTATTCACTATTCTCTATATTACAATCTTTCAAACCCTGGAGAAGTTTGTGGCAAGTTTTGGTATCCTTTATTTGCGTGAACAGTTTTCTTTATGTACTTGTTTGAATATCCGCCTTTAATAAACAATTGTTTAAGAGTGTTTTCTCTTTGTAACAATGGGTGTTGGCGGTCATTTGATTCTGGATAAATTTCTAACATTTCGCACCATACTGCGGCTTCCATTGTCCAAGCGTAGGTTTCCTCTGCAAGTGAGTTGTATTCGTCTTGATGAAGTGCTTCGTGTGCTAACAATGCCGCAAGTGCTGCAGGTGGAGCGTCTGCGTGTCTTGGGTTAATGAAAATATAAAGTGTTTTATTTTTTTTCCAGCCTAATGCGTCAAAGTTTGCGTATTCTTCTTTTATTGCGCTAAGGTCTTTAAATTGAATTTTTACAGGTTTTTCTGTCAAGTTATAACCTGCGATTGCACGTCTTGAAAAGTCAGCAGTAGTGTTTTTCATCATATCTAGAGCTACAAGAATAACTTCGTCCTTGCTAACACTTTTATATTCTTTTTTTAATTGGTCTAAATATATGTCATCATATTTTGGCGGATAATTAGAACGTGGTTGTTGAACATTTACATCTTCTTTTTTATTCCAAATTGCAGATTGTGATGCTTGTGGAATAAAAATTAGTATAGCTAATGTTATAAATAAAATCTTTTTCAAATTCATAGAACCTCATTATTGCTTTATTATATATTATAATGCTTTTTTTGTTAATTTCAAATCTTAAAAAAATATTTACTTAATTATGTTTGTATTATAATAATTTGTGGAGGAAAAAGTATGATAACAGATGGATTAATTATAACAATTGTTGGAATGGGTGTTGTGTTCCTATTCTTAACCTTGCTGGTTGTATGCATGAATTTAATGGCAAAAGTTGTTGAAGTTATTAACAAATTATGTCCAGAAGTTCAAGCAGAACCAGTAAAAGTTAATCGCACAAGCGATGATGAAGCTGTTGCAGTTGCAATTGCTATGGTAAAAATGAACTAGTACAAACATAAAGGAATTAGGAAATGTCAAAAAAATTAATTAATGTAATGGACACCTCGTTCAGAGATGGTTTCCAATCAGTATTTGGGGCAAGAGTTTTAGTAGAAGACTTTTTGCCTGCATTAAAATCAGCTGTTGACGCTGGTATTAAACATTTCGAAGTTGCAGGTGGCGCAAGATTTCAGGCTCCAATTTTCTTCTGCAACGAAAATGCGTTTGAAACAATGGACAAAATCAGAGAAACAGTAGGTCCTGATATCAAATTACAATCTTTAGCACGTGGTGTTAACGTTGTTGGTTTGAACTCTCAACCTCGTGACGTTATTGATTTACACGCAAAAATGTTTGCTAAACATGGTGTAAACGTAATCAGAAACTTTGATGCTTTAAATGATGTTAACAACTTGATTGACTCAGCTAATAGTATCAAAAAATATGGTTTACAACACGAAGTTACAATCACAATGATGGAGCTTCCTTATGGTTGTGAGGGAGCACATGATGTTGCTTTCTACGAAAGAGTATTGAGAAACATCTTAGAAGCAGGTATTCCATTTGATTCATTAGCATTCAAAGATGCATCAGGTACTTCTCACCCAAGAAAAGTATTTGATACAGTTAAAATGGCTCGTAATATCTTAGGTTCTGATATGCCAATCAGATTCCACTCTCACGAAACAGCTGGTACTGGTTTAGCTTGCTATTTAGCAGCTTTAGACGCTGGTGCTGACGGTATCGACTTATCTATGAAACCTGTTTCAGGCGGTACTGCTCAACCTGATATTATTTCTATGTGGCATGCTTTAAGAGGCACTGACTATGATTTAGGTTTAGATATTAAGAAAATTATGGAAACAGAAGAAATATTCAAAGATTGTATGAAAGATTATACAGTTTCACCTGTTTCTTTAGCCGTAAACCCAATGTTAATTCAAGCACCTCTACCAGGTGGTGCAACAGCTACAACAATTGACCAATTAAAAGATATGGGTATGTTAGATAAATTCCCTAAATTAATTGAAAATATGAAAGAAGTTGTTTCTCGTGGTGGTTTTGGAACATCTGTTACACCTGTTTCACAATTCTACGCACAACAATCATTCTTAAATGCAATTTCTGAACACCCTTGGGAAAAAGCTAACCCTGGATATGCAAAAATGATTTTAGGTTACTTCGGAAAAACTCCTTGTGAACCAGATCCAGAATTGGTAAAATGGGCAGAAGAAAAAACAGGTTTACAACCAACAACTGAAAAAGTTGTAGATATTAATGAAAAAGACCCAGAAAAAGGCTTGAAAGCTGCAGAAGAAAGATTAAAAGCTGCAGGTTTGCCTGTAACTGATGAAAACTTATTCATCGCAGCTGCTTGCAAAGATGGTAACGCAGACAAAGGTATCGACTTCTTGTTAGGTAAAGGTCACGTTGCTGTTAATAAAGGTCAAAAGGCTTCAAAATCTAATTACGAAAACGGCGCAACTGTTACAGTTAACGGAAAAGATTATGCAGTTAAAATTGAGGGCGATAAAGCAGTTGTAAACGGTAAATCTTACGATGTTTCTATCGTTGAGGGTATGAAAGAAGTTAAAACAGCATCTTCATCAGGCGCTGGTACAGAAGTTAAATCTCCACTACCTGGTGCTATTCTAAAAGTTGTAGCTCGTGAAGGTGACATGGTTGAAGAAGGCGATGTTTTAATCTTGATGGAAGCTATGAAAATGGAAACAGAAATCAAAGCTCCATGTGCAGGTAAAGTTGATTCAGTTAGAGTTGACGTAGGTGCAACTGTTACTCCTGGTCAATTGTTGGTAACTTTGAGCTAGTAGGAGTATAAGAAAAATGCAATTATTAGAAAGTTTAAAAAGTTTAAATGACATTACAGGCTATGCCAATATGGTTAAAGAACCGCTACAAGGTGTAAATGGGGTTGAAAACTTCTTGCACATGTATGGTTGCATTATCATGTTTGCAGTTTGCTTGTTGTTGTTATATTTAGCAATTAAGAAAAATTATGAACCATTACTACTTTTACCTATTGGTTTTGGTGGTATTTTAGCAAACATTCCAGTAGCTGGAATTGCTGAACCAGGTGGATTTTTGTACACAGTTTACCATATTGGTATTGACGGTGGTTTATTCCCATTATTCATCTTTATGGGTGTTGGTGCGATGACAGACTTTGGTCCGTTAATTGCAAACCCTAAAACAGCGTTGTTAGGTGGTGCTGCTCAATTCGGTATCTTTGGTGCTTTGTTGGGTGCATTATTATTAGCAAGATACGCTGGATTTGATTTTGGTTTAGCAGAAGCTGCATCTATCGGTATCATTGGTGGTGCTGATGGTCCGACTTCAATTTTCGTAACTTCAAGATTAGCTCCTGATTTATTAGGTGCAATCGCTGTTGCAGCTTATTCATATATGGCATTGGTTCCAATCATTCAACCACCAATTATGAAAGCTTTGACTACAGAAGCTGAAAGAAAAATTGAAATGGTTCAATTACGACACGTTTCAACTCGTGAAAAAATTATATTTCCTATCGTGGTGTTAGGTTTATGTATAATTTTCTTACCTGATGCAACTCCATTATTAGGTGCTTTGACATTTGGTAACTTGGTAATGCAATGTGGTGTTACTGAAAGATTATCTAAAACATTACAAAACGAATTTATCAACATCGTAACAATCTTGTTAGGTTTGTCAGTTGGTTCAAAACTTTCTGCAGATAAATTCTTAACTTTAGAAACATTAGGTATTTTGTTCTTAGGCTTATGTGCATTTTCAATTGCAACAGCTTCAGGCGTATTGTTTGCGAAGATTATGAACATCTTCTCACCAAAGAACAAAGTTAATCCATTAATTGGTGCGGCTGGTGTTTCAGCAGTTCCAATGGCAGCACGTGTTGTTAATAAAGTAGGTTTAGAGTCTAATCCTCAAAACTTCTTGTTGATGCACGCAATGGGACCAAACGTAGCTGGTGTAATTGGCTCGGCGGTTGCTGCAGGTATATTATTGGCTCTTTGCGGTTAATAAATAATTTTTGTATAGGATAATAAAAGGAGAAAAAGATGACAACAAAAGAATATTTTACAAATTCTGAAGAGTTAAAAAAATTAATGTCAGCAGCTCGTGCTACTATTACAGCTCCATTTTTCGGTAACAATGTTGAAAAAATCGAAAATGTAACTGAAGCTTATGAATTAGCACAAGAAAGCTGTGGTACTATTGAATTAACTGGTATGCCAGTTTATGAACCAGAAAAAATCGGTTTACCAGCTGGTGCAAATCAATTATTATTCAACGATGGTACAGTTGTTGGACGTTGTGCAGCAGCTAGAAAAATCGTTGGTGAACCAAACTGCGACTTAAAAGTATTACTTCCTGTAATCAGAGAAGCTGTTTATGGTACTCGTGATAGATTAATGTACAATTGCGAAACAGTTGTTGGTTTAGACAAAGACTTTATGATTAAAGCTCACTTGTTAATTCCAGAGGGTTTTGAAAACATTATGTATTCTTGGATGTTGAACTTCCAATACTTCAACGAAGAATACAAAAAAATGTATGCTGATTCTAGAGAAATTCCAGAAGGCGATATCTTCGTGTTCTCAGATCCAGATTGGTCACACCCTGACTTCCCATACGGTTTGACATTCTTTGATCCAGAACACAATTGTGCTGCTATCTTAGGTATGAGATACTTTGGTGAACACAAAAAAGGTACATTGACATTAGCTTGGGGCGCTGCAGCTCGTAACGGTTATGCTTCTTGCCACGGTGGTATGAAACGTTATAACTTAGATGGTGGTAAATCTTTCCAAGTTGCTGTATTCGGTCTATCAGGTTCTGGTAAATCTACAATTACTCATGCAAAACACGATGGCAGATATGATATTACTGTATTACACGATGATGCTTTCATTATTAATACAAAAGACAAATACACTATCGCTTTAGAACCAGCTTACTTCGACAAAACTGCTGATTACCCAATTGGTTGCGAAGATAATAAATATATCTTAACTCAACAAAACGCTGGTGCTATTATGAAAAAAGACGGTCTTGTTTATTCTGTAACTGAAGATATCAGAAACGGTAACGGTCGTGCTGTTAAATCTAAATTATGGTCACCAAACAGAGTTGATAGAATTGACCAACCAATCAATGCGATCTTCTGGTTAATGAAAGACCCTACAATTCCACCTGTAGTTAAATTATCAGGTGCTTCATTAGGTGCTGCTATGGGTGCAACTTTAGCTACAAAACGTACTTCAGCAGAAAGACTTGCTGCTGGCGTTGATCCAAATGCTTTAGTTGTTGAACCATACGCTAACCCATTCAGAGTTTACCCTCTATCAATGGATTACGAAAGATTTAAACACTTAATCGAAGACGGTGTTGATTGCTACATTTTGAACACAGGTGAATTCATGGGTACAAAAGTTAAGAAAGAACACACTTTGGGTATTATTGAATCTATCGTTGAAGGTTCTGCTAAATTCCATAAATGGGGTAACTTAACAGATATCGAAATTATGGATATCGACGGTTTCGATGCTTCATTTGATAACAAAGAATTTGCAGAACAATTTAAAGCTCGTATGCAAGATAGAATCGCATTCGTAAAATCAAGAGAAACAGAAAAGAACGGTATTGATAAATTACCAGCTGACGCTCTTGAAGCATTAGAAAATGTTGTTAAACAAGCTTAGTTTGTATAACAAATAATTTTATTATGGCGGATTTCGTTTTACGAAATCCGCCATATTTTTTATAAATATGTCCAAGTCGATAATGAAAAAATATTTTCTTGCAAATAAAATGTCTAAGGTAAAAAAAGGTAAAAGGAGAAAAAATGAAATCAGTATCGACATTGGAATTGCAGTATGCACATAGATTTTACGGTTTTAGAGGTGAGGCGCAATATCTTCATGGTCACAGTGGAATTTTAACAATTGAAGTCGAGGACACTATAAATACAGGTGTTAATATGGTTTTTCCGTGTAATGAAATTAAGAAAACTGCGTGGAATATTTTGCAAAACTTTGACCATGCGTTAATTTTAAGAGAAGATGACCCATTGTTGCCTGTTGTTCTTGAGGTTTATGACAAACAAGGAATAAAAAACGGTACACCAACAAATCAAATGAAAGGTCCTGTTTTTAAAACAAAATTGGCAACTGCATATCCTGATTGTCGTGTGGTAGTAACAAAAGAAACAATGACAACAGAGGGAATGATAAAAATTGTTTATGATTTATTAAAGGATAAACTAAATATTTCAAAAATAACTTTTACAAGTGGTGCAAACATGGCAACAGAAGACTTTGTCTTAAATAAAAATTTTATAGAACGTTGTCCAATGTGCGGTATTGCCTTAGATAATAATGGAGTTTGTCAAAAATGCGGTTATAAAAAAGAGTAAATTTAATTTGTCATGCTATAAGCCTTTAAGACGATAAGGTTTTAAGTTATCTATATCAAAAATGCCATTTTAATTATAAATCGACTTATTGTCTTAAAGGCTTAATCTCTTATAGCTCATGTAAACAATTGTAAAATAAATTTCATTATAGCTGAAACTCAGCTATAATGCCTAATAGAATAGAATAGAATAGAATAGAATAGAATAGAATAGAATAGCCGTATTGTGAGTGCTCAAATAAATTGTTATAATTATATATAATGAGGTGAAGCATTATGAAAAGATTTTTTGCTAGATTATTTAAAACCTGTCATTACGGACGAAGCGAAGCAATCCAAAACAATAAAATTGATTGCCATGTCGCTAGCGTTCCTCGCAATAGCAAGAAGATCAAGTCACAATCAACTACTCACCACTTACTAGTGAAGACGATAGCTTTTACTTTAGCCGAAACACTTGTTGTAATGGGCATTATTGGTGTAGTTGCAGCGCTTACTATTCCAAACTTAAATCAATCAACAGGCGACAGAGAAAAAGTTGCAAAATTGAAAAAAGTATATGCAAACCTAACAGACGCATTTGGTCGTGCAACTGCAGTTTACGGACCAATAGACGAATGGTTTATTAATATGGATTATTCTGGCTCTAATGTACGTCTTGCGGACAGAATGACAGAATTTATGAAAATCTCAAAAAGTTGTGGTACTGATGGTTCAGGGTGTTTTTATGATGATGATTATAAAGATCTTGCTGGTGAGACTGGGGAATCTCCAATTACTTGGAACGACGAACCGATGTATTTGTTAGCTGACGGCACAGCAGTAGATTTTTATATTTCTTATAAAGATTGTGATGGTTCAGAAGGACAATTACAAAAAGAATTATGTGGCGTTATATATGTAGATATTGATGGTGTAAAAGGCTCTAATACTTATGGTAAAGATTACTTTCTTTTTACCGTAGCAAAATCAGGTATTTATCCTGATGGGGCGCAAATATTAGAAGCTGATAGTGCTAATTACGGCAAAGGTTGTTTTAACGTTGGTGATACTTGTGCTGGTTGGGTAATAGAAATGGGTAATATGGACTATCTTAAAGCAGATAGTGATGGAAAATGTCCAAATGGAACTACGTTATCTGTTGATAATCCAACTTGTAAATAATATTTACCTTTATAAATTTTAATAATGACTGAAAATGGCATACCACCATGATAAACTAATCATGTTATGTCAATTCCATACGTTCCATTACACTTACACACCGAATATTCATTATTAGATGGCGCTATCAGAATAAATGATTTGTGCAAATTTTCGGTTGAGAATGGTTTTCCTGCGGTTGCAATCACTGACCACGGGGTTATGTATGGTGATATGGAGCTTTATGAAACAGCTGTTACAAAATACAGTGGACAAAATGATAGTCCAAAATTAAAACCGTTGTTAGGTTGTGAATTTTACGTTCATAATGGCGATATTAAAGAACGTGATAAGATGAATAACCCTTGTTATCACTTGGTTTTAATTGCAAAAAACAATGTTGGATATCAAAATATTATCCGTTTGACCTCTGTTGCATGGTGTGACGGTTTTTATAGTCACCCTCGTATTAACTGGGAGTTGCTACAAGAACATCATGAGGGTTTAATCTGTCTTTCGGCATGTTTAGGTGGTGAAATTTTACAAAACCTTTTGCATAAAGAGCCAGAAAAAGCGCGCGAAGTTGCAAAAAAATACAAGGATTTATTTGGCGAAGATTATTATATAGAACTTCAAGACCATGGTTTAGAAGATCAAAAACGCACTAATCCTGAACTTATTGCCATAGCTCAAGAGCTCGGTATTGAAATGGTTATCACAAATGACTCACACTACTTGAGAAAAGAAGATGCCGATATGCATGACACTTTGTTGTGTATGAATACAAATTCTGACAAAGATGACCCAAACCGTTTTCATTTTGAGGGTAACGAGTTTTATGTAAAAACTCCAGAGCAATTGCGTCAATCTTTTAGTTGGTTAGATGAAGATATTTTTAACAAATGCATTGAAAATACAGTTAAAATTGCTGAAAAATGTCACGTAACAATTACAAAAACAGATGCATTACCTGCATACGAAGTTCCTCCAAATCATACAACAGAAAGCTATTTTGAATATCTAGTTATTGAGGGTTTAAAAAAGCGTTATGGTGGAATTTCAAAAGAATTAAAAGAACGTGTTGATTACGAAATGAAAACCATTGAAGATATGGGATTTACGGCATATTTCTTAATCACTTGGGATTTTATTCACTATGCAAAAACTCACGGCATTCCAGTAGGTCCAGGGCGTGGTTCGGCTGCTGGTTCTGTAGTTGCTTATGCTCTTGAAATTACAGACCTTGACCCAATTGAACATAAACTCTTATTTGAAAGATTTTTGAACCCAGAGCGTTTTACAATGCCCGATATTGATATCGACTTTTGTATCGAACGTCGTGGTGAAGTTATTGATTACGTAACTAAAAAATATGGAGAAGATAAAGTTTGTCAAATTATCACGTTTGGTACGTATGCTGCAAAAGCCGCGTTCAAAGGTGTTGCTAGAATTTTAAGGATACCATTTGCTGATAGTAATAAAATGGCAGGTTTAATCGACCCTTGTATTGAATATGCTCTTTCTCAAGACGACAAGGCTAAAACTCTAGGTGCCGCAATCAAAATTGAGGGTTCTGAGTTAAGACAACTTTATGATGAGGATATTCAATTTGTTATTGACCCAGAAACAGGAAAAAGTGTGGGTCTAAAAAAATGGATAGATTTGGCTGTTGGTATTGAGGGTATCAAAAACAATACTGGTACGCACGCAGCTGGTGTAATTATTGCGCCAAAGCCATTAGACCAAATTTTGCCAGTAAGACCATCAAAAGACGGTATTGTTCAAACAGGTTATCCACCTCACGCAGTAACAGAGTTCTTAAGCCTTTTAAAAATGGACTTTTTAGGCTTACGAAACTTGACAACTATTTACAAAACACTTGCTGTAATTAAAAAACGTCAAGGAATTGATGTGGATATTAACCATATTCCACTTGATGATAAACCAACTTATCAAATGCTTATGGCGGGTGATACTGACGGTGTATTCCAGTTAGAATCTTCTGGCATGAAAAACCTTGTAAAGCGTTTAAGACCAGACGTTTTTGAAGATTTAGGTGCGTTAGTTGCTCTATTTCGACCAGGTCCACTGGATTCAGGTATGGTTGATGAATTTGTAGACAGAAAGCACGGTAGAAAAGCTATTACATACGCTCACCCATCATTAGAGCCAGTACTAAAAGATACTTACGGAACTATTGTATATCAAGAACAGATTATGCAGGTTTTCCAAGTTCTTGCGGATTACTCACTAGGTCAAGCAGACATGGTTCGTCGTATGATGGGTAAGAAAAAAATCGACGAAATGCAGAAACAAAAGGGTAAATTTATTGAGGGTTCTGCTCGCCACGGAATGTCAGCGCAAGATGCAACAACTTTATTTGAACAAATTGAAAAATTCGCATCTTACTGCTTTAACCGAAGCCACTCTGCAGCGTACGCCTTTGTTGCTTATCAAACAGCATACTTAAAATGCCACTATCCAGTAGAATATATGGCTTGTTTGCTTTCAAGTGTTTCAAATGACCAAGAAAAAACTCAATTGTATATTGAAGATTGCAACAAAAAAGGTATAAAAGTTTTGCCACCAGATATTAACAAATCGTTCGCGGAGTTTGCACCTGACGGTGACAACATTCGTTTTGGGCTTGCGTCAGTTAAACAAGTTGGCGAAGTTGTTGTTGATATGATTATCAAAGAACGTGAAGCAAATGGTGAATTTTCATCAATTTACGATTTTTGCAAACGTATTGACCCAAAAGCAACAAATAAACGTGTTTTAGAGGGTTTAATTAAATCAGGCGCCTTTGCAAATATTGAAAAATCAAGAAAACAATTGTTAGATAACCTTGAATATATTGTTAATACTGCAAATAAAGAAGCAAAAGCAAAAGAATTAGGTCAAACAAGTTTGTTTGCTGGACTTGAAGATAATGAAGACTTTGCTGGAACTCAATTCCACTTATCAGGAAGTGAAGAAGAATTTTCAAACAAAGAACTTCAAGCTTTTGAAAAGGAATTTTTAGGTTTCTACGTTTCTTCGCACCCATTGTCTTCAATTATGGATAAGATGCAGTTTTTGGAAACTCATAAAATCTCAGAAATAAAAGAATTACCAAACGAAAAACGAGTTACAATATGCGGATTAATTACAGCGGTTAGACAAATCCCATATAAAAAAGACCCGTCTAAATTCTTGAAATCAATTGTTTTAGAAGACTTGTCAGGAAAGACTGAAGCTATTTGTTTTAACCAACATTTAGGACAATTTAACGACTTTTTACAAGCGGATAACAAGGTTATTATTTCTGGTAAGGTAAACTATCGTTCTGAAGAAGACCCACCAACGATTATTATTGATGACGTAAAACCTGTAGACAACGCCAATATCTTTATGATTTCTATTAATGATAAAGTTCCTTATGAAGAGTTAGTTGCGATGAAAGATATTTTGGCAAAATTCCCTGGGTCAGACCCAGTTGTTATCAAATTAGAAGAAGATGGAGTTGAAACAAAAATCGCGTCGGCTCCTACATTCTGGGTAAATGCAACTTACGATTTGGAACATACAATCAAAAAATTTATCCCAAGTAAAATTGATGTGGAAATAAAATCAATTGAAGAAGAAATATAGCGTTGTGAGTAGGGTTAAATTTTTTTAATATATAAAAATATTAGCCGTTGTCGATAAATTTATTTATCGAGTAATTTATATAGATATATTGGGTAGGCTTTATCTTGTAGAGGTGGAAATTCTTTTAGGAAAAGCAATTTTGAATTTTTTGTTTGCGTTATTATCTTTGAGCTAATTAAATATTCAACTCCCATTTCTCTCATAACATTAGTATCAAAGGAGTTTTCATCTGGAAGAATAATTTGTTGATGCCCCCAAATAGTTAAATATATCGAGTTTCTAAGGTGTTGTTTTATTAGTTCTTGATTAAGTTTATTTAATTTTTGTTTAGTTTCCCAGGGGTACAAGTTCAGGTATCCATTTATTGAGTGAAAACCGTTATATGCAGCTACGTTGAAAGGTATGCTTTCAATAGTGGCTATTTTATATGAATTTTGAGGTTTTCCAATATAATCTTTTACTAGTTTGAAATTTTCTTCAGATAAATATTCTTTGTATGATAGTGTGTAATTTTCAGAACTAATTTTTTCATGTGTAACGTATCTTCTTATATTGCTTGTGATATAAGGATTTTGGGCAAAAAGATATATTATTTGAGATAGTATAAAAAATAACACTAAAAATTTTCCAAATTTTTGAAAGGTTTCTTTTAGAAATTCTAAAGATATAGCAAACGTTAATACGCCAATCATAGGCAACATAAAGTAATATCTTGTAAATTGAAATTGTTTTAATCCTTCATATTTATCAATAAATGCTTGTAGAGGTTCGTAATGAAAACCAAGTCCGTAGATTATTGAAACGATTATATAAAATATCAAAAGTCCAAATAATGGTAAAAAGAATTTTTTTGATTTTTTATAAGCGCTATATATCAAAGAAAATAAGAAAACGGGAGTTATTACAAGTTTTGTGGCAGTAAAAGCGCAATTTTCTCCGTTATTTAAAAATTGCGTATTAATACCTTTTAAAATACTACTTAGAAAGGAATATTGTGAAAAATGCTGAATTAGTGAAATAGACCAATCTTTTCGATGCGGTACGAAGTTTTTGTCAAAGAAGGATATGTAAATAAATCTGTAAATTGTAATAAAAGATATAAATGCACAATAAAATATTGACAGTAAAAATATTGGATTAAATTTTTTCTTTGTTATTAGGTCGAATAGCCAAATCCCGCCGATGACACTTAAAAAGAATGGCGTAATTAGTTCAAAATTTACGCAGAACGGAATTAGAGTGATTACAAGCCAGTTATAATATTTGTAATTCCCTTTTCTAATGTTTAAAAAAGCCCATAACCAAAGTGGTTGACCTAATATAGTTAAAAATGTAAGAGTAAGTAAATTTGGAATAAAGGCAAAACAAAGAGAAATTCCGCTTAATAACAGAGGGTTGTCTTGTTCATGTTTTAAAACGAAGTCTTTTAATAATAAATATGTACCTAAAAATCCGACAAATCTACTTAATAAATCAACTGTAATGTACGCTTTTAGTGGAGTTAAAAAGTTGAAAATTGCTACCTGAAAAATAAGTTCAGAGTGAAACACATTTCTTGGAACGCCATTCATTAATTCTGAAATTTCAAAGTTTAATGGTAAAAACCAACCATATTGTGCAAGGATTTTATACCAAATAAAATAGCTATCAAGATTATCCCATGTCGAAATTATGCAATTTTGTCTTAAAAATAAATATGGTAGCGCATAAATAAAAAATACTATAAAAACTAAAATTATTGATAAGACTTGTTTTTTATTCATATATTTAGTATAACAAAAATATGAATAAAATATATTTTGTAATTCCTTTATTTAATGAAGAAGACGTTCTTGAAAATAGCACAAAAGATATTTTAGAAAAATTTGAACAGTTGATAATTTCTAATAAAATATCTTCAGACAGTAGAATTTTGTTTGTAGATGACGGTTCTATTGATAATTCGTGGAATATTATAAAAGAATTAAACAGTAAATATTCTTCAGTTAAAGGTATAAGATTAGCTAAAAATTCAGGACAGCAAAACGCTTTATATGCAGGGTATAAATATGCATATAACAAATGCGATGCGGTTATTTCTTTTGATGTAGATTTGCAAGATGATATTGCTATTTTAGATGAAATGATTAACCGATATATTGAAACTGAGTGTGAGTTAGTTCTAATTACTCACAATGACAGACAAAAAGATACTTTCTTTAAAAAATTTATGGCTAATTCTTTTTACAATGTTATGAAATTTTTAGGTGTAGGTATTTTAAAAAATCATTCAGAGTTTAGATTGATAGATAAGGTTGTGATTGGTAGATTATTGCAGTATAACGAAGATAATTTATTTTTAAGAGGTATAATTCCTTCGTTAACAAATAAAATTTGTACAATAGAAGTTAAGCGAAAAGAGCGCATTTTAGGCACGCCAAAGTACAATTTTTTCTCATCTTTAAATTTGGCATTGAATGGTATAACATCATTGACAATAAAACCAATAAGATTAATATTTTTAACAGGTTTAATAATTTCTTTGTTGTCGATATTTGCAAGTACCCTGGAATTATTTATGATATGTATAATTGGCGGACTTCAAATAATTTGTATTGGTGTTGTTGGTGAATATATTGCAAAAATAAATCTTCAAACAAAAAACAGACCAAAATATTTTATTGAAGAAGAGACATAGCACTTTGTGCGCAATTGTAAAATATGCAAAAAAGTATAGCAACAACGTAGTGCATAGTGGGAAACATATTGCAATTGTAATAACAGTTCTTAATTTAAAGAAATATAAATTTTTTTAATAAACTACTTTTAAAACGTGATTAAATAATATATACTGGTAAAAAAAATAAGGAAAAAAGACATGAAAAACATTATAAATGCAGAATTACAACCTCGGGTAGGGGTAAAACCTAGTATTAGTGCTACTTTCCCAGATTTAGTAAAAAGATTTTTTGAGAGCATAAAAAAGAAGTGTCGTGAATTGTCGTTTGTGAATGGTGAACTGACAAATAAGAAACAATCAAATGACAATAAAGTCGACTCACAACTGTCTTGGATTATTGCTTCACTCGGACAAGTTGCTCATTTCACTAGCGTTGTCATTCGCAATGTCCTCGCTACTTCGGGCTGGGTTCGCTTTGCTCACACGGCGCCCTACGCAAAATCCGCTCACAACTCACTAGTGAAGGCTATCGCTTTTACTCTCGCCGAAACGCTTGTTGTAATGGGCATTATTGGTGTGGTTGCGGCGTTGACTATTCCGAACTTAAATCAATCGACAGGCGACAGAGAAAAAGTCGCAAAGGTAAAGAAAATTTATTCAAACTTAGAAGACGCATTTGGTCGTGCAACAGCAGTTTATGGACCTTATGATACGTGGTTTACTGGGCTAAGTGAATATGCCGATCAACGAAAACGAATTGGACAACGTCTGACTGAATTTTTGAAGGTATCAAAAGATTGTGGTGTAGTTGATAATAGTGATAATAATACTTGTTATAAAGACGGAGGTGGTTATTCAATAATAACAGCAGATGGTACAGCAATGGCAATGGAGACTTACACTATATATGTTGATATTGATGGTCCAAATAAGGGTAAAAATGACTTAGGTTATGATCAATTTTGGTTTGAAGTTACTAATGATGGAATTGTTCCACAGGGATGTAATTATGATGTAGATGAATCTGAGTTATTTCTTTTTTCTACACCTCTTGCAGTTACTTGTTGGGTAATCAGAAATGGTAATATGGATTATTTGAAAGTAGATACAAAAGAAATTGGTGGCAATTGTCCAAACGGTACAACACTTGACTGGACAACAAATACATCTTGCAAATAGTCAATTATATTTATTATTTATATTTTAAAAAGGTTCGGATTTACTTATTGTAAATCCGAACCTTTTTTTGAAAATTTTAAGTTTATTCTTCAATATCTTCGGCTTCTAAACTGTGATGTCCTGTTTTGTGTGATTTTAGCAGAACTCCGCGCTTTGAGTCTTGAATAAATTTAATCATATTTTCTATATATTCGTTCATTGGAATTGTTTCTTTAATTTTTTCAATTGCCTGAGTTGTATTATATTCAGGTGAAACTAAAAGTTTGAAGGCTTCATTTGTGTTTATTCTATCCTCTTTAGAAACCCCGCGTCTGCGCATTGCAACTACGTTTAAGCCTGATGGAACAGGTGGTCTGCCTTCACCTTTTGAGTAAGGTAAAATATCTTGTCTTGAAGCAGAAAAACCGCTAATAATAGCCATATCACCAATTCTTACATTTTGGTGGAAAACTGTCATTCCGCCTAACCAAGCGCCAAATCCTACGTGGCAATGTCCGCCAAGTGTTGCAAGGTTTGCCATAATTACTTGATCAGCTAAAACGCAATTGTGAGCTACGTGAGTACCTGCCATTAATAGACATTTGTTACCGATACGAGTTGTGAAATCTCCGCAAGCTGCACCTCTGTGAACTGTTGCATTTTCTTTTATAATTACATCATCACCAATTATAACCTTTGTAGGTTCGCCCTTGTATCCTAAATCTTGAGGTTCTGAACCGATTGTTGCAAATGGGCTGATTGTACAATTTTTGCCAATTTCTGCAAATTCTATAAATGCGTTTGCAATAACTCTTGTTCCGCTACCAATTACTACGTTTTCGCCGATTACAACGTTTGGTCCGATGTAAGCGTCTTCTGCAATCTTAGCAGATTCATGAACAATTGCTGATGGGTGTATCATTTTATCTCCTGTTTATTATCTAATTCCTACATTATAAATATATAATAAAAACAAGCATTATTGAGAATATTTATATAATTTTAATATCGTGTTTATTAAAAAAAGTCGGGCGACATTGAAAATGTCGCCCGACTTATAAAACTTTTAAAAATTCATTATTTCATGCAAACAGTCATATCTGCTTCAACGACAACATGACCATCTACCATTCCAACACCGTGAGATTTACCGATAGGTCCTTTTAGTTTTACAAGTTCAATTCTCATATCTAGTCTATCTCCAGGGCGAACAATACCTTTAAATCTTGCATTCTCAATACCAGCAAACAAAGCCAATTTACCTTGGAATTTTTCCATTGATAAAAGAATTGGTGCTGAACATTGAGCCATAGCTTCAATTTGTAAAACTCCTGGCATAATCGGATTATTCGGAAAATGTCCTTGGAAAAATGGTTCATTCCAAGTTAAATTTTTGTATCCAACAGCATATTCACCAGCTACACATTCTGTAATTCTATCAACTAACAAAAATGGGTAGCGGTGTGGAATTAAATCAAGTATTTGTTGTGAGTCATAAGTTAAGATAGTTTTTTCTTCGGTCATAATTTCTCCTTATTCGCATTTAATTAATTTGCTTTTTAATTTTAATGCGGTTTTTACATGGACTGCATGTCCAGCTTCTTTTGCAATTATCTGAGCTTTTAAATATAGTGGATTTACACCTGTTAAGTATAAATCACCGATTATATCCAAAATTTTATGTTTAATAGGTTCTCTATCACTGCGTAATTTTGTAGTGTAACCTCCGTCATCAGTAAAGCCAACTGTGTTTTCTTGAGTAACACCTTTTGCGTAGCCGAAGAATTGAAATTTTTTCAAATCGTGTAAGAACCCAAAAGTACGTGCTTCAATAATTTCGTTACCATTTTTTGTATCATAACTCGCCCAGCGTTGTCTATAGTCTGGGTGGTCATAATTTACGCCATAAGAAATTCTTAATTCGTCATCTGGAACAATTACTACGTGAGTTTTTCCATTTAGATATGAAACAGGTTCAAGTAATGTGTAATAAGCTGGTTTATTTCGTTCTACACCAGCCTTTTTGAATGCTTTCACCCATTCATAAGAACTTCCGTCAAGAATTGGCAATTCAGGTTTGTCAACGTAAACATCAATAGAATCAATATTGCAGAATGCACAAGCTGCCATAAAATGTTCTATAAGCATAACTTGACGGTTACCTTGTCCAATACAAACACAATGACTTGTCGAAGAAACATTTTCAACAGCAGCAGTTATCGGATCATCTTCATAACCTTTAATGTAAAATTTTATTTTACCAGAAGTTGATGGTTTGATAATCACGTTACACTCATGATTTTTCATCAAAGTGTTGCCTTTTATTGAAAATTCTTTTTTGATTGTAGTCATTTGCCTTACTCTTAGTTTTCTTCTGTATCTTCAAGGAATGTTTTTAACATTGGTTCGTATTTTTTGAATTTAGCAATTAATTCGCCAGCATCTTTCATTGTTTTCAATTGTTTTATGAATTCTTTTCTTGGAACTGCTGGAGTACCAACAACGATTGATTTTTCTGGGAATGATTTGCTAACACCAGCTGCAGCGGCAACGATACTATCATTACCAATGCTAATATGGTCTGCTAAACCTGCTTGACCAGCGATTACAACTCTGTCACCGATAACACAGCTACCTGCAATACCAACTTGAGAAACAATCATACAACCTTTACCGATACGACAATTATGACCAATCATAACAAGGTCATCAATTTTTGTATCATCACCAATCATTGTATTTTCAATTGTACCTCTGTCGATTGTTGTATTTGCACCAATTTCAACATTATTACCAATTACAACTGAACCTAATGATGGAATTTTAAAGATTTTTTGTTCTTTGTTTTCTGTTTTAATTTCACCGTCTTTTCTAGCTTGTTCAATGTTATCAGGGTTTTCAGTTACAAAGCTGAAACCATCTGCACCTAGAGAAACACCGTGATGTAAAATACAATCGTTTCCAACTACAACTCTGTCGCCAATATTTACACCTGCATGGAAGAAGCAGTTGTTACCAATTTTTGCGTTATTTCCGATGTATGAATTTGGAAGAATTCTAGTGTGTTCACCTACTACAGCACCCTTTGAAATTACAACATTTGCACCAATTTGAGCTGTTTCTGCAACTTTTGCTTCTGGGTGAATAACTGCTGTTGGGTGATAACCATCATTAACACGAGGTTCTTCATAAAATACAGTAAGTAATTTCATCATAGCCAATCTTGGTCTTTCAACTTCGATTGTTGTAATACCTTCAAAGCTTACACCTAGTGGAACTAATGCTGCTTTTGCTTTTGTTTTTGCTAAATTAGCGATTTCTTCTTCGCCTAAAGCTAATGCAAGCATGTGTTCGTCACAAAGTAGAGGTGGTGCAATCATGTGGATTTCTGCATCTTCTACCTTTGTTAAAATCCCGCCTACGATTTGTGAAATTTCTTCTGCTGAAAATTTCTTCATACATTTCTCCTTATATTATGATTGTTTCATTTTTTCTATTGTATTTGTTGTTGATTTTCCTTGCACAAATTCTATGAATTTGACATCAATGTTATTTTTGATTATCACATCTTTTTCTTCTGGTGGAAGTGTATCTAATGAATAATCAGCGCCCTTTGTGTGAAAATTTGGTTTTATTTTATCCAATAATTCACAAGGCGATTTCTCATCAAATATTACCACATAATCGACACAAGATAAAGCACACAATATCTCTGCCCTGTCAGACTGCGTATTTATAGGGCGATTGTCACCTTTATTTTTCTTAACAGAAGCATCTGAATTTAACATAACTACAGAATAATCTGCATATTCTTTCGTTTTTTGCAAATATCTAACGTGTCCGACATGCAAAATATCATAACAGCCGTTTGTTGTAACAACTGTTTTACCATTTTTTTGTAAATCTCTAACTATTTGTATAATTTCGTCCTGAGTTACAAGTTTTCCCATTCTTAAAATAACCCCATTTCAATTACACGTTTGCAAATTCTAACTGTGTTCAAAGCCGCGCCAATTCTTAAATTGTCGCCAACACACCAGAATGAAATACCGTTTTCAAATGCAATATTTTTTCTAATTCTTCCAATATAAACAGGGTCTTTGCCTTCTGCTTGAATTGCAGTAGGAAATACCTTTTTGCTTATATCGTCAACCACCTCAATACCATAAGCATTTTCTAATGCTTTTCTTGCGTCGTCTGCTGTAATTGGTTTTTCAAATTCAAGGTCAATTGCTTCAGAGTGACCAACAAACACTGGAACTCTTACAGCAGTACAAGAGATAGGTAAATCTTTTGAAAAATGCATAATTTTTCTTGTTTCGTTTGTAACTTTCATTTCTTCTTTTGTGTAGCCGTTTTCACAGAATTCATCAATTTGTGGTACACAATTGAACGCAATTTCTTGAGTAAATTTTACTGGTGTAAAAGGTTTTTCTTCAAGTCTTGCTTTTGTGTTTTCTTTCAATTCGTTAATAGCTGCAAGTCCAGCGCCACTTACTGATTGATAAGTTGATACAATCATTCTTTTAATTGTTGCAAGTTCATGTAAAGGTTTAAGCGCTAAAATTAATTGCGAAGTTGAACAGTTTGGATTTGCAACAATTCCAGCGTGTTCTTTTAAATCGTCATCATTTACACCCGCAATAACAAGTGGTACATTGTCTTCCATTCTGAAAGCACTTGAATTATCAATAATAAGTCCACCGCGTTTTACAATTTCTGGTGCAAATTTTTTACTTGTTGATGCGCCAGCTGATGCCAAAACTATATCTACATCATCAAAAGAGCTTGGTTTCGCTTCTTCAACGATATATTCTATACCGTCAAAATTTAATCTAGAACCAGCACTTTTTGCGCTTGAAAGTAATTTTATACTTTCATATGAAATTTTTAATTCTTCCATAATTTCTAAAATGTGTCTTCCAACAACACCTGTTGCACCTAAAACTGCAATTCTTGGTTTCTTCATTGTGTATTCCTTTATAAAATGTTATCTAGTCCGTAAGTAAAATTTTTATGCTCAAAAGCGTATTTTATAGCCATCATGACCCCTGGCATATAGCAAGTTCTATTTGTTGAGTCATGACGAATTGAAAGAGTTTGTCCGTCAGAGCCGAATAAAACCTCTTGAGATGCCATATAACCTGGCATTCTAACTGAATGAATATGAATATTGTTATATGAATTTGCTCCTCGAGCACCTTTTATTGTTTCTGTTTCAGCACAATTGCCTGTTACGAAAGACTTGTTTGCTTCTGCCATAAGTTGAGCTGTTTTTACAGCAGTTCCTGATGGTGCATCTTTCTTTTGATTATGATGAAGTTCAATTATTTCAGCGTTATCAAAGTATTTTGATGCCATTTGAGCGAATTTCATCATTAAGACTGCGCCAGTTGAAAAGTTTGGCGCGATAAAGCATGCAACTTTGTTTTTTTCTGAAAGTTTTTTTAATTCTTCAATCTGCTCATCTTTCAAACCTGTAGTACCAATTACAATGTTAATGCCGTTATTTAAACAATATAAAGCATTTTCGTAAATTGATTTTGGTTGAGTAAAATCAACAAGAATATCAATTTCTGTGTTTTTATGAGCTTGTTCAATTGTTTCAAACTCACCGTTAAATATATCAATTTGAGCAACAAGTTCAGTTTTAGCGTCATTATTAACCGCATTTACAACTTCTTTACCCATTTTCCCGTTTGCTCCGCAAATTGCAACTTTTATCATAAAATCACCTCTTATCACTTAATTTTAACTAAAATATACCAAATTTTCAAATATATGTTAAAATTTTAATATGGAAGAAAAATTTGTTACACATATTGGCACAGACGAATCTGGAAAAGGCGATTTTTTTGGACCTTTGGTTATTGCAGGGGTTATGGTTGATGAGAATACAGCCAAACTGTTTACCGAATTAAAGATTAGAGATTCAAAAACAATTACAGATAAAAGAATTTTGGAAATGGCGGAACAGATTAAAAAGCATGCTAAATTTTCCGTTATTGCAATCGGAAATGCCAGATATAATGAACTTTATAAGAATTTTGGAAATCTAAATAAATTGTTGGCATGGGGGCATGCTAAAGTTATTGAAAATATTTTAGAGAAAGACATGTGTGAATATGCGCTTTCTGATAAGTTTGGTGACGAAAGTTTGATTAAAAATGCACTTCAAAAAAGAGGCCAATCGATACGATTAGAACAGATGGTAAGGGCAGAAAGTGATATAGCGGTAGCATCTGCGAGTGTTTTGGCAAGAGCAACTTTTGTACAGAAGATGAAACAGATGGAATTGTCTTTTGGTTGTGATTTTCCAAAAGGTTGTAATTCAATAGTTAAAGACGCAGCTGCAAAATTTATTTCAAAACACGGAAAAGAACGATTAATAGAGGTTTGCAAGGCGCATTTCAAAACTTATAAAGAAGTTTTAACTTAAAAAAGTTGACAATAAAAAAATTTTTTGATAAATTAAATGTACACCAGTTACAACATAAGTGACGAAGTGAACCGTGTTCCAGTGGCACTCTGCCGACGAGAAAGATTGATAATCTTTCGAGGAGAGGTGAGGTAGATTTATCTACTGATTCCGCTGAAGTCAAAATTGAAAATTAAATAACCGTGCTCCAGTGGCGGAATCGGTAGACGCGTCGGACTTAAAATCCGATTGGGCGAATAACTCAGTGCCAGTTCAAGTCTGGCCTGGAGCAATTCTAAGACAAGGCTTTCAGCCTTGTCTTTTTAATTTAAATGGGGTTTGAAGCATAATTCACATTGGGATAACGAATGTTAAATTACAGCAAGTGTGAGATAGATACATTTACGCTAAAGCCTAAATATAAAGCCTTTTATAGCGATTTTAATAGAATGAGATTTACTTGCACTAATTGGACTTTATCTGCACTTTTTTGAGAAATATTTGCACTAAAATTTTACTGATTTTAATACATATTACTAATTTATCACGATATATTTACCTTTTAGCAAAGTACATTTTATGCAAGTAAAAAAGTATTTCCTATTTTGAGATATACATAATTATCTCTGAGATTGAGATAAAAACACTTGACTTCTGTTGAAATAAGAGTAATTAATGTCATTGTAAAAGGTCTTTGCACATTTGACATGTAAGTTGGAAGAATTCTTACAATTTTTTAATTTGTTGTAGTTTTTCTAAGCCTGATACAAAATAGATAGTTTGTTCAATATTTTCGGCATTAAGAGTTGTTTTTGTCGCCAAAAATTCTCTAAATTCCTGTTCAAATGTCTTTTCGGACTTTTCTGTATATGTTGGGTCTGAAAAAATATCTGCTAAAACAAATAATTCATTATCAAATTTAAGTGCATTACTCAACTGTTTGATAGTTAATGCTTTGGGAAAGTTTGCCATCTTTCCGTTTTCAAGTTTTGTAATTAAAGCCGCACTCACATTAGATATTTTTTCAACCTCTCTAAGACTTAAATTTAGTGCTTGACGTCTGTTTTTTAATGCTATTCCGAATTTTATAAGTTGTTCTTGTTTGTTCATATTAAAATCCAATCTTAATTTATAATAATTTATGATAAATGTCAATGAATGTTGACAAATACAAAAAATAATAGTATTATGGCATTTATCAACACTTATTTATAAATATACATTACTTTAAGGAAAAATATAAATGGCAAATTTAAAAGAAAAAATTTTGCAATCATTAAAAAGTGGTAAACAAGTTCTAAATAGCTTAAATACTTTATCTAAATCACAAGAAAATTTACTTAAAAATTATTCTAATCCGGTTTTTAATAAAAAAGATAGAAATAAATTATTAAAATCTTATGCCGACTTACAAGATATTGGTAAATCTTTATACAGATATAATACTTTGCAGGAAAATAACTGTTTAGAAGATGTACAAGAAGAAAAGGGAAATATTGAAACCAAAGTATTAAAAGGGGGCATAAGCTATAATAAATATGTTTGGCACTCAGAAAATGGTGAAAAAACTTGTAATGAATGTAGAGAACTTGACGGGCAAGTGTTTGATTATTATGATGAAGTTCCCCAAAGACCTCACCCTAATTGTAGATGTATTGTTGAAATTGTGGAACGTAAAGTTGAAAAAGATGATGATAAATCACAAGAAAATAAAGTTGTACCTCAAATTCCAAATTCTCAATCACCTACCCCACAATCTAAAACTTCACCACAAACACAAAAATGGATAATGCCATGTGATGGAGCAATTGTTGGACAATACGGAGAACCAAGAAGTACACATGTACATAACGGAATTGATATCGCTGTACCTGTAGGGACACCAATAAAAGCAATAGCAGATGGTACAGTTGTTGTTACAGGTCCAGTTAGTGGATATGGTTATTGGGTTGGAATAAATCATGGGATAGTAAATGGTGTTAATGTATCAAGCGAATATGGTCATATTTCAAAATGGGTTGTAAATAATGGACAACTTGTAAAACAAGGACAAATATTAGCATATTCAGGAAATACTGGTTATTCACAAGGGCCTCATTTACACCTGACTATACGACACGGAAATCCTGGTAAAGGCGGAGGTACTGCTGTTAATCCTTGGATATATATTGGGAATTAATCTTTTAGAATATAATAAGGAATAATATACTCTATTTCAATGTTATAATTTGAACTATATTTAGTTCCAAAATTTTTTAAAACCTCTTTATTAAAATAATTTAACCAATATTTTAAATCTTTGATATAATTATGATTCTTATCATAATAAATATTTAGGAAATTTATATGATGAGATACCGGTTTACCATTTTTATATTGTATAATGTCTTCACTTGATACAAAACCTTTGTATATTGCTTTAAATTTTTTAGGAAACGGTTTATATACTAATGAAAAAATTAAATGAGTAATATTCCCTTTATCGTAAGGACATTTATTGCAAATATTTGAGTCGGTAAAGGGATCTCTATCAATTAAAACATCTACACTATAAGTATTTGTTTTGCTATTATAAATATATGAGCTTAAATCGTAGTAGTGAAATGTGCCAAATCCTATAAATTCTTTATTTTTTATTTTAATTATATTTGGATTTATATTGTAACATTCCTTTTCGCTAAAGCATAAAAATTTTAAATCATAATTCGTATTTTTTATATAATATTTTTTTGCCGCAAAGACTGGCAGAACGGTAAAAATAAATAATAATATAATTAAAAATATTTTTTTCATAATAAATATAATTATAAGTAAATTGTAATATTTTTCAACTAAATATACTTACAAGCTTTTGGAGAATTAGGAGAAGAAGCTACTACTACTTTCCTCAGTGATACTAAATAAAAATTTAATCAAGGGGAAGATGTTATATGCAAAATCACACAAAGTTTCAATTGAAGAAGTAATTGCAGATTCTAAAAGAAATCAAGTCGCAAATAGACTAGGACGAGAAAGAGGTCGTAGATATCCAACTTGCAAATGCTATGAGCTTATGAGTGATTTAAAACCTAAACTTAAAAAATAGTAAAATCATAATAGTGGATTGCTTAACGCAATAAAAAGTAGATATAGTATAGTACATAATATTATTATTAATGTAATATCTGCAAGTATAATTATCCAGTCTTTTTGTATTTTATTTTTTGAAAATATTTTAATTAAAAATACATTTACCCTTTGTCAAAAGTTGATAAAAATACATTACATCAAAATCTTACATAGAATTATTGGATTACAGCGTGCTATTGCCAAGTGGGCAGATATGAGATTTCACTAAAGCCAAAACTAGCTACAATGTATATACTCTGGTTTGAAAAAGCTATCCAATATCTAAGTGTTGAAATACTAGTTGATACGAAAAATAAAAACATCTTAATCTTAAAGTAAGTTTAATATTGATATAATTAATTACAACAATCCACTTTATAATGAATATAATTACTATCAATTTCTTTTAAAAATTTAGTTACTACTAATGTATCTATTAACAGATTTTTCTCATTTCTTTTATATGAACCTTGTGCCTCTTGGATAGTACAATTTTCAAGAACTTCAACAATTTTTTTGATAGCTTCTTGTTTTGAATATTTATATGAAAAATCATCTTTATCCATTAAACCGATGTAAAATACGACTTTGGTTATATTTTTATCACTAGGTATGCACATACTTAAATTGCTTTGGGCATTTCGTATATGTTTCATTTTTTTGTAATCAAAGCCGCACTTACATTAGATATTTTTTCAACCTCTCTAAGACTTAAATTTAGTGCTTGACGTCTGTTTTTTAATGCTATTCCGAATTTTATAAGTTGTTCTTGTTTGTTCATATTAAAATCCAATCTTAATTTACGATAATTTATAATAAATGTCAATGAATGTTGACAAATACTTAAAATAATAGTATTAGGGTATTTATCAATACTTATTTATAAATATACATTACTTTAAGGAGAAATATAAATGGCAAATTTAAAAAATTTTTTCAACAAAATTTCAAACAACAACATAATATTTACGGCAGAATACATAGGTGAAATGTCAGGTAATGAGTATGAACAAAATGAAAAAGCGATTTTTCATCAACTTCAAAATTTAGGAATACCAAGACAGAATCAACTTAATGGAAACCCTGATGTAGTATATGTGAATTCATATACAAAAGCAGATGGGACAAAAAGTAAAAGCACATTATCGCTCAAAAAACGGTAACTCTATTACTGGAGGTGTCGCAAATTTAACGGGTACAGATAAAGAATTTAACAGACCACTAAATGTTCAAATTAAAAATTTTGATACAGGAATACCAAATTTATCTAATTACTCTTACTACAATGATTTGAATAATAAATTAGAGCAAGAAGTTGGGGATTTTTTGAGAGCAAATACAAATTCTCCTCAATTGTATTCAAATGATATTCGACATCAATATGTAAGTGCCTTGTATGCCCGAAATCTAGGACAAGATCAGGCTAAATGGTTAGGGGATTTAAATGAAAAACTTTACTTTAGTAATACTGGAAGTGGAGCTTATGATACCAATTTAGACCAACTAAATAATGAAATTGGTAGACAATATGCACAAAAATATCCAAATGCAACTAAAGAACAACTTTTACAAATATTATTAAGAGATTGGCAAAAAAATTCTGATTATACTGATAGTATTTTAAAGAAAAGAAGGTAGAATAAAAAAGAATTAATTTATAATTAATAAATTAATTAATTCTTTCTCTTGAATAATATAACTGCTAATAAAATACATATAATCACAAAATGAGATGTTATATAAAATATATTTGATATAATACTATTTTGTCCATAAACATCAATTATTTTAAAATGTATTGAATTACATATAAAACTGAGCAGATAGTATGATATTATAAATACAAAAAATTTAATTGTATAATGAATTAATTTCTTATTTTGTGTCTTATAAATCAAATAAATTAGTATTGTCGTAAAAATAACAAATAAAATATCTGAAAAACCAAATAAAATTCTTGCCAAATCAGTTATGTTATTATAACCAATATTGTCCACCAATTTATAATAAAACCCCATAATGGTATGTTCAAATAAAGCAGCTATAACGAAAAGAAGAATATAAAATACTATGGATAATAAAAATCTATATAAAGTTTTTACTTTTAGTATCAGATAAAATAATATAGTAGGAATTATTGTAAAAAGCATTATCATAAAGATAAAATACAACAATTTTATAAAAAATACAAATATGATGTACTGTTGAAATTGTGGAACGTAAAGTTGAAAAAGATGATGATAAATCACAAGAAAATAAAGTTGTACCTCGAAATCCAAATTCTCAATCACCTACCCCACAATCTAAAACTTCACCACAAACACAAAAATGGATAATGCCATGTGATGGTAGGATATCAAGTATATATGGTAAACGCAAGCCTCCAGTGCCTGGAGCTAGTGCATGGCACAATGGTTGGGATATAGAAGTTCCTATTGGGACTTCTATAAAGGCAATCGCTGGTGGAAAAGTTATTGCCGTAGGTGCTGCAAATGGTTATGGTTATTGGGTAGTCATTGATCATGGCATAATCAATGACGTTCAAGTTACAAGTGAATATGGCCATATTTCTTCATGGAATGTTAAATATGGACAAATTATAAAACAAGGTGATATTATTGCCAAATCAGGAAATGCAGGGTATTCATCTGGTCCACATTTACATATAACTATTCGAAAAGGTCATTTTCAAGGGACAGCTGTTGACCCTAGTAAATATTTAAGAACTAATTTTTAATATTTTTAATTATGCCAAAATAATTGTATTCATTTGGCTTATTGATTTCTTTTTTAAGATTATTAAAATATTCCATGTTGAAATTAGGTATTATAGAGGGGTTACTGTCATAGTAAATCCCTTTATAACGATAATAAAATGAAATAGGTTTGTTATTTCTATATTGATATTCTCCTATTGCACACATAAAACCTTTATACTTTGCGTTAAAGAATTTTTGTTTTGGGGAATATTTTGTTGAATATATTAAATGTGTCAAAAATCCTTCTCCATAAGGACACTTAATATTTTCTAAATCTCCACCAGGGTCTAATTCTTCCATTACGTTAATGGTATAGGTATCATTTTTCACATTGTAATTGTATGATTTTAAATCATAATGTAAATAACCTTTATTTATAAAATTTGTATTTTTTAAATTGTTTCGGTATTTAATATTACATGCATAAACAACATTAATTTGTAAAAATATAACTAAAATAATTAAAAATATTTTTTTCATAATAAATATAATTATAAGTAAATTGTAATATTTTTCAACTAAATATACTTACAATCTTTTGGAAAATTAGGAGAAGAAGCTACTACTTTCCTTAGTGATACTAAATAAAAATTTAATCAATGGAAAGATGTTATATGCAAAATCACACAAAAAAATGATATTTCAGAAATGAAAAATAAAATTAGTAAAATTGACAAAAATAAAACTTCGACTAAATTAAAACCAACTTTATAATAGTCGAAGTTTTAAATAAAGTTACCTATATGAACCGACTCTACGACCATAGGCATCGTATTTTGTTATTCTTCCATTTGAATCTTTCTTGTAACTTCCTGTTTTATGTCCACATTTATCATAAATATTTGTAGTTCCCTTTGACTGTGTACGATAAGTTTCTGTTCGTCTGCCCATGTTGTCATATCTTGTATATCCACTAGAGGTTTGCCTTACTGTACTTGTTTTTCTTCCATAACTGTCATACGTATTATATCCAGAAGATGTTTCACGGATAGTTCCAGTTCTTCGACCATAAGAATCATAACTTGTTGTTGTACTACCATTCGTTTTATAACTACCTGTCTTTCGTCCATAACTATCATAAGAATTCATAGTAGAACACAAGCCATAACTTGCAGTTATGAATAAAACCAACAATGTCAAAAATATTTTCTTCATAATTTCTCCTTTTATTTATATAACGATTTGAATAAAAAAATGTTCATTCATTTAATCACAATAACATTATAAAAAACAACTAAGTCAGAAATGGACATATTGAATAAAACTTTTTCAAACTATGTTCGCGGAGGACATTTCTTTATTTTTTTTAACTTATAATGTGTTGAGCGACCACTGCCAACTTTTATAAAAAATATAAAAGTTGGTGGTATCAAGCAATTTTAATTCAAATTCTTCACCTAAAAACATACTTGATTTAAATGGCTATTATAATGCAATTACCGTAGGATCTTCTCATAATTATTATATGGGTATGTGCTTTTTTTATATAAAAAAGCAATTTTTGAATTTTTGCTCCGTGCTACCTAAAGTTGTGCCAATCAGGGTTTTGATAAATATGTTTCATGTTATCTCCGAATAATTTACGGAGATTATAATATTTTTCTCCATAAATTGCAAGGGCAATCTTTAATAAAAAACAAAGAAGATAAAGTCGCATCTCAATCTTATAGTGATTTTTATGTTCTTTATATAACTAAATTACACTAATAATTTTTATAAAATATTCGTTTGGCAAAAGTCTTTATAAATACAGTATTTACAGGTATTTAAATCATTACTTGGCTCAAAATTCATTTGATAAATTAAATCAATGACGTTTTTATATTTTGCGACAACTGCTTCAATTTCATCTTCTGTATAATTTACTTCTAAATTTTTTTCAAAATCTTCGGGAAATACAAAAACGGTTCTAGATACTTTATTTCCACTTGTTTTTTCATAAATATACTTGTACAAAGCCATTTGATTATAATAATCTTCTTTTTCTCCGTCAGGACAAACTTGTTTTAATGTCTTTGCATTACCTGTTTTATAGTCATACAAAGTGTATGAACCATCTTTGTTCTTATCTATTCTATCAAATTTTCCATAAAGGTTATAGCCATCGATTTCACAGTCAATACCTTGTTCAATAGAATCAAATTCGTTTATCGGAGTTGAAATCATAAATGCGTAGAACTTATCTAATGCCTTTTCTCCTCGACCTTCTATATTTTTTCTATTTTCAAAACTTGATAGCGGAAGATTTGAAAGTTTTTCCATAAAGGCATCTATAAAAAATTCCTTTGTTGGATATGTTTTGTTTGTTAGGACATATTCTGCAAATTTTTCACATGCATCGTGGATCGCCGTACCATAATTTAAGTTATCTGGATTGCCGTCTTTTACTTCAAATTTAAAAACTTTTTCATATAAATATTGTCTTGGACAGCTTAAGTAAGTGTTTAGAGTTGTTGGCGCAAAATGTTTTACATCATCTAGATATGATTTTACCAAATTCGTAAAATCTTTTTTGTAATCATATTCTCGCTTTATTAAAAGTTCACTAACTTGTGTCCAATAAGAATTTTCATCGTATTCAAATGGTTCAGCTTCTTTTTCTAACATATCTTGAATTTTAACTATATATTTAGTCGGTTTTCGAGTTTTACTTTCAATTTTTTCAGGATAGGACATTCTTAACGTATGTTTTGCCCTAGTCATTGCTACATACATTAATTTTGTTAAATCTGATGGTTTTACTTCATTTTTTATATCTTCTTCATTTTTATATTCTGATTTGTCAAGTGGAATTTCTGGTTTTAAAGATTTACTGCTACTTTCCCATTTGTATGTATCAAGAGTTGGCATATAAACATACTCAAATTCTCTACCCTTTGAGCTATGGTAAGTACATAGTTGTACAGCATTTAGTGTAACGGGTGCTTTATCCGTACAAATTTTATCTTCGTCTTCAATAATAGATTTTAAATATGTATAAAATTCTTCAAGAAAACTTGTTTTATACACTTCTGAAAAACCTACGGCTTCATCTACAAATTTTTTAAGTCCAGCAATACTTTCGGTTTGATTAATTTCTGTATTCAAGTAATAATCAAAAATACCTGTTTTTGCGCCTATTTCAAGCACTGTATTTTTAATATTTTCTTTTGTCATATATTCTCTTAAATAATCATAAGTTTTTAAGAAATTTTCAAACTTTTCACTTTCAATAAACTTATCTTTAGGAATACTTCTCAAGGCATCAACAAAAGTTTTTGTTTTTGAAACTTCCTTATATAAAATTTGATAATCTTTCGGATTAATACTGAAAGGCTTCATCATCAGCAATTCAAAGATTCTAGCAGAGTGCATTTCTGGATCAATTAAAAATTGAATATAGAAATATAAAAGATTTACTGCTGGAATTGTAAATATATCTTTTCCCTCTTTTAATTCAAAAGGAATATTTCTTGCTTTAAGCATTTCGCCAAAAGTTTGAGCTTCTGCATTTGAACGAGTAAGAATGGCAATTTCTGAATATTTCTTTTTACCTGTTTTTGAATCTTTTGGACAATCTTGTGAGTTTATAAGTTTTTCTATTTCTTTTACTATTTCGACATATTCTTGCATTACGTCAGCATATTTGTAAAATCTAACAGGTTTATCTTTTGCTATAATCTCATTATTTTTAGCTATTAAGTTTTTATTTATTGGGTTCCCATCTTTATCCTTAAAATTGCTTGAGTTAATTAAACTTAATGGATCTTGTTCAATTATTGCCCTTGCTGTATCAAGAATACTTTGTGTTGAACGCATATTTTCTATTAAACAAATTATTTTTGTATCAGGAAATTCTTTCAAATAATTTTCAATAGTATCAAGTTTTGCCCCTTGAAAGCGATAAATGATTTGGTCGTCATCGCCAACGACAAATATGTTTTGAGTTTCAAGCTCACGAGAAAGTGCAAATACTATCTCATTTTGAGATTTATTTGTGTCTTGATATTCGTCAACCATAATATATTCGTATCTGTTTGCAATTTGATTTAAAAATGATGGATTTAGTTCAAATTTCTCCAAGACCATATTTATCATATCGTTAAAATCGATATATCTTTGTTTTGCCATTTTCCTTTGATAAAGTTCATAAAATTTCCAAAGTTCTTTTGCTTGTTCAACTTTTTTTACAGCACTTTCCTTTTTATCGTAAGGAGCCTTTTTATATCTTTTATTTCTACCCTGTTCGACATCATCAATTATTGACTGAATTCTTTCTATTTCAGGTTCCCAATCTGGGTTTTCTTTTAAATTTTTAAAGAATTTTTCTTTTGTCAAGCGGTTTTGTTTTATTAATTCTATTCTTTTTTTTATTTTATTAATATAAAAATATGGGTCATTTTTTTCGGTTCTAAAATAAACAGGTTGAATTTCATCGATACATTCTTTTACTAATGCTTTTGAGATGACATCAGAAATAACTTTATAATTTGATGGAATTTCAAAATCTTCAGCAAATTCGTCAATAATACTTCCGCAAAAACTGTGATAAGTGAAAATTTGGACGCCAGAAGATATTACCTTTAGCTCATCTTCAATGCGTTTCTTCATCTCATTTGCTGCGGCATCTGTAAATGTAAGGCATAGAATTTTTTCTGGAGCAATCCCTTTTGTCAACATGTTTTTTATTCGTTCAATAATTGTAAAAGTTTTACCTGTTCCTGGGCCAGCAAGAACTAGATATTTCCCATTAATACTATCAATACATTGTTGTTGTAATTTATTAGGTTTGATTTCTTTTATTGCTTCAGTAGTCATTTTTTTCTCCTTAAAGTTATGTACTGACTGTATTATTGCAAGCATTGGCGCCAAATTCGGACGTGTTGTTATTTTTTGTAAATTTGTGATACGGATTTTAAGTTATCCATATACTCTTTGCGCAAATCTTTTGGTGCTAAAATTTCGACTTTATTTCCCCATTTGAAAACATGCCACATGATTGATTTATCCCCACTTGCTTTAAATTTAACAATAACCGAACCATCTTGTTGTGGCTCAAATATTTGTGTTGGGTGAAAGTTATAACTCATAACATCTTCAGCAACATCTTTATCAAATTTTAATTTTACATTTAGAACTTTCCCGAAATATGCACTAAATGAACGTTTTGAAAATTCGTCAAGATTAAAGTTTTGTCTGTCAAAAGAGGTCATTGAAATTTCTAAATTGCTAAATTTATTTAAAAGGTATGTATAAATATCGTTTCCTTTGGCTTTTTCTCTTGCGATAAGGTAAATTTTTTCTCCATAAATAAGTCCTAAAGGTTCAATATATCGAGTTTTGCCATGATATGTTCCCGTAACGATTAAACATTCTTTCATTGCTTTTCTGATTTTTAAAAGTATTTCCTCGTCAATGTGATATTGAATTGTCTGACGGACTGCATATCCTTCTGTTTGTAAGATTAAATCAATATTATTCTCAATATTTTCAAGTCCTTTTTTACTAAGAGTTTTTATCTTCTCAAAAACTTTCTCTAAATGTTCTTTCATTTCTTTGTTTGTTGTTCTCTTTTGAAATTGTTCAACTGATGCAATTTCTTCAGGCGTAAACCAAACAAGTTCCTTAACTGAATAATCAACAAAACCCCAGTGCTTTCGGCTATCAGTTGTTTCAATTTCTTGAACATTCGGTAATATATTAATTAAACTATCACGCATTCTCTCTGCAGTTCGTCTTGAAACATTATATCTCTCAATTATATCATCAAGTGTAATACCTAATGGTTTTGATGCCATAAAAATTGCTAACTCAATAATGTCTGAAACTCTTGAATATCTTGGTTTGTTTTGTGTCATAAAAACTCCTAAAATCATACGACCGAATATGTGTTATTATAATAATACTATAAAAATTTTTAAGTAAGATACAAATTTTATAAGGTATTTGGTCATTAATTTTAATTCCAAATGCTAAATTACAAACTCAATAACAAATATCTTATTAAAAAGGTTTATTGTATTATATATAATAACTTGTGACAGAAAATGAAAAGGTAAAATATATGTCTGATTTATCAATATCAAAAATTGAAAAAATTAATCCAAAGCTTATACATCAAGTTTTAAGTTCTAGTGCAATAACTCAAGAAGAAAAAGTTCAATTTATTAGAAAAAACAATAGTGAAATAATATCAGCATTAAATATTGTTCCTACAGGTTCTGAGTACAACAAAATTATGGAGAATCGTCCGTTAATCAAATACAGACCCTTGAAAAATTCTTTTACAAAGCGTGGTGATAAAATTTTATTAGCAAAATCGTTAAATATTCCAGTAAGTGAAGTTGATGATTACGTAAAAAATGTGCAAGACTCCTTAAAAAAAATAAACCAGTTTGATTTTTTACCAGCATCAACGCAAGATGCATTAAAAACATACGTTTACAGGCATGGTAGTGCGGAACAATTAGTTGCATTTTTTGATTATGAATTATTAAAGTCGAAAGATATACTTAAAACATTATATAAAACGTTAGAATATAACAATAATGGAGTTGCTGATTATTTTGTTAGACCTATCCATAGAATGAAAAATAGGACATTAATAGATTTATATGGTGTAGTTGATAAAAACTTAAAAATAGCTCAAAGTAATGGAGCTATTACACAGAAACAAGGCTTAGAAACTTCTGAATGGGCTTTAAAGCGTATTTACCAAATACAGCACAATTCAAAATTTATAAATTCTCTAAAAATAAAAGAATATTCTTAACAAGTTTTTATAAAATGTTTGGTATATAATTTGTTTTAGAACAGTTGTCTCTCAGCAAAAAGATTTTCAATGAGGTAAAATGCAAAATTTTTGCACACTATTTGATATAAATTTCATATCTCAAGGTTTAGTAATGTACAAAAGTTTGCTGAAATATTGTAACGATGATTTTATGTTGTACATTTTTGCTTTTTGTGAAGATAGTTATAAGATATTAAAAGATTTGCAGTTGAAAAATGCAGAAATTATTTCAGTAACAGAATTAGAGCAAAAATTTCCTGATTTATTAAGCGTAAAAGATTCAAGAACGAGAGGAGAATATTGTTGGACTTGTTCAAGTGCGACAATATTGTATTGCTTAAAAGAGTTTAATTTAGGAACTTGTACATATTTAGATGCAGATTTGAGTTTTTTCGCAAACCCAAAAATTTTAATTGACGAAATAGGAGATAGTTCAATTTTACTAACGGAGCATCGAGATGCGCCAATTTATGATACAAAAAATATTTGTGGAAAATACTGTGTACAGTTTGCTTTCTTTAGAAACGATGCTAACGGATTAGAAGCTTTAAACTGGTGGTTTAACGCTTGCATAGGTTGGTGTTTTAACCGTATTGAAGATGGAAGATTTGGAGATCAAAAATATTTAGATGATTGGCCAACAAGGTTTAAAGGTGTGCATGTTTTAAAACATCTTGGCGGAGGTGTTGCACCTTGGAATGTACCGCAATATAAGATTTATTACAATAAAAATAGGATTTTTGTAAAAGATAATCAACAAGATGTTCCAATAATTTTTTATCATTTTCAAGATATTAAGCCTGTTGATGGCAATTTGATAATGGATAAATCTTATAAGAATAGCAAGGCTGTTAAAAAATTACTTTATAAACCTTATATACAAAATTTGATTAAAGAAAGTCAAATTTTGCATAAAAAATATAAAAAAGTAAGAGTGCTAAAAATACCTAAATTTTCTTTATTTAATAAAATAAACAAATTTAGGCAAAATATAATAAAATTTAAATTTGGTAAAAACGGTTATTTGGCAATATTAAATAAAAGATTTTTTGAAAAATAGTGGTGAAGATGGTAAAATTTTTAGACTTATACAAAATAAATGAACGATTTAGAGTTGAAATTGACGATAGAATTAGACAAGTAATAGAGTCTGGTCAATATTTGCTGGGCAAACAAAATGAACAATTTGAAAATAACTTCGCAGAATATTGTGGTACAACGTTTTGTGTCAGTGTTGCAAGCGGTTTAGATGCGTTAGATTTGATTATAAAAGCATACGATTTCAAATCTGGAGATGAAATTATTGTGCCAGCAAATACTTATATTGCGTCAATTCTTGCAATTTCAGAAAATGGGTGTATTCCAGTTTTTGTTGAACCTGATATAAACACATATAATATTAATCCAGATTTAATAGAAGCTCATATAACCGCAAAAACAAAAGCTATTATGGTTGTCCATTTATATGGTCAAGCGGTACAAATGGATAAAATTTTACAACTAGCAAAAAAATATAATTTAAAAGTTATAGAAGATTCTGCTCAAGCACATGGCGCTGTATATGGTGATAAAAAAGTCGGAAATCTAGGTGATGCTTCAGGTTTTTCTTTTTATCCTGCAAAAAATTTAGGTTGCTTTGGTGATGGCGGTTGTGTTACAACAAATGATGAAGCGTTAGCACAAAAAATTAAGGCCTTGAGAAATTACGGTTCAGATAAAAAATATTATAATATTTACAGAGGGAAAAATTCTAGATTAGATGAAATTCAAGCTGGAATTTTAGATGTAAAATTAAAATATTTAGATAACGATAATCAAAAACGACAAGAAATTGCAAAATTTTATCGCGAAAATATCAGTAATCCTAAAATTATTTTGCCAAAAACTTACTTAGAAAAATCTCATGTGTGGCATGTGTTTACAGTGAGAGTAAAAAATAGAGCAAATTTTCAAGAATATCTTTCAAATAACGATATTCAGACTATTATCCACTATCCTGTACCTCCTCACAAACAACAATGTTATAAGGAATGGAATAAATTAAGTTATCCAATAACAGAAGAAATTCACAACACAATTATTTCTTTACCAATTTCACCAGTTATGGCAGAAGATGAAATAATAAAAGTTGTTGAAGTTATTAACAAATATTAAAAGAAAGGGAAAAATGTTTAAAGTTTATACCTTAAAAGATTTTGGCGACGAAAGAGGTTCGTTAATTCCAATAGAAGAAAATAACAATGTAGATTTTGATGTAAAAAGGGTATTTTATATCTATGGAACAACGGATAGTACTAGACGAGGAGTGCACGCAAATAAATATTCTAAGTTTCTTATGGTTGTAATATCTGGAAGTTGCAAGGTTCTTGTAGATGATGGCTTTGAAAAAACTATTGTTGAACTTAATCAACCAAATCAGGCCTTGTATCTCGATGAAATGATTTGGAAAGAAATGTATGATTTCTCCCCAAATGCAGTTTTGTTAGTTATTTCAAACCAAAAATATAATGAAGATGAATATATTAGAAATTATGATGAATTTATAAAAATGATAAAATGTGTTAAAAAAATGTAAAATCGTGAAAAAATATATTGCAAAAATGTTAGTCTAGCCTTACAATATATTCGGGTTAAATTAATACAATTTTGATAGAGTTAAAAATGAAAGATTTTAGTAGAATAAAGACTTTAGATGAACTACCAATAGGGCATGATGCTGTTATATCTTCTGTAGATTGTGAAGATAAGGCACTTAGAAAACACATTTTGGATATGGGGCTAACTCCACAAACAGAAGTTACGTTAATTAAAACAGCGCCTATGGGCGATCCTTTAGAATTGCGACTTAGGGGATATGAATTAACTTTAAGAAAAAGTGATGCTTCAAAAATTTCAATAAAAGATATTCACGATGCGCACGGTAGAACTGTGAAACGAAAAGTTTTTAAAGAAACGGAACACTCTGAAATTGGTGAAATTCAAAAATATGAAACAAGAAAACTTGGTGGAAAAGTTCAAAAAAAAGAATTTCGACTTGCTCTTGCTGGCAACCAAAACTGTGGTAAAACAACTCTCTTTAATAAATTAACTGGTTCGAACCAACATGTAGGAAACTTTCCAGGGGTTACTGTTGATAGGACAGACGGAATAATTAAGCGACACAATGAAGTTACGATCACTGATTTACCTGGAATTTATTCCCTTTCACCTTATAGTAACGAAGAAATTGTAACAAGAAATTTTATTTTAGACGAAAAGCCTGATGGTATTATAAATATTGTTGATGCAACAAATATTGAGCGTAATTTGCTTTTAACAATGCAATTGATTGAACTTGATATTCCAATGGTAATAGCCTTAAATATGATGGACGAAGTTGAAACATCTGGCGGAAGCATTGATATTAATGGTTTAGAAGCATGTTTAGGGGTTCCTGTGGTTCCAATTTCTGCTTCAAAAGAACAAGGGTTGCAAGAGCTTGTGGAACACGCAATAAACGTTGCAAAATTTGAAGAACACCCTGGAAGACTTGATTTCTGTAATCCTAATGTTGAAAAAGAGGACGCAATTCACAGATGTATACACTCAATTTGTCACTTAATTCAAGACCACGCCGAGGCTTTAAATATTCCTTTAAGATTTGCAGCAACAAAGCTTGCAGAGGGTGATGAACTTGTAGAAAACGCTTTAAACTTAGACCAAAATGAAAAAGATACGATTTTACATATTGTCGAAGAAATGGAGCAAGAAAGAGGCTTAGACAGAGAATCAGCGATTGCTGATATGCGTTTTTCTTTTATTGAAAAACTTTGTGATGAATTTGTACAAAAAACGTCTGACGCTCCAAGCCATAAAGCAACAGTTATGGCAGATAAAATTTTAACAGGAAAATATACTGCTGTGCCAGCATTTTTAGGTATTATGGCAATTGTTTTCTATATAACCTTTGGCCCTGTAGGTTCATTTTTGTCAGATGTAATGAATGTTGTAATTGATTTTATTACAACAAAAACGGATTTGGCTTTGACAGCGTATGGATTGAATAAAGTTGTACATTCTTTGGTTATAGATGGTATTTTTGCTGGCGTAGGAAGCGTTTTAAGCTTTTTACCAATAATTGTTATATTATTTTTCTTCTTATCAATTTTAGAAGATACAGGTTATATGGCACGAGTAGCGTTTGTAATGGATAAATCACTCAGAAAAATGGGACTTTCAGGAAGAAGTTTTGTTCCCATGTTAATTGGTTTTGGTTGCAGTGTTCCTGCAATTATGGCTTCAAGAACTTTACCGTCAGAACGTGACAGAAAAATGACAATTTTATTAACTCCGTTTATGAGTTGCTCTGCAAAATTGCCTATTTATGCCTTATTTACCGTAGCATTTTTCGAAAAAGACCAAGTGTTAGTAATTTTGGGCTTATATTTAATCGGAATTATTGTTGGTATAATTACAGCATTAATAATGAAAACATTCTTCTTTACTGGCGAAGGAGTTCCTTTTGTAATGGAATTGCCTAATTATAGAATGCCAAGTGCGACAAACATTTATAGATTAATTTATACAAAAGCAAAAGATTTTATAACAAAAGCTTTTACAATAATCTTTTGGGCAACAATTATTATTTGGTTCTTGCAAACATTTGATAGTAGATTAAATTTGGTAACAAATTCATCGGATAGTATGTTAGCAGTATTAGGTAACTTCATTACTCCAATATTCAAACCTTTAGGAATTGCAGATTGGCGAATTTCAACTGCGTTCATAACAGGCTTTATGGCAAAAGAAAGTGTTGTAAGTACTTTAACAATTTTGTTAGGTGGAGATGTTGAAGCCTTACCATTAGTATTTACAAAACTTACTGCCTTTGTATTTTTAGTATTCTCACTACTTTACACACCTTGTGTTGCAGCAATTGCAACTGTAAGACGGGAATTAGGCAAACGATATGCTCTTTTGGTTGTGCTTTTCCAATGCTCTGTCGCTTGGTTGGTATCTTTCCTTGTTTATAATATCGGGCACTATTTTTTGAAATAAATTCCCATTTGTAAATTTTGTTACTTTTTTTTTGAAAATTGAATTTTGAAAGAATAATATTTTTTATATTATAATGTAGTTATTATATAAAGTAGGTTTGTAGGTTTTTATGGTAAACGAAACATTGCAAGGCAATAAGAAAAGCGATAAAGTAATAACTGTGCTTGTTTCAGCAGTATTTGTTTTGGCTGTTATAGGTGTTGTTGCTCTATTTTTCATTATGTCTGCGCAAATAAAAACTTCTGAAAAAGTTGCAACGGAAGTTTCTCAACAGTTGGCGTATAACGTTCACAATAGAATTATTGCAGATTTACAAGTTTTGCAAATGATTTCAGGTTCGATTTCGGAAGATTTTAATAATTTCAAACCGAAAGATTTACGTCCTTTTTTGTTAAAAACAGAGGGACGCCAAGCTTCATTTAACTCATTTTCGTACATAACTCTTGCAGGTAAGGGCTATACTATTCTTAGAGATAACTCACAAATTATAACAACTGCAAATATGCACAAAATGCCGTGTTTTGTTACTGCAAAGACAGGGCAGACTTGTTTTGATAGAGTTTTGGACAATAGAGAGGGGTGGGACTTTTATAGAAACATTTATGCTGTTCCTATATTTGTGAAAAACAAAGTTGGTGCGGTTTTGTCTGCACAAGTTAGAGCAGATGTCTTTAAAAATATTTTAGATATTAACACCTTTAATAATACTGCTTATAGCCATATCATTAAGGCTAATGGGGATTATGTTTTACGTTCAGATCACCCATCTGTAGAAGTTTTCCAAAATTATTTTGATCAACCTCAAAATTTTATTTCTATTAATAAAAATAATTTAAAAACTCAGTTTAAAGAAATGAAAACAGGCGCATTTTGGACATATTTAAATGGACAAATTTGGCTTTGTGCGTATGCTCCAGTTTCTTTTTCTGATTGGCTAGTACTTCTTTATGTTCCTGGTAAAGTTTTAGCTTTAAGTGTGCTAGAAATTTTGTTATTTGCCGTTGGTATTATGTTGGCAATTAACTGCTTGTTGTATTTAATTTTGAAAAGATTTGATGCAATACAAAAAGAAGCTTATGAAAGAATGCTTCATTTGGCTTTCGTTGATGAAGTTACAGAGGGGCCAAATAAAGCTAAATTTATACTTGAAGCACAAAAGATACTTCAAAATGTTTCTTCAAATGAAAAATATGCACTTATTTTAATGGATATAACTAAATTTAAAGTTATAAACGAAATTTATGGTTTTGATATAGCAAATGTTATTTTAAAAGACATATATAATATTATAAAGTCTGATTTGCCGTTAAATTCTTTATTGGCGCGTTCTTTTGCTGCTACATATCTATTTATTGTTAAATACAATACAGAGAAAGATATCAATTCAATTGTTGATAAGATTTATCAAGATATTGAAAAATATAATGAAGAAACAATGACTATTTTGAAAACATCTTCAAGCAAGGCTGCAGCAAAATTAGTTCCATTGTTTGGGGTTTACTTGATTAATGATGTAACTGTACCTATTCACATTATGTGTGATCGCGTGGGTCTTGCAAAACGTACAATTGCAGATGACGTTAATAAGTATATTTCATACTATGATGACAACTTGAGAAAACAATTGTTAAGCGAAAAAAATATTGAAGACGAAATGCATAACGCTCTTGCTACAGGTCAATTTGTTATGTATTTGCAACCGAAGTTTGATATGAAAACACTTACAGTTGCAGGCTCTGAAGCTCTTGTAAGATGGAAACACCCAACAAAAGGCTTTATTCACCCTAACGATTTTATTCCACTATTTGAAAAAAATGGTTTTGTTCTAAATGTAGATAGATATATTTGGGAACAAGCTTGTATTGCAATAAAAAGCTGGATAGATAGAGGATTTACTCCTGTGCCAATTTCAGTAAACGTTTCTCGTCTACATTTGAGTAACGAATTCTTTATTGACGATTTGAAAGAATTAATCAACAAATATCAAATTCCGCCAGAATTGTTTGAGCTAGAACTTACTGAATCTGTTGGTTTTGAAGATTTTGACAAATTCTTGGAAATTGTTAATGAATTGAAAAAGCTAGGATTTAGTATTGCTATGGACGACTTTGGTTCAGGATATTCATCCTTGAATATGTTAAGACAAATCCCTTGTGATATCTTGAAACTAGATAGAGGATTTATTAACGATTCGACAACTGATGGTAGAGGCAAAATTGTTATTAAACATATTTTATCTCTAGCTAAAAACTTGTCATTAAAAACTGTATCAGAGGGTATTGAAACAGTTGAGCAAGCTCAATTCTTAACAGATTCTGGTTGTGATATTGCACAAGGTTTCTTATACGCAAAACCAATGAGCCTTGAAGATTTTGAACAAATTGCATTTAAACAAAAAACTATTAGTATTGATGGCTTAAAAATTTAATTAAAAAAAATATAAAAGCAAAGGGCGGAAGTTTTAAAACTTCCGCCCTGTTTATTTAGTAGCTATAACTTTTTATGCGAAGTATCTTCTTAAAATACCATCAAAGCCTTTACCGTGACGAGCTTCATCTTTAGCCATTTCGTGAACTGTATCGTGGATAGCATCTAAGCCTAATTCTTTAGCTCTTTTTGCAATTTCCATTTTACCAGCGCAAGCACCACATTCAGCTTCAGCTCTCATTTCAACGTTCTTCTTTGTTGAATCTGTAACAACTTCGCCTAATAATTCAGCAAATTTTGCAGCGTGTTCTGCTTCTTCAAATGCATATCTTTTGAATGCATCAGCAATTTCAGGATAGCCTTCTCTTTCAGCAACTCTTGACATAGCCAAGTACATACCAACTTCTGTACATTCGCCGTTAAAGTTTTCTCTCAAACCTTGTAAGATTTCTGCATCAACACCTTTAGCAACACCAACAACATGTTCTGTTACATAAGTTTTTTCACCTTCGCTAGCTTTAGTAAATTTGCTTGCTGGAGCACCACATTGAGGACATTTTTCTGGAGCTTCGTTACCTTCGTGAACATATCCGCATACTGAACAAATAAATTTCATATTAATTTCCTTTCTTTTTAATCTCTTTTACATGCTTATTATAACAGATAAAATTCAATTGTAAAGGGGTAAATTAAGAAATGTGAAAACAGTTATCAGTTTTAAATGTTATAATCAATTATTAATGACGAGGCTTTCTTGCTCACTCGCTTGTAACGGCAATTCGGAGTTTTGTTTTAGATGATTTCATTACAAAACCAAAAACTCTCCAGCCTCAGTTCGTTCGTGCTGAACTAAGATGAAGTTTGATGTTCTTACCAATAACCACTTCAACTATAAAAAAAGACTCACTTAAGTGAGTCTTTTAAATGGAGCGGGAGACGAGGCTCGAACTCGCGACATCCTCCTTGGCAAGGAGGCATTCTACCACTGAATTACCCCCGCATTTCGTTCGGTTGTATTCTTATTATACATGAGCAAAAAAAAAATGCAACATATCTTTTACAATTTATTTAAATTTTATTTTTTGTGTGTTAATCTTATATTAAAGAAAGATTTTAAACTATGCCACCTAGAACACAGAAAAAAACAGATATAGACGCAAATTTAATGCCTCAAGATATTCCAGCTGAAGAAGCTGTACTTGGTGCAATTCTTGTTAATCCTGGGTCAGTTATGACTAAAGTTGTTGAACTTTTAAAGCCTGAAAGCTTTTACAAACCTGCGCATCGGTATGTTTTTGAAGCTATGTTACAATTGTTTAACCAAAACCAAATGATTGATATTGTATCCGTATCTGATGTTCTTAGTTATTCACAAAAACTTGAAATGGTTGGCGGTCGTGCTTTCATCAACGATTTGGTATTTAAGACGGTTACGACTGCAAACGTTGCTTATTATGCAAAAATAATTCAAGAAAAGGCAATAAAACGAGCTTTGATAAATGCGGGTTCTGAAATTGTTGCATCAGGTTATACTGTTGAAAATGTTGACAATTCTTTAGAACATGCAGAAAAACTAATTTTTGATATTTCCTCTCAAAAATCAACAAAAGATTTTATCCCAGTAAGAGATGATGTTTTAAATGTTTACAACAAAATTGAATATCGTTATCAACATAGAGGTGAATGTACAGGCGTTCAAACCCATTTTTATGAGTTAGATAACATGACAAATGGACTTCAAAAATCAGACTTGATTATTCTCGCAGCTAGACCATCAATGGGGAAAACTGCGTTTGTTTTGAATATTATTGCGAATGTTGCGATGAAATCAAAAGTTCCAGTTGCGATGTTTTCTCTTGAAATGTCGCGTGAACAGTTGGTTCAACGTATGATGTGTTCAGAAGCTGAAATTGATTCTCAACGTTTAAAAAGTGGAAACATGCAATCAAAAGATTGGGAAAAACTTGTAAATGTTATGAGTGAAATTGGTGAAGCTCCGATTTATATTGATGATACCGCAGGCTGTACGCTTACTGATATCCGTGCAAAATGTCGTAGGCTTGCTATGGAAGAAAAAGATTTAGGACTTGTTGTAATTGACTATTTACAATTGATTAACAGTTCTGGAACAAATGACAGAAATCAAGAAATTTCTGCTATTTCAAGAGGCTTGAAAATTTTAGCAAGAGAATTGAATGTTCCAATTATTGCACTTTCACAACTTTCTCGTAAAGTTGAAGACAGAGGGGACAAACGCCCTATGCTTTCTGACTTGCGTGATTCAGGTGCAATCGAACAAGATGCGGATATTGTAATGTTTATCCACCGTGAAGATTATTATAACAAGGATAAAGGTGGTGAAGATGGCGAAGCAGAGGTTAATAGGGCAGCTGATTCAAAAGGCAAGTCAGATATTATCATCGCAAAACAAAGAAACGGCCCAGTTGGTGACTTTCAATTGTTATTCCAAAACAATATTACAAAATTTAAAAATCCGATAAAAACGGATATATTTTAAAATCGTGAAAGGTTAGTAAAATCAATTGCTTAACCTTTCTTTTTTTTCACGATATCTACTTTACTTTAGAAATTCAACATGGATAATATTGCTATGGATACGTACGTTTATTCAATTGAAGATGATGCCGAAAGTTCAAAAACACTTTATGTGAATTTAACTAATAAATGCTCAAATGCTTGTGTTTTCTGTATTAGAACTACTGTTGATGAAATTAAAGGCAAGAACATGTGGCTTAAAAACGAAAACTTTTCAGCTAATGACGTAATCCAACAATTTAGCAATTTTATCCCCCCAGAAGAAGTCGTTTTTTGTGGATATGGCGAACCTCTTATGAAACTAGAACTTTTAAAGGAAGTTGCTAAATATTTAAAATCAAAAAATATATACGTACGAGTTAATACAAATGGTATCGGTAATTTTGTTAATAAAAAAGACGTTTTACCAGAGTTAAAAGGTTTAGTAGACGAGTTTTCTGTTAGCTTAAACGCTCCAACAAAAGAGCAATATAACGAAATCTCACGTCCAAAATTTGAAAATGCATTTGATGAAATGTTAGAATTTGCAAAAAAATCAGTAGAAAATGGTTTTAAAACAACAATGTCTGTTGTTGATGAATATCCAGATTATTCATTAGATTTAGTTGCTTGCAAAAAGATAGTTGACGAAATCGGTGCAAATTTCAAAATTCGTAAATGGTTAAATAACGGATATTAATATATAATTTTAGTAGTAAAGGAAAGGAAAAACAAATGCTAAAAGAACAATTAGACAAAATCATGCGTCCTAAATCAATTGCAGTTGTTGGTGCTTCTACAAAAGAACACACAATTGGTTCAGATATCATGAAAAGATTACAAGAGTACAAATTTACTGGTAAAATCTTCCCTATCAATCCAAAAGGTGGCGTAATCGAAGGTTTACAAGCATATACAACAGTTAACGAAGTACCAGAAGATATTGATTTGGCAATCATCGTTGTTAACTCAAAATTCGTTTTGAGCACAATTGATCAATGTAACGAAAAAGGTATTAAAGGTTTATGTATCATCACAGCTGGTTTTAAAGAAACTGGTAAAGAGGGTGCAGAACTTGAAAAACAATTAACTGAAAAATTAAATCAATATGGTATGAGATGTGTAGGTCCTAACTGCTTAGGCGTTGTAAACACAGACCCTGAAATTAGAATGGACGGTTGTTTCGCTGAATCACTTCCTGAACGCGGTAACATCGGTTTTGTTTCTCAATCAGGTGCTTTAGGTGGCGGTATCTTAAACATCTTGAAAGACTTGAACTTAGGTTTTGCTCAATTCATTTCAATCGGTAACCAAGCTGACGTTAACGCTGAAACAGCTTTAGAATACTGGGAAAATGAAAAAGATGTAGAACAAATCTTGTTATACATGGAATCAATCCAAAACCCAGCAAACTTCAGAAAATTAGCTACAAGAATTTCTAAGAAAAAACCTATCCTAGCTTTAAAAGCTGGTCGTTCAGCAGCTGGTGCTTCAGCAGCATCTTCTCACACTGGTTCTTTAGCTGGTGCAGATAAAGCAGCTAACGCATTATTGGCTCAATCAGGTGTTATCAGAGAATATTCTTTGAAAAACTTATTCTCAACAGCAAAAGTATTTGCTAACTGCCCAATTCCAAAAGGAAACAGAGTAGCAATTATCACTAACTCAGGTGGCCCTGGTATCATGGCAACTGACGCAGTTTGCGAATATGGTATGGAAATGGCTAAAATTACAGACCAAACAAAAGAAACTTTAAGAAGTTTCTTGCCAGCAGCAGCATCAGTTAAAAACCCAATTGATATGATTGCATCTGCACCTATTGAACATTATAAAGAAACATTAAAAACAGTTATCGCTGATGAAAACGTTGATATGATTATGGTTATTTACTTACCATTCTTAGGTTTGAAAGATATTGATGTTGCAAAAGCTGTTATGGAAATTAAAGCTCAATATCCTGAAAAACCAGTTATCGGTGTATTCATGACTAAGAGTGAATTCTTCACTACATTATCAGATATGGACGTTAATATGCCATTCTTTATGTATGCTGAAGAAGCTGCAGAAGGCTTCATGAGATTAGACCAACAACGTAAATGGATTGCTAGACCAGAAGGAAAAGTTCCTTGCTACGATGTTGATAGAAAGAAAGCTGAAAGCATTATTTACAATGCATTGAAAGAAGACCGTGCTCAATTAACAACTCGTGAATCAATTGATGTATTAGATGCTTACGGTATCAGAGTATGTAAATCTGGCTTCGCTACAAATGAAGAAGAAGTTGTAAATATCGGTAATTCAATTGGTTACCCAGTTGTAATGAAAATGACTTCTAAAACAACTTCTCATAAAACAGATGTTGGTGGTGTAAGAGTTAACATTCAATCTGAAGAACAATTAAGAGCTGAATACAAGGACTTGTTAGCAAAACTTGAAGAAAGAGGATTGTTAGACGGTCTTGAAGGTGTAATCATTCAAGAAATGGTTAAAGGTAACAGAGAAATGGTTTGCGGTATCGCAACAGATCCTCAATACGGTCCAATGATGATGTTTGGTCTTGGTGGTGTATTCATCGAAGTTATGAAAGACGTAACATTCAGAATTGCACCTTTAACAGATGTTGATGCTTCTGAAATGATTAAATCAGTTAAAGCTTACAAATTGTTAGAAGGTGCTAGAGGAACAACTCCAGCTCAAATGGATCAAATTCAAGAAACATTGTTGAGATTATCTCAATTAGTTTCTGATTACAAATTCATCGATGAATTAGATATTAACCCATTGTTAATCTCTGAAAAATCAGGTGAAGGTATCGCAGTTGACGGTCGTATCAAAGTTAGATTAGAAGAAGCTAAAGAAGCTTTAGGTTTAACTTGTTGCGCTTGCGGTTGCGGTTGTGATTGCAAATAATCCTTGAGGTTATTATATATTTTAGGGGCGAAGCCTAAAGGCTTCGCCCCTAATTTTTTCTTATTTTTATTTTATAATGCTAAAACTTACAATTTTAGAGTGCATAATGTTAAACCAGTCATATTTAAAGCAAACATAATCGTTGCAGGTACATTCGTCTTCATCGCAGGAACAATAATCTTCAAGCTTGCAAACGATTGCGTCGTTGAGGGTTAAAATATTATTTGCTACTTCCTTACACTTGCCGTCGCATTGATAAAGAAATCCATCAATCTTTAAATGATTTGTAAAAACCGTAATTCTATTACTACCTGTTTTTGCTGAAATTTCATAAATTGTTTTATTCATATTATCCATAAAAATATACCCTCCTTTGATATTACAAAAAAGAGTATATTTTAAATTTTTAAACTTTAAATTCTCTATATCGGCTATTTAATAGCTTTATTTACGCGGTGTAAAGTTTTTTCTTTGCCAAGGATAACAAGAGTTCCAACCATATCAGCACCACGAGTTCTACCTGTTACAGCAGCTCTGATTGCCCACATTGTAACTTTTGGTTTGATACCTTTTTCCTTGTAGAAACCGCGGAAAGCTTCAAGTTTTTCGTGTAAGCTTTCTTCTGTCCAATCCCAGTCTTTTGCTTGTTCTGCAAAAGTTTTTAAAACATCTTGTGATGTTTCTGTATCTAGAACTGTTGTTTGAACTTCTGGATCAACTTCTACATCTTCACCGAAGAAGTAAGAAACGGCGTCTGTGATATCAGAAAGGATTGTTAATGGTTCTCTTGTAAGTTCAACCATGTGAGTGTATTGTTCATCAGTCAATGTTGATAAATCGTACTTAGTCAAGAATGGTTTTAATCTTTCTTTTAAGTCTTCAATATCAAGTTTTTTAATATATTGACCGTTCATCCAGTTCAATTTGTCGTATTCAAAGATTGAGTTTGAAGATGAAACTTCGTTAATTCTAAAGTCTTGAGCAATTTCATCAACAGTTTTGATTTCATTTCCGTCAGATGGTGCCCAACCTAATAATGCAACGAAGTTGATTAAAGCGTCAGTCAAATAACCTTTTTGAACGAATTCAGAAACAGCAGTAGCCCCGTGACGTTTAGAAAGTTTGCTTCTATCTGGAGCTAAAATCATGCCTAAGTGTCCAAATCTAGGAACTTCTGCACCTAATGCTTCATAAATCAAAATTTGTTTGAATGTGTTTGAAATGTGGTCTTCACCACGAATGATGTGAGAAATTTTCATTAACATATCATCAATTACAACTGCGAAGTTGTAAGTTGGTGAACCGTTTGATTTCATAATTACAAAGTCACCAATTAAATTTGTATCTTGGTGTAAGTCGCCTTTTACAAGGTCATCAAAGTGAATAATTGATGAATCGTGGAAAGCTTTTGTTGCTTTTTCAACAGAGAAACGAATTGCAGGAACTCTGCCCTCTGCTCTTAATCTGTCTTTTTCAACTTCTGTTAAGTTTTCGCATTTTTTAGAATATACGTAAGCTTTTTTGTTTTTTGTAGCTTCTTCTTTTTCAGCTTCTAATTCTTCTGGTGTGCAGAAACATTCATAAGCGAAGCCTTTGTCTAAAAGTTCTTGAACGTATTTTGGATAAATATCAAATCTTTCAGATTGAGTGTATGGACCATAAGGACCACCTACATCTGGACCCTCGTCCCAATTTAAGCCTAATGCTTTTAAGCTATCGAAAATATTATCAATATATGCTTGACTTGTACGTTCAGCATCGGTGTCTTCAATTCTTAAAACAAATGTTCCGCCAACTTTTTTAGCGTATAAATAGTTGAATAAAGCCGTTCTTGCAGTACCAACGTGAAGATTTCCACTTGGTGATGGTGCAATTCTAACTCTTACGTTTGACATAAATTTACCTTCTTTCCTTCTTCAATGATTTAATTATCTCATGAACAAGGGTTTTGGAGCAATAATTTTTACGCAATTTAAAAATTTATGTATTTATTTTGATTTACCCATGTTGTGTTGATTAATTCTGTTCATTAATTCGCGATATTTTGCAAAAAATCTGATAGCTTGAGCTTTGCTAGAGTGCGGAACAGAATATGACAAGGTTTGACCTGTTGTTGTATCTAATATTTCAATATTTAGTGGCTTTTTGTTATTCAAAACTTCACTTGCATTGATTGTTGGCTTTAAGTTGTATTGAAACATCATATTTGTTGCTTCATTTGAGTATACAACATCTTTGCCAAATAAATCATTAGAAATTATAAAAAAGAATCCATTCAGGTGAATATATCTTAATTTGTTAGGATCTCCATAAGCGGAAGTTCTTGGAAACGCACAAAAGAAAGTCATTTGAGCTAATTTTACACCAAGGATTGCGACTGCGACTGCAACTAAAACAATTATTATTGCGATTATTATAATTAAAATAGAGTTCATAATTTTATTATAACAAAAATTAGAAAATTTAAAATAGATATTTTAGCCGAATGTGAGTTGAATTTGGACAAACACTTGAAAAATAAAATAAAATAGTTTATACTTATAAAAATAAGGAGAAACGTATGAAAAATATTATAAATACTGAATTACAACCTCGGGGGGGGGTAAAACCTAGTAGTAATGCTACTTTCCCAGATTTTATAAAAAGATTTTTTGAGAGCATACAAAAGAAATGTTGTGAATTGTCGCTTGTGAATAGTGAATCGACAAATAATAAACAAATCAATTACAATAAAGTCGACTCACCACTCACTACTCACAAATCACTAGTAAAAGCTATCGCTTTTACTCTCGCCGAAACCCTAGTCGTAATGGGCATTATTGGCGTGGTTGCGGCACTTACTATTCCAAACTTAAATCAATCAACAGGCGATAGAGAAAAAGTTGCAAAATTAAAAAAAGTTTATTCAAACCTAGAAGACGCTTTCGGCCGTGCAACTGCTGTTTATGGACCATTTGAGGAATGGTTTTTAAAAGATTCTGATGAAAAAACAAGATCGACTCGTCTAGCAGACAGAATGACAGAATTTATGAAAATATCCAAGAATTGTGGATATGACGGTGCAGGTTGTTTTTCTAGTAGTTATAAATACTTAAATGGTGATGTTGATGTATCACCGAATGCTTTTGATAAAAATTTAAAGTTTTTATTATCTGATGGTACAGCTTTAAATTTCTACGCTGAAGCAACCAAGGGAACTATTTATGTAGATATCGATGGTCTGAAAGGTTCTAATATTAGGGGTAAAGATTATTTCCTTTTTAACGTTTATAATACTGGTGTTATGCCGAATGGCAGAAATATATCAAACGCTAAACTAAAAAAAGATTGTTTTACATCAGGTAGGCATTGCGAGGCTTGGATAATTGATGTTGGCAATATGGACTATTTAAAAGCTAATAAAGGTACTTGTCCAAACGGTACAGAATTAACTTGGGAAAATACAAGCTGTAAGTAAGTGAACGGTAAAATATAATCTGAATAGTGATAAGTAAAAATTTATAGTTTAATTTATTTACTTTGTTAAAAATATTATTTAATATCAATTTAAAATCGTGCAAACACTTGAATTATCTTAAAAAAATGTTATAATGGTAGTATAAAGTTTGTACATATCAAAAGAAAAGGATTTCTTATGGTTTTAGGTATATCATCAGGATTGATGTTAAATATGTATAAATATGGCTCGGCAACGAAAAAGATTGAAAAGCAGGAAATCTTTGCGTCAATTTCTGTTGCAATTGGTGGAGATGGAAAAACTATTAACCGTAAGCAACTTCAAGATTACATTGAAAAAGCTGACAATAAAGAAGTTAAAATTTCTGATAAATTGCTAAACGCATATAAACAATTTGATAGTGCTTGGGATACAGTCTTTGGCAAGGATACTGAAAATATCACAATTGAAGATTACGACAAAGGCGCATATTTATTTGCAAATATAATAATAAGTAGTAACGATGAGTCTGAAAATGAAAAATTTTATAAAGATTTACAAGAAAAATCTAAAAAATATTTAGATGAATTGGCTGAAAAATTAAACGGAGATAAAGATGCTCCTCTTGAAATTCAGCAAGTGAAAGATTATCTTGCTGAATTAATAGACAAAAACGAAGAAGAAGATAATGACGAAGAAATTGCAAAATTGACAAATATAATTGCAGAATTGAATAATCCGACAAGTACAGAATATACTGTTTAATTAGAATTAAAAAAGAGGCGCAGAGCATAAAAATTGTTGTGCTCTGCGCCTCTTTTTTAATATTTTTTGTTTTGTGCTAATATATTAATCGAGGTTTTGAAGTATGGCAACTAAAGAGCTAACGAGTGGACACCCCTTAAAATTAATATTAGAATTTATGTTTCCGATATTTATTGGAAATCTCTTTCAGCAATTGTATAACTTTGCTGACGCGGTAATTGTTGGAAGATATGTAGGTATCAAAGCGCTTGCTGCGGTTGGTACGACTGCACCTTTGATATTTTTTGTGATAAGTTTTATATTTGCGTCTACACAAGGTTTTACAGTTGTTTTAGCTCAAAGATTTGGTGCTAGAGATTATGATATGGTTAGAAAGTCATTTACGACATCTGTTTATCTGTCAGGTGGCTTGATGATTGTTATGACTTTGCTTTCAACCCCATTTACATATCAAATGTTGGCATTTTTGAGAACTCCAGCAGATATTATAGATATGGCAAATGTTTATTTGTTTATAATGTTTGCAGGTATTTTTGCGACAGTGTTTTATAATTTGTCATCAAACGTTATCAGAGCGTTAGGCGATAGCAAAACTCCACTTTATTTTTTGATTTTTTCATCAATTTTAAATGTCTTTTTGGCATTGTTGTTTGTTGTTAAATTCAAAATGGGTGTTGCGGGTGCTGGTTGTGCAACTGTTTTAGCACAATTTGTTGCAACTATTCTATGCGTAAGCTTTATGTTTTGGAAATTTCCGATTTTACATTTACAAAAAAGTGATTGGAAAATTGATAAAGACTTTATGCTGGAACATTTGAGAATAGGTGTCCCTATGGGATTTCAAATGTCAATTTTAACACTTGGTATATTGGCGCTTCAATATGTTTTAAACGGTTTAGGCTCAATTGCAGTTGCAGCTTATACAACAGCGATGAGAGTTGATCAAATATTTTCACAAGTTTTTGTAGCTCTTGGTGCAACAATGGCAACTTATACAGCTCAAAATTTTGGTGCGAATAAAATGTCTAGAATTAAACAGGGTGCAAAATCAGCCTTGGGTATCGTTATAACAGTAACTGTAGTTGCAATTTTAGTTTTAACATTCTTCTCGCAAAATTTAATTCAGATGTTTATGAGTGAACCTAATGACGAGGTTATAAGACTTGGAACAATGTATTTGCATATTATTATGGTATTTTTCATTTTCTTGGGTCTGTTATTACTTTACAGAAATGTTTTGCAAGGTATGGGACAAGTTGTTGTGCCGTTGATTTCAGGTACTACAGAACTTATTATGCGAGCTGTTTTTGCTTTTGTATTTGGTTTTAAATTTGGATTTTTAGGTATTTGTTTTGCGACTCCAGCCGCTTGGTTTGGTGCGACTGTGGTTTTATTTAGCGGATATAAAATAAGTTTATTGAAAATTTTAAAAAATAGAAGAAAAATTAAAGAATAGATTGGAATAAGTATGGTAAAAGTATTAAACAAACAAAAAAATTCAAGAATGTGCTTTATTTGTGGTATGGATAATCCACAAGGGTTTAAGTCGCAATTTTATAATATGGAAGATGGTAGTGTGATTACGCCAGTAATTTACAAAGATTTTCATCAAAGTTTTCCGCAAAGAGTGCATGGAGGTTTGATTGCAACTATGCTTGATGAATTGGCTTGTCGCGCATATTGGGTGAATGGTGATTATACACTTGGTGTAACAACTTCTATGGAATTAAAATACCGAAAACCTGTGCCATATGAACAAAATTTATTTGGACAAGGGTATGTAATTTTAGATAAATCAAGAATGTTTAAAACTTTTTCTAAAATTATTGATGCTGACGGTACTGTATATGCGGAAGCAACAACTACATATTTAAAATTACCAGCAGAGAAAATTGCGGAAAATATTGATGTGCACGAAGAAATGCCATATTTGATTGAAGATAATATTAAAGAATTTGATTATGCTTCTTCTGTTGATTAAATTTTTGTAATAATTAGCTTAATATAGTCAATTAAATGATGTTATCTTACTTTAACATGGTATAGGGTAAGATATTTTCATGTTAATTAATTCTGTAAATTCAAATATAAAATTCGTTCAAAAAAAACTTGAAAAACCAGTTACACAGTACAAGTTAGCAACTTTGGCTAGTGATGCTTTTCAAAAAAATACTGATGTTTCAAATCCAATTAAAACTTACGCTTCAACAAATGTAGCTTTTAGAGGTTTGTTTGATTTTGTTGGCGAAAAAAGCAAAAAGATTGATGCTATTGAAAATAATGCAAGACAAAAATATGGCAAAAGAATTGTTTCTTTAGATTTTGGCCCAGATAAATTCTCACCAAAAGATACTTATAGCTTGCAAATTGAATTAGATAACGATGAAAAACATGCTGAATTTTATGATAAACAGTTGAATAAAATTGCAGAAGAAGATGTGAAAGTATCTCTATCAAAAGATACAAAAAAACTTTATACTATTAAAAAGAGTGTAGATTATAGAAATAATACAACAACTAAATCACGCGAAGAATACGAAAATGGTAGATTATCTTTGACAAATGAAGTTAAAATTGTCAAAGATAAAAATGGTGAACTTTTAAGAAAAGAAATGATGACTCTTTCTCCTGTTTCTGGTGCGTATAACCAAAAATATGTTTATCCAGACGGAACAGAAAAAGTGATTTCTGATGTTCATAAATATAAAAAATTCGATAACATGGATTGTATCAAAAAAGATATGACTTCTTTAGACGGTACAAGAACTCAGTATAGACTTGAACAAGACGAAAAAGGTAATAAACTTTTAGAATATAAAATTACAGATAAAAATGGCAAAGTTCTTATGAATTTGAACAAAACCATGGAACGTGTTGGCAAAAATAAAGTTATTTCAACAAGTGGTGACAAAGTTTATGAAGTTACTATGGAAGATGATAGAATAACTATTCAAGAAAAAGGTAATAAAGAAACAGTTATTCCACTAAATCCTAAAAGTTTCTTTTCAAAGGGTTTAAAATTAGACGGTGATAAAGAAAAAATGAGAGATTTGTTGAGCAAATTGCCTGCTGAGCAATTATTAGCTTTGGCTGATACAGTTAAAGTTTTAAACGGTGTCGAAAAAACTTCTGATTGCTTGATGAAACAAGATGTTAAACAAATTGATACTATTGATGATGTTTTCTCTGTTCTTCATGAAACAGGTCATGCTGTTGATTATAAAAAATCAAACATTATTTTAAATAACTGGAAAAGCATTAGTACAGATGGTAAATTAAGAAAGATTTATACAGAAGAAAAAGAAGCTTTCAATAAAGCTTATCCTAACGCGCAAAGAGAGTATATTGAATACTTTACAAATCAAGAAAGCCATTACACTGGTAAAAAATGGGGCGGACTTGAAGAAGTTGTAGCCGAAGTAAATGCACTAAGAGATTCTTATACAACAGAAGATTATCTTGCACCTAGAGTTCAATATTTACAACAATTCTACCCACGTACAATTGCTTATATTAACGATAAACTAGAAAATTATAAAGGTTAATTTAATATTTTATTAAGCAGCTTTTCTTGTAGGTGGAACGTAAGTTATAGTTGATGGATCTATTTTTCCGCTTGAAGTTACAGACAAGAATGGGGCCATGTTTTTGCGTTCAAATGTGTCGTGGCACAAACCTTTTCTCCACCAAGTGCAAGTTGAGCATAGCTCTTTGTGTACTTCTGGAGTCATAACCCAAGCCATACGACGCATAATTTCGCTAAATTTATACTTTTGACCAGTAACAACGCCAATTAAATTTTTAACTTTTTCATCTAATTGATTTACTGAATTATCTCTGCAGATTGCAGTGCCTGTGCCGTCATTAGGACATTTTTTGCACAAATCATCCTTGCCACTTAATATGACAATATCAGTATCAGGGTTGTCACGTAACTGTTTTGATATTATATCCCAGCTTGTCTTTTGAGCTGCGTTGTAGTTGTAACCTTTATACCCAGGTAAACATAAAAAGTGATGGGGTCTTAATCCTATTTCCATAATTCCTTCTTCCAATAAATATAATATAGCACAGATAAAGTCAAAATTTTACCTGTGCTACTGGATTATTAACAAATATTAATAGACAAATTAATTGTCAAAATAATTGATTTTCATTGCATTACGAACGTTATATAAGGTTTTCTCTGCAACTTTTTTAGCTTCTGCAGTACCTTGTTTTAAAATTTCGTATACTTCAGGTTTTCGAGCTTCCCACAATTTTCTGCGTTCTCTAATTGGAGTAAGTTCTGTTTGTATAACGTTATTTAGGAATTTTTTAACCTTAACATCACCTAAACCGCCTCTTTGATAGTGAGCTTTTAGTTCATCAAGGTTGTTATATTCAGGTAAAAATTCTGCAAAATATTCATCTTTACAGAATGCGTCAAGATAGATGAATACAGGGTTGTTGTCCGTTTCCCCTGGATCTTCAACTTTCAAGTGATTAGGATCAGTGAACATAGACATAATTTTCTTTTTGATTTCTTCTGGCTCATCTGATAAGTAGATGCAGTTGCCCAAAGATTTACTCATTTTTGCTTTACCGTCTAACCCTGGAAGACGTAAACAAGCATTATTCTTAGGTAACATAATTTCAGGTTCAACAAGTGTTTCACCATAAAGTGTATTGAATTTGTGAACAATTTCTCTACATTGTTCTAGCATTGGTTTTTGGTCTTCGCCCGCAGGAACTGTTGTCGCGCCAAATGCAGTAATATCTGCAGCTTGGCTAATTGGGTATGCCAAAAAGCCTACTGGAATATTGTTTTCAAAATTTCTCATTTTGATTTCAGTTTTTACTGTTGGATTTCTTTGTGCTCTTGCAACTGTTACAAGATTCATATAATAAAAAGTCAATTCAGTAAGTTCTGGAATCATTGACTGGATTAAAATCGTTGATTTTTCAGGATCAATTCCACAAGCCAAATAATCAAGAGCGACCTCAATAATGTTATCTCTAACTTTTTGTGGGTTTTCAGCATTGTCTGTAAGCGCTTGCGCGTCAGCTATCATAATGTTAATCTTGTCAAAATTACCTTCGTTTTGCAATCTAACACGTTCTCTCAAAGAACCTACATAGTGTCCAATATGAAGTTTTCCTGTTGGTCTATCACCTGTTAAAATAATTTTTGCCATAATTCCAGCCTTTCTACATTCTAATTATCTAATAGAGTATTACTTATTGTCAATAATTAATTTTGAATTAATTAAGACGTTATTACAATACTAACATCTTAAATGTAGTAAAAATAATATAGAAAAGAATTAGTAAAAATAAAAATTAGCCAATGTCTTAGATTAGTAGAAAGAAGTAAATTTAGGGTGTTGCAATATACCATGAAGTTAACTCGACAGTTGAGTATGAGGGATAATTATTTTATAAAAACTGCAAATCCCATAATTGCAGTAATTGCGATTATTATTGGCGGAAGGACTTTTTCTAATTGCTCTTTACTGAATTTAGCCAACACAAATGGTGCAAAAAACGCACCTGTTGATGTGCCTAGAGCTAATAGCAAAACTAATTTCCAGCTAACATTTCCAAGACCAAGATGCATTAAAAATCCAATTGTAGAAATCCCAACTAAAACATAAACAGATGTGCCAACAATTTCGAGGACACTGCAACCTAAAACGATAAGTCCCGCAACAATTGGTGCTGTTCCACTTATTCCAACAAGTCCAGACATAGCTCCGCCAAGTAATCCGTAAAATAGAGCTTTACAAAAATCTAAAAAACGGTATGTATCATTTACAGTGTTTGCATTTTCTTTGTTTTTATGTTTTTGCTTGATGTATCCGTGTAACATTTGAAAAACTAGGATTAAAAGAAGTCAACCAGTTATCTTGTTATATAATTTTTCAGGTACAAAATCTGAACACAAAGAACCAATGATTGCACCGATTATTGCGCTAATCATCATTACTGTACCTATTTTAAAATTAATATTACCAGCTTTCCAATGGCTAAACATACATATGGTCGTTGTTGGGATAATAGTTGCTAGAGATGTAGATGCAGCAATTGCTGGCGGAACGTTAAAAATAGCGGTTAAAACTCCAACATAAAAGCCTCCGCCTCCTCCGCCGAGTGCAATAATAATTAAACCTATAAAAAGCCACAAATTGGTAAACAAATTAAAGGCATTTTAAAACTCCAGTTTCTACGACATTACTATAAAGAGAAGGATAGATTTATAAATATGTAAAGTTAAGATATTAAGGAAAGTGTTAGTTTTGTTGGGGTTTATTGCCACTTCCATGTCTAAAGAAATGTAATATAGAAATTATCCGATTTATCCTTTTCTTATCCTTGGAATTATCCTTTTTTCTTTTAATAATCTGCATTTCAGCCTCAAACTCGCTTGTTTTTTGAAGATTTTAAAGGATAAAAATGGATAATAACCATTACATTTTAGAATGTAATATTTAAAAAATTCCCAGTAGTCGGAAACCTATTTAAAACAAGCTATTTGACGTTTATAAAATTTTAGAAAAAGTAAAAATATTATTTCAAAAAATGTAATGTTCTGATACAAAAAAGAAAAACTTCTTGACAAAGTTAGACATCTAACTATAATATAATTATATGAGCGCAATATTATCTTTGATATCAAAAATCCATGAAAAAGGAAACCGTTTTATTATTGAAGAATTAAAAAATAATGGTGCAGAAGGACTTGTACCAAGTCATGGTGACATTCTTGTTTGTCTTTACAAAAACGGTAAAATGACGATGAAAGATATTGCGAATTGCATTCATAGAACAAAACCAACAGTTACGGTCTTGGTTGATAAACTAGAGAAACTAGGGTATTTAAAAAGAGAATCATCTGATAAAGATAATCGTTGTACATATATTGTTTTGACTCAAAAAGGTCAAAACTTTAAAGCGACTTTTGAAAAAATTTCAAACAATTTAAACAAAATGTTAAACAAAAATTTATCAGAAAATGAAGTTAAACTTTTAGAAGAACTTTTGCAAAAAATGTAAGCAAAAAATTTTACAGTAATAGTTAGATGTCTAACAAAAGGAGAAAACATTATGGCAAACTTTAAAAAAGAAGAAATCGGAAAAATTAGTGAAGTAGGCAAAAATTATGAAAACGGCAAAGCGTTTTTGCATGATTTGTTAGGATTAACAAGTTGTGAAATTTCAGTTAGTGCAATGCCCGCTGGAGTAAAATTGCCATTCAATCACAAGCACAAACAAAATGAAGAAGTTTATATTTTCTTAAAAGGCGAAGGTTCAATGACTCTAGATAATGAAGTTGTTGAAGTTAAAGAAGGAACTTGCGTAAAAGTTCTTCCAAATGCCGTAAGAACAATGGAAGCAAAAACTGATTTGGAATATATTTGTGCTCAAGCAAAATCAAACAGTTTAGAACAATTTGGACTTGGCGACGCTGAATTGTGCTAAAATTGAAAGGGGCAAGATTGCCCCTTTTTAATCAAATTTAATTTTGAGAAATTTTCCCATCAAAAACAACAAAATTAAAATTTCTCGTTTTATGTGTCAGACATTTTCAATTTATGTATAAAGAGAAATTATTTTAACATTTTAATTTTGTATGTCAAAAGATTAGGGCATAAAAAAGACTTGAGGTTTAATATCTCAAGTCTATTAGTTGAAAATGGTTGCGGGGGCTGGATTTGAACCAACGACCTTCGGGTTATGAGCCCGACGAGCTACCAGGCTGCTCCACCCCGCGATAACTCTTTGTAACTTCATTGTACTCCGAAAATTTATTTTTGCAATATTTTCAATTATTTATGTTAACTTTTTTCAAATATATCCCTCTAGAGTATTGATTTTACTCTTTTTTTAAGTAACCTAATTATTAAGAAAGGTGGTAAAATGAATATTTTAGTTGCCAATGACGATGGTATTCTTGCTGATGGAATTAAAGCTTTAGTCAGCAAATTATCTGAAAACTACGATGTATACATTATTGCTCCAGACAGAGAACGTTCTGCTGCTGGACACTCTATAACTTTAAATTCACCTCTTAGAGTTGATGAGGTTGAGCCTAAATATGGTTCTAAACGTTCTTGGGCTGTATCTGGTACCCCTGGGGATTGCGTAAAAATAGGTGTAAGTGCAATTCTTGCAGATTCTGAAAAACCAGATATTGTTATTTCTGGAATTAATCACGGTCCTAACTTAGGGCACGATATTATTTATTCTGGGACTGTAAGTTGCGCTATTGAGGGTGCTATGATGAATATTCCAAGTATTGCTGTATCTCTAAATTCTTACAAACCTCAATTTGAAGATTTTAAATTTGCAGCAAAGTTTGTAGATAGTTTAATTCCTAAATTGCAGGACTTTACTTTCCCTGAAAAATCTGTTTTAAACATTAATATCCCTGGAATTCCACAAGAAGATATAACAGGCGTTGCTGTAACTGAAATGGGTGGTAGAATGTTTACTGATAACTACGAAAAACGTATTGATCCACGCGGTAATACTTATTACTGGATGGCAGGTAAACTTTCTACAGAAAAAGAACGAAACAATACAGATATTCATGCAATTAGACAAAATAAAATTTCAATAACTCCTCTAACTTTTAATCTTACGAGAAAAGACGTCTTAGAGGATTTAAACAAAGTTCTTTGCAAAGATAATATTTGTAATTGGTTATAATTGTATAAAATTAATTATTAATTTAAAATAAGGGCGGGATTAAAAAAATCCCACCCTTATTTTTTATCTATTTATTTGAAAATTAATCTTCGTATTTTTTGAAAATTAATGATGCGTCGTGACCGCCGAAGCCGAAAGAGTTTGACATAGCATATTTCAAATCAGCTTTTACCGCTTTGTTTGGAACATAGTTCAAGTTTGCAACTTCTGGGTCTTGGTTTTCAAGGTTGATTGTTGGAGGAACAATACCTTCTTGAAGTGCTTTAATACAAGCAATTGCTTCAACTGCGCCAGCTGCACCTAATAAGTGACCGTGCATACTTTTTGTTGAGCTTACCATCAAGTGAGAATTTGTATCCAAATCGCCAAATACTTTTGCGATTGCCAAAGATTCGCCTATATCACCAACGTGAGTGCTTGTACCGTGAGCGTTGATGTAATCAACATCTTCTGGTTTAATTCCAGCGTCTTTTACTGCAAATTCCATAGCTTTTGCTGCGGCTTGACCTGTTGGGTCTGGAGCAACGATGTCGTAAGCGTCGCAAGTTTGACCGTAACCAACGATTTCTGCCAAGATTGTTGCACCACGTTTTTTAGCGTGTTCTAAATCTTCCATAACAAGAACACCAGCGCCTTCGCTCATAACGAAACCATCTCTATCGATATCATAAGGTCTTGAAGCCTTTGTTGGTTCGTCGTTTCTCTTAGACAATGTTCTAGCAGCGGAGAAACCACCGATGCCCATATTGCAAATTGTACATTCTGAACCACCAGCAAGAATTACATCTGCTTCGCCATATTGAATTGTTCTGAATGCGTCACCAATTGAGTGGTTTGCAGAAGCGCAAGCTGATACGACAGCTTTGTTAACACCTTTTAAGCCATATCTAATAGCGATTTTACCTGCAACCATGTTTGCAATCATTGCTGGAACTGTGAACGGTGAACATTTTGTGTAGCCACGTTTTAACATAACTAAGTGGTTTTCTTCAATAGTTCTATGACCACCCGCAGCTGAAGTTACCAAACAACCGCAACGATATTCATCTTCTTTTGAAACATCTAATTTTGATTGTTCCATAGCTTCTGAACTTGCAACAAGTCCGAATTTGATGAAGTTATCTAGACGTTTTGCTTCTTTTACATCCATATATTTTGATTCATCGTATTCGTCAACAGTACCATAAATGTGAGTTGTTTGTTTTTCTAAGTCAAGTCTGTCTGGTGAAATTTTTGTAATACAGCTTTTACCATTTTTTACTCCGTCCCAAAAAACGTCAACGCCAATACCATAAGGGCTAATTGCACCAATACCTGTGATTACTACTCGTCTTTTTTCCATAATTAATTACCTCATTTTACAGATAAAGAGGATAATTCAGCGTATGTTATACGCGACTATTACCCTCTTTATACGTTTTATCTAACTTTTATTCATTCAATTAAGAATGAGCTTCAATGTAGTTTACAGCATCTTGAACTGTTTGAATTTTTTCAGCTTCTTCATCAGGAATTTCGCAACCGAATTCTTCTTCGAAAGCCATAACTAATTCAACTGTGTCTAATGAATCTGCGCCTAAGTCACCTGTGAAGCTAGCTTCTGGAGTTACTAAGCTTTCATCAACACTTAATTGATCTACAACTACTTTTTTTACTTTGTCTAATGTACTCATTGTTTTTTCCTCTTTTTGTAACTAACTTATTACTTGTATAATTTAATTATACTAAATAAACATTTTTTTGCAAATTTTTTATGTTTTTTGTAACGATTTGCGCTAAAAGGCTTATATAGTCAAGCCTCCGTCTACTTGTAAAACTTGACCTGTAACGTATTGAGCGTCTACTGCCAAGAATTTTACAGCAGTTGCAATATCTTGAGCTTCGCCTAAACGTTTTAGTGGAATGTGTTCTGAAATTTTTTCAGAATCTAAGTCTTTTGTCATATCAGTTTGAACAAATCCTGGAGCTACTGCGTTTACGCGGATATTTCTTGAAGCTAATTCTTTAGCCAAGGATTTTGTAAATCCGATTAAACCAGCTTTTGCAGCTGCGTAGTTTGCTTGACCTGCGTTACCGTAAACACCTACTATACTTGCCATGTTAACGATTGCGCCAGAACGTTGTTTCATCATTAATTTGATAACTGGTTGAGTTACGTTGTATGCACCTGTTAAGTTTGTGTTGATAACAGCGTCCCAGTTTTCTTTGCTCATTCTCATAAACAAGCCATCTCTTGTGATACCAGCATTGTTTACAAGAACGTCAATTCTTCCGTATTTTTCAATAATCGAAGCTATAACTGAATTTACTTCTTCGTTGTTTGCAATATCAAATTTGTAAGCTTCTGATTTTACGCCTAAAGCTTCAATTTCAGAAACAGTTTGTTTTGCAGCTTCTTCGTTACCTGCATAGTTAATGATTACGTCGTAACCAGCTTTTGCCAATTCAAGAGCGCATGCTTTACCGATACCTCTAGAACCGCCTGTTACTAACGCTAAATTTTCACTCATTGTTATACTCCTTTTAATTTTTCAATGGTTTCAACCAATGATTGTTTATCATAAATATTATAAGTTGTAATTTCTGGACTAATTTTTTTGTTTAATCCAGCTAAAACTGTACCGTTACCAAATTCAATGAAAGTATCAACACCTTGCGCGATAATTTTTTCAATTGACGGGTACCAATATACAGATGAATAAATTTGTTTAGACATTTTTTCTTTGAAATTTGACGTTGTAAATTCAGCGTCCACGTTTGTGACAACTGGAATTTCTGTTTCTTTTATATCAACATCTTTAACAAATTCTGCAAATTTTTCACCAGCTTGTTTCATAAATTCTGAATGGAATGCACCAGAAACGGCAAGTGGAACAATTCTTTTAATACCTTTTTGAGTTAAAAGTTCGCTAACCTTGCTAACCGCATCGCTGTCACCAGTAATAACGATTTGTGCTGGTGAATTGTAGTTTGCAACGTCAACGTATCCATCAACTTCTTTAATACATTCTTTAATTAGAGCTTCATCAGCTTTCAAAACCGCAGCCATAGCGCCACCTTTAACTTCGCTCATTAATTCAGCTCTTTTTTGAATAAGTTTTAAAGCTGTTTCTAAATCAATGATACCAGATGCATAATAAGCACCGTATTCGCCCAAACTGTGACCAGCGGTGAACGATGGCGTTATATCTAGCTCAGATTTTAGAGCTTCCAAGGCAGCAATTGACGTTGTTAAAATTGCTGGTTGAGTATTGATAGTTTGTTTTAAATCTTCTTCTGGTCCTTCAAAACACAATTTTGTAATATCTTTGTTTAAAACTTTGTTGGCTGTTTCAAAAACTTTACGAGCAGACTCGTAATTATCATACAAATCCTTTCCCATGCCAACTGCTTGGGAACCCTGTCCTGGGAATAAAAATGCTATTTTTTTCAATTATCCTCCGATAAGTTCAGTAATTTTTTTGTTTAACCCTGTTTCTACAGCTTCTTTTGCTACTCTAACAGCATTTTTAATAGCATAAGCCTTACTTCTGCCGTGAGAAATAACAGTAATGCCTTTAACACCTAATAGCAAAGAACCACCGTATTCTTCATAGTTAATCCTTGGGTAAATTTTACTTAAAAATACTTTTGCCATCAATCCTACGACTCCACCTACGATTGAAGTTGAGAATTGTTCTTTTATTAATCTAAATAGTAATGAGGCAACACCCTCTGTAACTTTTAATGTTACGTTGCCGACAAAACCGTCGCAAACAACAACATCGCAAGTATCCAAAAGCAATTTATTACCTTCAATATTTCCTACAAAATTAAATTTATCTTTATTTTGTTCCAAAATTTTGTAAGTTTCTTGTGCTAAAGTGTTTCCTTTTGTTTCTTCTGAACCAATGTTTAAAACACCAACACGAGGTTCTTTTATGCCCAAAAGTTGTTTTGAGTATAAAGAGCCCATAATAGCGAATTGATACAACATTTCAGGAGTACATTCGCTATTTGCACCACCGTCGATTACAACAATCGGTTTTTTCAACGATGGCAAAGTCGCAGCGATTGCAGGTCTGCTAATACCAGCAATTCTACCCATGCCAAACAGACTTGCAGCCATAGCAGCTCCAGTCGAGCCAGCAGCTACAAGTGCGTCTGAACTTCCGTCGGCTACTGATTTTACACTAACTACGATAGAAGAATTTTTCTTCTTTCTAATAGCTTGTCCTGGGTGTTCTCCCATTTCAATAACCTCGTCGGCATGTGTTATTTTGATGTCAAGTTTAGAAATATCTACGTGAATACGTTTTTTGGCACCTTTACGACCGCAATCAGACATAAAGCCATCGCTTTTTATTTTGTCTATTTCACGTTGAATGTCTTCTTGTCTACCAACAAGTTCGATAGGCACATTGTATTCGTAGGCAGCCCAAACTGCGCCCGCAACTATCTCGTGCGGTGCATAATCGCCACCCATTGCATCTATTGCTATTCTTGTCATTTATTCCTCTGATTTTTAGTAAAAACTATTCTTCAGTTTTTTCTTCAGTTTCTGCTTTTACTTCTTCAGTTTTTTCTTCTACTTTAGTTTCTTCAACTTTTTCTTCAACCTTTTTAGTTGCTTTTTTAGCTGAAGCTTTTTTTGCAGGTTTTTTGTCTTCTGTAGCTTCTACGTAGTCTGCAGATTTAATACTTACTGCTTTTCCTTTGTAATAACCACATTCAGTACATACTGTGTGTGCTAATACTGTTGCGCCACAATGTGAACATTTAGTTGTAGCTGGTTTAATTGCTTTCCAGTGTGAACGTCTTGTTGCTTGTTTTCTTGCGCCTGTTCTTTTCTTTGGTACTGCCATTTTTCTATACCTTTCTTTTATTTCTTATCAATTTTGATGTTTTTAAATACTTCCATTCTTGGATCTTCTTCCACAAATTCTTCATCTGTGACAAAAGTCCCCTTATTACAATTTATACCACAAACTTTTTTATTTGGTATATTTAATATTACATATTGATACAATAAATCACATATATCAATTTCATTTTCGCCTTGAAGATCGGTTACAAACTGTCCATCTTTGATTTCTGTTTCTTGTCCGTATTCTTCTAATAGTGTGTTTTTAGCGAAAGTTTCGTCTATTTCTTCATTTAATTTATACTCATATTCTTTCAAGCATAAATCACATTCCAATGTTAAATCTGCCTTAACATTTCCTGTAATCTCAATAAAGTCACCTAATGATTTTATTTTTAAATGAGCTTGCACAGGTTTTGATGAGGGAATATCTTCAATGATGTCATCAAAATCTACTTCAAGAGTTTTGTTAACAGTATTTTCTACATCTTCAATTAAAACTACTTTATTGGTATTGTTCATCTTGAAGTGCTAAGCCTCTTATTTGGTTTGAAATACAACATAATCTTTTGATTGGTCCTGTAGCTTGTTTGTCAACTAAAACAGGAGTTGCTGATTTCATAGCTTGTTTTAGTTCGTCAAAAGCTGCTTGAGGGTTGTCAAAATACATTACAACTGGGTTGGGAGTTTCTTTTAAGAAAACATATAAACCTGTTCTGATTTTTACTTGTTGTGAAAATTGTTGTGCCATTTTGTTCTCCTTATTTATCATAAAGCGCGAAAACGTCTTTAGACGTTTTCGCGCTTTAAATTACATTGTTTTCATTGTGTTAGCGATAATTTCGTTAAAGCTATCAGCTTTTAATGAAGCACCACCGACTAAAGCGCCGTCGATATCTGATTGACGCATTTGTTCTTCAATAGTGTTAGGTTTTACAGAACCACCGTAAAGAATTCTGATTGCATCAGCTGCTTCAGCGCCTGCAACTTCTTTAACTACGTTTCTAATCATAGCGATAACTCTGTTAGCTTCTGCTGAATCGCAAGTTTTGCCAGTACCGATAGCCCAGATTGGTTCGTATGCAATAACTGATTTAGCAACATCTTCAGAAGAAATACCTTCTAATGCAGCTTTGATTTGACCTGCGATGTGAGAGTCTGTTACGCCAGCTTCTCTTTGTTCTAAAGTTTCACCACAGCAGATGATTGGGATTAAACCACCAGCTAAAATAGCTTTAGCTTTTTTGTTAATCATTTCATCTGTTTCAGAGAAATATTGTCTTCTTTCTGAATGACCAATGATTACATAATCACAGCCAGCATCTTTTGCCATTTCTACAGAGATTTCACCAGTGTAAGCACCAGATTGTTCCCAGTGACAGTTTTGGCAAGCGATAGAAATTTTGTTATCTCCGCAACCGCAGTCACATTTTACAGCTTCAACTGCTGCTAAAGATGTGAATACTGGCGCAATTACAACTGTTGGTAATTGTGGAGCGTTATAATCTTTAACGAAGTTTTTAACACCTTCGAATACTTCTTTTGCTTGTGCTTGTAAAAGGTTCATTTTCCAGTTACCAGCAATAATAGGTTTTCTTGACATTTTTTATCTCCTCTATATATTGTCCTATACGAATTAATTTTATAATAAACATATCTTGTAAGCAAGTTATTACGATTTTTTTGCAATAACAAGAATAGTATCAGTTTTTTTGATTAATTTTAAAAGATTTACGTAGATAAAATTAATCAAGTTATTTGTTTTAAATCTTGTGTGACCGCCAGCTTTGCGGTCTTTTATCCAGCCAAAGTGGTTTGTGTATGGAAATCTTTGAATGTATTTATACTTTTTGATTTTAAATCCAGTTTGTTCTAGTAAAATTTTCAAATTCTTGTGATTGTATGCAAATAAATGGCAACTCCAGTATGTAAAATTTTTAAAGGCGTCGTTTTTATAAAGTGTTAAAAGAGCGTCGTCGGAATTTGGAACTTCTATAATTATTTCGCCATTTTTGTTTAATTTTTCTTTCAATTGTTCTAAAATTTCTTTAGGGTTTTCAAGATGCTCAAGCACATGAAACATTGTTATTCTGTCGAATGTTTGAGAAAATTTATCTAAAGAATGTTCTACTCTTAAATTGCGTTCTTTGTAAAAATCGTCAAGTGAATAGTCTAATTCACAACCAGCGCAGTCTGTTGTTATGTCAAAAGCAAGCTTTAAAAAGTTTCCGCTACCAGAGCCGAAATCTAGTAAAGAGTTTCCTTTTAAGTATTTTTTTAGAAATTTAAATCTTCGATTATCATCAATTGAGGTTTTTTCTAACCAACGTTTAGAGTCTATTTTGGCATGCATACTGCCACTTTGGTAAAATTCAGCAGAATTTTGAGAGAAATCATCTAAAAATTCCAATCCACATTTTGAACATTTTAGGACATTTATATTTTTGTTATCTCTAACTCCGTTTTGTATAACTTTTATATCTTTGTTTTTGCAAAGAGGACACTGATTGTTCATGATAAATAAATTATATAACTTAAATATCTTTTATCAATTTTATGGTAATATTTGCTTATGCAAAATGAGTATGAAAATTTTATAGAGAATTTTCAAAAGAAAATTGATGGATATTTTGATGAATATTCTGAATATATTTATTGCCATCAAGGTTGCGCAAACTGTTGTGAAATAGGCGAGTATCCTTTTTCTTGGGCTGAAATGTGTTATTTAATGCAGGCATTTGTAAAATTACCAGAATACATTAAACAAAAAGTCAAAATGAATATGCTTGAAATTAGGCGAAAACGAGCAAATTTTAAAGGCGAAAGGTTTTTATATGCTTGTCCTTTTTTGATAGACAAATCTTGTTGTGTATATTCGCACCGCGGAATAACTTGTAGAACGCACGGTTTAGCTTATTTGAAAAAAGACGGAAACGTTAATGTTCCTTACTGTGCAAATGACGGTTTGAATTTCTCGTCTGTCTATAAAGACGGTATTTTTTCAACCGAACCGATAAAAGAAAATTTGGATATTGATACGGTTTTGAAAAACTACAAAGGCGAAATGGGAGAAATTCGTCCACTAGTGGATTGGTTTGAAGAATTGTAGATACGGTATATATCATTGATACTACTACCATGTCAGGTAGAGTATTATAATTATAGTAGCTGTCGTTTACCCAATCGGAGAGTATAAAATATGAACAAATTTCTTGCTTTTACATTGGCAGAAACCCTAGTTGTCATGGGAATTATTGGTGTGGTTGCTGCGCTTACTATTCCAAATTTAAACCAATCAACAGGCGACAGAGAAAAAGTTGCAAAAGTTAAAAAGATTTATGCGAACCTAAACGATGCGTTTGGTCGTGCGACTGCCGTTTACGGACCAGTTGATGAATGGATTCAGTCTGAGGACGCCCAAGAAATGTCAATAAAATATGCTGAAAGATTTATTGATTTTTTTCAAAGTATCAAAGAACTGTAAAGATTCAGTTGATGATGCTTGTTTAAATAAGTATGGCGAGAGTTATTCTTTTAATCTTGCAGATGGTACAAGTTTAGAATTTTATATAAAATATGCAAATTGCGATTATAATACAGGTGATGATCAACTTTATTCAAATGATTATTGCGGTGAGGTAATGACTGTGATATAGATGGTAGTTACCGAGGTAAAAATAAAGAGGGTATGGATAGATTTCGTTTTTATGTGACTAAACAAGGGATAGTACCTTATGGAACAAAAAATTCTAAGGCTGGAGAAGATTTAAAATGTTTAACTGAGTTTGTTCTGTGTACTGCTTGGGTAATTGACAATGGCAATATGGATTACTTAAAGGCAACAAAAGGCGAATGTCCTAATGGAACGATGTTATCTTGGGAAAATACAAGTTGTAAATAGTTGATGTTACTCTAATTTTGTTTTAAGATGCTTTTATGGCTAGAAAATTTCAGTTTTATATAATTCCAACTCCGATTGGAAACATCAAGGATATTACGCTTCGTGCAATTGAGATTATGAAAGAAGTAGATATTATTGCGTGTGAGGATTCTCGTGTTACGCAAAAATTACTAAATCATTACGATATAAAGACAAAAACTGTTTCATATCATAAGTACAATGAGCGCGAACGTGTTTCTATGATGTTGGATTTATTAAACTCTGGCAAAACTATTGCGCTTGTATCAGACGCTGGAACTCCGCTTATTTGCGACCCTGGAGCAGTTTTATTAGAAGAATTGCGCAAAAATAATATTGCAACAACCTCGTTAACTGGATCTTGCGCTGTTTCAACGTTTTTATCACAAGTTCCAAGAGATACTGAAGAATATACATTTGTAGGATTTTTGCCAAAAACAGAAAAACAAATTCAAGATTTATACAGCGCGCATAAGTTTTCAAATATGGTATTCTACGAGTCGCCAAATCGTTTGGTTAAAACTTTAAAAACTATAAAAGCTATTGCGCCTGAAATTAAAGTAGCAGTTGGCAGAGAACTTACAAAACTTTTTGAAGAAATTGTTATTGATGATATTTCAAATGTTATAACACATTTTAGCGAGGAGGTTAAAGGCGAAATCGTTGCTATGACTTTTGCTCAAAAAGGTTCTGATATGGCAGAATTTAAAGATAAAATTGAAATTTTGAAACAGCAAGGCTTTAAGTCAAAAGAAATCTCAATAATTCTTTCTTCACTTTATAATTTGAACAAAAACGACATAAAAAGTTTGTTATATTAATATCTGACAAGATATTCAAAAGTTGTGCCAATTTGGTTTTTGTACAATAAATTTAGCACAAATAAATCATTTTCGCTTGGTGTATTGAGTGTTTTTTGATGTGGTACAAACATTAAATCATCTGTATCTACACCGTGTCCAAGCCCTAGCGCGTGTCCAAATTCGTGCAGACAAGTGTGTAAAATCGTTGAATTATTTACAACTTTGGGTGAATACTCGTTTGGCAAACCTATTTCAATTGTGATAGCCTTGATTTCATTTGCAATAATGCTTCTATATTTGCAATTCCCCTCGTTTTTTATTCCAACTTTTGTCCAATTAATGATTATATCTGCATTTTGATTGTTGTTTTCTATAAAATTAACAGGTGCAAACTTGTTCCAAATTTGCATAGCTTGTCTTACTGCAAAATAACAATCTTGTTTTTGCGAGTCTGGCATGTTTGCAACAATTTTTGTGATAAAAACGCTCACTGTTGATTTGTTAAATCTGCAAACTTTGCTATTAATTAATGAGTCTTTTATATATTTGTCGATGTTTGCTGAAATTGTCATTATAGTAAACTCATTTGTTTGGGTTGTTCTGATAAAATATTTTTTAAAAATGACAAACGATGATATTTGCAAGGACCATATTTTTTTATTGCTTCAATATGCTCTTTAGTTAGATATCCTGCGTTTTTTGCCCAGTTATATTGTGGAAATTCCTCGTGAAGTTTTTGCATATATCTATCACGCGAAACTTTTGCCAAAATGCTTGCACCAGCAATTGAGGCTGAAGTCGCATCACCTTTTTTAACCCATTTTTGTGGGTATGTGTAATTTCTTATTAACTGATTTCCGTCAACAATGGTAAGCAATTTGTAATTGAAATTATTTACCTCGTCTATAATTATATTACTTATTACATTTTCACAAGCCAATTTCATAGCTTTTAGTGAGCAATTTAAAATATTATATTTTTCAATCTCTGCAACTTCAACACAAACAGTCGAGTTGATTGTGTTGTTTAAAATTACATCGTAAAGTTCTTCTCTTGTTTTAGCAGAAAGTTTTTTTGAATCATTCAATTTTGACAAATCTTTTTCTATATCAAAATTATTTATATATACAGCAGATGCGAAAACTCCGCCTGATGCGGGGCCTCTACCAGCCTCATCTGTTCCAATCAAAAAATCTATATTTAGTGATTTATCAAATTCAAATAGATTGTGGTTCGAGTTCATCTAAAATAAATTTTCCTATTTTACCGTCGCGGAAATTTTTTAAAACAAAAGTTGCTGTTCGTTCAATGTCTGGTTGCGCATTAGAAATTATCCAATTTCTACTTTTAGCAATATTTTCAAGAGTTAAATCTTCAACATTGTAGTATTCTTGGATTTGTTTTAAATATTTTCTAGAAAGAATGTTTAACAATTCTTGCGCTACTGTTTCATTGTCATAAGCATTTTCAGAAACAGAGTTTACAAAAGCGAGTTTTGTTGCTGCTTCTTGGTCATCTTGTCGCATGGGAATAATCCCTGGAGTGTCTAACAAATCAAGGTCTTTGTTAATTCTAACCCATTGTTGTTGACGTGTAATCCCAGCACGAGCACCTATTTTTGTTTTAGAAGATTTTGTAAGTTTGTTAATTACGCTTGATTTACCTACATTTGGCATACCTACAACCATAACTCTAGCAGGTCTGCGTAATAATCCTTTTGCCATAAGGGCTTGAATTTTTGGCTCAGCTAAATCTAGTGTCTTTTTGATAATTGGTGCTAAATCTTTTGAATTTTTTGCATCAGTAACCATGACTTCGCACCCAGAACTTTCTTTTATTTTAGTAATAAAGAGTTTAAGTTCGTTTCTGTCTGCCAAATCAGCCTTATTTAACAAAATTAGGCGAGGTTTCCCGCCTAATAATGAGTTAATGTTGTTATATGTACTGCTAAACGGGATTCTTGCATCTAAAACTTCAATAACGACATCGCAAAGATTTAATTTTTCTTTTAGCTGTCTTTCAGCTTTAGCAATATGCCCTGGATACCAGTGAATATGACTATCTTTTTTCAATTTTTTCCTTAATACGAGTTGCTTTACCAGAACGTTCTCTTAAGTAGTACAATTTAGCACGTCTAACGTCACCACGTCTTAGAACTTGGATTTTTTCAATTCTTGGAGAGTGGATTAAGAATACACGTTCTACACCAACACCTTGGAATACTTTTCTTACAGTGATTGTTTTATTTAAACCTTCGCCTCTGTCTTTAATAACAGTACCTTCAAATGCTTGGGTTCTTTCTTTGTTTCCTTCAACGATTCTAACGAATACTTTTACTGTATCGCCAGGGTTCATTTGAGGAATTTCAGCTTTTTTGAAGCCGTTTTCTAAATTTTCAATAATCGGATTTTTCATCTTTCCATTCCTTTATCTTCAATGTCTTTATTATTTTTCAGGTTGCGAAATTTACAGGTGCCAAAGCCTGTAAAATAATCTTATTTGAAACATAATCTAAATTCAAGTACCAGATTAAGATTTGTTTATATTTTTGTTTTTGGTATTATATTTTTATAGAAATATAGGAGAAAATTATGTATGGATTAATATTAGCTGGTGGTTCAGGAAGTAGATTATGGCCTTTGTCTAGGGAACTTTACCCCAAACAATTGTTGAATTTGAATATGGAAAAGAGTTTAATCCAATCAACTTTTGAAAGATTGGCTTGCTTTGCTCCATCAGAAAATATTATAAGTATTACTAATACAAAGCATGTTTCAAATGTAAAATATCAACTTCAAGCTTTGAGTAAAAAGGCAAAAGTTTTAGCTGAACCTGTTGCTAAAAATACTGCACCAGCTATTGCTGTTGCAACTAAGTACATTCAAACAATCTCAAAAGAAGAAGATCCAGTTATAGTTGTTGCTCCATCAGACCCATTAATTAGAGATTTAGGCGCATTCAAAACAACTGTTATGCGTGGTGAAAAAATTGCCAAAGAAGGTTATATTGTAACTTTTGGTATTCAACCATCATATCCTGAAACTGGTTATGGTTACATAAACGTTGAAGATGAAAAAATTTGTGACGGTTTTAAGGTTAAACAATTTGTTGAAAAACCAGATGCTGAAACTGCACAAAAATATATAGATGAGGGTACTTATTACTGGAATAGCGGTATTTTTATGTTTAAGGCTTCAACTTTCTTGAGTGAATTGGAAAAAGCAAATCCAGAAATCTTTGGTTTGTTGAATGAATTTGATTTTTCTAATTCTTCAGATATCTCATTTGAAGCGTTTAACAAAATGCCAAGTATTTCAGTTGATTATGCTGTTATGGAAAAATCAAACAAAATTGCTTTAGTAAAACTAGAAAGTGATTGGAACGACATAGGTTCTTGGCAAGCAATTTATGATGTAAGTGAAAAAGACGCAAACGGAAACGTGTTTATTGGAAACGTTATGGACGAGGGTTCAAAAAATTCGTTTGCTTATTCTTCTTCAAAACTTGTTGCAACAATTGGTTTGGAAGATACAGTTATTGTTGAAACAGAAGATGCTGTTTTAGCGTGTAAAACAAATAATACACAAGATGTTAAAAAAATATATGAACGTTTAAAGAAAATGGACGACGATACTCACAAGGTTCACAAAACTGTTTTCAGACCTTGGGGCTATTATACTTGTATCGCATCTGGTGATGGATTTTTGACAAAGAAAATTCACGTTAACGCTGGTCAAAAATTGTCACTTCAATCTCACAACCATCGTGCAGAACACTGGGTTGTAGCTTATGGTAATGCAACAGTATTGAAAGGTGATGAAACATTACATCTTTCAGTTGGTCAAAGTGTGGATATCGCAATTGGCGAAAAACACTCTTTACAAAATCTTTCAGACGATGATGTTGAAATTATTGAACTTCAACAAGGTAGTATTTTGTTAGAAGAAGATATTATCAGATATGAGGATATGTATGGTAGATCATAACTAAACACTATATTCTTTAATCAGTAAAGGTATTTTTGTTGATTAATATTGTGTAAATATTTATATCTCCGAGGATAGTAAAATCCTTGTGCTTCTTTAAAAATTTATAATCGTTCATTCTGCAAAGTTGATATAAAACAGGACTATTGCCTGTTAGAAGTTCTTTTGATAAAATTTTATTTTGAGGACCAATATAATAACAGGTAAATTCTGTATTTTTATCTAATATTTCCAGTCTGTTTGGAGAATATTGTTTAAAACCTGTGATTTGTTGACCGTAGGTAGGTACTATTATTACATCATATTTATCAAAATCTATTGATTTGTAGTTTTCAATATTTCTTAAGTCGTAGTGATGTCCTTGCAAATTTTTCACTAAATTATACATTATTTCGCTAGTTTCACTGTTGAAAAACAAAATTTTGTATTCAGGTTTATTGAAATATTCTTCTAATGCAAGGTTTAATTTGCATTCATAAAGTTTCAATGTATGAGGTCTGTACCTTACACAACTGTAATCAGTACGTAATTGTTTTATTCCAGAATTCTTAATCTCTTTTAAAGTTGTATTTAGCGGTCTTGAAAATACATTATTTGTCACAAATATTAAATAAAAACAAGTCACAAAAATGTATATCCATTTTAGCAAATTTTTATTTGATTTAAAGTATGAATAAATTAAAAATGGTGAGGATATTAAAATTAATGTTGTGAAAAATCTAATATTAAAAGTCATAAATGCGAGCAAGTATGAAAAAGTTAAAAGGTTTATCAGTAAAGTTAACCCGAAAAATCCTAAAACATAGACTTTTCTTCTATGTAAAAATACGGGTGCTATCAATGAACTTACCCAGCATGGTAGAATTAATAAAAAACTTAAAATGCCACAACCTGTATGGATTCCTATTAGAATACTGTTATATACAAATTTTGGTGCAGAAAAGTTACCATCAGGTACATCTTGTAAATTAAAAATATAAAATATTTTTGAAAATATTGTTGTTAACGCGGGTACAGTAATTTCATTTAATTTTGTTCCAGAAAAATCAAAAAACATCTTAAAATATTTTAAAAAGCTTGCTAGAGTTCCTCTTAACCCCCAACGATTTTTGTGTAGGTAATTATTACCTACGGTACCCAAAAAATCACCATAATTAATAAAATTTTGAATATAATTGAATGATGAAAATATTAAAAAATTCACAAGTGCAAATAGCAAAAATTTGAAAAAGTTTTTGAAATTTTTATTTTTAATTGAAAACAAAATAAAAAGAACTGTGCAAGCTGGAATGATTAGTATTGCTGTAGTTTTAACTCCCACAGCTATTGCATAGGCAAGAGATGACATGTAAAGTGTTTTGTTGGAATTTGATTTTAAACTTTCTAAAAATAACCAAATGGATAGGGTTATTAAGCCTGAAATAATCAAATCAGTTTCTGTTTCAACACAAGTAACGATAACACTTGCAAAAGAACTAAAAATTAATAGAACCCAAAGAGTTTTTCTCATTGAAAAACCTAAATTTCGTATTATTTTATAGGAACTTAGACAAGTTAGTAGATATCCTAAAAATGAAAAAATCCCAAGACACATCTGTTTTTTAGTAAATAAGATAATCCAAGCATAGAGAATTTCAGAATTAAACGGAAATACTAAAGAACGAATATTTGAAGCTTCAAAATGCGCAAGAGAATGGTTTAATACATAAATAATGCTTCTTGTAACGTGATAAATTCTTCCATCGGCTGTTGATGCTGGTAAAACTATTATGAAGAATAATGAAATTAAAACAAAATAAATCCAACAAAGAAGTAAAACAACAAGAGATTTATCTAGTATTAAAGAATTTTTTAGCCTGTTTAAAAACCCTTTAATTTTTGGTTGCCAAAGTGAAGAACCAAAAATTTTCCAAATACTCAACGAGATTATAAAAAATATAGCGTTAATACTAATAAAAGGTAATTCTTTTATTTGTTTTGGTATTGATAAAATTTCCATACTCAAAACAATTTGAGCAAACGCTATTAAAAATATATATGCAAAGCCTTTTGGTGAATTTTTATCTAATAATGAAGTTAAGAGGTAACTTGATGCAAATATTAAAATAAAAGATACTATAAAAAGTAGCATTTTAACTCCTAAACAGGAACATATCCTGAATATACAATACTAGCCCAATTAATAAAGTAACTTATTTGAGTAGCAGAAGCTGGTTTTATATATATTTTATGTTGGTTTTCCGCTGGAATATTTAATGCGTTTTTTATTGCAGCTTGAATAATTGATGGGTGAGTTACAAGAATAACCCTACCTCTGATATTATCTTCAATTATTTTGTTTATAATTTTGTCAACTCTAACGTCGAAAGAGTTAATATCTTCGCCATTAGCAGGGCAAAAACTTAGTGGATTGTTGTGAAAATCGTCAATCATTTCAGGATATTTTTTTTCAATTTCATTGAAAGTTAAACCGCTCCAAATACCGCATTTTCTGTTTGTAAGTTCGTCAAGAACCACAAAATCTTGTTTTAATTCTTCTGCAATAATTTCTGCGCTCTGAACACAAGATAATGCAGGGCTTGTATAAATTTTATTAGTTTTTACACCTCGTTTTTGAATGAATTCGACAATTTTTTGAATTTCTTCTTCACCATTTTCATTTATTGGTGGATATTCTAGTTTATCAGAGATTCTGTTTTCTTCAGAATAGATTGTAGAGCCGTGTGCGATAAAAGTTATTTTACATTTGCGTTTAAACATATATTCCCCTTTGGTTTTTTAATAATAGCATAACAAAATATAGTTTTAAATGTGAATTGTAACAAATTTGTAATGAAATCGTGAAAAAGCGCAAAATTTATTTTTAGGGAACTTCAACATGACATAGGTAGGAATATATCGTTTTTTGCATGCTAAAAATTAATCCAATTGTTACTAATAATACTAGTATAAAGAACAGGTTCGAAATGGCGAAACCTGACTTTTTAGTGTCGGAACCTCATATTAGAACAAATCTTCAAAAGGATACTTTTGAACTGAAGAATATTCCTACAACTTCTCTAATTGACTCAATTTCAAATATTTCTTTTGGTGCAAAAAAGAAAAATCGTTTTGAACAAGGGCAAGAGATAGCAAATGATATTAATATTGCCATAAAATCTAATGTGGTGGCAATTTCTTCCGATGAATTTAAAAAGGCATATGCAAAAATTGACGATAAAAATATTATTCCTACTATAAAAGCCTATGACAAATTACAAACAAAACATTCTTTGATTGGTGCAATTTGTGCTGAGGTTGGCAACTCAAAAGAAACTCGAAAAGATGCAATAAATGGTCTTGTTAATAGATTAGCTACAATTGGCAAACGTGTAGGTGTTCAAACTGAACACTATAAAACTCGCTTTGAGGAAGAATTAGATGAACAATTTGATACGGTATTGTTACCTGTAAAAGCAAAACAATTGAATAAAATTTCAGGTGCGTTTGTTCAAGCTATTGAAAACAAGGCATCTATTACTCCAGCAGAACGCAATGAACTCAAATCTGCTGATATAAAAACAACTCAAACTTATACGACAAAAACTTTACAAAAAACTGTACAAAAAGCTGAAAAATCTTTGAAACAACAACAAGATTATGATGGTTGGAGTGCAAAAATCGGTGAATCAATTCGCAAATTGTGGGGCTCTAAAAACCAAGCTAAACTTGTAAGAGAAGACATTGAAAAGTTCAAAAATCAAGTATCAGAATTAAATAAAACTATCGGTACAAAAGAATATAACAAAAAGTTTAAGGAAATATTTAACATAGACTATGACCCTGAATTAATCGCTAAATATCAAGAAAAAGAAGAAAAATTTGTTTTAGCGTCTTTGTGCACAACAGTTGAGCATAACTTTAAAAATTCAGTTTCTGATTTAGTTAAAGGAAAACCTTTAGCAGACAAATTAATATATTCTCATTCTTGCTCAGTGCCTGTTATTGCTGAAACAAGAAAACAAATGTATGAGCGTAACCTTAAAGCGTTTGCTGAATTTGTAGGCAAAGGTAATGTTCAAGCTGGTAAAGAAGAACTTAAGAAAACGATGAAGAATTACAAAATTGATGAAAAATCCTCTCTTGATGAAAAATATCAAGTTCTTCAAAAAATGGCTAATAAGTATGCAAAACGCCTAAACCAAAATACAAAAAATGCTTTAGGTAATGCAAACTTACAAGATTTAAAAAAAGATTATGATAATTCTTATTATGCAGCGTTTGGTGTAGATAATGATATTGCAAAACGAGTTGAAGATTACAGGGCTTCGCAAATGTGGGCTGAATTGTTAATCCAAGATGGTATTTTATGTACAGCATCTATTCCGATTTGGTTATTAACTGCAGGTTCGGGCATTATTCCAACTCTAAAAATTGCAGCAATGCATTCCGCTGCAGATTTACTTGTTTATGGCTCAGATAGATTAGTTTCAAAACAAGGTATGACAGAAAAAGAGTTAAAAGAAACTTTAAAATGGACTGCAATTGATGGTGTAACAGCGATTGCAAACCAACTTTGTTATAAAGGTGTTGAAGCGTTGGTATCGCCAATTTCAAAAATGTCAGGCAAAGCTGCACAGATTACAGATATAGCGTTGTCAGGTATTGCAGATGTTGGTGTTGATTGCGCGATGGAATATTTAGGCTCAGGAAAAGTTACAATGCAAGGTGTTGTATACTCTGTGCTTTTCACTGCTGGTGGTCAAATTGTAGATTTAAAGGTTGAAGGTAAAGCTTAGTAATAACGCAGTTTGGCAATTTTTTTTATGAATATGTTTTTTAATATGTATGGAAATTCAAAAAATTGCTTTTACTGGTATTAAAACTCCAGTTTCAAACAAAAAAGAAACAGTAAGAGATAACAAAGCTGTTGAAAATCAAACAGATGTTGTTTCAAAAAATGCTGGTTATGCTCTTAGAAGCTTGGCTATGGCAAACATACATAGAACAATGAGTGTAAAACAAGCTGGTAATGAGTATAAAATTGAAGGTAAATACAAAATTGTTGGTGAACAAACAACAGAAGAATCTAATAATTTTTGGAAAAGTGTAGGTTATTCAGACCCTCCTTATAAACCAAATCAAAAGGCTCAAATTATTGAATTAACTAAGGATACAAAATTTGTAAGAACTTATGACGGTAAAAATTCAGGCATGTATGGTTCTTGGGTTATGAAATATGATGATATTAAAGGCCTTACTCCAGAACAAATTGCTGACAAGTTTGCACTTCCTCAAGTTCCAAAATATATGTGTGACTGCACACTTCCAGCTGGTACTCAATTGAGAACAGGTGAATGTAATCCACTTTACGGCTGGAAAGGTGGCGGACAACAGTTTGATATGATGGGTGCGCGTGTTGGAAAATTTGATAATGAAAGAGAAATTCCAACAAAATAAATTTAAAATAAAAAAGAGCTGTTAAAGGCTCTTTTTTTTATGTTACAATTTTGTAAATTATCTACATAAAATACATTAAATTTTAAATATGAACGCAATTTTTTTTATGTTTTGACGTTCATGTTCATGTAGTATACTATTATTTTGATATATCATGACGGACGGAAATTTCTTTAAATTAGGCAAAAAAGGAACATCACAGGTAGATCTCGGAAAATTAAAATCTGGGATTAAAGAAGATGCGTTTAAAAACGATGTTAAAATGCTAGAAATCTTCAATAGTGTAGATACCAATAAAAATAAGGTTCTAGACTCAAATGAAGTGTCTGTTTTTGTTGATAAATTAACAAAAGCTGCTGGTGATGATACAGTTTTAGACGAGAGCGAAGCAGGAAGACTTTTAAAAGAAGAAAAAAATCGTTTAGTTGGTGCTCAAGAACAAACTAAACAAAAAAATAAATTAAAAGCTAATGATTTGTTTGGCTTTATAGATAAATTTAATCAATGGAGTAGCACTACAAATATCAAATCTTCAGAAATTAAAGGTGACCAAAGGGTTATTACATATGAAGATGGCACTCAAGAAGTTATTAATAAAGACGGTTCAAAAGTTATTACAACCGTGAGTGGTGCTTTAAAATCAGTTAAAAATGTAGATAAAGATGGCAATTTAGTAAGTGAAGAACGTACAAATGAAGAAGATGGTTCTGTTGAAAACCTTGTATTTGGCGAAGATAATTCAATGAAATCAACTTTAACTAGTGCTGATGGTTATGTCTTAACAAAAACTTATGATGCTCAAGGAAATCCAACATCTGCAGTTTTACAAGATAATAAAGGTACTCATGAAATAGGCTTAACAGGTTTTGCTTCTGGCAAAATAGTTAAAACTGTTGAGGGAGAAGGCTCTCCAGAAGAAAAAACTATCCAATATGATTATACAAGCGAAAATTCATACACTCAAACAACAACTCAAGGTAATGTAAAAAGCACAACAGTTGTTGAAAATAATGAATTTATTTCAAGTGTAGCAACACAATATGATAGTGAAAATCAACCAGTTCAATCTTTAGAAATTTCTAAAGATGGAACAAAAACTGAAACTTTATATAAAAAAGGCAGAAAAGTTCAAGCTCAAATAACAAACCCTGATGGTTCTGTTCGATATGCAAAATATGATGGCAAGGGTAATACATTAATTGTCGCTCAAAATGGTGAAACAATTGACCATATGGCAAAAGTATTTAAGACAACAAAGGCTGAAATTATTGCCACAAATAAAGGTAATGTTCACGGGTCAGGAAATAACGCTTACTTTGAAGCAGGCCAAGAAGTTAGAATAGCAGGTGAATTATCTCCAAATCACAGAGGTTTACGTGGACGTAAGTCATCTCAACAAGTAAAAGCTCAATATGCCCAAGATGAAGCTCAAAGAGTTATAAAACGCTTAAATGGAAAAGAAACAAAAGAAGTTTCTGTAGGTAAGAACTATTCAGATTGGTACCAATATTCAAGAGAAATGTTGGTGTCAGAAGGTATTACTAAACCTACAAATGAACAAGTAAACAACAGAGTTAATGAACTTAGAGTTATGAATCCAACTGTAGAAGTTCCTAGAAAAGGTTCAAAATTAACTGCGTTAAAAACTCAAGCAGAAATTAAACGTGAAGAAGAACTAAGACGTCAACAAGAGCTAAAACGTCAACAAGAGGCAGAAAAAGCTAAGCAAAGGGCTTCTCAAGGTGAAACAGTGCCTCCTCATACTCAATCTGCTGAAGAAAAACAAAAGGCTCAACGCAAGGCTGTTGCTACAAGACAAGGTAATGCCATAGCGAATAGTTTACATAAACAAATTCATTCTGCAACTTGGGATTCTGTTTCAAAACCAGAATTTCAGGCTGAATTAAAGAAAATTAATGCAGGCAACGTTGTTGAAACTTTAAGAGAATACCAAAAACAATCTCCTGACGAATCAATGATTGAAGCTATTTGGGATGAAAAATCAAGTAAAACATTAAATCCTGCAAAAGATCCAAGAAAAAAAGCAATTAATAGTATTACAAGCAAATTATTACAAAGAGCGAAATCTGCTGGTGTAGATAGTTCTCATATTGCTAATTTCCAAAGAGAAATGAGCAAATATAACAATGATAAAGAGGGTGCAAGTCATGTTATGTATGGCTTAATACAAGCTATTGAAAATAGAGAATCTATGTCAAAAACGGATATTCAGGCAGCGCAATCAAGAACTCCGCATCAACAAAAAGTTGCAACAGTAACTTTGTTAAATGCGCAAGTTAGAGGTGCTAGAAAAGATTTGCAAACTCAACTAGACCACGATGGTTGGGCTGGAAAAACTGTAGATTGGATGAGTGGAGCTTGGAATTCTAAAAATAGAGAAAGTGTTGTTAGAGCAGACTTAAACGAAGCACAACACCAAGCAAATGAATTAGCTAGAACTAAAACAGATGCTGAATTCAAAGCTAAATTTAAAGAGATTTATGGTGTAGAATTTGATCCTGTTCAAGTTGCAGGATATCAAAAAAAATCAGCTCAATATGAAAAAGCTTCAGCTCATTATTCTGTTGAAACATCTTTCAACTCAAAAATGAAACATTTGATGTCAAGCACTCATTTATGTGAAGAAAGTTATTATCAAGTAACTCCTGGAGCTGGTAGTGGACAAAAGGTAACTACAGCAACAAAAGAACAAGTTTACAAAAGAGAATTAAACAATTTTGCTAGTTTCTTAGGCATGGGCAATTCAAAAGCTGGTTTACAACAAATCAATGAAGAAATGAAGAAAGCTGGCATTAATCCTAAAACGGCATCATTGGATAAAAAATATGAATTTTTATCAAAACGAGCAAAAGCTTGTAGTTCATTGTTACATCAACAAACCATGCAAGCAACAGGTGGAAAGAAATTTAGTCAAATAAAAAGTGAATATGAAAGTTCTTACACAGCAACATTTGGTACAAAAAACGATGTTGCAAGACGTGTTAGAGATTATAATGCATCGCAAGAAACAGGCGCTTATGTATTAAAACAAGGTATTAAAACTGCTGGAGCTGTTGTAATAGGTGTTGTAACAGGTGGTACGGCTGTTCCATTATTAGCTGCAGCTGCAGGTTCAACTGCTTTGTCAATTGCAGTTGATGCATCAGATAGAGCTACTTCAAAAGACGGCTTATCAATGCAAGAATTTAAACAAATCACTGGAAATGCAACTGTTGATGGTGTAACAACTGTGCTTAGTGGTGGAGCTTCAAAAGTTATAGGAAACTTAGGATTAGGCCGAACTGCAACTTATGCTCTTAGAACAGTTTCTGACACTGCAATAGATGCAGGTTCTGAATATGTAAAAACAGGTAAGGTAACACTTGAAAGTACAATCATTTCTGCAGTTTCTTCATTAGGCGGTCAATACGTTCAAAACAAATTAGAAGACCGTGCGATGGCAAAAGCATTTGAAATTGATGAAAGTAAGTTAGATGATATAAACAGTGGTTGGTTAGGAACAGCAACTGATGAACATCACCGTTATTCAACAACACTTTCAGCAACTGAAGCAGGAAATGCACCTATTCGTCGAGCTTATGTTGGTAATGGTATGGAGGTTCAATCTGGCGAAGTTAGAGGTATTACCTACGATGTAAGAATGTCACAACATGACAAATCCGTTGCAGATATTGAAAGTTTATTAGGCAAAGGTGCATCAAGAACAGAATTTGGTGATGGACTAGTAAAACTTGAAGATAGGTTTAGAGCTAGTGGTACAGCAGGTTCTGCACTACAAGGTGACAACGTAAAAAGTTGGGGTACATTCAGCCAAAATGATAAAGTTAAACAAATGGGCTTGCAAGACAGACTAGACATTGTTCAAGATGCTGGTAACATGGCTGGCATGGCTTATGGTGATAGAGAAATTGCTCATAATGGTTGGAAACAACAAGCTCAAGTTTCAGCAGAAAACGGTTTCCATGCTAAAGCTCTTGAAAAAGATGGCGTAGTAATGGTTGTATTTAGAGGCTCTGATGATATGGGCGACTTGAGAGTTGATCATCAAATGCTTTCTGGTAAATTGCCAGACCAATTCAAAAATGCTGTGGACTTTATGGAACAAGTTAAAGCTGCAAATCCAGGCAAGAAAATTGTTGTTACAGGTCACTCATTAGGTGGTGCTTTAACAGAATTAGTTTCATCTAAATACGACGATGTTTTAGGTATTTCTTTTGATGCAGTTGGTACGAGAAGTTTAGTTGATTCTGCGGACGGTATTGCAAGAGGTTTAAAAGATAATAATAATACTATCAACTATATCGTTAACGGAGATATTATTTCTAACGCATCTGAACACGTTGGAAACGTAACTCTTGTAAATGAAGTTGCTGATGTAACAAGAGGTGGAAAAATTCAAAGTCCTCACGCAATTGGTAACTTCTCAGGCACAAATAATACATCATTACAAGGTGTTGAAGCTGGCATGGTTCAACGTACACTTGATGCTGCAGATGCTGCTAGAGCTCAAGCTGCAAGTAAAGGTTTGACTTTAGATAGTGCAATTGCTAGATCTGCAAACGGCAAGGTTGCTTTTGACGAAAAAACATTCAAAAAAGTTCAAAAACAATTCGCAGCAGATGTTAACACTTTAAATGCAGATTTGAGTGCTATGCAAAGACAAATTGATGCAGTTACAGATCCAGCACAAAAAGTTGCATTACAAAGAATTTTAGATAAGAGAAAATTTGATATTACAGTAAATACAGATATTAAATCTCGTACAACTGTTTTACAAGAATTGTCAGGTGATCAAGTTAATGAAATATTAGCAAAAGATTATGGGTTTACTGAACCAGGATTTTTAGGTGGTGATACTCCATCAGCTTTAGTTCAAACAGATAAACCAACAAAATTTGTTCGTGTATATAATGATGGTGCACCAGTAAAAGAGGGTGAATGGTCATCATTTGCGAAAGGTGCATGGTTGATGCCTTATGATGAAATTGAGGGGCTAACAGCTGCTCAAATTAAGGATAAATTTGCTCTTCCTGCAACACCTAGATATGTTGTAGAAGTAGAAGTTCCAGAGGGTGTCCAAATGTTTACAGGTAAATGCAATCCACTTGAAGGTTGGGGTAACGGTGGCGGAACTCAATACTTCTTGATTGGTGATAAAAAACCAAAAATTTACGGCGGAATGAAAGCCTTACCACAGTAGAAAATAAAAGGATAAAAAATGCCAGAAATCAGTTTTGAAGAAAATAAATTAATTATAAACGATAAGTTAATATCTTTTGATTTAAATATTTACAATGCAATTACTTTAGACGACAAAGTTATAGTCATGTTTGATGTTCCTAACGATAATCCGACTATGGAAAACATTATTGCGTTTGATTTTGATGGACAACCACTTTGGACAGTTCAGCCTTTCAAAGAAAAATTTCCAGAAATCAGAATGACAACACCTTATGTTGGTATGTTTAAACGTGATGATGGAAATATTAATGCAACCAATTTTTATGGAATATGCGTGGAAATTTCATCAAAAGATGGCAAAATTTTATCAAAATCAACATCAAGATAAATTTAAAAAATTCGTTAAAACATTTTCTTGAAAAAACTTAACAAAAAGTACAAATAATTAATTTTAATGGTTGACAATACTTTTTTCTTGTTGTTATATATATAGTACAGACACTTAGCTGAAGTTTTGTGCTGAAAGGTTCAACTAAGATTTAGGCGAAAAATTAATAAATCATATAACAAGGAGAAATTATGCCAACAATCAATCAGCTTGTACGTCGCGAACGTAAAAAGCTAGTAGACAAAACAAAATCACCAGCATTGATGGAATGTCCTCAAAGACGTGGGGTTTGCACAAGAGTTTATACAACAACTCCTAAAAAACCAAACTCAGCACTTAGAAAAGTTGCCAGAGTTAAGTTAACAAACGGCTTTGAAGTAACTTCATACATTCCTGGTATTGGTCACAATTTACAAGAACACAGTGTTGTTTTAATCAGAGGTGGAAGGGTTAAAGATCTTCCAGGTGTTAGATATCACATTATCCGCGGTACATTAGATACTGCAGGTGTTGCAAACAGAGCACAAAGCCGTTCTAAATACGGTGCAAAACGTGCAAAAGGAGGTAAATAATGTCAAGACGTTCTAAACCTGCAAGAAGAATCCCTGCAGCTGATCCATTATACAATAGCGTAGACGTATCAAAATTCATTAACAGAATTATGCGTCGTGGTAAAAAATCTTTAGCAGAAAGAATTTTCTATTCAACTTTAGATAGAATTAAAGAAAGAACTAATGAACAACCAATGGAAATTTTCCAAAAAGCATTAACAAACGCAACTCCATTGTTAGAAGTTAAAGCTCGTCGTATCGGTGGTTCTACTTACCAAGTACCTCTAGAAGTTAAACCAGACAGAGGATTTGCTCTTTCTTCATCTTGGTTGATTGCAGCAGCTAAAAACAGAAGCGGTAAATCATTCATCGATAAATTAACAAGTGAATTAATTGATGCTTCAAACGGTGCTGGTCAAGCATGCAAAAAACGTGAAGATACTCACAAAATGGCAGAAGCTAACAAGGCTTTCGCTCACTACAGATACTAATTCTTAATTGAATATAACTCAAAAAGAGCCCTTTCGAGGGTTCTTTTTTTTTGTAATATTTTTATATCATATGTAAAAACGATTTTATATATAAAAAATTATGGTAGCTTAATTATAAGCAACAGGCACACTCTGTCAAAAACTACCTCGCAAGGGCTGACTATAAATCAGAAAAATATCTTGACGAATGGTGGTGATGCTTATGATTAAATCACTATTGTTAATATGGTTGATTTTACTATCAACCAAAGACAAAAAATTAGCACTAGTGACAATAATCATAGTGCTAATTCTCAGTTAATTAGCATTAGGGGGTGAACATTAATTTAATTAGCAGTTAAATTAACCCCTGTTGCTACTTTTATTATAACACATTTTTTAGCTTTTTTAATCCGTGTTTGCAATAAATCTTTATTATTAATTTTAATCAGCCTTTTATGTGTTCGTTAATGTAGACAAATAAATGTTTTTTAGCTAAAATAAACGTATTATGATAGATGTAAAAAAGATTAAATTAGGAAATTTCGAGATTGGTGGGGATAAATTAACTATTCTTGCTGGTCCTTGTGCAATCGAAAGTTATGATTGCATGGCAACTGTTGCGGAAAAATTAAAAACTGTTACCGAAGAATTAGGTATAAACTATGTTTTTAAAGCTTCTTATGACAAAGCAAACCGTTCAACTATTGATGGCTACAGAGGTTTAGGCATTGATAAAGGTTTGGAATATCTTGCGAAGATTAAAAAAGAATTTGATGTTCCAATTGTAACTGATGTTCACTTGCCACAAGATGCTCAAAAAGTAGCAGAAGTCGCAGATATTATACAAATTCCAGCATTTTTATGCAGACAAACTGATTTGCTTGTTGAAGCTGGTAAAACAGGAAAAATCATTAATATTAAAAAAGGTCAATTTTTGGCACCTCAACAAATGAAGGCTTTGGCACAAAAAGTTGTTGATTCAGGTAATGACAAAGTTTTATTAACAGAACGCGGTGTAAGTTTTGGCTATAACAACTTGGTTACGGATATGCGTGCAATTCCAATTATGCAAATGTTGGGCTACCCTGTTGTATTTGACGCTACTCATAGCGTGCAAATGCCTGGTACAAATGGCTGTGCAACAGGTGGCGATAGAAGATGGGTTCCAGTACTTGCAAAATCTGCAATTGCTGCTGGTGTAAACGCCTTGTTCTTTGAAGTTCACCCAGAACCAGAAAAAGCGCTTTGCGATGCTGATAATATGTTATCTCTAAATGACGCTGAAAAAGTATTTAGAATGTGTAATAAAATTTTTAAATTGGTGAGAACAGAAGAATGATTTTAAAAACTTTTGTTGTTGGAATGATAGAAAACAATAATTATCTGCTAATTGATGAAAATTCAAAAGAGGCAGTGTTAATTGATTGTAGCGAATATATTTCAGAGATAGAAGAAAATTTAAAAAAATACGATGCAAAATTGAAATATGTTTTGATTACGCATGGACACTTCGACCATATTTTAGGATTGGAAGAATTGCATAAAGTTTTTCCTGAAACTCCAATTTTGGCACCAATTAACGATAAAGAACTTATCGAAGATGTATCTTCCTTTGTTGATAGGTTTGTTGGTGGATTAGGGCATGTAAATGTTCCGCCAATTACAAAATATATTGATGAAAACGAAAGTTTATCAATTGGAAACAGCAAAATAACTGTAATTAATACTCCTGGGCACACAAGTGGCGGAGTTTGTTACTTAGTTGATGATAAATTATTTTCAGGTGATACAATATTCTTAGGTAGCGTTGGTAGAACTGATTTTGGTGGAAATTATCAACAACTAAAAAATAGTGTTCAATACATTTTAAATTCTTTAGATGAAGATATTAAAATTTATCCAGGACACGGCGATTTAACTACAATAAAATATGAAAAAATAAACAATCCAATGAAATAACAGGTGAAACTATGAAAGAACAATTACAAAAAATTTATGATGCAGCAAAAACTGATTTACAAAATGCAAAATCAATCGCAGATATCGAAGATTTAAAATTAAAATATTTAAGCAGAAAAGGTGAATTAAATTCTATTAAAAAGAATTTGAAAGATTTGTCTGATGAAGATAAAAGAGTTGTTGGCGCTTTCGCAAATGAAGTAGCAAACAATTTAGAAACAGAAGTAAAAGCAAAATACGACGAATTTTATAAAAAAGAATTAGATGAAAAATTAAAAAAAGAAAAAATTGATGTAACTTTGACTGGTAAATTTGTTCAAATGGGTCATGTTCACCCAATCACAGAAACAATTAATGAAATTTCTGATATTTTTCATTCTTTAGGTTTTTCAGTTGCTCCTGACAAAAATTCACCAGAAGTTGAAACAGAATATTATCACTTTGATGGTTTGAACTTTCCTAAAGACCACCCAGCACGCGATATGCAAGATACATTCTATACAAATATTGCACCACACGTAATCTTAAGAGGTCAAACTTCAGGTGCGCAAGTTCGTATTATGGAAGACATGAAGCCTCCAATTAGAGTTATTGTTCCAGGTAGAGTTTACAGAAATGAAAATATCAACTCTCGTAAAAACAATTTCTTCCATCAAATTGAAGGTCTTTATATTGATAAAAACGTTACCTTTGCAGACTTAAAAGGTGTTTTAAATGAATTCTTGAGATTGTATTTTGGTTCTTCTCGTCCAACAAGATTTAGAAGTTCATTTTTCCCATTTACAGAACCATCTGTAGAAATCGATGTTCAATGTATTATGTGCCAAGGTAAAGGTTGCAAAACTTGTTCAGGTACTGGCTGGTTAGAAATCTTAGGCGCTGGCATGGTTGATGTTAATGTATTAAAATCTTCTAACATTGACCCTGATGTATACAGCGGTTTTGCTTTCGGTATGGGGGTTGAAAGACTTGCTATGTTGAAATATGCAATTGATGATATTAGATTGTTCTTCAACAATGACGAAAGATTTTTAAAACAATTTTAAATTTAGGATAACAAGAAATGGTAAACATTATTGATTGCATAAGAAATGTTGCGACAGATAAATACGCATTTATAAAAATAGCGATTTTAGCTATTCCTGCGATAATATCAACTCATGCATTAATGAGTGGTCAAATGGTTTTGTCAATAACATTGAACATTGTTTTTGGTATTATCTTTGCTGCTGTGTTTTTCGAAACAATTCGCCGTTCTTGCAATTCTGAACCGATGTTGCTACCAACATTTTTGATGCCAGTTAGAATGTTTATAACTTTGGGCTTCACTATTCTTGCTGCAATTCCAATTGTTATCGTAAATATTTTATTGTTTTTGCTGTTTGTTTTCGTGTTGGCTCAAAATCCGCAATTAATGAATAATCAAATAGTTTTTTATATAGTTTATTCAATTTTTTATTTGTTGCTTGTGTCTTTATTTTTTGCAAGCATTACTCAATATTTGGACACAGGAAAATTGTATGATGCATATAAACCAATGAGAATTATAAAAGCATTATCAACATTTATTGTTAACTTGTTTGCTTATGCAATTCAAGCAATTTTGTTTATGTTGGTTGCTTTTGTTCTTCCAGCGTGGATTATCTTAATGCTAAACGGAATGAATCCAATGAACTTTTTCTTCATTTTGTATATGTGCATGTTTATGGTTTTTAACTATTTGGTATTTGCAGATTATATCGGACAAACTAAAAAAGATTCTGAAAGTCCGTATAATAGATTATTTTAAAAAGTTGTTTAAAAAAGGGCGCGGATTGATAAAATCAATCCGCGCCCTTTTTTATTTCTAAAAATCTATCGGTCCAAATTGTTCAAGTTCTTTTAATTTTTCTTGAACTTTTTCTAATGCTTTTTGATATTTTTTTCTTTTAGCTTCACCTTTAGCATTTAAGATTTTTATTTTCAAAAGAATAAATTCTTCATCAATTTTTCGAACTTTTTGTTTATGTTCTTCTTTTTTCAAAAACATGTAACCAGAGTAACCACACCCCTCTGGAATATCTGAAAAAGCTGATGTCGGAAGCACTCCAGCGCATTTGCCACAGTTTAGACAAAGCCTTTTTGGTAAATTTTTTTGAAAATCGTTCATATCATGATTATAACTGCATTTGAGATTTATTAAAGCTTTGTTAATATTTCTTAATAATTACCCCAAAAAGGCAATTTTTACATGGTTTTTGACTTTATATATATGTAGGTAAGGTTTAAATAAAAAATATTTTATTTTAGGTAAGGTAAGGTTAAGTTAATGACTAACGTATCAAGATACGTACAAACAGCTAGTACTCCTAGTGTGAACATTCAAGTATCAGGTCCAAGTGTAGGACATATGACAATGCCAAACGGTATGATGTCAACAATGGTATTGAATAATGGTTGTTATCCTGCGGCCTATTATCTTAACACCTTTGCTTCACCTGCAATTATGAGATTGAATCAAGCTGCACTTGCAAAACAAATGGTTGATATTAACAAGGCAAATGAGGAAGCCAACGGCAAAGGTTCAGCCGCTAATATTAAACCAAGCGAACCTGCAAAGCAAGAAGTAGTTACAGAAAAACCAAAAGAAGTTACAGTAACTGCGCAAGCTCATCAATCAAATCCTATAAAACAGGAGGTAACAGTACCAAAAGAATTGGTACAAGCTCTTGAAAAGATAGCTAAAAACCCAGCATCAGACAAACCAAAAATGGAATTAACTGATCATTACGTGAAAAACCTAGAAAGTTATCTAAATTCTCAAGACAAAAAGTTACGACTAATGGCTGGTCAAGATGTCGTTGCAAGACTTCAAGAAGACTTAGACAGAAAAGATAATCCAGCACTAACAGCCTTAACAAACAAAATGTTACAGGACCCAGAATTATCAATAAGGAGCTTATCCTTAGCCGCATTAGAAGCAAACTTAATAACAGGTGATGATTTCACTAACCAGCTTCTTAAAAAAATGTCAAAAGTACCAAACAGCGCAGAGGCAGACGTAGCAAACAAAATTTTATTAAGAATGCCTCAATAACAAAAACAAAAAGATTATTTAATAGGAAAAGGAAAAATAAAAATGTCAGGAGTAAATTTCACAGCAGGTTTAGCAAAAGCCACAGGTTATGTAGGTTTAGCCGCAATTGCTTATGATGCTCACAAACTAGGCAAAGTAAGAGCTGGTGAAGAAAGAAAACTCGCAATCGCAAATAGCGGTTTAGATACATATATGGATACAAGAACTTTGGATAAACCAAGTGTGTTGATGTCAAAAATTCAAGATGCTAAATTTGATGCAGAAATGAAAGGTCATTGGTTCAACGGTATCAGAAACTGGTGTAATTCAGCAGTTGGCTATGTTAAAGGTGTTGGCGAATCTCTAGTTAATAACGTTGTTCCTCTAGCACTAACTGCCTTGACTGTTTTAACAAAAGGTAAAGTTTCAAAAGCATCTGCAATTGGTTTAACTGCTTATGGTGCAGTAGATGTTGCAAAAAATGTTTTCGGTGCAGGTAAGCAACATTATTTGAAATAATAAAATAAGTTAAAAAGGCGCGGATTGATGAAATCAATCCGCGCCTTTTTTTATAGCAAAATAACAAAAGAAAAGCCCGAATTTCTTCGGGCATGTATCTACATAATGCAATTCTAATATGATTTTACAGTAAATTTTTAAAACATTGAAAGTGTGATTTTTTCTGCTAGAGCGTCAGAAATGTTGCCAAATTCTGATTTTACAGAACTAAGTTTTGCCATATATTGTTCTTCAAAATTTTTCATTGAAGAACTAATTCTAGAGGCACTCGATTCATCAACATAGGCTTTGACGTTTACAGTTTTTTTAAGTTGGACAGGCATGGTGGTTGTTGCGGACATGTATTTGAATACATCATCAGCGTTCATTTGTGTTTTTTGTTGTGGGGTACTCGTGTTTGTAGTTGTTTTGTTTTCTTGATTTGAAACATCTGTTTTGACGTTTGTTTTTGCTTGTTTGATAGCAAGCAAATTAGTGTTGATTGCATTAATAGACATATTTCTCTCTCCTTATTATCTTAACAATTTGTATTTAAGGATAATTTTTAGAAAGTCAATATTTTTTTTTATTTTTGCAATCACACAGGTAAAAATTTATTTTTTATCTTCTAAATAATTTATTCCAAAACCAACGTACTGTTGTTGATACAAATACGCTAAAGCCCATTTCATTGGCGCCTTTGCCATTATAATTTTCAACGCCACCACGTCTATTCCATTCTTCTTTGTTTATTTGCGACCAGGTTTTTTGGGCGCGTCTTGTGCTAAAACGCATACCTGTAGTAAGATCATTATCTTTTTTGGTGCTAATTTCTAGCGTGTCCCCAGACATTGTATTTCCGAAAGTTGGTTTGAAGTCAGAAGCATTAGAAGTATTGTTTCTATTATTTTTAACAATATTATATTTAGTTGTGTTGTTAATCTTGTTGTTAAAATTGCCATTAAAATTTATTCCTGCCATAGACACACCATCCTTTTTTGTTACTCTCATAATATCGGCAAAAACAATCTTAAACTTTAGTATATGTGAATATTTGTAAAGATAAAATTTAATTTATTTTATTTTTTCTCTCTCGTTAAATCATTTCACGAAGTTTTTTTAGTTGGTCGCGAATTTCTGCTGCACGTTCAAAATCAAGTATCTTCGCGGCTTTATGCATATCTTTTTCAAGCTTTGTAATAAGTTTTGGCAAATCTTTTTTATCTATTCCTAGGTCAACCATTTCTTCAGCAACAATATCTTCAAGCGTTCTATAGCTTGCAACAAGTGCAAGGAGATTGTTTTCAATAGGTTTTTTAATAGTTTGAGGAATAATTCCATATTTTTGATTATGTTTTAGCTGTATGTCGCGTCTGCGCTCTGTTTCGTCAATTGCTTTTTTCATTGAGTCGGTAATGTTATCAGCATACATAATAACTTCACCGCAGGAATTACGCGCTGCACGTCCGATTGTTTGGATTAAGCTCGTTTCTGAACGCAAAAAGCCCTCTTTATCCGCGTCCATAATTGCAACAAGCGAAACTTCAGGAATATCTAATCCCTCACGAAGCAAGTTTACACCAATTAAAACATCGTATTCGCCAAGTCGTAAATCTCTAAGTATTTCAATACGCTCTAATGATTGAATTTCACTGTGCAAGTACCTTACACGGATTCCTTCTTGTAAAAAGTAGTCGCATAAGTCTTCTGCCATGCGTTTTGTTAGCGTTGTAATCAAAACGCGCTCGTCTTTTTGTGTTCGTTTTTCGATTTCAGCTTTCAAATCAGAAATTTGTGACTCAATTGGTCGAACATGTATTTTAGGGTCAACAAGCCCTGTCGGACGAATAATTTGTTCAACGTATTGTTGAGATGTTGTAAGTTCAAATTCAGCTGGAGTGGCTGAAATATAAATTTTTTGTCCAACTTTGTTGAAAAATTCATCATTTGTTAAAGGTCTGTTATCCTTTGCACAAGGCAATCTAAAACCATATTGAATAAGTGTATCTTTTCTTGCCGCGTCACCGTGTGACATGCCTTTAATTTGAGGTAATGTCACGTGAGATTCGTCAATTACGGTTAAAAAATCCCCTTGAAAGTAGTCTAAAAGCGTTGCTGGAGCCGAACCTACAGGTCTACGTTCAATAATTCTAGAATAATTTTCAATTCCAGAGCAGTAGCCCATTTCTTTAATCATTTCAATATCGTATTTTACACGTTGTTCAAGTCTTTGAGCTTCAATCAGTTTATTTTGACTTTTTAATTCAGCAAGTCTTGTTTGAAGTTCTTGGCGAATTAGAGAAATGGTTTCATCGACATTTTCGTCATACGCAAGATAGTGAACAGCTGGATATATTACTGTTTTTTGAACGGCTTCAATAACTTCTCCAGTGGTAGCATCAATTTTGACAATTTTTTCGATTTCATCGTCAAAAAAGTATACTCTTGTGATGATTTTTTCATAACTTGGAATAATTTCGACAATGTCACCTCTTGCTCTAAAGTTTGCACGCTCTAAGACAAGGTCGTTTCTTGTATATTGAACATTTACAAGGTGTTTAAGCAAGTCTTCACGTGATAATTCCATGCCAACAGATAGCTCAATTGAACCTTTGAAGTAGTTTTCAGGTAATCCTAAACCGTAAATACAACTAACAGATGCAACAACTATAACGTCATTTCGTTCGTATAAACTTCTTGTTGTGTTGTGGCGGAGTCTGTCGATTTCTTCATTTATGCTTGCTGATTTCTCGATATAGGTGTCAGTTCTTGGAATGTACGCTTCTGGTTGATAGTAGTCGTAATAGCTGATAAAGTATTCAACTGCATTTTCTGGAAAAAGTTCTTTAAATTCGTTATAAAGTTGCGCGGCAAGTGTTTTGTTATGTGCAATTATAAGAGTTGGTTTTTGAACTTTTTCAATAACGTTTGCGATAGTAAATGTTTTACCAGAACCTGTAATCCCCAATAATGTTTGCGCGTCAAACCCAAGGTTAACCCCGTTCACAAGCTGTTCAATTGCTTGTGGTTGGTCGCCTGATGGAGAATATTTTGAAACAAGTTTAAAACGGTTATTACTTTCCATAATTATATTTTAAACCATAAATAAAAAATTTTAAATGTTATTAAAAGGGTTGAATTTTTTAGGAAATAAGTTATAATGTAAATATAGCAAGTGGCGATTAGTTTTTAGCTAACTTTTTTCACCACATGTCTTATTAGTTAAATAAAACTAGCGTTATGATTGCAATTGAAAACGCTAGTTTTTGTTTATTTAACAAAGTTGCTATTATAAAATATATAACGGCTAGCGTTTTAATTGTAGTCATAATCATCACCTCTTTTCTTGACGTTAGCACCGTCATAAAAAAAGTTTTGTGGCGACCACTTGCATATTTTATATATTAGCATTTTAATTGAATTTGAAATCGTACTAATGATTTATTTTTGATACAAAAAACAACCCTTGTCGTGAGAATTTATTACTCCGATTGCTTGTAAATAAGAATAAATAATTGTTGTGCCGACAAATTTCATGCCACGTTTTTGCAGGTCTTTTGAAATTTTGTCAGACAATTCAGAACAAGTTTTACCGACTTCAAAGTAAGTTTTGCCGTGAGTAAATGTTTCTAAATATTCATAAAAAGAGCCAAAATCTTTTTGAATTTGTTTGAAGATTTTAGCATTATTTATACTTGCGTTAATTTTTAATTTGTTCCTGATAATGCCTTTGTTTTCAAGTAATTCAGTAATTTTTTTGTCATCATAGTTACAAATTTTATTTAGGTCAAAATTGTCATACGCTTTTTGAAATTCTTCTCGCTTATTCAAAACGCACTCCCAAGATAAACCAGCCTGAAAAGATTCCAAAATAAGCATTTTAAACAAATAATGTTCGTCAAAATTTGGAATACCCCATTCTTTGTCGTGGTATTCGATATATTTAGGATTTTTTAAGTTGCACCATTTGCATCTATTCATTTTTAATCAAACTCACATTTCCAGTCAGGGTCTTTGTAAGCTTTAAAGCACATTTCAATTTGCGCTTTTGTGTTTTTTTCAATTGCCAAATTTTCTGGTAGCTCATCAAGTGAAAAATATTTAGTTTCAGTTGTTTCGCTATTTTCTTTAAATTCTCCGTCTATGAGTTCACATAACACAAAAATTTTGCAAACTCCGTATGGGTATGGTGGAGGATTATGTTTATTTCTATCGTGGAGTGCTATAACTTTAGTGGCTTTAACGTTTAAACCTGCTTCTTCTCGAACTTCTTTTTCTGTGTTTGATTTAACAGACTCTAAAACATCTTGCCAACCCCCAGGAAGTGACCAAGTGTTGTTGTTTTCGTGAACAAGTAAAATTTTATCATCTTTAAAAATTGCACCTCGGGTGTCCATTTTCGGTGTTTGATAGCCAGTTTCATTACAGAATAAGTCTTTAACTTTTTCTACTGGCAAATTGCTATTTTCAGCAATCATTTCTGCTGAAATTTCGCGAAGTCGTTCGTAACGTTCTTTGTCATAAACACTTTCTGTATATGTCAAACCAGCTTGCGCTATGCTTTGAACTTCAATTGCTAATTTTAACCATTTCTCCATAAAAAATCCCCTTTGATTAAAATTATATCATAGGAGATTTTTTATTGTTATTTGAGTTTATTTTCCGCAACAATGTTTGAATTTTTTACCACTACCGCAAGGACATTTGTCATTTCTGCCGACTTTTGAGTAGTCAGTATTTGATTTTTCTTCCTTTTCAACAACATAGCCTAGTGTATTTGTGAAAACTTTTGAATTGTACAAAATAGTTGTTTGTGAGTAAATTTTGTGGTTTACATATTCGTGTTTATATTCCTTGAATAATTCATCAAGCGTTAAATTGTCATTTTCTGTAACTTTGTTTGCAAGTGTTGTAAAGTTTGGATATTTGTCATTAATACGTTTTAAAATGTTAGTTGATACAGTAGGAGAAGTTATAAAGTATTCAACACATTCTTTTGCACCCTCAATATTTTCTAATGAATTTTGTTCTAAAATGGTTAAAAGTGTTTTGTAGAAGGGAATTACGTAAAGTCCATATTCTTTATCGTAGATTATTGCTGTATCATAGACTTTTTTGTGAGAAGAAAATCCGTCTAAAGACTTTTCTACAAAGTTATTATAATCATTGTTCAAATCTTTTATTTCAAAGTATTTTAAAGGGGTTGGTGTTTCAAGTTTACCATCTATATTAACGGGAGTTCCGTTTTCTGAAAAATCGTTAAATTGTCCAATTATATCATCTGTAAATTGACTAGAGGTAATTAATTCGTCAGTTTTGAACGCGTCCATAAATTTTTCGTACATAACTTTTATATCTGCTTCAATTTCTTGTTGTTTTTTATGGTTGTTTTCGTAAACCAAGTAAGGCTCTTGTATAATTTTTGCCATAGCGTAACGAGTGGCGTCATCGCGTTTGTTTGATGCAAGATGACCTGTCATTTCTGCGATATAAAATTCGTTTTTGTATTCAAAAACTCTCGCAACAATGAATTGTCCGCAACCAAAACCTCTATAGTCAGTCATTTTTGTAGTTGAGATTAAAGAGTAGTTATTTTCGTTAATCATATTGTAAACTTCAAAACCGTTTTTAAGAATTTTTTTAATTTCAAAAATAGAAGTAAATGCGTTTTCCATAGCTTTAGAAATTTCTGTACTTTTTGAGGCGTTAAACATCATCAAAGGATTTCTATTTTTGTCACCAAGCAAATTTCTTTCAAAAATATAAGTAACGTAGTACTCTTTCATTTTTTCATCAGGTAAATCATAAATGCCTAAAGTCTTTGTATATTCAGTGAAATCTGCACTTAAATGTTCGTCTGTTTTAATAAAATTATATATGTTTTCTAGTGTTTGGTTAATTTCTTCTGTGATTGTTAAAGTTTCCATTTTTACCTCTTAATATAAATTGCTATAAAATAATTAAACTTTAAGCAAATAAAAATTACAATACCGACAGTAGAGGGATTTTTTCATGATATATTTATATATATACATGTACAATTAGGGGAAAATGATGTTTGATAATTTAAGTGAAAAATTACAAGGTATTATAAGACAAACAACAGGCAAGGAACTTACACAAGACAATATGCAAGAGGCGTTGCGCGAAATTAGACGTGCGTTACTTGAAGCAGACGTTAACTTACGTGTTGTAAAAGCTTTTATTTCAAATATTAAAGATAGAGCAGAGGGCGAACAAGTTTTAAAAGGTGTCGATCCTGCTCAACAACTTGTTAAAATTGTACACGATGAATTGGTTGCTTTGCTAGGTAAAACAACTCAACCTTTGAATTTAACAGGTCACCCAAGTGTTATTATGATGTTAGGTTTGCAAGGTTCTGGTAAAACTACATCAAGTGCAAAACTTGCTGTAAAACTAAAAAAAGAGGGTAAAAATCCACTACTTGTAGCCTGTGACGTTTACCGTCCAGCTGCCGTTAAACAGTTGCAAACTTTAGGTACACAAATTAATACAGAAGTGTATGCAGAAGAGGGTGTTACAGATGTTCAATCAATAGTACAACATGCCTTAAACCACGCAAAAGAGAACGGTTTTAACGTGGTAATTCTTGATACTGCTGGTCGTTTGCAAATTGATACTGATATGATGGCAGAACTCCTTTTGATTGATAGAATTTTTGCGCCACAAGAAAAATTACTTGTAATCGATGCTATGACAGGTCAAGAAGCCGTAAATGTTGCAGAAAATTTTGATGCACAGCTTGATTTGACAGGCTTAGTTTTAACAAAATTAGATGGTGACTCTCGTGGTGGTTCAGCGTTGAGTGTTGTTTACTGCACTAAAAAGCCAATAAAATTAACAGGTACAGGTGAAAAAATTGATGCACTAGAAGATTTTTATCCAGAAAGAATGGCAACAAGAATTTTAGGCATGGGTGATATAGTTTCACTTGTTGAACGTGCAAAAGAAGTTTTTGATGAGGACGAAGCTAAAAAACTTCAAGAAAAAATGAAAAAGGCTGAATTTACTTTTGATGACTTTTTAAATATGAAGCGTCAAATGAGTATGTTTGGCTCTATTGACCAAATTCTTGGCATGCTTCCTGGCATGAATATTAAAAAAGAAGATAGGGAATTAATTTCTCACGAGGGCGAAAAACAATTCAAAAGAATTGAAGTATTTATTCAAAGTATGACGCCAGAAGAACGTTCTAACCCTCAATTGTTAAATTCTAGCCGTAAAAAAAGAATTGCAGAGGGCTCTGGTATTCCGTTACATGACATTAATATTTTTGTAAAACAGTTTGAACAAATGCGCTCAATGATGAAAGGCATGAATCAAATGAAAGGTATGATGGGCAAAATGGGCGGTTTCGGATTACAAAAAATGATGCAGTCTATGCGTAATTTTAAATAATTTCAAATTCTCGTTTATAAAAAATAGCCTACCCGCATTACTATAAAGAGTGTGTTTTTTTGTGATGTAATTTCTTATTCTTAATATATGAATATAGGCAAGTCACAATATAAAAAAATGCGATTAGAAGATCTTGTAATTAATGCTCAAAACGAGGATTACAAGGCTTTAGAGGAATTAGTTCGCAGAGAACAGAAAAATGTATTTGCAACGTTTACCTACTTAAATAAAAAAGATGACAATGTTTATGATTTAACTCAAGAGGCACTTTTAAAAATGGCAAAAGGTCTGCCAAATTTAAAAAATCCTAAAATGTTTAAAAGCTGGTTAAATCAGATTGTTATGAACTTGTTTTATGATAATCTGCGCAAGCTTAACCGCGTACCGCCTATGTTGTCACTAGAGCTTGATGACTCAAATCCATATTCAACAAATCCACAAATTCATATTCCTGATAAAAAATGCAAACCATTAGAAAAGTGTTTGTCTAGTGAGCTAGATAGTGTTATTAAACACGAAATGCAACAATTACCAGATTATTTTAGGATTCCAATAGTGCTAAGAGAGCTTCAGGGATTGTCTTATGACGAAATTGCGCAAATTACAAAAACAAATGTAGGTACAGTGAAATCAAGAATTTCACGTGCTAGAAGTCGTTTGCAAGACGGTTTAAAAAATTATATTTAAAGGAGAAATTTTATATGACGCAGGATTTAACATGCTCACAAGTAATAGCCCTGTTAACTTACTATATTCAAGGCAAAACCAACTACCAAGTCACAAATTTTATTGAATCGCATTTGAAAAAATGTCCGTCTTGTCGTGAAAAATTTGAAACCTTACAAAAAGTTTTAAATGATTTAAATGCTGAAAAAAGAAAAATTGATAATATTGAGCCACAAAAAGTTGTTCCAATTTCGTCTTATGGTACAAATTTTATAGAAAAAATGTCGGCATATCTTGATAATGAACTTTCAGATGAGGATACTGTAAGATTTAAAAAGTTTGCAATAGCAAATCCTCCTGTGCGCAAAGAGTTAGAAACGATGTACAAGTTAAAAAATGCAATAAATTTATCGTTTGAAAAAACAAAGGGTACTTTTAAAGAAGATTTTACAAAAGATATAATTGTAAAATTAAATATTCAAGAAGTTATATCCTTGGACGATCCTGTGTTTAAGATAGCATCTATATTTGTAACGGTTTTTGCGCTGTTTTCTATAGGTTTTGTCATTTTATTTTAAACTAGCAAAACAAAAATAAAAAGACTAAAGACGCACAACACAATGCTGGTCCAAATGGCAAGTGAGAAATCTCGTTGTTTTCAGGTAATGTTCCGTTAAGGCTGTCATTAATCATTTTTTCGTTGATTTCAGCTAAATTTTTAGGTAAACTTTGCACAAGTCTTATAGCCAAGAAAATACCGCTTAAAACTAATATTAAATAGATTATCCATTTTGCAATTGCCATATCTGGTGTATCAAAATTGAATATAAAAATTACATCAACGATTGTTGTAATTAAAAAGACTACGAATGCTATAACTGTTGTGTAGTCTTGCTTTTTGGTAAATTTTACTAAAATTTTGGGAATACATGTGATAACTTGTAAAAGAAAAGCTCCACCTAATATATATAATATATATTTCCAGCCAAAGCATGCTCCTAAAGCACCTGCTATAAAAATATCTCCAATACCAATAATCATTGTTTTTACAGTTAAATATCCAAATGCAAAAATTAGAGCAATAACTCCAGCGCCGACGATTAGACCTAGGATTGATGCTATAAATGAAGTGTTAAAAATCCAAGTATGACCTTGGTATAAATTCCCAAGGTTGAAAAAATTATAAATTATTCCAGCAATGGCTAAAATGTAGCTATGAAGATTGAATGCGACATGTTCTTTTATATCGGTTGTTGAGATAACAACAAACATGCTTATAAATATAAATATAAAAAATAAGTTTACGGTAAAGCCGAATTTTAAAAATGCGCTTAAAAATAAATATCCAGTAATAAATTCCACAATTGGGTACTGGATTGAAATTTTTTCATGACAAAAACCGCATTTACCTCGCAATAAAAGATAAGATAAAATTGGAATATTATGCCACCATTTTAGCGGAGATTGACATTTAGGGCATTTTGATGGTGGGTAAACGATAGATTCTTCGCTTAAACCTCTCAAAATAACCACATTCAAAAAACTTCCAATGCAAAGTCCTATTATAAAAATAAAAAATCCTAAAACAAAGTTTAGACTCATTTTTTATCGCCTTCTTGTTTATTTTTATCTGTAATAATATTGTAAATTTCAGATAATGCGCGTTTTAGTCTTCTTGAAACTTGCATTTGTGAAATTCCAAGTTTTTCGGCAATTTCGCGTTGATTTAAGTCTTCGTAATAGTTTAATTCAACGACTTGTCTTAGGTTATCGGGCAATTCTTTTATGGCATGCGTAAGCATGATTTTTTCTTCGTATGCGTTCAAAAATTCTTGATAATCGCCAGCTGGAATTTTGTCAGCAAGTGAAAAACAATCTTCTTCACTGTTAGAAAAAGTTTGGTCTAAAGAAATTGTGCTTTTTCTTCTGTCAACTTCAATAATATCGTTGATTTTGTGAACAGGTAATGACATGACTTTTGCAATTTGTTCATTTGTAGGATCTTCAATTCCTTCTTCGATTAGCTGTTTTATAACGGCATTAATTCTAAACGCAAGTTCTTGAATTTCTCTTGGAGCTTTAATCATAGAAGCTTTATCGCGTAAATAATGACGAATTTCACCGGTGATTAAATAACTTGCATACGTTTTAAATTTTGTACTAATTGTAGGGTCAAAAAATTCAATAGCTTTAATTAACCCCAAAGAACCAACTTGAATAAGATCGTCAACTGGGTCAGTAGAGCGTCTTGCCAGAGAACATGCTATTTTTTTTACAAGAGGCATATTCGCAATTACAATTAAATTTTGTAATTGTTTTTTTTGTTTTTCGTCAGTACTTTTTTTGTACTCAACAAGCCAATCATTTATTTGTAGCGTAGACTCATTAGTAGTAGTCAATTTAACCTCGTTTTTTACTCTTTTGTTCCCTACAATTCAATTATAACATGAAAAAAATGTAACGATTTATTACAAATGTGTCATGATTTTGGCAAAAGATAGCAACTTTTTTTTTGATGATGTTTGATATATACATAAGTGTTTTATTATTTATGTGTGTGTATAGCAAATAGATAAAAAATTAATAGGAAATTTATTGTTCACTTTATAAAACTTAGAAAGGCATTCTAATGAAATTAGAAAAAATCCAAAATCTGTCACTAGTGTCACAACCACAAATGCAAAAAGCAACAGCGGTAAGACCTAAATTAACTTATGAGGCAGATAGCGCAACGTTCACTCGCAAAGCTGAAGACAAAGTTATTGCTATGAAAAGAGAAGGTAATGCTTTGCATGTAGCATTTACAGGCAAATTGCAAAACCCAATGGAAACAAAAGCAAACGAAGATGCTCCAGCATTACAATTTAGAGTAAGAGGTGTATCAAAACACCAATTAGGTACAGAAGGTGCAAGCGCAACAGCAGAGGACGATTCAGTTGTACAATTAGCAAATAGCAACTGGAAAGAAGGCGACCGTTTGAACTGGAAAGAAGAAAAAACTCGTATGGGTAAAACAATCGCATTGTCACACCCTAAATTCGGTGAAATTGGTTCAGTACCAAAAGAAATGGCAGAAGTTTTACTTCCAGTTTTAAAAGGTAAAAAACAAGATTTTTCTTTTGAATTAGGAAACGTAATTGCAGGTACTTCAAAAGGTGCTCCTACAATTGGTTTAAGAGCCGTATTAAAATACAAAGGCGATGATAAAGCTACAGCAAAAGAAGCAGCAGATGTATTCAATGGTTTATTGAACTCAGATGATCCAAAAATTTCAAAAGCTGTAATGGTTTACCAACCAGAAAAATCACCTCAACAAGTTTTAGAAAGAATCTTCGATGTAGAAGGTAAAGAAAACGGTTTAGGCAAAGTTAAAGAAATCAAAGAAACAATCAATAATATTGCAAACGAAATCAATAACCCTGAAAACAAAAGAATTTTGATTTTAGGTCACTGTAAACCAGACGGAGATACTTTAGGTTCAGTTATCGCTATGAAAGAAGCTTTAAAAGCAGCTTATCCTGACAGACAAATCGACTGTGCAGTAGATGACAAAATCCCAGGTTTATTCCGTGATAAAATGCCAGGTGTTGAAGATGTAAAACGTCCTTACAACCCTAAGAAAATCGAAACTTTAGAAAAAAATATTGAAACTTTAAAATCTTTAAAAACAGAAACAGCTAAAGAACAATTAAAAGTTTTAGAAAGAGATTTAGCAGAATTAAAAGATCCAAACAACTTATTTGATGCTAACCCTCTACAAGGAAAAGCTAAAAAACAATATGACTTGGTAATGACAATGGACGTTCCAACTCCAACTCGTTTCTCAGGTGCATTCAAAGATTATATCAAAGGAAGTAAAAAACAAATTTATATCGATCACCACCCTCACAGAATTACAGAATGGCAAAATGCTAAAGCTGAAACTGGTTTAGATATGGATAAAATTCACAAAAACGGTTTAGCTCTTGTATGTGACGCAGTTCCTGCAGCAACTCAATTAGTTACAATCGTAGCTGAAAAAGCAGGCGTTCTTGGTAAAATGTTCGAAAAAGGTGGTCAAGCAGCTAAGAACTTTGTTGCAAGTGTAATCACAGGTACATCAACAGATACAGGTTCATTCACAAGAACTGCAAACTTGTTACCACACCACTCAGCATTACCAGTTCAACAAAGACCAAACTTCTTCCCAGAAGGTATGTCAACTTGGTTAACAAACCAATTGTCAAAAACTGACAAATCAGTAGATAAAAAATGGTTACGTGAAAACATCGCATACGATGTTCCTGATAAAGCTTTAAGCTCAACATCAGTAGATGGTAAAGCTTCACCTCGTGACAAAATGGTACAATATGCATTAGATGGCAGAAAAATGTTCCCTGAATTGGGCTTAGGTGTTATCGAAGTAGATTATGACCAAATGTATGATGTATTTAACTCATCATTAGAACAAGACCCAGATATCACATTGTTAGATATCCAAAATGGTTTCAAATACTCAGAAGTTCTAGGTGCATTGAAATCAGACCCATCTGAAACATCACAAAAATTAGCAAAAGGACAAAAAGCAAATACTCTATCAGAAAGAGCAACTCAAACTTACACAGGTCCTTACGATGCAGACAGAATCGGTATCTTAGTTATCCAAGATAAGAAAGAAAACTTCATCACAGAAAACTCAGATGTTGCTAAACAAAATGGTTTAAGATTATCATTCAGATCTTCAGCTATGAGTGACCACGCAGAAATCTTAGCTAACTTGTTCGGTGGTGGTGGCCATGGTGGTGCATCAGGTGGTAGAGTTGACTTACCAGGTGTTACAATCGACACACCATTAGTAATCAAAGTTAACGGTAAAGTAGTTGATGATACAGCTTCAGTTTACAAAGACTTAAGAAACAACTACAATATCATGAAAGATAATAACATTCCTGCTGAACAAAGAGCTGGCAAATGCAAAAAAATCGAAATTGCATTAGCAGAACCAGGACAACAAGGTAGAACAACTACTGAAATCATCAAAGATGTTGTTACTGAAATCAGAAAAACTCAACCAGCTACAACTACTCAAAAAGGTGGCAAAGGTCAAAAGACTGGTAAAGGTCCAAGAACTCAAGGTCACGAACAACCACAAAAAACAGGTAAAGCAAACGGCAAACACAGACCTAAAAAAGGTGGTAAAAGACATTTTGAAGTAGCAGCTTAATTTCAGAGAAGAAAATAAGGAAAATAAAGTGAATTATAGACGGCTTTCAAGGAAACTTGAAAGCCGTTCTTTTATATTAAGTTTGTAACAAATTTTAGAAAAATTTTTTCTAAAACTAGCAAAAAACATGCGCTTTTGTACTTTAATATAGGTATAGGGTCAAATTTAGGTGTAAATTGTGAGAATTAATCCAATTACAAGCAAGGTTGTTAGTTTCCAACCAGTTAAAGATTTAAAAAATACAACAAAATTACAATATGCGTCAGATGTTGTAAATATATCTAAGAATACCATAGGTGTTGAACGTAAGGGTAAAAATCTTCACGTTTCGTTTACAGGTAACTTCCAAAATCCTGTGGATGCAGGTGTTCAATTTAAAATCGCAGGTGTAACTCGCCATCAAAAAGGAATGGCTGGGGCTCACGCTGAAGCAACAGATGACAATTTAGTTAAATTAGCAAAAAGCAACTGGAAAGACGGTCAAGCTTTAGATTACAGTTATGATGAAGTAACTAAAGCTTTAACTCTTAAAGATCCAAAATTTGGTGAAATTGGTTCAGTTCCAGCTCCTGTCGCTGAAAGTTTTATGAATGTTATCAATACTGATAAAGATAACTTCAAATTTGAACTTACAAACGTTACAGGCGGTGTAACTTCTGATTTTCCAATTATTGCTGCAAAAGCTAATTTAAAATATGTTGGTAATGATGAAACAATTAAAGCAAACGCTCAAAAATCATTCAACGCTTTAATTGATTCTAAAGATGCAAAGGTTTCATCTTCAGTATCAGCTTTCCAACCAAAATTCTCTCCAAAACAAGTCTTAGAAAAAATCTTTGATGTTGAAGGTAAAAGAAATGGCTTAGGCGAAGTTAGAAAAATCAAAGATGCCGTTGATACAATTGTAAAAGAAATCCAAGACCCTAAAAATAAAAATATCCTAGTTTTAGGACACTGTTCTCCAGACGGTGATACAGTTGGTTGTGTAATTGGCATGTCATCAGCTTTAAAAGATGCATATCCTGATAGAAATATTGATGTTTCTATAGATGATGATATTCCAAACTCATTTATTCACGTTCCAGGTGTTGAAGATATTAAACGTCCATATAATGAACGCGCAGTAAATTCAGTTAAGAAAAATATTGAATTATTAGAAAGAAGCTCAAATCCAGCTGCACAAAAGCAAATCGAAGCTTTAAATAAAGAATTAGAAAAATTAACAGATAAATCAAAATTATTTGACCCAGATACAGTAGACGGCAAGGAAGCTAAAAAATATGACCTTGTAGTTATGTTAGATACTCCAACTTCAGGTCGTTCTAGCCGTGCTTATAAAAAATATTTTGAAAACGCTGGCAAAACAATTTTTATTGACCACCACCCATTAAAACAAGCAGAATGGGCTGATGCAAAAGAAAAATTAGGCTTTGATATGGGAAAAGCTATTCAAGACAAACTTGCCTTGGTAGTTGATTCAGTTCCAGCAGCGACCCAATTAGTTACCGTTGTTTGTGAAAAAGCTGGTTTGTTGGGTGAAATGTTCAAAAAACATACAGAAAACGCTAAAAAATTCGTAGCTGGTATTATTACAGGTACACAAACTGATACTTGCGGATACAAAAACCAAGCAAGTTATCACCCAAGCGAAGCAAGACTTCCACAATCTCAAAAAGCAAGCTACTATCCAGAAGGTATGTCAAATTATTTGATTGACCAATTAGATGGCGATATTGACAAAAAATGGATGAGAGAAAACTTATTCTATGAATTGCCAAACAATCCAATTACAAATAACTTAGGACCAAAAGATGCAGTGTTAAAAATGGCTCTACGCGGTCGTGAAATGTATCCTGCGATTGGTTTAGGCGTAATGAAAGTTAGCTATGCAGTAATGGATAATATTTTACAAGAAGCTAAAAAACAAGATAAAAATGTTCAAATGACAGATGTTTATAATGCATTCAAAAACAGTGAAGTTGTTTCTGCTCTAAAAGCAAATCCAATGTTCACAAAAGCTAATCCAAATCCTGTAACAGATGCGGAAAAAGCAGCAGAAACATATCGCTCACCTTATGATAAAGACAGAGTTGCAGTGTTTATGGCTCAAAACCAAGTGGAAGGTTCAATCAATAAATTCTCTCAAATTGCAGATAAAAATATGATTAGCTTTTCATTCCGCTCAGGTGGTCAATCAAACGCAGCACAAGTATTGGCAACAGTATTTGGTGGTGGTGGACATGCCGCAGCAGCAGGCGCTAACATTTCAATGAAAGGTTTAGATTTTAAATCAAAATTAATCGTTAAAGTTGACGGTAAAGTAGCTGATGCAAAAACAATTTACGATGCAGCAAACAATAATGTAAATGTTTCAAATAACAACAAAATCAATTTCAGAGATAAAGCAAAAATGATGAAGAAAATTGAAATTGAAATGAGTCAAGATGGAACAGGTAGAACATGCTCAGAACTTATCCAAGATGTTTTGGCAGAGTTAAGAAAGACTCAACCTACTCAAACAAGATCTTACGGAAATAGAGCTTAATCAAAAATAAAAAATAAATAATCAAAAAATCGACCTTTTGGTCGATTTTTTTTGCGAAATATCGACCATTTAATGGATAGTCAAATAATAATATATAGTGTAATCTGATAACGTGATAGAAGTGTAATTCTATCGGGGCAAGAGGTAAACCTTGAAAAAGTATTCATTCAGACTTCAACCAGTGTTGGAAATTCGAGAAAAGGCATTGGAGGACAAAAGATTAGAAATGGCGAAAGTCATTAAGATATTGAATGATTATCAAGATGAGCTAAAGGCTTTGGAGGAAAAGCAGATATCATACAACTTGGAACTTGAAAATCTATCGACATCAAATGGATTCGTAAATGTTTCAGAGCTTGCTGGCTATAACGACTATATCTTTAGGCTAGAACAAGAAGTGAAAGACAAACTAATGACGATAGAAAACACAAAGAAAGTTCTAAGAGTAAAACAAAACGAAGTTAACGAAGTCTTAAAAGAGGTTAAGGTTTTAGAAAAACTAAAAGAAACACAATCGGAGAAATTCTGCAAGGCAATCGAAAAGAAAGAAGCAGAAGAAATCGACGATATTGCAACAACAAGATACAGACTTCAACAAGTATAGAGGAAAGATGACACAACAATTTGAATTAGCTTTTAATACAACATCAAATATGGACAAGATGATGACAAATACTCAAACATCATCAAATAAGTCATATTCATCTTCAGATAACAAGTTTGGGGACTATCTTAACAATGCAAACAAAACTTACACAGATAATTCAAAAACTAACGAATGCAGTAAAAAACAAACTGTTTCGGATAGAAAAGATACAACAAAAACAAACGACTATAATAAAAACAATTCTGTAAAATCAGAAACAAAAACGGAATGTTTAGACGAAAAACAAATTGTTTATAACGAAGAAAATTCAACTCAAGCTGATAGCAAAGAAGTTTCAATAAACGTTTCAGAAATAAAAGATGAAACAAACAATGTTGCTCAAGCAGTTGTAGAACAAGAAGTTGAACAAGTTGTAGACGAACAAGAAATGCAAGATGTTTTAAAAGACTCAATTATCAATGCAAATTTGTCTAACACTCAACCTGTTTCAAAAGAAGATGTTGCAAAATTAGAAAAAACATTAACTCTTGAAATGGCTGATGACAACGAACTTCCTGTTGAAGCAGTAAAAAGCGGAATTTCTTTTGAAAACTTAAACACTGATTTGGCTGAAGACGCCGACTTATCAAATGTCGATATGAGCGTTTTAGATAATGCAACAGATGTTAAACAACTTTCTCAAGAGGAAGTTATTTCTGCAATGTACAATTCTAAAACAACAGAAAAAGCTGAAACATTAGCAGATACAGTTGATGTTAAAGTGGTTAAACAAGAAGAAACAGTTGACTTAAAAGCAGATAACACTCCAAAAGTTGTTATTGCTGATGACGAAGTTAAAATTGACGCAAAAGACGTTAATGTAGAAATCAAAGACGACGTAAAAGTTGCTCTTACAGATACAAAAGACGTAAAAGACGAAGTAAAAATTGACGTTAAAGAAGTTAGGCTTGAAGAAAAAGATGCAAAAGTTCAAGACTCAAAAGAAGAAGTAGTTGCAGAAGTTAAAGACAGCGATAAAAAAGATTTAAAAATTGAAATGGTTGATGAAAATGAACTTTCTATTGAAGATTTGAAAGCTCAATTCTTAAACGATGTTGACACAACGGTTAGTGCCAATGAAATTGTTCAAAATCAACCACAACAAAAACAACAACAAGAAGTTGTAACAGATAAAGTTCAAACTTTGAAAGAAGAAATTCAATCTGCGAAACAAGAAAATATCTATGAAACAATCAGCTCGCAAGATGACAAACGTGTAGAAGACAAAAAAGTGGACGATAAATTCGCTAAAACAAATGTTAAAGCAGATGAAACTATGGATATCAAGGACGATGTAAAAGGCATTGAATTTGTTTCTAAAAAATCTGATGACAAGGTTGTAGATGAAAAAGTTGCAACTAATATCAAAGAAAAAGTTGAAAACGTAAAAATTCAAGTTGAAGACAACGTAAAAGTTGTAAATAACTCTCAAAATGTTCAAGATAGCGAAAAAATTGCAAAAGCAAATGAAACAATGAACAAAGCAGGTTTGACAACAAAAACACTTCAAGAAATGGACGGAAAAATTACAGATATTGAAGACGCTCAAACAGGTGCAAACTTTGGCGGAACATCTTCTCAAGAAATGATGATGCGAGATATGTTGACCGAAAACGCAACTTCAGCATCAGCAGACGCAAAAACAACGGTTGATTTTGTTCAAAGCTTGAATAAAACAACAAACGCACAACAAACACCTCAAATGCAACAAAACATTCAAGAAGCACCAGAGGTTGATATATTAGATCAAATAAGAGCTAAATTTGCGGTAAATAGCAAAAATGGCTTACAAAAAATAACAATCGGATTAACTCCTGAAAGCTTAGGAAAAGTAAGTGTTGAAATTGTAAAAGGTCAAAACGGAATTTCTGCTCAAATCTTGGCAGATAATGCACAAGCAAAAGAACTCCTAGACAAAAACTTAGACGGCTTAAAATCAGTGCTTCAATCACAAGGTGTGAACGTAAATAACGTAAACGTAAAAATAGCAGAGGCAGGACGTTCATCTGATAGCAATAATAACATGTTCCAAAACGAAGACGGACAATTTGATTCAAATCAAGGCAACGGAAATTCAAGAAATTCTGATGAGTCAAATCACGGAAAACACACAGACTTTGAATTTGTTCAAAACAACGCGATGATGCAAGAACCGTCAGACGAACCTGAAGATATTTTAACAAGAACTGCACAGGCAGAAAAAACGGTAAGTATCAAGGCTGGTTTAGGAAATGTAAATTACAAATTATAACGTGTAAATGGAGAGGTAGGTAAAAGTAAATGTCAAGTATTACATCACAGATTACATCAATGCAGACAAACACTGCAATTGCTGAATCTAAACAAGAAAAGAAAGGTTCAAACGACGTTACAGACGCGAACATGTTTTTAAAACTCATGTTAAAGCAAATGGAACAACAGGATCCGACAGAACCAACAGATAACTCACAATGGCTTGCACAAATGGCACAATATTCGTCATTAGAAGCTATGAATAACTTAAATTCAAGTTTCGGTAAAGTAGCAGACCAATTGGCAACAATGAACGACACAATTGCTTCAAATGCATCAATTACGCAAACTTTATCTTTAGTTGGTAAAGAAGTAACCCTTCAAGTGCCAAAAATAGATGATAAAGGAAAACCTGTTCTTGATGATAATGGCAAACAAGTTTATAACGAAGTAAAAGGTACAGTAACAGAGGCTTCGTTTGCTGGTGGTGAAGGTGTTATTTCAATCGGAGATAAATCTTATCCAATCGGTTACGTTGAATCAATCAGAAACCCAAAAGCCTAAAAAACGGTATTTCTGAAAAATTATTGATAAAAACTAGACTTTAATAACGAAAATAAATTTAATTTAATAAAAGACATAGAGGAGGAAAAATGTCTCAAGCTTTATTCACATCAATGACAGGTTTGAACTCAGCGCAACAATCAATCAGCGTTGTATCAAACAACGTAGCAAACATCAACACAACTGCTTACAAATCAGCAGATGCTCGTTTTGCTACATTATTCTCTAATACACTTACAGCAGGTAATGCGCCAACTGCAACAGCAGGTGGTACAAACCCTAAACAAATCGGCTTAGGTGTTAAATTAGAAGGTATTGTAAGAAACTTTGAAACAGGTTCTTATTTATCAACAGGCAGAACAGGCGATTCAATGATTTCAGGCCGAGGTTATTATACAGTAATGGACCCAAGTGGCGCTGTATATTTAACTCGTGATGGTTCGTTTACTCTTGATGCAAAAGGTAACATGGTTACATTGACTGGTAATAAAGTTTTAGGTGCATCTTCATTGAAATCTGAAGAATCTTCAACTTCTGGTATTCATGTTCCTCAAAACTTTACAAGAACAATTACAGGTGATGATAATATTCAAAACTTATTTATTAAAAGCCAATTGAATAATTCTTCATTTACGACAGGTAAAGTTTCAATGACTGTATCTGACGGTAATAAACAAAAAGATATTGAAATTATTATTGGTAATGATGGTGATACTCCAACTCCAGATGTAGCTATTAAAGATACAACAACTGCTGATCAATTTATGCAAGCTGTTGTTGCAAAAATTAATGAAAAAGCAAATAGTGCAACAGACGGTAATCCAAAAGTGGCTGTTAACTTTACGTTAGAAGCAAATTGGGGTACAAAAATAACTAGTGCAAATGACAATACAGGTAAAATTATTTGGAGTTTTGATGGTGCAACAACAAATTCATCATTAAAAATTAACGATAACTCAACTGCAAACTTAGCTGATGGTTTAGGTTTTTATGAACTAAAACAGGCAGAAGGTAATCAAGCAATGTCAAAAGCATTAAGCTATCAAGTTGACGTAAACCCAACAACTTCACCAAGTAACATGACATCTTTACAAAGTTATTCAATAGGTGCAGATGGTACAATTGAAGCAACTTACGATAATGGTGATAAATTAACAGTATTCTTAGATGGAGCAAAAGAGTTCCAATATCAATATGTAACATCAACAGGTGTTTATATTCAAGGTACATCAACTGATGCAACATCACCAGTTACAGTAAATCCACTTGTGGCATCAAAAGAAGGTTTGGTACTTCAACTTGCTTCTGTAACAAATGAAGAAGGTTTAGTGTCAAAAGCTGATAACTTATGGTCAGCAGGTCCAGACTCAGGTAAAATTACTTTCACTATTGCAGGACAAATGGGTACAGGTAATATTACAACTAGTGGTTTGGAATCATCAAATGTTGACTTGGCTCGTGAATTATCAAATATGATTATCGCACAACGTGCAATCAATGCTAACTCACGTGTATTCAGTACCGCAAGTTCAGTATTAGAAACTTTATCTCAATTAGGTAGATAATAAATGGTAAATAAGGGCGCGCTTCGCGCGCCCGATTTAACCAACAAATCGTGAAAAACTTATGATTATTAAGAAATATTAAGTTTTTCAAAACATGCCAAAACCATGTCGCCACATGGTTTTCGGGAAATCACGATAGGATAGGAAAGAAAAAGTTGTCCAATGCATGAACAGGGTTTATAATAAATTTATGCTCTGCATTAACAGACATCTCTTGTACGGGTAGAAATTTTAATGATTGAAAATATTCAAAAGAATTTATCACAAATACAAGAACAAATCGCACCTTATACACCAAATATAATCGCAGTAACCAAGTATTTCGGAGCTGACGCAATCATAGATGCATACGCAGTAGGGTTGAGAAACTTCGGAGAGTCAAGAGCGGTAGAGGCAATCGAAAAGATTAATTCACTTCCAGATGAAGTGAGAAACAATTCAAAGTTTCATTTTATCGGACATTTGCAAACAAATAAAGTGAACAAAGTCGTTTGTAATTTCGATACAATTCATTCGGTAGATTCTTTAAAACTTGCTAAAGCTATTTCTGACGAAGCGGTAAAAATCGGAAAAGTTCAAGACGTATTTATTCAATACAGTAACGCTGGCGAAGAACAAAAGTTCGGTTTTCTAAAACAAGAATTATTTGAAAACTTCCCTGAATTACTCGGATTAAAAGGTCTGAATATTCTAGGTTTAATGAATATCGCTCCACTTGTGGTAACAGAAGAAGAATTAAACGTACTATTTGAAGATGTAAAACAAACTCAAATTGAATTAGTGAAAAAATTTAACTGCGACTTGAAAGAAATTTCAATGGGTATGAGTCAAGACTATCAAATCGCTGCAAGGCATGGTGCAACCGTGTTGCGCATAGGCAGAAAATTATTTAGTACAACATAATATTGGAGGAAGAATTAGTGGCTATTACAGAAAAAATTAAAGGTATTGTAGACTTTTTAACTCAAGGTTTAGAACAACGTGATGACGTTTTTGAAGATATGATGGACGAAGCAGGCGAAGAATACGAAACAGAAGACAATCTTGCATTGGCTCCATCTTATCAACAAACACCATTCGCGCAAAAAAATGATAAAGCAGATTTAAAAGTTATCTCTCACCCAAATATGAGAGGTTCAGAAGTTATGATTATTGAACCTCGTTCATTCGGTGAAGCAGGTCAAATTGTTCAAAATTTAAAAGATAGAAAAACTATTGTTTTAAATTTACACCTATTAGACAAAGAACAATCTCAAAGAACAATTGACTTCGTTTGCGGTGCAGCAAGTGCATTAAATGGTCAACCACAAAAAGTTGGCGATATGGTATTTGTATTCACACCAAATAACGTAACTTTAACAGTTGATGCTACCAAAACACAGTCTAACTTAGGCGACAACATTTGGGCTGGCAGAACTTTATAATAAAGTATTAAATATGATTTGTGATAGTTGGATTTTTAGGGTACCTCGGTACCCTTTTTTTTGTGTGAACGTTATTTATTTTATTTATATTTATTTTGCTTCGATAATAGCCGTAGTGAGCGTTCAATGTTAGCGAAACAATAGCATAATGGACGTTGTTTGAGCGTAAGCGAGTTCGTCCATTTTAAGTTGAGCTATGCAATTGATGTGAACGCAGGCGTATCGTGGTTTTGTGGAACTTTTGCCACCAAAAGTTCCCCTGTCTGGAAGACCCTGTGGAGCAAATTAATTATAATTTATTTAAAATTTTATCGGATAAAATACTGGCAACATCGAAGATGTTGCCAGTACTCTTAATAACCATTATTTATTTAATGTTTGTTCTATTATTTCTTTTCTGCTTGTTTTTCCATAAACGCATTTCGGTTTTGAACGATTTTGCCTGCAGTAACAATAACCGCTGCGCCTGTTGCTAATTTACCAGCAAGTCCTTTTGCGTAGTCACCACAAGTTTTTTTTATCATTTCATTTGCACCTAGGACTGTGCAAGCGGTTAAAAGTCCGTCAAGTGCTGCTCTTGCGCAAACTGCAACTTGTTTTTTATGAGTAGTTAAATAATTAACTGCTTTTTTACCTGTGTTAAAAACTTTTTTGCCGAAGCTTACTGTTTTTTCAGCACATTCTTTTGAAATTTCAAAAGTATCTTTTGGCGGTTGTTGAGTTCCAACAATACCTGCTGAACATTTACAATCTGGATTATTGCAACCAAAACTAGTAGCTGTAGTTGTTAAATTTGCGTGAATTGCATTTACGTTCATGATAATTCCTTATTTTTCCGATACTTATTAAAGCGTTGTGAAAAAAATAATTGCTATAATTTTAAACAAACGTTACAAAATGTTTACGATTCAACTTTTTCGAACGCTTCTTTACTTGCACCACAGGCAGGACAAATAAAATCTGGCGGTAAGTCATCGAACTTTGTTCCCTCTTTTTCCTCATCGTAAATCCAACCACAAGGTACACATCTGTATTGCATAAATTTCTCCTTTCTTTTTCTAGATTATATGCACTATTCTTTGGCTGTTTAAATTGTCAGGGTTGGCAATTTATGTTAAAATTTTTGTATTATGAAACACGAGTTTAAACAAAAAGTTTTTTATTCAGACACTGATGCCTACGGAGTTGTATGGCACGGCTCTTACTTAAGATGGCTGGAAATGGGCAGAGTTGAACTTTGCGAAAAGGCTGGATATTCTTTAACAAAATTGTACGAGGCAAATGTTACGCTTCCAGTTGTCGATTTGAATGTTCGTTATAAATCCCCAGCAAGGCTTGAAGAAGAAATTCTTGTTACAACAGAATTAAAGGAAACTTCAAGACTTTCAATGACTTTTTTGCAAAGAGTTTATAATGCAAGTGATATGAAACTCCACATTGAGGCACTTGTAAAGGTTGTTTCGACAACAAATGACGGCAAAATTTATAAAGATTTACCTCAAGATTTAGTTGATTTGATTATAAAATTAAGGGTTAACGATGACTAAAACACGTTTAAATAAGTATATTGCGTCTGCTGGAATTTGTTCTCGTAGAGATGCAGACAAGTTGATTGAGCAAGGAAAAGTTAATGTAAATGGCAAAAAAATAACAGAATTAGGCTTTTTGGTTAATGAAAAAGACAAAGTTTTCATTGATGGTAAGTTAATTTACCCTAAAAAACTGGAATATTATAGATTTTACAAACCAGCAGGGTATATTACGACTTCTGACGACGAAAAAGGTAGAAAAACGATTTATGATATTTTGCCAGAAAATATGCAAAAATTAAATCCTGTTGGGCGTTTGGATAAAGATTCTACAGGACTATTGATTATGACAAATGACGGGGAATTGATTAACGAATTAACTCACCCATCAATTAAAGTTCCAAAAGTTTATGTAGTTAGAATTGACGGAAGAATTAATCAAAACCATATTGACCAGATGGCGTCAGGTATTGAAATTGAGCCAAATAAAAAAGCTTATGCAGAGGTTGGAGTTTTAGAAATTTCAAATAAAACAACTTTAATGGAGGTTGTGCTATATCAGGGTTTGAACCGACAAATCAGAAAAATGTTTGATTATTTAGGATTTGAAGTCCAGTCTTTAAAACGAATTCAACACGCTACAATAAATTTAGACGGGCTTAAAAAAGGTGAATTTAAACCAATTAAACCAAAACAAATTAAAGAATTGAAAGCATACTTAAGCAAGATTGCGAGCAAAAATGCTTAAAGTAGCCATTGTTGGAAATATTGCATCAGGAAAGTCGACTGTTGAAAACTTTTTAGCAGAAAAAAGTTTTTGCGTTTTTGATACAGATAAAATTTCTCATGAAATTTTGAAAAAAAATTCTGAAAAAATAATAGAAACGTTCAAAAATTTTGAAATTTTGGAAAATGGTAAAATTTCACGAAAAAAACTTGGAAATTTAGTGTTTTTTGATGAAAATTTGCGAAAAAAACTTGAAAATATAATTTATCCAAAATTAAGAGAAAATTTGCTTCAAATTTTTAGTGAAAATGAAGATAAAAAATTTGTATTTATTTCAATTCCACTTTTATTTGAAGTTGGTTGGTTTGATTTATTCGACAAAATTTTATTTGTCAAAACTGACGATAAAATTCGATTAGAACGATTAATGAATCGAAATGATTTATCACAAAAAGAAGCACAAGCAAGAATTGACGCGCAAATGCCACAAGAAGAAAAAGAAAAAAAATCGGACTTTATTATTTGTAACAATGCTGATATTCAGTTCTTGCAAAATCAGCTAGAGGCATTTATAATTCAATTAGAGGAAACGGAGTAATTTTGTGTCATCAATGAATATTGTTTCAAAAATTGAAGCTAGTAACAAGCAACGCGTAAGAGTTATTGTAGGCGTTACATTGCTTGTTTCTGTTTTGTTGGTGATGTGCGTAATCTTTTTACAATTACTTTTGAAAAACGAACGTTTAGAGATTGAGGGACATATCACAGAAGTTGCAAAACAAAGTGCTATTGCTGCAAATATCTTAATAAATGGCGATTTTCAAACTCTAAATTTATATGCTCACATTTTAGAACAAGAGCCTAAGTATCTTGATAAAGCACACGTTAAAAATGGTTTGATAACTGCAATCAAGAATACAAGATTTTACTCAATGGGTATTGTTTACCCTAATGGTGACGCTATTATTTATGATGCAAAACTTGGCTTTGCCCCAAATATCAATGTTAAAGGTTTCAAATATTTCCAAGAAGCTATGCAAGGTAAGAAATTTGTTAACTTTATAAACTGTTTTTATGATAATGATAGACTAATTGTTTTATACGCTGTTCCCGTAATGGTTAACAATAAACCTATTGCTGTTTTAACAGGTGCGCACGGTGCTTATGACTACACTAATGCCATTGATATCACAGCTTTTAACGATGAGGCGGTTGTTCATATCTTAGATGAAACAGGTCATTTGATTTTACGTGATAATAGTCCAAATACAGTTTTAAAGTCTACTATTTTTGAAACAAATGAAGCTTCAGATGAACTTAGACAAAAGGCAATTAACGCTAAAGAACCGTTTAGTTATTGGTTTACAGATGAAAAAGGTGTAAGAAAAGTTGCAGCTTTTGTTCCAATTGGTTATAATAATTGGAAAATCCTTGCAATCTTGCCATTTAGCGCGATAAACCACAATTCTAACACTGTGTTGAAATATGCAGTAATGTTCTTTATTATAATTAATTTAATTGTAATCTTAGGTATAAGATACAATATTTCAGTAAGACAGCGCTCAAATAACATGATTATGGATATGGCGTTGCAAGATGATGTTACAAAGAGTTTGAACAAAACAAGTTTCTATTTGGAATCTGAAAAAATTCTGCTGAAAAAATTAGCTCCAGATGAAAATTTGGCGATAATTATGATGGATATTGATGGATTCAAGATTATCAACGAAGTTTACAACATGAAAAAAGGTGACAAAGTTCTACGTGATACTGCGAAAATTATCTCAAAGGCCGTTGCTGATAAAGGAATTTACGCTAGAATGAACGATGACAACTTTGCCATAATGTTAAAATACAAGGAAGATAGCGATTTGACAGAGTTTGTAAATTCAATTACTCACGAACTTGAAGAATATAAATTGAACGTTAAGCTTGTTCCATCGTTTGGTATTTTTAAAATTACTGATAAAACAATTCCTGTTAACACAATGTGTGACAAGGCAAATATTGCAAAACGTACAATTAAAGGTATGGTTGGCGACAAATATGCGTTCTTTGATGAAAGCTTAAGCAAGGCTTTATTGGCAGATAAAGAAATTGAAGATGAAATGAAGTATGCTTTAGAAGCTCATCAATTTGAGATGTATTTGCAACCAAAAATTAGTATGGCAACAATGCAACCTTGCGGTTCAGAAGCGCTTGTTAGATGGAATCACCCTAAAAAAGGTTTAATTCCTCCATACAAATTTATTCCATTATTTGAAAGAAATGGATTTGTAATTGATGTTGATAAGTACATCTGGGAAGAAGCTTGTAAAACAATAAGACGTTGGATTGATGAGGGTAAAGAACCTTTACCAATTTCTGTTAACTTGTCAAGAATTCACTTTAAGTATGAAGATTTGGTAGAAGTTATTCAAAGTTTGGTTCAAAAGTATAATATTCCACAAAAATATTTCGAATTAGAATTGACAGAAAGTGCATTTCTAGATAATGAAGGTGCTGTAAATTCAACATTAGTAAGACTTCAAGAACTAGGCTTTACAATTGCGATGGACGACTTTGGAATGGGTTATTCATCATTGAATATGTTGAGAAAACTTCCTGTAAATATCTTGAAACTTGATAGAGGCTTTATTAATGAGGCAACTTGTACAGAGCGTGGATTTATTGTATTAAATCACGTAATCCACATGGCAAAAGACTTAAAAGCAACGGTTGTTTGTGAAGGTATTGAAACTCAACAACAAGCTGAAACTTTAAAAAATGCTGGTTGTGATATTGCACAGGGCTTCTTGTATGCAAAACCAATGACAGTTAAAGAATACGAAAATTTTGTTTACAACAATTCGCACTCAACAATGGGTTAGTTATGAATTTTGATGAATATTATCTAAATCAAAATCTTATATTTGTTCGAAAAACTGTTCCAGATATAGAAGAAAGACTTGCTAATGTAGATATTGTATCAGATTTTAAAATCGCAAGTTCTGAAAAGGGATATCCTATTTTAATGAAAAATGGGAAAGCCTTGAATGACGAATATAACCCTATTGAAGAAAATATTAATGTTTTTGAATCCGTTCCTCAATCAAAAGATAATATATATATAGTTTGCGGACTGGAGTTGGGACATTTGCTAACATTTTATAGAGATAACTCACAAGGACAAATTATTTTGTTTGAAAACGATTTAGAATTGATGAAATATACTTTTTCAAAAGTAAGCTTGATTAAGGTTTTGGGTTGTCCAAGAGTTTTTGTCGCAACAAGTTTAGAGGAATTAGATAAAACAATAGCACACATCAAACTGTTGTCTAAAATAGAACATATTTACACTGTTGCGAATAATTATTATTCAAAAGCATACAGTAATATTCTAGGACAAATTCAAGAAGTATATTTATAAAATATACATGTCGAGTTGCAATTTTCGTAGAAATACTTATAGAGGGATTTTACCCATATCTAGGTTATTAATTTTATTCATGATAGAATATATAAAAATAAGGAGGGAATATGAAAAGACTATTGAGCTTGTTATTAATTTTTTCAATAACAGTATCGCCTGTTTTTGCGGAGTCTATTTATATTAACCACAAAGGCTCAAAACACGGAATAATCGATTATGACGCAGAACCGCGAGAAATTTTACCTGCGATGTATGATGACATCTCTGATAGTGGTTTAACTGATTATAAATATAAATTAACTAAAAATGGAAAGTATGGTGTTTTTGACGCTAAAAAACGAGTTATGGTTGTACCTGTAGAGTGCGATAATATAAGAGTTTACGAGAATAAACTCCTAATAGAAAAATCAGGAAAATTTGGTGTCGTAGATGTCGATACGCAAAAAACAATTTTACCAGTTGAATACGATTCTATAAAGATTGAAAAAGACACAATATTAGTAGAACAAAACAAGTTGTTTGGCGTTTTTGATGCGAAGACTCAAAAATTTGTACTTCCTGTAAAATATGAAAAAGCCTGTCTTTTTAACTATTATATCGTTGGCGTAAGTTTAAATGGCAAATGGGGTATTTTTGATACATATAAAAACAAGTTAGTCTTAGCAAATAAGTATGATGAGATTACGAAAGCTTACGATATTGGACTTATCGTCAAAAAAGATAATAAATATGGCATTTATAGTTATGCTAACAACGAATTTTATATACCAGTTGAATATGATGAAGTAACAAATGTTTTTGAAAATATTTATACCTTTAAAAAGAATAATAAATACGGCGTTTGCTATACTGCTACAAATTATAATCCAATATTGGTTCCTATTGAATATGATAAAATTACAAAGTTTGAACAATCAAGAAATCTTTTACTATTAAGCAAAAATGGGTTAATCGGGCTATACAATCTTAGAAATCGGGAATTTAGCTTACCTGTTGAATATACGTCGTTATTTTATTTGAATGATAGTTCATACATTGTTAAAAAAGACAATTTATGGGGTGTTTACAATGCTAACGACAAGGCGCTGAGCGTTCCTCTTGAATATGATGAGGTTAGTGCTTTGGTAAATAAGGTTTATAAAGTCAAAAAAGATAATAAATTTGGACTTTATTCTGCTGACAAGCAAAGACTTGTATTAGCAGTTATGTATGAAGATTTAAGATATGATAATAGAGAAGCAAATAACAATGTTTGTATCGTCAAATTAGACGGGAAATGGGGCGTTATAAATTTAAACGCCGAAACCTTCATCGTGCCTGCTCAATATGATTCTATTGAAATGGTTCAAGGTGTGATTAATAGAGATGTGTTGTATAAAGGAAAAGCTTCAAAACATTCTCAATTATACACAAGTGAAGGTGCAAAACGTTCTTTTGTTGGAAATGCAATAAAAACAACGAGAGATGTTATTGGATATGTTATTTTGGCTCCGTTTATTATCGTTGGTGCAGTTATTCTATCTCCATATTTAATAGGCGCTGGGGTTGTAGTTGGCGGAATGATAAAAGCTACAAACTAATCAAAATATTTCGCATAAAAAAAAGCCACCTAATCGGCGGCTACTAGACTTGGGGAGGAGGTAAGTAAACCTTTCGGTTTTCTTATGCCTTTTATATCGCACGTCAAGAAAAAATCTTTAGAGCATTTTTGAATTTATCCTCCATTTGGTTTATGTTAAAATTTTTATATGGACAAAATAGTTAGCAAAATTACATCTGGTTTAAGTGGCGAAATCGTTATTCCATCTGACAAATCAATCTCTCATAGAGCAATTATGTTTTCTTCTTTAGCTAAAGGAAAAACTAAAATTTCAAACTTCTCTCGTGGTGCAGATTGCCATTCAACATTAAAAGTTTTTTCTCAATTAGGAATTGAGCATGAATTTTTATCAGAACAAGAATTAATTTTAGTTTCTGACGGAAAACTTAAAGCACCGACAAAAGATTTAAACTGCGGAAATTCAGGTACAACAATGCGTTTAGTGTCTGGAATTTTAGCTGGACAAAATTTTAATTCGGTTTTATTTGGTGATGAAAGTTTATCAAAAAGACCTATGAAACGTGTTATTGAACCTTTATCCTTAATGGGTGCAAAAATTGTGTCAAATGAATTTAAAGCTCCATTAAAAATTTATGGTCAAAATTTGCATGGCATTGAATACAATTCAAAATTAGCATCTGCTCAAGTTAAATCGTGTGTTTTGCTTGCAGGAATGCATGCTGACGGCGAAACTATTTATATTGAACCTTATGTTTCTCGCGACCATACGGAACGCATGCTTAAATATTTAGGTGCAGATATTCAATGTGATGGTTCAAAAACTGTAATAAAACGTTCGGAATTAACTGCGCATGACATTTCAATTTGTGGAGACATTTCTTCGGCAACTTTCTTTATTGTTGCTGGATTAATTGTTCCAAATTCTAATTTTGTAATTAAAAATGTAGGCTTAAACCCTACACGTACAGGCATTTTAGATGTAGTAAAAATGATGGGTGGAGATGTAGAAATTCTTGATAAAAAACTTATTTCAGGCGAAGAAGTAGGGGATTTAAGAGTAAAAACATCAGACTTACATGCTTGCGAAATTTCAGGAAGTTTAATTCCTAGATTGATTGATGAAATTCCAGTAATTGCCGTATTGGCAACTCAAGCCGAGGGAACAACTATAATTAAAGACGCACAAGATTTGCGAAATAAGGAATCGGACAGAATTACAGCGGTGGTTAAAGAATTGCGTAAATTTGGCGCAGATATTGATGAAACGCCAGACGGATTTATTATAAATGGCCAAAAGACATTAAAAGGTGACTGTGAAATTGACACATACCATGACCATAGACTTGCTATGAGCATGTATATAGCAGGATTAATTTCAGAAAATCCTGTAAAAATTAACGAATTCCAATGGGTAGATATTTCGTTTCCTGAATTTGAGAGCCTTGTTGACACATTACATCGCAATTAGAAAAATTGGAACATCAATTCCAACCTTTGTGTCTTTTCTGAATCAATTAAAAATTTTTTATGCCACAGGAATTGTGAAAGAATTTTCCCTAATTTTTCAGCACTCTTTCGAACTTAAATTTCATATGCCTAACTTCACAATAATACTACACTTCCAGTTATAACCAATTTACTCGTTAAAGTACACATACAACTAAAAAAGCCACTCGGTTGAGTGGCTTTAAAAATGGTACTCCCAGGCGAATTCGAATCGCCGTCGCCTCCGTGAAAGGGAAGTGTCCTAGGCCTCTAGACGATGGGAGCCTATCTGCTTGTGTTACTAATATATAATAAGAAAAAAAAAATGTCAACTACTAAATTTATTTTTTGTAAATTACTTGAAAACTTTTTATATTTTATATAAAATCTAATTGGTATTATATAAGGAATAAATAAATGTTCGAACGATTTACAGAAAAGGCCATTAAGGTCATAATGCTGGCACAGGAAGAAGCTAGACGATTAGGTCACAACTTTGTTGGTACTGAACAAGTGTTGCTTGGTTTAATCGGTGAAGGCACTGGTGTTGCAGCAAAAACATTAAAATCTATGGGTGTTAATTTAAAAGATGCCCGTGCTGAGGTAGAAAAAATTATTGGTAGAGGGTCAGGTTTTGTTGCCGTAGAAATTCCATTTACTCCACGTGCAAAACGCGTTTTGGAATTGTCTTGGGACGAAGCTAGACAACTTGGACACAATTACATTGGCACAGAACACTTGCTTCTAGGCTTAATCCGTGAGGGTGAGGGCGTTGCAGCAAGAGTTTTAGAAAATTTAGGTGTTGATTTAAACAAAATTAGAAGCAACGTTGTTAAAATTTTAGGTGAATCTAAACCTCAAACTGTTTCTTCAGGTACTGGTTCAACTTCAAGTTCATCTTCTACAAAGGCTAAAACTCCAAGTTTAGATGAATTTGGTACAGACCTAACTTTAGCTGCTGCTGAATTAAGACTTGATCCAGTTATCGGGCGTGAAAAAGAAATTGAACGTGTAATTCAAATCTTGGCACGTCGTACAAAAAACAACCCTGTTCTTTTAGGTGAACCTGGGGTTGGTAAAACTGCAGTTGTTGAGGGGTTAGCATTAAGAATTGTAAATTCAGAAGTTCCTGATATTTTAGATGGCAAAAAGGTTATCCAATTAGACATGGGTCTTTTAATCGCTGGTACTAAATATCGTGGTGAATTTGAAGAACGTCTTAAAAAGATTATGGACGAAATCCGTCAAGCAGGAAATATTATTCTTGTAATTGACGAAATGCATACATTAATCGGTGCTGGTGCTGCTGAGGGTGCTATCGATGCAGCTAACATCTTGAAACCAGCTTTATCAAGAGGTGAAATTCAAGTTATTGGTGCTACAACTCTTGATGAATACAGAAAACATATTGAAAAAGATGCAGCTTTAGAAAGAAGATTCCAATCTGTATTGATTGAAGAACCATCTATTGAAGATTCAATCGAAATTATCAGAGGTATTACTCCTAAATATGAAGAACACCATAGATTGATTATTTCTGATGAAGCTATCGTTGCTGCTGTTAAATTATCTAGCAAGTATATTACAGATAGATTTTTACCAGACAAAGCGATTGACGTTCTTGATGAAGCAAGTTCTAAAGTTCGTTTGAAAGTAAGTTCTCTTTCTCCAGAAGGAAAAGAATTAGACAAAGAACTTAGAGCTATCATTAAAGAAAAAGAAGATGCAATTCGTAATCAAGAATTTGAAAAAGCATCTCAATTGCGCGATGATGAAGCAAATATGAAAGAACGTATCAGAGAAGTTTCTGAACAATGGCGTAACGAGCATGACGCTAACAAACCAGTTGTTACAGAAGAAAATATCGCAGAGGTTATCGGCATGATGACAGGTGTTCCTGTTACTAAGTTAACTGAAAGCGAAAGTGACAGATTGTTGAATTTAGAAAAGACTTTGCACGAACGTGTAATTGGTCAAAACGATGCGATTGTAGCTATCTCTAAAGCAATTAGACGTGCAAGAGTTGGTTTAAAATCACCAAATAGACCAATCGGTAGCTTCATTTTCTGCGGTCCTACTGGTGTTGGTAAAACAGAACTTGCAAAAGCTTTATCAGAAGCCGTATTTGGTTCAGAAGACAATATGGTTAGAGTTGATATGTCAGAATTTATGGAAAAACATTCGACTTCTAAACTTATCGGTTCTCCTCCAGGATACGTTGGTTATGATGATGGCGGTAGCTTAACTGAAACAATTAGAAAGAAACCTTACTCTGTTGTTTTATTTGATGAAATTGAAAAAGCTCACCCAGATGTATTCAATATCATGTTACAAATTTTAGATGACGGTCGTTTAACTGATTCTAAAGGTAGACATGTAAACTTTAAAAATACAATCATCATCATGACATCAAACGTTGGGGCAAGCATGATTGCAACTCAATCTAAACTTGGTTTCTCAACTGCTGAAGATGAAAAGAAAGATAAATACGAAAAATTAAAAGATACAGTAAATGAAGAAATGAAAAAAGCTTTCAGACCTGAATTTATTAACCGTATTGATGATATCATCGTGTTCTCTCATTTGAGCAAGGAAGAAATTAGACAAATCGTTGATTTGATGATGAAAGACTTGTTCAAACGTCTTGATGAAAGAGGATTGAAAATGGAAGTTACTAATGAAGTTAAAGACTTTATGGCAACTGACGGATATAACGAAGCTTATGGTGCAAGACCATTAAGAAGATTAATTCAACGTAAAGTAGAAGATACTTTGGCAGAAGAAATTCTTACAGGTAAATACCACGAGGGCGACACAATTGTTCTTGATATGAAAGACGGAAAAATGTTCTTCTCTAAAAAAGGCGAAGAACCTGCAAAAGAAGAAAAAACTGAAGAAGCTTCAGCTTCTAAAGAATAATAAAAATTAAAGTAAGGCGGACTCTTTATTCAATAAAGAGTCCGCCTTTTTTGCATATTATATGTAGTTTTGTTTCAAATGTTACAAAGATTACGAAAGTATGTGAGCATGCCAATTTTATAGATTATTTTTATCCTATAATATAGAATAATATATTATGGGGATAGGTTATGAAAAAGGCGATTATTATTACATTAGGTATATTTGTTATTGCAGTATTGGCAAGATTTTTGACATACCAATTTCAAGGTTGGCAAACCGCTCAACGTATGAAAAAAGGTAATGTCCCAGGGGTTACTATTCAAGCTATTGAAACACGTGATGTTATCAAAAAATTTGAAGCTCCAGGAAGAATTCAATCTGTGTCAAGAATTGATGTTGTTGCAAGAATTAGCGGTTATTTAACAAAATCGTACTTCAAAGAGGGTGATGTTGTAAAAAAAGGTCAAGTTTTGTTTGAAATCGAGCCTCAAGAATATCAACTTGCAGTAAATAGAGCAAAAGCTAATTTAGACAATGCTCAAGCTCAATTAAAATACTATGAAAAACAATTAATAAGAGCAAAAGAACTTGTAAAATTAGATTATATTTCTAAATCTCAATATGACCAAACATTATCACAAAGAGATTCATATAGAGCACAAGTAAATTTGTATCAATCAGCTTACCAAGATGCTTTGCGTAATTTGTCTTACACAAAGGTTAAAGCGCCTGTAGATGGGCAAGTTGGTATGATTAAAATTACAGTGGGTAACTACGTAACACCTCAATCTGGTGCGTTAACTACTTTAAACAGTGTTGATCCAATTTACATTACATTTCCACTTGATGCTAAAAACTATACTGAACTTTTGAGAATAGACAAAACTGCTTATGTAAATCGTCAAGTAGATTTGTACTTCTCTAACGGTGCAAAATATGAATTTAGTGGTGAACAAAACTTCCATGATAACAATGTTGACCCAACAACAGGATCTATCCTTATGAGAGCAACATTTCCTAACCCAAAAGGCTTGTTAATCAACGGAAACTATTCAACAGTATATATTTATTCAAAAGAAAAGGAAAATGTACCAGTTGTTCCACAAATTGCGGTAATGGAAAACCCTCAATACAAATATGTATATAAAATTGATGAAAAAGGACTTCCTCAAATCCAAAAAATTGAAACATTTGGACAAGACGGTAAAGATTGGGTTGTAAAATCAGGACTTAAAGCTGGCGACAAGGTTATTGTATTAGGTATTCAAGGTGTAATCCCATCAAGACCTGTTAGAGAATTATCAGCAGAAGAAATTAAAGCAATTGATGAATCTGCAACAAAGGAAGCTAAAGCTAAAGAAGAAAAACAAGAACAAGAAGGAACTAATTAGTTAGGTGTCTTAAATGGCTGAGAATAATAACGAAAAAGGTATAAATTTATTTATTAAAAGACCAAAATTTGCGATTGTAATTTCACTTACAATCGTTTTGGCAGGTTTAATTATGATGGCTGGTTTGCCATTAGAAGATTATCCGTCAATTACACCTCCACAAGTTGTAGTAAGTGCGACATATACAGGTGCAAGTGCTGACGTAGTTAGAGATACAATTGCGGCTCCTATTGAAGCTCAATTGAACGGGGTTGAAGATATGATTTATATGACTTCAACTTCTCAAAATGGTTCTTATGAATTAAGCGTATATTTTGAGGTTGGTACTGACCCAGATATGGCTGTAATTAACGTAAACAACCGTTTGCAATTGGTAACTCCACGTTTGCCGAGTGATGTTAGAAATTATGGTTTGACAGTAAGAAAAAGAACAGGTGGTCCTGGTATTTTGATGATTGCTGTAAATTCACCGACAAACGCATTTGACACATTATATATTACAAACTATGCATCTATTTATATTAAAGATGAATTAGCTCGTATTAAAGGTGTTTCAAGTGTTAACGTATATGGTGCTGCTGAATATTCAATGCGTATATGGTTAGATCCTGTAAAAATGGCTAACTACAAAATTTCTGCGACCGAGGTTAAGAACGCGATTATGGCGCAGAACACGCAGGTTGCAGTTGGTGACTTGGGTGCTGAACCTCTTAAAGACCCACATGACGTTAAATTTACGCTTAGAACAAAAGGTCGTTTAACTTCTGCTAGTGAATTCGAAAATATCGTAGTTTATTCAAATCCAGATGGTTCAAATGTAAAATTGAAAGATATTGCAAGAGTTGAATTAGGTGCTGAATCTTACTGGGGTGACTCTTTCATCGGTGGTAAACGTTCATCACTTATCGTTATAAGACAACTCCCAGAAGCAAACTCAATTGATTTGGCTAAAAAATGTGCTAAACGTATGGAAGAATTGAGTAAAGGCTTCCCTAAAGGTTTGGAATATCACATAGAACACGATGAAACAGAATTCGTACAAGAATCTATTAAAGAGGTAGAAAACGCAATCGGCTTGGCTATTTTACTTGTAGCTTTGGTTACATATTTCTTCTTAGGTTCAAAACGTGCCGCATTTATTCCATTGTGTGCTATCCCAGTATCGTTAATCGGTGTATTTATTTTCGTTGCAATGCTAGGATTTTCAATAAACTTGTTAATGTTGTTCGGTTTAGTACTGGCTGTAGGTCTGGTAGTAGATGACGCGATTGTAGTACTGGAAAACGCACAGCGACATATTCAGGACGGTAAGTCTGCGCGTGAGGCAACTATTATTACAATGTATGAGGTTACAAGTGCGGTTATTGCAACTTCGTTGGTATTGATGGCCGTATTTGTTCCTGTATGCTTTATGCCTGGGGTAAACGGTAAAATGTATCAACAATTTGCTGTTTGTATTGCTTGCTCTATGGGTTTATCAACAATTGTAGCCTTGTCATTGACTCCTGCCTTGTGTACAACAATTTTAAAAGAAAATAATAATGGTGAAAAAGTTATTCCAATTATTGAAAAGTTTAATACTTGGTTTAACAAGGTTAGAGATAAATATTTAGAAAGTGTTAAATACTTCGTAAATTCACCAAAAAGAACAATGATTACATTGGGAATAATTGTGTTGTTCGCTTCTATTATGGGTTTTGTAATCCCTACAGGCTTTATCCCTACTGAAGATAAAGGTGCTGTAATGGTTCAAGTTCAATTGCCAGACGGTGTTTCTACAGTTAGAACAAAACAAATTGCGGTGCAAATCGAAGATAGAATAAAAGTTATTGATGGTGTCCGACAAACAATTAACATCATCGGTTTTTCTGGTGAAAACACAGCATTTATTATTGCTCAATTGAAACCTTGGGGTGAACGTAGAAAACCATCTCAACAAATGGACGCTATTATTGGACAAATTAGGGCTCAGTTCTCTAATTACCCTGCAGCGCGTGTTGTAGCTTTCTCTCCAACTCCAATCCCAGGCATGGGTAACTTTGGTGGCTTTGAGTATCAATTGCTAGATAAAGGTGACAGAAGCCCTCAAGAATTGTATGAAGAAGCTCAAAAACTTATTGCAGCTGCAAATGCTAACAAGAGTTTGACTTCAGTATTTACAACATACACTGCAACTTTGCCACAAATTATTGTAAAAGTTGATGAAGAACAAGCTATGGCTCAAAAAGTTTCAATCAGTGAATTGTATACAACAATGGCTTCTATTTATGGTCAAACTTACGTAAATGACTTTAATAAATTTGGACGTGTATACCGTGTTATGGTTCAGGCTGATGCTGATTTTCGTTCTAAAGAGGGCGATTTAAGACGCTTGTTCATTAAAAACACAGAGGGTAAAATGGTTCCATTGTCTTCAATGGTTAAGTTTGAACCGATTGTTGGACCTTACAGTTTAACAAGATTTAATATGTATAACGCAGTAACTATCAATGGTCAAGGTGCGGGAAGTGTTTCTTCTGGTCAAGCTATGAAAGAAATGGCAAAGGTTTCAGATGAAATTTTACCACGAGATATGGGCTTTGCTTGGTCTGGTAGTTCGTTGCAAGAACAAGAGTCAACAGGTCAAATTGTTGTTATCTTAATTTTATCATTAACGTTTGTATACTTGTTCTTGGTTGCATTGTATGAAAGTTGGACTCTGCCAATTGCCGTAATGATGATTGCGCCAGTTTCGTTGATGGGTGCTTTGTTTGCTCAATATGTTTCGGGCTATTCCTTAGACTTGTACTGCCAAATCGGTTTGATTATGTTAATCGGTTTGAGTACAAAGCAAGCCATTTTGATTATTGAGTTTGCGAAAGAAGCCTACGAACGAAATGGCGGAGATGCAATTGCTGCTGCTATGGAGGCTGCTAAATTGAGATTTAGAGCTGTAATGATGACAAATATTGCGTTTATCTTGGGTGTATTACCATTGGTATTTGCCTTTGGTGCAGGTGCTGTGAGCCGTCACTCTGTAGGTATGACAGTATTTGGCGGTATGATGGCTGTAGCATTTATTGGTACTATGCTAGTTCCAGCGTTCTTCGTTTGTATTCAAGCAATGAAACGTAATTCAAAAGTGTTGTTAAAAGATGATAGCAAGGTGAAAAAAGTTTTAGATGAAGTTAAAAAATTCTTGCATCAACTTTTGGTTTCGATAAAAGACAGAAAATCAGGTAATAAAGATGAAAAATAAAATCATTTCGTTAATTTTGATATCATTTTTAATGTCGGCAAATATGGCGTTTGCTGATGATAGTGTTGCTACAATGCCAGAGGGTCCAATTGATACTGCTTTTGGTGTTACTCCAAAGACTAATAACAAGGATATTGGAAATAAAATTAATCCAGCAGATTACCCAGATGCAGAAAATATTGCTCCTTTGGTTGAAGATATTCAAAAAGCAGATGAAACAAAGGTTATTGAGGGTTCTGTTGAAAAGACAATCGATTTGACATTAGAAGATTGCATTAAATATGCTCTGGGTAATAACCCTAGAATTCGTGAAGCAATTGAAGAAATTTCAGCTTCAGATGCTAGAATTAAGCAAGCTTGGTCAAGTTATTTTCCTAATTTGAACTGGACAACAAATGGTTCAAAAAATAGAAATCTATTGTTCTCTGATGCGATTGGAGCTTCTGATGCTACTTATACATACTACATTTTAGGTCAAATTTCTCTGACTCAAATGATTTATGACTTTGGGGTTACTCAAAATCAAGTTACTATCAAAAAATTAGGATATAAAACAGCACAAGAAGCTTTGACTAGCGTTGTTAATGATGTTATCAAGATAACAAAAGATAATTATTATGCACTTTTATATGCTTATGACAATTTAAAAGTTAATGAAGATAACGTTGCCAAATTTGAATTGTTCTATAATCAAGCAAAAGCTTTCTATGAAATTGGTATGAAACCAAAAGTAGATGTGACAATTGCTGAGGTTAATTTGAGTGATGCAAAATTGAAATTGATTCAATCAAGAAATAATTTAGATGTTGCAATTGCAAACTTGAATAACGTTATGGGTATGCCATATATCACTAAATTCAATGTTCAGGAACGTTTGAAATATGCAAATTGTGATATAACTTTAGATGAAGCTATTAAAATTGCTGAAGAATCAAGACCTGATTTAAAAATGGCTAAATTAAAAGTTGAAACAGCTCATCAATCGTTGCAATTATCTAAGAAATCATACTTCCCTAAAATAACTTTCCAAGGAAATGTTGCAGTAGGTGGTAGCGAACCTACTTCTAACTGGGGTTATGCTGTTGGTGGTTATTTAGATTTTCCAACGGTTAATGTTATGAACATCAATAATCAAATTAAAGAAGCGCGTGCGTTATACTCAAAAGAAATGGCGACTTCTACGAATACTGAAAATAACATTATCTTAGAAATTCAAAAAGCTTATTTCGCTCTTGTTGAAAAGAAAAATCAAATTCCTGTAGCGTTTTTGGGTATGAAACAAGCAAAAGAAAACTATGACATTTCATTTGGAAGATATAAAGTCGGTGAGGGTAATCCAACAGAGTTAAAAGATGCGCAAGTTGCTTATCAAAATGCACAAGTGACTTATTACAAAGCTTTATATCAATTTAATTCTGCAAAAGCCTCTTTAGAACAGGCTATTGGTAAAAACCTTATGTTTGGTGAGGAGGTTGTGGATTTAACTCCGTAAATGCGGTATCTACAATTTCTTTGATATTTGGGCTAATTTCAGCTCTATCATCATTTGATATGTGAATTAAGTATTCAATATTTCCGCAAGGACCTTTTATTGCTGAATGCGTTAAGTTTAAAATCTTATAATCAAGTGATTTTGCACAATTTATGACGTTTTCAATAACGCAGTAATGTGTGTTCTTGTTTTTGATTACTCCACCTTTTTCAACAAGTTCCTTGCCAGCTTCAAATTGAGGTTTTATAAGGCAGATGAGTTCTTGTTTATCAGTCAAAAGTTTTTGAAAATTAGGTAAAACTTTTTCTAACGAAATGAACGAAACATCACAAACTAATAGGTCTGCAATTGGTTCATTTTCTGCATAGATGTCTCCTAGTGAACAAATTTTTAGGTTTGTTTTTTCTATCGTTTTAACACGTTCGTCACTTCTGATTTTCCAATCAAGTTGGCCATAGCCAACATCTACTGCGTAAACGAATTTTGCGCCATTTTGAAGTAGGCAATCTGTAAATCCTCCAGTAGAAGCGCCAGCATCTAGACAAATTCTATCTTTTACGACTACATCAAAAGTTTTTAAAGCTTTTTCTAACTTAAATCCACCTCTTGAAACGTAAGGCATAGATTTTACGCGAATATCGTATTCTTTTTCTATTCCTATTTGATATCCAGCCTTTGTAATTCTTTCATCATTAATTAAAACGTCACCAGCAAGTATTGACGCTGCCGCTTTGCTTTTATTTTCAAAGTAACCTAGGTCTACTAAGTATTTGTCTAAACGTTCTTTTTTCAAATTCCAAATACCTTTTCTGCATTTTGAGTTGTAAATTTTGCAACTTCTTCTACGGTACAGCCCTTTAAATTGGCTATTTCTTGAGCTATGTATGGAACATAGCAAGGTTCATTTGTCTTGCCTCTAAATGGCACTGGTGCAAGGTATGGAGCATCTGTTTCAAGCATTAAATGGTCAAGTGAAATTTCTGTTGCGACGTCTTTCATTTTTTTAGCATTCTTGAAAGTTACAACTCCACCTAAGGAAAGGTACCAACCTTGTTTTACACATTCTTTTGCAAATTCAACGCTACCTGAAAAGCAGTGTAAAATTACATCAGAGCCTTTATTGTGTTCTTTTAAAATATCGAAAGTATCTTTGTGAGCTTCTCTATCGTGAACATCAATCGGTAAATTTAATTCATTTGCCAATTTTATTTGTTTTATAAAAATTTCTTTTTGAAGTTCACAAAAACTTGTATCCCAGTAGTAATCAAGTCCGATTTCTCCAATTCCGACAACTTTTTTATTATTTTGAGCCAAATTCTTGATATTTTCTTCGGTTTTATCTGTCCAAGTTTTAGCTTCTTCTGGAAAAACTCCAAGCATACAAAAAACATTTTCAAATTTTTCGCAAATCTTCAAAATTCCATCAAAAGATTTTTCATCTGCAGATGGTATTATAAATTTTTTTACGCCTGCTTGAGTTGATTTTGTTATAATATCTTCAATTGATACGTCTTCAATCATATCAATGTGAGAGTGTGTGTCTATAAAGTAATTTTCCATAAAATGATTATAACATGATTTTATATTAATGCTACAATATTATTATGGTATCGGCGTATGAAGAAGCAGTAATGCAAATAAAAAATCAGATGGATATTCTTGATATCGTGTCTGAAGAAGTTGTATTAAAGAAAAAAGGCTCAAATTATTGGGGCTTGTGTCCATTTCATGGTGAAAAAACGCCGTCTTTTTCTGTAAATCCAGAAAGAGGAATTTTTAAATGTTTTGGTTGTGGTGCTGGTGGAGATGGCATTACTTTTTTAATGAAAATCCATAACTGGGATTATGTTCAAACAATAAGATATTTGGCAGAAAAGTATAATATTGAACTCCCAGAATTTAAGCAAACCGATGGAAAACACAAAGAAGATAGAAAGTTGATGCTGGAGGCTTGCAAAAAAGCCGTGATGTTTTACCAAGATGTTTTGTTAAATTCACCTGCTGACAATGTTGCAGTAAAATATCTTGCAAATAGGGATATTACGCCTGCTGTTATTTCAAATTATTCTTTAGGATTGGCTTTGAAAGAACCAAGTGAACTATATAAGCGCTTAAAAAAAGAATACGATGAAAAAATATTGCTAGAAGCTGGATTAATCTTGAAAACCTCACAGGGTTCTTACGTTGATAGATTTAGAAACAGAATTATTATTCCAATTCAAGCTGAAAATGGTGATTTTATTGCATTTGGTGCAAGAGCAATTGAGGCAGAACAAAATCCAAAATATTTGAATTCTTCTGATTCTCCAATTTATAACAAAAGTCGTATTCTATATGGTTTGTATTCAGCAAAAGAAGCGATAAAACAAGAAGATGCAGTTGTTATCATGGAGGGCTATTTTGACGTTATTTCTGCTCAAGCTCACGGGATTAAGAACGCGGTAGCATCTTGCGGAACATCTTTGACTTTGGAACACGTAAAATTGTTGTCTAAATACACAAAAAATAGAAGAATTTATTTGTCATTTGACACAGATTTAGCTGGACAAAATGCTACAAAGCGTGGTGGAGAACTTATTAAAACAGCGTTTCAAGGTTTAGGTAATATAAAACAATTTGATGAATCTCATATTGCGACAAACGAAGATAAATATTCTTGTGAAATCAGAGTTGTTGCACCGCCAGAGGGCAAGGATCCAGATGAATTTATTCGCTCAGCTGGGGCAGAGGCTTTTAAATCTTATGTCGACAATGCACCTTTGTTGTTGGATTTTCAGTTAAATCAAGTTTTAAAGAAAAAAAATGATGTTGCAACTCCTCAAGAAAAGTCAGAATTGATTAAAGAAATTTTGCCGATACTAAATGAAGTTCAAAACCCAATCATACAATCAGAATACGTAAAGATAGTGGCAACAGCATTAAATGTTGATGAAAATGCGTTACAAAAAGAAGTTAAAAAGGCGGATAATATGGACTTTTTAACCCCTGATTTGACAACTTCTAATGTAACAATTTCTTCATCTATAGAGGAAATTGCGCAAAAAAACCTACTCAGTTTGTATTTAATAAAGAGTAGCCCATTTTCGATGGGTGAAATTTCAGAAAAAATAAAAAGTGTAAATTTTACAAATAAAACATTAATAATTGTAAAAGATACAATTGACAAATTAACAAATACCGTAAATAATGTTAGTGAATTAACGGACATGTTATACGTTGAATTTGTAAATGACAACCAAGTGCAAGAATTAATCACAGATTTAATCTGTATTTCAGACTCATTTACAGGATTAAATGAAAAAGAATTTAATTCAATTATTCAAGAAAACATAGAAAAGTTGGAATCGTGTAGATTTAATGAAGAAAAAAAACAACTAAAACAATTATACGAACAAGCAAATGATGATGAAACTGAGGCATTAAAAGTACAAATGCAACTCAGAGATAAATTAAATAAACTAAAAACTGGAGAAATTAAATGACAAAGAAAAGACAATCAAGTTCAGTTGTTAACATAATGGAAGATGAAAATCTAGATATTTTAGACATTGATGCTGATGGCGCAGACGTTGACGAAAGTGCTCAAGACGAATCTTATTTAAACGTTGAAATGAGTACAGACAACATTGAAGATATTGTTTCTGCTGGCAAAATTGACGGTAAAACAAATTATGACGATGTTTATATGATTGATTCACAAGTTGAAGAAAAAGCTGATGATTTGGAAGTTCCAAAAGGGGTTGCTGTTGATGATCCTGTTCGTTTGTATTTACGTGAAATCGGACGTATTAAATTGTTGTCAGCAAATGAAGAAATTGAACTTGCAAGAGCTATTATTCAAGGCGGTACTCCAGGAGCTATGGCTAAAAGAAAATTAGTTCAAGCTAACTTGCGTTTGGTTGTAAGTATCGCTAAAAAATACGTTGGACGTGGAATGTTGTTCTTGGATTTAATTCAAGAAGGTAATTTGGGTTTAATCAGAGCAGCTGAAAAATTTGACCACGAAAGAGGGTTTAAATTCTCAACTTATGCTACTTGGTGGATTAGACAAGCAATCACAAGAGCTATTGCAGACCAAGCTAGAACAATCCGTATTCCAGTTCACATGGTTGAAACAATCAATAAACTTAAAAAAGTTACTCGTCGTCTGGCACAAGAATTTTCAAGAAAGCCAACTGAAGAAGAATTGGCTATGGAAATGAATGTTTCTATTTCTAAATTGAGAGAAATTATTAAAATTGCACAAGAACCGTTATCATTGGAAACTCCAATTGGTAAGGAAGAAGATTCTCGTTTAGGTGATTTTATTGAAGATAAAGAAGCTGATGCACCTATTAAAACGGTTGCTTCAGACTTGTTACGTGAAGATTTGGCAGAAGTTTTATGTACTTTATCGCCAAGAGAAAGAGATGTTTTAAGACTTCGTTTCGGTATGGATGACGGACGTCAAAGAACTTTGGAAGAAGTTGGTCAATTGTTTGGTGTAACTCGTGAACGTATTAGACAAATTGAAGCTAAGGCGTTGAGAAAATTAAGACACCCAAATAGAAGTAAACGATTAAGAGAGTATGTTGAAACTTAAAAATAATAAGGCATGAACATTGAGTTTATGCCTTTTTCCAATTTATAATTTTAGGATTTTTTATGAAAAATAAACAATTAAATCAAATTTTGATATTGGTAGTGTTACTTATAATAATTGGAATTTCAAACTATTATAATTACTATAAATTAAATTATAAACACTGGCCAACTAAACCTGAATATTCATTTGAACAACTTTCACCTGAAGATCAAACAAAAATGCTTGAGGCTAACCGAAAATTAGCCAATGATGGTGTTATACCTGAAAAAGATGAAAGACGTGCAGAAAAAAAACAAATCGCAGACGGTTCAAATAATTATTTAGTTTATGCTGTAGATTCTTCTGGAAATCTAGTTCGTTGGAATAAAAGTACAATAAAGGTTTATGTTTCAAATAATCCATACAGAGATGCTATGTATGATGCTTTGAGTGAATATAATAAAGTTTTTGACGGCTTTATTAATTTTGTATTAGCCCCAGCTAATAATGCTGATATAATAATTGAAGTTGTAGACAAATTTGATAGCAACGATATAAGTCATGAAAATTATATGGCTGGTAATACTAATAATGTCTTTTCTGATAAAAACGAGTTATCTTCTTCTAGAATTCGTTTGCTTTCAGTAAAACCTAACACAAAGAGGAAGGTTTCAAATTATGAAATTTATACTGTTTTGATGCACGAATTAGGTCATGCCTTGGGTATTATTGGACATAGTCCAAATGAAAAGGATATTATGTATGCATTTTCAACAAATTCAAAGGGTGTTTTGACTCATCGTGATATTAATACCATAAAAATTATGTATTCTAATAATGACGAAATTATTCAAAGAGAAACTGCAGGTTATGCTTCTAAAAAGATAAAAGAGGCACAAAAATATGTAAAAGCTACACCTCAAAAGGCTTTAAGTTGGGTAATTCTTGGTAAGACATATTATGATAATGGAAGAAAAAATGAAGCTTTAGATGCTTATAAAAAAGCTCTAACTTTAGAACCTAAAAACCCTGATATTTATCAATCAATGGCGGAGTGCTATTATAATTCTGAAAAATACGATACCGCTATAAAGTATTACCGATTTGCTATTGAAAACTCAAATAGCACACAAACTTTAGCTCAGTTAAACAATATGATAGGTATGTCATACATTAAAAAGAATGATGACGTTAGCGCTTATAAGTATTTTCAACATGCTTTTGGTTATGCACCAAATAATAAAATGTATTTACGCAACTTGATAACTGTATGCGTGGGGCTTGATAAAAAACAAGAAGCTATAAATTATATAAATTCTTATAAAGCTACTGGTGCAGATATTACGAATGATGAGATTATTCAAAAAGCATTAAAATGGGCGCAAGTTAGATAAAACTTTTTTATATAAAAAATGCGCGGACTTTTGTCCGCGCATTTTTTGATAAACCTATTAAAAAATACTACCTAAAAAACTAGTAATAATGATTTGAAATATTTGAAGTGCGATGATTGCGATGATAGGAGAAAAATCCAAACCACCAAAAGGAGGGATAATTCTTCTAAAGATATCCAAATACCAATCAGTAGACAATCTTATTGCTTTTATAGGTTGAGCGTCCCAATCTATAGTTGGAATCCAAGTTAAGAATATTCTAATAATGATTAGAATATAGTAAAAGTAAAATAGATTATTTATTGCTTTTAAAATCATAATAAAATCCTTATATATGACGGCGAAAAGTTTGTATAAACTTTTCGCCGTTCAAGTGTTCAAATAAAACTACATTTGAGAGTTTTTAAAAGTATTAGCGCAATCGCAGTGTTCTCTAGTTGCAGGAATAGATTCAATAACTCTGAATAACAAGTTTTTAACTTTTTCAATATTTTCATCAAATACTCTGCAAACTTCGTGGTGAGAAACTGGAGGTACATCGCCAACTAGTCCACAGTCGTGGTCAGTGATTAAGCAGATGTTTAATGGACACATATCCATTTCTTTAACAAGGTAGTTTTCAGGGAAAGCTGTCATACCGATAGTATCCCAACCTTGGTTAGTGAAGAATTTAGATTCAGCAGTTGTAGAGAATCTAGGTCCATTAATAACAACCATAGTACCTGTTTCGTGAACCTTGATACCTAATTGTTTTGCAGTATCAATAGCAATTTTTCTCAATTCAGGGCAGTACATATCTGCTGCAGATGGGTGGTGAACAACAGGTCCTTCAAAGAATGTTGATTTTCTGCCGTCAGTCCAATCAACGAATTGATCGCAAATAACGAAATCACCTGGATTGATGTGTTTTTGTAAGCTACCAGAAGCACAAGGAGAGATAACTCTTGTACAACCGATGTGTTTCATCGCCCAAACGTTAGCTCTGTAGTTAATTAAGTGAGGAAGAATAGTGTGGTTTCTTCCGTGTCTAGGCATGAATGCTACTTTATGATTACCGATTTGACCAATCATAAGATTATCACTAGGCATACCGTAAGGAGTTTCAACTTTTACTTCTTCAACGTTATCCAAGAACTTGTAAAATCCTGAACCTCCGAATACACCAATTTCAGCCAAATTTTTTTGTTCCATTTTTTCTTTTTCCTTTCCTTTAAATATAGATTTTTATAGTTATTTATCATTATCTATTAAATTGTTATCAAACATATACGTTTCTAAATCGGTTCCGTTATAAATCTCAGATTCGTCTGGTAAAATTTTACCATTTTTTGTTATATAAAATCTAAATCTATCTGGGTTAGTACAAGATGTTTCGCTTTCAACTCGTTGACTTGCTCCAGTATTAACAAAATCCATTTTTACAGGGCAATTTGGACCTTCTTGTTTTCCATTTGCATCAAAAACAATTAAAATATATCCTTGATTAGCGTCTGATGGTTCATCTAGATTTGGAGCTTGAACCAACCAATCGCTACCGTTTGGAGCTGAAAATTGTATACCGTGTTTGCTTGAGTCTAGGACGTAGTTATTTGTAGCTTTTGAACCAAGCATGTCTTTCATAAACAACATTGAAAATTTTGTAGAACTTCTTGTAGGTTGACTTGTTGAACTACTTGAATAATAATGGTTTGCAAATCCTAAAAGCTCCATTTCCCCAGTTTCACTATTGTAATCCCCTGTTGAAATTTTAGGGTAATTGAATTCATCATCATATAAGTTCCTTATAGTGGAAGCCATACTTGAATAGCAGTTTTTAAAACTAACAAAAACTTTGTTTACTTGCATTTTTCGAAGTTGATTTGCCGTAACAGCTGAAATAATACCAACAATAGCAAGAGCTAAAAGTATTTCTACTAAAGTAAACGCTTTAAATTTGTTCATAATGACCCCTATAAACACTTACAAGTCGATTATAACAAAAAGAAAAGTTAAAAGCAAATTTGTTAATAGTGAGTGGTTAGTGATGAGATGTCATTTTTAACTTGTTTCATAATCTTCTGCAAGAGTTGGGTATAACATCATTTGTCTATTTTGATACAAGAACGGCGCGGAGCTTAGCTCCGCGCCGTAAAGAACTTTTAGTAATTTCGTTAAATCAACGAATCTTTAACCGCTTTAGTTGCAGAAACGTCAATCATCTCAAGTGTATGTTTTAAACCAGCAGAATTTCCTTTTGTTGTTGGGGTTGTTTTAACTGATGGTTTTGTAGAAATAACAGGTTTTGGTTGAGTATGAACTTTTGGAGCCTTTCTAGAGGCTTGAATCATGGCTTGATCAGGGTGTTTTTTGTAGTGGTTGTAATCAGCCATAATAGAGTTTACAAACCCTTTACTAATGTTTTTATTACGTTTTACTGCAACAGGACCTGCGTTGTATGCGGCAAGCGCTAGTTCTGTTGAGCCAAACATTTTATACAACATTTTGTAGTACATCAAACCACCCTTGATGTTGTCACTAAGGTAATAAGGATTTACCCCTAACGTCTTAGCTGTTGATGGCATCAATTGAAATACTCCAACTGCACCATAAGGGCTTCTTAGGTTGTGTTTGAATTTTGATTCCATTTTGGCAATACTTAAAGCTAAAGCTGGTTCAATGCCTAATTCAACGGAATGTTTTACTATAATAGCTTTTACTTCATTTTCTGAGAGTTCGGCTGCTAGTGTTTGTTGACAGAATACTAGCACTAATGCGATAGTGATTATTACTGTTTTTTTTAACATAAAATTTTCCTAGTGTTGGTAAATTGTTTTATGGGTAAAAATAGTGTACTTTTTACAATCCATATGATATGTAAATATATTTTAATATAAAAAAGAAAATATTGCAAGTGTTTGTTAAAATGTGTTATAATTAGGGAATAAAACTATTATTAATACTAACGATTTAATAAAGGAGAGTTATATGAAAAAGTTTGGATTTACTCTTACTGAAACACTTGTTATGATTGGTGTAATTGGTATAATAGCAGTAATTACTATTGTCAGCTTGGTTAGTAAAAAACCAGATCAAGATGCGATTATGCTTCAAAAAGCATATAAAAGTTTGTCAGAAGCTGTTGCAAGTTTGGCAAATAATGAAGATTTATATCCTCTAGCTGTTAGTTTTATGTCTTCAAAATCAACAGTTTCAGCTTTTACACCAATAAGTTTAGATAAATTTCAAGATGAAAAAAAGTTTGATCCAAGTTCAAGTTGTCTTTCTACTGTAACATCGTCTGCTTCTGGGTCTTCGTGGGCAAGTCTTACGAATACTTTTTGTAGTAGTGGTGTTGGTGGTGACTGTTCTTCTCAATCTGAAGCTCAGTTTGCTTGTCATGCAGCTGCGATGGCTGAAATGAAACAAGATTGTCTTGCAAATGGAGGCACCTGGGTAGATACATCTGCTACTATGGGTAAAAACTGTGGTAAATGCTCTGGCGGTAATACATCTACCTCATCTACATCATCTTCATCTTCTTCAGGCTCTTCTAATGGAAATACAATTCCTGATGAAATTACAGGTAGTACGATGATCAACGGTATTTATGCAGTTAATCCAGACGGCACTGTTATGGAACCTGGCTCTGGCATAGATGGTGCAAGCAACGGATATCAAAAAATTGACAGATATCAAGTGTTTTTGAACACAAATCTTCCTGCAAATGCATCTAATCCAAAATATACCGCAGCTAACAAGTTTGCATACAATTTTGGTACAATGTTTGTTGAAACTCCAGAAACAACTTCAAACAATGTAGTTTCATTCAAAACAAAAGATGGAATCAATTGGACTGTAACTGATAACTTTGCTACTGCATCGCAAAACGCATTCATTGACGTTAGATTAAAAGAAAATGGTACTTCTTACAGATTTACGGTTGATTCAAGTGGAAAAATCACTCCAGATGGGAATGCTGCAAATTTATTACAAAAAGCTAATTAATATAAGTTTATTTAATTCCGTGCTCAATGGCTTTTATTCATTTTGCACGGAATTGTTCTACAAAAAGATAAAATAGGTAAATATATAAAAGTGAGGTAAAGTATGATGAAAAAAGCTTTTACTATGACAGAGGCACTGATAATTATTGGTATTGTTGGTATTTTAGCCGTATTATCAATAGTTGCTGTTAGTGCGGCAAAGCCAGATAAAGATGTGATTTTATTTAGAAAGTCATATATGACAACTCAGAAAGTAATTAAAGAATTACTTTCTGATAAGGATTTGTACCCAAGTTCAGAAGTTATTGCTCTTAATTTTGACAGTACAAAATCAATAAAATCAATGGTTACACAAGTACCGCAAACTTGTGAAAAAATGTATGAAAGGGTTTACTGTGTTGAATTGGAGAGAGCAACTGTACCATACAATGATGATTTTGGAAATAGTTGTGCAACTCAAAAAGAAAAATTATCAACAAAATGTAGGGAAGATCTTACGAACAAGGATCTTGAATTAGATTTAGATTTAGACTCAAAAACAGATAAAACAGCTTGTTCTACTGCAGATCAACTAGCTTGTAGTGCAAAATATGGAGATAATGGTTATTTGACTGCTAATTGTACTTGTTTAAGTAGAGCTGTGCTACCAAGACCAGATGGCGGCACGACCGTCTTACCTGGATTATCTTGTAATGTTGCTGATCGTCTACAATGTCGTTCTGAGGGTGGAACTTGGAATCCTAGCTCATGTGAATGTACAATGCCAGAAGAAACAGAGTTTGATTTTACTAAAAATGAAATTTCCGTTATCGGTAAAGGTTTCGCAGATACTAATATTAGTGCTGAACAAAGACAAAAATTCCCATTTTTACGAAATGTTAATGTAAGTGCAAGTAATAAATTCGCCGTAAGTTTTGCAAATCGCGTAAACACAATTGCTGCACCGCTTATTAGTGCTAATACAGTTAAATTTGGAACTCCAGACGGTATTGTATTTAGCATTGAAGATCATTTCAATGACAGTGGAAAATATGCTGATATAACTGTGTATTTGAAAAAGGTTGATTGGTCGGATAATTCAGGAATAGGGGAACGTTTAACTCGTTTGAACAATGAAACTTGCAGTTATAACGCATCTACTTGTAAAGCTCCTACAAAATTCTTGTTAAGAGTAGAAGCTAATGGTAAAGTAAAACTTCTAAATGCTAGTAATACTTCGAAGATTGATGCTATGGCTTGTTCATATTTGAGATATCCAAAAATTAACAAGCGTAGCAAAATTCCTACAAGTTCTACTGTAAATACTTGCTTTGCTAATTAGTAATTAGTTTAATACTCATAAAACAAAACGAGGTGGATATTTAATATTCCACCTCGTTTTACTAGCAGTAAAATCTGCACTATACAACTGAATACTTTTCATATGAGCCAATAAAGCGGTAAAAAGTTGATTGAGCTTTGATTTCTTCTGTTGCTAGTCTTACGACTTCATCTTTTATATGTCCGTCGAAATCAACATAGAATGTATATTGTCCAAATTTTGTTTTTGATGGTCTTGAATCAATGTATGACAAGTTTAAATTATATTTTGAAAATATCTTCAAGATTACCAACAAGGCACCAGAAACGTTCTCAGTAGAAAATGCAATACTTGTTTTGTCTTTGCCTGTAATTGGTGTATCTAAGTCGCCAATTAGTGCAAAACGAGTTTGATTTGATGGGTCATCGTTAATATTTTCACAGATAATATTCAAATTATACAATTGTGCTGTTTTTTGGCTACCAATTGCAGAATATGTTAAGTTGTATCCGTCAAGCGAACGTGCCGCTTCAGCTGTACTCGTCGCTCTTACGATGTCAAGATTTAGTGGTAAATTGTTTTGTATAAACTTATGACATTGTGCAAGCGCTTGAGGATGTGAAATTACCCCTGTAATTGAGTATAATTCTGTAACCTTAGATAATAAACAGTGTTTTATCGGAATTACAATTTCTGACAAAATTCTAATATTTGGATTTTTTGTTTTAATTAATGAATCACTAGATTCTCTAACTGCACCCTCAATTGAGTTTTCAATTGGTATAACACCTACGGTATTAGGGTTTTCGTCAACAAAATCAATAACTCGACTAATCATATTCAACGGTTCTTCCATTGGATAAATGTCGTATTTATCAAGAAGTTTGTCTTTTGCCATTTCGCAATATGACCCTCCTGGTCCTAAGTATGCAATTCTTGTAACTTCTGATAAAAAATTCATTGATAATTCTCCTTGTTTTATTTATAATTTTACTAAAAGGGACAAGAAATGGCAAATATAAAATTTGGGACAGACGGCTGGAGAGCCGTAGTTGGAAAAGACTTTAATTCTGAAAATGTAACTTTGGCGTCAAACGCAATAGCAAAGTATGTTTTTGACAATTTTGGATTAAGTAAAAAAATTATCGTTGGGTATGACCCACGTAATATGGCAGATGTTTTTTCAAAGCTTTGCGCTGATATCCTTGTACAAAAAGGTTTTCACGTATTGTATAGCAAAAAAGTCGTTCCAACTCCAGTTTTAGCGTACAGTGCAAAACATTTGAACGCTTGTGCGATTATGTTTACAGCAAGTCACAATCCGCCTGAATATTTAGGATTAAAGTTTATCCCTGATTATGCTGGTCCTGCAACAAGTGAAATTACAGATGAAATTGTTGCTAACTTAGGTCAATCTATTGAAAATAGTTTGAGTGGCGCATTTGAGTACTGTGATTTTTCTGCGGATTACTTCAAACATTTAGAAAATTTAATAGATTTTGACAAAATTAAAAATAACAAAACAGATTTTATCTTTGATGGTTTATATTCTGCTACAATTGGTTATTTTGACAAACTTTTGAAAGATAAAGGTATAAAATTCAAAAGTTTACACATGAAGCACGATCCAAATTTTGGTGGCGGTATGCCTGAACCAAAACCTCAATATATGCAAGAACTTATCGAAAAAATTAAAACTTCACACAATGTGGTTGGATTTGCAAATGACGGTGATGGTGATAGATTTGGAGTTATTGATGAAAAGGGAAACTATGTAACACCAAACGAAATTATCGCAATTTTATTAATGCATTTGACTAAAAACAAAGGTTTAAAAGGTGCATTGGTAAAGACTGTTGGGGCAAGTTCACTATTAGATATTTTGGCTAAAAAATTAAACGTTGAACTTGTTGAAACCGCTGTAGGATTCAAGCATGTAGGCGAAGCGATGAGAAAATACAATCCGATTATCGGTGGCGAAGATTCTGGCGGACTTTCTATTCAAGGTCATATTCCAGAAAAAGACGGTATTTTAGCAAATTTATTAATTCTTGAAGCTATGGCGTATGAGCATAAAACACTCGTTCAACTAGAAGAAGATTTGCATAAGTTTGCTGGCGCTAAATTCTACAATGATAGAATTGATTCAAGATTGGAAAATCAAGAACAGGTTAAAATTGCTCTTGAAAAAGCTGAAAACTTAAAAGAATTAGGAAAATATAAAGTCGTACGCGTTAACAAAATTGACGGTGTAAAATTATATTTCGATGATAACAGTTGGATTTTGGTTCGCCCAAGTGGGACAGAACCGCTACTTAGAATTTACATCGAATGTGACAGTTTGGAAAAAATAGAAGAATTTAAGGAGAATATAAAAAATGCAAGTATCGCTTAATTGGTTAAAAGAATTCGTAGATTTAGATGGAATTGACGAAAAACAAATTGCTCATGAACTTACTATGAGTGGTTTAGAGGTTGAAGGTATTGATTATTTAAAACCTGAATTCAAAAAAATTATTACAGCAAGAATTGAAAAGATTAACAATCACCCAAACGCTGATAAATTGCACCTTGTAGATGTAAATATCGGTTCAGAAGTTAAAACTGTTGTTTGTGGTGCACAAAATATTCAAGAGGGTCAAATTATCCCTTATGCGTCAGTTGGTTCTGAAGTTTTGGACAGAAAAACAGGCGAACACTTTACTCTAACTCCAGCTGTTATTAGAGGTGTTGAATCCCAAGGTATGTTATGTTCAGCTGATGAATTAGGTTTGAGCGATAGAAATTACCAAGAAGAAGACGGAATCTTGATTTTAAACAGATTTATTGAAGATGTTGAAATCGGAAAAAACTTAGAAGATGTTTTAAATCTTGAAGAAGATATTATTTTAAATGTTGCACCTACTGCAAATAGAGGCGACCAAATGTCTGTTATTGGTGTTGCGCGTGAATTGTGCGCAATCTTTGATAGACACTTGAAATATTCTCCACTTCAAGCAACTGTTGAATACGGAAACGACGGTTTTGAAGTTGAAATTAAAGATGAAGATGTTTGCAAATTTTACTCTTTAGGTCTTTTAAGCGGTATTAAAATCAAAAAATCTCCAGATTGGATTCAAAAACGATTGATTTCATCTGGCATTCGTGCAATTAACAATGTAGTTGATATTACAAACTACGTTTTACTTGAGTTGGGAACTCCACTTCATGCTTTTGACAGAGATAAATTAGACAATTATCTTTGCGTTAGACGTGCAAATGAGGGCGAAACACTTGTTACTCTTGACGGTGTTGAAAGAAAATTAACTCATGATAGTGTTTTAATCGCAACAAAAGAAAAACCAGTTTGTTTAGGTGGTGTTTTCGGTGGCGAAAACTCTGAAATTGACGACAATACTAAAAATATAGCTTTAGAAGCTGCTTATTTTGTACCATCAGCAAACAGAAGAAGTGCAAGAAGTGTTGGTTATCGTTCAGAAGCTGGCGCTAGATTTGAACGCGGTATTGATATGGGCGCTGTAAAACAAGCTTTAATGCGTGCTATGCAGTTACTTGTTGAATACGCTGATGCAAAAGTTGATGGCGTTTGTCAAACAGGTTCTGATGAATACGCTATTGAGCCTATTACATTGAGATACTCTGAAATTAAAAGAATTTTAGGCATTGAAATTTCAACAGACAAAGTGCTTTCTATTCTTGAAAAATTAGGATTTACTATTTTGGGCAAAAATGAAATTGCAGCTAAAGTTGAAGTTCCATCTTTCAGAGTTGATGATGTTTACAGAGAAATTGATTTAATTGAGGAAATTTCAAGAATTTACGGTTATGATAAAGTTCCACCAACATTACCTGAAAAAAATACAGTTGCGGAAATTTCTCTTGAAGAAAAAACAGTCGCAAAAATCCACAATTTAATGCGTTCTTGCGGTTTGAACGAAATTGCAACAACTTCTCTAATTGGTAAATCTCTTTTAGATCAATATATGATGACTTATAATGCTGAACAAGCTGTAACTGTTGCAAATGCTGCAAGTGAAGAATATTCAATGCTTCGTCAAAATCTTGCTGCTAACGTTTTAAGCTGTTTTAAAGGTAATTATGACAATGGTCAAAAAAATTACTGGGTATATGAAATCGGTAGAACTTATTTGAAAGACAAAGAAACAACAGAAAAAAATTCAGGTGTTACTGAAACAAGAGTTTTGGCTGGTTTAATTTCTGGTGATATTGAAAATTCAAAATGGCAACATACTCAAAAAACTGATTTCTACACAGTAAAAGGTGTTTTTGAAAAATTACTCGCAAGTCTTGGTTTAGAAAATAGAATTCAAATTAAAGCATGCGAAGACGTTAACTATATGCACCCTTACAAAACTGCAAAACTTGTTATGTTAGGTAAGCAAGCAAAGGATATCGGATATTTTGGACAAATTCACCCATTATTGAAAGATAAAATGAAATTGAATCAAGATGCGTTCTTGTTTGAAGTTAATTTAGATGAAATTTTATCTTGCGTTCACGAAAGTGTTCCTCACTTCAAACACTTGCCTCAATTCCCAGAGGTTCAAAGAGATATCGCATTTGTAATTCCTGAAGATATTACATACGCTGATATTCAAAAAGTAATCAAAAAATCAATTCAAAATAACCTATTTAAAGGCTCTGAAATTTTTGATGTTTACCAAGGTGAACATATCAAAGAGGGATTTAAAAGTTTAGCTTTTAGAATAAAATTACAAGATGAAAAAACAACTTTGACTGAAGAAGTTATCGAAAGTCAAATGAGTGCCTTAAAAACAGGTTTACAAAAAGCTTACAGCGAAATCTCATTTAGGGAGTAATAAGACATGTTTAAAAGAATACTAGTATTTTTATCAGCATTTTTGATATTGAATTTGACTGCAAATGCAAATATTTTGCCTGCAACAACTGAAGATATTTCATCATACACCATTGGTATGTATCAAATGCCGAAAAATATACTAGTTTATTCTAAACCTGATACAAATTCGACTGTTTTGTATCGTGCAAATTGGGATTATGACTCTTTCAACTGTTCAAAAGGTACTGCAGACGATATATTTTCAGTATTTGTTCAGCAAAAAGAACTTGCTTATGCGCAAGTTACTGATTATACAGAGGATTGGGTAGAAATTATTTACTGCAAAAAACCTCTAAAAAAAGGTTGGGTAAAATCTGAAGATTTGCGCTTTATGTTGTGGCGTAATTTCTACAATACTTATGGCAGAAAATATGGCTTGTTTATAATCTCTGATGCGCCAAAATCTGTTAAAGATTTGCATAGCGGAAGTACTGACGAGTCACAGGTTATGCAAACTTTGACAAAACCAGAAAAGATTAAATTTACAGTTATAAAAGGTAATTGGGCACTTGTAACTGCAATTGAAAACAATTTAGGCAAAACTGGTTATATGCGTTGGAGAAGTGACGAGGGTAAAATTTACGCGTTCCCTGCAATAAAATAGGAGCTAAAATCCTACGCTTAAACCTGCGCAAAGGTTGATAGATTGACCTGTTAACCCTTTTGCTTCGTCTGAAATTAAGTATTTGATAAGGTTTGCAATTTCAACTGGTTCGACAAACCTTTTTTGTGGAATACATTCAATAATTTCATCTTTATTAAATTCAGAGTCTTCAATAGATTGCTCGCCAAGTTCGGTATCTACCCACCCTGGGTTAATGGTGTTTACTGTAATATTGTCTTGCGCTAATTCTAGTGCAAGTGCTTTTGTCATACCTATCAAAGAAGCTTTCGTTGCTGAATACATACTTGCACAAGCTTCTCCCATAACTCCGCTAATAGAACCAATATTTACAATTCTACCCCATTTCTTAGATTTCATATACGGAGTTACTGCTGAAATAAGGTATGCTGGTGCTATTGAATTTACTTTAAAAATTTCTGAAATATGAGTATAGTCCATATTCTCAATAGGGTTGTATGTGTAAATCCCAGCATTATTGATTAAAATATCGATGTTATTGTTTTTTATAAATTCAGATAGTTTTGCCAAATCTGTTGATTTTTCAAAATCGCAAATGCAATAACCTGCTAAATTAAGCTCTTTTAACGCTTTTTCAGTTCTTGCTGTCGTAAAAACGTTGTAATCCTTCGATAAAGTTTGTGCAATAACCTTACCAATTCCTTTTGAAGCACCTGTAATTAAAACGTTTTTCATACCTAAATTTCCTCTTTTGTATAAGACATTATTATCTCTGTAACTATTCTTTTCACTACAAATTGTTGTTTTACTTCAGATAAATTTTTCAATAATTCTAAGGCTGTTGAAATGTCATAATTTTTGTCATACCAGCGGTTATAAGAATAATTTTTTGTAGAAATTGCGGAGATTTCTTTATCTAAATCTATTCCACATTCGTTTATCAATATTTGCAAAAGATGTTGTGCTATAATATTTTGTTTTTCAACATCAAGTGACTGAATAAAATTGATTAATTCAGTCAAATCTGGATTTTTTTCGTACCATCTTTTTTTCATCATCGTAAACTAGTTATAATGGATTAAACTAGACCGAAACCTAATAAAAATGTGCAAACTAAAAAGATAGCTGATACAATGTAAGTTAGCTTGTTTAAACCTTCTTCAGCACTTTTTTGTGATGAAAACATTTGAGAAGCTCCACCTATTGCAGCGATGCCATCTCCTTTTGGTGAGTGTAATAGTACTAATGCGATTAATAAAATTGAAGTTACAATTTGAGTAATCCATACTAAGCTTAATAACATTATATTTCCTCTTTCGTTTTATTTGCAATAAAGAATGATTTTAAAGCACCTGTATAAAGTTGTTTGTATTGATAAAGTCTTGCTGGACGTTTAGAAGAAGCTTTTGTAAATTCATCAAGTTCAATAAGACCTTCTGTTCCAAGAACTTTTTTTCTAAAATTACGTTTGTCTAGCTGTTTACCCATAATAATTTCGTAAACTCTTTGCATTTCAGTAAGAGTAAACTTTTCTTTTAATAATTGGTAAGCAACAGGGCAAGTTCTCAAGGATAAACGAGTTCTATCGCGAGCGTAGTCAATAATTTCTTTGTGGTCGAATGCTAATGCTGGCATATCATCTACTGGGTACCAAGCTACATCATCAGACGCAACAACTTTTACATCTTCATATCTAACAAGAGCAAAATATACACAAGTGATAACACGTGCGTCAGGGTGACGAAGTGGGTCGCCAAATGTGTAAAGTTGTTCTAGATATACGTTATCTACGTTTGTTTTTTCTTTTAAAATACGAACAGCGGCTTGTTCTAGGTTTTCTGACATACGAACATAACCACCAGGGATAGCCCATTTGCCGATAAAAGGTTCCTTTTCACGTTTGATTAAAAGAACTTGTAGTGCGTTATTTTTGATTGTTAAAATAACTGTATCGACAGTAATTTCGTGAGTTTTCGTTTCGTTAAACATAAATTCCTCTCGTTTATTCTAGTATTCTAGCTTAAACACATTTAAAAGTAACGTAAATTTTTGTTAATAAATCAGTTTATAGATTGTTATATGCTTCTCTGATTAGAAATTCTTCAAGCATTTTTTTTGATGCTTCACTTGAATTACCGCTTGTTATATAAATTGCAAAAGCATAAGATTTGCCACTTTTCGCGTCGATGTAGCCAGTAATACCGCTGATATTTGAAAGTGTTCCTGTTTTTGCGTACAATTTATCTTTTAGGTAAAACATTCTTGTTTTAAGAGTTCCCTCTGTTGGAGTGGCAAGCAAGTGTTTAGTTTTTTCGTAGCCTAATTTATTTTGAGTTACATATAAGTATTGGCTCATAAAATCAGCCGTCACAAGGTTATTTTTAGAAACACCGCTACCGTCAGTAAGACGAATATTTGTGCAATCTAAATGCGTATTGGCGCAATAATTATTGAACATAGCCATAGCAGAAGCTTGTGTACCTGTGCTATTAGTGTATTTCCCGCCAGCTACTTTAAAAATTGTTTCTGCAACTAGGTTATTACTATTTTTTAGCGCATCATTAACCGCCAAGCTCGTAGGGTGTGAAATTTGCGCAATTAATGTTGAATTCGCAGGAAGTTTTCCCGTTGGGTATTTGCCATAGTAGCTTATTTTATTTGCTCTAAGAGCATCATCAAGTCTTAAAATAAAATATCTTTTAATGTAGTTTACTGGAACTTTTACCTTTGTTACTTCTGCAACTTCCCCATCTACAGTTAAAGCGTCTGGTGAAATATAGTTTTCTCGTTCAAGTTTGATATTTGTTGAACTTGCAGTTGTTTTTGTTTTGTTTATAAAAGTTGTTGGGTAGAATACATCTGTGAAAATATCTGCTGGATAGTTAATTTTAGTTGGTTTTACTACAACTGTATAAAGATTTCCGTCGATATTATATGAACCGAATTTTGGCATAAGTGTGTTTAAATCATCGTCCCATTGCCAGCCTTCGCCCCAAGTTTTGTTATCTAAAATGGAATCATCAATGTATAAATTTTTTAATTCACCCCATTTTTCTAATTTTATGTATGAAAGTAAATTTTTCAAATCTTTTGTTGTTAAATATGGGTCTGCTCCTAGAACTAGGTAATAATCACCATTTTTAGCTTTATATAGTCTTGTTGCAAATTGGTAATTCTCGCCCAAAGTATTTAGAGATGGCAAAACTGTTAAAACTTTTTGAGTTGATGCTGGTGAAACTTGAGTTTTTGCGTTTAACTCTTTTACAATTTTACCAGTTTCTAAATCTCTAACAGAAATAGAAATGCTACCTTTCGGTATTCCTGATTTTCTTATAGATTTATCGAAAAGTCCTAAATTTTCTTTTGCGTATGCGATTTGTGAAATTAATAATATTGTCAAAAATGAGAGTAATATTTTTTTCATATTTAAAACTCCTTAACTTGATATTGTTCGTGAATATCTTTTAGTACTGTGCATTTAGCTCTAAAAGCATTTTGTTCTTCAAAATCTATTGTCGCAAAAATTGCGCCCTCTCCAGACGTGATTTCAGCTAAGTTATCACCTTTGTAATCGATTATAGTTGATTTTCCAAGGTTAAACTCGCCGTTTTCGATAGCGCCTGATTGAGTTAGAGCTACAAAATAACATTGGTTTTCAACCGCTCTTGAATGTGTCATAGTAACCCATGGAATTTCTTTTTTTGAGCCCCAGGCCGCCATGTTTACCATTAAATCTACGCCTTTAAGAGTATATGCTCTATAAAGTTCTGGAAATCTGATATCATAACAGATTGTCAAACCTATTCTAACGCCGTCTATATTTACGAGTACAGGATTTGAACCCTCTGTGATATAAGCTCCCTCGTTATCTCCATAGTATGAAAACAAGTGACATTTATCGTAAGTTGCAACAAGTTCACCTTGTCTATTTATTACAGGGCAAGTGTTGTATAGTTTTTCGCCCTTTTTACAAATAAAACTTCCACCAATGATATTTACCTTGTGTTTTTTTGCTAGTTCAGATAATACGTTGATAACGTTGCTATCGCTGATGTCTTCGGCTGATTCTTTAAAATATTTGCAAGCCCAACCAACAGTCCAAACTTCTGGCAAAAATATAACATCTGTGTCTGATTTGACGCTATTGCTTATTAAAGTTTGAATTTTTTCAATGTTTTTTGATTTATCCCCAAGTACGGACGACATTTGAACTGCCATCACGTTTAAACTTTTTTTCATTTTTTCTTTTTGTATGCCTCTTTGAATGCTTCAGGTGCTTGTTTTTCTAGCTCAAACAATGCCTGTTTTAATTTTTCTTTTATGGCTTTATCTTCTTCTGGAGTCGAATTTTCTGGTACGTAAATTGGCTCACCATAAAGGTTTACAAGCTTAGTAAATCCTAATGGAATTTCAAATTTATCCCAAGTTGGAAGTTTTACTAAGGACTTGTTAGGTGAGTACCAAACCATAGGAATAATAGCTCCGCCAGTGTGTTTTGCAACTTTTATTACACCGTTTTTGATTTCGTGTAATGGACCTGCTGGACCGTCAACCATAATTGCAACGTTTTGTCCCTCGTTAACTTTTTCAATCATTTCCATTGTTGCACGAACGCCACCTTTTTTACGTTCGCCGATGTCTTTAGAACCTCTAACAGTACTAAAGCCCCAACGTTGAACTACTCTGGCAATTACTTCTCCATCGCCTGATTTACTGATTAAAATATTAACATTCTTTCTCTTTTCAAAAGGTATTCCGTGCAAGCTGCATTGGTCAGAATGCCACATTGCAAAAATAACTTTTTCTTCTAGCTTTGGATAGTTCACATTTCGAATTTCTATCATAGCTTCAAGAACTCTAAATAATCTGTATACAAGTTCTGATACGAAACTTACCTCTTTGGGTTTATCAATATCTACCATAACAAGTTCATTATACTACAAAATTATATCTGTTCAAGTTTTATTTGTTGTGGCAAATGTATTGAAAATTCTGTGTATTTGCCGTCTTCGCTTTGAACTGTTATTTCACCACCATGCGATTTTACAATTTGTTGTGCCAAATATAGTCCTAAACCTGTACCAATCTTGCGAAATCGTTTTGCTGTTGAATAATATTTTTTAAATACCATTTCTAAATCTTCTTTAGAAATTCCTTTTCCGTAGTCTTTTATTGAAATGCAGATTTCATCTTTAGTTTTGACAACATTAATATCAATATTTTTACTAGATTCGCTGTGCGAAATCGCATTTTGAATCAAATTTTTGATAACACGTTTTAGCTGTAATTTATCCGCATTAATTATTATATTTTCGTATTCTTTATATTTTATCTTAATATCGCTTTTTTCTGCAATTGGAGTCATTTCTTGAACGATATCTTTTAAGAATGGATTGATTTCAAATTCTTCAAAATACAAAACCGCGCCAGTGTCTTTAACCTTATATGTTTCCAATAATATTTGAACTAGTTCAATAAGCTCTTGGTTAGAAACTTGAATATTTTTTATGGCTTCTTGTTGTTTGTTTGTGATTGGTCCAAATTTTTCTTCTAGTAAAAAGTCCAAAATATTTGATTCTGCAATAATTGGCACTTTCAAATCGTGAGTAAGTGTAGCCACAAAATCTTCTTTTAATCTGTCCATTTCTTTTTGGTTGGTGATGTTTTTTATGATAACAACGTATCTTTTTTTTCTATCTTCAAGTTGAAGTTTCATTGTTGTAGCCTCAAATACGTCCTCTGAATATCCTTTAATGTAAACTTCCGTATTTTCCAGTTTTTCAATAGGTGTTTCGTCAGAGATAGTCACGTAATCAAGAATATTCTTTCTTAAAATATCCTTACCTTTTAAGTCAAACCATTGTGAAATTTTTGGAGTCGCTCTTAAAATCTTATGTTTGTCATCAATAATTACAAGGCCATCTGATAAAGAGTTAAGAATAGCTTCTAAAAACTTATTTTGGTGGATAAGTTCTGTTTGTTGTTGAGTTACGGCTTTTTCTTTTTCTTTTAATGTATCAATAAGTGTATTAATACTGTCGTTTAAGCTTTCGTATGATTCTGGATTTATTGTTTTAATCTTTTTGCTTAAGTCACCATATTTAACAGAATTTAGGGTGTCGTTTACAACGCCTAAATAGTCGTTCATTTTCGACCATCTCTTTGTTGCTTCTCTTGAAATCAAAAGTAGCATAAGAAAAATGAATATGATGAATAAATTTATCGCATACCAAAGCATTTTACTAAACCTTTTTATTTTTTTATTTTATGTTACTATATTAGTGCTATAAATTCAATAAAATTTTCAAGAGGTTTATATGAAAAAAGGAATAACAAGTGCGTTAATTTTAAATTTGATGTTATTGGCTCAACCTGTTTTTGCAGATGAGAGTCTTACTTCAAATATCAAGTATGCGCTAAAACGTTCAACAGAAAGCAATTACATATCAGTTTTGATTGCTTTAGGTGTTGTAATTATATTAATATACATTACTGGTATCATTTATGCAAAACTTAATGTTATTGGTTATAAAACAATTAAAAAACAATATAAAGATGTTGACGATTCAAAAATAATTATTCGCTCAACAACTCAAATTGGTAATAATAAATCATTGCATGTTATTGAGTTAGGCGGTAAAAAAATGTTGATTGGGGTTACAAACGACTCTATTAACTTGATTAAAGATTTGAGTGAAAATACTGAAAAATTAAAAAGAGAATCCGAAGTAGAAGAAGTAGGAATGTTAAAAAAAGAATTATCTAGTCAATTGCCTCTAGATAAATTATATACAAAAGATAAAGATGCTTATGAAGATATTCAGATAGAAAACAACATTCCACAAGAAGACGAAAATGTAAATCCTCAATATAATACAGAGGAATTTGGGTTATATAAAAAATATTTAGATTAACTTTAGGTATGAGAATGAGAAAATCAGTAAAGATAGCAAATAAAATTATTGGGGATAATTCTCCTTGTTTTATTACTGCTGAAATAGGTATAAACCACAACGGTAGTGTTTCACAAGCTAAAAATTTAATAGATTTGGCTGTTGAAACAGGCTGTGATGCTGTAAAATTTCAAAAAAGAACGGTTGATGTAGTTTATTCAAAAGAAGAATTAGAAAAAGAGCGCGAAAGTGTTTTTGGCTCAACAAATGGTGACTTAAAACGTGGTTTGGAATTCGGTTTTGAGCAATATAAAGAAATTGATGAATACTGTAAGAGAAAAGGCATAATTTGGTACGCTTCTTGTTGGGACGAGGATTCTGTAGATTTTATTGAACAATTTAATCCTCCTTGCTACAAAATTGCATCTGCGTCACTTACAGATGATAATTTATTGAAATATACTAGAAAAACAGGTAAACCAATCTTCTTGGCTACTGGCATGAGTACAATGGAACAAATCAAGCACGCAGTAGATGTTTTGGGTGAAGAGAATTTAATTTTGTACCACTGCACCTCAACTTATCCAACTGTTAATAACGAAATTAACTTAAGAGTTATAACAACATTGAGGGAAATGTTTAACTGTCCAATAGGGTTCTCTGGTCACGAAAAAGGTATTTTACCTACAATTTTATCTGTAATGTTGGGTGCTAATGCTGTAGAACGTCATATTACAACAGATAGAACCTTGTGGGGGTCTGACCAAGCAGCAAGCTTGGAACGTAGTGGTATATTTAGAGTCGTTAGGGATATAAGACAAATGAACGATATTTTAGGCGACGGTGTAAAAAAAGTGTATGATAGCGAATTACCTATTATAAAAAAACTAAGAAGGGTATAATCTATGAATATCCCACAAACTATAAAAATGATTATTTCAGATTTTGATGGAATTTTTACGGATAATTCTGTAATAATTAATGCTGATAAATCTATTTCTAGAAAAGTTAGTTTTAAAGACATTATGGGTGTTTCATTATTAGTAAAAAATGGTTATCAGGTTGGATTTATTTCTGGTGAAAATAATCCAGTTATTGAGTTGTTGGCTGAAAAATTCAATTTGAAAGAAATACATATGGATATAAGAGATAAATTAACGGTCTTAAAGGAAATAATTTCTCGCAATAATTTGAATTTAGACGAAATTTTGTATATTGGCGATGATGTTAACGACAAATTATGCTTAGAATTTGTCCAAACAAAAATTACAGTTCCTAATGCAAATAAAAAAATAAAAGAAATTGACGGTATTCAAATTACTGAAAATTGTGGCGGTGACGGAGCATTTAGAGAAGTTGCTGATTGTATACTAAGTTAGTTTAATTTCACTTGCTAAAGAAAACATTTATTATATAATAAAATTGTTCAATGGCGAAAAAATGAAAAATATTGTAGTACAAAAATTCGGCGGAACTTCAGTCGCTGATACAGATAAAATAAAAAATGTAGCAAATTGTGTCATTCGCGAAAAAAAATTAGGTAATGACGTTGTTGTCGTTGTATCTGCGATGGGGCATACAACTGATTATTTGATGAAAATGGCAAAAGATATTAGCGATGTGCCATCATCAAGAGAGTTGGATATGCTTTTATCAACAGGTGAGGGTGTGTCAATTGCGTTGCTATCAATGGCTATTCAAGCTCAGGGATATGATGCAGTTAGTATGAATGCGATGCAAATTGGTATCATTACTGAAAACATTCATAATAAAGCCAGAATTATAGATATAAAAACTGATAAGTTAAGAAAATACCTTGATGAGGGTAAGATAATAGTTGTTGCTGGTTTTCAAGGTGTAACTCCTGATGGAGAAATCACAACACTAGGTAGAGGTGGCTCAGATACTTCTGCCGTTGCAGTTGCAGCTGCTTTGAATGCCGAAAGATGTGATATTTATACAGATGTTGAGGGCGTTTATACAACAGACCCAAGAATTGTTCCAAACGCTTCAAAATTAGACGTTGTAACTTATGATGAAATGTTAGAATTGGCAAGTGTTGGTGCAAATGTTTTACACCCACGTTCAGTTGAAACTGCTAAACAATTTAATATGCCAATAAGGGTTAGAAGTAGTTTCAATCTTGATAATATGGGTACACTTATAAAGGAAGTTAATGATATGGAATTATGCAGACCAGTTACAGGTGTAGCTGTAGATATGTCAAAAGTTAGAATCGTAATATGTGACGTTCCTGATGAACCAGGTGTTGCTGCAAAAGTGTTTACAACTTTATCTGATGAACATATTTCTGTTGATACAATTATTCAATCTTATGCAAGGTTGCATAATAATACTAATGATATTGCTTTTACAATTAATAAATCAGACTTACCTAGAGCTATGGAATTGTTTGAAAGATTAGGTAATACCATTAACATGGACAAAATTCATGTTGATGAAAATATTGCAAAAGTTTCAATTGTTGGTGCTGGTATGGTTGATAGACCTGGGGTTGCTGCTACAATGTTTGATACATTGGCAAGCTTGAATATAAATATTAAAATGATTTCAACAAGTGAGGTTAAAATTAGCTGTCTTGTTGATGCAGATGTCGCAAACGATGCGCTTAGAGCTTTGCACAAAGCATTTAACTTAGGTTGCGACGTTATTGCATCTGTAAAAGGTGATTTACCTGAAATTTAGTAGATAAAAGGAGTTTATAAATGGAAAATCAAGAAAGTAGAACGGTTGCTATTTGGAAAAAAGTTGCTATCGGAATTGTAGCATTTATAGGCTTCTTAACTACAATTAAATTGGCAATAATTTATTATAATGCCAATTTCGTTCCAAACGCTCCAGCAAGCTTTTGTTCAATAAACAAATTTATTGACTGTGATTCAGTTGCAAAAACTGTTGATTCGCAATTTTTAGGTGTGCCATTGGCTTTCTGGGGAATGTTTTTGTATTTCTTTATTGGATTATTAATGTCATCTAAAAAACTTTCTCAATATAGGTTATTTAGATTTTTAGAAGTCTTTAAAAATCCTTATTCATATATTTCAGCATTAGGTATTATTTCTTTTACAATTTCAATAATTTTGCTATGCATAAGCTTATTTCAAATTAAAAAATTATGTATTTTATGCGCGTTTACTTACGTTTTGAATTTGATAATCGGTTTATTTGCGATGGACTATTCAAAAGGTGGTTTTGTTAGGATTTTTAAAGATTCAGTTTTGGATTTGTTTTCTGCATTAAAAATAAAGAAATACCTAATTGCATTTGTTGCTGTAATGTTGTGCGCTGTCGGATTTTTGACATATTCAACAGTTACGTACAAATTTGCACCACACGTTAAAAAAACTAAATCAATACAACACTTTGTAAAATTAAGAGAAAAACAGGTTAATCCTTATGAAGTTCGAGGAAATATTTTAGGTGTTGAACATGGTGATGTAAAAATCACTATCTTTTCTGATTACAGATGTCCAATTTGCTCTGTTTATAACATTATTGTAAATAAAGTTATTAGTGAATTGGATAATGTAGAAGTTCATCACCGCAATTATCCGCTAGACCAAGAATGTAATAAATATTTAACTACTGCTTTCCATCAAGGTGCTTGTGCCTTGGCTAAATATGCAGAGGCTGCAGAACTTCAAGGTAACTATTGGGGTTTTGCTTCAGAAATTTATTTGCGCCAGCCTCTAACAGATTATGATGTCTGGATGATAGCTATTCAACAAGGTTTAGATTTGGATAAGTTAAAAGCTGACGTTGAAAAGCCAGAAATAGCTAAGAAAATTTTAAAAGATATCGATGATGCTGTCGCGCTAGATGTTAAGGGAACTCCAGTTATTTTTATTGAAGGACAAAAAGAACCTTTAGTTGGTGCCATGACAGATTTTGAATTAAAAGAAGCCTTAATTAAAGCTGGCGCAAAAGAAAAGAAACATGCAAAATAATAAAGTTTTAATTCATGCTTGTTGCGGAATTTGTTCTGCATATCCTATTTTGCAATTACGCGAAATGGGTTATGAACCTGTGGTTTACTTTTATAACCCAAATATTTATCCAGAAACTGAGTATCAAAAACGCTTAGAGGCAGAAAAAACACTTTGTGAATATCACAAATGCGAACTAATTATTGATGAATATTGTCCAGATGATTATTTTAAAAAAGTTGTTGGCTTTGAAGATGAGCCAGAGCGAGGAAAGCGTTGTGATATTTGTTTTGAAATGCGCTTAGAAAAAACTGCGCAGAAAGCAAAAGAACTTGGTTTTGGTAAGTTTACGACTTCAATTGTAATAAGTCCGCATAAAAATTTTGCCTTACTTTCTGAAATTGGCGGAAAAATTTCTAAAAAATACGATTTAGAATATTTGGCAATAGATTTTAAGAAAAAAGATGGCTTTTTAAAAACGAATAAAATTTCGCGAGAATTGAATTTGTACCGTCAAAATTATTGCGGTTGTAAGTTTAGTATAAGAACAAATTTGTAAACAATAGTACAAATTTTATAATAATCGTTTTCTTTTGATATAATAATAGATAATAAAAGGAGTTTTTTATGGAATGCAAAAAAGACGAAAATAAATTAGATTGTTCTTGTACTTACACAACTTGCAGAAACAGAGGTGTTTGTTGTGATTGTGTTCGCTCGCATAGAGAAAATGGCGAAATCCCAGGGTGCTTTTTTACAGCAGCTGGTGAAGCAACTTATGACCGCTCTATAGCCAATTTTATTAAGGTTATGTCAAAACATGTTTAAAAATATTTTCAAAATAATTTTTATATTTCTGTTCTTGTGTACATCAGTTGCGATAGCTAGACCTGTTGATGAAGTTTATGGTGGAGTTTCAGACGGTCAGTTAATTTACTATTCGTTTTTTACAAACAAATGGTATTATCAACGTCCACATCACTGGAAAAGAGATATTTTAGAGGTTACAAGATATGTTTCTGAGGGCACTGGAAGTTATTCTGAATATGTTTCTCCTAAAGGTCAGGTTTACACTCCAGCTGGTTCAAATTATGAATTTTTGTATCATGGGCGATTGATTACATACCATATTTTTGATGACAAATTCTTTGAAATTATTTATCATAAAAAGAATAAAGCTTTTATTGAAATTCCAATGAATAACAAGGAAATTAAACATATTTTAGGTAATCCAAAATTAATTTTGATTTCTGATTTTGATGAAAATAACGAAATTACTGTTCGAAAACTTCCGCTAAAAACACAGTGGTTTATGATTTTGAACGATACAGACAAATATTTTTACAGATATTCGTTAAATACCGCAGATAAAGACGGAACAATTAAAACTTTATTCTACGCAAAACGAAAATCAGACATTGAATATTCGCACTACGTAACAGATAGAGATGAATTTCCAGTGTATAAAATTAAAATCAGAAATGGATTTTAAAAATTATTAAGAAAAGTATACAAACGTAAAAAATCAGTGTTGACAGCAGAAATTGTTTGATATAAGATTTTTTTACACGCGTAGCCGAGTGGTTTATCGCCATGTGGTTACGAAAGGTAAAAATAGTATAACCAGTAGGGTTATAGAAGTATAAAGGAAAAAGAAAAATGGCAACAGGACAAAGAATCAGAGTTTGTTTAAAAGCATACGATCACAAATTAATTGACGTATCAGCTGACAAAATCGTAGAAACAGCAAAAAGAACAGACGCTAAAGTTGCAGGACCAATTCCTTTACCTACAAAAAGACGTATCTATTGTGTATTGCGTTCACCTCACGTAGATAAAAAATCTCGTGAACACTTTGAAATGAGAACACACAAACGCATTATCGATATTTACGAAGCAACTCAACAGACAACTGAAGAGTTGAGTAGATTAGATTTACCAGCAGGTGTAGATATCGAAGTTAAACTATAATTTCGTTCACCCTGTAAAACTAAATAAGCATTATGCATATAATGCGATCTACGACTCTAATAAGGGTAAAAGGTAAGAGGCTCACAAGGCACGTAGCGCTCGCAAGCAGACGGACTAGAAACGAAAGTTTTTACGCTCCCAAAAAAGAAAGGAAAATTTATGACACTTGGTGTGATAGGTAAGAAAGTCGGAATGACTCAAATTTTCAACGATGAAGGTTTAGCCGTTCCAGTAACTGTAATAAAGGTTGATCCACTTGTAGTAACACAAGTAAAAACAGTTGAAACTGATGGATACAACGCTATTCAAGTTGGTACTGTAACAGCAAAAGAAAAACACTTGACAAAAGCTCAAGTTGGTCACTTTACAAAAAACAAATTAGACAACTTCCGTCATTTACAAGAATTCAGAATTGATAATCCTCAAGACTACACTGTAGGTCAACAAATCGAATTATCATTCTTGAATGACGTACAAAAAGTAGATGTAACTGGTACTTCAATCGGTAAAGGTTTCCAAGGTACAGTAAAACGTCACAACTTCTCAAGAGGACCAATGGCTCACGGTTCTAAAAACCACAGAGAACCTGGTTCAATCGGTGCAGGTACAACTCCTTCAAGAGTTATCAAAGGTAAAAGAATGGCTGGCAACATGGGTAACGAAAGAGTTACAATTACTAAATTAAAATTAGTAAAAGTTGATTCAGAAAACAGCTTAATCTTAATCAAAGGTTCAGTACCTGGTTCAGAAGGCAAATTAGTAACAATCGTTCCTTCAAGAACAAAATGGAACTAATTAACTAACCGAGAAAATAGAAATAATTACAATATAAGGACATATAAAAATGGCAAAAGCAAAAACACAAGAAAAAGAAATATTGAGTACATCAGGTGAAAAACTTGGTGCAATCTCATTAAACGAAAGCGTTTTTGGCGTTGAACCAAATTTACACGTAATGCACTTAGCATTAAGACGTCAATTGAACAACGCAAGACAAGGTTCAGCTTGTGCTAAAACAAGAGCAGAAGTTAGAGGCGGTGGTCGCAAACCTTGGAAACAAAAAGGTACTGGTAGAGCAAGAGCTGGTTCATTGAGATCTCCATTGTTCGCTGGTGGTGGTGTTTCATTCGGACCAAAACCAAGAGATTACTCTTTCTCTATGCCTCAAAAAGCTAGACAATTAGCATTAAAATCTGCATTATCAGCTAGAAATGAACAATTAGTAGTTGTAAAAGATTTAGCAATCGCAGAACCAAAAACAAAATTAATGATGTCTGTTTTAGACTCATTAAAAGTAGCTGGTAAAATTTTAATTATCGCTGATGTAAAAGCTGCTGAAAACAACAACTTGGCTTTAGCTGCAAGAAACATTCCAAGCGTTAAATTATTATTACCATCAAATTTAAACGTTAAAGACTTGTTAGAAGCTGACAATGTAATCATTACAGAAGCAGCAGTTAACGAAATCACTGAAAGGTTACAATAATGAGTACATCAAGAACAAACAAAGAAAAATTATATGATGTAATTAAAAAACCGTTAATTACAGAAAAATCATACAAAGCAATGCAAGACGGTCAATATACTTTCGAAGTTAACATGGAAGCTACAAAAGTTGAAATTGCACAAGCAATTGAAATGGCTTTCCCTGGAAGAAAAGTTAAAAAAGTAAGAACAGTATACATGCCATCTCACGCAAAAAGAATGGGTTACAAATTTGGTAGAACAGATTCTTCTAAAAAAGCAATCGTAACTATCGAAGGCGAACCAATTAAAGAACTTGTTGAAATTTAGTTAAAAAGGACAAATAAAAATGGGTATTAGAAAAATTAATCCGACATCTCCGGGACAAAGAGGTATGACAAAAAGTGATTATCAAGATATCACAACATCAACTCCTGAAAAATCACTTTTAAAACCATTAAGAAAAAAAGCAGGTCGTAACAACACAGGTAGAATTACTTGCCGTCATAAAGGTGGCGGTGTTAAACAACACTACAGAGTTATTGACTTCAAACGTGAAAAATTTGGCGTTCCTGCAACAGTTAAAACAATTGAATACGATCCAAACAGAAACGTAAGAATTTCATTAGTATTCTACGCAGATGGTGAAAAAAGATATATCTTAACACCAGACGGTTTGAACGTAGGTGACGTAATTGTTTCAGGTCCAGAAGCTCCAATTCAAAACGGTAACGCATTACCATTAGAATTGATTCCTCTAGGTACAATTATTCACAATATTGAGCTTGAACCAGGCAGAGGTGCTAAAATGGTTCGTTCAGCTGGTAACTCAGCACAATTAATGGCTAAAGAAGGCAATTATGTAACAATCAAATTACCTTCAGGCGAAATGAGAATGGTAAGAAAAGAATGTATGGCAACAATCGGTGCTTTAGGTAATTCTGAATTCAAAAACATTCACATTGGTAAAGCAGGTCGTAAACGTTACATGGGCGTAAAACCAACAGTACGTGGTGTTACAATGAACCCTTGCGATCACCCTCACGGTGGTGGTGAAGGTAAAACAGGTCCTGGTGGACACCCTAAAACACCTTGGGGCAAACCTGCACTTGGCTTCAAAACTAGAAAATCTACTAAAGCTTCTAATAAATTAATTGTAAGACGTAGAACAAAATAGTTAACAGCTAAAAACAAAAGATAACAAAGTATAAGGAGAATAAATTAATGGCACGTTCATTAAAAAAAGGACCATACATCGAAGAAGCATTACAAAAGAAAATAGCTAAAATGAATGAAAATTCAGAAAAGAAAGTTATTAAAACTTGGTCAAGAGCTTCTATGATTAGTCCTGATATGCTAGGACATACAATTGCCGTACATAACGGAAAAACTCACGTTCCAGTTTATGTAACAGAGCAAATGATTGGTCATAAGTTGGGTGAATTCGCTCCAACAAGACTATTCAGAGGTCACGCTGCTGATAAAACAGCTAAAAAGTAGAGAATAAAAGACTTAAATAAAAAGGATAAAAACAATGGAAGCTAAAGCAAAACAATCAAATATTAAAATGACAGCTCGCAAACTTCGCAGAGTAATCAACGAAGTTCGTGGCAAAAAAGTCATTGAAGCACAAGACTTGTTACGTTTTATGCCATATTTTGCAGCAAGAGTTGTTGAAAAGAACTTAAAAGCTGCAGTGGCAAATGCTAGAGAACAATTCGGTGTAAATCCTGAACAATTAAAAATTTCAGAAATATTTGCAGACGAAAGTGTTACTTATAAAAGAGCAAGACCAAGAGCACAAGGTCGTATGTACTCAAGATTAAAACGTACATCACATTTAACATTAAAAGTTAGTGACACAGTAAAATAGGAATTAGATAATATGGGACAAAAAACACATCCAACAGGATTTAGAGTAGGCGTAATTAGACCTTGGGTAAGCTCATGGTATGCTAAAATAAAAGAATACGGACAATTTGTTGCAGAAGATGCAAAAATCAGAAAATTCATTAAGAAAAAATTATACGCAGCAGGCGTATCAAGAATTTTAATAGCTAGAAAAGCTCAAAACACAACAATTACAGTAGTTACAGCAAAACCTGGTATTGTAGTTGGCAGAAACGGTCAAGGTATTGAAGAACTAAAACAAGAAGTTTCAAAATATATTAACCGTCAAGTAATCTTAAACGTAGTTGAAGTTGCAAGAATCAACGCAGATGCACAATTAGTATCTGAAGCTATTGCACAACAATTAGAAAAACGTGTAGCTTTCCGTAGAGCTATGAAACAAGCAATGCAAAGAACAATGCGTTCAGGAGCTCAAGGTATTAAAGTTATGGTATCAGGTCGTTTAGGCGGTGCTGAAATTGCTCGTAGTGAATGGGCAAAAGAAGGCAGAATTCCTCTACAAACATTAAGAGCAGACGTAGATTACGGTTTTGCAGAAGCTGATACAATGATGGGTAAAATTGGCGTAAAAGTTTGGGTATTCAAAGGTAACTTAATGCCAGGCGAAAAAGCTGATGAAAACGTAAAAGCAAAATCATCAAAAGATGGTGAAAAACTTGGTGCAAGACGCGGTAAACGCAGAGCAGCAGCAGAAGTTGAAGGATAATAATTAATTACACAGGAGTAAAATAAAATGTTACAACCTAAAAAGACAAAATACCGCAAAATGCAAAAAGGCAGAATGAGAGGACATGAAACTCGTGGTGTTAACTTTGAATTCGGTTCATACGCATTGAAAGCATTAGAACCAGGCTGGATTACAAGCCGTCAAATCGAAGCAGCACGTCGTGCAATGACTCGTGAAATCAAACGTGGCGGTAACGTTTGGATTAAAATTTTCCCAGATAAACCAATTACAGCAAAACCTGCTGAAACTCGTATGGGTTCAGGTAAAGGTAACTTGGAATATTGGGTAGCAGTTGTAAAACCAAACAGAATTCTATTCGAACTTGAATATTTTGATAGAGCAACAGCAGTTCACGCTTTGGAACTTGCAGCACAAAAATTACCTATCAAAGTTAAAGTAATTGAAAAGAACCCTGTTCAATAATAAAGGAATAAACACATGAAATTACAAGAAATGCGTGAAAAAACAGTTGAAGAATTGAAAAATGCAGTTGTTGACTTCAAAAAACAGTTGTTAGATTTAAGAGTTCAAAAAGCAACTAATAAATTAGAAAATACAGCTTTAATTGCGAAGACAAAACACTACATTTCACAAATTAAGACAGTTATTAAAGAAAAAGAGGAAAAATAATGCCTAAGAAAGAAAAACAAGGTATTGTAGTAAGCAGCAAAATGGACAAAACAGTTGTTGTAAAAGTTGCAGACTATGAACCACATCCAAAATACAAAAAAATTATGGAAACAACAAAACATTACAAAGCTCATGATGAACAAAATCAATGTGAAGAAGGCGATGTAATCAGAATTATTGAATCAAAACCAATTTCAGGCGGAAAACGTTGGAATGTTTTGAACATTGTAGAAAAGAGAAAATAGTTTTCTCTTGGCACGTAAACAAAAAGGTGATAAAAAATGATACAACAAGAATCAAGATTAGTAGTAGCAGATAATACAGGTGCTAAAGAATTATTAACAATCCGTGTTATGGGCAGCTCAAACAAAAAATTTGCAGGTGTTGGTGATGTTATCATCGCAACTGTAAAAGATGCAACTCCAAACATGACAGTAAAAAAATCTGAAGTTGTAAGAGCAGTTGTTGTAAGAACAAAAGCAGATATCAAACGTCAAGATGGTTCAGTAATCAGATTTGATGAAAATGCTGCAGTTATTATCAACAAAGATGGCAACCCAAGAGGAACTCGTGTATTCGGACCTGTTGCAAGAGAGTTAAGAGACAAAAACTTTATGAAAATTGTTTCTTTGGCTCCAGAAGTAATTTAGTGTTTTACAATAAATATTTCTGTTGTAAAATATAAGTACAAAGTAAAAAAGCTATCAGGAGAAACAAATGGCAGATAATAAGAAAAAAGCTTTGCAAGTAAAAACAGGCGATAGAGTTATGGTTATTGCTGGCAAAGATAAAGGTAAAATCGGAAACGTTAAAAAAGCAATTCCTTCAGAATCAAAAGTTTTGGTTGAAGGTGCAAATATGGTAACAAAAGCACAAAAAGCTAATCCAATGGCAAACATTCAAGGTGGCTTAGTAAAAGTTGAAGCTCCTTTAGATAACTCAAATGTTATGATTGTATGCCCAGCTTGTGAAAAAGTTACAAAAGTAAAACACGAAATGAAAGATGGCAAAAAAGTTCGTGTTTGTAAAAAATGCGGTGAACAGTTAGATGTATAGTGCAAGATAGTTCTTGGCACGAAATCATCTTAAAGTAGAGGATAAAAAAATGACAGTAACAAAAAGCTTAAAAGCTAAGTATGAAGAAGAAGTAAAAAAGGCATTAGTTGAAAAATTCGGTTACAAAAACGATTTAACAATTCCTAGATTAAACAAAATCGTTTTAAACATGGGTGTTGGTGAAGCTTCACACAATACAAAAATTGCCGATGTAATTCAAGGTCAATTAACAAAAATTGCTGGTCAAAAAGCAGTTGTAACTAAAGCTAAAAAATCAATCGCTACTTTCAAATTAAGAGAAGGTATGCCAGTTGGTGCTATGGTTACATTACGTGGCGAAAGAATGTATGATTTCTTACAAAAACTAATTTGTGTAGTTTTACCAAGAATTCGTGACTTCCGTGGTATCAGCGCAAAAAGTTTTGACGGTCGTGGCAATTACACATTAGGTTTGAAAGAACAAACATTGTTCCCTGAAATTTCTTTCGAAGAAGTTGATTTAGTTAAGGGTATGAATGTTTCAGTTATTACAACTGCTAAAACTGATGAAGAAGCAAGAGAATTGCTAAGATTATTAGGAATGCCATTCAAAGGCTTAAAATAAGAAAAATATCACTATAATAAAAGGAGAATATCGTGGCTAAAAAAGCGATGATTAACAAAGAAGCAAAAAGAGAAGCCCTAGCTGCTAAGGGTAAATACCCATCAGTTAGATTACATAACAGATGCAGTATTTGCGGACGTCCTCACGGATATCACAGAGATTTCGGTCTTTGCAGAATTTGCTTGAGAAAAATGGCTCACCAAGGCTTATTACCTGGTGTTACAAAAGCAAGCTGGTAGTTTTTAATTTTGATTCATCAAAAAAGGCGTAACTAAGTTGCGCCTTTTTGTGTGTTTTTATAAATAAAATTTTATATTAAAAATCGTAAAAAAATGCTTGTAATTTAAATATTTTTAGTATAAGATTGACATACAAATGGCCTAACTGCCGAAATAAGCTTTATTTATGAGCAACATTAATTCGGTAAGAGGCGAGTACATAGGATACTGCTTAACGAGTTTTAAGTAAGTCCACAGTAGAAAAGGAAAAAAGAATGAACACAGATCCGATAGCAGATATGCTAACTCGCATCAGAAATGCAAACATGGTTTCACACGAAACAGTAGAAGTTCCAGCTTCAAAATTGAAAGTTGAATTAGCAAAATTATTGAAATCAGAAGGTTTTATTGCTGATTACAAAGTTGATGATTCTGCAAAATTTAGCAAAATCGTTATTACATTAAAATATGACGAAAAACAAAAACCTGTTATTACAAACTTGCAAAGAGTTTCAACTCCAGGTTTAAAAACATACAGCAAATCTAAAAACTTACCAAAAGTTTTAGGCGGTATGGGCGTTGCAGTTATCTCTACAAGCAAAGGCTTAATGTCAGACAGAAAAGCTCGTAAAGAAAACTTCGGCGGCGAAATCTTATGCTACGTATGGTAGAGCGAGTTGAGTGCGAACCTTTCGACGATGATGAGTCGCGGAGAAAGGTGAAGACCCGTTAAACGCGAGCGAACAAGACATGCGTGAGCCGATGTTAAGCAACGCAAGTTGCAAAACAAAAATGGGTGTAATTGGTAGAAAAGCCCGAGAGATATTACTTATACCAAAAGGAGAAAATGAAATGTCAAGAATTGGTAAATTACCTATCGAAATTCCACAAGGAGTGGAAGTTAAAATTGACGGACAAACAGTTTCAGCTAAAGGTCCTTTAGGAACAGAAGTTGTAGAAGTTCGTCCAGAAATCAGTGTAAAAGTTGAAGATAACAAAGTTATCTTAACTCCAAATGATGAAGAAAGAAAAACAAACGCTTTACACGGCTTAATGAGAACATTAGTTGCAAATGCTGTTAAAGGTGTTAAAGACGGTTTTGAAAAGAAATTAGAAATCGTTGGTGTAGGTTACCGTGCTAATATGGAAGGTACAAAACTTAATATGGCATTAGGTTACTCTCACCCAGTAATTATCGAGCCACCTGCAGGAATTACAATTGCTGTAGAAGCAAACACAAAAGTTTCTGTAAAAGGTTCAAACAAACAATTGGTTGGCGATGTTGCCGCATTAATCAGAAGCAAACGTCCACCTGAAGTTTACAAAGGAAAAGGTGTTAAATACGAAGGCGAATACATCAGACGTAAAGCTGGTAAAGCTGGTAAAAAGTAGGATAAGTGTTGGCGAGCTTTTTGCGAACCTTACAGATATCCTATCACGAATTTATTTCGGGATTTCTTTAATAAGTATAAAGAAAATTTTAACAAAATAGTAACATAGTAGCCCACATAAACCCTTGAAAAGTCAAGAAGGTTTGGGCAAAGGAGAAAGTAAAAATGATTAAACAAGAAATTAGAAAACCAAAAGTTCAAAAAAGACACAAATCTTTAAGAGTTAAATTGGAAGGCACTACTGAATTTCCAAGATTAGCTGTTTACAGAAGCACAAAACACATTTATGCTCAAGTTATTGATGATGAAAAACATGTAACTGTATGTTCAGCTTCATCATTAGACAAAGACTTGAAAGAAAAGCTAAAACATGGTGGCAACATTGAAGCTGCAAAAGTTGTTGGCGAAGCTGTTGCTAAGAAAGCTTTAAAAGCAGGTGTTGAATGTGTTGTATTTGACAGAGGTGGTTTCTTATACCATGGTAGAATTCAAGCATTGGCAGATGCTGCAAGAGAAGCAGGTTTGCAATTCTAAATTTTCAAAACACAATTAAAGAGGCTTGTTTGAGTTTCACTCAAACAAGCCTCTTGTGTTGAAAAACAAAATTGTAAAAGTTTGTTATGTATAATAAAATTTCAAGATTGAAAAATGGTTAATTAAATGTTATGACATTCCAGTTATTAAATAGTGAGTTATCACTTATGAATAGTACTAGTTTTCAATTACCGATAAAGCTTTAATTTTTTTATTTGAGTGTGATTGAATATAGTCGTGCAATAAGTTTATACAAACTTCGCAAACTTTATTTGTCGCTTTTTTGTCGTAGTCGCTCTCGTAATTAAAGTCAAATTGCATCATGGCTTGCAAGAAATCTCTCATTTTGTGGTGGAGTTTTAGTTTTACACCAAGTGTTTCATTACATTCTTCGCAAACAACTCCGCCCATTTGGATTGAAAAATACATATCTTCATCTAAAATTTGTTCTCGACAGCAAAGACAAGAGTCAAATTCCAAGCCAAAGCCCGCAATAAGCATCATTTTTAGTTGAAATTTTATAACTGCAATCATCGCATCTTTTTTTGATTTTGCTTCTGAAATTCTATCTAAAGCTTTGTAGAATAATTCATAAACTTCCTTGCTTGAGGGGTCATCTTCTACACCAAAAATTGAAATAATTTCTGAAATGTAAGATGAATACACAAGTTTATCCAAGTCTTTTCTTGTGTCTTTAAATGTATTTAAGGCTTCTGCCTGACAAATTGTATCCAAATTCTTCCCCTTATATAACATAACTTTGTTTGCGACTAATGAATCCATTCTTGCTCCGAGTTTACTTTTTGCTTTTTTAACCCCTTTTGCAACTCCTCGCATTAGTCCGTAATCTTTAGTGTACATAACAACGATTTTATCCGCTTCACTAAGGTTATATGATTTTAAATTTATAGCGTCTGTAACTAAATTATTCATACAAATCTCCGCCTTTCGTACCTCTATATACTCCGCGGAAGAACTGTTCAAGCTCCATTTTGTCGTCAGACGCTTCAAGTGCTGTTTCTTTTGTGATAGCGCCAGCTTCAACAAGTTTGTAGAGTGATTCGTTCATTGTTATCATATCGTTGAAAGAACCATTTTTAAGCATATCGTAGATTTCTTCTAGTTGATCTTTTAGGATAAAATCTTTAACAGTCGGAGTTACAACCATAATTTCGCAAGCTGGGTATCGTCCGTTTGAAGTTGCTTTTTTTACTAGTTTTTGCGCAACTGTACCTCTTAGAGTTTGTGCTAATTGACGTCTTACTGTATCTCTATCTTCAGGATTGTACATATTAATAATTCTGTATATAGTTTGAACTGCGTCGTTTGTGTGCATTGTAGCAAAAACTAAGTGTCCAGTTTCGGCTGCTTTTAGTGCGCTGTCAAGAGTTTCAATATCTCTGATTTCACCAACAAGAATAACGTCAGGGTCTTGTCTTAACGCATATTTTATACCTGCTGCAAAACTTGGTGTGTCAATACCGATTTGACGTTGAGTTACAGTTGATTTTTTATCAGAAAAAACAAATTCCACAGGGTCTTCAATAGTTACAATATGTTTTTGATATTTACCGTTAATATAATCAATAAAAGATGCCAAAGATGTAGATTTTCCACTACCTGTAGGTCCTGTAACTAGCACAATACCGTTGTTATAGTCTGCAAATTGTTGCATTGTAACAGGTAGGTGTAATTTTTCAAAATTACTTATATAGTAAGGAATAACCCTGAATACAAGACCAAATTCCGCCATTGTACGAGATAGGTTAACCCTAAATCTTGAAATACCTTTTAGTTCATAAGAAAAATCTAAGTCTGTAGCTTCTGAAAGCCTATCTTTTACAAAACTTGGCACAATATGATATACCATTTTGTCCATATCTTCTGATGTGATTGGTGGCAAATCTGTTTTTAAAATAACCCCATCGCGTCTTAGCATAGGACGTTCACCAACTTTTAAATGTATATCAGAAGAATCTGTTTTTACAGCTTTTTCTAAAAATAAATCTAAATTAAAACTACCTGTCATAAAATCCCCTATTTAAACATTATATTACCATTTGTTTTAGTCATGTACAAAAATATTACAAAAATTTAGATATTATTGACATGTAATTACTTTAAAGTCACAATCAATAAAGGTACGAGGTAGAATTATGAAAGAAACTCTATTACACGATAAACAAGTTGCACTAGGTGCAAGAATGGTTGATTTCGCAGGTTGGCATATGCCAGTGCAATTTACATCAATATTAGAAGAACATAAAAACGTAAGAGCAAATGCTGGATTATTTGACGTTTCTCATATGGGTGAGGTTTTTGTTAGCGGAAAAGACGCTTTAAAATTTTTAAACAGTGTTGTTCCACAAGAAATTTCAAAGCTATATGATTCAAAAGCAATTTACTGTCAATTACCGAACAAAAAAGGCGGATTGATTGATGACTTGATTATTTACAAATTAGAGGATAACAAATACCTTTTAATCGTAAATGCTTCAAGAATTGACGAAGATGTTAACTGGTTGGTTAGAAACAGTATGAATTATGATGTTTACATTGATAATCAATCTCATAACTATTCGCTATTGGCTGTACAAGGTCCAAAGGCTGGTGAAATCCTTAAAAAACTTGGTTATAGTGAGCATCAAGACTTTTTTACAATAAAACCAGCAGTTATTGACGATATGAAAGTAATGGTGTCAAGAACTGGTTATACTGGTGAAGACGGCTATGAAATTATGATAAAAAACAAAGACGCTGTGAAAATGTGGGATTTATTGCTAGAAAAAGGTAAGGAATTTTCTCTTATGCCAATAGGTTTGGGTGCAAGAGATACTTTAAGACTAGAATGTGCACTACATTTATATGGTAACGATTTAGACGAAAACACAACTCCAATTGAAGCTGGTTTATCTTGGTCTGTTCCAAAAGATAAAATCGCGGATTATAACGGAAAAGATGTTATAATGGAGCAAGTTAAAAATGGCGTTGAAAAGAAATTAATCGGAATTAAGATGACATCTCGCGCTGTTCCAAGACACGAATGCGAAGTTTATTTTAATGGTGAAAAAGTTGGACACGTTACAAGCGGTAGCTTTGCGCCATCTTTGAATGAAACAATTGCGTTATGTTATGTAAAAAACATCAAAGAAATTTGCATTGGTGCTACTGTTCAAGTTATGATAAGAGAAAAATTACATGGTGCAGTGGTTGTGAAAAGACCATTTGTACAAAAACATAATAGTTAGAAGAAAAATGAAAAGGAGATTTTAATGGGCATTACAGAAGGAATTTTATGTTCAAAAACCCACGAATACATTTTAGAAAATAGTCCAAAGAATTATTCAATTGGCTTAACTGATTATGCAATTGAACAATTGGGTGATATCGTATTTTTAGAATTGCCAGAAGTTGGCGCAAGTTTTAATAAGGGCGATGTTTTTGCAACTATTGAATCAGTAAAAGCTGCATCAGAAATTTATATGCCTATTTCTGGTACAGTTACTGAAATTAATGAAGATTTAGTTAATGCTCCAGAAACTTTAAACGAGGGTCCATTTGAAAAAGGCTGGTTAGTAAAAGTTGATTTTACTGGTAGCGACGTTGAATTATCAGAATTATTAGATTATAACGATTACAAAGAAGAAGTACAATAATGAATAACTTTTTAGCTCTAAATGAACAAACTAGAAATGAAATGCTTGAAAGCATAGGTAAAAGTAGTGTAGAAGAATTATTTTCTCAAATTCCTCAAACAGCAAGAATGAATACTCTTGATTTGCCAGAAGCCTTGAGTGAAATGCAAACTCAAAGGGTTGTAAAAAAACTAGCAAAGTCAAATAATTCGGATTATATCTACTTTGTAGGTGCAGGAACTTACAATAAATTCATTCCAGCTGCAGTTAGTCAAATTGCTCAAAGATATGAATTTTTGACTGCATATACACCTTATCAACCTGAAATTGCACAAGGCACATTACAAGTTATGTATGAATTTCAATCTCTAATTTGCAGACTTACTGGCATGGCAATCTCAAATGCGTCTGTTTATGATGGAGCTACAGCAACAGCAGAAGCTGTTATTATGGCAAAAAGAGTTTCAAAGAAAAATAAAGTTTTAATTTCAGATACGATTAATCCAGAATATTTGAAAGTTGTGCAAACTTATGCATGGGCAAACGATATTGAACTTGAAATGTTTGATAAAATGCCAGAAAACGCCTCTGATTATGCAGGTGTTGTTGTTCAAAATCCAAATTTCTATGGCGAAATAAAAGAAATTAAAAAGCCAGAGGGTGCATTGTTGATTGTAATAACAGATGTGTCTTCTCTTGCTCTTTTAACTCCACCTGCGGAATATGGTGCAGATATTGTAGTTGGTGATATTCAAACACTTGGTATTCCAATGGCTTTCGGCGGACCTCATGCTGGATTTATGGCATGTACTGAAAAGTTAATGCGTCAACTTCCTGGTCGTTTAGCTGGTAGAACTTTAGATGCAGATGGAAATGTAGCTTACACATTAACAATACAAACGAGAGAACAACATATCAAACGCGAAAAAGCGACAAGTAATATTTGCTCAAATCAGGCTTTGATTGCGCTTTGTGCAACAGTTTATTTGAGTTTGTTGGGTGAAAAAGGATTAAAACAAGCAAGCTATTTATCTAGCAAAAATGCTCACGATTTGGCTAAAAAACTTGAAGAAAATGGCATTAAATTGCTTTCAAAAGATTTTTATAATGAATTCTTAATTGAAGTTGAATACGCTGACGAATTTTTGTCAAAACTAAAAGAAAATGGCATTATTGGTGGCTATAAAATAGACGAAAAAACAATTCTTGTTTGTGCAACAGAAATGAATTCAAAAGAAGATATTGAACTTTACATAAATTCTGTAAAATAGTATTGGCATGTGTTTAAAGGTCATGCTAAATTTTGGTAAAGTTTTGTAAATCTTTTTTGCTTGGGACTGAAAAAACTGTTATAATTAGGTTACAGATTTGAAATAAAATCTCGTTATGGTAGCAATTTTTTTAGTGTTAGTGTTTTTAATATAACATAAAGCAAATTTAGGATTTATATATTTTGATTAACAAAGATACAATAATTAAACAAGAGAAAGAAATCTTATACAATAAGACTTTATCAACAAATCCTATTTCTGGTACAGGTTTTATGCCTCGTATGTCTGCTTCTGTTGCTAGAACAACTTCAAACAGATTATACGGTGGCTACAATTCAAATAACACAGACCGCGTTTTTGCTACAACTGATTTTAGAGAAATTATCAGCTCTTTAAGTGTTGCATTAAAAGGTAAGACTAATATTGCAGACTTCTATAGCTCATTACATTCTTTATTAGTAAATAAATTAGGTGCTCAATTTAGCGCAATTGGTTTATTTCAAGAAAAATCAAAATGTATCAACATTAAATTAACTGACAAAGTTGGTGGTACATATTCTTCAAGAGTTTTCTTATCAGATGATACAAATCCAATCGTTGAATGTTTTAACTCTCAAGAAACAGTTATTAAAAAAGATTCTAAATTCTTAAAATTATCATATTTGCAAAGTCCAGCAGTTGCAGTTATCCCATTGATTTCTGTAAGTGAATGCTTAGGCGTTATGATTATTGGTGACAATAAAGTTGAAGAAAATGCTGATTTATATTCATTAATCGCTAGCCATTATGCATTATTTATGCACAATGCAGATTTAATGGAACAAGCAAACGCTCACGCAAATACTGATTCTTTAACTTCTTTGCATAATCACAGAGGTTTCCAAGAAATTTTATCAACAGAACTTGAAAAAGCTGAAAAAGCCAACTCAACACTTTCTGTTATTATGATGGACGTAAATAATATCTCTAAAATTAACAGAGAATTAGGCCACGCGAAGGGCGACGAAGTTATTAAATTAGTTGCTGAAAAAGTTAAACAAAATATCCGTTCAAACGATACAGCAGGCCGTTATGGTGGTGATGAAATCGCTATCATTCTTCCTGATACAGATACAAACGAAGCTAAATACTTAGCTGAATACTTAACATATAGCTTATCTTGTTGCTTTATTGATGATGTAGGACCTGTAAAAGTTTCTGTAGGTATTGCAAATTATCCACAGTGTGCAAAAGACCAAGAAAAATTATTAGTTTCTGCTGAACAAGCAATGTACATCTCTCAATCAAAAGGCTATAAAGATGGTATGTCAGCAATCATCAGTTCTTCAGATTTCAATTTCTGGGACGATATGGCATTACATTCATTCGCAGAAGTTTTAACAAAACGTCACTCTCAATTAGGTGTAAACTTCGAAGAAGAATTAGTTAATAAATTTGCAAATGAAGAAATTTCTTCTCAACACCACTTAGAAGAATTAGCAACTTCTTTAGCAGGTGCAATTGATGCAAAAGACCCTTATACAAAAGGTCACTCTACATCAGTTTCTAAATACTCAGAAGCTTTAGCAAGAGCATTAAATATGCCAGAAGCTGAAGTTCAAAGAATAAAATTAGGTGCATTATTACACGACGTTGGTAAAATTGGTATCCCTGAAAGCGTATTAAAGAAACCAACTCACTTATCTGACGAAGAATGGGAAGTAATGAAGCAACACCCTACAATCGGTGCAGAAAAAGTATTAATGCAAAACGAAGCATTAAAAGACTTAATGCCAATGGTTAAATATCACCACGAACACATTGATGGTTCAGGCTACCCTTGCAAATTAAAAGGTGACGAAATTCCACTAGAAGCAAGAATTGTAGCAGTTGCTGATACATACCACGCATTAATCAGTGATAGACCTTACAGAAAAGGTTTAGGTGTTGAAAAAGCTTGTGAAATCTTACAAGCAGGCGCTGGAACTCAATGGGACGCAGAATTAGTAAGAAAATTCATTCAAATTGCTCCAGCATTAGCAACAACAATCTAGTTTTTAAAAGACCTCCTATATGGAGGTCTTTTTTTGTCGTTTAAATGGTTGATTTTTTAGTGTTTTTGTTACAAATAGACCTTTTTGTAAATTTTTTTGGTTGAAATAAGTTTCAAAATCTGTTAAACTGGGTAAGTATTAAGTATATATGGATATATTGTATATTTAATTCGAGAGTCTATTAAAATTACGGAGGATTTTAATATGGGTTCAATAACTTTCACAGGCTTAGCCTCAGGTATGGATACTAGCACATGGATTGAAGCCTTAGTAAAAATAAAACAACAATCTGTTACAACTTTACAAAATAAACAGACTGATTTGAAAAAATCTCAGTCTACTTTAAACGATATCAAATCAAAGGTAACTACATTAAGAAGCTCTATTGAAAAAATTACTGATTCAAAATTGAGTGGTTCTTTTGATGTTTTTGCAAAGAATACTGTATCTTCAACAAACAAAAGTGTTGTAGATGCGACAGTTACGGCTGATGCAGCAAGGCAAAACTTGGATATTGTTGTAAATAAGTTAGCTACAGCGACAACAGCAACTTCAAAACTTGGTACTGATGGCTTAATTTCAGAAGATACTAAATATAGTTCTTTAGCTGCAGGTAAAGCCAAAATTGGAGCATTTAGTATTTATGTAGATGGTACAAAAAGTACAGTTGATATTGCAGAAGACGATACAATGGGTGATATTATTGATAAAATTTCAGCAATTGATGGCATAAGTGCTTCTATTGTTGATGGAAAAGTTTCAATTAGTGCAGAAGACGGAAAATCACTAGTAGTTGGTGCTTCTACTGATGAAGCTAACTTTGCATCTGTTGTTGGTCTTGTTCGTGATGCTGATACTGGCAACTACGAAAGTTATACAGGGGTTTCAAAAATTAATACTTCAGCAAAGTTAGTTGACATTTTTGGCGACTCTGTAAAAGGTACAATGACCGTTGGTAATGCTACATTTACTATTGATGAAAATACAACAATGAAATCTTTAATTGGTACAATCAATAGAAGTGAAGATGCTGGTGTAACTGCATATTGGGACGCTTCTGCTGGTGAAATGGTTATGAAATCTAAAACAGAGGGCGCGTTCAGTATTAATGTTGAAGCTGGTACTAGTAATTTTACAAACATTTTAGGCTTGACAACAGGGCAAGTAGACGAAAATGGAGATTATGTAAAAGATGCAGATGGTAATTATGTTTCAGCTTTAGGTAATCAAGTGTTGGGTGATTACGCTCAATTATCTATTAATGGAACAACAGTTGTTTCTTCTTCAAATACCGTAACTAGTGATATTTCTGGTATTGAGGGATTGACTTTGACATTAAAATCAGTATCTAAGCCTAATGATGATAATGTTGTCGAACCTACAACAATTTCTGTAGAACAAGACCAAGATGCTTTGCTAGAGGCAGTAAAAGCTTTTGTTGATGCTTACAATAATACTATTTCTTCAATTGATAATAATACTTCATATGGTGATGCGTTGTATGGTGAAACTTCGTTGACTTCATTTAGAAATAATTTAAGACGCACAGCAACAGCTTCAATAGATAGTGATGCTATGAAATTGTTGTCAGATATTGGTATTACGACAGGTGCTGTTTCAAATACAACAAGCACATCTTCAGTTAATAAGTTACAAATTGATGAAAAGAAATTTAAAGAAGCTTTGGCAAAAGACCCTGATGGAGTAAAAAAACTTCTTGTTGGTGATAACAAGGGGAATGCAACTTCTGGTGGCGTTTTGAATAAACTTGAAAAAATTACAGAAGACTCATTACAAACTTCTTCTGGTTATTTTGATGCAAAATCTAAATCTTACGAAAAAAGATTAACAGATATGGCATCATCAATTACAAGAGAACAATCAAAAGTTGATGCATATCAAACAAGATTGCAAAAACAATTCAATAACATGGAAACTTTGATTGCTTCTATTCAAAAAAACTATAGTCAATTGTCTATATAAAAATGTTATTTAAGAACTTGTTTTAAGGCTTCAACGTCAAGGTCACTTTCTTTGACGTAGCCTTTTAGTGTCGGAATAATTATTTTAATAACTTCATTTTCAGCTTTTTTATCTTTTTTCATAATATTTACAAGTTTTTCTATTGGGTAATTGAAGGATTGATTGCTGAAATTGTATTTTTCAAGTAATCCTACTGCAAGTTCTCTATAATTTGCATCAATTAACTTCAAATAGTGTGCGTAATTAAAGATGAAAAACATTCCATAAATTACTGCTTCACCGTGTGTATATTTTTTATAATTAGTAATTTTTTCTAAAGCGTGAGCAAAAGTGTGTCCAAAGTTCAGGATTTTTCTTAATCCATTTTCTTTTTCGTCTTTTGTTACAACAGAGATTTTTAATTCAATGCAAACTTGAATAATTTTTTCGATAAATCTCAAGTCACGGTTTAGAATTTTTTCTGAATGCACTGATAAAAAGTCAAATAAGCCGTATTCAAACATAGCTTCACAGCTTTTTTCAATAAAAGCATATTTTATAATTTCTGCAAGTCCGCTTTTAAACTGTCTATCATCAAGAGTATTTAAAAAGTTAAGATTGATGTAAACAGCTTTTGGCTGATAAAAGGCTCCGACAAGATTTTTGCCGTAATTTGTATCAATCGCAACCTTTCCTCCAACAGATGAATCAACGCAGGCTAAAAGTGTTGTAGGAACTTGTATGAATTTAATTCCTCGCATATAAGTTGAGGCTACAAATCCAGTAATATCACCGACTACACCACCACCAACTGCGATTAGAATACTTTTTCTATCAAGCCCTTTTTTAGAACAAAATTCCAAAATCTTTTGATAATTTTTAAAGTTTTTTTCTTTTTCTCCATCTTTTAAAACAAAAACATTTTCAGGATTAAATCCTAATTTTTTGCCATAGAGTTTATTGACTTTTTCACTGATTACAACAACATATTTTGGAAAGTCAAAATCCTTGAAAATTTTATCTTTAAGCTCGTCTACAGGTTCAGAATTTGTATAAATTGGGTAATATTGATTTTTTTCAGGAATTTCTACGTCAATTTTATTAGGCATATTCATTAATCCTTTTCATAATTTCATCAATGATATTATAGGCAGTTTTATCAGTAGTGTCAACAGTGATAAGTGCTTTGCTATAATTATTTTCTCTTTTGTTTAGAATTTCTGCGACCTTGTCTTCGCCAAAACCTTGTTGTAAAAGTGGTCTATGCGTTTCGTGCTTAATTCTCTCAAATAATGTCTTTGCAGAGGCTTTTAAATATACAGTGTAACCGTTTGCATTTAGAATCTCTCGGTTAACTTTTCTTTCAAATGCACCACCACCAAGCGATATTATTTGTTTTTCGTTTTGGCAAAGTGTCTTTATGGCAGAGGTTTCTAGGTTTCTGAAATATTCTTCTCCATATTCAGCAAATATTTCAGAAATTTTTTTATTTTCTGTTTTTTCAATGTATTCGTCGATGTCAACTAAGTCATATTCGACATAAGTTTCTTTCAACTTTTTACCGATAAAAGTCTTACCAGCGCCCATCATTCCGACAAGTATAATATTATTTTTCATAATTTTTTCTAATTTCACTTAAGGAATCGCCACCGTATTTTTTTAAGAACTCATCAACTAAAATCCACGCAACTCGAGCTTCTGCTACAACAGCGCAAGCTGGCACCGCGCATGTGTCAGAACGTTCAAAGTGTGCTTCTGTTTGCTCTTTTGTGTATAAATCGACAGTTTTTAAAGGTGTTCTCATTGTTGGAATTGGTTTCATAACAGCTTTTATAACAATTGGTTCTCCATTTGTCATACCGCCCTCAATTCCGCCAGCATTATTTGTTTTTCTGTAAATTTTATTGTCAGCGATGAATACTTCATCGTGCATTTTGCTTCCAAGTAATTCTGCTGCTTCAACTCCAGCGCCGACTTCAACAGCTTTTACAGCAGGAATACTCATTATAGCTTGAGCAATACGTCCATCAAGTTTTCTGTCCCAGTGAACGTGAGAACCCAAACCGATTGGTAAATTGCCAAAAATTACCTCAAATTTTCCGCCTAAAGTGTCACCGTTGTTTTTGGCAATATCAATTGCTTCTTTCATAATGTCTGTTGCCACGTCATCAGCGCATCTTAGTTCTGAATGTTCGGCTGATTCTTTTAGTAATGTGTAACTTTGTGGTAAAACTTCGGCTTTAACTTTGCCAATTTGAGTTACGTGCGAAAATCCGATTATAGAAAATTCTTTCAAAATTTGTTTTGCTATAGCGCCAACCGCAACTTCAATAGCTGTTTGTCGTGCGCTAGAGCGTTCCAAAACATCTCTTAAATCTTCTAATTGGTATTTTACAGAACCTGCGAAATCAGCATGTCCTGGACGAACTTTTGTGAAAGATTTGTCTGCAACAAGTTTTAGAATTTCTCTGTTTTTAAGGTCAACTTCTTTAGTGCTCATTGGCACTTTCCAATTTTCAAAATCTTTATTTTTGATTTCTAAACAAATTGGTGCGCCAGTGCTTAAACCTAATCTAACACCAGATTTTATTTCGCATTTATCAGACTCAATTTGCATACGTTTACCGCGTCCATAGCCAACCTGACGGCGCTTTAATTCGCTATTAATAAAATCTTCACTTATTCTAAATCCAGCTGGAACGCCCTCAACTATTGCGTTCAAGCACTTCCCGTGACTTTCTCCAGAAGTCAAAAATCTAAAATTGCCCATTTTATCCTTATTTGTCTGCGTATCTTAAAAATATTTGTTGTTTTGTTTGCATCATTTCTTCAACGATAATCCAATTACCATTTGGTTGTTTTTGCCAAATTTGGTAAGTTTTTAACCAATAATTATCGTTCATTGGTTGTCTTAGTGCGTTAACTTTTATACCATTTGAAACTTTTACTGCCGTTACATTTTTATATTTGTTTTTGTAATTACGCATTTTTGCTGTACTTTGGCTAAGTTTCATTTGTTTTGCGTAGGTTGCCATGTTTGTAGTTGCATTAGCAGTCGAACCGTCAGGTTTTACAACTTGCCTAATAATTTTTGCATTTGGTGAATAATAATTCAATAAACTAGGACTATATGAGTTCGCTGCTTGAACATAGTTATTGAATTTTCCTTTAACTAAATCTAAATCATCTGCAAATGCAGGAATTGCCAATAATGCTATAAATAATGCTAGTATAATTTTTTTCATTGATACACCTTTATTAATCTATATACTAATTTTATCATGAATATTCATAAAAAAAAGCTCCTTTTGTTGAGGAGCTTTTTTTTTAATTATTACCTATTGTAATTATTTTTTCAAGAAATCAGGGATTTCAATGTTTGAAAATCCTGGTAATGCAGGAGTAGTTGGTTCTGATTTTTTAGGTGTGTTGAATGCACCTGAGAAGAAATCAGCTGCGCTAAGTTGTTTTGTTTGCGCTTTTTCTGCTTGAACTGCACTGTGAGCTTTTAATTCAAAACCAGTTGCGATAACTGTGATTTTGATTTCGCCTTGCATATTTTCATCAGTAACTGCACCGAAGATAACGATTGCATCATCTTGAACTGCATCATTGATGATCGTCATAGCCTTAGTTACATCTGCTAAGCCTAAATCTGGGCCACCAGTGATATTAACGATAACGCCTTTAGCTCCGTCAATTGTTGTTTCAAGTAATTTAGAGTCAATAGCGTTTCTTGCAGCTTCTTCAGCTCTGCCTTCGCCTTGACCTTTACCGATACCCATTAATGCAGAACCTGAAGCTTGCATTACTGATCTTACGTCTGCAAAGTCTACGTTGATTAAGCCTGGGATTGTGATGATATCTGTTATACCTTGAACACCTCTCATTAATACTTCGTCAACGATAGCGAATGATTCCATTAAACTGAATTTTCTATCAACAACGCCTAATAAGTTATCATTTGGAATTACGATAATTGCATCAACAGCTTCTTTTAATTTTTCAATACCTTGCATAGCTTGGTTAGCACGTCTTTTACCTTCAAAACCAAATGGTTTTGTAACAACGGCAATTGTTAAAATGCCAAGTTCTTTAGCAACTCTTGCTACGATAGGAGCTGCACCAGTACCTGTTCCTCCACCCATACCTGCAGTAACGAACACCATATCAGCGCCCTCAATTGCTGCTGTAATTTCTTGGCGAGCTTCTTCTGCTGCGTCTTCACCTACTTTAGGATCTCCACCAGCACCTAAGCCGTTTGTTAATTTTGTGCCTAATCTTACTTTATTTGGTGCAGCACCAAATTGTAAAACTTGAGCATCTGTATTCATTAAGTAAAATTCTACACCTGATAAACCAGATTTAATCATTCGGTTAACTGCGTTTCCACCGCCACCGCCTACACCGATTACTTTAATTCTTGCAGGATTTACTGCTTCAGGTGTGTAAGAATCTGTTTTTCCAACATTTAAAAATTCTGCTGCTTTGTTAAAATTATCCACTGTTATTCCTCTTTGTTTGTTTCTGTTACTTCCACTATAGAATAAAAATACTCTCTAGTAAAGAACTTTTCTTATAAAATTATTATTCAACCTTAACATTATTTCAAGAATTATATATTTTTATTAAGAAAAATTTACAAAAATGTTATAAAAAAGGACTTGCTAAAAACAAGTCCTTTTTTGCTTATGCTTCTAATATGTAATTTAATAATGTTCTTACACCTGCGCCTGTTGCACCTGCAATAAATTCTTTTTGTGGTTTTTCAATAAATGCAGTGCCAGCAACATCTAAGTGAGCCCATTTTACATCATCAGTGACGAATTTTTGCAAGAATAAGCCAGCAGCTGAAGCGCCACCCCATCTTGAACCAGTATTTTTCATATCTGCGATTTCACTTTTTAAACTATCGAAATATTCTTCAAACATTGGCATTTCCCAATATCTTTCGCCTGATTTGTTACCAACTTCAATAAGTTTATGAACTAATTCTTGATTGTTACCCATAATGCCCGCTGCGTGAGTGCCTAAAGCAACCATGCAAGCACCTGTTAGAGTTGCTATATCAATAACTTCATCAACTTTTAAGTCGCAAGCATAGCATAATGCGTCAGCTAAAGTTACTCTACCCTCAGCGTCAGTATTATCTATTTCGATTGTTTTGCCATTTTTTGCTGTTAAGATGTCACCTGGTTTGTAAGCGTTTGGTCCAATCATGTTTTCGCAAGCTGCGATTAAGCCGTGAACTTCTACGTTTGGAGCAAATTCTTTTAATTTACTCATTACACCTAAAATGCAAGCTGCGCCAGACATATCGTCACGCATTGTAAGCATTGAAGAAGCTGGTTTTAAGTCCATTCCGCCACTATCAAAGCATAAGCCTTTACCGATAATGGCGATTTTTTTAGTAGGGTTTTTAGGTGCATATTTCATGTGAATGAATTTTGGTTCTTGAATGCTCCCCTTTGCAACTGCTAAAAATGCAGTCATACCCATTTTTTCACAATCTTTTCTGTCATAGATTTTTGTATCTAAACCTAAACTTTTTGCAATTTCTGCTAATTTTGTAGGTGTAGCATATTCAGCAGGTTCGTTTGCTAAGTTTCTAGCAAAATCCATAGCTTCGGCTCTTTTTTTGCCTTTTTCAACTTTAGCTTTATCTAGATTTACATATAAAGTTTCAATGTGGTCTTTCTTTTCTGTTTTGTATTTATCAAAGGCATAATCACCAATCATAGCGCCCTCTGAAATCATATCTGCGTAGTCAAAAGGAATGTTAGAAAAGTCTACAGCAATTGATTTTGCTTTCATTTGTAATGCTTTTTTTACAGCTTTTGCTATAGCTTCTCTGATTTTATTGTTATTTAGTTCATTTTCTTTACCTAAGCCAACAACTAAAACTTTTTTAGCTGCATTTTTGCCATAAGTTGGTAGCAAGTAAGTTGTGTTGAATTTTCCCTCAAAATTGTCTTGTTTTAATGCGTATTCATTTGCAATTTCGTTTGTAGTTTGTTTACCCTCAAACATATTTACAAAAATCATATCGCACTCTTGTGATTTTACGTCTGAAATAAATTTAATTTCCATATTACGTCCTTTCTTTAAGTGAGCTTTATATAAATTCATAATACCATATAAATTTTTTTAATAAACTATACAAAAAGTTTTTATCATGATAATATTTAATTAGTAATAGTTAAATTTTTGAAAATATATGCAATACAATTAACTTTTTAATATATACAACTGAAAAGATGATTACTCGGTAGGCTATATGTGCCGAGATTGTGTGTATTTGTAAAAAATAGAAAGAAAAGGTATACAAATTTATGGACTCAGTTTTAGTAGTTGCGATTGTAGTAGTCGCAGTTCTGGCTGTTGTATTTACAGCAATTTTAGTTAACCAGCGCGCAAAATATAAAGCTTTGCATGCTGAAGTATTAAAAAAACAAGATGATTTAGACAAAAAAGAACAATTGCTAGTTAAAGAAGCGATGATTAAGGCAAAAGATGCTTTACAAACAGAAAGAGAACAATTAAACGAAGAAGAACGCGAGAGAAGACAAGAATTATCTCGTCAAGAAGCAAAATTAGCGCAAAGGGAAGATGCTCTAGAAGATAAAATTCAAGATGCAACAGAAAAAGAAGTTGCAGCTCAAAAGAAAATGGACGAGTTGCTTGAAAAAGAAGATTATCTTGCAGATTTAGTTCAAAAACAAACTTGCGAACTCGAACGTATTTCTGGTATGTCTGCAGAAGAAGCTAAAAATCAATTGTTAGAACAATTAAAAAATGACTTAGCTCAAGAACAAATGCAACTTATCAGAGAAAATGAAGCAAAAATTAAAGAAAAGGCTTTGGAACAATCACAAGAAATTTTAACAACTACAATGCAACGTTGTGTTATGGATCAAGTTGTAGAAAGTACCGTTTCAGTAGTTTCTCTACCAAGTGATGAGATGAAAGGTCGTATTATTGGTCGTGAGGGGCGTAACATTAGAACCTTAGAAACTCTTACTGGTGTTGATTTAATTATTGATGATACTCCTGAAGCGGTTGTTCTTTCAAGCTTTGACCCAGTTCGTAGAGAGGTTGCAAAACTGGCTTTAGAAAAACTTATTTCTGATGGCCGTATTCACCCTGTAAGAATCGAGGAAATGGTTAACAAGGCTCAAGAAGAAATTGAAAAGAAAATCCTAACAGAGGGTGAAAATGCAGCTTTGGATATGGGCATAATGGGCTTAAATAAAGAACTTTTGAAAACTTTAGGTCGTTTATACTACAGAACAAGTTACGGTCAAAATGTTTTGAAACACTCTCTTGAAGTTGGTCATATTGCTGGCATGTTGGCTGCTGAATTAGGTGCAAACGTTAATGTAGCAAAACGTGCAGGCTTGTTACACGATATTGGTAAGGCTGTTGACCAAACTCAAGACGGAACACACATTCAATTGGGTGTTGAAATTGCAAACAGATATGGCGAAAAAATGGAAATTATCCACGCTATTGAAGCTCACCACAATGATGTTACCGCAAACACTATTGAGGCAGTGTTAGTTAAATTGGCAGATGCTATTTCTGCTGGTAGACCAGGAGCAAGACGTGATACTTTGGAAATCTACATTAAACGTCTTCAAAAAATTGAAGAAATTGTTAATAGCTTCAAAGGCATTAAACAATCGTTTGCTGTTCAAGCTGGTCGCGAAGTTCGTGTAATTGTTGAAGCTGAACAATTTGATGATTTAGCATCACAAAAACTTGCAAGAGATATTGCAAAGAGAATTGAAGACGAACTTGATTACCCAGGTCAAATCAGAGTTACAGTTGTAAGAGAATTTAGAACAACTGAAATTGCAAAATAAAAAAATATATGAAAGATAACAATTTAAAAATATTATTTTTGGGCGATGTAGTCGGTAGAATTGGCAGAAATGCTGTTACCGACTACTTGGCTGAAAATAAAAACAAATATGACTTTGTTATCTTAAATGCAGAAAATGCTTCTCACGGTTTTGGTTTAACTCAAAAAAATTACAATCAACTCTCAAATGCAGGGGTAGGTTGTTTTACATCAGGAAATCATATCTGGGATAAAAAAGAAATATTTAATTACATAGACAGCGCAGATAAATTAGTCCGTCCTTTAAATTATCCAGTTGGCACTCGTGGCGAGGGTTACAGAATATTTAATATTGGCAATAACAAGTTATGTGTTATGAACTTTTTGGGTAGAGTGTTTATGCAACCAATGGATTCACAATGGCAAATTATGAAAGACAAAATTCAAGAAATAAAAGCCATTACTCCAAATATTTTTATTGATTTTCATGCAGAAGCAACAGCCGAAAAAATCTGTTTTGGTAGATTTTGTGCAGATTTAGGTGTAAGCGCTTTTGTTGGTACACATACTCACGTTCAAACTGCAGATGAAAAAATAATTAATGGTATGGCATATATTTCAGATGCTGGTTTCTGTGGCGCAGAAGATAGTGTTATTGGTATGGAATACTCTACGTCACTTACAAGAATGACGACTTGTCTGCCAGAAAGATTTGAAGTTGCGCAAGATAATGTCGCAATATTAAACGCAGTTGAAATTACTTTAGATGCTTTAACAGGTAATGCAACTGATATAAAAAGAATTAATGAAAAAATAATATATGAAAAAAAAGAAACGGAGGAAGGCATTGAAAATGAATCGTCCTGATAGGGGGTGTGAATGATGAAAAAAGCTGATTTTCACGTTCATACGAATTATTCAGATGGTGTATTTTCACCTGAAAAAATCGTTGATACGGCAATTGAAGCAGGTTTAGAAGCTGTTGCTTTAACTGATCACGACAATATTTTATCTTACGATATTGCTCAAAAGTACTTGGAAAGTATTGGAAAGCAAGACCAACTTGAAATTATTCAAGGTGTTGAAGTTAATACTTTGTATAAAAATTATGAAGTTCATATTTTGGGTTACTTTATGGATCCAAATAACAGTGATTTTCAAAAGTTATTGAAACTTCAACAACAAGCCAGAATTGATCAAGCTATGGAAATTATTGACCTTTTAGACAAAAAAGAGGGCATAAAGATTACATTTGATATGATTAAATCTCAAGTCGCAGATGGTGGTAGCATTGGACGTCCACATATTGCAAAAGCGATTACTTCTGCAGGCGGAACATCAAGTGTTATTGAAGCTTATAATAAATATATCAATGACAGTTCTCCAGTATATGTTCAAAGAAAAACTGTGACTCCACATGATGCTGTTGAAGTTATTTATGATGCGGGCGGAATTCCCGTTATTGCACACCCACATGATATTGATATTGCAGAAACTTTAATTAAAGACTTGATGGCATACGGTTTAAGAGGTATTGAAGCTTACCATAGAAAACATTCTCCAGCACTTGTTGAATATTTCTCATCAATGGCGGAAAAATATGGTTTAATTGTGACTGGTGGTTCTGACTTCCACGCTCCAAGTTTGGTGAACGGTCAAATTATTCTTGGCAAACACTTCATTCCTGAATGGATTTACGACAAACTTATTCAAGAAAAGAAAAGATTGGATTTAGCATAAATTTAAAGGATATAATAATGCAAAAAAATAAAGCCTTTACTTTAGTTGAAATTGCCGTAGTTTTTGGGTTGATTTTGTTGACGGCCCTTATGGTAATTCCAAATTTAATTGAGGATAATAAAAAATTAGATATAATTTCTAAATGGAAACATTCTTATCAAAATGTGGAATACGTGTTTCAAGCTATAAACACGCAAATTACTGATACTGACAAAATTGCGTTTAAAAATGCAAAAAGTTCTAAAGAAAAAGAAATTTTATTATATAACTTGTTAAATCCATATTTTAGAATGAAGCAAGCAGTTGATGTAAAAAATTATAAAACATATTATTTAGATGGTTCTTCTGTAAAAGAGGGCGAAGATTACTACATAACTAATTTACACGTGACAAATGCTGGTAAAATTGTTGGTGTAAAATGGCTTAATGATAATGTTAATAATCAAGCCATTCCATTTGCGATATTGTCAGTGGATTTAAATGGGCAAAGTAAGCCAAATAAATGGGGTTATGATATTTTTGCAGTAAATATTTTTACAGATAGAATTGAGCCGATTGGCAAAACTGATGATGATTACTTATTGAAATTGGACTGTTCTAAAAAAGGCAAAGGCTTGGCTTGCTCTTATTATTATTATATTTATGGTGGTAAATTATAAGATTTTTTTGCAATATGAATTTATTGGACAGTTGTCGCAGTCTGGCTTTTGAGGTTTGCAGACGTTTTGTCCGTGCGTAACAATTAGTGTATTTATATCAATCCAGTATTTTTCTGGAAGTTTTTCGCGTAGTGCAAACTCTGTTTCTTCTGGATTTTTAGTTTTAACATATCCAAGTCGATTGAAAATTCTGTGAACATGAACATCTACGCAGATAGCAGGTTTGTTAAACCCTCTTGATACTACTAGATTGGCTGTTTTTCTGCCAACACCATTGAATTTGCATAGCTCATCTATATCACAAGGAACTTGTCCATTGTAGTTTTCAACAAGTTCTTTTGAAAGTTGAATAATTTGTTTTGCTTTGTTTGCGTAAAATCCAACGGGATAAATAGCTTTTTCCAAATCTTTTTCGTTTACTTTTGCCATTTCTTCTGGTGTGTTTGCAAGCTCTAGCATTCTAAGGGTTGCAGGATATGTCGTTTTATCGTTTGTTCTAAGGCTTAAAATGCACGCAATAAGCACTAAATAAGGACTTGTAAAAGAGTCCATCAAATTTACGAAATCGCTTCGTTTTTGGTTTGCGTTCTTTAATTTTTCTACAATTTCGTCTATGTCACTCATTTTAATAGCTTTTCTACGTCTAAATCTAATTTTAATTTTAGTGCATAAATATTATCTGCGTTAAATTTCTCGAGCTTAACGGCATCTTTTTCAGTGGTAACAATGATTTCATCAATATCTTCAAGATCTTCAAGAGTATATTGATGGTGGTCATCGTAAGTAATTGTGCCTAAAATATTATATTTTTCGTTTACAAAATCAAAAAATTGTTTTGGTTGTCCAATTGCGCACATCGCGACCACGTCTGATTTTAGAGGTAATAATTCTGTTGTTTTTATATTATATGTAAAGCTTGGTTCGACCTTGCAAATAACGGTTTTTCGCTTATCAAATAAAGAAGATAGAATATTGGCATCAATATCCTCGCAAGTTTTGTTCATTACGATTAATTTGTCTGCACGTTTTAAACCATTTAAATTTTCTCTCAAAGGTCCTGCTGGCAAGTGTTTCCCATTTCCGAAAAGTTTTTCACTGTCAACAAGTACTAAATTTAAGTCGCGTTGAATTTTTCTGTGTTGAAATGCGTCATCAAGAAGGATTACATCTGGGTGATAGCATCTGATTATGCTGTTTGCAGCCTTAACTCTACTTGCACAAGTTACAACAGCTACGCCCTCAATATTTTGAGCAAACCAAAAAGGTTCATCTCCGACTTCTTCGGCTGTGTGGAAGATTTCTCCATTAAGCGCCACTACGCGAGGTTCTTTGTTTGAAAGCTTTCCGCCATATCCGCGAGAGATTATTGCAACTTTTTTACCCTGTTTTAGATAGTACTTTGCAATTTCTGCAACTACTGGAGTTTTCCCAACTCCGCCTGTAGTAAGGTTTCCGACTGAAATTACAAATGCATCGACTTTTTCTGATTTTAAATAGTTATTATCATATAAAAAATTACGAAATTCAGTGATTTTTTCGTAAAAATAGGCAAAAAATTCTAAAATTGGTAAAAGCAAACTTTTAGAATTTTTGTCATAATGTATTTTTGTTATTTCAGTTTTCAAATTCATAATTAGAACATCAATCTAAATATTAAAAATCTCTTATTTAATTTGTCAGTAAATTTTCTAAGATTTCTAGCTGTTGCTGCAACGTTGTTTAATGTTTCAGTAAGTTCTTCTTTTTGGTTGCAATCCATTTTGTTTACAACTTCTAAAGCCTTAGATAAATCAATCATAGCCTTGTTAACGTGTGTCATTGTTTCAAAGACTTGTTCTTTTAATTTTTGGTCTTTTGTCATTACGTTAACAGAATTGCTGATTTCATTTACGTTAGATACAATTGCGTTCAAATCAGAACCAAGTTGTTTTGCGTCAGTGTTATCCATAACTTTGTTCAAATTGTTAGTAAACTTAGTAAGAGCTTCTGTAGCTTCAAACATTGTAGGTTTGAATTTAGGGTCACCAACAACATCATCAGCAAGTTTTGTAATTTTGCTGAAGTCGTTTGTGAACGAATCCAACATTCTCATCATATCATTTAAGTCATTTTGAGAAGTTTCAATAAGTTTTTCTGCTTTTGCGATTGTAGTTGTTGCTTGAGCGGTTAATTCGTTGATATTAACAACAGATTGTTTTAAATCAGCAATAACTTTATCAGATAACAATTCATTAACTTTTAAGTTAGTTTCTGTCAATGATTCTGCAGCTTTATACTGCAAATCCATAAAGTCAGAAATTCTCATTGGTTCAATGATAGTGTAAGGTGATTTTTGATGGGGATAAGCAAGAGCTTCGTTATCAAGAGGAGTAATTCTCATCTTTTTAACGCCTTTATCAGTAATTAATTCGCCTTTCATAAATTCTGGTAAAATAAGTCCTGGAAGATTTACGATATAATCAATTCTGTATGCATTTGCAGTTTTAATTTTTTCTTGCATTTGAACAGGAATTGCCTTTGTTGGTACAATTCTAGTATCTTTGATATATCCAACATCGTAAAATTCATTATCTAATTTTATTTGAACAGGGTCATCTCTAAAAATCAAGCCTTTTCCAACTGTTGGAATATAAAGAGTTCTTGTTTTTGGAGGTGTAATTTCAAGGAATTGTTCACCAATAAGTCCAGATTGTTGAATAGATATAGTAGATGCCTTTGGAATTTTAATGTTAGGTTCTGTAATAACAAATTTCAAGCGAACATAACTTTTTTCGCCATCAATAACTGGTGTAATTTCTTCAACTTGCCCTACGCGAAGTCCCATCATTTGTACACCTGAACCAGCTCTCATGCCGTTTACATCGCGAAATTGAACTTCAATTCTTTCCGCAGAAGAAAATGCGCGCCCTTTTACCCACAATACAGTAAAAATAAGTATTGTAAGAGCGATTAATGTTAATATTCCAACTTTGAATGATGATGATTTTAATTTCATGTTTACTTACCTTGTATTTATTATATCAAAAAAATTATTCTGTTAACATTTTCATTGGTCCGTTTAAAGAAGCTTCAATAAATTGTTTTGTATATTCGTTTGAACCTTTGCACATATCTTCTGGTGTTCCTTTGTACACACATTTGCCGTCATAAAGCATTATTACTTTATCTGCAGTACGTGTAATTGTTGACATTTGGTGCGTTACAACGATTGAAGATGCGTGAGTTTCTTCTTTTAATCTTACGATGTAATCTTCAATTAGGGTTGAAGAAATTGGGTCTAAGCCTGCTGTAGGTTCGTCATAAAGGATTGTTTTAGGGTTAGTAACGATTGCACGCGCGAAGCTTACACGCTTTTGCATACCGCCTGAAAGTTCAGATGGAAATTTATCTTCAATGCCGTTTAAGCCAACAAGCTTAAGTTTTTCGTCAACAATTCTAGCCAAATCTTTTTCTGTGTATTTATGTCTTAAATCTTTTCTTTCTCGAAGTGCAAAAATTATATTGTCATAAACATTTAGTGAATCAAATAGGGCTGAATATTGGAATACCATCGCGATATCGCCATCTGATGTTTCAATCTTGCCACTGTCTGCTTCTAAAAGTCCACAAATGATTTTCAAAACTGTACTTTTACCAGAACCAGAAAATCCTACAATAGCTAATGTTTCACCGTCGTTTACTTCAAATGAAATATCGTTTAAGACAGTTTTATCATCAAATTTTTTTATTAAATTTTGAACTTTAATCATAATTATTAATCCTTAAAAGAAAAATGCGATTGAGAAAATTAAATCCCAAATAACTATTGCGATGAATGACCATACAACAGCTTTTGTTGTTGCAATACCAACTCCTTTTGCTCCACCTTTTGCGATGTAACCGCAAGTACAACTAATTAGTGCAATTGTAAAACCATAAACAAAGGCTTTTGCGATTGCAACTTTTATGTCATATATGAATAATCCAGACCAAACAGATGAAAAATAGGCTCTGTAGCTTAATTCCGCGGTTAGATTTGAGGCTAAACCACCGCCTAAAATACCAAAAGTTGATGCTACAATTAAAACAGGAGGCATCATTAATGTTCCAGCGATTATTCTTGGAACAAACAAATATTTAATTGGATCAACACCCAAAACTTTTATGGCGTCTATTTGTTCTGTAACTCGCATAGTGGCAATTTCAGAGGCTAAAGACGAGCCAATCATTGAAATAATTGCAAATCCTGACATAATAATACCAGTTTCACGTACAGTCAAAAGTGCAACCATCATTCCAACATAATTTCCACCGCCCTGCTTAACCATTTCTCCTGCAACCTGCATAGCTACGATGATTGAAGTCATACTAACAATTGAAATAGTTATTGGCAGTGAGCTTACACCAAATCTTGAAGACTGTTCAATAACATCTTTCCAGTTAATTTGACCTAAAAAAATGCATTTTAATGCGTGCAACCCTTGAATAGCAATTTCGCCAAGAGTTGTAAAAAAGTCGTTTAATTCATCTGCGAATATTTGAAATAATTGATATGTCGCAGAATTTTTGAATAGGTCCCTAATCTGTTCCATTAAGGCTATTGTACTACAAAAATTAAAATTTGTGAATAGCGGATAGTGAATAGTGAGATGTGAACGGTGATTTGAGTTTGTTAGTTTATGTAAATAAATGTAAAAATAATTTCATTATAGCTGAAATTCAGCTATAATGCCGAATAAAATAGAATAGAATAGAATAGCCGTATTGCGACTGCATAATCGAATTGTTATAATGAGAGAGTAAATATAAATTAGAGGATTGAATTTATGAAGATGTTTTTTAATAAAAGCGAGTTGTCGCTTGTGAATAGTGAATCGACAAATGATAAACAAGTAAATGACAATAAAGTCGACTCACAACTGTCTTGGATTATTGCTTCACTCGGACAAGTTGCTCATTTCACTAGCGTTGTCATTCGCAATGTCCTCGCTACTTCGGGCTGGGTTCGCTCTGCTCACACGGCGCCCTACGCAAAATCCGCTCATAACTCACTAGTGAAGGCTATCGCCTTCACATTAGCCGAAACCTTAGTCGTAATGGGTATTATTGGCGTGGTTGCAGCGTTGACTATTCCGAACTTAAACCAATCAACAGGCGACAGAGAAAAAGTTGCAAAGGTAAAAAAAATATATTCAAACATTGAAGATGCTTGGGGTCGTGCAACTGCGGTTTATGGTCCAATGGAAACGTGGTTTGAAAATGATGGAGATGAAACAGAACTCATATCTACTCGCTTAGCACAAAGATTTCAAGATTTTATGAAAGTAACAAAAGATTGTGGTTATGGCGATGAAAATATGTCTGGTTGTTTTTTAGATGATAGTGTACTTTTTAGTGGCTCTTATGCAGCGATGACAAGAGCGTACTCTTATTATTTTACAACTGCAGATGGAACATCTTTTGGTATGTATAAAAATGATAACAATATATGGATTTTGGTAGATATTGATGGGCCTAATAAAGGAAAGACAGCCTTGGGTTCTGATGTTTTTTTATTTGAGTTTGATTTGGAAGGAAATTTTGTCTACAATGAATCTGGAAATTTTGAAATGTCTACTGGTCGTGCTTTAACTTGGGGTGATTCGTTGATAACTCAGTGGGTTATTAGAAATGATAATATGGACTATTTAAAATTATCAAATAAAAAATGCCCAGACGGAGAATCTTTAAATTGGGAAACGAAAACAAGTTGTAAATAATTACTCCTCTTTTGTAAGGTATTCAATCATTTTGTTAAGGTCTTTATTCCAAGAGCCATACCAGTTTATTAAAAGTATATCAGCAGGTGTAATTCCTTGATAAACAAGGTCTTGAATTGGATTTAAGTATTTTTCTTCGCCATTGTTTTGTTCTTTTAGTCCTGTTTCTGCAAAATTTACCAAGTCTTTTGCAATTTGTCTTAGAGGTGTTTTGCCAAGTCTAGCGTCTAGTGCAAGTTTTGGTACATTAAATCTTAAATCAGAATAATTTTGGTATGTATATTTTGATAAGTATTCGTCAACTTGTTTTAATATATTTTTTGAATATAAAATGCCTTTATAAAAAGCTAATATCGCATATTGAAGTCCTTTACCAACACAGTCTTGATTTCTGATTTCAATAAATTTACGTAATCGAACTTCTGGAAAATATAAGTTTGCAGATAGTTTAAAGTCTTCAATATTTGCGTGAAATCTGTCAAATCCGTATTCCATAAATTGTTTTAGGGTTAATGAACCATTTGTACTAAAAATTTGATTATCTCTAGAAAACATTATCAATGGTGTTTCTAGCACCTTATTGATATAGTCATTAAATGAAAAATCCTTGTTTAATGTTGTTGCAAAGCCACATCTATCGATATCTGTATTCAACCATGCCAGTGCTCGGAAACTTTTGTATCCAGTATCAACGCCACCTCTAATAGGCGAATTTGCAAACATCGCAGTCGCAATTGGTACAAGCATATTTGCAACTCTGAATTTTTCCATAGCGTCTTCTTCACTATCAAAATCAAAGCAGGCTTGTATTCCTGCGGTTTCGCGCATCATAACATCAGACAAAATTCCCCACAAATAGTTTGCCATAATATGATATCTGCGTTTTGGAAGTAAGTCTATATATTTGTATGTTGTTAGCGGATATACGCCATAATTTAGAAGTGTAATTCCGAATTCATCAAGTAGTGGAATAAGTTCTGTATCAAGTTCCTCAATTTTGTTTACAAGATCATGTATTGTTTGATAAGGTTTTATGCTCATCTCAATTTGGCAACCAGGTTCTAGGGTAATTGTGTGGTGCAATTTTTTTAAGCCTATAATGTTATCTTTGTCTAAAATGTAATCCCAATTTTCGTTCTTTGCATAAGTTCGTAAAAGTTCGCAAACTCCATCGATACCATCGTAAGGAACAGTTTGATTAGTTTCTGTAAAAATTGGCAAACGTTCGTATTCAAAACCCACCTTGAAATCTTCAGATGTAAGTTTTATTCCGTCGGTAAAAAGTTTTCTTATTTCGCTAATTTCTAATTTTTCTTTTGATGCAATTGTCACCTTGTTTCCCCTTTTTCCAATAATTATTATAACATTATTAAAATTATCAAATCAAAAATGAAAAACATTTCCCTGTTTGTATTATTATATATTAGTAAGATGGACTATTTATCACGCGCAAAATATTTTAGAACTAAAAAAAGACTCGGTCAAAACTTCTTGATTAATGCAGATGTAATTGCCGATATAATTGACTATGCGGATTTGTCAAAGGACGATACCGTATTAGAAATTGGTCCAGGTGTAGGGTTCGTTACCGAACAGTTGATTAAACATGCTGGTAATGTGATTGCGGTCGAACTTGATGAAGAAGCAATAAAAGAATTGAATAAGCTTAATGCGGAAAATCTTGAAATTATTCACAAGGATATCCTTAAAACAGATATTGCAGAACTAGCAAAAGGAAAGAAAATTAAAGTCGTAGCAAATATTCCATATTATATTACAACTCCGATTTTGGCGCATTTATTGGGCGAAATTGATGATTTGGCAAACAAAAACAGGGCTTCAATTTCAGAAATTATTTTGATGGTGCAAGAAGAAGTTGCTCGCAGAATGGTCGCGACAGAAAAATCAGGCAATAAGCAATATGGCTTGTTAACAATTCTTTCTCAATTCTGGGCTGATTGTTCCCTATTACGTGTCGTTGGTGCTCGTTCGTTCTATCCTGCGCCAAAAGTAACTTCTGCGTTAGTTAAATTAGTAGTAAAAGACAAGCCGTTATTAGAGCTTTCTGACTATTCTCACTTTAGAAAAACTATCAAAGCTGGTTTTGGTCAACGTAGAAAAAATATTAAGAATGCCCTTGTAAATGGTGGATTTGACAAAGAAAAAGTTCAAACAGCTCTTAAAAACTTAAATATTGATGAAAATACAAGAGGCGAAAGTCTTTCTATTGAAATGTTCGGAAAATTATCAGAGGAATTATGCAAGTTAAAATAAAAACTCCTGCAAAAATTAATCTTACTCTTGAAGTTACAGGCAAGCGCCCAGACGGTTTTCATAATATTCAAAGCATTATGCAAATGGTTAATTTATACGACTATTTGACAATTAACGTTGAAAAAAACGACAAGTTAGAAATTAATTTGTCAGGCAACAATCCGAATATTCCTTACAACGAAAAAAATATTGTCTACAAAGCCATAGTTCTTTTTGTTGAAAAATGTAATTTGCCTCCATATAAGTTTAATGTTGATATTCAAAAAAATATCCCAACAGAAGCTGGACTTGCTGGTGGAAGTTCAAATGCTGTTGGTACATTTGTTGGTTTAAATTATTTATTTGAAAATCCTTTGACAAAAGTTGAACTTCATGAACTTTGCGCAAAATTAGGTTCAGATTTGAATGTTATTTTAGAGGGCGGTTGTGTTTTAGCAACAGGTCGAGGTGAAAATGTCGAACCTTTACCATTTAGAGAATATCCAGTATCCCTGATAAAACCAAATAATCTAGGAATAAGTGCAAAAGAGGGTTACCAAAAATATGCGCAACTGAAAAATAAACCACAAAATGACTACACGCACAAAATGATTGAACTTTTGCAAAAAAATGAAGATGTTAGACCTTTACTTTACAATGATTTGGAAACAGCCGTGTTTAATGATTTTGAACAACTTCAAAAAATAAAACAGGCAAATCCAAATTCTATAATGTCTGGTTCAGGTTCAACTTACTTTGTTTTAGCCGAAAAAATTAATCCTGTTGAAGATTACTGGCATGTAGATGGTCTAAAAACTATTTCTACTGGTTGTGAAATTATTTTATAAAAATGTTAAATCTTGTTTCAAAAAGCGCGGTTTTTGAAAGCAAAAACCGCGCTTTTTTATATCTTTTTATTTTATTTGCTCTTTTTTACTGCTGCGTCTATTAGACCTTTAAATAGTGGGTGAGGTCTTTCTGGACGAGATTTGAATTCTGGGTGGAATTGAGAAGCTACAAACCAGTCATTCTTAGGTAATTCAATAACTTCCATTAATTTTCCGTTAGGTGATTTTCCAGAGAAAATCAGTCCAGCTTTTTCCAGGTCTTCAATGTATGCGTTATTAACTTCATATCTGTGTCTATGACGTTCAAAAATGACATCTGACCCATAAGCTTTTCTTGCTACAGAATTCTTTTTTAAATGACATTCGTATTGACCCAAACGCATTGTTCCGCCGTATGCTGTAACTTCTTTTTGCTCTAACATTAAGTCAATAACTGGATTTTCGCATTCTTCTGAAAATTCTCTTGAATTTGCATCTTCAATACCTAATACGTGGCGAGCATATTCAATTACCGCACACTGCATTCCCAAGCATAATCCTAAGAACGGCACATTGTTTTCACGAGCATATCTAATTACGTTAAGTTTGCCCTCAATACCTCTTACGCCAAAGCCTCCAGGAACAACAACTGCCTGAATTCCGCTCATCAATTCTTTGCAGTTTTCGTAATCAACGCAATCTTCTGAATTTATCCAGTGAATATTTATTTTAGCTTCGTTTGCATATCCTGCGTGTTTTAAAGCTTCAACTACTGAAATATATGCGTCTGAAAGTTTTGTGTATTTACCTGCAATTGCAACTTCAACTGTACGTTTTGGATTTTTAATTCTTTCTACAAGTGATTCCCAAGATTTTAAATCTGCGCGTTTGTAGCAAGTTTGAAGTAAGTTCAATACAACTGCTGCCATATTTTGTTCTTCAAGTGCTAGTGGAACCTCGTAAATGCTTTTCATATCACGACATTCAATTACTGCATCTTTTTGAACTGAACAGAATAGTGCAAGTTTTTCTTTTTCCTCTTGTGGTAGTGGATAAGAAGTTCTGCAAACTAAAATTTCTGGCTGAATACCATAACTTCTTAAAACATTAACACTATGTTGTGATGGTTTTGTTTTTAATTCGCCTGATGTTGGCAAATATGGCAATAGTGTACAATGTACAGAAATTGCGTTTCCAATGCCGATTTCTGTTTTGAATTGTCGGATTGCTTCAATAAATGGTAAACTTTCAATATCACCAATTGTACCACCGATTTCTATAATCATAAAATCAGGTTTGAATTGTTCAGTTGCTTTATAAATTCTAGCTTTGATTTCGTTTGTTATATGGGGAACAACTTGAACAGTTGCACCTAAATATTCGCCTTTTCGTTCCTTGTTAATTACAGTTTGGTATATGCTACCAGAAGTTACATTGTTGATTTGCGCAAAATCGGCATCAATAAATCTTTCATAGTGACCTAAGTCTAAATCTGTTTCGGCCCCGTCGTTTGTTACAAAAACTTCTCCGTGTTGAAACGGACTCATTGTACCTGGGTCAACATTGATGTATGGGTCAAATTTTTGGATAGCAACAGAAAAACCTCTTGCACGTAGTAATTTACCTAAAGATGCACCAATAATGCCTTTCCCAAGTGAGCTTACAACACCACCTGTAATAAAAATATATTTTGTACTCATTTTTCCCCCAAGTTGTGATAGTTAATTCTTTATATAACAACAATACCGCATGCTCTGCGGTATTGTCAAAAAGTTTAAGTTTTTAATTAATTTTTGGAACTTTGAAAAATCCGTTTTCTTCGTCTGGTGCGTTAGCCATAAGCTGTTCTTTTGTTTGTTCATAATGTACAACATCTTCTCTCATAACGTTTACAAAATCGATTGGGTGAGATAAAGGTTCTACATTTGAAGTGTCAACTTCGTTCATTTGGTCAACGTATTTAAGAACATCACCTAATTGACGTGTGAATTTTTCTTTTTCTTCTTCTGTTAATTCTAAACGAGCAAGTTTTGCTACGTGTTCTACATCTTTAACTGTAATTGCCATCTTTATTTACTCCATTTAATGAAAAAATTATATCATAAAAACATTTTTGTTGCACGCGGTAAAATTCCTAAGCAATATGAAATTACAATGCCGTAATTTGTAATAGGTACGTGCTTTTCGTTTGCAATCATTATTCTTGATAGAATTTCTTTTCTGTTTGTCATACATGCCCCACAGTGAATTATTAAATCGTACTTGCAGACATCTGGAAAATCGTGTCCTGTATAATATTCAAAATTTAGTTCTTTTTGAGTTTTTTGTTTTAAAAGGTGTGGAATTTTTACTCGTGCAATATCGTCATCTATTGCATGGTGAGTACAACTTTCTAATACTAATATTTTAGCGTTGTCTTTAAGGTTTGAAATTGTTTTTGAGCCATTTATGAATTCTTGTAAATCCCCTTTCAATCTTGCAAATAGAATTGAAAAAGAAGTTAGTGGAATTGTTTCAGGTACGATTTCACTAACAGTTTTAAAGGCTTGTGAATCAGTTATGACAAGTGCTGGCGGATTTTTTAGACTGTTTAATGCGTCTTGAAGTTCGCTTTCTTTAACAACGAGTGTTATGCAATTTGAATCTAGCAAATCTCTGATTGTTTGAACTTGCGGTAAAATTATTCTGCCTTTTGGAGCTTCCTTATCAATCGGAACAACTAGAATTACAGTTGATTTTGCCTCAACTAAATCTCCAACAATTTTGGGTGCATTAATAAAATCATCTGGTAAAAGTTTTATTAATGCATGTTTGAATTTATCTACTATTTTTTCATCTGTAAGTGTTGATGTTACAAGGTATTCAGAATTTGCATCTAGGTTGTTATCTTGCTTGTTTACGATGACAAGATATGGTATATTTAACTTTTTAAATTCATTTATTATTTCTTTTTCGGTATCTTCTAATTCAAATTTGTCAGTTATGACAACAGCTATGTCACAACGGTTAAGAATTTTGTGTGTTTTTTCAATACGTTGTTCTCCAAGAGAAGATGTATCATCAAGTCCCGCAGTATCAAGGAAAGTTACGGGCCCAATAGGAAGTAGTTCCATTGATTTTTCAACGACATCGGTTGTTGTACCAGCGATATCGGAAACGATTGAAATATCTTGTTTTGTAATTTTATTTAGAAATGAAGATTTTCCGACATTAGTTCTTCCAAAAACTCCTATTTGTAGTCTTAGTGATTTTAAAGCTTTCATATAGTTACCTCTGTCGTTATTATACCATATTATATTTTTATGATAGTATAAACTTGAAGAAGGAAAAAAGATGAAATCATTAATTTTATTAATAGAAATTACAACTTTGGCTGGGGTTATAGGCACAGGTATTGGCGGTTTAATAGGTGCATTATTCAAAAAAGATTCTTCAAAAACAGCAAGTTTGTTGTTGAGTTTTGCAGCAGGGGTTATGACTGCAATTGTGTGTTTTGACTTAATTATAGGAGCTGTAAAAACAGGTACGCACGTTTATATAGTAAGTTTAGGTGTAATTGTTGGTTGCTTGATTGTTTATTTGTTGAATTTGGTGATTGATAAATCTACAAATCATGAGGTTGTGCATATTGACTTAAGTCACCCAAAAACAGCAGATGATCTAGATGAAATTATCCATAGTAATCATTTGTCAGTGCATATTGATAAAAATGATACAAAAGCTTCCTTGTTTATAGCTGGAGTTATTATGGCATCGGCTATTGCTTTGCATAATTTGCCAGAGGGTATGACAATTGGTGCATCTTTTGCAAATACAAAGGGTGTTTTGGAGGGGTCAGCTCTAGTTTTGGCAATATTAATTGGTATGCACAATGTTCCAGAGGGCATGGCGATAGCTGTGCCATTGATTAATGGTGGCATGAGAAAAGGTTATGCTATTTTAACCACGGCATTAACTGGTCTGCCAACAGTAATAGGTGGTGTTATAGGATATTTGGTAGGTGATTTAGGCGCCTTGGGCCTTGCGTTAAGTTTATCATTCGCAAGTGGTGCGATGTTGTATGTAGTTTTTGCAGAAATTTTACCACAATCAATATTGATGTATCGCAGTAAATTACCAGCATTTTTCGTAATTCTAGGGATAATTATTGGATTGATTGTTATATATATTTAAAAAAATACTTGATTTTAAAAATGGTTTATGATAAATTGAAGACATAGCAGAAATGCGGGCTATTAGCTCAGGTGGTTAGAGCGCACGCCTGATAAGCGTGAGGTCCCAAGTTCGAGTCTTGGATGGCCCACCATTTAAAAAAGAAGTCTTAAATGACTTCTTTTTTTATGCCTAAAAGAGGACATTTGGTGCATCTTGGCTAAACTCAGAGAATTGAAAATTTATAAATTTGTGAAAATCTGATTAAAAATGATTACAATTCTCTTTTTAAGATTTTTTTGACCTCAAACTATATCAAAATTGTATAGAAATTATTAGTTTTAATTTTTGACAAACTTCTATTTATATATTGTTAAATAATTAAATGGAGGGATTTTATTATGAATATAGTTGAGCCTATTAGAAGTAAAGAAGATTTAAAAAAGATTGAAAAAACATTAAAGAAACAAAGCTTAAGAGATTTATTGATATTTATAATAGCAAATTTAAATTCGCCAAAATTAGCTATTTATTCGGGTAGTGATAATTGGGGAATAAAAGCTCACCATCCATCAATATTACTTAGTCATGGTATAACGTGGGATACACCTGAAGAAAATGCATTAGATGTTGTTAAAGTTTTTTCTAAAAAAGAATGGACAGAAAAGTGGGAGGCTATTTTAAAAAGA
>CAKVDZ010000001.1 GCA_934728585.1 uncultured Candidatus Melainabacteria bacterium | reverse complement strand
AACAACAGACGGAGCAGGCTCAACTGGTGGCGCAGGTGGCGCAGGTGGAGTTCAAGGCGGTGGAACAGTTCCAACAACAGACGGAGCAGGCTCAACTGGTGGCGCAGGTGGCGCAGGTGGAGTTCAAGGCGGTGGAACAGTTCCAACAATAGACGGAGCAGGCTCAACAGGCGGTGCAGGTGGTGCTAGAGCTCCTCGTAGAATTGTTGCGCAAAATACAAATATGTTTTCTAAAACTTGGTCTGATGTAGCTGCACTTGATATGGGGCTTGAAAGTAATCCTACAACTAGAAATCGTAACGAATTTACAATGGATCCTATAATATTTTCCGGTGGTAATGGTGGAACTATGGGTAGGACTACAGGCGGAACTACTACAGGTGGAACTACAGGTGGAACTACTACAGGCAGAATTCCAGGTGAATTTAAACGCATTGACTTAGATCTATCTAAAGTAGAAATGCCTTCTTCGTTTGGCAACGTCAACGTACAACTTGCAAAATATAATACAGATGTATATTCAAATGCAGAAAAGAGTCAAATTCAAGCTCAGTATAATATATACAAACAAGATGTTTCAAACGCGAAACAAGCTGTTTCTGAGGCAAAGACTGCGTTAGATGATGCAAAAGCTAAGAATGCTTCTGTATCCTCAAATATAAGCGAATATAGCGGTGAATTTTATGAAAATCTGTTTAAGCAAATGGAAACAAGTGGTTATAAAGCGTATGATCAAAAATTGTTAAATAATCCAGAAGCTCTACAAGCTTACTTGGGTAACGGTGATTGGTGCCTTGGTAAGAAAAATGCAGATGGTAAATATGCTCAAACTTCAATTTCTTCATCTACGATGATTTCAGAGGTAACGGATAAGACTGATTTGGCAAAAGCTGAAGCAGAATACAACGCTCAAACGTTAAAAATAAATAATAAAGAAAAGAAATTGGATAACCAACTTAAAACTCTTGATACAGAACACTCTGCATTAAAAACAGAACAAGAGTCAATTAAGTCCTTGATCAAAGATAATGTTGATAAATCGTTCAACTTATTCTCATAGATAAAATAATCGGTGCACAATATGATAAACGAAACAATAAGGTGGAAATCTCGTTATAATGGAGATTTCCACCCTAAATATATAGAATTTATAGAATTGATATCAAAAGCTAAAAATTTGAGAGAAGAAAAAGTTTTTGATGTCGAGTTTTTTATGTTTTTTACTGCAAAATTTGTAAAACTTTTTGATGGCTTTATAAGAGTTATGAAAGAGTATTTGCAATATAAGGGAATATTCCAAGTTACCCATAGAGAAGTTATTAAAGAGTGTTTTAGTAATGAAATTATTTTTGATGGTCAAGATTGGATTGACATGCTCTATGATGTGGAACGCTTAGAAAGAGCAATTCCGACTAAAGACGATATTGATTTAATTATTGGTAAATACTTTGATTTGATAACGAAAATGTACGAATACTTTGAAAAAAATAGGGTGCATAATGGAAGATAAATATTATGGCTTTGGTGAATATACTTTTAATTTATTGATTGATTATTTCAAATTAAAAGACGATGTAAAATTTGTTCGAATTTATGGCTCAAGATATAGAGGCGAAGCTCGTCCTGCGTCTGATATTGATTTGCTTGTGGACGGAACTTTTGAGCATGATAAAATATACGATTACAAAAAAGAAATTAATACATTAAAAATGCCATACAGAATTGATTTTGTTGACATGAATTCACCTGATCCGATTGATATTGATTTCGTACAAAGAAATCTTCATGTAAGCGATTTGATTTATGCGCGTTCTGATTATTTTCCAGATGAAGATTACGAGGCTTTAAGCGATGTTAAAATTAGAGCTTTTGAGGGGTATCCAAGATGGGTATACCGCTATTTTAATTTCTTTAATTCAAAGCTGGATAAATTCTTGGCAGATGCAGATGAAATGATTAGTTTGCATGATAATAATATCGACAATTATGATTATCAAATTCCAATATTCGAACGTTTTAAAAATATGTTTGAGGGCTGTTGGAAAATATACAAAGATTATCTGAAAGAGGTTTTAGGTATAAAATTGTTTTTACCTAGAGAAATCATAGAAGAAGCATACAATAAAGGATTATTGCCAGATAAAGAGGTCTGGTTTAATATGATTGACGATTTTAAAATCATGACTGATTATCCCTTTATGACGATTTGTGATGAAATGATTTATCGCCTTAAGACATATTATATCCCAGCAATTAAAGCTGAAAAAGAATTTTTCAAAGAAGAATATTTGGAACACGTAAAAGATAATTTATTTTTCTACGATATTTTTTAAATTTTAACTAACTTACTTTTAATTGTAAAAAATTGTAAAAGCATGGCACAAATTATAGCAAATTATAGATTTATAGCTGTTAAAATGTGTATAAGTGTGTGCATGGAGAATTCATGAAAGTAAATTCGGTTAACCCCCAAATCCAACAAGGCTTTCAGGCAAATGAACAAAAGCCTCAAAAGCTTAAGTATCACAAGGATACTTTGTTAAAAAATAATTTGAAAACAAAGCTAGAAATTCAGGGTGATAAGCTAGTTAAAGCTTTTACGACTTACCCTGCGAAAGGTTTGAAAGGTGATAAAAACGCCAACTTCTACGAGTTTTTGACAATGGGTACAGTTCCATATTTAGTTGGAAGTGCTGCATTAATGGCCGTATTTAACCTTGCTAATAAATATTTTACTCCATTTGCACAATCAAAAGCAGGTTCAATCGGTAAAAAAATGGCTTTAGGTGTTGCGATGTATGGTGTTGCAAAAGAAGCTTCAAAATCATTGGTGAATATTCCAGTTAAGGCTATGACTGGCGTTGATACAGAAATGCCTTATGCAAAAGTTGTTGAGGGATTTCCAAGATTTGAGGGAGATAAAAATACAAAATCAGTAGAATATCATAAAGTGTTCGAAAGTGTTGAATTTCCTCGTTATGACCTATTATATGGTAAAACATCAGAAGATAGAAATGCATATTACGATGCAGTTGCTAAAAAATTAGGTTTAGGTGAAAACTTGGCAAGTTCTGATAAGGAAGTAAAACCAAGATTGAAAGACATTATTGTTCGTTCAAATACAGCAAAAAGCATTTCTTCATACTTATGGGCAGCAACAGGTGTTGGTCTAGCAGTTCAAAAACCTTGGGATAATTTCTTTGTATCTGCAACAAAAGGTCATGGTGTTGAAAAAGTTAAAAATATGGCTCGCTCATTCGGAAATAACTTTGTAAAGGCAGCTAAGGATTTATGGACAGGCGGTGCAAACCCTACAAAAGTTCAAAAATATGCAGGTAAAGCTTTAATTGCATCTGCAGTTGCAGCAACAGTAATTGGCGTTGCAAATACAATTATAAGTGCAAGAAAATCTTCAAACTTGGAGGATAAAAACTTGTTTGATGAAAACAGAAAGGTTGTGGTGGACTAAGATGGCGATTACTGCAACTAATGGTATTAAAACTCAACAATACATCAAACCACAAGAAGCTAAAGGTAAATTAGTTTCATCTTCAATTCTTCCAAACTGGAAAGATACAAAATACAATTTTAACGCATTTAAGCATGGTATGTCTGGTAAGGCAAATGACCATGAATTAGGTAAATTAAACGATGTTGGTATGAAAGTTGGAGCATTAGCTTTAGCTGGTTATTTAGCAACTCAAAAAGCAACTCCAAAAACAAAATTAATGGAATTTGTAGGTTTAGCAACATTCTTTGGTGCTATGAAATTATGGCCAAAATTAGCAATTGGCGCACCTGCAAAAGCTATTCACGGTTTTGACCCAACTCAAGAATATGTTGACAGTTTTGGTCGTAAAAAACCATTCTTCCAAGACCCTCAATACACACCTTGGGACGTATATTCAGATGAAAAATTACAAAAGATCGGCGATAAAATGGGTGTTGATAAAAACGCTCAAGACAGAAATGATTTAACAAAAGCAAACATGAAGAAAATTGCTACTAAAAACAATACTTTATGGATGTTAACAGCTGGTTTAGCTTCTGCAGTATTCTCTGCATTAGCTTGCAACAAGGCTGAAAAAGTTATTGATCCAGCTTTAGAAAAAGTAAATAATGCAAAAGCTGATAAAATGCTTCAAAACTTTGATAAAGAAGCTGAAAAACGCGTAAATAACAATATGCAAAAAGATTTAGACAAAATTTTTGCAGAAAATAAAGGCAAAAATGTTGATAACAAAATAGTATCAGCAATTTCTGACAGATTGGCAAAAGGTTTAGACCCTGTAACAGCTGATGGTATTCAAGAAGATATGAAAGCTATCTTGATGAACGGCAAATCTATTGTTAACGAAAACTTGGCAGAAAAAATTGCGAATGGTTCTAAAAAAGCACTATCTCAAAAATTTTCAGAAGAACAAGTTGCAAAATTAGTTCCAACAAAAGAAGAATTAACAAAACACTTTGAAGATAAAAAACTTATGGGTAAGGAAGTTTCTGAAGATGAAGCTGTAGAAGTTCGCTCATCAGTTGCTCAACTAGTTCTTGCAAAAGCAAAAGAACAAGGTATGACAACTGAAAACCTAAAAACAATTAAAAAAGGTGTTTCTTTAGTTGCAGATAAAGCAATTAAATCAAATTCAGCATCTATTTTAGACGAAAACGCTATGAAAAAAGTTAGCGAAATTGCAAAAACAATGAGCGAATTACAAGCAAAAACATCTGTTCTTGATGATTATGCTCAAATCAAGGTTGCAGATAAACCTGAAACAGTAATTGCAAACTACTGGAATACAGTTTCTTCAAGTTTAATCAAAACTTTAGGCATTGACTTCAAGGAAATGGAAAAAGTTAGAAACAACCGCGAATTAGTTCAAGGTTTAGTAAGAAATAAAATTGAAGAAGTAACTTCTGATGATGCAAAATATGAAAAAGCTATAGGCGAAATTGCAAATTCTGTTGCTCAATTAGATAAGAAAATTAAACCAGAAGACACTAAAAAATACGTTGAATTGGTAGGTAAAACTTACGACGATTATGCTGGTAAATTGTATAATCAAGGTATGGAAGCTACTGCTAACAAATTGACAGCTCTATCAGTTGGAGGAAAAGGTTCTTTAAAACGTGTTAAACAAGTTTATTTTGAAGAAAGAATTTCAGGTGTAAGAAACTCTTTCTCTAGATTAATCAATACAATGGACGTTTATAGAAGAATTTCTAAGGGTGAAGTTCCAAACGACGGCTCTGCTAGAGAAGTTAAAGAAGCTATGCTAGAACTTGTTAAACAAACAACATTACAAGGACATTCTTCTGACCATTCAATCAAATTCTATTTCAACAGAAGTCAAAATCCTAACGCTGATACAAGCGCTGTTGAAATTAAAGACGGCAAAGTCGTAAATAAATATTTTGACAAAAATAAAGGTGTTGATATTCCAGCTGATTATGATTTCTATCAAAAAGCTATGAATTATATGTATAATTCTCAAATGGATAAAACAACTGTAGATGCGTTGAAAAAAGCTGGTATTGAACAACAAATCAATACTTATAATAACGAAGTATTTACAAAAATCGGTGGTGCGGATTACTTCACAAAACCAAATCACAAAACTACAGGTGACGCTGGCGCATCTTCAGAATACAAATTCTTGTTGTTAGGCGTGGCTCCTGATGAAATGATGACAAAAACTGTTCAACAATCTTATAACTCTAAAAAATGGGGTAACACCTTCGGAACAGTTGGTGCAGTGTTAACAGGTTTGACTGTTGCAGCACAATTCTTGTTCGGAAAAGGGAAAGCAGTTAAGTAGGAAATTGGAAATAAAATGTTAAACGTTCAATCTATAAAAGCAAATATCTTAAACGTAAAGGCTGATAACAAACAAGCTTCAAGAAAAGTAATGCCAAGCTTTACAAGTAATACTGAAGCTTATACAACAAACCCTTTAAAAAACTACTTGGAAATGCAAGCTGTTATGAATAAATCAATGGTTAAAACAGTTCCAGCACAACAAGTCGCAAAAGTTGAAGATAAAAAAGTTGCAGAACCAGAATATAAAAACAATTTGAAATCTATGCTACAAAACAACGAAGCAAAGATTTTGGCAATTGTTCCAAGAACTTTTAATGCAAAAGATGAAAATGGTGATGAAAAAATCACTGGAAATGAACAACATGGCACATTTTTAAATGCCATTGATAGATTAGATGAAGTTAAGGCTGAGGGGTTCAATACTTTTCATATTTTACCAATTCACCCAACAGGTAAAAAACATGCTATGGGTTTAGCAGGTTCATTGTATTCACCACTAGATTTTCTAGCAATTGATCCAAATTTAATTGATAAAAATGATAAACGTTCTCCAGAAGACCAAGTAAGAGAATTTACAAAACAATGCCACAAACGAGGTATTAAAGTAATGTTAGACTTGCCAAGTTGTTCTTCTTATGACTTATATTTACAAAAACCAGAATTAATGGCTAAAGAACGCGATGGTCAAGCAAAAACTCCACAAGGCTGGAATGATATCAGAATGTTCCAACCATTTGCTGATGAAACAAAAAGAGAATTAAATCCAGATTTATTAGATTTACATAAAAAATATGTTGATATGTGCATTGATTTAGGCATTGACGGTATTCGAGCAGATGTTGCTCGTGCGAAACCTACTGAATTCTGGGATATAATTATTCCATACTCACACTCAAAAGACCCTGAATTTGGTTGGTTAGGTGAAACTTACACATACGAAGATGCTTCACCACAAGCAAATATGCCTTATGATAGACCAGAAGATTCTTTAAGAGCTGGCTTTGATGCATATTATGGACAATATCACATTTTCCACGAATGGAAAGGCGCAAAAGACTTAAATGATTTTGTAAAAGAAAACATTGAAATGTCTAACAGATTAGAAAAAGGTAAATCTATCATTGGTTCGTTCACAACTCACGATGATATTTCACCTATGTTCCACGGCGGTGTTGAATATTGCAACTTGACAGCTGGTTTGCAAGCAACTTTACCAATGTTGAACCCATATTATGTAGATGGCTATCAATCAGGTGATTACTACGTTTACGGATATGACCATTCAAAATCAGAAGACTCAGAAACTGATTGCAACGAAATGACAGTTCATAGAGGTAAGCTTGATATCTTCAATTTATCAAGAAAACCAGGTGGCAAAAATCCTGAAATTGGTCAATTTATGACAGAATCTTTCAAAATGAGAGATAAATACCAAGATTTAATTACAAAAGGATCTTTCATTGAATTAGATAAGAAAAATGATAAAGACGATCAAGTTATCGCTTATGCAAGACACAAAGATGGTAAAACATTGTTGGTTGTAGCTAACAAAAACATTAACAGAAATGTTACGGCAACAGTTAAAGTTCCAACAATGAAAGCTACTCAAGAACTTAAAAACTTGTTGCCAGCATACGGTAAACAATCAAAATACCAAGCAGGTGACGGTGAATTAAAAGTTGATTTAGCTCCATCAAGAGTTCACGTATTTGAAATTGATACTCCAAATATTGAACAAGCTTGCGAGGGCAGAGTTTACAAACAAAACTTATAGACAGAACATTAAATAACACGTAGATATTACAAGGGTGAGAAATCACCCTTTTTATTTATGGTAAAATCTTCTTAGTAAAGAGGAACAATGAGTAAGATTTTTAGCTATATCAAAGAAAATTATCGTGAAACGGCAATTGTTGCAACAATAACCTTGTTTGCGCTGATTTTGCGTTTGATTTTATTGAACAATTACGGTGATTTGTGGCTAGATGAACTTTATTCGTGGTATTTTGCTTCTAAAAATTCAGTGTTTGCTACTGTTTTAGAACTCTTAAAACAAGATATACATATGCCATTATATTTTATTATTTTGCATTTCTGGATAAAACTTTTTGGTCAGAGTGACACTTCCATGCATTTGTGTACCTTGGCTTTGACGATTCCTTTAATCCCATTATCGTTCTATTTGATGAAAATTTTGTTTAACAAAACAACTGCTTATTTTTCTACGATATTTTTGGCATTGAACGCTTGGTGTATATATTATTCACTAGAAGTTCGGTTTTATGGAATGGTTTTTGTATTGTCGATTTTGAGTGCTTTTTGTTTTGCAAAAATGCTGGAAAACTTTGATAAAAAGTATATTGTAGCATTTATTCTTTCGCATGCATTATTGATTTATACTTTTAGCGCGACTGGTTTGTTAACAATAATGTATGCTTTACTTACTATTGTTTATTTGCTGATAAGACACAGTGAAAACTTTGCAAAAATGGCTAAATCTTTTGCTATATTGTTAGCTATTTCATTACCTGCAATTGTTGTAATGGTATATAACACTTTTGTTTTTAATAATGAAATTTGCTCATTTGCTAAAGATATTTATACGTTTAGTTGGGGAATATTAGTCGAATTTTTCGAGATGTTTTTCTCAAATGGTATGGTTATTGACTCAAATGGGATTTTTGCCCCAAGTTTGCCTAGTTTTCAATTCGTTATATTGGTTGTGTTGCCAATATTAATAGGCTTAATTGGATTAATAAAAAGTCTTTTTTCAAGAAATAAAGTTTTATATTTCTTTTTAATTCCGTCATTAATGTTTCTGTTTGCAGTGTTGATATTGGCTTTAATGGGCAAAATGGCATTTTTGACTAGATATACGACAATTATTTTTCCAGTTGTAATTTGTTCTGCTTGTTACGGATTGAGTTTATTTAATTGGAAAAAAATAGGTATCATTATTTTTACACTATGGATTACGATAAATTATTTATATCTTTATATTGTTCCTGCTAATGTTTTAACAACCCCGCGAGATGGATTAGGTGAATTGCCGAAAATTCTAGCAGAACAAGTCCAAATTAAAGATTCTGATGTTTTATTAATTCCATATTCAGGCTCAAAAGTTATGCGATATGTACCAAAGGGTATTTATATTCCATTTGAAGCAGATGATATGCTGTTATTAAAAGATACAAATTCTTTAAAGTTTTATTTTGGCAAAGAAAAGCTAGATAAGAAAAAAGTTAGAGAATATATGCATGACTATGTCATAAATGATGTTGTAATGCCAACTTACTATGATAATTTATACAGTTATATAGACAAAATGAATAAGGGCGATAGGCTTATTTTAATTTCATACCGCGATGGATTTACAATGCCACTAATTAGTAATTGGCAAATACTACAGGATATAAACAACTACAATAACATAAATTTATTTGTGTTGATGATGTCAAAAGTCACTAAAGATAGCTTAGATATTGCTCAAAGCGTTTTAAAACCTGTCGGTTATATTCAAGTCCAAAACGCTGGTTATTCAATTTTTGTTTATGAAAAACAATAATTTTAATATTTGTGGTAAAATGAAAGAAAAAATTTCAGGAGATAAAAATGGAAGATTTAAGAGAAAAATATGAAGTCGTAATTGGCTTGGAAGTACACGCACAATTAAAAACTAATACAAAAATATTCGCTCCAGACGGTTGTGAATTTGGTAAAGAACAAAATTCACAAATTAGCCCTATTACATTGGGTATGCCAGGAGTTTTACCTGTATTAAACAGAGCAGTTGTTGATATGGGTATTTTGACAGGTTTGGCATTGAACTGTGAAATTGCAGAAAAATGCAAATTTGATAGAAAACAATATTTCTATCCTGACCTTCCAAAAGGATACCAAATTTCTCAATATGATGAACCTATTTGTGGCAAAGGTTACTTAATGGTAAACGGTAAAAAAATCGGTATCACACGTGCTCACTTAGAAGAAGATGCTGGTAAATTAGTTCACGCAGGTGCTGACGGCTTGGCGGGTTCTTCATATTCTCTAGTAGACTTAAATAGAGCTGGCACTCCGCTTTTAGAAATCGTTTCAGAACCTGATATGCGCTCACCTCAAGAGGCTCGTGCTTACATGGAAGAACTAAGAAATATCGTTCGTTACGTAGGTGTTTGTGATGGTAACTTGGAAGAAGGTTCAATGAGATGTGACGCAAACATTTCAATTATGCCAAAAGGTTCAGATAAATTCGGTACTCGTGCAGAAATTAAAAACGTAAACTCATTCAAAGCCTTGGAAAGAGCTTTAGAATATGAAATAGATAGACAAATTGAACTTGTTGAAGACGGAGAAGAAGTCGTTCAAGAAACAAGATTATGGGACGACAATGCTGGCGTAACTCGTTCAATGCGTGGTAAAGAAGATGCTCACGATTACAGATACTTCCCAGAACCAGATTTAATGCCATTAGTTATTTCTCGAGAATGGGTAGAAAAAATTAGAGAAACAATGCCTGAATTACCAGAACAAAAACGTCAAAGATATATGGATTTAGGCTTAAGTGAATATGACGCAAGCGTACTTGTTGCACAATATGAACTTGCTATGTTCTTTGATAAAGTTTTAGAATTAGGCGGAAATCCAAAAATTGCCGTAAACTTCTTAATGGGTGAAGTTTCTGCTTACTTAAAAGAACAAAAAATTTCAATTGATGACTCAAAATTAACTCCAGAAAACTTGGTTGAATTAATTTCATTAATTGAAAAAGGAACAATTTCAAATAACATCGGTAAACAAATTATTACAGATATGCTAGAAAGTGGTGAAAAAGCGTCAGCAATCGTTGAAAAGAAAGGCTTAAGCCAAATTTCAGATACAGGTGCAATTAAAGCAATCGCTCAAAAAATTATTGACGCAAACCCAAGTCAAGTTGAAGCATACAGAGGTGGTAAAGACAAATTATTTGGTTTCTTTGTAGGTCAAGTAATGAAAGAAACTAAAGGTAGAGCTAACCCTCAATCTGTAAACGAAATTTTGAAAGAGTTATTAGGTTAGTAAAAAAAGAAACGAGCTATATGGAAAATTTTATATCTGCAAAAAAAACTTGTATGGATTTAGAAATCCACGAACAACCAGTTATTTTAGGCAAAATTATTGAAGATTATATTTCAAATGAGGGTAAAATCTTACTTGATTTGCCAGAAGATATAGAAAAAATCGTTCTTGTTGCAAGTGGTTCATCTTATCACTGTGCAAGATTTGGTGCTGATTTGTTCGGCAAGGTTGCAGATATTTCGGCTCGTGCAATTTATTCAAGCGAATACTTGCTAAAACCAAAAGCTCCAGCAGATAATGGCACTTTATATGTGTTTATTACTCAATCAGGCGAAACAAGTGACACTTTACGTGCTGCAAAACGTGCAAAACAGTTGGGTATGCGAATTGCTTGCGTTACAAATAACGAAAAATCTTCAATGAGTGAATTGGCAGACTATACAATGAATTGTTTTGCTGGTATTGAAAAAAGTATTGCAGCAACAAAATCATTTACTGCTCAAATGCTATGTGTTTACATAATGGCTTTAAAATACGCTCAAATTCGTAATATTGATATTACTGATAATGTTGAAAATTTGCGTACTTTGCCTTACGTAGTGCTTCAAACTTTTGATATGAACAAGAAAATTAACCAACTTGCTGGCATGTTGAAAAAAGAAAAGAACTTCATCATTACGGCAGATGGTATTTCTTATGCTATGGCAAAGGAAGCAGCTTTGAAAATTCAAGAAACATCTTATTTGAATGTTACAGCAATTATTCTTGGTGAATTTATGCACGGTCACGTAGCTGTTTTAAATAATAAAATGCCATTAATTTATGTTTCTGCTTCAGGTGTTTCTTATTCTGCGGCTAAAAATTTGGAAAAAATTAAAAAAGATTATAATCCACCAATCTATATTATAGGTCGTTCTCACGAAAGAATTACACCAAACTTTAATATTACAATAGACAACGACGATCCTATTTTGCGAATGTTTTCAAATGCCGTTGTAATTCAAATGTTGGCATTAGAAATTGCTAAAAAATTAGGCAGAAACGTAGACAAACCAAAAGGTTTGGTAAAAGTTGTAAAAGAAAACTAGTTAAAAGCTACTTTTTGTCTGCTTTTTCAATAATCATCTTTTTATTTTCGATATTGATTTCAATTTCGTCTTCATCAGGATTGAGTTCTAAAAGCTCTAAAAGCGCTTTTGGTATTAAAAGCGCCCAACTGTTTCCTGATGCAAATAACTTTTTCTTCATAGGTTTTCCTAAGTAATGTATATACATATACTTTACAATGTATTGTCAGCGTTATATACTATATTTAATATAGATTATGTATATACGGTATCGCCGAGTTGCTCTGCAACTCGGCGATACGAGAAAGAATTGTTATATGACAGTAGATTTTGAAAACATAGAAATCAGTATTCATAAGGCTTATGACTTGTTGAGTGTACTAGAAGATGCAGTTGCATACAAATCAGAAGAAGATAACATAAAAAGTGGTTATCTCTATCAAATACAACTGATAAAAACTTACTTAAACGAAATTATAGATGAATTCTAGCCTTTTTTAAATGTGAGATAGGGTTGACAAAATCTTGAAAATCGTAAATAATATAAGTGTAGGGCGAGAGCCTTTAAGTTTTAGCATCAGTTAAAGACTCTGCTTCGCACCATACGGTTTACAATTTTAATGCTATTACGGTTGCAGTCAATGCTAGTAATAGCATTATTATTTTGTTCACCATAGCAAATACCTCCTTTCTGTCTAATTTCTTCGTAAATATTGTGTGACAGAAGTTAGCATTGTGCTAAGCCCTACTGAAAAATTTTAACATATTTTCTTTTTATATAAAAATATTAAACAAAAATTTGTAAAAACGAAATTTTTATTAATTTTTTCTTCTAACGTTTATTTTTGCGTTAAAATGTTATTGTAGGATATGACATTAGTGTAAAGGGAAATATAAAATGTGGGATTATTCAGAAAAGGTTATGGATCATTACAGAAATCCTCGTAATGTTGGCAAAATTGATAATGCTGACGCTGTTGGCGAAGCTGGTTCTTTGGCTTGTGGTGATTCATTAAAAATATATTTAAAAATTGATAATGGCATTGTAACTGACGCGAAATTCCAAACTTTCGGTTGCGGTTCTGCTGTTGCAAGTTCTAGTATTTTGACAGAAATGATTATTGGTAAACCTGTCGAAGAAGTTAAAAAGATTACAAACAAAGACATCGCTGATCAATTAGACGGACTTCCTCCAGAAAAAATGCACTGTTCTGTTATGGGACACGAAGCCTTGGAAGATGCTTTGAAAAATTATTATAATGATGAAATGGAAATCGCTTTTGGCGAAGAAAAACAAGATAAACTTGTTTGCCAATGTTTTGACGTTTACGAAAGCCAAATTCTAGAAGCGATTAAAGTTAATAATTTAAAAACAGTTGAAGAAGTTATAAATTACACAAAAGCAGGTGGTGCTTGCGGTAGATGTAAATCAATTATTAAAGGCATTTTAGATGAATATTTAAAATCGCAAGATGTGGATAAACCAAAATTAACTCAAACTCAAAAGATTTTAAAAATTAATAGCATTATAGAAAATCAAATATCTTCAGAACTTCAAAAAGATGGCGGAGATATTGAGTTGGTTGATATTGAGGGTGACAAAGTTTATGTAAAACTTAGAGGGAAATGTTCTGGTTGCAAAAATTCTCACATGACCTTGAAAGTTTTTGTTGAACAAACTTTGCGCGAAGCGGTTTCTAGTCAAATTGAAGTTATTGAGGTTCAATAGATATGGATAAAATGATTTATTTAGATAATAATGCGACAACAAAAGTCGATGAACGAGTTCTAGAGGCTATGTTGCCTTATTTAAAAGAGGAGTATGCAAACCCATCAAGTATGTATGATTTTGCAAAGAAATCTTCTGATGCAATAAAAACAGCAAGAAAACAAATGCAAGAGTTTTTAGGTGCAAGTAGCGATAAAGAAATTATTTTTACTTCTTGTGGGTCTGAAAGTGCAAATACAGCGATTAAAGGTGTTTTAGCAAATAATAGAACAAAACGTCATATTATTACAACAGCAGTTGAACACCCTTGTGTTTTGAATTTGTATCAATCTTACGAAAAACAAGGTTATAAAGTTGATTATATCGGTGTAAATTCTAATGGTGAGTTAAATATCAAGGAATTAGAAGATAAAATTACAGAGGAAACAGCTTTGCTTTCTGTAATGTGGGCAAATAACGAAACGGGTATTATTTTCCCAGTTAAAGAAATTGCAGAAATTGTTAAAGCGAAAAATCCGTCAACGATGGTTTACGTAGATGCAGTACAAGTCGCTGGAAAAATCAATATTGATGTTAAAAATACAAAAATAGATATGTTAGGTGTTTCAGGACACAAATTCCATGCACCAAAAGGTATTGGAGCTTTATATGTAAGAACTGGTACAGTGTTATCTCCATTAATTGTTGGTGGTCACCAAGAACGTGGCAAACGTGCTGGTACAGAAAATGTTCCATACATTGTTGGTATCGGAAAAGCTGCTGAATTAGCGCAAGAAAGCTTAGATTATGAAGCTAAAGAAGTTAAAAGATTAAGAGATAAACTTGAAGCAGGTATTTTGAAAAATGTATTCAATGCTCGCTTGAATACTTCTTTAACAAACCGAGTTCCTAACACTACAAATATTGGTTTTCAATATATTGAAGGCGAGTTAATTTTATTACACTTAAGTGATATTGGTGTTTGTGCAAGTTCTGGTAGTGCTTGTACATCTGGTTCTTTAGAACCAAGCCATGTATTAAAAGCTATGGGTGTGCCTTTCACTTCGCTTCATGGTAGCATAAGATTTTCTCTAAGTAGATTTACAACTGAAGAAGAAGTTGATTATGTTATTGAACATATGCCAAAAATTATTGAAAAGTTGAATAAAATTTCACCTTATCAAGATGAATTGGAAGCAATTAGAAATTTAAAAAAATAAATAATAAACCCTACGTTTAGAGCGTGGGGTTTTTAGTATGAAAAAATATCCTCTTAATGTAGGTATAAATTTAAAAAAAATCGTACATAATAAGAGTATGGAAAGAGAGAAGAAGTTTAGTAGTGAGGCAAATACTAATCCGTTTACGTTGCCTGAAAAATTTAAACAAGCAACAAGTCCGTTTAAAATTGACGGATATGATTCGACTATGCTTGAAGACAGAGCCTATTTGAAAATTGAAAATGAAATGCTTAAGTTAGAATATAAAATAAATCAATTGGAAGAGGACTTAATGATTATCAACGATGAAATTTTGGCAGCAATCAATATCGAAGATTCTTCAAGGTTAGAATTTTTAAAAGCAAAAAAGGCTACAATCGAAAAAGAGCTTGATGAACTGAACGATAAATACTTCGATATTGGAGCTATGTCAAAGTTTACAACTATTCTTACTTCTATGTTTAGAAATCGACCTAGAATTTTTAGAAATATTTCGCAAGGTATAAAACATTTCTTTCAAAAATACTTTTTGGCAAATATTTCAAAAAGATTGAATTTAACGTTTAATTTGCGCGAATCGTTATCAAAACTTGCAGATATAAACAGAAGTGTAGATGAATTAATCAGTCTTAGAATTCCTTTTGGTGGTTTAACAGGTAGGTACGAGCGCCTTACTGGTTACATAAATAAAGCAAACGATATTCATGCTCAAATTGTTAAAAGGGTCAACGATTTTGAAGAAAAGAAAACACCTCCAAAGCAAGTAGGGCTTGGAAGTTTGTTAGATGTAAGACAATAGGATACAATCCAATTAGCACATAAAAGAAAAAGCACAATTTATTTGTGCTTTTTTGCTGTTTGAATTATAATAGATTTATCAAGAATTAAGGAGAAAAAGATGAACGAACTTTTGAAAAAAAGTGCATCGGAACAAAGAAAAGCACTTTTAAATAAAGAAATTTCAGCGGTTGAATTAGTAAATGCAACTTATGAAAGAATTGGAGAAGTTGAAGACAAAGTAAAAGCTTTCAACTCTTTAACAAAAGATACAGCTTTAGAAACAGCTAAAAAAGTTGATGAAAAAATTGCAAAAGGGGAAGAATTACCATTATTAGCGGGTATTCCTCTTGTTTTAAAAGATAATATGAACTTAATTGGTTCAAAAACTACAGCTTCAAGCAAAATTTTGGAAAACTTTGTATCACCTTATAATGCAACAATTACAGACAAATTGTTGAACAACTTAGTTCCAATCGTTGCAAAAGCTAATTTAGATGAGTTTGCTATGGGTTCATCTAACGAAAATTCTGCTTTTGGCAAGGTTCACAATCCTTGGAATTTAGACAAAGTTCCAGGAGGTTCTTCTGGTGGTTCTGCAGCATCAGTTGCCGCATGCGAAGCAACTTTGTCATTAGGTTCTGATACAGGCGGAAGTATTCGTCTTCCAGCAAGCTTCTGCGGTATTGTTGGTATGAAACCTACTTATGGACGTGTATCAAGATATGGTTTGATTGCATTTGCATCATCTTTAGACCAAATCGGTCCTTTTGCAAGAACAGTTGAAGATGCTGCAGTTTTATTGCAGGTTATTTCTGGTCATGACCCTAAAGACTCTACTTCTCTGGATATTCCTGTTGAAGATTATACAAAATCTTTAAATAATGATATTAAAGGTAGAAAAATTGGTGTAATCAAAGAATTAATGGGCGAAGGTCTTTCTGACGATGTTAGAAAAGCAATTGATTTAGCAATTGAAACTTATAAACAACAAGGTGCAGAAATTGTAGAAGTTTCTCTACCAAGTTTGAAATATTCAATCGGTATTTATTACATCTTGGCAACTGCTGAATGTAGCTCAAACTTAGCTCGTTTTGACGGTGTTAGATACGGTTACAGACACGCAGATGCTGATTGCTTGTTAGATATGTATACAAAAACAAGAGCAGAGGGCTTCGGTCCAGAAGTTAAACGTAGAATAATGCTTGGAACTTACGCTCTATCTTCTGGTTACTATGATGCATACTACAAAAAAGCTCAACAAATGAGAAGATTAGTTAAAGAAGATTTTGACAAAGCATTCGAAAAAGTTGATGCTTTAATCTCTCCAACTTGTCCAAATACAGCATTTGATATTGGAGCAAGAGCAGAAGATCCACTTGCTATGTACTTAACAGATATTGCAACAATTTCAGCTAACTTAGCTGGTATTCCTGGTATCAGTGTACCTGCTGGCTTTGACAAAGATGGTATGCCAATTGGTTTACAAATTCTAACTCCTCAAATGAAAGAAGCAGACTTGTTTAACTTCTCTTATAGATTTGAGCAAGAGCACGATTTCTATAAACAACTTGCAAATGTTTAGTTTGTGATTGTTTTGAATAATTTAATAGGCGCCGTTGGTTCTACCAATGGCGCCTATTTTATGATTTTATTTGTATTTTATGACAAATTAATGAACATAAGTGTTAATCTTGCTGATAATATCTTTAAGAACTGCATCAGCTTGAGCGTGAGGAACTTGGCAAGTACCAGCGTTTCTGTGTCCGCCACCACCGTGTTCTGCCATTAGCTCAGCAATATTTAATTGAGATGTTCTATTTAATACAGATTTACCAACTGCGAATACTGTTCTTGTTCCGTCGTTACCCATAATTTTGTGGATAGAAACATTACATTCTGGGAATAGAGCGTAAACCATAAATCTGTTTCCTACGTGGATTTGATCTTCGTCTTTGTAGTTAACAAGAACAACATTATCATGAACTGAAGAACAACGTTTAAGCTGTTTTACAAATTCTTCTTGTTCTAATCTGTAGAAATCAACTCTAGCCTTGATGTCTGGAGCGTCAAGAATTTCTTCAATGTCAGAAGTTGATTGAATAATATCAATTACATATCTCATAAAATCAAAGTTTTTAAGTCTAAAACGGCTGTCATATCTACCTAAACCTGTTCTTGGATCAAGAAGATAGTTTAACATTAGCCAGCCTTTTGGATTTTTGATTTCATCTTCTGTAACATTACCAGAATCAGCTTTATCAACTGCATCAAGCATATCTGACCATTCTTTAGGGAATTTGTCAGCGCCACCAAAGTATTCATAAATAACTCTTGTTGCTGATTTTGCTACTGGGTTAATTATGTGGTTTGATTTTCTATTGTAAGCTCTTACGTCTTCAGAAAAGTGGTGGTCGAAAACGAAGTGAGCATTTTCGTGATATGGTAAATTTGTAATAATGTCATTATCAGTTACTTCAATTTTACCATCTTGAACATCTTTTGGGTGACAAAATTGAATTTCGTCAATAAGTCCAAATTTTTTCAATAGAGTTGCTGACATAATACCGTCTAAATCGGCACGAGTTAACAATTTGTACTTGTTCATTTTTAATCCTTTTCATTTACCGTTATTTTACTATTTTTGATATTGAATCAGTGATGTCAGTTCCACCATATAGAACAACACCTTTAGCCAAAACTAAATCATAACCAGCTTTTTTAGATTCAGTTTGGATTGTTTTAGAAATAGATTTGTCTATTTCTGCTAATTTTTTTGCATAATTTTTATCATTTGTATTTTTTACATAAGCTATATCGTTTTCATATTTTTTGATTAATGCTTCTTTTTTCTTGTTATCAGTTTCTTTGGAAATATCAGCTTGAGCTTTATTTACCATATTTTTGATTTCTTCCATTTTTTTTGTTTGTTCGTTTTTCAAAGTCGCAACTTGCTTTGAAGATGTTACAACTTTTTGTACATCTACAACTGCAACCTTGTAACTTGCAGGAACACCTGACATAGCGAAATTGCTAGTGCTTATACCTAATACAAACGCCAAAAGTGCGATGCTGATAAATTTTTTGTTCATTAATACTCTCCTTTTGTTTTAAAGTAATTCTAATATAAAAAAACATAAAAGTCCAATATGTTAAATAGTTTAACTGGCTAAAAAAATAGGCTTAATTACTTAAGTTTGGAAGTTTATTAATGAAATCTGCAACACCATTATTATTCATTGGTGAAGAAGTTGGTGTTGTTGTTTGTGTTGGTTGAGATTGAGTTGGTGGAACTTTTATAACTTTATTCAAGACATTTTGAACAGCTTGTTGAGCTTGTTGTTGTGCGTTTTGAGTAGGTGTTGTTGTGTTTGTGCCACCAGTGGTTGTTGTTTGATTTGTATTAGCTTTTGGAGTTGCTAACCATTTGAAATATTTTACAGCACTTGTTGAATCAACACGACCCTCAATTGCAGCTTTAAATTCTTTTGTATTACTTTGACTCGGTGAAAGTTGAGGAAGTAGTGCAAGATTTTCACCACTTGGATTGGTTGTCATTTGGTTAATTAAAGATGATGTAACTTGTCCAATTTTAGGAATTGATGCGATTAAGCTGTTAACAGAGAAGTTACCAATAGGTCCAAGAACGTCAACAACCTCATTTGATAATCTGCCTAAAATAATCAAACTTGCGTAATTGTTTAAAATGTTATATCTGCCTTTTATGTACATACTCATAGCAGGACCAGAGGTTTGAATTTTTTCTAAATTAGCCCAGCCATTAGAAAGTTTTACAACTCCTTTTATGTATTTAAAGTCACCAGTTTTTTTAACCTTTACTGCGCCAACTACAGCACCCATAGTTGTTTTTAAGATATTGTTAGCCAAAATGTTTTGCGCATACAATAGATTTTCAAGTTTACCCAAAGTACCCATTTGACCGTTTGAAACAAGGAAGTTTATATCACCTCTCAAACTTTGTATTATTTGGACATCGGTTAAACCTCTTGCCGTGATATTGTTTGCGTCAAAATCAAGCGAACCTTGCATTAGATTTTTTATGCCAGTTGTTGCGTATGACGCAGTTAAGGCGGATAAATTTCTACCTTGCATATTTATTTTTGTACTTGAATAAAGTAAATTATAGTCAACATTTCCGACAATTTTTCCACCATAAGCAATACCTTCAATATTATAGATTTTGCATAAATTGTTGTGCAAATTGAAATTAGATGTGATATTTGTTGCAATAATTGTTCCAGACTGAATTCTATCGATTTTTGATTTGCCGTTTGCAATTGTAATTCCAGCATTTGTCCCTGGAGCAATTTCACTTTGAGGAAGTTTTGCTATTGTTTGCATCATAGAATCAGCGTTCAAGTTTGTGGCATTAAATTCCATAGAACGAATATAAATTCCTTTGTTTAGGTTGCTATTCATTGTCGCAACAATGTTTAATGCAGAATCAGCGACATTCAATTGTCCGCAGTATACGTCTATAACATTTTTGGTTGCGTTAACAGTTAAATTTTTACCGTTAACATCTAGTGTTGGAATTCTAAGTGCTGGAATGTTTATCATACCTGTTATTGTTGGACTTGCAGTTGTCCCAGTAACATTTATGTCACCCTTTACTTGAACTTTTGAACCAGAAAATCCAGGGATTGAAATTGCAATCTGAGATGGTATTGAGATGTTTAATGAAGATATTTGTTGTACTTTTGATGATAAGTTATTTATAAGTCCTTTTATTGCAAGAACTTTTGTTGAACCGCTTAAATTATTGCTGAAATTGTCGCTTAGTCCTCTGTTTGTTGAAAGTGCATTTATACTGATATCATCAATTTTTAAAGAATTGTTTTCAATTTTTAAAGATGTATTAATAAGTGAAGTTTTACCATTTAGTGAGTTAATATCAACGATTGAAAGGTGGTTTGTGTTGTTTGCTAAAATTTGTCCTTTGATGTATTGAACCTTGTCATTACCTGTAATAAAAAATGCTATAGGTAATCTACCTGTTGCTTTGACGGTGTTTCTGATGCTCTTGTCTAGAGAATTTTTTAAATCGTTAGCTCCAAGTTTCCCTGCAAGAGTTATGTCAATATTGATTTTTGGACTAGCATAATCAAAAATATGTCCCAAAACATTTACTCTAGAGTTGTTTAGATTTACATAAACATTATCAAACTTTATATCCTTTTCGTTAAAACTAATTTTAGAGTTTGGAATAGAAAATGTTGGCAAACCTTTGATAATTACTTTTAATCCAGAAATAGTACCTATTCCGTTAATTTTTACACCATTTGTTTGCGCGTCAATTTTTGCATTAGGTAAAATCACGGTTGCTTTATTTGGTTTGTTGTAAAGGTTTAAATTGCTTATGTTTACGTCAATTTGAGGTTTTACAGTATCGAGTTTCCCTTTTATTGTTCCATTAAGTGTGATTAAACCTGATTTTATGTTGTTTTCATCTAAGAGTTTGATTTGTCCAAGCGCCAAAATGCCAGCTTTTACTGGAATTCTATCTGCAAGAATAGTTAAATTTGCGTACGCGTTTGAATTTATTGCGCCTTTTAATGAAACAGGTGCGCCGTTAAAGTTTGCTGTTGCCTGTCTGATGTCGATTTGATTTGATGAAAAATCAATATCTGCGTTAATATTTTTAAGCGCAACATTAAAAATATTATAATATATGTTCGCATCGCTAACTTTTAAGTAACCACTTGAATTTATAGTTTTGAAATCACTTTTAACATTGAAATTAGCGTTAATTTTACCATTTGCTTGAATACCATTGATATCATTAATTCCGCATAGTGGCAAAGTTGCGTTAACAAGTGCAAAAATACTTTTTAATTCTAATTTGTTACTTTGTACGCTCAAATCGATGTACTGATGTTTTCCGTATTTAAAATAACCATTAATTTTAGCAATATCTTCAACTCCAGTATGAAGTTCTGAGTTTATTTTTATATTGTTTCCGTCCATTTCAAGATTTAGAGAACTTGCAGGGAGTTGTTTATCTTGAATTTTTGCAGACAAGTTAGAAATATTAACTTTACCGTAAGTCTTTAAATCGTTAAATGAACCGTCTAATTTCACTTTTGCAAGCACATTTGCTGTGAAGTTTAGTTTGTATAAGTTTTTAAATAAAGTGATTATGTTAACTCTTTCATTGTTTTCCTCGCTTTGAGTTGATTTTGCTGTAAAATCAGGCATTATGTTTGATAGTAAATCTAAATCATAGTTAATTTGTTCTCTATCATCAAGTATAACCTTACCTATGGCTTTAAATCTGATTTTTTTGTTCAAATTAAAATCAGAAATTTTGAAATCTTCCCCTTTTACTTTGTAAAACTTGTTTGTTGTCTTATCAATAAATGTTAGAGAATATTTTTTTGCTATAATGTTAGGCATATTTTCAGAAAATTCTAAGCCGTAAGGTAATGCAGTTGCGCTTTGAGTTTCGTTTTGATTTTCGTTTGTTGGAATAAATTTTTCTATAGAAAAAGTACCGTCTTTTTCTACTCCAAGTCTTGCTATAACCTTATCTAAAGCAATTCTGTCTAGTTTTATTCTTTTTACTAATAAATACGGAATAGAAACGGTTACATCTAAATTATCAACTTGTGCGAATTTATCTCCATTTTGATAAAAAGCATTTATTTGACCAATTTTTAAGCCAACTGATAAATTCCAAGTTGTAGAAACTCTGATTTTTTCAGCTTTAAGTATCAAACCTTGATTTGCGTTGTTATTGTCTTTTAGTTCATAAGTGTAATCATCAAGTTTTACAAAAGCAGGAACTGCAAGTAAAAACAATAAATAAACAATTGCTAACAAGCCACAAACAATAATTGATGTTATTTTCAACGCTTTCATATAAAATATCCTTTATTTTTTCACCCTTGAAAAAACTTCTGTATTTATATCATCGTAGCTGTTTGTGAAGAAATAAGCGCAAGACGCAACCATAGCAGCATTGTCTGTGCAGAATTTCATTTCAGGGGCGTTTACTTTTATTCCGTCTTTTTCAAGTTCAAACATTTTTCTTCTTATTTCGCTGTTTGCGGCAACGCCACCAGCAATAACTGCTTGTTTGTAACCTGTTTCATCAAGTGCTTTTTTAACCTTTTTAACTAAAGTTGAACTTACGCATTCTTGGAAAGACGCGCAAATGTCGTTTATTGGTAATTCTTTTCCGTCAAAAGATTTAACCAAACGCAATACAGCAGTTTTTAATCCGCTAAAACTAAAATTGTATCCATCAACTTTTGCTTCTGGAAGTTTAAACGCATCTTTATTTCCTGTTTTTGCCAATTTATCAAGAGTTGCGCCTCCTGGATAAGGTAGTCCCATAAGTCTTGCAACCTTGTCATAAGCCTCTCCAACAGCGTCATCAATAGTTTCACCCATAATTTCTGTTTCAGAATTTGATTTAACATTAATAATTTGGGTATGACCACCGCTAACTAGCAACGCAATAAAAGGTGGTTTTATGTCTGTATTTAAGTAATTTGCGCTAATATGACCGTTCAAATGGTTAATTCCGATAAATGGTTTGTCATAAATTAGTGCTAATGTTTTTGCTGCATTTAGGCCTACAAGCAAGCAACCAACAAGCCCTGGACCTACTGTACCAGCAAATGCGTCAATTTTATCTGGTGTAAGATTAGCTTGCTCAAAAGCCTCTTGTATAACGTAATTAATTGTTTCTAAGTGTTCTCTTGCTGCAACTTCTGGGATTACACCACCATATTTTTCGTGAGTTTTAATTTGTGAAGCTACGACATTTGAGATGACTTCTCTACCATTTTTGACAATAGCGCAAGCTGTTTCGTCGCAACTTGACTCAATTGCCATGATAATATTATCGTTTCCTTCACCGATTTTAACTTCTTTACCTGTAAAAAGACTTCTTTTATTCATATTTGTATTATAATACAAATATGAATTTTATAGATAAAGCAAAAATAAAAGTTATTTCAGGTCGTGGCGGTAATGGTGCTGTAGCTTGGCGTCGTGAAAAATTTGTTGATAAAGGCGGTCCAGCTGGCGGTGACGGCGGTCGTGGTGGCGATATCTATTTGGTCGCTGATGAAAACTTATCAACTCTTTTAGATTTTAAATATAAATCTGTTTTCAAAGCTCAAAGCGGAGAAAATGGAAGAATTAAAAATCAATTTGGTAAAGGTGGCGAGGATTTAAAAATCAAAGTGCCAACTGGTACCGTTGTAAAAGATTTGAAAACAGATAAAATTATTGGTGACTTGATTGAAGACGGTCAAGAACTTCTTGTTGCGAAAGGTGGTCGTGGTGGCAGAGGTAATGCAAGATTTTGTACACCTCAAAAACGTGCACCTCAATTCTGCGAACCAGGAGAACCTCCAATTGAAAGAGAATTATCCTTAGAATTGAAGCTTATTGCTGATGTTGGTTTATTAGGTATGCCTAATGCTGGTAAATCAACATTTATTAGTGCAATTAGTTCTGCTCGACCAAAAATTGCTGATTATCCATTTACAACACTTGTTCCAAATTTAGGTGTTGTAAGAAAACCAACAGGTGACGGTTATGTTGTAGCAGATATTCCAGGGCTTATTGAGGGCGCTTCCGAGGGTATTGGGTTAGGGCACGACTTCTTACGTCACGTTGAAAGATGCCGTTTCTTAGTGCATATCGTTGATTTAACTCAAGAAAACCCAATGGAAAATTATGATAAAATTAACGATGAATTGGCAAAATATTCTGATAGATTGGCTAATTTATATCAAATTGTTGCTTTAAACAAAATTGATGCAATTGATGAAGAAACTAAAGAAAAATATTATAAAGATTTTAAAGAAGTCGCAGATGACGTCTTCTTAATTTCTGCAGCTACTCATGAAAACGTTGATAAATTAACTTATTTTATGGCTCAAAAAGTTGATGAAATTGAAAAACCAGTATCAGATGTGGTTGTAGAAGAAGATACGGGCGCTTATGACAATGATGATAGTTCATTCGAAATTATTAAAGTCGCAAAAGATGCATTTATTGTTATGGGTGGAAAAATTAAACGTTTGGCTGCTGTAACAGATGAAAGAAATCGTCAACAAATTTTGCGATTACAAAATATCTTAAAGGGTATGGGTGTTTTTGATGAACTTAGAAAACAAGGTATCAAAGATGGTGATACAGTTGTTATTGGACATCTTGAAATGGAATTCTATGATGACGAATACTAATACATTTTAAATAAAAAAAGGCGCGGGTTGTTGGAAACAAACCGCGCCTTTTTTTATTTGTTTATTTATTTTCAGTTTTTTGATTGTTATCTTCAGTTTTTATCCCAAAGAAATTTTGAAGTTTTTTTACCCAACCCCAAGTTTGGCTTTCTTTAAGGATTTTTTCTGGAATATCTTTTGTTAAAGTTTTGTGTGCTTTTTCAACTTTTCCAAAAATACTTTCTTCATAAGCAATTTTAGCAACTTCTTCTTTAGTAAAAGGTTTGTTGTTTTCTGATTTTTGAGCTTTTTGTGTTGGTTGATTTTTGTAGTTGTTGTTAATTTCGTTTGCCATAAAAACTCCTTTTTATTTATTGTTTTGTATGCATATGTTATAACATTTATTATGTTATTTTGTCAATAAAATTTATTTACCCAAAGCCCAACGGAAACCGAATTGTAGAGCAATACCGTTTCTTCCGCCATTTCTAACCATAGCTTGTCCAAAGCCTGTAAATCTATCTCCTGCTCGTTTTTGAATCCCTATGCCGTATTGGAAATATGGGTCAACGCTCATATCAGGAAGGCTGATGTTATTTGCTTTAAATCTAGAATCGTCCATAATGTTCCAAACCATTTGCATGCCAACATAAGGTTGCCAACCGTTTTTTAAATTGCCGATAAATTTCAATCCTGGAGCGATCTGAATTGCCTTTAATGGGTCAGAAGTAATATCAACTCCTGCAGCGTTAGTGTAATCGAACGTGTTTACAAATGTATATGACATCAAGAAGCTTGGTTGAATAATGAATTTACCATTTGCAAGCTCCCAGTTGTAACCTGTTTTGCTTGCGATACCAGTTGCTAACATTGTAAAGTCTTCAAGCCCATACATTGTACTTGCTTCCCCCACATTAGCGCCAACGTTTGCTGTTAAGCCAGTAAAGAAGTTTCCTTTGTACCAAGTTCCACTCAAGCCGAATGTTCCGCCGTTTTGAGTAATACTTACACCATCATAATATTGGTTAGAACCATTGTAGCCAGCATAAGCTGAATATACTGCGTCCTAACCGTTTCTCTAAATTATCTCTAACGTATCCTTGTAAAATATCTCTTATGCCATAAGCATTAAATGTAACTGTTTCGTGTCCTGTTTTATTTGACATCAGCTGTGCAAGACTACCACCTAATGAATGGCCTGTAAAAACAATTTCTTGATTAGGAAAATCTTTTCTTACTTTTTCATAAAATTTTTGTGCATCAACATATTGATTTGGAAGTTTCTTACCAAAATACATATTTCCATCATCTGACATATCTCCTATATCATTTAATTCCGTTCCCCGCATTACAATTATAACTTTTCCATTTTTGTAAAATGCTTCACCGTGGAATCCACTCCTTTTATTATATTCTGAAACTTTAATCCAATCTTTTGGGATTGACTTTTCATTCCCCATGTATACCCCTTGAGAAAGAGCTTTCATTTCATTGTCGAATTCAGTTGTTTGAGTTTTAATCATATTGTATTTCCTTTCTTTTTTTTGGTATTATTTACATATGTTTTTAGATAAATTTAGAAATAGGTACAGTTTTAACTGTTTATCCACATTTGGATGGATTATATTTATTTTGCTTTGTATATTCTTTTTTCCTGATATCTTTAAACCTGAAGCAGGGTTACCTTTAGCAATAATTTTTATTTTTATTCTAGGTTTAAATATCATATTTTATTTAATTACATTTTTCGTTTACGTTTTTGAGATTATCAGTTGGAAAAGAATAACCAATGAAAAATTTTTAAATAACAAATACATTAAAATATTCCAAACATTAGGTATAATTTTTGTTTTTTTACCAATAATTATGGTTGTATTACTATTTTTGGTTGACTTTTTACAAGACATAATTTATGATATTCGCGGTATTGATTAGAGTGGTTTAAGTCCATATATTCATTGTTTCCCCCCCCCCCTTTTTTTTATATACTATAACTATGTTTTTAGATAAATTTAGAAATCGATATAGTTTTAATTTTTTATCTGCTTGCGGATTAATAATATTTTTATTGCTTTGCATAATTATTAGCCCTTATACTCTTTTAACTAAAGATGGTCTTTCTTTTATTCCTTTATTTTTATTTTGTCAGTGCCTTTTTGTGCTGGATATTCTATTTTATATAATTACATTTTTTATATACGTATTTGAAATAATTAGTTGGAAAAGAATAACAAGTGAAAAATTTTTGAATAACAAACATGTTAAAATTTTTCAAACATTAGGCATAGCGTTTTCATTTTTACCAATAATGATTATTGCAATTTTTTATATTATTTAAACAATAAAAAATTACAGCACTGCAAAACATTGGCATAATAGCATTTATGCTAATTGTCATATTAGATTTGATAATTTTCGGTTTTCAATACATAGAACCTATTTTGTATAATTTGAGAAATTAATTATTTTTGCTATCTATATTTTCCTCCCTTTGAAACTTAAATCGTATTAGACTAGTGTAATTTGCAATTTATAGTGTTTAAATATTCGACCTCAATATCAATGAATTTCTGTTGAAGTTTTTCGGTTTCTTCAATGGCGTAGGATGCTATTTCAGCTATTTCTTTTAATCTTTTTATCTTCTCTCCAAAATGGATTTCTATTGAATCTTTACCTTGCTTTGTAATCCATTCACAAGTAACTTCTTTTAATTCAGAATCCAAAATTTCAGGCAAAATTGAATTTAGCATAATTGCTCTGACGTAATCAGGTAGTGGTAATCTTAAAGATTTTGCTTTCTTTATAAGTGGCTTTTTCAAATCGTTTGGAATTCTCATACTAAATTGTTCGGTATTTGAATTCATGTTATTTTTAATAAAGTTAACTATCTTTTTATACATATAAATCTCCTGTTTACTAGAATATAATACCAAACTATTAAAAACTAGTCAACATAAAATTAAAAAACATGTATTTATATAAAAGTTATGCCGTTGATACTAAATTTGTTTTTCTCAGTTATTCTTTTAACCTAAAAATTGCAAGTTTCTTTCTATTGCACTGATATTTATCACTCTTTGTCTAAATAAAGTCAACCCTTTTCCGCCTGTGCAATCAAAGATTGCTACGGCGGTGATATTATGTTTCGCAACTTACCTCTCACAAAACAATACTTAATTGTTTTGTTCGGCAAAGTGCCAACTCTACGTCGCCGTGCGTGTTGCTTCACACCGGCTAACGCATATCAATCTCAGAGATAATTCGACACATCTCAATATACAAGAAATTTCAAATTGGGCTTTTTGTACTCATTTTGTCCAATGGTTAAAATGTAAACGTGTTCAAGGATATAGGTGAATTTAGTTAAAAAATTAGAAATTTTTGTGGACTTTTGAGCACCCGAAAAGTCCCTTTTGGTATACTTTGAAACTCAAATCTCATTTCGAAAAAGTAGCCTCATATACTTTAACTTAGAAAACAAGATATAATTAATTATGAGATTAGGATTGAACTTGTTGGTAGTTATTTATACTATAAAAAAGTTTACACAATCACTTAATTCGGCAATTTTTTATGTTTATATCCGTTAAATAACATGTGTAGATAAAGGTGTTTTTATGAAAATTAGCGGAATAAAGATTGGAATTCCAACTTTCAGAGCAAAAATAGATAATAAGAATAAATCTCTAGCAAACTTGAATGAACCTATTCAAGATACTTTTGAGTCGTCTACAGATAAAAAATATAACGCATTAATTTATAGTGATATTTACGAAATGGGTAGTGATATTGGAGATAAGAAATTCTCCAATAAAGTAAAAATGGCTATCTCAAAACTTCCAAGCAATGCATACCCAACAAAATTTGCACAAAATAAATTTGAACCACTTAAAGAATTTTCTTTAATCTGTGCAAAAAGAGGGATGGAAAACCCTGAAATGGTCGTAAATCTTGTAAAACCTGTTGGCGATATTTATTCTTTTGATGCTAAAACTACGGATATGATTTCTAAAACACATCGTGAAGTCAAAGAAACAAAAGATAACAAAACTGCTACTGTAATTACACAGACAGAAGATTTTAGAGCAAATACAGTTATAACTAAAAAGGAATCATTTGATTATAAAAAAAGTGAATTTATTTTAGAAGAACAAACTATTGTAAAAAATGATAAAAACGGCAAAATGCTTAGAAAAGAAACGATGAAACCTTCTCAGGTTAAAGGTATGTATGATATTACATACACTTATGCAAATGGCACAACCAAAGAAGTTGCAACATCAACAATTGACGAAAAAACAGGCATTAAAACAATTAAAAAAGATATGAAGTCTGAAGACGGTACAAGAACTCAATTCTTGTATGAAGATGACCCACAAGGTAACAGAATTATTGACTATAAAGTTACAGACAAAGACGGTAAAGTTTTGATGAAAAACTCTCAATCATTTGAAGTTTTAGATGATAATCATTTTATATCATCTAAGAATCATCGAAAATATGAAATTAAAACAGAAGGTATAACTTTATCTGTAAAAGATTTATATACGCAAAAAGAAGCTTCAATTGATTTTAATAAAAAATGTTTATGGAGAAAAAATACCGTTATGGATGCATTAAAAAAAGTTCCAGGAGATGAACTTTTTGAAACTGTATACAGCATAAGCCATTTTCAAGGTATTAAAGACTCAATGAATTCAAGCTTTAGCCCAATGTCAAAAGGGGTTAAAGTTGGCGATGACATGTTTGTATTTTTACATGAATTAGGTCATGCAAAAGACCACCAAACACAAAAGGGTTTCTTCGGGCTACTTAAAGATAATAAATACTCTGATAATAAAGATATTCAAATGACATATTTAAAAGAACGTGAAGCCTTTAATAAATATCACTCTGATGAAGAACGTGAACATGTTTCATATTTTACACGAGCAAAAGGTCACTATAATGGAGCTTTAGGTGGCTTGATGGAAATTGTTGCAGAGGCAAACGCTTTGACAAAAACATATACAGATGAAAAAATTCAAAGTTTAAGTCCAAGAACTCAATATCTACAACAATATTTTCCAAAAACGATTTCAGCAATTTGCAACGAAATGAATTTAAGGGATGAAATTGACGCAATAGAATACTATGGAACATAGTTAAAGATAAATTATTAAGGTAGAACCTCTGTTTTTGCGACCTACGAGAGCAAAAACTTTGGTGAAAGTTCTCCATTCCTTGCATAAAAAAATAACTCCCGATTGCTTGAGAGTTATTTTAAAACTGGGATGGAAGGACTCGAACCTCCGAAATGCCTGGACCAAAACCAGGTGCCTTACCACTTGGCGACATCCCATTAAGTATAAATTAATTTTAATCGCACTAAACTAATTTGTCAAGCAGTTTTTTATTTTTTTTATTTTTTAACCTGCTTCTTCATCTGGTTCATCATAAAATGGAGGCTTAATATGATTGATATTTGCCAAATTCTCTGTAGCTGTAGAATAAACCGTATACGCATTGTCCGGCGAAAAATATCGTCGGATAAATTCTTTATTTTTAATTTGCTCGCTACAAGTATATGAGTTGATTTTGTCGCTTAGATATCCAGCAAAAATCCGTTGCCTCAATGATAACTTGTAATCCTTCAAGTTTTTTATGATATCCATATTCACATGATAACTCTTGTTTTAATCCTTTTAAAGCCATGACTTCAAGACTTTTTACAATCGTTTACATGTGCTTTTTAGCAATATCAAGTTCTTCCGACTTTGTAATTTCTTGAATTTCAAGTTTTACGCGTAAAACCTCATCTAATGCTTCTGTAATTCGTTTACTTGGTTTATATCCAGCTTCAATCAAGTCTTTGCCACTAATTGAAATATTTATTTTTCTTAATTTTTCAAGATATTTTTTTACTATTTCCAAATTGTTGAAAACGCCATAGATTAATAAACTTTCTATTGGCAAATCTGAAAAAGCTTTATAAATATTGAAGTCCGATGAAAAATCAAATCCTAAAAGTTTGTTATAATTTTCTAAAATCTTTGTTTCATTTTTCGTTAATGGCAAATTGCTTAAATCAAATCCAGCCAAGTAAATTAACCAAAGATAAGAAATTTCATTTTTGTAAGGTTTTATAAATTCTTCAATATTGCACAAATTTTTCTTGTGTTCACCTTTATCAGATAGTAATTTGTACATTTTTTCGTCTACAAATTTGTCGTAAACTTTTTGTTTATCAAGGTTAAATGCGTCAATAAGTTCATCTTTCAATCTTTTGAAAGACATATTATTATCAACATTTTCTAAATATTCTTCTTGAAGTTTTTTTGTGTGTTCTTCAAGTTCAAAATTAAAGCGCACTGCGAATTTAAGCCCACGAATAATCCTTGTTGGGTCATCAATAAAACTTTGGTCGTGCAAAATTCGTAATTTTTTGTTCTTTAAATCTTCAATTCCGCCAACATAATCAACAATATCACCAGTTTTACAGTTCTTTGCTATAGCATTTACAGTAAAATCTCGACGCTTAACGTCTTCTTGCAAGCTACAACCAATTCTTGTAACAACTGGAAGCTGTCCTTTATTTGGGTATTCTTCAATCCTAGTTGAAGTTATGTCTACAGTTTTATCCTCGATTTTTAGGTGAACAGAGCCAAATTCTTCATTAATTTGGAGAATTTCGCCAAAGTTTAAATTGTTAGCAAATTCAATAGCGTTACCAATGTATGTTAAATCTATATCGGGGCTTGTTTTTCCAAGAATTTCATCTCGAACGATGCCACCAACAAAAAATAATTTGTCAGATTTTTCATATAAACTAATGATGCTCATACGTGTATTCTAGCGTAAAATATAGGGATAAGCAAATAAGGATAGATATATGTTACAAGAATTACACGAAGCAACCCGAGCTTTAAATTCGGCATTTAATAACAGTTTTGTTAAAAAATTAAGTCAATACTTGCACGACTGTGTGCGAGAAGAAGTTAAAAGCGCGACTTTTAGAAACCTTAAAGGTGATAAAGATAACAAATGGATTTTCTTAAAAGGCGAAGAAGAACTATTTACAAAAGGCGAAGAATTTTTGCGCCTTGATGGCGGTGATTCAAATCTTCGTAATATGATGATTTTGAGTGAAAACAATACTAAAGATAAATATTTGATATATGGTTATTTGTTTTTAGTTGGTAAAAATGCAAAATCAAAACGTCAAAACGAGTTTTTAACTCCACTTTTGTATGTCCCTTGTCGATTAGAGGCGAACGGAATTAATATTAATTGTATTCCGCTTGATGACACTTTATCTCTTAATACCGCTGCTATTGCTGGGGTTATGGCAAAACACGAGGACGAAGATGAAATTGATTTATTGTTAGAGGGTATTTTAGACGCTGTTCCAGAATTGCCGATTACACAAGAAAAAATGGATATCTTCATTACTACTTTAAAATCTATTGTTCCAGATTTAGAAATTGCTTTAGACCAAACAACAGGTGAAGCAGACAACGTTTCGAAAGAATTTTATGAGGAAAAAATTACTTCAAAAAATGTTGATGAAATAATTGACGAAGAAGAAGAAAACGAAAATCACATGAAAGAGGCTGTTAAAAAAGTTGACCACGTGAGCCTTACAAGCCAATGTGCGATTATTTTAACAAAGCGACCTCCTGTGACGGCTGGGGTTTTACATGAACTAATGCAAATTGCTGAAAAACCTAGTGGAATGTACCGCGAAACAGCTTTGGGTATAATTAACGACGAGTTTGTTCAATCAAAAGAAAAATCAAGAATTATTCCAGAAATTGAAGAACCTGAAACTTTTTACCCAATAACTCCGCTTTCTTTAAGTGATACGCAAGAAAGAGTTTTAAAAAATATTGAAACAGATAAGTTTATCGCAGTTCAAGGTCCTCCAGGAACTGGTAAATCGCAAACAATTGTAAATCTTGTTGCGCACTTGATTGCAAACGGCAAAACTGTTCTTGTTGCATCTCGTATGGATAAAGCGGTTGACGTTGTTGCGGATAGGCTTAATGAGCTTGGTGCAAGCTTTTTGGCGCTTCGTGCAGGTCGGTTAAACTATCAACGACAATTGAGCTATCAATTGCAAGATTTATTGGCTGGAAAAGCTGATTTAGACGATGGTGCAGAAGATTATTTGACGGCAGATGTTCAAGATATGATTGAACATTTGGATAAAATGCACGAACTTGAAAATAAGTGTGACAAAATTATCTCATTAGAAAAAAAATGGCACGATTTGTCAGAGGAAAAACTTCTAACTGGTCGTACTTATGAAACAAATGAGTATATCACGCAAATGTTAAGCAAAGAGAATTTGCAAAGTCTTGAAGAAACTATTAAAAATCTAGAAAAAAATAACGAAAAATCAAGCTTTTTTGCAAATATCTCAAACCACAATGCAAAAGGTCAATTGAAAAAGCTTTTAGGATTAAAGGATTTGAAAATTGATGAAGATTTCTTTAATGTAATAAAGTCAGAAATTGATTTTGCGAAAATAGACACAGATTTAAAAAACACAGAAGAAAAAATTCAAAAAACAGGCAATATTCATTTGATGATTGAACAAATTCGTCAAATGAAGAAGAAACAAAAAACGCTTGCTTCAAATATTTTGAAAAATAAACGTCGTCAAGCGTTGAAAGGACTTTTGCGTGACCAAGTTAAAAAACAACGCTTAAAGGTTCATGCTCGTTCGCTTGTTGAAAGAAAACAAAGACTTCAAAATAATATTTTGGATACAGAAGATTTTAAACCACTTTTGGAAGCTTTTCCATGTTGGTGTACAACGACGTATGCTATTTCAAGCTCATTACCGCTAAAACCAGCTATGTTTGATGTTGCAATTATTGACGAAGCTTCTCAATGTGATATTGCAAGCTGTTTTCCTATTTTATTCCGTGCTAAAAAGGCAGTAATTGTAGGTGACGACAAGCAATTACCACACTTATCATTCTTGGAAAAAGCAAAGGAACAATCATTCTTAAATCAATATGGAATACCTGATAAATACCAATTAATGTGGCGTTTTAGAACAAATTCTATGTTTGATGTATCTGACTACTATTCAATGAATTCAGTAATGTTAGATGAACATTTTAGAAGTTTGCCACCTATTATTGATTTTTCAAACAAAGAATTTTATGCCGACAGAATTAGAATTATGCGTAAAGATAAAGTCGGGGACAAGGTTTTAGAGCTTGTTCAAGTGCCAGATGGCAAAGTAGACAGTTCTGCAACTAGAAATTTACCTGAAATTGAAGCAGTTGTGAAAGTTTTGCATGAACTGATTATTGAAGACGAACGCAAAAATCCAGCAAAACCAGTTACAATAGGTATAATTTCTCCATTCAGAGCACAAGTTGAACAGTTAAAAGTATCTGTTTCAAAAGTGCTTTCTGACCATATGTTAAAAAAACATCAGGTTGAAATTGGTACCGCTCACGCATTTCAAGGTGATGAAAGAGATATAATGCTTATTTCGTGGGCATTTGCAAATAATAGTTATGCTCAAAGTATTTCTTTCTTGCAAAAACCAAACTTGTTTAACGTTGCAATTACACGTGCAAAAAATAAGATGATAAACTTCATTTCACACGATATTTCTACTTTACCAGAAGGTCATTTTAGAAATTATATGGGCTTTTTGAAACATTATCAAGAGCGTCAAGAGGCAATATTAAACAATGAAATTGACGAAAATGTGTACAAAAATGATTTAGAGCGTGAAATTGCTGATACTTTACGTCAGTTAGATAAAAATGTCACAGCAGGCGCTGATATTGCTGGCTTAAATGCAGATTTAATGTTTGACAAAACAATAGTTGAGGTTGATGGTGTTGAAGACAGTCCTCGTGACAAAATCTCAAATATGCATAAACAAGCCATTCTAGAACGCTCTGGGTATGACGTAAAACGAGTAAGCTACAGAGAGTGGGTAACTTCTCAAAAAACTTGTATTGATAGATTATTAAAGTAAATTGACGGCGCCGACCCTGTCGGCGCCGTTTCTTGTAAATATTTATCTTCGTAATATAATATAATTATTATGAAACTAAATCAATCAACAGCGGAAAACTCGTATAAATACTTATGGCTTTTAAGCCGTATATTCCCATATGTAAAACCAGTTATGGGAAGAATTATTTTAGGCTTTATTATTGCAACTCCAATTGGTTTATTAGATGGGGTTACAGCATTTGCCTTAAAACCTTATATGGATTATGTAATTGGTCAAAAAGACCTTGTATTCTGGGGCTTTACAATTAGCTATCAATTAATGGCATTTTGTATTCCTTATGCAATTGTTCTTTTTGCTGCGTTCCAAGGTGTTTTAAATTACTTGAATAACTACTTGACAGACTGGACAAGTCAAAAAATTACAATTGCCGTAAAATTAGACTTGTTTAAAAAGTTAGTATTTATGGATTCTAAATTCTATGATGATAATTCATCTGGTATAATTATTTCAAGATTTGTGTCTGACCCAGATAGAGCATCTCGTGGTATTATTGACCAAATTAAAGATATTATTACAAACTTATTTGGTGCTATTGGTTTGATTGCTGTAATGCTTTATAGCTCTTGGAGATTAGCAATCATCGGTGTATTGGTATTGTGTATTGCCTTTTTACCAGTAGCATTAATCAGAAATTGGATTAAAAAGACTTCAAACAAGACAGTTGTTATTGGTGGTGATATTACAACTAACTTGAATGAAACTTATAATGGAAACAAAATTGTTTCTTCATACAACTTGCAAGGTAGACAAATTGGTATTTTTGCAGATAAGTTGAAAGAATCGTTTGACGTTAATATCGCACTTGTAAAACGTGCTGGTTGGATGACTCCATTGATGTATACAATTGCATCAGTAGGTATTGCAATCGTTTTAGCGTATGGTACAAACTTAATCTTTACTGGTAAAATGACAGCAGGTGGTTTTGCATCGTTCGTAACGTCTTTGTTGCTTTTATACAAACCTGTAAAAGCTTTAGGTCGTTCATTACAAACAATTCAAGACTTGTTTGTTGCTATGGGGCGTGTATTTGAATTGTTCGATTATGTTCCATCAATTACTACAAAAGAAAACGCTGTTAAAATGCCTCAAATGCAAAAAGGTATTGAGTTTGAGCATGTAGATTTTGAATACAATGAAGATCAACCAGTTTTAAAAGATATTAATTTAGAAATTAAAAAAGGTGAAACAATCGCTGTTGTTGGAAACTCAGGTGGTGGTAAATCAACAATAGCTTGTTTGTTACCTCGTTTCTATGATATCAAATCTGGTTCAATAAAATTTGATGATACAGATGTTAGAGATATTGATTTAACTGATTTGAGAAACAATATCGCGATGGTATTCCAAGATAATTTCTTATTCTCAGGCACAATAAGAGAAAATATTATGCTAGGAAACCCAAATGCATCAGAAGAAGATTTGATGAATGCGGTTAAATCAGCTCACTTGCAAGATATGATTGCAGAGTTGCTTCATGGTATTGATACAGAACTTACAGAACGTGGTGTTACACTTTCTGGAGGTCAAAGACAACGTGTTGCAATTGCAAGAGCTATGATTAAAAATGCGCAAGTTATTATTCTTGATGAAGCTACATCAGCACTGGATAATGAATCAGAAGCGATTGTTCAATTGGCACTTGATAACTTAATCAAAGATAAAACAGTATTATTGATTGCTCATAGATTTACAACAATCAAAAATGCTAATAGAATTGCTGTTATTAACGAGGGTCAAATTGTTGAATTAGGTACACACGAAGAATTAATGCAAATTCCAGAGGGTGAATACAAGCACCTTTATGAAATGCAATTTAGAAGCGAAGACGAGACATCAGAGGTATAAAATGAGTAAATATTTATTAGAAATTGGTTGCGAAGAATTACCATACAAATTTATTGCACAAGCTGTAGAACAATTAAAAACAGGCTTTGATAAATTCTTGAAGACTAATAATATAAAATATTCAGATATAAACGTTTTAGCTACACCAAGACGTTTGGCAGTTATAATTGACGGTTTGGCTGAAAAACAAGAGGACGAAACAAAAGTTCTTCGCGGACCTATCAAAAACGTTGCTTATGACGAAAATGGAAATCTTACAAAAGCGGGTGAAGGGTTCTTGAAAAAGAACGGTGTTGATCCTAAAGATGCTTATTTAGAAGATAATTACTTGCATGCAAAGATTGAAATAAAAGGTAAAGAAACTTCTGTTGTTTTACAAGAAAATATTCCGTCTTTAATCCTAAAAATGCAAGGTTCTCACTTTATGAGATGGGATAATTTTGAAGAAAAATTCCAACGTCCAATTCGCTGGATTGTTTCAATTATGGATAACAAAGAAATTCCTATCCAAATTATTAACGTAAAATCAGGTAAAATCTCTCGCGGACATAGATTTGCTAATCCAAATACAGTTGAGATTAACAACCCTGATGAATATGTTGAAAAACTTAGAAGCGTTAACGTTATTGTTAACCAAGATGAAAGAAAGGCTGAAATTGTTAAACAAGCAAAGGCTGAAGCTGATAAAATGGGGGCTGTTTGCAGATATTCAGATGATTTGTTAGAAGAAGTTACTCAACTTTGCGAATGGCCTGTGGCTGTTACTTGTGAATTTGATGAAAAATACTTAACTATTCCAGATGAAGTAACAGTTACGGTTATGGCTGTACATCAAAGATATTTTGCTCTTTATAAAGATGGCAAATTAACAAACAAATTTATAACAATTACAAACTACGTAGGCGATGATTTTGAAAATATCAAAGCTGGTAATTTACGTGTAGTTGGCGCAAGACTTGATGATGCAGTGTTCTTCTTTAATGAAGATACTCGAAAACCTCTAGTAGATTATGTTGATGGATTAAAAGGTATGACTTTCCAAAAAGGCATGGGGTCAATTTATGACAAGACACAACGTATTATAGAGTTATCAAAGGAAATTGCAAACACATTAGGTAATAATTCACCAACAATTGAAAGAACTGCCTTGTTATGCAAAGCTGACCTTTGCACAAGTTTGGTGTTTGAATTTACTGAATTGCAAGGTTATATTGGTTCAGATTACGCAAGAATTTCTGGCGAAGATAAAAATGTCGTTGAGGGTATTAAAGAACATTACTTCCCTCTAAACGCTGATAGTGAACTTGCAAAAACTGCAGAAGGTCAAATTGTAGGTATTGCTGACAAATTAGACACAGTTTGCGCAGTGTTTGTTGAGGGTAAAAAACCAACAGGTTCTTCTGACCCTCTAGGCGTAAGACGTGCTGCTTTAGGTATTATCAAAACAATTATTGCTAATGATTTAAAATTGGATTTAAATAAATTAATTGAAAAAACATTGGAACTTTTACCAGTGAAAAAAGACTGTATACATGACATTCAAGAATTTTTCACTCAACGTTTGATAATATTCTTGAACGATGAATACAAAAAAGACACTCTAGAAGCTTGTACTTCTGCAAATCCATTATCAGATTTGTCAGATTACGTGGCAAGAGTAAAAGTGGTAAATACAATGAATGCCTCAGAATTATTGGAAAGTGCAAATAGAATTATCAGAATTTTGAAAGAACCTGTACATGCTGAAGTTAAACATGACTTGTTTAAACATGACTCAGAAAGCATGCTTTTTGAAGCTATAAACAAAATTTCAAATACATCTGATTATGATGCATATTTAAAAGAGTTAACAGCTTTAGTTCCAGCTATTACTGCGTTCTTTGATAATGTATTGGTTATGGACGAAGATGTTAATGTTAAAAATAACCGCTTAAGCATGCTTACTATTTTGAAAGAAAAATTTGAAAAATTGTGTGATTTTTCAAGAATTCAACAATAGTTGAAAAATAAAATATCAAGCTATTACTACTATTTAAGGAATATTGTTAACTTATGTAAACAAAGTGCTAAAATGAGTAAATTTTTATTTTCAGGGTGCTTTATTAAGACATAAGAAACAAAAACAAACACATATGTAGATAAAGGTAGGTTCCCCAAATGCAAAACAAAAACTTAAAACAACAACAAATTCAACAAGAAAATCAAAAAGCACAATTCTTGAATTATGTGCAAGGTCAAGATAAAACAAGTGCTGATTATATAAACATGATTACTTCAACAGAAGGCAATAGAGTATCTGGCACTCAAAAACTTGAAGCGATGGTCAGAGCACAACTTCGTAAAGAGTTCCCTGGAATTGAGAATAAAAAATCTTACGAATTTTTGGTAACAGCAGTAATGCATAATTACCAAAAAAAACAGCTTCAAGCTATTGATGGCGAAATTGCATAATTAAGTCGCCATTATTATATGAATAGGGAATGGAATTAAACCAAATCTCAAAAAATACCAACAGACAGGCTGTTGGTATTTTTTTGAGCATGTGTAAAAATAGAATGTTGCTTTAGATAGATTAAAAGTCTTGCAAATAGTAGAAATTTTGAGAGAAATTAAAAATGTAACGGTAAATATGATAGAATTTTTAAAAAAGGTATTGATTTTTTTTAATGGTTCAATTATAATTATCTTACAAGTTAATAGAACCTATGGGATTGTAGCTCAGTTTGGTTAGAGTGTCTGCCTGTCACGCAGAAGGTCGCGAGTTCGAGCCTCGTCAGTCCCGCCATTTAAAAGGCCATCTTTATAGATGGTCTTTTTATTATCTTTTACAAATTAAATTTATGATATAATAATCCTATGAAAAGAATAAAAGTAAATAATGATGCAAATACCTTTGGTGCTTTTTCGCTATTCGCTGTAGGGATAGCTGTTTTAGCATTATGTATATGGGTAATTTATACAAATGGTATTGATATTGATGTGATAGAGGGACTTGTTGTTTCTAGTTTCATAATCTTTTTATTTGTTAAATTTTACTCTCGCAAAAATAAAGATGAATATGTATCTGATTTATTAGTTTCAAGAACAGCCTTAACTCTTATTTATAAGTATAAGGATAAAAAAAGACAAGTGGTTATCAGTACAAAAGATATAAAATATGTAAAAGCCGATTTCGTGGATACAAAGACTACTGTTGATATTTTAAAAACTGATGGCGAACATATTACTTTTAAAGATTATTTGGGAAAAAGTATTTCGCTTTGTTATTATACGTTTTTGTTGGATTTGATTTCGGTTTCTGAATATTTGCCTAACTTTACGTATGATGTTTATACGGATAATCAATCCATAAAAGACTCAATTGAATATTTTAGGGTATATGGAAGAAGACGTACGTATGTTGATAAATTGAAAAAAGAACTAGCAAAGACTTCAATTTTTACAAAAATTTGTTTATTTATTTTTGCCTGTATCTTTATGTTTCTATTGTCTATTGTAGTATGTCCACCATTATTAGATGTTTTGCTAAAATAAAATTATGCCCAAAGGTTGATATAATTTGCTATAGAGTGATTATTTATAGCGGTTTTCTTCATTCTTGTTGTTGTGCCAACATGCTGAGTTGAATTTGAAACTGGGTCACCCATAATTATATAGTTAAACGAGTTTTTGTTATCTTGAAAATAATCTTTTGTTTTTGTTTCAGGATTTTTTAGAATACTTTTTATACCAAAGGCATTAAATGTTATGGCACTTGTTTCTTTATGCCTGCTTGCGACAAGTTGCGCCAATGACCCGCCTAGAGAGTGACCAGTTAAAATAACACTTGCATTTGGATTTTTTGCAACGGTATCAAGATAGAATTGATTTGCCTTTTCGTATTGGTCGGGCACTTCATTCATAGCCATTTGAGCATCACTCACAAAATCTTTGTCATCATTTGTGCCACAATAAGCAATAATGATATCATTTTTCTTTTGATATGCGACAACTCTCAAACCTGTTTCTGGGTCTTCAAGCTTGTCTACTGGTTTGTAACCGTTAATCTCTTTTTGTTCTTCGTTATAAACATCTCTGCTAATTAGCGCAGAGTCTTTACTTAGTTTTTTATTATAAAAACAATCTTTTTCTTGGGTGTCGTTTTTATAACCATTGTTTATATAATAATCCCACTTATCAGATAAAACTTCTTTTGTTTTCTCGTAAGCTCCCATACGACTAGTATGGTCAGATTGCTCATACGCTTCTTGAATTTTACCGACAACTTTTTTTAATGCGATGAAGAACTTGTTTGCTTCTTGCATCTCAATTTCAGCCTGTTCTTTTTTTAAGTCTGTCCACTGACTAAATTCGTTTGTAGAAAACTTTGATGGCTGAATTATAGAATTTGTTTGATTTTTTTGGCTTTCTGCTGGAATATTTTGCTGTATTGGAATCATTCCAGTTGGAGTTAAAGAGTTGATTGTGTTCAAAATTTATTTCCTTTGCAAAAAAAATATGCACAAAATCAATAAATAATTCGAAAATTATTTACAGTGCATGTAATGCTTCTCAAGATAAAAAGTTGCCTAAAATATTGTGTTTGTGAAATTTTGTTAACACAAAAGCGCGAAGCGTTACACGCTTCGCGCTCATAGTATATGATATGTCGAAAAGAGGCAAATTAATGTTGTTTAATTTCAGAATTAATTGCTTTTGCAATTTTGTATGGATCTCTGATAGAACACATATCTCTGTCAATTGTTGCTTGTTCGCAGATTTTTTCAAAAATATAACTTATATCATTTATTGAGTTACCGTTTTTGATTAAATTTGCAAGAATTACTTTTATTCCAGTTGGAGGAACAAGTCTAGATAGGTACCAAACAAGCCAGCTGTTTTTGTTTTGAACGTAGTTCATGTATTTTTCAACCATTTCACTTGTCAAAACCAATTCAACATTTTTTATGCAGGCTTTTTCTAGTTCGCGCATAATTTCGTTGCAAGCGTAATCCACCTTTGGAACAGTAAATCCAGTGAATACAGTTTTATTTTGGATAATAATTCTGAATTCGTTTTCTTGAAAATCATCTGTTCCGTAATCTGTTAGTCGAACAGGTGGAATGATTAATCCTGTTTTATCCTTTAATTTGTTTCGGACATCACCAATGTCTTCAGCGATAACGTCACCAAACGTAGTAAGGTCTGAACCAACTTTTATACAAACAGTATCACCATCTAAGGAGTTGAATAAATCATCTATTTGTTCTTCAACAGATTTAGAAGTTTCTTTTTTATTCAGTTTTAAAAATGTTTTTATCTTTTCTAGCATACTTTCTTTATAACGATTGTTTTAAAAAAGTCAATATTTTGGATTTAGTGTATAATAGATAGTATGATTACAAGAGAAATTAATGAGTGGGTTAGAAAAGTTGAATGTGGCATGTATTCTGATGAAGATGTCATGTATGAATTTTCGAGGATTGCAAAATATTTAACTAGAGAAGAGTTGATTATGATTAAAAGAAAGTTGAGTTCTTTTATAAAGTAAGCATAAAAAAAGAACTTCTTTTTCAAAGTTCTTCCTTGTTGTTAATAAATAAAGCTCTCTAATCTTACATACAGTTTAAGATATAAACTTTAAATTGCATATTACCTGCATGGATAATTTATTTTACTGCAATAATACATTCGTAAATTCTGTCGATTTTTTCTTTCATATCACCGACTTGTTCTTTAAGGTCTTTAACGCTATTTAGAGTTGCGAATTTTTCTTCGACATCTTCAATAATTTCGCGGTGTTTTTTTTCTAATTGTTCAGGTGTAACAACAATTCTTTGTTGAATTAGATACATAACTACAACGATAATAATTGGAGAATATTGTAAAATATTTTGCATGGGTAATCCTTTCTATTTTCTTCTGTAATATCCGTGAACTTCAGTTCCATCATCACGGGTATAGGAATGAACCCAAATTAAATTTCCAGATTTAACTCCTTGTTCGGCTTCAGATTTGCTCATTACGTTTCCTATTTTTATTTGCTGATGAATAAATTTTTTATTTCTTAAAAACTCCTCATTATTCATTTGTTTAATTTCTTCTTGTGTAATAATTCGTTTTTTATCAAGGTCTCGAGCACTAACATTAAATGAAACTTTTCCAGTTAGAGTTGCTTCTTGGTCTTTAGGTTTTTTGTATTCAACTGCATCTTCAATGTTTCCCATGTTTTCAATAGAATGCTTTTTGAGGGGATATAGTCCTCCAAAATAGTTACCATTAGGACTTTTGGTAATATATTCGCAATCTTTTCCATAATCAATAATGTAAGTTTTGCCTAGTTGATTTCTCAAATTTAAATTAAAAACAGTATCATCAACATTTCCATAATTTTTTATGTCTGCATTATTCTTAATATCTTCCTTTGGTATTAAATTTCCGACACCATAAGCATTAAATGTTACTGTTTTGTTACCTGTTTCATTACCCATAAGCTGTGCAAGACTTCCACCTAAAGAATGTCCAGTAAAAGTTATTTGTTTATTAGGAAAGTCTGCTTTAATTTTGCTATAAAACTCTTGTGCATCTATGTATTGGTCGGGGATTTGTTTAAATGCCATCTTTAAATCTGAATTTGAAAAATCATTTGATTCATCAGTCCCTCTAAATGAAACTACAATTGTTCCATTTTTATAAAAAGCTTCACCATAAAAGCCATTCTTGGAGTCTTGTTCTGCAATTCTAATCCAATCTTTTGGTATGTATTTTTCATTACCTTTGTAAACTCCCATAGAAAGAGTTCTCATTTCATTGTCAAAATCTAAACATTTATTCTTTTGCATAATTTATTTCCTTTCTGGTTTGGGTATAATAGTTATATGATTTTAGATAAGTTTAAAAATACTAAATTTAGAAGTAGATATAGTTTTAATTTCTTAGCTATTTTAGGTTGGGCATATTTTGTTTTATTTTTAATTTATGTTTGTCCTGAAATTTATATTGCATATTATCTCGGAAAAACAGACCATGTTTTTGGAGTTGGAATTTATTTTTTACTTATAGTTTTATTATCAATATTTATTCTTCTTATTTTTTTTATATTTTTGGCAATTGAAAATTTTATAAATTTAAAGAAAATAGATAATAAAATTTTAAAAAATAAAGTTTTTTATTGCTTTCAAATAATTGGCTTTATTTTAGCATTTATACCATTGTTGACTTTTATTTTATTTATAATATTTGCAAAGTTTCAGCAATAAGTTTTTATTTTATTCTTTTGCATAATTTATTTCCTTTCTGGTTTGGGTATAATAGTTATATGATTTTAGATAAATTTAAAAATGCTAAATTTAGAGATAGATATAGCTTCAATTTTTTAGCACTATGCGGATTATTATTAATGCTAACTTTTGGCATACATATCTTTCCTAACTTTTTCGAATATTGCATACTTCCAGCTTGCTTGTTAACTGTTTTTATTGCTATTTTAGCAATTCTTATCTGCGTAATAAGCAGTGTAGTTTGTGTTTTTGAAAACAAATTTAATAAAAGAATAAAAAATGAAAGATATCTAAATTCAAATTTCATTTTTTATCTTCAAGTATTAGGAATATTTTCAATAATTTTTTTCGTTATATTGTTTTTTCTAATATTGTATTTAGTTATTGTGAATGTCGTTTTTGCATAATTTATTTCCTTTCTTGTTTTGGTATAATATTTATGTGATTTTCTTTAAAGTTTTATTGGCCAGTAGTAATCAACCAGATATGACGCAGCATCAAGTGGGTGCATTAAATATTTTAGATCTTTAGATTGTTTTATTTGTTGATAAGTTGGAACATCTATACGAGAAGATCCCTCGATATATTTTAAATTGTAGATGTTGTATAAAAGTTTTTCACATTTTTCGCTGACAAAAACTCCAATTTCACCATCTGCTCTGTGAATTTTGCTATTAAATGCCATAATCCTATTTTTAATTGGTGGGTTGAAAGCTTTTATTCTAATTTCAACATCATAACCAAATTCTAAAAACTTTTTCTTAATTATGACGTAATTTGTGTATTCGCTCGTACAACTTCTGTTGTCGCCCGAAGCATCACCGTTGATAATAACTTTACCCTTGTGATTTGGATATCTTCTAAAAATTTCATCGCAAGCTTTTGATGTAGTTGTATTTTCCATAGCAATTTCATCAAAGAAAAAGACTTTATCTTCAGTTTTGTGCGCAATCTCCCAGCACATAGGGTCGACGTTAAAATCGCAACTGATATACATATCAAGTTCTGGTTGATATTTGATATCAATAATATTTTTTTCTGTAAAATCTTTTACTACTTGACCAGATGAATAATGACCATTTTGAGCTAAAACACAGATATTATAGTAATCTTCATCATAAAGTTTTTTTAACTCATCGCAAAATCCATCTGGAAGATAGATATTTTCTGTTGTCGGCGCTGTAATTAGCCTGTAATTTGGCAGTGGATTTTTTATGAATGTTTTATAAATCCAACCACGCTCCATTTCAGGATTTGTATGTCCAAAAATTCTATATCTAAAATCTTTCCAGTCTTCACGAGGTTTTTGTCGCATACGTGCAAGAAGCATTTTGAAGGTTTCATAAGGAACTTCTGACATTTCTTCAATCTCTACAAACCCTAAATTTAAAGATTTTAATTGATTTGGTTCGTCAAAATGTTTGAATAAAATCTCTGATTTGTTTTTGAATTTCAGCGTTTGTAAACTTGCAGACCATTCGTAATCTTTACCTTCTATAAATCCCATATTGTCCAGATGTTCAAAATATGTTTTTAAAGTTGTATCGCGTACAAGGGTATAAGTTTGTGCCCCGACAAGCCCTCTGATTTTAGGATACTTTAGGCATAATAAAATCCCAAGTAAAGACCCACAAAAGGTCTTTCCGCTTCCATATCCGCCTTGATAAACAGCTATATCAATACTGTAATCGTGTGGAATTTCAAGAAAATTTCTTTGAGCTTTTAAAAGGGTGTATGTAATTTTTTCTGTCATGGTTTTTCCTTTGGGGTTGTGTATTTTTTTATAAATTATTTTCTTCTATAGTAACCGTTGACTTCTATTCCGTCATCACGAATGTATGCATCAACCCAAATTAAATTTCCAGCTTTAACCTCTTGTTCAGCTTGAAAATTGTTTGGTATCCCAAATGATTTTGATTGGTTATTAATTAAATCTTCACAATCTTCGAATTCATCATTAGATAAATTTTCTATTTCTTCAGATGTAAAAATTTTATCCCTAGGAATATCTGAGGCAAAACCAGTAAATTTCCTTTTATCATCTGGCGATGTTATAAGTTTTCCTAATTTCATTCTTTGTACAACTTTTTTTGCTATGATATCGTTGATTTCTTCTTCCTTCATATTGTTTAATTTATTTTTGTACTCTTTCCTTATTTCTTTCGCAATTAATCGTCCTACTCGATTGTTCCATTTGTTCATATTTTCTTCACCTTTAGGATTATTTTGAGTCTGTTTTTCGTGATAATCCCCTACAAGTTTTGAAATTGGAATTGTATGTTTTATTGCCATATATGCAGAGCCAAAAGCATGTTTAAATGCGTCTGCTTCATTATTCCAAGTATCATGTGTACCTGTACCTATTTTAAATTCATATTGTTTTTGATAATGTTTTGTAGCTGAGTATATTTTATTGTTTAGCTTGTTTCTATATTCATTTTGGTCTATTTTCATATTTTCTCCTTTTGTTGTATATTGTATGTATGAAGTTATTTTCACTAAGTAAATATTATTCTCTTAATATTTTGTGTTATTTCTCTTTGTTTGCAAACGTAGTATATATTTTTTATGCTATTTATTTGTTTAAAATAAGAACTTGTAATGGTTTACTATGTATGCTTGACCCATTTATATATTCACTTTTTTATTATTTTATTTGTATTACTATCGCAATTTTACTTGTGATTGCATTATTAATAGAGGTATTTTTGCGTAAATCTAAAAAGGATAACGAATTTTCTGTAAGTAAATATAAAGTTTTAAAAAACATCATGTTTGTTTTAGGTTTTTTCAGTTTTATTCTTTTGTATTTAATGTTTTTTTATATTTTGAACTTTTTAATAAATGTTAGTGCAAATATTGATTAAAAACACGCTTTTGCGTACATTTCTTTGTTAAATTCGTCAATCGAATTATTCATTTTTTGCTCCTTTCGTTAGAATAATGACAAAATGTTTTTTACAAGAAAAAGGGAGCGGGTAGAGGCTCCCTATGTGTGTTGGATATGTTATGCGTTTTGCATAATTTCTGTCGACAGATTTTGTGTTAATAAAAAGTGATTTGCATTTTCAATTCCGTACTGTTCAAGTGCAAACTTAAAGCATTCTATCCAGTTAATTTGCTCGTTCACTGTTGGAACTTCTGCAAAAGATTTAACAACATCAAACAACTCTTTTGAACGAGTTTTTCTCTCTAGTGTTGCTTTTCTATCACCATAGCGATAGATGTATGAAGCGTTTCTAACTGAATCGTCAATCTCCATGTACATTGGATTACCGTGCTCATTTATGCAAATAAGTTCTCTGCCAAGTTTAAAGTTTGCTATAATCTCCGCGGTTTTTTCTACCATTGGAATAATTAATTTGCGATTTATTGCATCTAACATCATATTTAATCTAGCTGTCTGACCAGAAACTGAATATGTCAATTCTGTTGCTGTTCTAGCTTCATTTTGAAGATTCCCAGCCATATTTTTGAAAATTCCTGTTGCGCTTTCGGTTGTATTTTTAAAATAATTCAAGAAATCCCAACCGTGTAGTGCATTTTCAAAGTTTAATGGCACTGGCGCTTGTGGCATTAGAGCTGAATCATATTCAATAATTTTTCCAGGGCTAACGACTTGTTCCCCCTTAAAACAACCTTTTGGTGCCAAATAAGGAGGGTTCATCATTAAGGATAAAGCATCAAGTTGTTTGTTTAAAATTGTTGATGAAATATTATTCATAATAATTGCAACTTTAAGCGGAGAAATTCCACGTTCAGTATCTGGATTTTTGATAATATTTGCGTAGATAAATGGATTAATCACAAACGGATTGTCCTCCATTCGGATAATTTCTTTTCTCCCTGCAATAACAATAATTTGATTTTTTAAAATATCACCATTTTGAAGTTCAATATCACCCCAATATTCTAAAATTTCGCATTTGTTGTCGTCTGTAGCTTTATCAGTCGAATTTTTTGATTTTTTGTTGCTAATAAGCTGTTTTAAATTTTCAAGCTTTTCATCTGTTAACAAATTATTTGATTTATCAGATGCAATATCGTGAAGTGATGAATAAATTCGATAAACTTTTGCGCAAGAATCCCAATTATCTTTGTTATTTTTATCAAAAACAAAATCTTCGGGTTTGATAAACTTAACTTTTGCATTATCATAAACAACTTTTTCCTCAATAACAAACCCTGTTTCAGTAGGGTTAACAAGTTGTTCTTCAATTGTTTGAGGTCTGCGAACTGTTTTTGTCTTTGTTTGCCAACCAACAAAAATAGTGCTTTCACCAGTTTCAACAATTGAATCAATCATTTTTTCCATTTCTTCTTCCAAGTGCATTTCTTCAAAAGTATTTACCAACATAGCTTTTTGTCGATTAGCAAGAAGTTGAGTTTGAGGGGTTTTTCCTGAAACATCAAACATTGAATCAGGGTGTGAATATAGATTTTCGCTGATATGGGCTTTTAAAGTTTGAGCGAGTTCATAGATATCAGGGAGTTGAATTTTTGTATTCCATTCGTTTACTGATGGAATATTGTTATTATAAATTGCACTCTTAACAAGCTTTATATCTGTTAATTGACCGTGGCGAGCATCGTCCATTTCGTCATATTTTCTTACAACTTTTTCTCGTATAAATTGTAATTCGTTGTTTGAAATAGTTTTATTGTTTGTTGTCATTTTTTACCTCTTTGTTGTTATTGAATATAATCTAATATCTTGTAATTTGCCGTTTTTAAGCGTTTCTGCTTTTAAATTAGCTTCTAGTTTAAATCCTGCTGTTTTCAAAATTTTGGCAGTTTTTGAGTTTTCTTTAAAAACGAGTGCTTTTAATTTTTTTAATTGCAGTTTTTTGAAGCAAAATCTAATAAATTTTTTTGCTGATTTCTTCGTGAAATTACCCCAGTATTCTTGCTTAAAGGCTGTTGTTATTTGCGCAGAGTGAAGCTTATTTTTGTTTCCGATAAGATTTTCTAAAAATACAAATCCTGCAAATTTATCACAATCAAGCACCACCCAAAAATAAGGCGATGTTACTTCAATTAGGTTTATTACCTCATCTAAAATGTCTTCAAAATGAGCGTAATCGTCGCTTAAGTAGTTGTAATACTTTTTATACAGGTAATAAATATCTTCTAAAAATTGCAGATTTTTAAATATTTTTCTTTTTCTATCTATTTTGATTTTTACAAATTTAATCATTTCTTGACTTTTACCTTTGCTATTAATAAAATGTTTCTATATTAAGTAAGGAGCAAAACTAATGAGTAACGATGAATTGATAATGGCGCAGTATAGACTTTATTCAGAACAAAAAGAAAAATTTGTTGACCGAACTTTTATGACAAATAAATTCTATATGGTTTTGATTTTGGCATTATTTTTCTTAGTTTTTATTACTCAAAAATTTGCAATTGGCAGAGTATCTGCCCCTAGTGTTTTCTGTCTTGCAGGTATAATAAGTTGTGCTCTTTGGTGGTTAAACGTTGATTCTTACAATTGCCTTATCAAAATCAAATATTCAAAGGTCCTTGAAGAAATTGAAAAACAACTACCTTATCAACCTAATGCGATGGAATACAAAGCAATTAAAGATTACAGAAGAAATAAAAAAGGCTTTTTGTTTAGCGATATACAAAAAATGTTTGCAATTGTAGCGTTTTTATTATTCTTTATTTTGCTTTTAATTGAATTTATTCCAAGATTTGTTAATGTTGGATTATAATTTCAGTATATTCAAATTTTACAAACGCGTCATCTGTTGAAAACACTTCAATTTCACCATTTTGAAGTTTCTTTCGGGTATGTTCATCTAGTCCTAAAAGTGCTTCGGCTTGAATTCCGTTGATATAACTTATTGTGTTATTGTTTTTATTGAATTTTTTAAATACAGTATTTTTCGCAAAAATACTACTTTGTGGAACCTTTTTTATATCGTAAATTCTGTGTTTTTCGGCTTTTTGAATTATTTTAGAAAAAACGTTTGTCATTTCTTCTTTCATTTTAATTTTGATTAATTCGTCAAGGCTTTTGCCTGAAATAAGCGCATCTTCGATTAATTGTTTTTTATTGTTCATTTTTACTCCTTTTTAAATTTTTTTGTCATTTAAGTTGCTGATTGTAATAATCTTAGCTTCAACCCCCTCTTGCTCTGAGGGCTTACCATATAAGTATTTCCATAAACTATCAATGGCTTTTAACGCAGAAGCTGTATCTCGTAATTTTTTCTTGCCTGTAAAATTACCGTCTTTGTCCAAAATTTCTTCTTCTTCAAGGCTAAATTCTGCTATTTGAAGCAATTTTCTAACAACATACCCTTTTGAAATATTCAAGGTGTTGACTTGTTGTTTTAGTTGGGAATTTAGTTCCTTAACAATATGTTCTTTTGAGAGTAATTTTTCAGCAAGTTTAGATAAAAATTTTTCCTTGTAGCCAGCTTTTTTTAATGCATTTACGCCATCTAAAGTTTTTATGTATTCCGATATAAATTTCTTTTCTTGTAGAGTTAATTTTTCCATAATGTTAAGAGTTCTTAATATATTTGCCTGCTTTGCCTAAATAGCTTATTATAATTGTGCTATTTATATTTCGGCTAGTGTAAAATCTTATTAATAGGCAGAACATCGTTCCGCCTATTTTTTTTTTGTTGTTTTAATTCCTTTGTATCACGATACTTGGGTGCTGTTGTGCATCAGTACAAAGTTTTGAACGCATTGATGCAAGGTTTTCTTTATACATACTTAACCAGTAGCTAAACTTGCTGTATTGCGGATTTGCTTTCATTTTCATACACGTTCCATATACCAATAAGGGCTCAACAAATGGTTCGGGAATCAGCGATTTGTCAGTTTCATATTCAAGTCTTGCTTTTTCAATGCCATCTTCTGTTTTTACAAAATCATTTGTGTAATAAATAATATCAACTGTTTTATCTTGTTGATATTTTGGCAATAATAACTTATTATTTAAAACACTGTATTTTTCTGTGTTTGCAGAGTTATTTAACAAAAAGCTTTCAAAATTCGAGGTATAAGAAAGTTTTTTGTTATCAATATACAGTGTATTTATTTTTCCGTTAACGGTATTTTTTATTTCTATGGTACTTTTGGGTAATTCAAGTTTTGTTTTTCTTAATAAAAAATTCCAGTTATCAAAAGTGCAAATTTCAGCGTTAATAATGTTTATTATGTTTTTGATTTTTGCGTGGTCATTTTTTATTAATTCGTCAAAGGTGCGAACTCTTTTGTAATTAAGTTCCATCAAACATTTGTTTATAATTTCAAGATAGTTCATTTTGTTTCCTTACTTTTGTTAAATTTCCAAGCGGTACATTACGTACCGCCTGAAAATAAGTGCTATTTTACTAGTCCTTTTTTGACTTGTTCCATAATGAGTTTTTCGTTTTTCAAAAACTCGGCACTTGTCATTTTGCCGATTTGCTCACGGGTGAAAGGTAGAAAATTTTTAACTTCGCTTGCTGAATTTTGAGCATTTGCTTTCAACTTTTCTTTTGCTTGCGTGTTTGATTTTTCTAAATTTTCTTCGTGCGCTACTTTCTTTATGTATCTATCTATTGCTGATTTTTCAACTTGCTCAACAATTTTTGAGATTTTAGAAAGTTCATCTTTATCAAACTGAATTTCATCGGAGTTTAAGTATTTTAAAATCTCATCACGTCCGTCAATATTAAAGAAATCAGGATTTTCTTTCTCAAATTCTTTTAATGCATTTTTCTTATCAAAAACTTTTTCTTCTGGTTGTGGACTTTCTTCTGACATTTGTTGTGTATTACCGTCCAGCGCCACCTTAATTATCTGGTTCAATAAATTTTGTCCTTGCTGTCTATCTAAAAGTCCAGTGTTTAAAAGCGTATACAAGTTTTGCAAATTTGCTTTTAAATCAACCTTTTGAGGTCGCTTTTCATAAGAATTGATTTTAGTATCAAGTTTTTCCTCAATTTGTGCCTTAACGTTTGAGTCTTTGACTGGAGTTTCTTCAATATCTTTTGAAATTTCAGCTTTTTCGGCTAAAGATGTTGTTTTTTCTTGTTCTTCTGACATATTATCTGTCCTCGTTTCTTATTGATTTCATGTAAGTTACTGCGATTTCTATTGATTGATCGATAAATCCAGTTAAAATCAATATAACTATAGGTTTTATCGGGGCTGGAATTGTTAATCGATTAACAATGAATGCAATAGCTGTATTCTTCTTTTCTTTACCTGTTTCACTGGCAAGAGTGTTTTCTGCAAAATTTACAGCAGAATATGAAAGTTGTGTAATTTTTTCTTTTAAATTTTTAAACATATATTTTCCTTTTTATAAAAAAGGCGCGAAGCGCAGATTCGCGCCTTAGTGGGGTAATCTACATTTAGATAAGAGGACTATTAGTCATTTCCTTGAGATTGTTCAGCTTCAGTTGGATTTGTTGGTGTAATCACTTCTTGAGTTACTGTTGGGTCTTGTACAACCATTTTTGCTAAAGCTTTTGGTTGAACAGTTTTTGCACCATATAAATATAAGCCTCTAACTAAATCTGCGAATGAATCTTTATCTCTTAAGCTTTCAATTTTTGCAAGTTGAGAAGCGAAAGTAATTGCATCATTTGTACCAGCAAGAACGTATAATAAACCTGATGCGGAAGTTAAGTTTGTGCTTACTAAAACGTCCATGCCAGCAATTCTACCAATTGAACCCTCGCGTAAAGTCTTATCTGCAACATTGTGCGCGCTAATAAATTCATTACTTTGTAACAAATATGATTCTATTGTCGGGTTAATAACGACCCAAGGTGATTTTTCGCCATTCATCGCATTTGAATTTTTTAGTCTTAAAGCTAATTCAACAAATTTTGAGTAGATTGTTGATTTGTCAAGAGTAATAGCTTCATCTTCAGAACCAACAATATTTGCGCTATCAACTTCTGTATGCATACCTAACAAGAATGAATCTTGAACTTCTTCAATTGCTTTTTTAGCGTTGCAAAGGTGAGCAGACATAATATCTTGATTTGCTTGCGCTTGGGCTACATCGTTAATTTTGAATGCAAAATATTTCTTTTGGTCAATTACCAAATCTGTAGAAGTCGGTGTAAGCTCGCTGTATGATAAATTATCAGAGCTTACAGTCGAAATTGTTACGTTTGCAGGAGTAATAATTTTAACTTTGTCGCCTTGATTTTTGATGTCGCCCTCGTAATTTCTGTTTACGCACTGCATCATTACACAGTTTTTTTCAAGCATTGTGTTTAATTTTTGACTCCAAAGTTCTGGAATAAATGCTGAATATGCATTACCAGTTGTTTGTTGGGGTGTTTGTGATGTTGTTTCTTCTGACATTTTCTTGTTTCCTTTCTGTTTTTTTGTGGGGTAATTTTGAAGATTAGTCCTCTTTATAAACTTCCTTAAACTCAATTCCAATGATTGCAACGTTATGTTCTAGTGAATTTCCCTCTACGCAAAGCTGTATTGCAAAATTTGCCTCTGAAATTTCTGCCTTATACATACTTTCTGCGTCTATTGCCCAAATTGCTTCATCATTGTCACTCGGCCAAGTATCATTTAGAGGTATTATTGAATTTTCTTTATGCCATACCAAGTTCTCAAAGTTTGATGAATAAATTTCCTCTTTATCATCTTGATTTTCGCTGTCGTAATTTTTGAAAACTGAAAAATTAAAATTGTTTTCATAGCTTTCATCAAGTATGAAATAAAATTCATCAATAGTTTTTCTGATAGATGGATCTCCAAGAGATAAAAATGGAGATTTCCACATAAATTCAATTGGCATATTGTTAAATGTATTTCCAACTTCTTCTTGATAAATATTCCCGTCAATATCTGCTGTCACAATCGAATTTTTAAATACACACGCTGTTGTTATATTCTGTGGAAGAACCCTTTTATACCAAGCTTTGTTTAAAATATCATTTATCCAAATTGTATGAAAATATTTGTCATTCAAGTACGGAATAAAATACCAAACTTGATTTTTGCTTTCGTGGTTTAGTGCAAAAACTTCATTTATTCTACTTTTGTCAAACTTGCTAAACTCTTGTTTTATTTTTGTTGTTATTTCACTACCTAAAGTTATTTGATTAAGTTCGCCAACTTCAAGTGTATAAATTCCTGATGTGAAAAAATATTGTTTATTGTTGATATTTACTATACTTTTTGATGAAGATGAGCCTTTATCAGCAAATGGCATTATTGAAAAATTGTCTGGGCTTGTGCCACTCAATAGATATACGCTTTTTTCCTTGTAAATTGCAAGGTAATCTTGATATGCCTTAAGAGCAATAATATCATCTGTATTTGTGTAAAAATCCTTGATATATCCAGCATCATTTGCGGTTGTAAAATCTGTATAGCTTCCAAGTGCAGAAAAATATATGTTTGAACCTGTGGCAATCCAAACACGTCCCTTATAAACTGACACAATATTTGAATATATTGGGTTTTTATCAATATCTTTTAAATTACAATCGATAATTTCATTTTTGGTGTTATTTTTCACGAAAAACATTTCGTCAGAATTACTGCTAACTAACGTTCCGTTTAAATAATCTGTAAATGTTACCTCTGATGAAGTTAAAACTTTATCTAACAATTTTGTTTTTTGCGAAATTTCATCATAAATGTATAATTTCCCTAATTTTGTACAAATTAAAAGTTTATAACTTTTTCTGTATTTCATTTCGTGTAAGGCAGTGATTTCCTCGCTGGTATCCAAATGGGTCAATAGGATATTACCTTTTTGTCGGATAATACCTTTATTTTGAAGAATTTCGATATTTTCAGAATCTGCCCAATATATATTTTTTGTATTAAGCCCCAATTCTGTTTTTGTTGTGGATTGATTAATTCCACCTGATAAATTATAGTAAAAAGTTTCCATTATAAACTCCTAATTTTAAATTTTTTGTAAATACCACTTTATTTTTGAACGAATAAAATTACCGATATCGTTTGTTTCGACCCAAGAATAAGGAGGTAAAAAGGTTATATCAATTTTTCCAACGCTACTTGTTTTCGGGTGAATTTTGCCAAATTCATAATGCGTCATAACAGTATTTGGACTAACTGTAATTCCGTAAATTTTTGATAGCTTGGCACAAAGTTGCATCGCTGTTTCAAACTGAATTTTTGTAATCGGACTTGTACCAATATTTTGACGACTTTTATAGCCAAACATTCCACATAATGCGACACCTATTGAACCTGTGTTTCCCCCTCCTGTGTGTGGAGCGTACATTCCAGCTTTACAATTTTCGTTTGCAATAGGTTTAAATTTACCCTCATGAATTTTCCCAAGATTATCTATTAAGTAGTGATAGCATTCTTTTTCATGCTGATTAGGAACAGCTCCTCCAGCTGTCCAGTGGATAATAATTCTTTTCATTTTCGTACAATCCTTAAAGTTTTTCGTATTCTCTTACATATGTCGCAATCATTGCCAAGCGATTTCTTGCGTGAAGTTTATACATAGTTCTCTCAACATAAGTCTGAACGGTTCGGCTAGAAATATTCATAATCTCGGAGATTTCTTTATCCATGTAACCTAAGCACAGTAATTTTACAACTTCTTTTTCACGTAATGACAATTCCATTGATGCTTCCTTAAGACACGTATTATTTACATGCTACATGATAAAATTTTAAAATTTCTATATATATACTTTTAAATTCGCTCATTTTTGGCATTAAGTTAGATATTGAGTAACAAAGGCATCTTCCTCCTTTTGAGAAATGAGTTTTTATTAAATATTTGTTGCGGTTGACTTGTTTTTCAACCTTGTGATTTTATTATATAATTTTGAAATCTTAATTTAGTCCGCATTATCACGTACGCGATTTTACGTACGTAATAATACGTCCGTAATAGTACGGACAAATAATTTTTTTTAAATCTAAAAAAGCCTATTAATATTGAGTCTTTAGTGCTTGTTATTTCTTTGGTAAAATTTTTAAATATATTTTTTATTTTAAAATAAAAATATTAAAATTTATTCTTAAAAAGGCAAGAATAGTGCTTTTTACGATTGATTAATATTTGTTTACAAAGTTACGCTGTTTTTTTATCAATGTTTAATAATTTTGTAGTATCCTAATAGTATAATAGTATTTTGATAAGAATGAAGGGATATATGAATACTGAAGTAGATTACAATTCAATGTCAAAAGAGGAAGCAAAGGAATATTTTGACAAAAACTATAATATTGGATATGTAGATGATTCTTTACCAACTCCGCCAAACAGTTTGATTTTTCAACATTATATTTCAGCGTGTTTGGTATATGGATTTGCAACTGTTTTTTTATTGTTTAATCCATTTTTTATTCAAGCAACAAAAAACTTTCCGCACGTATCTGATGTAATTGTGTATTTATATTTAGCGTACATCGTTTTAGCTCCGATATTTTTATTTTGGCTTAAACCAAGAAGTGTGTATGTTTCTCACAGTGTTGATGTCGTTAAATATTTATTAAAAGTTATTAAACGAGATGGGTTAAAAAAAGATGCAACTGCAACAGAATTTTTAAGTTGGTTAACTCCTGATTATCGTCAAAAACAAGCTTTGATGTTGTTTTTTATCAAATTCTTTTTTGGACCACAAATGTGTACTTGGTTCTGGCAACACATAAGTAATTGTATTGCAGATTATAAAACACTTTTAGAAATAAATGATACGGTTCTTGCAAGTGGAACTTCTTTTATGGAGTTACTAAAAACTCATTCAGATAATTTGATATATTACAGAAACTATGTTTATCTTGCGATTGTTTGTTTTCTATATTTTATTGATACATTTGTCTTTTCAATTGGATATTGTACAGAACTTCCATTACTGAAAAATAAAATTAGAACGGTAGAAATTACTCCATTTGGAATTTTTATTTGTTTATTTTGTTACCCACCATTTAGCTCTGTATCAGTAACATTTTTCCCTTATTCGCACAATGAAGCACTTTTCACATTTACAAAAAGCACTTCAATTTCAATTTGGATAACATACGTGATTGCATTAATTTTAATTGCATTGTATGTTTCAGCGTCTGTAGCTTTGTTTACTAAAGCTAGTAATTTAACAAACAGAGGAACTGTTTCAATATTCCCATATAATATTGTAAGACACCCTGCTTATGTAACAAAAATTTTAGCGTGGTATTTAGGCAGTATTAGTCTTATTAGTATGTATGTAAGGACAAATCATTACTTGCAAATGGTATTTTATGTTTTAGCGGCAATTCTTTGGACAGTTGTATATTATTTCAGAGCAATTACTGAAGAACGTCACATGTCTTTAGATCCTGATTATAGAGAATATTGCAAAAAAGTTAAATATAGATTTATACCTTACGTTTGGTAAAATTTATTCTTGCAAATCAAGTTCACAACACATTTGGCATGCGCCAAAAACTTTCGATACTTTTAGATTTTTTCTAAAACAACAATAATTTGGCTTATTGAAAATCTCTTTGATAGGTTGTTCTTTAACGTTGCCCATTTTTTGCGATAAGCAAGGATAAAGATTTCCCTCTGGAGTTATGAAAGTATTTGAAAAAGGAAACTTACAAGGTTTGTAAATCTCTGTTATGGGTTTACTTTCTGAACTAAAGAATTTTTCAATAGCAAGTAATGGATTTTTGCAATTTTCAAATTTTGGAGAAAATCTTATCTTTGTTTTGTTTCTTTTGCTTAAGCACTCAATTTCTTTGTACACTTCTTTAAAATGTTCTAAGTCAAAGTATTTTTTTATTGGATAGTTCTCGTTAAAATCTGGCATGAACTGGTCAAACAGCACCGAATTTTGTTTTAGATTGTTGTTTCTCAAAAAAGAAATAGACAGAAACTCAAAATTCATATCTGCACAAAGCTTATATAATTTTGGTAAATCATCTAAATTATTTTCAAGTACAATAGTTTTAATATCAACCATTGGACGTTTTTTATGCGAGTTTAAACTGTCTAAATTGTTTATAATTTTGTCAAAAATTCCACTTTGACCTCTGTTACTGTCGTGGTTTTCTCCATAGCCATCTAGAGATATAGAAAGCAAAAGCATTTTTGTTTTTATAAAAGCTTGAATAATATCTTCGTTAATCAAAATACCATTTGAAACTACATTAACCTTGCCAAAAGTTTTTTTACAAGCTTTTTTTAAAATAGGAATAAAATCTTGTCTTATAAGAGGTTCACCGCCAACAAGCGTTATAAAGGCATAAAAAGGAATTTGATTTATAACCTCAAACCATTCTTGAGTTGAAAGTTCGTTTTTGTTTCTATCGCTTCCAACATAGCAATAAGGGCATTGTAAGTTGCAACGGTAAGTTAATTCAAAAAAATACCTTAAGGGCATTAAAGCTCTACCGTATTTTGAGTTATAAGCAGGCAAAGCGTAAAGATTTCTAAAAGTATCAAATAATTTTGAATAATTTAGCATACCATTGATTATAACTTAAAAACGCTACTTTTACATAATTTTTGTTTAGGTTAAAATTTATTTATGGATAAGTTAATTATAAAAATACGTCCTATGTCAAAAGCAGATATAGATGGAATAATGTCCATCGAGGAAGCTACATATGGCGAGCACCATTGGTCTAGAGATTCTTTTTATTCGGAATTAAGTAATAATTTAGCAAGATATTTTTGTGCCTTTAACGAAAATGACGAATTATTAGGATATGCAGGCAGTTGGCTTATTGTAGACGAGGCGCACATTACAAATATTGCAGTTAATCCAAATTATAGAGGGAAAAAAATTGGTGAAGCTTTGCTTGTAGAAATCTTTGAAGTGTGCTATAAAGAAATGGTTAAATATGTCACTTTAGAGGTTAGAGTTAGCAATACTCCAGCAATAGGGCTTTACGAAAAATATTCGTTTAAGTCTTTAGGAACAAGAAAAGGTTATTACCAAAATAATAATGAAGACGCCTTAATAATGTGGACAGAAAACATTTTTTGGGATAAATTTAAAGAGAAATATAACCAAAACATAGAAAAGCTAAAAGAGTTGGTTGAAATAATAAAATGAAGTTAGAAAAACCAGATATCGTAAAAAAGGAAAATGTTTTTAAATATAAGGGTGAACCTGTTAAAATGACGTTAGGTACACTTATATTGACTTGTCTTTGCGTTTTTATGATTATTATTGCAACCTTTACGCAAATATCTTTTACTCATTTTATGATTCCTGTTGATTTTATGTCATATATTTCGGCTGATACTTCAGGTGTTGATATAAAACATCATTTCTTTAAATATTACAGATATATTCCTCAAATTCCAGTGATACTTTTTGTAGCAGCCTTGTTAGGAAAAGTTTTTGGAATAATTGCTGTGTTGGTTTATATTGCCATTGGTTTATTTGTGTATCCTGTATTTGCTCTTGGTGGTGGGCCAACATATTTGTTAAATTATAATTTCGGCTATATATTAGCGTATATACCAGCTGTATTTTTTGCTGCGTCTATTTTGAAAAATGGATTTTCGTTCAAAAATATATTACAAGCCTCTTTGGTTTCGGTTTTGACGATACACGTTATAGGTATTATTTATACATTTTTTATCGGTGCAATAAGTCAAACTTCAAATACACTTTTAATCGGTTGGATTATTGCACAAAGTGGAACAAAAATTTTATATGATTTTATGTTTAGTGTCTTGTCGATTATTTGTGCGAGCCTTACAAAGAGATTTTTATGGATTACGATGTGTTAGTTTTCTAAAATTACCCAGTCGGGTTATCAAATTTTGCCTTTTTTAAACCTTTGTACATATTATATGTACCAGTTTAAGTTTAAAAAGGAGGAGTTATGGCATCAGTAGAATCAAAAAATGCGAATTTTTCGCAAGAACAAAGTGATGAGTTTGATGAATATCTGAAAACTCAGTGTTTGAAAACAACATTCAATGGTTTAGAAATTGAATCATTTACGTGGTTTACAAAGATGATAAATTCAAAATAAAAAATCCACTAAAAAGAGGTATATACCTCTTTTTTTATTGACTTTATGTGAGATGTCTGTTACGATGAAATCTGTATCAAAGAAAAAGGAAATACAAATATGGATCAAATTAAGAAAAGAGCTTTTACACTTGCTGAAACACTTATTGTTCTTGGCATTATTGGTATTGTTGCGATGTTGACAATTCCGTCATTATCTACAGATGCAAGCAATAAAGATAAAGTGGTAAAATTGAAAAAAGCGTATTCTGTTTTAGAAGATGCTTATGGAAGAATGACAAGCAATTATGGTTTAATGGATAATTGGGCAGATATTGACACTGAAACTATAACAAAAAGAATGGCTTCATCTATGAAAATTACTAAAAATTGCGGTATGGAAGAAGATGATTCTTGTTTTGAGTCATCAGCAAAAATTGAAGGTATTGAATCTGACAAAAATGTAAAATCAAAAGATGTCGGTAAATTTGTAACTGGTGACAATATTTCATACGCATTTTTAATTGAGCAATCAGATGGAAGTGATTGTAATAAAGATATTACAGGTGAAGAAAGTTCAATGCCAGCTTCGCTAAAAACTATTTGTGGTGTTGTAATGGTTGACGTTACTGGTGTCGGAAAAAGCAGATCTGTTCAAGGTAAGGACTTATTTGAATTTTATATTACAAAAGAGGGCATTTACCCAGTTGGTACAGAAAATGACGATTTATTCCAATGGACAACTGACTGTCTAGACACTGCTGGCGGTTCAGCTTGTACAGCTTGGGCAATCTACAACGGTAATTTAGATTATTCAAAAGTCGATAGTAATGGAAAATGCAGTGATGGTAAAGCTCTGGAATGGTCTACACCAAAAGGCACTTACTGCGACTAAATTAATCAAAACTTAAATATATTTTCACAGATAGCTGACTTTATTCCATAAGGGATAGTCAGCTTATCTTTTGCATGAGATATTTTAAAACCACCTAGAGTCGGTATTTTTAACTCTTGAGCAAGTTCTTTAAATAAATCTTCAAGCCATTCTTTATTGTCAACGTCTAAAAAATCGCCTAAAATTAAGCCTGATATATTACGTCTAAACTCGTCTATATTCAATAATTGCGTAAACATTTTATCAATTTTATAAACAGGTTCATTTAAATCTTCAGCAAAGAAAATAAATGGTTCGTTTGGTATAAAATCCATACCACAAAGAGATACAATAGTCGCAAGATTTCCTCCAAACATTATTCCTGTTGCACTTCCGCTATTATATATGGTTTTAGCTTTGAATTCTTGTTTGTCTTCCGTCGTTACTGTTTTAAAAAACGAATTTATCGTAAACTCGCTAATATCTTTTATTCCAAAATCACCTTGAATCATAGGAGCGGAATATGTTATAAGATTGGATTTTTTTAAGAACATCGCAGAAAGTGCTGTTATATCAGAATATCCAGCAAAAATCTTAGGATTATTTTTAATTAATTCATAATCAATTTTATTAATTAAACGAATAGCCCCATATCCACCACGTAAGCAAATTATGGCATTTATTCTGTCGTCTGCAAAAAAATTATGCAAGTCTTCAAGTTTTTCTTCATCAGTGCCTGCAAGATATCTGTTGTTTTTTAAAATATTCTTACCAAGCGTAACTTTATAACCGCGATTTTCGAAAAAAAACTTTGCTCTTAATATATTTTCATTATTCTCAACACCTCCAGCAGGTGCAATTATCCCTATATTATCACCAATTTTTAAGTTTTTTGGTTTAATTAAATTCATAAACTTCTCATAACCTTTTTCTTAGGATATAATAATACCATGAACGAAAAATATATTCCTTTATACAGAAAATATAGACCACAAATTTTAGAAGAAATTGTAGGGCAAGAACACGTTAAAAAGGCGCTTGCAAACGCAATTAACTTGAATAAAATTTCGCACGCTTACTTGTTTACAGGACCTCGCGGAACAGGTAAAACTTCCACTGCAAGAATTTTAGCAAAATCGCTTAACTGTGTAGAAGGTCCGACCGTAAAGCCTTGTGGCAAGTGCGCAAGTTGTTTGGATATTATTAATTCAACTCCAATTGATGTAATTGAAATTGACGCGGCAAGTAATCGTTCTGTTAACGACGCGCAAAATATTTTGGAGAAAATTCAATATGCGCCAGTAAACGGAAAATATAAAATATATATCATAGACGAAGTTCATATGTTGACAGTTCAAGCGTTTAATGCTTTATTAAAAACCCTTGAAGAACCACCTGAAAATGTTGTATTTATTCTTGCAACAACTGAAGTTCATAAGGTTTTAGACACTATTAAAAGTCGTTGCCAAAGATTTGATTTTAAACGTATTACAACAGACGACATCGCTAAACACTTAAAGCATATTGCAGAGTTAGAAAAAATTCAAATTGAAGACGATGCAATTATGACAATTGCCAAAAATGCTGCTGGTGGTATGCGTGATAGCTTAGCTTTGCTCGACCAATTGAGTGTTTTAGACGTAGATCATGCAATTACAACTGAAGATATAAACTCGCTTCTTGGTCGAATTTCATTTGATATTTTAAAGAAATTAACTGATGCAATTATTGACTCAAAATCTGATATCGCTATTGAAATTCTAGAAAATATCTATAATTCAGGAAATGAGCCATCTCAAATTTTGTTAAATCTACTAAATTATTTCAAAAATTTACTAGTTGTAAAAAATTGTAGTTCTGAACTTATTCCAGAACTTACACAAACAACACAAGCTCAAATGGACGTTTTAAAAACTCAAGTTGAGAAACTAGAAACCCATCAAATAGTTTTCTTAATTGAAAAAACTTCTCATTACATAAATGAACTAAAAATGTCTACAAATCCGCATCTTTGGTTAGAAGTTGCGATGATTGATTTGGCTAATTTGGCAGAAAATACAAAGCTTGTAGATTTGCAAAATAGACTACTAAAATTAGAATCAGGAGAAACTCAACACGTTTCAGCTACAAGCTACAAAACGCCACCATCTCCAGTTCAAAAACCATCAATGAAACCAGCTGGAGCAGGGGTTCAACCTCCAGTTATAAAACGAACTGAAACTATAACTCCTCAAATAGAACACGCAAAGGCTGAACCTGTTCAACACAATCAAACGCAACCAGAAAAGTCTGTAGAAGAAGATTTTTCACCTATTCTAATGAACGCACCTAAATCAGAAGAAACAAATGATTTAGCAGAGTTATGGAAAAATTTGATTGGGTTGGTTGAAAGCACCCGTGTACAAAGCTTATTAGCTCAACAAGCGAAGCCAGTTCAAATTACACCGCAAGAAGTTATTTTGACCGCTAATCCAATTTGGGTAAAAGGTTTAAACGAAGAATTTAGAAAAAATGAGATTATTTCTGCAATTGATAAGTTATTTGGACAAACAAATTCCAATTTGTTAATTCGCGCACCGCAACCTTCTGATGCAAAAATTCAACAATCTATGAACAAGGTAGAATTGGCTCAAAAACAAGAACCTCAACCCAAAGATGAACCTGTAAAAAAGGTTGAAGAACCAGTAAAAACAGGAGAACCAAAAGAAATTTTTAAACCAACGGATAACCCAGAAATGGTTGAAGTTGTAGGTACTTTACCTGAAAAAGAAGAACGTAAAACCAAAGATGATACAGCATTATCAGATCAAGCAAAAATGGTTAAAGACTTGTTCGATGGAAAAGTCGTAGAATAATTAACGTTTGTAAATATCTGTTAATAATTTGTTAGTCATGCAAAAAAAGGGGGCATATATTTAATATATATTATTATTCCCAATCCTTATACTTTCCTTTATCCTATGTTATTTGCCGATTATCGGCTACTTTTCATATCATAAAATAGAGTTCTTTATATAATAAAAATTTAATAGATTTCTCGCATTCATAGTCGTGCGATAAAGGCTTCAGATAGACTTTTAAAATTCTTGTGTACCGATGGTTTATCTGAAGTTTTTTATGCTAATTTATAATAAAACTTTTACAACAGCTTTTTTTACGTAAGATGGTTTATTTATACATATTTGAGGCATATGAACATCTTGCGGATAAAGAATAACAAAATCATTTTCTTTAACTGTTAAAAAGTCTTGAACTTCTTTTGTTCGTAAAAACTCTAAATCGCGTTCACTATCGTATTTTTCTGATGTTTCAAACTCTGAAATATCGCCTACGCCTATTTTTTCTTCACCTTTAATTATAAATTGAATATCTGCATATTTTCTATGCGCTTCCCATTTGCCATCGTTTAGAGGCTTTGAGTTGTAATCTTGAATATTAATATAAACTTCATCACCTTTAATTTGGTATTTTCCATTTTCTACGTTGGTTAAATCGTTGTTTTTTAGATATTCAAGTCCAATTTTCATATTTTCGGACAAATTTTCATAAATTTTCGTATATTTTAATGAGTTTTTTATCATAAATTTAGTATAACATAAAAAAATGGAAGAAAAAAAGTACTATACATACCTACTTTTGACTAAAAATAATACGTACTACTGCGGTTATACAGACGACATTGAACGTCGATATAAAAATCATATTACTGGTGCTGGAGCAAAGTATACAAAGGCAAATAAACCCCAAAAGATAGCTTTTTTAGAGCTTTTTGACACAAAATCAGAAGCGATGAAAGAAGAATGTCGTATAAAACGTTTGACACGCAAGGCCAAAGAGGATTTAGTACAAAACTTTTCCAAAATATCAAGAAAAATGTTCAAGTTGGCAGAAAAAATTTCTTTTCAGTATTCTTAATTTCGGTCTAAACCGTCAGCACCAGTCAATTTTCCGCCCTTAACTTTGTAAAATGGAATATATTTGTGAACTCTATCAGAGCGAGAATCGTTGGAAGTGTCTTCTTTCTTTAATTCTGCATAGTTTTTCTTTATTTCTTTAACTTCTTCTTTGTATTCTTTTTTTAGCTGTTTTTTCTTTTCTTTTTCTAATTTTTTGTTAGCCTTTTTTTCTTCCTTTTCGTATTTTTCTGCAAGTTTTGCTTCAGCTACAACGCTTTCTGGGTCTACAATTCCGTCTTCTACAATCTTTAACCCAATTGTACTTACATTTATATTTTCATCTGTTAAAGATACCATTCTTGATTGTTTGCCCAAAACGTCAATGCTCCAAGTTCCTAAGCATCTAGGAGGGTTACCTGCAAATGCGTATGCTACAACAAGAATTCTTGTTGGTTCCTTTACATCAAAACCAAGTGGGTATATATCCCAGCGGTACTCTCTTAAATCTAAATTTTTGGTCGTAGCCCAGTAGTATCGTATCGCTTCGCGAATTTCTGTTAGTCTTATTTCCTGTTTTGTTAAAAAATCATATGCAAGAAGTTCTGTTTGCCAGATACCATCTTCGACGTTACCTGTTTTTTCTTTAATTATTGCAAAACGCATATCTGCTGAAAAGTCAACAGGCGTAAGAGTTCTAAATGTTCCGTATTCAATTAAAGTTCTATCTGTTGAAACAATAGGTTTTGTGCTTTTTGCAGCAAAATTTGCTTTGATAACCTTTTCAACATCAGGCATACCTTTTCTTAAAGGTAGTGTATAAATATCGCAATCAGTTGATTTTGTTTTTGCATAATAGCTTACAATTGGCAACAACATCATGCTAACATCAGGTGCAATAAGTCCTGGCATTAGTTCTTGTCTATCAAAATGAACTTTTCTGTGAAGATTTAATTCAACTGTTCCTGGAGGATTATTATAACGAACTAACTTGTAATGCGGTTGTGGCACGTATTTCATCTTACTGTCTTCAACTTTTGGAACGAAATTACCGTCACCTTGAGATTTATCCTTTGCTAAAGATCTTTTCTCGTATTCTTCAACAGTCATATAGCCAGATTCTGGCATAAGTTTTTTTTCATAGCGAACTTTTGCCTCTTGTTGGTTAACCTTGCTACGATAATCCCATTCACTATTATTTAACGCACAACAAGAACTTACTCCGATTAATTGAAGTAAAATTACTGAAACTAATACGCGCTTAAACATTTCTAAACCAAGCCTTTTTCTAATGCTAAAGTTACGGCTTTTGTTCGTTTTGAAACGCAAAGTTTTTGTAAAATGCTATGAACGTGAGCTTTTGCTGTAGATTTAGTAATAATACATCTTTCTGCAATTTGTGGATTTGATAATCCCTCAACCATAAGCGCTAGAATTTCCATTTCACGTTCTGTTAATCCGTAAATATTTTTTCCGTCTTGGTAATTAATTTCACCTGTTGGAGAAGTTGAGTTATTGCGGTTGTTTCTTTGAATATTAGATAAAACAATCCTTGCAATTTGTGGGTCTAACCAGCCAGTACCCTCTGAAACAGATTTAATTGCGCGTTCTGTTTGTTCAGCATTTGCACCTTTCATAATGTAACCATTTGCGCCAGCTTCAAATGCAGAAAGCACATCGTCTTCATTATCTCTTGATGTAAACATTAAAACTTTTATTTCTGGATTTGTTTCTTTAATTCTTTTTGTAGCTTCAATACCGTCAATTTCAGGCAAACCAATATCCATTAAAACAACATCTGGCAAAAGGCTTTGAGCTTTTCTAACACCCTCTAAACCGTCTTGAGCTTCGCCAATCAAGTCAATATCGCCAATTTTTTCTAAGACAAGAGAAAGTCCCATTCTTACCATTAAGTGATCTTCAACAATAAGTACTTTTACGTTAGACATTATACTGTTAACCTTTCTTTTGTTGGAGTTGCGACTACGTTAGTCAAAATGAATGAGAATTCACTTCCTTTATTAATTTTACTTTCTAACCAGATTTTTCCGCCGTGAGCTTCAATAATTTGTCTTGAAAGATACAAACCTAAACCTGTTCCCGTAGAGCGTTTTCTGCTTGTACCTTGAGAGAAGCGCTTGAATAAGTGAGGAATATCTTCTTTTGGAATACCATTTCCTGTATCTGAAACAGAGAACAAGAAATCTCCAGATTGTTCCTTTACAATAACTTCAATTTTTCCGTGCGGATTAGTGTAATTTACTGCATTTCCGCATAAGTTCGCAATTACGCGTCCGATTTCTTGTCTATCAGCAGTGATTAACAAGTCATCTGGAGCTTCAAAATCTACAGTAAATTCAATATCTTTTTTATCTGCAAGTGGCTTCAATTCTTCATAGCGTTGCATAATAAGTTCTTTTGCATTGAAGTTGCTTTTTACTAATTCAACTTTACCTGCATCAAATTTATAAACTGTTAATAAGCTATTTACTAAACCTAAAAGACCTTCATTATTGGCTTTCATTGTAGATAGCAACATATGTTGTCTATCATTTAAGTCGCCAACTGTTCCGTCAAGGAAGAAGTCAAGAGTCTGAATTGCCGCAGTTAGAGGAGTTCTCATATCGTGAGTTAGAGTTGCAATAAAATCATCTCTCAACCTGTCTGTTTCTTTTTGTACGCTCACATCTCTGATTACACCAACAAATTTTTGGTTTGACTCATCAGAGTCTTCTGTTGCAATAAGTGCAAAATTAACCTCTACAGGAATTTGTTTTTCGCTCAAAGTATTTGTTATGCAACAATCTCTAAGAACAGCTTCACCCTCATCAACACATAAATTTAGGGTTTCTTGTAAGTTTCCGCCAAAAAGTATGTCAGAAAGTTTCGTTCCAATTAAATTTGTTTCGCATAAACCTGAAAGATTTTCTGTCGCAGGATTAACCTGTTCGATTTTGCCGTCTTTATCAATAATGATAATACCGTCAGCACAATTTGTTACAATGCTTTGCAACTTAGAGTGTGCTTGGATTAAGTCAGCAGTTTTTTCTGCAACTAAATCTTCCAAGTTATGAGAATATTTTTCGAGTTGCTTTTTAGCTTCTTCTAGCTCGTTGATTTTTTCGTGTAATTTGTCTAACAAATTACTTCTTTCAATACCATTTTGGATATTTATAATCAAATCATCGTTATCCCAAGGTTTTTCAATGTATTTGTACAAGCCAATTTCATTAATCGCTCTAATAGCGTTTTCTTTGTCGGCATATCCTGTTAATAGTATTTTACTTACATCGGGGTAAAGTTCTTTCGCTTTAGTTAAAAACTCTAAACCGTTCATATCAGGCATCATAAAATCTGATATTATGATATCAGGTTTGTTGTTTTTTAAAAATTCAATCGCCTCTACTGGATTATTAAACGCCACGCAGTTAGTGAACCCTTCTAGTTTTAGAAGTGTTTTAAATGCTGACGTAACCATTTGTTCGTCATCAACGACAACTATCATTCCACTTTTCATAACACTAGAATACTTTATTTTTTTATCCATGACAAATTCTTAACAAAGATTAAAATATTTGCCATGACTTAGTATAAATTCTTAATTCTATTTAGTGGCCAAACAATTGTCGTAGCCTTACCTATAATTCTATCTTTAGGTAAAAATCCCCAGTAACGACTGTCTTCAGAATTGCCCCTATTGTCACCCATCATAAAGTATTGGTCATTTGGAATAACCAATGGTCCGCAATACATTTCTTGAGAACAATCAGTATAGTCGTATTTGCTTTTGATATAAGGTTCATCAAGAGCAACGCCATTTATGAACACTGTAAAAGCGCCGTCATCTTTAGCTTTCCTTATTTCTAATTTATCACCTGGAAGTCCAACCACACGTTTGATAAATGCATCATCGTGGCAGAAAAATCCAGTCAAGCGCGCAAACACTTTCAAAGGAGTTGCTTCAAGTTTTGTCATTGGGGGATAAAACACTAAGATGTCGCCTCTGTTTGGGGTTTCATAAAATCTTGAAACTCTTTCTACAACAACTCTATCACCCTCTAAAAGTGTTGGGTGCATTGATGCTGATGGAATCCAACGAATCTCACCAATAAAGAATTTAATAATAATAACCATTACAACAACAAAGAGCGCTGTTTCAAAAATCTCTTTTAAGCCACCTTTTAAAGCTTTTTGAAGTTTGTTTTTATCCGATATTGTATTTTGAAAGTTTTCAATTTTTTCTGAAATATATTTATCTAACATGTTTTTAATAAATCTAATAATCCTATAATTGCTTGTTTATATTCGTTTTCTGGAGCTTTGTCCAAACATTTTTTAACTCTGTTAAAGTAATTATCTAATAATTCTCTCGTTTTTTCAATGCCATAGTTTATATTATCCAAGTTTTTGGCAAAAATCACTGGAGCTGTATAGATACCGTCTTCAATATCGTTATGACTGGGCTTGTCTGGGTTTGTATCCGTAATGTTTAACAAATCATCTCTAATTTGAAAAGTCACACCGAACCTTTTTGCAAAATCTTTTGCATTATTTCTATCTAAATCTGACAAAATCGCAACACTTTCAAGAGCCGCCATAAATAATTCTGCGGTTTTATATTTACATTTGTCTAAGTATTCATCAAAATTCGTAATTTTGAATTTATTAAAATATTGGTTAATTTCACCTAAACTCATTTTCTTTATTGCAATATTAAACAAACTTAGGATTTCAAAAGATTTAATGTTTAATAATTTTTGAATAGCTATAGATAGAAGAAAATCGCCACTTACAACCGCAAGACTATTATCAAAATTTTCATTTAAAGTAACGTGATTTCTTCTGATAGACGCTTTATCTATAACATCATCATGAATTAAAGTTGCGTTATGAATAAGCTCTACAGCTGACAAAATATCCAAGTGTTGATGAGTAATTTCAACTCCGTACATTCTTAAATAAAGCAAACCTAAAACAGGACGTAATCTCTTAGATGGAGCCTTAATAATTTCTAAAATGTTTCTTTGTAAGTCTTCATCTCCACAATAAAAATCAATAAGGTTGTTTTCTATTTGGTATAAATCGTCCTTAACTAAATTTTTGATTTTAATGTATTCTTCGTTAAATGCCATTATAAATCGTCCCATAAATGAAGCAAATCAACCATAGATATATCTGGGTTAATTTCTTTCATGCTTGTTATTGAACCCTCTGGAATTTTTTCTTGGAAAAGTTCTTCCAACAAATGTTCATCGTAATCCATAAGAATAGAACCATGTTGTAAAATATAACCGTCTTTTCTAAATTGTGCAGAGCCGATTAATTTTTTGCCCTTATAGCATAAATCCGCGCCAGTCGAAACCAACATGCAATAGTTAATGTTGTTATTAGGGTGTTTTTGACCGCAAATTTCAAGTTCTATATCAAATTTTTTAAATCTATCTACGAAAATTTTTGTAATTTCACGATAGCTTCCCATAATACTATCGCCGTTTTCAAGTCCAGAAGATGGACAAATATAGCTATAGGTTAATTCTTTATCGTGTAATAAAGCTCTGCCACCAGTTAATCTTTTTACCAAATCAATACCATATTTTTTCAATACACTTTTGTCAATAAAGTCTGTTTTTTGATTTCGTCCGATAGAAATGCATCTAGGACTCCAACCATACAATCTAAAAATATGCTCCTTTGATTGGCGACGAATAGCATTTTCAAGCAACTCCTTGTCGCGTTGCATATTTACATAACCTGTATTAACTTCAAATGGTATAAACTTCATATGTCTATTATAAAACAAATATAAAAAAGCGCGTGTGTTATATTAACACGCGCGCTTTTTTATAAAATTATTTGTATTCTTTAGGTGGCATAGGTCTGTCAAACTTAGGTGGTCGTTTTTCAAAATCCTTGCGTTCCGCTTTCATTTTTTCTAATTCTGCCTTTTGTTCTTTTGTTAAAATTGATTCAAAAGATTTTCTGTTAGCCTCCATGATTTTGTGTTCTTGCTCTTTCAAAGCTTTGATTTCTTTATTTAACTTGATTAATTCTGGGTTTGTTTCTTCATATTTTTTGATGATTTCACGTTTTGCTTCCTTTTTAGCACGAATTTGTTCTTTGATTGGTCTTATTTTTTCCATATCTGCTTTTCTTGTTTTTTCGATTTTAGCTTTTTGAGCATCTGTTAATTTTAAACGTTTTTCAAACTCTGCCTTACGCTTTTCACCGTGAAAATCTTTTGGTGGCGGAGGCATCATTTTACCTGTTTTTGCTGGAGTTTGTTGTTTTGTTGCAGTTGCTGTTGTTGCTGTACCTGCATAAGCTGTACTTGCATAAGCTGTACTTGTCATAGTAAGCGCTATTATAGAAGCTAATATAAGAGTTTTTTTCATAAAATTTTCCTTTCTTTTACATTAAATCTTCAAGAATTTCTGCAAGCTGTTGTTTTGCGGTGAATAATCTTGATTTTACTGTCCCTATTGGGCAATTTAAAATTTTTGCAATATATTCATAATTAAGTCCGTCAATTTCGTACATCATTATTATTTCTTTAAGTTTTGGCTTTAATGAATTTATTGCCTTTACAATTTGTTTTTGTCGTTCCTTTCTTAATAGTGCAGATTCTGGATTATCCGCGTTGTCTTTTATTAAACTAATAACGTTATCATCTGTTGTTGAATTATTTTGAATTTTTTTAGCTGAAGATTTTAAGTAGTCTTTTGATGTGTTTTGTGCAATTCGCCCAATCCAGCCAAATATTTTACCTTTTTCTTCGTAATTCTCCTTTTTTTGCAAAACTTTAATATAGACATCTTGTTCAAGGTCTTCATTATCTTCTTTTGTTATTAATTGAATAATGTTTTTTACATTATTTTGATTGTTTTTGATTATGTTTTTAAAATCCATTAATTTACCGTAATTAATCCATAACTATCTACTGGAATACCGTATTCGTTTGTTGATTGAGTTGCTGTGTATTCTGAATAGGTATTATCTGCAGAAGCTGTGAAGTAGTTATATTGAACAAAATACCCGATTAAAGTACTTACAAATAAACCTAAGCATAATACACATGCAACTTTCATACGAACATAAGAAAGTTTTTGTTGACGTGCATAATATGGTTTAGCTTCTTGAAGTAATTCAGAAACCCTTTCCAATTTCTGCATTTCAGCCTGACAAACGGGACAATTCTTGATATGTTCTTCAAGTTCTTTTTCTTGTCCAAATACGTATAAGTTTTCAAATTTTGTACATTTTTCGTTCATATTAAACCTCTTTACATAAATATAACGATTGAGATAAAAATTTGTTCATTTTTTCTCGAAAAATATTAAGAAATATTAAAAACCTTTATATAGCTATGTTTTGACGGTCTTATTCATGCTACTATTATTACAGTAGTAGAAGTATTAGAGGTAAAAATGGAAAAAAGGGACGCTTGGAATTCGCGATTTACGTTTATTATGGCAGCTGTTGCATCAGCAGTTGGTTTAGGCAATATGTGGAGATTCCCTGGTATTGTTTACCAAAATGGCGGTGGAGCTTTCTTAATTCCTTATTTCGTAGCACTTGTTACAGCTGGTATTCCTCTTTTAGCTATGGAAATTTCTATTGGTAAAAAGTTCCAATTGGGCGCACCTATGGCATTAAAAAAAATGAACCCTAAATTTGAATGGATTGGCTGGTTGGGTGTTGGTACAGCTTCGTGTATCACTTCTTACTATTCTGTTGTGCTTGCGTGGGTTATTTACTACGTATTTTTATCGTTTAAATCACCTTGGATATATAAAAATGCCGCTGAAATTTTTACTAACGACGTTTTGCAAGTTTCAAGTGGAATGTTGGATATCGGCGGATTTAACTGGTGGATTTTAGGCGCTTTACTTTTAGGTTGGTTCTTTATTTGGTTTTGTATAAGAAATGGTGTGGATTCTGTTAGTGATGTGTTGAACTATGTTGTTACAGTGCCATTAATATTATTAGCGGTAATGATTGTAAGAGCCGTAACTTTACCTGGGGCTATGGAGGGAATTTATTACTATTTAGTTCCTGATTGGTCAAAACTATTGCAACCTAGTGTTTGGGCTGCAGCTTATGGACAAGTATTTTTCTCGCTAAGTATTTTATTCTCAATTATGGTTGCTTATGGTAGCTATTTGCCAAAAGATGCACCTGTAACTTCTGATAGCATTATTATTGCTGTGTCTGATGCAGTTGTAAGCTTCTTTGCTGGATTTGCTTGCTTTGGGTCTTTGGGATATTTATCTCATATTACAAATACTCCAATTTCAGAAATGACACACTCTGGAATGATGTTAGCGTTTGCGACTTATCCAACTGCAATTGCGGCTATGCCAGGTGGAAAGTGGACAGTAATCGCTTTTTCACTAATATTCTTTATAATATTATTTACTCTTGCGTTAGGTTCTGTATTTTCAATTGTTGTTGCCGTTGCAACTTCATTTAAAGATAAATTGGGTACTTCAAAAACTAAAACGGCAGTATTTTTCTGTATTGTAGGTTGTTTAATTGCAACTATTTATACAACAAAAGCTGGTTTATACTGGGTAGATATTGTTGATCACTTTATGAACGATTTTAACTTGATTGCAATTGGTTTGATTGAAACAATCGCTTTAGGGTGGGTATTTGGAGCTCAAAAAGTTTTGGATATAATTAACGAAAATTGTTCGCTAAAATACGGTATTATGTGGATATTCTGTATCAAATATTTGTGTCCATTAGTATTTGCATGTATTATTATTAGTTATTTAGTTGAAAATATTCGTCACCCTTATGGTGGTTACCCTATTTCAAACTTGCTAATTGCAGGTTGGGGCTTTATTGCTGTAACTCTAATTTTCAGTGTTGTTATGACTTATTTTAAAGATGCTCCGCAAATTGAAAATAACGAAAATAAAGATTAATAAAATTACTACACATATAGGATAAAATTTGCATAAAAAAACGTTAATTTGGGTATATAAATAATGGAGGATATATCCATGAGTTTTGACGTTAACCCCTTAAGCAACATTCCACAATTAAAACCAACTAAAACGCAAGATGGCGGAGCTGGCAATTTAGGCTATTTTGAACAAGAACGTAAAAAGCGTGAGGAAGAAGAAGAATTAGAAAAAGCTGAAAAAAGCATTTTCGGTAAACCTCAAAAAGACACTTTTACTCTTGAAGACGCAAAAGATTTGAGTTATGTTGAACCTCCACTTTTGTTAAAAATAGTAGAAATGGTTAAAAAAGCCATTTTTAATCTATTTCACTAGTGCATCAAATACTTCCCAATTGAAGTGTTTTGAGTTTGCGTATTCAAGCAAAGCTCTATGGTCTAGATTTTTTAAACGGTTGAACATATAACCGTAATCTTCTGTTGCCAGCATTGACAATGCTGGAATACACGCATCATTAGCAATTGATTCAACCTTGTAGTCATAATTTATTGCAAGAGTTTTTATACCATATTTTAAGGCTATAAGAACAGCATGAAAACGCATCGCAATCATGTATTCTAGACTTGCCATAAGTTTTATAATTTCTGGTGGTGTTTTACCAGCAATAACAGTTGTTTTCAAGTTAGGGTTAACAGATAAAAGCAGAGTTTCAAAGTGTTTGCAAACTTCTAAATCGTTGCAATCTTGGAAAGAATATATTTCAATTTCTTTATCTGCAAAATCAATAGCAACGCGGTTTGCTAGAGTTATTAACAATTTTTCAGTCAAGGTTTTAAAACTTCTAAGTTGAATACCTACTCTATTTTCTGGAGTAGAACCAGTTAATTCAAGGTCATAAAGTGGGTCGCAAACAAGGTCTGTTTTTATTCCCCAGCTTCTTAATAGGAATAAACTTTTATCATCTCTAACACTTACCCAGCGACATTTTTTTAACAATATTTTAGTAAAAAATTCGCCAATTTTGTTGTTAATAGGTCCGATACCTTGAGCAAAAATAATAACTTGTTTTTTATGGAATTGTGCCATAAAAATTACCCAAAGATAGTAAAATAAACTTTTTACGCTAGTTGCATCTTGCAAAAGGCTTCCACCCCCAGAAACAAGGACATCGCATTTTGCTAAAGCACTATTCACTTTTCCTAAATCAAAGCTTTTAATTGCTTTTACCCCGTGAGTTCTAGCTGTTTTTTCTGGATTTGTAGACAAAACTGTTATTTCTGCATTATGTTTTTTTAATCGTTGGATTAAAGTTGCAAGAATTGCCTCGTCGCCAAAGTTGTCTGCACCGTAATATCCTGAAATTACTACTTTTTTAGTCATTATTTTTCTTCCGCTTCTTTTAATTTTTTAATTACTTCTTCTTTTGTTGGTATTGATTTTATCGCGCCAACGTTTTGAGCCTGTAAACCACTTACCACAGAGGCTATTTTTGTAGCTTCAAAAGGTGTTGAACCATTTATTAAAGCGTTGATAAATGCTCCATTAAAAACATCACCAGAACAAGTTGTATCAACAATATGCTCTGCACCGTATTTACAGAAAATTATATCACCCTTGTGACCTGTAAAATATCCAAAATCTTTGGTTGATTTTACAACAACAGTTTGCACGCCTAAATCCCAACAATATTTTATAACATTTTCGATAGAATCTGTTTCTAAAAGATTTGCAACATCATTTTTGCCACTCAAAAATAAAATATCTACATCAGAAATCACCGCTTCAAAATTTTCTTTGGCTTCTTCTGCTGATACTATTGTAGGCTTATAATTCGGGTCATAAGCTGTAATAACATTATTTTCTTTCGCTATTTTATAACATTTTTTTACAGCTTCATTTGCCGAAATTGAAAGTGATTGAGTTATGCCAGTTGCGTAAAAACATTTTGCGCTTTTTATGTAATCTTCCTTGATATCGTCAATAGAGATCTTTGTAGGCGCTGTTTTTTTACGGTAACACGCAATTTCTTTTGGGCAACCGTCGTGTCTTGAAACTAGAACAATTCCGTTTTGTTCATCGACTTCTTTTACACATTCGGTGTTTAAGTTTTCAACTTTCCAAGCATTGATTAAGAAATCTCTAAACGCATCTTTTCCAATACACGTAATAAATCCTGCTTTTGAACCCATTCTTGATGCGCAAATAGCTGTTGCGATTGCGTCCCCGCCAAAATATTTTTCAAAGCAAGTCGTATCGTTAAAACTTTTATCACTAGAAAGTTCAATTAAAGCTTCGCCTAAAGTTATTATATCTAGCTGTTCGCCCATTTTTAGCCTTTAATTTCGTTCAAAACAGATTTTGCACGGTCAGTAATTTCCGCAAAAGACAAATCTTTATAGAAATTTCTACCAACACCAACTGCAACTGCACCAGCTTTAATATATGCTGGAACTTCTGATAATTGAATATGTCCCATTGGCATAATGTGTAAGAATGGCATTGGTCTTAAAATATCTTCAATGTATTGAACACCACCTAATGCTGTTACAGGGAATATTTTAATTAATGGAACTCTTGCTTTCCAAGCGTTGTATGCTTCGTTTGGAGTTGAAGCACCTGCGATGAAAGGCATTTTTCTGTTTTTTGAAATTTTTACCATATTCATTTGGTATATTGGTGAAGAAAATAATTTTGCACCACTTGTCAAAGCTTGTTCTGCTTGTTGTTGAGTGATAATACCACCAGCGCAAACAGTTGCGTCTTTTGAAATTTCTGCAATTGCTGAATACAAAGATGGGTTTTCTACTGTAATTTCTAAAACCTTAATTCCACCCTCAATAAGTGCGTGAGCAATATCGACAGCTTTTTGTGCATCATTGTTTCTAACAATTGGGTAAATTTTTTCTTCTGCGATTAAATCCATAACATTTTTATACATAATTATATCCTTTTTTTGAGTTTTATTATATCATGAAATAAAAAGAAAAGTATTACAAGGATTTTTTATGAAAAAACTAAAACCATTTTTTATATTTTTATCGTTTGCGGTATTAATTTTTATTGTATATATAATTTTTAACGGATTTTTTGAACCTCGTGTATATAACATTATGGTCAAAAACTTTGTAGCTCATCACAAGGGTTCTGACGGTATCGTTCTTGTTGTTATTGATGATAAGTCAATTGAACGTCACAGATGGCCTTGGAGCAGAGATTTGTATGCAAAAATCTTTGATTATATGGGAAATTATACAAATGCCAAGATTATAGGCTTTGATGCTGTTGTAACAACTCCAGATGAAACAAATCCAAAAGCTGATTTAAAATTATATAATACAATCAAAAATTTTGATAATTTCGTCGGCGGATTTAATCCATTGAGAGCGCCTTATACAAATTTAAGCGATGGGGAAGCTTACGATAAAAACTTTAAAGCAAAATTTAAAATTCCTGTCGATGCTAAAGTAAAAGTTTCTGAAACTAACCGTTTTAACAGTTTGTCAAAATACCCACAAGGATACTTTGACGCTTTACCGAAGACAGGTTCTGTCTGGGTTTTAACTCACCCTATTGATGGATTTATTAAAGATATGCCTCAATTAATTTATTACAAAGGTGATTTTTATCCATCTTTGGCGTTGAGAATGTATGCAAAATTAAACAATGTTGAAAATATAACAGTTACAAAAAATCACTTAATCATAAAAGGTGACGATGATTTAAAAATTCAAACCCACTGGCGCTGGGGCGGTGTTTTTAACTATCTTCACTTCTATAAAAACTACAAAAATTCTGATTATACTCATAGAACTTATTCTGCAGTGGATATTATTGATTCTATGGACGCGATTAAAGCAGGTAAAAAGCCAAAAATCGACCCAAAAGCTTTTGATAACAAAATTGTATTTGTAGGTGCAAATGCAAAAGCTTCTGGCTTAGGTTTGGAAGATGCTTTGCCAACTCCAATGCAAAGTAAGCACCCTGGGGTTGATATTCAGGCAACAAATTTAGATAACCTTTTGCATAATGAAATAGTGCGTTCTGTTTCAAGTTCGCAAGAACTGATTATTATGGCAATACTTGTAATTGCAACGTTTATAATCGTTTCAAACTATTCTTTGATAACGGGTTTGGGCATTTTAGTTGTAATGATTTTAATTTACATTTTTATGTCGATTTTATCTTACAAACTAAACTTCGCAGTGCCAGTTATTACTCCGATTGCATTACAATTAGTAACTATGATTTTTGGATATTCTCATAAATTTATTGTTGAATCTAGAAACAAAGAAAAAATTAAAGATGCGATGGGAAAATATATTTCGCAAGATATCATGCAAAACGTTGTAAGCAATATTGATAACGTTAAATTGGGTGGTAAAAAAGCTGATGTAACGGTTCTTTTTGCAGATATCAGAGGTTTTACTTCAATGAGTGAAAAACTTCAACCAGAAGAAATTTCTGTTATCTTGAACGAATATTTTACAGAAATTGAACCCATAATCAGCAAATACAATGGCGTTATTAATAAATTTATTGGTGATGCTGTAATGGCTATTTTTGGGGAACCAATTCAAGATAAAGACCACGCAGTTAACGCCGTAAAATGTGCCGATGCGATGCTTAAAAAGGTTCAAGAACTTCAAAAGAAATGGTTAGCTGAGGGCAAACCAAAAATAGAAATCGGTGTTGGTATCAACACTGGCGAAGCTTTCGTTGGTAACATTGGTTCGGAAAAACGTTTAGAATACACTGTTATCGGTGACATGGTTAACCTTGCAAGTCGTATTGAAAGCTATAACAAGGTTTATAAAACACAATTTTTGATAAGTTCTTCAACTTATGAACACGTTCGCGGTATTGCAGACGTAATCAAAATTTCAGAAGTTAAAATCCGTGGTAAAGAAAAGAAAATGAATATTTACGAAGTTTTGAGGTTAACTTAATGAAACACGCTTTGATTGTTGATGATTCGCTAAGTTGGAATACTTTTCATTATGCTCACCTAAAAGAAATTTATGGTGAAGATATTGAAATTGATAGAGCTTATACAGCAAGAGATGGTTATGACTGGGTTTATAACTATATTAATAATCCTTATGACTTAATTATCACAGATTTATCAATGGAATACGATTTTGCACCAAAATTTGCAGGTGAATGGCTTGTAGAGCAAATTCAACTATTAAAGCAATACTATAAAACAAAAATTGTAATTGTTTCAGGTTCTTTGAATATAAAAAACATAGCAGAAAACTTTGGAATAGACTATATTCCAAAGGCGAAACTTGTAAATGACGTTAGCGCATATAAAAAATTAAACTTCTAAGGAAAAGAGTTTTTGTGCGTACTCGCTAATTTCAGCAACGTCTTCAAGAACTTTTTCGCTTGCGTTTTCTGCTGTCGTTTGAACGACATTTTCAATCTGCATGATGATTTCTAAAGCAGCCTTCGTTGCTTCGATTTGCATCGGAGCTGTTACCATTTCAGTTAAATCTGCTATATTCATAGAAAATCCTCAAGGCATTATACTAAGTATATACCCCTGTCATGAACGTTTGTAACTGTATTTTTACTTATTGTAACAAATCTTTTTGGTGTTTTTTGAACGCTTCTTTTATTGATTTTTCATAAGGTGCCTTTAAAATACCAACTTCTGTGATTATGCCTGTAATAAGCTCATTTGGAGTTACGTCAAACCCTGGGTTAATGACATTAACCTTGTCAGAACAAATGATTTTACCATTAATATGAGTAACTTCCGTATGATCGCGTTCTTCAATTGGAATTTCTTTGCCCGTTTTAATACTTGTATCAATAGTTGATAGCGGTGCTGCAATATAAAATGGTATATTATGATATTTTGCAGAAATTGCAACTGTGTAAGTACCAATTTTGTTTGCTGTATCACCGTTTCCTGCAATTCTATCTGCACCAACACAAACCATATCAATCATACCTTTTTTCATAAAATATGAGTGCATTCCGTCTGTAATCAATGTTACTGGAATCCCGTCCATCGCAAGTTCAAAAGTTGTAAGTCTTGCACCTTGTTGGCGAGGACGAGTTTCATCTGCAAAAACTTGTACTGTTGGATCTTTTTCAAATGCTGAACGAACAACACCAAGCGCTGTACCATAACCACCAGTTGCTAAAGCACCTGCATTACAGTGAGTTAAAATAGTAGCACCTTTAGGAACAACTTTTGCACCATTATCACCTATTTTTATACATCTTTCAATGTCATCTTTTTCAATTTCAATAGCTTTTTCTGTTAATTCTTTTATTAAAGTTTCAATATCTGATGTAGAATTTTTGATTATATTGCGTTGTTGTTCGCAAGCCCACATTAAATTTACCGCTGTTGGTCTTGATGTTGCCATATAATCAGTTTTTTTTATTAATTGTTTTTTAAAATCCTCAAAAGATAAATTTTTTTTTGCTAATTCTTGAGCATATAGCACGACGCCATGTGCGCCTGCAATACCAATAGCTGGAGCCCCTCTTACAATCATTGTTTTAATCGCGTCAAACATTTGTTGACCAGTTGTTATATCAACGTACTTATATTCGTAGGGAATAACTGTTTGATCTAGCATTCTAGATACGCCATTTACCCACTGAATAGGTCTTATTTTTGAGTCAAAAGCCATTGTGTACCTTTCTATATCAATAAATTATTTAATTTCAAAATCTACGCTATCGTTGCTTTCTTTTTTCAATCCTGTCAAAAGTTCATAAACATAAGATGTTGCAAGCCCAGCAAATGCGTTCATTAAAGCACTTAAAAGTGCAATAAAGAAGATTAGCATAAATAGAACGACTATACTTCCAAAACTATTAAAGAAAAATCTCATAATAAAATGAGCCTTGAAAAATGGGATTAATCCTAAAATAATATCAATTGGAGTATAAACAATTGCAGCTGCGATAAATGATACAAAACCGATTACACCACCAAGAATAGCACCCTCTTTCATATCAAAAATTCCGATTAAATTTTCTCGTTTCATATAAACTAAAATTCCAGCTGCAAGACAAATTACAAGAATTGAAACTGAAAAAATATTTATATATGGAAAAATTGTCAAAATTCCTAAAGCTCCACCTGCAATTGCACTTAAAATTGCTACTTGTTTCAATAATAATTCGTTAATCATAATATGTTTCCTTATACTGCTGTTAATTCTCTACATTTTCTCGTATGACAAATAGCTATTGCTATAGAGTCTATTGTATCATCAAGTTTTGGTAATTCATCACGCTGTAGGGTTATTTTTACCATTTGTTCGACTTCTTTTTTGTCAGCTCTGCCAAATCCTGTTAAAACTTGTTTAACCTCCATTGGAGTGTATTCAAAAGCTTCAACATTAAACTTTTCCAAAGCCGCTAAAATTACCCCTCTAGCCTCCGCTACTGGTATAATTGTCGTTTGGTTTCGAAAATAAAACAACTTTTCAACCGATGCAACATCTGGTTTATATTTTTGAATAATTTCAGACAAATCATTAAAAATTTCTAATAATCTAGATGAGTCAGAATTACCTTTTTGAGTTTGAATAGAACCAGAGGTTAGTAAATCAAATCTATCGTTGTTGTATTCAACGATGCTGTAACCTACAATTGCCATTCCTGGGTCTATTCCTAATATCTTCATAACTCTATTATAACAACGAATAAGACAAAGGCAAAGAGTTAACAAAAATAAAAATGCAAAAAATGTAAACAATTGTAAAGTGTTAAAATGACACTAATAGCAATTATTTTGGGAGTTCAATAATAATAGTTTGTTTTATATTCTTGACAAAGATATTTATTAGTGCAATAATATAAATGTGCTTAGGAAGTGTAAATTAAACACTAAATAAACACTATATTTACCCTAAAAACATATAAACTCCTAAATAATAAACACTAAAAAAAGAGACCATTAGGATGCAGAAAACACACACTCATTAAAGAGTGTTTTTTTTTGCAAAAATTTACAATATTTTTACTTTCAGTTGAGATGAGTAAAAAATAATGTTATAATGTGTATAGAAAAGAGAGCATTCGGAGTAATATGAACAAGTTATTTAAGAAAAGTGAGTTGACAAATAACAAACAAGTCTTGTCATCCCGCATAAACGAAGTGCATTACGGGATCATAAAGACTTTAAAAAGATACCGCAACAAGTGCAGTATGACACAATCACGTGAATTGTCGCTTGTGAATAGTGAATCGACAAGTAATAAACAAGCAAATGATAATAAAGTCGACTCACCACTGTCTTGGATTATTGCTTCACTCGGACAAGTTGCTCATTTCACTAGCGTTGTCATTCGCAAAGTCCTCGCTACTTCGGGCTGGGTTCGCTTTGCTCACACGGCGCCCTACGCAAAATCCACTCACAACTCACTAGTGAAGGCGATAGCCTTCACATTAGCTGAAACCCTAGTCGTAATGGGCATTATTGGTGTGGTTGCGGCACTTACTATTCCGAACTTAAACCAATCAACAGGTGATAGAGAAAAAGTTGCAAAATTAAAAAAAGTTTATTCAAACCTAGAAGACGCTTTCGGTCGTGCAACTGCGGTTTATGGACCAATTGACGAATGGTTTACTGGGTTTAGCGATGATGATGATTTAGCCACAAATAAGCGTGTTATGGAACGTTTAACTGAATTTATGAAAATATCCAAAAACTGTGGCACCGACGGCGAAGGTTGTTTTTCAACAGAAAGCTATAAAACTTTAGATAATAAAACAATAACAACTCCAGCTGATTGGGAAGATGAATATATGGTTTTGCTTGCAGACGGCACCGCACTAGATTTTTATAAACCAGGTACTGATTGTGGTGATAGCTCTGATGATTATTGTGGACACATATACGTCGATATAGATGGACCAAAAGGAGCAAATACAATTGGAAAAGACTATTTTTGGTTTTTAATTACAAAAAATGGTATTACTCCAGAAGGCGACATTAGTGATGTTCTTGGTCTTAGCACATGTTTTGCTTCTGGACAAAGTTGCGCAGGTTGGGTCATCAGAAATGGCAATATGGATTACCTAAAAGCAACAAAGGGTAAATGCCCAAACGGCACAACTCTTTCTTGGGAAAATACAAGTTGTAAATAAATTACTCAGCTTTACGTAATTCAACTTCTATAAGTTTTACAAATTCACTTACTAGAGTTGAATTCCATTTTTTGTTTGCACCCTCTTTAATAACATCTAAAGCTTCATAAGGACTTAGTGCTTTCCTGTAAATTCTTGGTTCCGTCAACGCGAAGTATGCGTCAATAATCAAGATGATTTGAGAAGAAAGAGGAATATCATTTCCTGCGAGTTTGTGAGGATAACCTGTTCCGTCCCAATTTTCGTGGTGTTTTTCAATAATCGGAATAATATCGTGAATATTTGAAATTGGTTCAAGAATATCTTTTGCGGCAATACTTGGGTGATTTTCAATATAAGCACGTTCTTCATCTGTAAGAGGACCATCTTTTTGAAGAATTTCTTGCGGAAGCATTAAGTTTCCTACATCGTACAACAGCATCGCAATACGCAATTTATCTGCGTCATCTTTTTCTAATTCAAAGCGTCTAGCAAGAGTTGTTGCCATAATAACTTTTGATTTAGATGAACCCAACGTATGTTGAGGGTTATATGTTGTAACAAGCGCGTCAGCAACTGAATACAAAGTGTCTTTTGGATTTGTATTTTGCTCAATTGCCATTTGCAATTTGTGACGCAAATCTTGTTTCAAATCTTCTGAAATATTAACTCTACCAGTTGCCAAGATATCGTTAAACGCATTAAGTGCAACCTCTTGCCAAGAAATTTCAGAAATTGGAGTAGCAAGTGTAACTTGGTTTCTACCATTACGTTTTGAATGATACATAGCTTGGTCTGCAAGTTCCATAAGTTCTTCAACGTTGTTTGCGTGTTCTAAAAATGTTGCAACTCCCAAGCTGGCAGTAATTGTACCGACTGTTTCAATAGGAGTCGCTTCAATTGCTTTTCTAATACGTTCTGCAGCAATCATAGCACCTTTTGAATCAATCCCTGGAAGTAGAACGTTAAATTCTTCCCCGCCAATACGGGCTGGAACGTCTATTGAACGCGCATTTTGTTTTAATACGCTTGAAATTTGTTTGATAGCCAAATCGCCATAAACGTGACCATATTTATCATTAATTTGTTTTAAATGGTCTAAGTCTATACCAATGATTGAAAATGGTTGTTTCTGACGGTTTGCACGAGTAAATTCTTTTTCGATTGAATCTTCAAAATAACGACGATTGTATAAAGTTGTCAGAGGATCTGTAACAGCTTGTTCTCTAACCATTTGGAATAAGTCAGCAATTGTTATTGCAAGTTCGATTTGTTGAGCAAAAAGCTTTAAAAAATCTAATTCAGCTTCTGTTGCTTCAAGTCTTGAAGACATTACAAGCAATACACCAAAATGGTTCATTTTTGAAAGCGGTACTAACATAAATGAACGACAATGAGTTTCGCTCAAAACATCTTCTAAATCTTCTTCCTTAATATCTGGTGCTATAGACATTAAACCAGTTCTTAAATCTGTACTTTGTAAAATTTCCTTGCTTCGCAAAACTGCTTTTATAACTTCAGAATTTTGTAGGTTTAAACGTTGCGTGTTCAAGGGTTTTTCTAAAATAGAATTAATAGTTTCAAAAAGGCTATCGTTAGAAGTCGCCATTACACTAAAATATTCACCGTTTTCGTCATTTTTTCTTTGTAAAATACAGCTGTGCATATAGCCAAGTTCGCCTTGAAGATTGTTTACAGTTGTATCAAGTATACTAGACAATGGTTTTGAGGAATTCATCATTTCCCAAATATGTTGCAACGTTAACATACGACGATTTGCTTCGTTTAACTCGTTTGTTCTGTCTTCAATTTCTTGTTCTAGTTGGGCGTTACGTTCATAAATTTCCAAGAAGTCCTTTTTACCACTGTATAGGTGGTTTTCTACTTCATTAACTTGTTTTGTAAAATCTTTAAATATATCAAATAAGCCCATATTTTGCCCTCAACATTTGTTTCTTTATTATACTACAGTTGTACAAATTCGTAAATTATTTTTTTAAGTTTATTAAAAAAATATGACTTTTTATTATTTATTATTAAATAAAATGTGTCATATAAAAGTATGAAATTTTTATATGACCTGTTCCTAAAGAACCTGTATATATTGTATTATGAGAATAAGAGCGAGGAAAGTAAATTGTTTGATTCAATGAGGGTTACAAATCAGATTGTCCCTAAAAATAGACAACTGATTAAACGTAAAGAAGATGATGAAGCAAATAAACAAGCCACGGAAGCTGAAAGCGAAAGTGGCAGTACTAACCTTGCGCAAAGTCGTGGGTTACAATATGTTCAAGATTTACAAGATGGCAAAAAACCTACTAAACCTGTAAATTTAAACAGAGGAACATACGCTTACAATCCAGTAGCAACAGGAAATATCAGCAGACCAACAAGTTCTATGGGGGCACAATCTGCAAGACCTGTAAATACTGTTAACCCTGCGCAACCAGAGCAAACTCAAGCTACATCTCAACAACCTTTATCAGGTATGATTAGCCCAAAAATTAATATTGCTCAAGTTATTGGCGATTTTAAAAATACAGCTCATGCGATTGGTACACCTGAAGATATTTTTGATGAAGTTAACGATTATCTTGGTTTAGTTGAAAAACAAACAAAAAAAGATAATGCAAATATTAAACTCGTTCAATCAAATTTAAAAAATGCTGCAACACTTTTAGATAAATACATTTCAGAAACATTAAATAAAGATTCTAAAGTAGTTGAAAACTGGGTTGACGCAATTTTCTTGCAACAAGTTGATTACAAATATAACGAAGGTGATATAAATGAAGCTTTCTTAGTTCAAATGCCAGACGACAAAAAGAAAACTCCCGAAACTAATGAGCCTCAGCAACCAACCGAACAACCTCCTGTGGTTGAACAAAAACCAACTATAGATGGTCAGGTTAAAAACTTATTCACATCTGCAAAACTTATCACTAAAAAAGGTAATGACGAGTTGGCTCTTTCAACTTATCAAAAAGCGCTTGACAGGTGTCGCGAAATAGAAGATAAAGATAGTGAATCAAAAGTCTTATTTGAAATCGGCAAAATTCATGACAAAAATGATAATTTGAATTTAGCATTAGAAAACTACAACAATGCCGTTAATACTGCAACAAACGATAATGTAAAAGTTCAAGCTCATTATGCGATGGCTCAAATTTACGATGACGTAAATCAATTTAAGCCTGCAATTGAGCATTATATGGCTGCAATTTCGTTTGCTGGAGAAACAGAAAACTTCAAGGCTCAAATTAAATCACTAACAAAAATTGGGAATATTTATTCTGATAAATATGACAAGGAAGCTTTTAATGTCTATGAAGATGCTAAAGTTGTTGCCGATGAATCAAAAGATCTGAAAAATAAAGGCTATGTTTCAAGCACAATTGCGACAGCTTATGACAAATTTAACAACCCAACTGAAGCTTTAAAATATTACTCAGATGCCGTAAAAAATTACGCACAAGCTGGAGAAAATAACAAAGTCGCTATCAACTACCAAAAAGCTGGCGAACTTATGATTGATTACCAAAAAGGTGATAAAGGCAAAAACTTAATACAAAAAGCAATTGAATACGCAAAAAAAGCAAACAATGAAAGACTCGTTTTTCAGTTGAAATCAGAAATCGCTGCGTAGGTTAATGTATATTGTAAAAATAAGGCGGACAGTTGTTTACAACTGTCCGCCTTAAATATCTTTTCCAAGTAGAGTGCATTACACGCTACTTAAATATCCAACTAACCACGGATTTTTAATTTTTTGATTAATGCTCTGTAGCCATCTAAGTTGATATCTTTTAAGTATGCTAAAAGTCTTTTTCTTTTACCTACCATCATTAACAAACCACGTTTTGTTGAGAAATCTTTTTGGTTCAATTTCATGTGTTCTGTTAATTCAGAGATTTTTTGGCTTAACATAGCGATTTGAACTTCAGCTGAACCTGTATCTTTTTCGCTTGCGCCGAATTTTTTAACTATAGCACTTTTGTTTTTTAAGTTGATTGACATATTATTTTCCTTCTATTTTATCTATTCTTAAGTCTATAATAATATGTCAAGAAAAAAAATCAACTACTAAAATTACGCTTGTAACGAAAAATGAAGAAATATTTTCTAAAAAAACACTTCTTCATTTTTTATTATGATAAATTTTTATACTAAATCTAAAACGTTAATTCTGCTTGCTTTTACGTAGTTATCTGAGTGGAATTGTAATAAAGATAATTGTAAATCTTTTTTAGAACGTTGTGAAAAATATTGTTTTTTTACTGCGTTAAATTCTTTTTCTTGAGTTTTGTAATCAGCGTCTGTTTTATCATATTTGTTAAATTCTGCTCTTTGCATTAAAAAGATTGAAGAAATTCTATTATATTCTTTCTTTTCAGCTTCGTAAGCTTCTCTGTATTCGTTCAAAGTACCTTTTAATTCAGCACGTTTTTTTTCTTGTTCAGCTTTCATTGTATCAATTTTTTCTTTTGAAGAAGCTGTTGTAAATGGGTTTGAAGCATATCCAGAAGCTTGAACTGTCATTATAAAAATCCTTTAAATATCTCTCGTACTTATATAAAGTATTTTTTGTTAAAAAAATTGCCATGTTTGTCCATGCTTTTGTAACGATATTTTAACAATTAAAATATCGTCTAAATCTAAACCTGTCGCATGTTTTCATGGATTTGTGTTTATCTAATTAATGCGCTATTTTTAGGGTGAGTAACACCATAGCCAAAAAGTGCAAAGTCATATTTTGTAGGATCTTCTGGGTCAAAGCCTTTTAAACGTTCTGTTAATTCAATAACAGCTTTACAATCGTCAGAATTTCTGCTCAAAAGCCCCATTTCTCTTGAAATTCTTGCGACATGAACATCAAATGGAATAAGTAATTTTGATGTTGGAATAAAATCCCATAATCCTAAATCTACAGGAGGTTTTCTAACCATCCAACGCAAAAACATGTTCATACGCTTCATAGCACCACCGTTTCGAGGGTTTGGGATTAAGTGGCAATAACCTTGTGTAAGTTGTACGCCGTCATAAAAGTAATCACAAACACCTTGTAGCATTGGAATAATTTCATCTCTGTAATTTGACTGAAAAAGCTGTTTTAATGAGCTATTACTTGTGTATAACTTGTTTAACTTCTTAAATAAAGCAATAACATCATAATCTTTTGCAAATCTGTAGTTGAAGTTGACTATTTTATATGGGTCAACGTTCATCACAAATTCGTATGGTTGATGATTTATAGAATCAAATAGCTCGTTTAGTTTTTGGATAAAAACTTTTCTGTTTCCGTATGCAAAACAAGAAGTTATAAATCCAGCAATTGTCTTATCTTCTTCACTTTTTAATTGATGAACAAATTGAATAGGGTCATCTTTTATAAATTCTTGTGTTTCGTATCTATCAACGAGTAAATCTAATTCTTCTTTTTTTATCATCTTAACCTTTCAAAAAAATCTTCTAAAATTTTATCACAATCTTGTTCGAAAATTCCACCAAAAACATTTAATTTTGAATTATGCACTTTTCTTAAATCCAAAGCTGAGCCTAAAGCCCCGTATTTAGTATCATACGAGCCAAAATAAAGATTTTTAATTCTAGATTGAATAATTGCAGAAGCGCACATTGGGCAAGGCTCAAGAGTAACATACATGTCACAATCTTCTAATCGCCATCTTCTCAAACCCTCTTGCGCCATTTTTATTGCAAGAATTTCAGCATGCGCCGTTACGTCCTGTAATTCTTCTTTTCTATTGTGAGCAAACGCAATTATTTCGCCACTTTTTACGATGACTGCGCCAACAGGTATTTCGTTTTTTGTTTGAAGTGCAACTTCAATAGCATCTTGCATAAACATAATTATATCTAAGGTTTTAGTGTTACAGATTTAAATAAAGGTAGAGTTACAGTGATTTTAAAACCAACCTCATCGGTTGAAGTTGTTTTGATTGTGCCATTCATCGCCTCAACCAAGCCTTTTACAATGAATAAGCCTAAACCAGTACCTCTAGTTGTTCTTGTTGTTTTATCATCTATTCTGATAAATTTTTCAAACAGCGTTTCTAATTTTTCTTCTGGAATTTTATCGCATTGATTTTCAATACTTATTGTTGCTTGTTCAGCATGAAATTCGCCAGAAATTATAATTGGTGTGTTTTCTCGAGAATATTTTATTGCATTTTCTAATAAGTTCACAACCACTTGTTCAGCACGGTCTTTGTCTGCAATAACAAGTGGAAAATCTTCTGACAAGTTGTTTATAATTTCTTTTCCTGCATCATTTTTTACAAGAGTTATTGCATTATTTACAGTGTCTGAAATCCAAACTGGCTCTAGTGAAACTCTAATTCTATCGCGTTCAATATCTGGAATAACTAATAAATCTTCAATCAATCTTTTTAGTCTTTCAGATTGGCGCTTGATGATTCTCAAAGATTTTTGTTTTGTTTCTTCGTCAATTTGAATATCAGTTCTCAAAAGTCTTGAAGTGTACCCTTGAATACTTGTTAATGGAGTTCGTAACTCATGACTTACTGTATCAATCAAGTTAGAACGAAATTCGTTTAATTGTTCAAGTTTTACGTTTTGCTCTTTCAATTGAATATATGACTTATGAATTTCTGATGCCATTTTGTTAAATTCGGAAGCAAGAAAAACAATTTCATAAGGAGTGAAGATACTCTTTAACAAACGAATACGGCGTTCATAGCTACCTTTTGAAACTGCCATAATACCTTTAAATAATTGGCGAATATTAATATACATGTAATAAATGTATAGTGCAACAACGATAAAAATACTCAAGGCTGAAACAAACACTGCCATCAAAAGTTTAAATCGGTTATCGTTAATTGTTTTTTGAGTGATTTTTTCTGTTGTATTAACGATAATCATTAAATCAGGGTGTGTTTTGTGAATGTAAACAATAGGCTGATTTTTTGAATTACCATAAATAATTGCGCGATTATCTGTGATTTTGTTAGGCAATAAATTAACTGATTGTTTGTATAAGTTGTCAGTAAAGTTATGAGATGCAATAAGTTTGCCAGTACCGTCTATAACATATATCTGGCGCGCATCATCGGTTAAAGTTTTAAACAAAGTATCATTTAGGTTTTCATTTTTAAAAGATGCTACAATGTACTTTTTATCATCAGTTTGGACATACATCGTAAAACTATCTTTTATAATATTATCTGCTTTTATTTTTTGAACTTCTCTTTCATTATCAACAAGTGCTAAATCTGAATAGTACTGAAAATTTCTTTTCATATTGTTTAGATAAGCAATTTTTGCTTCTTTTGTAGGTAAATAATTCAATGTAGTTTTCAAATGTTCCAACTGGTTAGTAGCAGTTGTTAAAAACACATCAACTTCATCAGAAACCATATTTGCGATTAGAACTGCAGAATTTCTTAATTGAGTTCTCATAGCTTGTTGGTTAATGTTGTTAATTACAAAACCACTGATAATCATTGGGATTAAAACAGCAATAAATAAAACAATAAGAATTTGTTCCGCAATTTTTAATCTTTTGGGTTGCAAAATTTTTCTAATCTTATTAAGTTTTCTAAGTGCTTTTTTGTTCATACTAACTTTCAGCAAATGGAGTTAACTTGTAACCTACGTTTGTTACGGTGTGTAAGTATTTTGGTGTTTTAACATTTTCTTCAATTTTGTTTCTAAGTCCACCCACGTGAACTCTTAACATTCTAACATCTTCGTTGCTGTCATAGCCCCAAACTTCATCAAGCAAAGTTGCAAGAGTTACAGCGTTGTTGAAATGTTGCATTAGAGAGTATAAAATTTCAAACTCTGTTGGAGTTAATTTTACTCTCTTATTCACAATTGTACATTCAAGAGTTTCTGGAAAAATTTGAATATCTCCGACATTCAACACTTCATCAGACATAGAAGTTGTTTCTTCTACTTGATTTCTTCTTAAAAGAACTCTAATTCTCAACAAAACCTCTTGGATATCAAAAGGTTTTACCAAATAATCATCTGCACCGCTGTCAAAACCGTCAGTTTTATCTTCAATTGTACCTTTTGCAGTAAGCATAAGAATTGGAATAGCAAGTTTTGCTTGACGAATATTTTTACAAACGTCAAAACCGTTCATTTTCGGCATCATAACGTCTAAAAGAATGAGGTCGTAAGAGTTATTTAAGGCCTTATTTAACCCTTCCAAACCGTCTTTTGCAGTATCTACAGTGTAACCACTTTGCGCAATATCAAATTCTAGTAGTTCTCTGATTTCTTCGTCATCATCAACGATTAAAATTCTTTTTTTATTGAAGTTATCCATACATATCCTCTAATTTTGTAAAATATTATATAAAAAAATTTCTTAGCTTTCAAGTAATAACGTTAATTGTGAGAATTTGTAACATGTTCAAAGCTTTGCCCTCTCTTTATCTTCTTAATTCCCCGATTGGCGTACTTGAAACTCTCTTGATTTTTATGTAAAATGGTGGAAAATTAAGGGGATTTGTTATTATGAAAAAATATATTGTATTATTATGTGTAATCTTGTTCGGAAGTGTAGCGTTTGCAAGTGATTACAACGTTTATAAATTTGATAATGGTCAAACGGTTATCGTAAAACAAGTTAAATCTAACCCAATTGTTATTATAGATACTTGGATTAAGACGGGTTCTATAAACGAGAACGACAAGAATACTGGCGTTTCACACTTTTTAGAACATTTGTTCTTTAAAGGTACGGAAAAAAATCCAGCGGGCACCTTTGATAGAATTTTGGAATCAAAAGGTGCTGTAACTAATGCTGCAACTAGCAAGGATTTTACGCATTATTATATAAAAATTCCATCAAAAGATTTTGATTTAGCTTTAGATTTACACGCAGATATGCTTTTAAACCCTCAAATTCCGAGAAAAGAATTGGAAAAAGAACGAAAAGTTGTTTTAGAAGAAATTGCAAAGGACAAAAATTCTCCTAGCGATGTTGTTTACGATAATTTGAATGAACTTATGTTTAGTGTTCACCCATACAAGCGCGAAGTAATCGGAAAAGCAAAAGTTATTGAAACAATCACAAGAGAAGAAATTCTTGATTATTATAATAAACACTACACTCCTGATAATATGGTAACTGTTATCGTCGGAGATGTTGACCCAGATGCAACTGCTGAAAAAGTTAAACAAGCTTTCAATTTGAAAAATAAAAAAGCACAAAAAGTTTTATATAAAAAAGAACCTCAAATTAAATCACAACGTGTAAAAGAGGTTAAATTCCCTAGTAACTCTGCTTATATGATGATTGGTTTTAGGGGCACTAATGCAGTTCATTCTGATGAATTTGCACTTGATGTTTTGGCTTCAATTTTAGGCGACGGTCGTTCTTCAAAATTTTATCAAAATATTAAAGAGCAAAAACAATTAGTTACATCAATTTCTACTGCAAATGCTTCCTTTAAAGATGACGGTGTTTTTTATGTAAGTGCAACTTTTCAACCTGAAAATAAGGATAAATTAAAGGCTTCAATTTTTGAAGAAATTGAAAATATAAAGGCTCGTGGAGTAACTGAAGAAGACGTTGAACGAGCAAAAAATATTATTGAACGTGATACTTATTTTTCTCGCGAATCAGTTTCAAATGTCGCAACTGAAATGGGTTACACCGTTGTTTTAACAGGCGATGCCAAAAACTACGATGATTATTTAAAAGGTATTAGTAACGTAACACCTGAAGATGTTAAAAGGGTTGCAAATAAATACTTGAAAGAAAATAAATGTGCTATTTCTATTGTTATGCCAGAAAAATATCAACCAACAAAAACAAGTGTTAGCAATACAGAAAAACAAAATCATAGCGCAAAACTTGTAAAAACAGCCTATAACACAGACAAATATACTCTTGATACAGGTGCTACTTTGCTTGTAAACAAACACGCAAATAATGATATCGTTGCTATTGCGATAAAAGCAAAGGGTGGAGATTTCTTAGAAAAAATTGCAGGTACATCTGATTTAATGTCAGCGACAATGCTAAAAGGTACAAAGAATTATTCACAACTAGAATTGGCACAAATTCTAGAAGAAAATGGAATTTCTATCTCTCCGTCATCAGGTTCTGATTACTTTTCTATCAACGTTTTAACTACAAAAAAACAACTTCCATTAACATTAAGCTTATTAGATGAAGTTGTGAACAGTGCAAAATTTGATAACTATGACCTTGAAAAAGCAAGAAAAACAATGCTTAATGCGATGAAAGCCTCTATGGATATACCACTAAATAGAGCATTAGAGGAATATAGAACTGCAATTTACTCTGGTTCTACATATTCATATACATCAAAAGTTTTGGAAAAAACTTTGCCAAAAGTAACTCGTGAGAATATTATTGATTATTATTCTACAATATTTTATCCTAAAAACCTTGTTATTTCTGTAAACGGTGATGTCGATAAACAATATATAATTAATCAAATGTCAGAAATTTTTAATGGTAAAAAAGGTGAAGTTTTCTCATACGAAAAACATTTCAACGAAATTCCATTTAATTTATCAACAAAAACAATAAAAACTCAAATCAAGGATTTACAAGCTTCTTGGCTAATTTTAGGTTGGCAAACTTCAGGTAATACAACACTAAAAGATTTTGCAACTTTGCAAGTTATTGATGCATTTATGGGTACAGGTATGAGTTCTCGCTTGTTCCGCAACCTAAGAGAGCAAAATGGATTAGCTTATCAAGTTGGTTCAAGTTTTTCACCTAACGTTTTAAGAGGTGCATACACTTTATATATTGGCACAAATCCTGCAACATTAGATGTTTCTAGGCAAAAAATGATGCAACAAATAGATATTTTAAAAAGTGAATTTGTATCAGCAAAAGAACTAAAAGACGCAAAAGAACAACTTATTGGCAAGTTCGTTTTAGCGCTTGAAACAAATCTAGACAAAGCTTCTGGGCTTGCACTTTATGAAGTTACAGGCAGAGGTTTTGATTTTGTTGAAAAATATCCAAAATTAATTCAAAGCGTAACAGTTTCAGATATTATTGAAGTTGCGAACAAATATTTTATAAACAATTACGTAGAATCGGTTGTAGATAAGGCTAAGTAATGGAAAATTTAGACCAAATAAGACAATCTGTCGAGGTCGAAATTAAATATGGATATATTGATATAAAAGGGAAAACGCAAGTTTTTTCAAAGTTTATGCGTTCTGAAATTTTAAAAGAGTATAAATTAACAAAAAATCCCAAATGGCGCGTAATGTTAGAAGCTTTTGAACGTTATCCTCTAGAATCAATGCCTGTTCGAAGAAAAATTTTGAACAGATTTTGTGCTGTAATGCGCGATGAATTAAACCCTAAAACAGAGGAAAAAACTGCAATACCAGACAATCGGCTTCCAAACCAATGCGACGTAACCTATATAAAAGGGGTTGGACCAAAAGTCGGTTATATTTTGAATAAGTTGAACATTTACACTGCAAATGACCTAATGTATTACTTCCCTCGTCGCCACATTGATTATTCTGGCAGAACCTTTATAAAAGACCTTGAAGAAGGTAAAACTACTACAATTTTTGGCTATATAAAATCAGCTCAATCATTTACAACAAAAAATAATTTAGGTGTTATTAAAGTTAAAATTGCCGATGAAACAGGTTCAATTGAATTGAATTTTTTTCAAGCAAAATCAAATAGATTTATTTTAGAACGAACAAAGGCTCAATTCCCAACTGGTGCTGGAATTATGGTGTCTGGCGAGGTTAAACTCAATAAATACAACATGCAAAAAACTATTGATAAACCATCGTATTCAATAATAGCTGATGATGTCTTTGGAAATTCTAACCTTAATTTAGGAAGAATTGTTCCTATTTATCCTTTAAGTGAAAATTTGAGTATGAAAACCTTGCGCAAAGCTGTTTTTAATGCGTTAGAAACATTCAAGTCCACTATTCAAACGGTTTTACCCGAATATTTAAGACAAAAATACGACATTATGAACAAGGCTGATGCTGTGTTTCAAATGCATTTTCCTGAAAGTATGGAAAAGCTTGAACAAGCAAGATTTTCACTTGTTTTTGAAGAATTTTTTATTGCACAATTTAAACTTGCACAACTTAGAGAACAAAACCGAAAACGCCATGATTCTTTGCAATTTAATATTCGCCACGATGGTTTAGTTATGAATTTCATTAAATCTCTACCTTTTGAGCTTACAACTGCACAAAAAAACGCTGTAAACGAGATTTTGAACGACTTGCAATCAGATGAGCCAATGCAAAGGCTTCTTCAAGGTGATGTTGGTAGTGGTAAAACTGTTGTTGCTACAATTATGTTGCTTGCTGGAGTTGAATGTGGCTATCAGGGCGCAATTATGGCTCCTACTGAAATTTTGGCTCAACAACATTATAATAATCTAATAAATTGGCTAACTCCATTAGGATTACACGTAGGCTTATTCTTAGGAAGTATGGGCAAAAAGGCAAGAAAAATTCAAGAAACAGACTTAGCAAATGGTCAAACAAATATCGCAGTCGGAACTCATGCTCTTATTCAGGATAATATTGAATTTGCAAATCTTGGTGCTGTTGTAATTGATGAGCAACATAGATTTGGGGTAAAACAACGCGTAGGATTGCGTAAAAAAGCTAGTTCGCCTCAAGTTTTAACAATGACTGCAACTCCAATTCCTAGAACTTTAGCACTTTCTGTTCATGGTGATTTAGATTTGACAATAATTGACGAATTACCAAAAGGCCGAAAACCAATTAAAACAGCTCTTTGCAATTCTAAAAAACAAATTTATAACTTAATTAGACAACAAGTTCAACAAGGTCGTCAAGCGTATATTGTTTATCCATTGATTGAGGAAAGTGAAACTTTATCTGCAAAAGCTGCAACAATTGAGGCTGAAAAATTACAAAAAGATGCATTCCCAGAGTTAAAAATAGGACTTTTGCACGGAAAACTTAAAAACGACGAAAAAGATAAAGTTATGCACGATTTTAAAGACGGGAAATATGATATTCTTGTATCTACAACGGTTGTTGAAGTGGGAGTTGATGTTCCAAATGCAACCGTTATGGTCATTGAAAACGCTGAACGCTTCGGATTATCTCAATTGCACCAGTTGAGAGGTCGTGTAGGTCGTTGTGAACATCAATCCTATTGCGTACTTTCTTCTTCTACTCGTAACCCAGAAACGCGCGCAAGATTAGAGATTATGGAGCAAACAAATGATGGATTTGTAATTGCAGAAAAAGATTTAGAACTCCGAGGTCCTGGGGAATTTTTAGGAACTCGTCAAAGCGGTTTGCCAGATATGGTTATTGCTGATATTGTAAAAGATACTAAAATTCTTGAAATTGCACGTAACGAAGCGATAGAATTTGTTAAAAACTATAATGTCGACGATTATCCTTTGCTTAAAAATGCCGAAAATTTACAATCAGTAAGTAGTTTAGAACTATTATCAACTTAGTTATAAGTTTTCTGCGTTAAAGAAATCAACACCACCCAAAGCTTGATATAAGTTAATCATAGCGATAATTTCATTAATTTTTAATGACACGACTTGTTGCTCAGATACAAGTTCGATTTCTTTTTGGTATAAAGAATTTAATCTATCTGCAACTCCTAAGTTTTCTTTCTTTTTCATCAATTTTGTTTCTGTTTTGCTTAACGCATACCTGTCATTCGCAATAGAATATTTTCCGTTAATAGATTTTAGGGTATAAAGTGCGTCATTTGTTTCTTGAATAGATTTTAAAATGGTTTTATCGTAGTGTTCTACTGCAATTTTATATTCATCTTTTTGCAATTTTAATAATTGAATTTTCTTTCCACCCATAAATAAATCCCAAGTTGGTTGAATTGCAAGGTTTGCAAGAAAAGTATTTGAACTTGAAAGGCTATATGCGTTAAAACCCAAGTTTCCAACAAGATTGAATTTAGGTAACAATTCGCGTCTTGCAACTTTTACATCTATGCCGATTTTTTCAAGATTTAATTCTGATTTTACATTGTCTGGTCGTGATGCCAAAATGTCTGTGCTAATTTCATTAGGTATAGTAATTTTTGCTTTAATGTCGTTGTATTTTGTTCTTGATATATCATGAAAACTTCTATCTGAAAGTATTACACTCATTTGATTTTTTAGAACATCTTGTTTTTCCAATAAATTATTTAATTCTTCTTGCAAGTAAGTTAAAGATTTTTTTTCGGTAATTACTTGATTAATATTGGCTGTTCCAGCGTTGTATTTCTTTTCAATAGAGTTTAGGACTTCATTTTGAGTCTTTATCAATTCTTTTTGTAATTCAATAAGTTTATCAACCTTAATTAAATTATAGTAGTCGCTTGCAAAAGCAGAAGTCATTGAAATATAAACTGTTTTTTCATCTTGTTGTATAGCTTCAAATTTTTTCTTATAAGCTTTTGTTTTCAAGTGATTTTTACCCCAAATATCAATTTCATAGCTTAAAGTTAAAGGTAATAAAAATTGAGTTTCTGTATAATCTGGAATTGTAATATCACCAAAGACTTCATCAGAAGAACGGAAAGTTTGTTTGATGTTTCCATTAAAACCAATATGTGGAAGTTCATCAGCAAGAGAAATTTTAACCAACTTTTGAGCTTCACTAACCTTTATTGATGTAGCTTTTAAATCATTATTGTTTTTATAAACAGCATTAAGGTGAGAAGTCAACAAATCATCATTAAAGTTTTGCCAAAATGGCATATTAACGTAATTATATCGATAATTTGATTCTGTAATTGCATTTGCAAAATTAAAAGTATTACAAATAAATATTGCTATTAAAAGGCTAAAAATCTTTTTCATTATATCTCCTATTCGTTATTATGATAACACAAAAAATATAAATGCAATATTTTAAAGTTCAATTATAACAAACTTTTAAAAATCACAGGGTTGCATTATTTTTATATTGAGTTATTATAATAACTAACTGGAGGTAAGCAAATTTTGTTAAAAGAAATGTTTTCTAAATTCATAGGTGATGCTATAGTTCAATCAGGACGCGCAGTTAAGCTTTATACATTAGACATGTTTGCAAAACAAAATTTTGAGATTACTCCTGAACAGTACGTTGTATTAAGCATGTTGAGTGAAGATTCTTTACTTTACCAAAACAAATTGTGCGAAGAATTACACAAGGACAAATCAAACATGACACGCATTTTGTCAGTTTTGGAAGAAAAGGGATTAATTGAAAAAATTCAAGCGACAGAAAACAAAAAGCAAGTTAACCAAATAAAAATCACACCAAAAGGCAAAGAAATTAGAGATAAAATTACTCCGCAAATTCAAGCCTCACGCGAAAAGTATCTAGCTGGTATTTCGCAAGATGATTTATACACTTGCATTAAAGTTCTAAATCAAATACAAGAAAATTTAAAATAAAGGAATTAAGAAAATGTCAAAAAAGCCGAAAAATATTTTTGAACAAGAAGCAAAAATTAGATTAAAAGCACGCAAAGCAAGAAAAAGAAAGAAAATATTAACAAAATACACTAAAAAGAGAATTATAATTCCAACTCTCATCGTGTTGGCGTTATTTATCTTGCTTGTAATGTCTTTTATTAACTCATTAAGTTACCAAAGTACAGATGACGCGTTTGTTGAAGGTTCATTAGTTTCACTTGCATCAAAAGTTTCTGGACAAGTTGTTAAGTTAAATTTTAAAGATAATGATTTTGTAAAAAAAGGTCAATTGCTTGTAGAAATTGATTCAAGAGATTATCAAAATAAAGTTAATGAACTTTCTGCAACATTAAAAGAAGCTCGTGCAAAACACGAATTTGCTAAAAAAGATTACGACAGATATTCACAACTGAATATTGATGGTTTGTGCACAAAACAAGAATATGAAAACGCAAAAACGCATTTTGAAATGTCACAAGCAAATATTGAAAAGCTTGAAGCTCAATTAGCACAAGCAAAATTGAATTTGTCATATACAAAAATTTACGCTCCTCAAGACGGAAATATTTCGTCAAGAAGTGTTGAAGAAGGCAACTATGTTCAAATTGGTCAAGCGCTTACAGCAATTGTTTCTCCAAACATTTGGATTGTTGCAAACTTCAAGGAAACACAGTTAGCAAATATGAAAGCTGGTCAGGAAGTATCCATAAAAATAGATACTTACCCAAACAAAAAATTCAAAGGAAAAGTTGACAGTATTCAAAAAGCATCAGGTGCAAAAGCAAGTTTATTTCCACCTGAAAACGCAGTTGGTAGCTATGTAAAAGTAGTTCAAAGAATTCCTGTAAAAATTGTATTTGATGAAGATTTTTCAAATTATACAATTGCTCCAGGTATGAGTGTAGTTCCGAGGGTTAAAATCAAATAATGAACGTTGTTGTTGAAAATATTCAAGAACGAAAGACTCCGTTATGGTTAATGTCTTTAATTGTAACAATGCCAACTTTCTTTGCTTTTCTTGCAACAAGCGCAACAAACGTTGCTCTACCTCATATTGCAGGGTCATTTGGTTCAACAAACGATGAAGCAAAATGGGTTGTAACCAGTTACATGATTGCAAACGGTATATTTTTACCTCTAACAGGCTGGTTAGAACGTAAATTAGGTCGTTTGGATTTCTTAAAGATATTTATTACACTCTTTACAATAGGTTCAATAGTTTGCGCACTCGCTCCAAATTTATTAATTCTTATTTTGGGAAGAATTATTCAAGGTGTTGGTGGAGGCGTTTTAATGCCATTATCCCAATCAGTTCTATTACAAGAATTTCCTAATAATAGAAAAGGTGATGCCATGGCGATATTTATTTTTGCTATAATGGTATCTTCTATTATGGGACCTACTGTTGGCGGTTTTTTGGTTGATTATTTTTCTTGGCAGTGGATTTTTATTATTAACATTCCTATCGGAATTTTATCATTAATTGTTATTCCCCTAACGGTCAATGACACAGTAAAGCAAAGAAAAAAAGAAGCAGTGGATTTTCTAGGCTTTTTATTTTTGGTCTTGTGGTTATTCTCGATGCAAGTTGTACTCGACAAAGGTCAACAATACGGCTGGTTTGATTGCACTTGGATTTGCTGGTTAAGCTTCTTTTCGCTATGTTGCATGTTCTTTTTTGTCGTTTGGGAACTTGAAGTTAAAGAACCAATCGTTAATTTGCGCGTATTTAAAGATTTAAACTTCTTCGTAGGTACAATTTTAGGTGTTTTGGTAAACATTATGGTTTGTGTAACTATCATTTTATTACCTCAATTTTATCAAGGTTTAATGGGATATACAGCCTCTCTAACAGGTTTAGCTTTAGCAAGCAGGGTTGTTGCTTGCATAATGTTGTTGTTTATAGGTAAACTATGCCAAATGTACGATTTACGCGCAATTATTGCATTTGGATTTGTAAATTTAGGTGTTTCAATTGCTTTATGCACAAGCTTGAATATGCAAGTTTCACCAACAACAATCGTTTTATCAAACTTCTTATTCGGAATTGGTTCAGTTTGCGCGTTAGTACCAATTTCTGCTCTTGCTCTTGGAACATTACCAAAAGACAAAATTGCTGACGCTGCTGGGGTTCACAGTTTAACAAAATGCGTTACGGGTTCAATGTTTACCTCTCTTGCTGCAAGTTTTGCAATTAGATACTCACAAATTCATCAAACATATTTGCTTAAAAACATGAGCGCTTATAACCCTGTGTTTAACCAACATTTCACAGCATTAAAACACTTATTTATGCAAAATCACGCAACAGTTACAGCGATAAAGCAAGCAAATGTCGTTTTATACAAACAACTTTTAGTGCAAGCTAAATTATGTGCGTTTGCAGATATTTACCAATATGCAGCGTTGGTTACATTCCTAATTATTCCGCTTGTTTTACTATTAAAATTAGCACCAGAAAACAAATAACATTTCTTATTATATTAACAAATGTAACAAAAACGCGAAAATTTTTATCAAAAATGTTATAAAGTTTACAAAGGGTGGAATATATATAGTGTGGGTAAGGATAGTTAGATATTATCGCCCACATCTCTAATTCCTCTCTTCTAATACGTGGTTTTAATTACCGACTGAATAAGTCGGTTTTTTATTGCAAATTTTTGTAAAAATATTTTCCATGCCAAACTTTTAAGTTGTACAATTATAAATGTAAAAATTATTGGGGAAGATAGAAGGATAACAATGCAGGGATATTGTTTTGAATTGATTACTGGACCTATGAGTTGCGGTAAAACAGAAGAACTTTTGAGAAGAATTAGAAGAAGTATTATTGCTAAGAAAAAAGTTAAAGTTATATCTCCTCAAATTGATACTCGTGAGCAAGGAGATTATATCAAATCAAGAAATGGTTTATGGCTTGATGCTGTAAAGGTTAAACATTCAATTCAAATTTTGAGTGTTGTAAAAGAAAGTGACGAAATTGTTGCTATTGATGAATTACAGTTCTTTGATTCAAACATTGTTAAAGTTATTGCAAAATTAATGCAAGAGGGTAAAAAAGTTATCGGTACAGGTTTGGATTTGGATTTCAAAGGCGACACTTTTGGTTCTATGCCTGAATTGATGTGTCTTGCAACAACTGTTGATAAATTACATGCAGTATGTATGAAATGTGGTTCTGACCACGCAACAAGAACTCAACGTTTGATTGACGGCAAACCTGCAGATAAAAATTCACCATTGATTATGATTGGTGGAGATGAAACTTACGAAGCAAGATGCGTTAAATGTTGGGAATTACCAGACGAAGCAGAAGAAAATAATAAATCGAATGTTTTACAATTTGCTTTGAAATAATTATTAGTGAAAATGAAACAAAAAGGGGCGAAGCCTTTGGCTTCGCCCCTTTTTGTTATAATTTATAAGTTGGAAACTTGAATTTCTTTTTTTAGTCTATTGTATTTAACTCTTTGATTGTGATTAAGAATTTGTTTAAATTCTTTGTCATTTTGTCTTTGAACTGTTTTTAGTGCTTTTTTTAGTTTTTTAATATTTTTCACTTGAGCTTTTTGTTCTTTTTTATTTGCATTTTGTGATTTTAGACTAACTAAAATAGCATTTTCTTGTTTTAATTGTAAATAAACAACAGCTTCTTTTACCAAAGCTTTTTCGTATATTTCGTCAGCTTTTAGTTTTTGAATATCGTTTAATAAAAGAGCATTACCAATAATAAGCTTTTTAGTTTTCATTTTATTAAGTTGAGCTTTGACTTCGTTGTTAGATATGTTCAAGCTTTCAACTTCTAGGTTGTTTTCAATAGCATTTGCAGTGCTTGTAATTGTTAGTAATGTTAAAACTGTAATAAAAATCTTTTTCATAAAATAACCTTTCTTCTAATAAAATTATGTAATAAGCAACAAATAAATTCAATGAAAAAATAATAATTGTGATAAAATTAAACAAAAGACAAGAGGTATGTAAAAAATGGAAGTTATAAATTTAAGAAATTATGCACATTTAGGCGATGCAGTTTGGGAGTTATTTGTCAGAGAGCATGTCATTGAAATGTGTAAAAATCCAAGAGATTTGCATAAAATAACAACAGATAGGGTAAAGGCTTCGTTTCAAGCAAAAATGTTAGAAATAATTGACCCAATGTTAACAGAGGCAGAGGAAGATATAAAACGAAGAGCAAGAAACATGGAAGTTCCCATAGCAAGACGGAATAATCAAGCAGAATATCGACAAGCGACAGCATTTGAGGCATTAATTGGCTATTGGTATAGAGAAGAAAAGACGCGGTTATCGACGATTTTTGACAAATTATTAAGCGAAATTATAAAATAGGTATTTACAAATAATTTTTTTGAATATATAATAGTTATACAAAGAACCCACTTGGGGGATTAGCTCAGCTGGTAGAGCACCTGCTTTGCACGCAGGGGGTCAGGAGTTCGAATCTCCTATCCTCCACCATTTTGAAAAAAGGAGCCTTTAAGGGCTCTTTTTTCTTGCTCTGATTTAATTTTAAGAGTTCGATTATTTTTAAGAGAACCTGAAAGTTTATTTTGTATTTTAAATGATTTAAGAACTCCACAACAACAACAGGAATTAATAGAACTAATAAAAAATAACACATTGACCCCTAGTCAAATCACATTGAAAGCCTTTGATATAGATACTGTGTATGAGGAATTTTGACATAATATATACCGAGTTTGACATCTAAGTCGGAAGTTTAATCCATAATGAGTTTATGCTATTATTTTCTTGTGAATTACAAATTTATAAAAGGTAACAAAAATGAGAAAAGCATCCGAACAAGACTATTTCCCATATGGTTCAAAACTGGTGTGTTATATTGAACTTACAAAAGATAAAGAAATAAGACAAATTCAAAACTATGTACAAGAAAAGCGTGATATTTATTTCCGTGTAAAAAATGAAGGTAGCAAATTATATGCTGTATGGCCGGGACAATATAGTAGTGACCTTTTTGAAATAGACGATATTGAACTGTACGGAAAAGAATATGTTAAGGAATTAAAATAGTTCAAATATCATTTAAATGCCGTTTAAATGGTGTTTTATGAGTGTTCAAAAATTACATTCTTTCTATATACCAGTTTGACATTCCGAAATGATTAAAATTCCACTGTAGTTCAAAATAAAAATTAAACTCTAAAGAATAGTCATCTTTGAAGTTCCCAAAATACTTATTTAATTGTGTTTTGCAGTAACTTTCAAACGCATCCTGAATCTCTTTTTCAAATTTTATTCTAAATTCAGAGTATGGAATAGCCAATGTTTCCTTAGTTAATTTATTTTTCAAAATCATCTTTAAATCCTCTTATGTTATCAAGTTCAATGTTGTAACGTTTGCCGGTTTTATCAACGCAGGTTGCAAAATCGACTGTTTTATCAGCAAATTTGTTTTCCCATAAGCAAATCAATAAGCCGATTTCTTGAGTTTTTAAGTTTAAAATCTTTTTGCCATAAAATTTGTAATCTTTTTCAACCATATTGTGCTCCTTTCTGTTATACACATTAATCGATTGTTTTGGGGAAATATCAAGTACAATGCCTGATTTTTGTATCATTCAGACATATTTATTTTGTAAACACCATTTGAACGGCTATTAAACAGCACTTGAACGTACTTTAAAAATCAACATTTTTTTCGTGGTCAATAAAAAATGTATTAAGTAAATTTGCTTCCTTGTGCAAATATTTTACAACCGGAGCCAAGTTATAACATTCCTCCTTATCCGGCTGTGTTTTACAGAAATAATCCACAACAACAGCGATATTATGAACCTCTTCGACCCACTTGCTTAGCTGCTTAAACTCTTTTGGAGTTATATTTAATCCAACTTTTTCCATATACAACCTCCTTTAACGTGTCGTATACATCAATCAAAGTCAAAAATAAATCAAGTCTAAATAACCATAATTTTGCTGTTTGTAAAACTTTTTATTCTTTAAACGGCTATCACACTTGAAAAGCATGTAAACGTAGTAAACAATGGTTGTATAAGTTACACTCAATATAATATAAAAACACTTGGAGAAAATAAATGGCTTATCCCTTATATCAGGAAATATTAAAACAACATAATACTATATGTAATTCGCAAATGTGTGAAAGTTGTCCGTTCAAAAACAAGGTAAATATAGGTGCATGCAATGGATATCTTAATTATTATGACATAGTTGCTAATAAAATTCTAACTGACAAATTTTTTTATCAATGGAACTACAATATAAAAACCGAATTTATAGGAATATATAATCAACCACTTCCTATTTTTCTTAGTATGCAAATTGATAATATAATGGATAAAGTGAAGCAGCTATCTTATAACCAACAGTATTGGAATAACTTTATAAATGTCGATATCTATATACAGAATAATCTGCCAGAAAAACGAATAATAAAAATTAAAGATACGTCATATAGAGAAATTTCAACAGAATTAACCAAGTTAATTTATGATATTATTAAACAAGTAGTATCCCAATATATTGATAAATCGGATTTAAGCGACCAAGAGAAAAAAGAGCTTGAGCTTTGTCAAGATATTCTCGACACGTATGGCATTGGTCAAACAATGAAAGATTCGAGTAAACCAATAATGGACAAACTTAAAGCTTTTGTTGAAGCAGTAAATTTGTTTGATAAATATTTTTCTTCCTCGATTATATAAACTCTATTTGTACAATATTTAATCCGACTTTTTCCATATTTAAATCTTCTTTGACACACAACATTAGCGTAAAAGGAGAAAGAATGCACTGAAATCTTTACAGAACAACACACATTATTCTACATTGATAAACAATTGTTCGCAATTTGCAGTAACATTTACAGTCACTTTTGTAGTAATCTTAATCTTATAACCACTGCTATTTTGATAATAAGGTCAAAATTTTTTGCTATAATTAAATAAAACAAGGATTTAAAATGGTTACAAGAGCAGGTTTGGAAAGATTTCCATCAACAAATTATAAAACTTCTAATCATATAATTGCGTATCTTGATATACTTGGCGCAAAACAAATGATATGCAACGATAATAATTTTGACTTTCTAAATTACTTAAATATGTTTATGGAAGATGCCATTGAAGAATCCGGTGGAGGGATTTTTAAACACAAGGAAGAAATATTTATCAAAATATTTTCAGATAATATTTTGTTGGCTATTGAATTAAAAGAAAATGACGAGCAAAGAGATAATAAAATTGCTGCATTATTCAATACAGTAGCAAATATCTATAATGAAATTTTACGCTATGGATATTTGATGCGTGGAGCAATTGTCGAAGGTGAGTTTTTTCACAATGGCATTATTGTATATGGCAAAGGTTTAGTTGAAGCAGTAAATTTGGAAGAAAAGATAGCCGATGTTCCAAGAATTCTTGTAAGAGCAAAGGTTAACGATCCTAATAGTCGTTATTATCTTATGCAAGATGAAGATAATGAATTATTTTTGAATATTTTTCATTTATGTGATGCTTTTGATGATGTGGCATTTAAAATTAATCTTTTAGAAATGCTTAAAAAACATAAAAACGATGAAAAAATAAAAACAAAAATAATGTGGATGATTAAATATTTTAATTCTTGGTTTACAAAATATGAATATAGACTGTTAAATCAACAAAAAATTACTGATGATATAGAAAAAGCACTAGAATAATAATTTAATCAACTTCTCTTTTTAAAATTAAACATTTTGATAATCTAAGAATGGCTATAAATAAAATAACCATATTATAAATGCCATATTCACCTAAAAAGGTTAATGAATGTGCAACTCTGTTTCGCAAATTTCTGTGTTCCGTCAAGAAATATTTTAAAAAATAAACATCATTTTCTGGAATTATGCGAAATATATTAGAATCCTTTAAATATTTGTTTATATTACACCAATTAAAGTTTTTATTTCTGTCAAAATAAAATGCCTGGAACTCATCTATACTTGCTAGTGAAATCATGTCTCTAATCATTCCTTCTATTTTTAAACTTAAGCTATCAATTTCTTGAATATATAAAATTGAAGACTCATCGCCATTTATAAATTTTTCAAATTTTAAAAAGAAGGATTCTATAGAAGGACCAATATATTGCAACCAATTATATTTATAAATATCACCACCAGATAATTCTTTTTCAATATTTGCTCCATACCAAGTGTTTTTCAAAAAATTTAAAACAATTTCTGCATTAATCTTTTTAAGTTCAATGGTTTTCCTTAAAAAATGAGAAAATATTTTTGATTGCATATCATACCAAATATCACAATAGTTATACATTCTGTGTTTTAATTCATCTTCTTCTGTATCAAGTTTTCCTATGATGTGCCCATATTCATCAATAATGTTTGTGTGGACAAAAGAAGAAAGAAAATATTGCTCATTTTGTTTTTCTATAAATTTCTTGTCTTCATTATATTTAGGAATAATATCGGAAGAGTATATTATAAATTTTAAAATTTCCTCTGAAGATAATTCTTCTGCAATTTTTTCGTATTCTTTAATACAAGGGGTTAGATCTACAGAATCTGTGCAGTATTGACTTAATTTAATTGATTTACTTAAATATGAATATTTTTTATATAATTCATTTATTTTTGTCTCATTATTTAATTTTTTGTACAAATCAATTGCTTTTTGACAGTATTCAGGAGCAATTATGGGATTTTCTTTATTTGATAAGCCTTCATAATATTCTGCTTGTTTTAAAACCCAGCGAGCTGAATCAGTTTTTAATGTTTGACTAATTTTTTCTCCTGTTTCTAAATAATCAACCGTAAAAAATTCATTTAAGTCATTATTTAGAGCCTCTTGACATAAATCTTCTAATTCTTTTAATACTTCTTTTTTGAGTTTAGCTCGTTTTACTTTATCTAACAAAATTTTTATACAATCCAATTGTAATCTTAAATAACACGAACTATCTTTATTGGGATTGTTTATTATGTTAAGTACAAAATCTTTAAACTCCTCAATTTTGTAATTTATAGAAAACACTATATCTTGCAAATTCCATAGGGCATAGCATATTTCTATACCATAGTGTTCTATAGGTTTTTCTATATCTAGTTTTTCAAAATTCTCTGCTAGTAAGAAATAACAATCTGCTGCTTGTTTAGCATAATCATATTGTTTGGTTTTAACCCAAATAATATGAGCAAATCTTGTTTTGAAATATATGTTATTTGTCTTTTTTATTCTTTTTTTTAAGTATTCAATATCTTCATCAGAGATAGAAGATAAATTAGGGTAACTCTCGACTATTCCATCTTCTCTTTCTCTAGTGTACATTGGTTCAACTTTACCATTTCTAACTAGAAAATATAGGCAATCAATTTCAAGTTCAATTCTTTTTTTGTCGCTATCGCTTAAGTTTAAGGATTTTTCACGAAACTCATTCACATGATATGATAGTCCAACAGAATTGATTTCTTCTAATGAATTTACTTGTTTATAATAATCTTCTATTGAATTATAGAACTGCTTTTCAGTCACAATGATACCCTATAACTTTATATATCCAACCTTATCCCATTCTGCGTTAACCAATCTTTTGAGTTCTCATAGTCCGGCAACAATATCCCCACTTTATCCCAAAATTCCCTTGAATGGTTTGGATATTCAAGGTGTACAAGTTCGTGAACTATTAAATAATCCAACACTTTTGGTGGCGCCATAATACATTTCCAATGATAAAATATTTCTCTATTTGGAGTGCAAGAACCCCAGCGGTTTTGAATATCTCTGACATCCACCCCCGTTGGTTTCAGATTAAGTAATGATTTATAATAATCAAATCGTTCTTTTATTTTGGCTTTTGCCTGTTTCTTGTAAAAATTAACAAATGCCTGACGTGGATTATCAACATTAGAGCTCATTAAAAATTTGCCATTTTTAAATAATAAATGTATTCTTTGTTTTTCAACAAACTGCAAGCAGTAATTTTTCCCAAGGTACATAAAAGATTGACCGTCAATAAATCTTCTTACAACCTTGTTTTGATGAGATTCTTTCCACTGAATAATTTTCTTTGTAATTTCATATTCTTTTTTATTGAGAATATCAAGTATTTTTTCTTCTTCAAGTTTTTCAGGCACAAGAACACAAAGACTTCCATTGCGTTCAACAACAATGTTCATGGTCTTTTTTCTATTCGTTTTTTTGACAGTTACATCTTCATTGTGCCATTTCATCTTTGTGCTTTAAAACCTCACTATAATTATATTTTGCAAGCATCATTATTTTGTTAGAAATTTCCTGATAATTTTCTTTTAATTCCGGTATGCCGCTAAATCTTAAATGACCGACCAATTTACCTTTTAGAGCTTCAACTTCATCCGGTTTATTCCAGAAATAAGCAATTGACATATCATTTGCAATATCTCTGCAAATTGCTCTTGTTGTTGTAACCAATTTACCGTCAACATCTTCGGATAGTTCACCGAATAATGCCATTTTTAAACTTTCGTAAAAAGGCATTTGAATACTCTTAAATCTTGCATCTCCTTTTCTGCCCTCTGCTATAAGTTTTTGCAACTCTTTCAATTCAACAAGCATTTGATCCCAATTGCCTTGATATCTTTGGATAATGCTTTCAAGCCTGTCTTTAAATCTGCTATATAGTGCCGGGTCTTTATTTTCAAGATTAACTTTAATATGGTGCCTTATTGCGTGCTCCATAGCAGAAGCCTGTGATTTTGATTTTGTATATTTGCTGATTTCTTTTGGGAAGTCTTCAGACAAAATTGAAATCTCTGAAACTCTTTCTTCAATATTTAAGTTTCTTACATATTTATCAATCAGTTTTCTGACTTTCGGACTTGCCCATTTTAAATCAAGAGTTTCATCTTTGTAGTGAATTCTGATTCTTGTTAATAAGTAGCCAAGACGTTTCGCTCTTATCCAGTGATTCTTTTGAACTTCAATTTCATTAAATAACAAATCTAATCTATCAAAGTAGTTTTTAATATATGTATCAAACTCTGCTCTGAACTTCATATCAGCGGCAACTTCGATTGCTTTTTCAACAACTTCCATATCTTCTTTTGTATCTTTTATTTTTTGATTTAAGAAGTCTTGAATATTTGTAATGCCGTGGTTTTCAAACAACTGAACAATTTTATTGTATCTAATTTCAAACTCCGGAATTTCTTTTTGAATATCTTTAAAGTATTCACCAAATTCAATTAAATCTTGTTCAGCTTCTTTTTTCTCAACATCAGTATAAATACCTAACGCTCTTGTCAGATTCTTCGTAATACCAAAGTAGTCCACTACAAGCCCGTGAGTTTTACCTTTCTTTGTACGGTTTACTCTGGCGATTGCCTGAAGTAAATCGTGCTCTCTAAGGTTTTTATCCATATATAAAACCTGTGCAATAGGAGCATCAAAACCTGTAAGAAGTCTGTCGCAAACGCATAAGATACCAATACCTGTTGATTCATCTTCAGGATTAAAGTCTTTTTTGAATGCATCCGTAACAGCTTTTCCTGCACCTTCTTTTCTTGCACGAGTAATATATTCAGGCTCATTGTTGCCGGAAGACGAAACTACTGCTCTGACTTTTAATATTCTTAATTTTGCAAGTAAATCATCATCTCTTTCGTTTTCAGGCTTTTGTTCTTCTTTTGCTATATATTGAGGAATAAGTTCTCTTTCAATATAAACTTTGTACCTTACTGCCGCAAGAATTGATGATACAACAACCATTGCCTTAAATCCGTTAGGTAAAACATCAGAAACATAGTGTTCCATTATTTTATTAGCAATTTCTTTTACTCTGTCTTCACTTGCTAAATATGCAATCATATCGCCATACCGTTTTTGAATTTCTTGGCGTTCTTTTTCTGTGTGCCGTTTAAAGGTTTCTTCGTATTCGCAATCAAATGCTTCTTTATCGGTAATCTCATCAGATGTACTCATACCGATATATTTAACATCAACAGTTGCCCTATCTCTTACTGCATCATTCATTTTATATGTATCAATAAATTTACCCGGTGCATCACAGAATCTTTCTGCTGTCGTAATTTTATGACGTGGAGTTAATAAAGGTGTTCCAGTGAAACCAAATCTTGTAGCATTAGGAAATGCCATAAACAAATTATTATTCATATCCCCATTTTGAGAACGGTGTGCTTCATCAATCAGGATTAAGATTTTTTCACTCGGGTTTAATTCTCCTAATGGTTCAAATTTTGGAACGATACCTTTTCTATACAGTATATCTTGAGATTCATCATAATTATCTGCAAATTTGTGAATCATCACGAGATTCAAGTTCGGTGTGTCTGTTTTTAAAGTTACTAAATATTGTTTATCACTAACTTGATTTACTTTTTCATCAGTTAAATCAGCAGTTTCCGATAGTTGATTTTCCAAATCCAATCTATCAACGACCATCAAGATTTTAAAATCTTTGAGGTCAAACTCGCTACGCATCTTTTTAACCAAAAAGACCATGGTGAGAGATTTGCCTGAACCTTGTGTATGCCAAATTACACCACTGCGTTCTTTCCAATCAGAGCCTTTTCTTAAACGGTCAATCATTTTACCGACTGCTCTATATTGCTGATATCGGCAAATAACTTTTATTTCTTTGCTTCCGGCGTTCATATAAATTGTGAAGTTTCTAAGAACATCAATCAAAATTTCATGGTTAAACATACCGCCAATTATGACTTCTTGTCTTATTGCACCCGGTTTAATATTATTTGCAACATCTTCTTTTGTTTCAATCATTTCCCTGAGTTCAGGTGTTTTATATATTTCAGGGAAAATATCTGCCCAGTTGTAGAAATAATCATATTCCGCACTAATTGAACCAAAACGAGCTTCTGTGCCGAATGTTATTACATTGAATAAATTTGTATAAAATAATTGTTCTTTACCTTCATCATCTGCAAAATAATCATCATCTTTTCTTTGGTTAGAATAACGTCTTATTTGTTCATAAGCATCACTCAAAGGTTCTGCAACATCAAAATCCTTACATTCAACTATTATCCAAGGGAGTCCGTTTACAAAACAAACGATGTCGGGGATAATGCAACTTTTTGCCATACCGACAGTGTTTACTTTGAATTGGTTTATTGCAACAAATGAATTTTTACTTACCCAATTACCGTTTTCATCTCTTTTACCGAAATCAACAAGTTTAATTGTTGGATTGAGTTCGCCTGTTTGCTCGTTTTTATCTACTTGAATACCTTTTCTTAGATATGTAAAAACTTTCTTGTTTATTTCTGTTAGATTTTCATTTCCGTGCCCGTAGAGGATTTTTTCATAACACCATTCCAATTGTTCTCGGGTTGCCCAAGAGTTAATATTGCCAACACTTTCAATAAACTCTTCTTTCAGTGCAACTTCATCAAAAGATGACCGCATTGAAGCATGTGGATCCGTTGGAATTCCAGTTCCTTGATCTATAACTTTCCAATGACATTCTTTTAGTTTTTCCAAAAACGGTTTTTCAACATTAACGTATTCAGCCATATTATTCCTCAACAATCTCAGCATCAGCCGGTGGTGTAAGTAATCGTTTCATTAATCCTTGTTTGATTTGTTTGTATTTGTTTAAATATTCTGCTTCAAGTTTAATTTTTTTATCAACCAAATTTAATCTTATTGAAATATTTTTTTGTTCTGGACCTTTAGGAATATCAATTTTGATCTTAGAAATTTTTTGTACAGATAATCCTGGTTGAGCAGAAGCTTCTGAATACTGATTTAAATTTAAATCAGTATATTTATAAAAGACCCAATCAACATTATTATCATCATACAATGTTACAACGACTGCGTGTTCTGAGGCAAAAAATTTGCCAGACGCTTTATTTATATTGCCACACAATGCACCTTGTCTACCTATTAAGACATATTCACCTTCATGAGTATAATTACTAGTGTAGCCACGTAAACCATTGCCACCATAAACAGGATATATGCCCGTTATAAAAATATTTTTAGCTGTAATCCCATCGCCACTTTTCATTTCGCCGATTTCATCAAGCCTTTTTACATCCCATTCTTTCGGTATATGGCGGTCAAGTTCTTTTGAATATTTATATAAATCAGGAGCTTGAGTATATGTTGGGCGGAGTTTGCCATTTTCATCCAATCCGCGAGTAAACAAATCCTGCATCATTCCGGCTTTGATTTGTTTATACTTCTCAATCGTTTCTTCAGTCTTTTCAATAACCTCATCACAAGTCGAAAGAATATCCGCAATTTTTGCTTGTTCTTCTGTATTCGTTGGAAAAGTAATTTTATATTTTTCAACTAGTTCTTTACTTAAATTTGTTTGTCCAGAGCCTTGAGCAGAAAACAATATTCTTTCTTTGAAATATCTTAAATTATGGTACAAATAATTTTTATCTAATTCTTTACAAGGAATTATTGCCAATACGGCTTGATTAGAGGTTGCTGGTATTTTCAACATAGAAACTTGTCCTGCAGTAGCACCATACATAGCCAGTAGAACTGTATTTTTAGGAATCATTTTTGCAGAAGAATTTTTATATCCTAAGTCAGTTATATACTCATTTGTTTCTATAATTTTGGATTGATTTACTTCACCAGATGTTACCCATGGAATGGTACCCCCATAAAAATCTTCCCTTGATCTATTTGGAGTGCCTCCAGCATAAGAATCTTCCAAAATATTCTTAAGGTGTTCCTTTTTCCACTTTGTCTTACACTGCAGCATAACCTAATTCCTTTAAATATTTATTCAGGTCTGCTGTAACTGTATCTCTATCTGATAAAATATCTTTCAGAGTTACTGTATATTTTTCATAAATATGTTCAATATCAAGCTGTAGATTTCTTGCAAATTCCTCGATATAAGCATCAACTATTGAATGAAGAGTTCTGTTCCAGCGAGCAATAATCAGTTTTTCTGCTTCTTCATTACTTATTTTTTCTCTTGCTTCTTCAACAAGTTTATCTTTTCTTTGTGTTATTGCTTTGATTGTCTTTCTGCATTCTTTCAGTTCTTCTTCTAAATCAGTATGAGTTTTGATTTTAGCATTTAATTCATCAACTATATTTTGATAAGGCGCCATTTCAGACGTCTTGCTTTGTATTTCTGCTTCCAGTTTTGAAATTTCTTCTTGCACATTAATATCTTTTGATTTTTTGTATGCAGAAATTCTCTTTTCTAACGCTTTAATCTCTTTCTTTATAGAATTTATTTCACCATTATTTGTTTTTATTTCTGCTTTAATATTTTTTATTACTGATTTTGGAATGACCTCAGCATTTTCTAAATCAAATTCTTCCGGATTCCAACCTTCTTCTTTTTCCATTTCATTTGCTGAGTCAAACTGCGCTTGAATTTCATCTCTGCGTGCTTCTGCTTCTCTCAATTCTTTCAAAACTTCATGGAATTGGCTTTCCAAAATTTCATCTTCCGGAATAAGTTCTGCATTCCATCCGCTTGAAACTACTGACATAAAATCGTATTTTAAGTCAGTAAAGAATTGTGCAATAGCACCACGACCTTGATACAAATTAATTACAGGATACTCATCATCATACATATCGTTAATATAAGTGCTTCTTATACATTCAACAAAACTTTGAATACTGTTTTGGTTTGGTAAATCTTTAATATTTTCCAAACATTTTTCCCAAACCCCATCAAGTCTTTCGTGGTAGGATTTTTCAATTTGGTTATAACCTGCACAATTTATAATTAAATCCTTAATAGCTTCTTTGTTTGGAACTTTATCTGTAAACTTGTAATAATTTTCTCTTAAAGATTCAAACATATTATTTTTAAGGTCATAGTATGAATTAAATCTGTCATCAAGTGCATCAACTTCGCATTTTGGCATACCGCCATTCAAGTGTGCTTCAACATCTTGATTATCCGGTTCAGGAGCATTATCAACCCAACGTCTGATATTACAGTTAAAATCTTCTGCTTCAAGTTCCTCTTTAGTTACAAGTCTTGAATATTTTTTATCCGTTGTATCTTTTTGTTCGTAAACATAAGAGATTTTATCAATATCTTCAGGTCTTAATATGTTTTGATTTTTGCCCTCTTTGTATTCTCTGTCTGCGTTTATAAAGAGAACACCTTCTCGTTCTGCGGCACCTTTTTTATTGATAACAAGGATAGAAGCAGGAATGCCTGTTCCATAGAATAAACTCGGTGGCAAACCGATTACGGCTTCCAATATACAAGGAGTACTTGTATTTTCTGCAATTGTTGATTCGCCATGGATTCCCGTAATTAACCATTTACGCATCTTTTGTTCTTCTCCGCCACGGAATAAAACCCCGTGCGGCATAATTACAGCCATTCTGCCTTCAGCTTTAAGGGTTGAAATCATATGCTGAACAAACATAAAATCAGCTTGCTTTTTCTTACTCATCCAGAACTTAAATCTGTCTTGGAACTTCATATCTTTAGTTGTGTAATTTTGTGAAAACGGAGGATTTGCAACCACGATGTCGTACTTTATCAGTTCACCGTTTTCAATCAAAGTAGGGTTTAATAAAGTATCGCAGTGATGAATATTAGCATTTTTGATGCCGTGGAAAATCATATTCATTTTGCACATTTTATATGTGCCTTCTTTGCTTTCCTGACCGAACAAATACAAGTCTTTGGCTGAACCATAAACCATTTCAACATAGTTTTTCATGTTGATAAGCAAACCGCCTGAACCAACTGTAGGGTCACATATTTTAGCATCACGCGCAGGTTTTAAAATTCTACCCATTAATTCGACTACTTGGTGTGGGGTATAGAATTCACCGCCTTTTTTGCCGGCACTTTCTGCAAAATACTTAATCAAAAATTCATACGCAGCACCCATCAAATCAGGAAATTCAAAGTTTTCATCAATAAGCGGATAGTTATTAAAGTCATTTATCATTTCAGATAAAACTTCATCTGATAATTTTCTTTCGCCGTTGGTATTAGTTTCATTGAAGTTTGTGCTATTACCTTCTTTACCGGTCAAAACACCCTGCAAGATTGCACCGTTTGATTTTTCTAACTCTTTTAATGCAATATTGATTGAATTCCCGACATCTTCGTTTTCATACAAAAGTCCGCGGAAAGATAAATTCTTTTCGGCACAGTCTTTATCGTGTTCCGCTCCGGCTTTTTCTTGGCTTGTACTATTTGGGTTTGCAAGAATTTCTTTTGCATTCAGGATTGTTTGGTGTTGTTCATCTTCAAAGTTTTTAGGAAGTGTGTCCATTTTCCAACGTGCAAGCGGAGGTACAAAAAATTCGTATTTATTTTTGTATGAATCAAGTTCGATTTCTTCAGCTATTTCTTCATCTGTAATATTTGGATATTGATGTTTCAATTCCTTTTTAAAATGTTCCTGCGCAACAGCAAACTGATCATTTACACGTTTCAGGAAAATCATAGCAATAAGATAATCTTTGTATTCTGATGCATCCATGCTTCCTCTTAATGCATCACACTGACTTTTTAGAAAAGTCTCCAACTTTGAAAGCGATAATTTCTTCATACAACCCTCTTTTTAATACTACACAAATACTCTATCACAAAAATGAGTAACTTGCTTGTGTTGTAATGATTTAACATAATTACATTAAATCATGGGTGTATGTCAAAAACGGACAGAGATTTTTTATTATAAAATAAGGACATGAGTACTAATCAAAAATACATAGAAGAATATACTGCACTTCAAAAGTTAGAATTTTATTTTGGGAATAAATTAAATAATTTTGCAAAACATGAAGAACCGGATTTTTGGAATGAAACAGATGATATTGGGTTGGAAATTACACAATCAAATTTTGACGGAGAACAAACAAAAATTCTTCAACAAATTCATGGGAAAAATTATACATATGAAGAAGCGATTGAAGTCTTAAATAAATATGATAAAAAAGGCAAATTCAAAGGGCAAATTGGCAGAATAACTCCAACATCCGATGAATTTTATTCATCGCCCACCAAAGGAATGGTGAATACAAATATTTATTTTGATGAAATAATAAAGTGTATTAATGTTAAATTGGATAAATTACAACATTTTAAAAATTTTAAAGAAAAATTCCTTTGTATTATTGACCACGGTCATACTATAGAAAAATTCGACCTTAAAGATTATATATTACCTAAAATAATAGAAACTGAAAATAATTATAACGATAAATACAAGGGCTATTTTATCATTCAATATGATAAAATATATACAGTTATTAAGCACAAAATACTTCTGGATGTTCAAATACAACAATAATTCACATCCAAAATATGAATAATGTATCTTTCAAAATCTTGGTTGTACCGTTGGCCGGTGATAAGTTTAGAGATATAGCTTTCGGTTAGGTTCAATCTTTTAGCAAGCATTTTTTGCGGCATATTTTTTTGCAGCATTTTAAAACGTATCATTCTTTCTCTACGATACAAAAAATGACTTCCGCCACCTTTCATATTATTAGGACTTTTTGACATTTTTTGTTCAAGTAATTCAATTTGTTTTCTCAATTCTTTACGCATAAAAACTCCTTAAAATTAATTGGGGGGGTGAGTATTTGGGTACACACATTTTAACTCTGTTTTGCGATAAAGCAAGTGTGTCCGATTGATACAAAGTTAGTCGGAAACAGTTCCAATCTTCCGCGTTCGGAGCGATGAATATTAGTGTTATGACAGACGAAAAATACATTACAATCAAGGAATTAGCAGAACTAAAAGGAGTAAGTACACGTGCGATCAGGCTGTCAAAAGGTAAATATATTACTCGAGAAATAACTATCAAAGGCGGAAGAAGTTTTGAGATTTTGTTATCAAGCATTGAGCCGGTGCTTCAGGAAAAATATTATTCAAAAATTATTCCGACTTATGAAGTTAAACAACTTCCTACACCAACAAATTTTCACAAACCCGATAAAGCAAAAGTTATTGCACTTGCAAGATTGGATTTATTGAACCTCTGGAAACAAGAACGAAAAAATCAGCAGAATAAAACACAATTTGATAAGGATTTTTTGAGTGCGTATAATGCACAAGTTTTGTATCCTGAGATTTATGCAAAACTTGGGAATGTTTCAATAGGCACACTTCAAAGGTGGAAAAGGATTTTAGGAAACAGTAATAACTATGAACTTTTAATCCCAAATTATCATTATGAAGATTATTCAAGAACTTGTCTTACGGAGTACGAAAAACAGATATTTTTGAAACTGCTTCTGTACCCGAATAAATTCAGTATCGGGAAAGCTATATCTTTAACGCAATATGTTTTAAAAACTCAGGGTGCGGAATATATTCCTGCTCCGCCAACTTTCAGAAAATTTGCGAATTGGTATAAAGCAAATTATTTTGACAAGTGGACTCTCCTTCGTGATGGAGAAAAAGCCTTAAAAGAAGAAGTTATTCCGCATATAAAAAGGGATATCTCAAAGATTGAAGTCGGAGAAGTTTTGGTTGCTGATGGGAAAAGATTAAATTTTCAGGTAATAAATCCGTTTACCAGTAAACCCTGCAGAGCAACATTAATAGGATTCTTGGATTGGAAATCAACTGCACTTATCGGGTATGAAATAATGATAGAAGAAAACACGCAGAATATTGCATCAGCTCTCCGTAATGCAATATTGAATCTGGGTAAAATTCCGAATTTTGTTTATCTTGATAATGGCAGAGCTTTCAGGGGTAAGTACTTTTTAGGAAGTGCTAATTTCGATGAAATTGGTCTAAAAGGCATTTACGAGAAACTCGGTATAACAACAGTTTTTGCTAATCCATATAATGCCAGAGCTAAAGTTATCGAAAGATTCTTCTTAGAAATACAGGAAAGTTTTGAAAAATTACTTCCGAGTTATATCGGAACAAATATTGAAAATAAACCCGCAAGATTAAAAAGAAACGAAAAATTCCACTCGAAAATCCATACTAAATTTATCCCCACAATTCAACAGACAATACAAATGATAAATAGCTGGCTTGAATATAAAAATTCTCTGCCGTGCCCAAATGATAAGACAAAAAGCATAAAAGAAATGCTTGATAGTATTGAAAGGCAGGGAATTAATCCAAGAGAACTTGATGACTTGATGCTGGCTCAAGAAATCAAAACTATCACAAGTCAGGGAATAAGGTTCTTGAAATCTGATTATTACAATGATGCTCTTTATGGTTTGAGGCAAAAAGTCATAATAAAATATAGTTTGTTTGATTTAAGTTATATCAATGTTTATACAATATCCGGTAAATTTTTATGCAGAGCGGAAAGGATTACACTTACACATCCGCTTGCTCACTATACCGGAGAGATTAATGATATTGAAGATTACAAGCAGAAAATTCAAAAACAAAAACAACTTAAAAACAAGACAATAAAAGCTTGTAAAAAATTTTTGAATATTGAAGATTTGGAAATCTTGAAATGTGAGATAGCTAAAGAAGAAGAATTTTTACCTCCGCCGATTATTCCAAAAATAGAAAACAAAAAAGAAAAGCCGGAGAAATATAATCCTGCGGTTAAGCCGTTGTTCAAAACAAGTAGGGAAAGATATGAATACCTAATGGAGTACGGCTGCACATGTAATGACGATAGAATTTGGCTTACAGAATATAAAAAATCAAAGGAGTTCAAAGAATATGAAACCAAAATTCGTACTGACTAAGAATGTCAAAGGATTTATTAATCTGATTCATAACCTGAAAAACAAGCCGGATAATATATCTAAAATCGGCTTGGTTTATGGCAACGCAGGACTTGGTAAAACAAAAACTGCTTTATATCTGTCAATACAATATGATGCTGTTTATATTAGAGCAACAAATTCTATGAGTCCAAAGTGGATGTTGGAAGAAATTGCAAAAGAACTTGATGAAATTCCAAGATTTTATACCGCGGATATTTTCAGACAATGTGTCAATGCTTTGAAAACACATCCACAGATGATTATAGCTGATGAAATTGATTATCTGCTAAAAGATTTTAGGACAATTGAAACACTCCGGGATTTACACGATGAAACTGGAGTGCCAATAATCCTGGTCGGAATGCAGCTAGCTAAACACAAACTCAAAAAACATACGCATTTGTTTGACAGAATTTCAGAGATTTATAATTTTACCGAATTTGAATATTTAGATATTAAGCAAATTACAGAAGAAATCTCAGAGATAGACATAACAAAAGAGGCGGTACATTTGATTCATAATAGAGCCAAAAGTTTCAGGCAAATTGTGAATACAATTGATGCTTTTGAAAAAGTTGCACAGGCAAACGGCTTAATGCAAATTGATGAAAATATAACTCAGGAGATTCTAAATGGATAAAATACTCAAGGTCGCAAAAAGACTAAAATCATTCACGCTAGACGATGTTGTTATGTTTTGCGAGATTGACCCTGATGTAGCCGGAAAATTTTTGCAAGAGTCTGAAAATATAAAGCAGGTTGGAAGTAAGTTTGAATACGTAGAAGTGATAAAAACTGATGATAAATTCAGAATTGTTGATAAAAATATCCAAAGTAAAAATTCTGATATTACAGTTGTTCAAGCTTGTGAAATATTTTTGAAAATAAAACAACAAATACTCACAGAGCAGTCTTATCAGGCATATAAAACTTTTGTTTATTCAAAAATTATTCCGTATTTTAAGACATTCAAACTCAAAAATATATCTATTCATGATATTCAAAACTTTAAAAAATATTTGCAAGAAAACAAGGTGTCAGAACGCAGAGTTAAAAATATTCTTACTCTTTTAAATCAAATAATAAAACATTTCCAAAATGAAGGATATATTGATAAAACATGTGTTTATGAAGTAAAAAGAGTTGCCAATATTCCTAAAAGACAAATCCAGATTTTAACATCGGAGCAATTGGCACAGCTTTTTAAGGTTCTTAAAAAGAAATATCCATACTTGCTTCCGATTGTTGAAAATTTAATTATATTAAAACAGCCTTTGAACACCGTTTTGACGGGTGATGAACAACAAAAGAAATCCTTAAGGCAAAAAATAAGAAAAGATTTTTATAAAATAAAACAAGAACTCGGTTTAACAAATTATATGTTTGACGATTTAAGGTTTAGCAACATTATTGACAATTAGATAAAAATAATATACTATTAGGTCGTATTAGGTCTAATTGGGTACGATATGTTAGAAAATTTAGATATAAAAATATCAAATCAAATGCTTTCAATTATCTCTGAAATTGATGAGTTTAAAGGTTCTTGGAAGTTATTGGGCAAAATGGCTCCTGAAAAATTAAGAGCATTAAAAAAGGTTGCAACTATTGAAAGTGTTGGTTCTTCAAACCGTATTGAGGGCAACAAACTAAACGATAAGCAAGTAGAAGAACTTTTATCAAGAATCAACAAACAATCTTTTGCAAATCGTGATGAAGAAGAAGTTGCTGGTTATGCAAAACTTGCTGACACAATTTTTGAAGATTGGGAAGTTATCCCATTATCAGAAAATTATATAAAACAATTACACAAAATTTTGCTTGAATATTCATCAAAAGATGAAAAACACAAAGGCGAATACAAAAAGATTTCAAATGCAGTAGCAGCATATGATAGCGAAGGTAAAGAACTTGGAGTGGTATTTGAAACAGCAACGCCATTTGAAACTCCTTTAAAAATGCAAGAACTTGTTGAATGGACTAATAAAAATTTGTCGGAGAGATATTATCACCCATTGATAGTTATTGGGGTTTTTGTAGTAAATTTTCTTGCTATTCACCCATTTCAAGACGGAAATGGTAGATTATCAAGAGCGTTGACGAACCTTTTATTGCTAAAATCTGGCTATGCGTATGTGCCTTATAGTTCAACAGAATCAATAATTGAAGATAATAAAGAGGGTTATTATAGGGCTTTAAGACAAACTCAAACGACTTTAAATAAAGAACCTGATTACGAACCATGGTTGATGTTTTTCTTGAAAACCTTGCAAAAGCAAAAAATAAGACTTGAATATAAGATTGAACACGCAAATACTTCCGTTAAATCTAATTTAGATTTGCCGGAAATATCAGCAAAAATCATGGAAGTTTTTGAAACAAAAGACAGGGCAACAATATCTGAATTGTCTGAATTAACAGGAACAAATATAAATACAATCAAAAAACATTTATCAAGTTTGGTTGAAAATAATTACCTTACAAAACACGGAAAAACCCGTGGAGCTTGGTATACGAAAGATTGATATTTTATAACTAAAATGTGTGAGTATATGGTAAAAAAAATAATTGTTGACGTTAACATATTAAAACGAGAAAAAATTGAATTAATAAAAAAGAGTAACATAAAACCAAAAATAGGAAAGACTCTAAAGTTTTATGCTACTGAAACATTATTAAAACAGAGATTACCGTTTTTGTATAAGAATAATCTTTATGAAGATTATAATTATTATGTAGATTTTATAAAAGAATATTGCGAAAATGATATAATTGATGCAGCTTCAGAGGTAATTGAAAAGGAATTAAAAAGTGGCTTTAAGTGGACGCAAATATATAGTGCAGCAAAAGTTAAAGATATATACTATTACAATGATAAAGATAACAAAATTTATGAATATGATGTAGAACAATCTCATATATTTAAAATAAATACAACAAATAATCTTCAAATATTTTTTGATGAGTTAAAAGATGATATTAAAGTGTACAATGTAATAATGTGGAAGAAATATTGCTACAATTTTATATATAAATATAATTTTGCGGTAAATGAAATGAATATATTTCTACATAAACAAAAAGAATTTGACCAAAATACCTTTATATCTTTACTAAGATTTTGGTGGAGATGTAGTAATGTTGCAAGTGTATTACATCGTTTTAATCTTGGAGAAACATCACTAAGAAACTTTCGTAAAATTGTAAACTACGAAATCCCTAAAAATAGTTTTGCTTTTCGTAAATTTAAGGCAGATGATTTTTTAATTGACTATTGCCTAATTCAAGGTAAAAAAGTTGATAAAGATACACCAAATGATACTACGTACATTGCACATATGAATAATTTTGATATATTACTCACAGATGATGGAAAAACTCACGATACTTTCATGAAAGCTTGTTTTAAACACATATATGCTAATACAAAGGACAAAAAAATAATGAATTTAGATGAATTTCTCAAAGAATTTTGCTAATAGAATTTGTTTGTAAATATCATTATTCTTGACTGAAATCGATATATTTTAAAGTTAATTTTAGTTATTTTGTAATACATTATAGTGGGAAAATTTACTGATATTCAAATGTAATAAATACTTCCGACTTTCTTCCGACTTAAAAAATTACAATTTCAAATGAAACTTTTTTGTCCTGAATGTGTCATCGCTAAAATATATGGTGTGTTTGAGTTTTAGCGATTTGCTCGGATTTATACCAGACTTTTTTGTGACAGAAAGTGGACAAAAAGTTACCTTTCGTCCCGTTTCAGTCAATCTGGATAAAACCGCTGTGTTCCAAACATGTTAGGGAACAAAGGCTAATTAATTACAATTCAAATGTCCCAAATAAACCCCAATAGACTTTAGAGATAATCCACAAGATTATGAAGAATAAATAATTTAAAGCACCTGAAAAGGTGCTTTTTTAATGCCCGATTTTAAAAGCTTTATTATAAAGCTATGGACGAAAGAAGACAAGAACGAATTAAATTAATCCAAATTATGTTATGTTATTATATAATTTATTATTGTGCTTTTGCCCAAATGTCATAGATTAAGTGAATAATCTGACGGTCTTTACGTATTTTTTTGTAGAATTTATAAGTCGATTTAGTTTTTATATAATGCAAAATCCCATTGAAGGTTTTAAACGCGTCTTGAATTTTCATGTTTCGGCTATATTCTTGTAATGGTTCAAATATATAACGTTCAAAGGTTACTTCTTTGCAGTAGTCTTGGATTGCTTTCTCAAACATAACTTCATGTGAAAAGTCTTCAGGTAAAAGATTTGGTACAATTTTATTAATGAATTTTATTGCAAAACCAACTTGCATTTCAGACTTAGTTTTTTTGGCGTTTTGAATAACTATATTCCAGTTAAAATCAGGCTTTTGTTCCAAGAAAAACTTGCAATCGTGCAGTGCAAACAAAACAGCATGTGGACTTGATTTTTCTCTAAGATTTTTTGCCATATTTACCAAAGTTAAGAAGAATAAATCTTCATAACAAGGTACGTAAGCTTCAATATTGAAAACTTTTTGTTTTGTCGCTCTTTCAAATAACTCTTTATTAATGCTAGTTTCTTTGCCAGTACCCATTTCTATCCATTGATGGATATCTACAGTGCCTTCTTCAGTTCCTTTTGGGTGCAAATCGATTGAGTGGAAGCAATCTTGATAATCATAACCCAAATCTGTACTTATTTGTTTAACTTGTTCAAAATTTTGTTCAGGAACAAGAATATCAATATCACTCATTGTTCTCGCAAATTCTGGGCGGAGAAATCTCATAGCTCCACCTTTTAGTATGATAAAAGGAATATTTTCTTTGTTCAATTCTCGTCCTACTTTTGAATAGTGAGAAATAATTTTTAAATTTTGAAATTTATAAAAGTTTAAAAGCCCTTTTAGTCGATTTTGTTCGTAGACAGTAAAATTTAGTTGAGGGTGCAATTTCATAAAGTACGAAAGCAATATAACCTTACTTCCCCCTACAGTTTCAATATCGTAATCTTTTAAAAATTCATCTAAAACATCTTGTGTTGGATTTTCTGAGAATGTCAAGTTTAATAATTTCACATCTTTTTCTGATAGAATTTCACTAAAAAAAGTTTTGATTAATCTATCAATTACAATGTTAATGTTTTTTTTGTTAGATTCTTTAACTGATTCTACAATTTTTTTGTCTATAATCATACTCTACTTCCAATAAATTATTGTGTATCTATCTTATAAAAAACAAAACTCTAAATCAACATAATGTTTGTTATGTTGATTTAGCTTTCTGATTTATATACGTTGGTAAAAACTTTTCATATTTAGTTTTAGTCTTTTTTATTATTTTTCCTATTTTTAGAAGATTAAATAAATATATGTATTTTTTTGTTTCATTAACTTTTTTAATTGAAAATAGAGGTAAAATATTAAATAATAAATATACATTTTTATTGTTTAATATTTTCTTATTAGCAAAATGAATGCCCAAAAAATAAAATTTTTCATTCAAAATGATTTCTTTTTTGGTTAATTGTTCTCTTAGTCTAAAAATTTCATACAAACAATCAGGTTGACTATCATGATCCCAGGGGTGCGAATTAAGTTCATCTAAATAATCAATATCTTCCTTTTCTATTTCAAAATTAAATATATTTATGTTTTCTATCATGTGCTCGACTTGATGTGATTTGGTTAAAGGGATAAATCCTTTTTGAAGACACCATCTCAAACAAATTTGTGCGATAGTTTTTTTATATTTTTTCGCAATTGTTTCTAATGTTTTAAGGTTCCACGGTTTAATTCTTACCAATGGTGCCCAAGCTTCACATAAAATATTATTATCATGACAGAATTTAACAACTTCTTTTTGTTGCCACGTTGGATTCAAATTTAATTGATTGATTGAAGGTTTTATAGTTGCTGTTTTAAGTAATTCTTCTAAATGGTGAATCATGAAGTTAGATACACCAATTGATTTTAACTTTCCTTCAGTTACCATTTTTTCAAAACCTTGCCAAGTTTTAGCATTTAAATATTTCCAACTGTCATCTTCAACTAGGTTTGGCCAATGAATTAAATATAAGTCAATATAGTCTAAATTCATTTTTGCCAAGGATTGATTAACAGCATTAATCGCTGCATCATAGCCAATAGGTAGATGTGGATTTATCTTTGAAGTTATAAACAAATCTTGCCTTTTTACGATACTTTCTTGAATACATTCGTTGATTGCTTGTCCAACGATTTCCTCATTGTTGTATGCTTGGGCAGTATCAATAATACGATATCCTACTTTTATAGCATTTTTAATGACTTCTTTCCCCTCATTTCCTTTTAGATACCATGTTCCAAATCCTATATCTTCAATTTTTATACCATTATTTAGAAGTTTCATTTTCATTCTCCACGTTTAATACTTGAGTTTTTTTATTAGCATTTGTATCTACTTTTTCAATAAATGCTAATTGTTTTAATAATGTTTTGAGTGGTATGCGATGCTTGTTGGATAAGAAAAATATATTCTTTTTATTCATCCATGATGCATTACACCAATGCATTGTATATGTATTAGTAGTAATCATGTTATGTGAAAATATTTCTGTGTAAAAATACGGAAAAAAGTATTCATACGGATATATTGTTAAATCATTAAATTTATGAATTTTTGAATTATCATATGTAATGTCATATTTTTCAAAAATTATTTTTTTAAATATATTTATAATTATGTAATTAGGATCTTTCCAAATTTTATCCTTATAAAACTCTAACATGTCTTTTAGAATTGGATTATTCTTTTTTGCTCCAAAGAATGCTAAATCTGGTATATTATTTTTTTGATTACCAATAAACATATTGTTTTTCAACAAGTCATCTAAATTTTTATAAATGGTTATATCTGTGTCAGCGTAAATTCCCCCATGTTCATAAATAGTTTTAACTCTAATATAATCCGAAACATATGCCCACATTTTTAAATCGTATACAGTTTTAAACCATAAATTATTTTCATATTCATAATCAAAATCAAACCATTCTTTTGTTTTTTCATTAACTTCAATTATTTCATAATCGGGTAGCATCATTCGCCAATTTTCAATACAGATATTTGCTAAATTTGATTTCTTTTCTCCATATCCCCATACATAAAACACTCTTTTTGGTATCATTTTAAATCATCTCCTACTTGAATTGCAGCTGGAACAGTTTCAGTTGCTTTTGGTTGAGTACAATATTTACAAAAATCAAAAGATTCTTTTGTAAAATAATCTAATAAAGCATTTGTAACCTTTTTATTATCATTATTCATTATTTCAATAACTTCATCTTGTTTAAAATTTATTTTTTCAGAAAAATGCATATAAAAAAGTAGAGGGCATAAATAAATATTTCCACCTGCAAATGTATGGCAATTTGACAAACGACATTCTAGTCTGTCTGTCTGTCTGTCTGTCTGTCTGTCTGCCTGCCTGTCTGTCTGTCTGCCTGCCTGTCTGTCTGTCTGTACGAATTATAGGTGGTTTAAGCCATTGAGGAGTTACTTTCCCTTCGAAGTCCGAAAATATATATTTAATGTTATTTTTTTTGAAAATATTTAAAATTTTTTGTTGTTTTAATTTGGGTAAAAGCTTTTTGTTAGCAGAATAGTCTGAAACCCAAACAAAAACATCTTTTTTATTAGCTAGTTCTTTAATTAATGAGTTACTAGGGATTATCGTTGCATTTGTAGTGATATCTATAAACAAAATTTGCTTTTTTGAACGGGCATATTTGACCATTTTATCGATATCTTTGTTTAATAATGATTCTCCTCCAATTAAACTTAAAACATATATTTTATCAACAGATTTTAGCAGTTTGTCAATTTCTTTTTTAAAAGTTTCAAAAGATACAGGTCTTAAATTTTCTTTAAAATATGGTGTATAATGACAGCAATCTTTACACTTTAATGTACATAAAGATGTTAATTTATATTCTAAATGAAACAAAGAGGGTTTTTTAGTGAGTAAAAACCTCATTTTAAAATATCTATAAAAAAATTTAAAACCATATTTTTCAAACCAGTATTTTTTCTTTCCTTTTATTTTATTAACATATTCGTATTTTGCCTTTGAAGAAAATTTTATGTATTTTTTGTAAGAATCTATTGTAACCATTATATTACCTCCTTATTTACAACTTCTTTTATTTTTTCTACAATTTTTGCGTAAGTTTTTTTCCAAGAAAAAGATTCTTGTTGTATTAGTCCTTTTTTGATTAAATCGTTTCTTAATTTTTCATCGGTATATAACAAATGCATTGCTTTTTGACATTCAATGTAATCTTTTGGCGAAATTTTTAGTGCGCATTCTCCAACTACCTCAGGTATAGAACTAGTATTTGAGGTTAGTATTGGTACCCCAGCACTCATAGCTTCCAATAATGGCAGACCAAAACCTTCATATAAACTTATAAAACTAAAATAGAATGCATTTGAATAAAATAGATTGACATCACTATCTTCTAAGTATCCTAAGAAAATTAATTTATCTTTATATTTTTGGTAGTCATTCGGATATTCTTGTTTTAATTCTTCAATCAAAATATCTTTGCCATATCCTGCTAGAATAAAATATAAATCATTAACATTATTTGTTTTTATAAATTCAAAGAAATTTTTAATTGTAAAACAAAGATTTTTCTTTTTATCTGAAAGATTAGATATTGTAAATATATATTTGCTATTTTGTGGTATTTCAATGTTGTATTTATTTTTTATTTGCTCAAATTTTTGAGAATCTTTTAGTGGCTTAAATTTTTGTGATGATGCATTGTAAATTATTGTCATATTTTCTGGGTTTAAATGCGGAAAATATTTCAAAAAATCATTTTTGCACGATTCAGAAATGCATAAACAATAAGTATTAGGGTGTAAATTATTATAAAAATTTTTAAAATTATTTATAAATATTTCAGGATATTTGTCTTTTAATATCATTGGAATAGTATCGTGTAATACGTAGAATTGTGGTACTGACGATGCATCAAGTTTAGATAAAAACGCACTATTGAAGTATAAATCATAATTCTCTGCGTTAAAATTTTTATTTTTAATGAAATTTTTTGTCTTTTTTAATTGTAGAGAATATTTAGACGCTACGTAGTTAAGATTATCAATATTAAGATCAACGGTATCAATATTATTTTTTGGCAACATAAATTCAGTGTAGAGTGTTACGTCAAAACAATTGTCGTGTAAAAATAATTTTAGTAAATTATAAGTAACCCAAAATATTCCTGTTTTATAAGATCCTTTGTCATCAGTTTTATATAGGCGCGCTACATCAAATAGAATTTTTATTTTACTCATTTATTTTTGTCTCCTTACTTACTAAACTTAAAATTCTAAGATTTCTGATCAATGCATTTTGTTCTTCTTTTGGTTTAACAAAAAGATTTATTTCTTTTTCAAAATTACTCATATACACATAATTCCAAAATTCTTTAATGTTCGGACAAAATATAGTTTTGATATTTTTTTGAAAAAAGTATGGCTTTAAATCACCTGCATAATGTCTGATTGCGATTTCAGTATTTTCAGTAGGGGAAATGACATTAAATTTCTGAGGTAAATTTTTGTAATTATTTTCAAAATACTTATTTAATAAATCTTGATCTGCAAATTTTAATTGTTCGCGATATTTGGTTTCTAATTCAAATATTTCCTGTGTAACGTTTTCTTGTTGCCATTTTTTGCAATTTATTAACAAAACTCCAGCATTAAAATATTTATGCTCAGAAACAATAAAATCTCTATTTCTTATATTTGATTCAAAATCTTCAACAGCACCTATAGTAAATTTATTCAAGTCATAGTCAAAAAGAGTTTTTATATTGTCTAGAACAATTAAGTCAACGTCAAGATAAATACACTTCTTTATATCGGGTTTTAGTTTGGGTATTAATAATCTGTTATAAGTAGAAATTGTTACATGTCTACAATCATTTTTATAGTTAATTGACGAAAATTCTTTTTCTGTATCAATATTTATAAATTCAAGTGAAAAATTATTAAATTTTTTATTAAGAGAATAAATTTTTTTGCGGTTTTCTTCTGTTATTCCGCCATCTAAAACATAGAATTCGCAAAAGCTCCTCGTGTTGTCGCAAATGCTTGCAATAGTAGTTGCGACAAACGGAGCATAGTTATTGTCACTAGATAAAAATATAGGTATGTTAGTCATTTTTTATGCTTCTCCTAATATTGTTTCGCATCTTTTTTAATAATAAATTTTTGTATATTTCTTTTGGCTCAACGTATTCTAGTTGAATAACTGGTACTTCTTTATATTTTATGGGTTTTTGTGATGCTCTGTATAAAAAATAACCCGTAATTCTTTCCATAATAAAAGCAATATCTCTGAATTCTATATCTGGTTTTTGATAAATTTTATTTTGGTATGTTTTGTTATCAATTTCTAAAAATTTTGCCATAGATTTTTCTTTTTCGTCAATTTCCATGTGACTTTCTATAAAATTTGGAAAAAGTTCTAAAATCTTAAATAAATATTTGAAAATCCATTCACAAAATTCATTAAACAGTTCTTTTTTCATTATATATATTTCGTAAAAGTATCCACTATTTCTGTTAAAATATTCCAAAAATTTTGACACATCCTGAGGGTATACTTTTTTTAACGTATCTAACATAGCTTTATATAGTTGTGTGCCATGATCTTTTATAAACTGTTCTTTTAAGGACATTTCAAATACGGTTTTTTGAGGCAATATTAAATCAAAATCTTCAACATTCTCCAAGCAATTTGAAGAAAATAGTTTTCTATAGCCAAATGAGCCAATGTAGGTTGGGTTACCTAATTTTGCATAGTTTTTATAAGCCCAATATGTTCCTGTTAAAAAGCCAACACGTCTGTTTATTGCTGAAATATTATCAACAAAATCATTATCGCCAATGCAGTTTTCATGTAACCAAATTAAATCATTGTTGTTTAAAATCCCATCTTTAGATTGTTCTTGTTCAACTGCTCTACCCAAATGGATTGGTGTTAGAATTTCTGATTTAAATAAAAAAGACGGTTTTATATAGCTCACTAAAATTTTAACAAGTGGATTATTGTTGGTCAAATTTAGTTTGTCGTATTTTTTGTATTCATCTAATAACATCTGTTTTTTAGTATTCATAGCTATAAAGCACCTCTTGATTTTATATTCTTGCGTAAATTCTTTAGTAGGTTTGCTTTTTGCTTTTGAATATTTTTTTCTTCAGTGTTTCTTTTATTCATAAAATATTCTGTTAGCACAGAATTTAAAATGTTTTTATTTTCGTCAATTATTCTTGAACACAAATCAATTGCCATTTCGTTTCCAAGTTTTGGTATCGCAATATCACTACATTTTGGAACTAAATGTTCTAGTAAAAAAGAAATATAAATGCTATGCGCTTCTTTAGGCAATTCAATATTTTGTAGCTTTTCAAAAATAATTCCGACAATTTTAAAGAAATCTTTTACTTTTTCTTCATTCATAGAATTATAACAAGCAGAGTCCTCATGTCTGATATAATTATATTTTGCACTATCTACAAATTCGATATTATGTGTATAGATACTTGCAAAAATGCTAAAATATGGATCCTCGAAATATGTAATATTTTCAGGAAAATTAACTCCATTTTCCTGAATTACTTTCGTTTTATATATTGCAGATGTAAACCCATAGCAAAAATAAGCTTTATTCTTTCTAATTTTATCATTTTGATCATAGAAAGCAGTTAAAGTAGATTTATCTGTTTTTTCATCGTAATCAAAAATATTTCCTTTTACGCAATCTGCGTCTGTTTCAATTGCCTTATTATACAACTTTTCATAAAAATCTAAATCTATAAAATCATCAGCGTCAACAAAGCCGATAAATTCGCCTGTTGCGCTATCTATACCAGTATTACGAGCGATAGAAACACCTTTGTTTTCTTCAAAATTAATAACTTTTATTCGGCTATCTTTTTGAGAGTATTCTTTTAAAATATCTAACGAATTGTCTGGTGAACAGTCATTTACACAGATTATTTCTATATCAGAAAGTGTCTGATTGCATACGCTATCAAGACACTTTCTTAAATATTTTTCTGTATTATATACTGGTATGATAACCGATACTTTTGGCATTAACTTCTCCGAAACTATTCTTCAACTTTCTTTTCGCGTTCTCTAGTTTCTTCTTTTGTGTAGCCGATAGAATCTTTTTCTGGAGTCCAGCCTGATTCTTCTTTTACCTCGTGGATTGGGTCAGCCAACAATAATTCTTGTGCGTCATTGTATTCTTTTACGTCCATTTCAAACGAATTTTCTTTTGCAACTTCTTCACTAATATTCGCATCTGCTGAATCTGAACCACCCTCAACTAAAAGCTCAAAATCAACCATAGCTTTAATAAATGCATTAAATTTTTCTTCAACATCTGCTGGGCAACCTGCAATCGCTTTTAAAGCATCTAAAACTTTTTCTGTAGAAGCTCCATTTACTAAGTTTTCATAAATTACAGTTCCTAATTCATTTAAGCCATAGTAAATTCCTGTTTCTGAATTGATAATAATTGCAACGCCGTCAGTTACGTCAGCGAACATTTTTTCATCATTTAATACATAATTCATTTTTATTCTCCTTTACTAATTCCTTATATTCTTCTTCAATGTGTTCAATTAATGATAATTTGTAGTTGTTTTCAATAACAAAAGCTTCGTTTATGGTTGCGTTTTCCTCTGTTGTTTTAATATCAACTAAAATTTCTTTTTCTTTTAAAGCGTTAATAAACAAATCTAAGTCTTTTTCAATTGTTTCTGGCATTCCATTGATTTGTTTTAATTCAGCTAAAATATTTTCTTTTGAAACACCTTTTAACAAGTTTTCATAAACATTTGTAGCAAAATAATTCATAGAATAAACAATTCCTGTTTCGCTATTTAAAATATTTGCCAAATCAAAAGTTACATCGACACAGATTTTATCTAAACCAATAATTTCGTGTTCTTGTTTATCAAAATTATTCATAAACTCTCGTAGATATTCTGTGTTTTTATCTATGTCGTGGCAAAGATTAAATTTGTAGTATGGGTAATCCTTAACCATGTTCATCATTTTCTTTACCGTCCAGTTCTCGCAAAGATCAGAGGTTTGCATTAATGTTGACTGAATTACTTGAACAACAGCTCTGCCTTTTTCTTCCATCGTACAAGGTCTAATGCTTGGTTCTTCATCTGTTACGATTTCAGGGAATATGCAAAGTTTGATTGGATAATTTTTCTTAAATCTGTCGTGGAAGTTTGCGATATTAAATACGTATTTATCTTTTCTTGCGTTATTTGAAACAAATCTGCAACCGTCCATCAAATCGTATAATCTGTTATACATTTCAGGTGAAAGTGTAATTATTGAATATATCGGACTTGATAAAAGATCTTGTTTTTCATTTTGATGCAAAATTAAATAATCATCAGAAACATATTCAAAACCTTTCATCATAGAAAGAACAGAAAGAGTAGATTTGCCACGTTGACCTCTTGCGCAGAAGCAAATGCCATTACCGTTGTAGCCAATAACAGCACCGTGTGCTAGTTGAGAGGTTTCAGTTTTTAAAATATTATTGAAGAATTGAACAAAAATGTGTCCCTCTTTTATGAATTCTTCTGGAGATAAATCTTTTACACCATAATAATATTTATGATTTTGTTTGTTGTGCGCTATAATAAAACCACGTTCAACTTGAAAATCAATTGCAGGTTTTACTTTTGAAAAATCATTGTCAAACATTTGTGAAGTATAAATTTGTTCATCAGTAAGATAACCAAAGTATGCTTTTTTATGAATTTTATCAAGTTTTAACCTCATAGCATATCTTTTTAATGAATCAAATATTGGTTTAACAAAATTTACAGAATCTTTTTCATTCCAAATGAAAAGAGTGTCATCAAAATCTTCTGCTGAGTCTTTTAAAATAAATGTAAGTTGTTTTTGAACAAGAGGTAAAAACTCATCGCTGTAACTTACGATTTTTACAATTTTACACCCTAAATCAGCATATTTTGTCCATTTTACTTCTTTATTTGCTAAATAATCATCAAATTTAGCATACACACTATTAATTTCGTCTTTGGTCAAATCTTTAAATTGCATTCATTTCTTCCTATTATTGTATATTTTTGATAAATATTAGTAAAATCTATCAATACAGTTATTTTCATTGTATAATAAAAAACAACAAATTAAATATTTTGTTACACAAAATATACAAAATAGCTTAAAAAAGGAAAATCGTTTATATGCAAGATTTAATATCTGTCGTAATACCGTCATATAACGGTGAAAAATATATACAAGAAACAATTGAAAGTATACAAAAACAATCATTTAATCATGAAATAATCGTTGTTGATGATATTAGTACGGATAAGACCGTTGATATCGCAAAATCAATGGGTTGTAGAGTCATAGTAAACTCTGAACATAAAGGTCAAATGGCTGGTAAAAATACTGGCATAAGAGAAGCAAAAGGAAATTATTGGCTAACTATAGATCAAGATGATTTACTTGTAGATGATGCTTTGCAAATGTTATATGATGAAATGCAAAAAAATCTAGATTACAAAATTGTAATGGCAAAATTAAAGAATTTTTGTTCTCCAGATACTCCTCAACAAGCAAAATTTGTCGATTTAAAACCGTTTTCAAATATTTTGACAGGTTCAACTTTATTTAAAAAAGAAGTTTTTGATGTTGTAGGCTTCTTTAGGGAAGACACAATAACAGGAGATGTTATTGATTTAACAGATAGATTGAATAAACACGGATTGTCTATACATAAAGTCGATTTTATAACTTGTTCTCGAAGAATTCATGATAGCAATTACGGCATAACAAATCAAAAAGATGAATATAAGGATTATGCCACAATATTAAGAGAAAAATTAAAAAATAAATCTAAATAGTGATTTCTAGTTCTAGGAGTTTTTGTTTTGTTGCAAGCCCTGCGGCATAGCCTGTTAGTGTGCCGTTTTTGCCAATTACTCTGTGGCAAGGTATTATTATTGATATTGGATTATGCCCAACTGCTCCCCCAACCGCTTGAGCTGACATTTTTGCAACGCCCATTTCCTTTGCTACATCTTTAGCTAGTTCTCCATAGGTTATTGTTTCTCCATAAGGTATTTCACAAAGGTGTTTCCATATCAATTTTCTAAAATCGTTTCCCTCAGGTGCAAGTTTAAGTGTACTTATATTAGGTTTTTCGCCATTAAAATACTTATCCAGCCAAATTTTACTATCTTTTAAAATATTTACATCATCACTATAAGTCGCATTCTCCAATCCCTCGCACCCAAAGTATTTCTGCTCCTCAATCCAAAGTCCCAATAGTGCATTTTCGTCTGAACAAATGGTTAATCGTCCAATTGGTGAATTATATTCTGTTTTGTAATATTTTTTTGTCATTTTTACCTATCTACGATAAAGTTAGCACAAACATTCATCGAATTGTTAAATAAAAGTTAAAAAAACGCGTTTTTTAAAAAAAAAGAGTTATAACATAAGTGTTAAGAGAAAAAAGTTAAAAAGGCGTTTGAAAGGAGCGATAGTATGAAATTTTTAGTTAGAAAAACACCAGACAATTTTATTAGAACTGTGAATGACGAAATCAGCTCTTTATTAAACAGACATTTTGACAGTTACTTCCCTGAAGCAAGTTATTGGGAAGATGCCGATACATTAACAATGCCTGTAGAAATCACTGATAAAGGTGAAGAATACGATATTAGGGCTGAATTACCAGGAGTAAAAAAAGAAGATTTAGATATTGATATTGAAGAAAATTACTTGAAAATCAATGCTAAAAAACACGAAGAAAAAGACGAAAAAGGTAAAAATTACAAACGTTCTGAATTTAGTTATGGTGAATTCTCTAGAGTAGTTCAATTACCAGAAGAAATTGATGTGGAAAAAACTGAAGCTAAATTGGAATCAGGTGTATTGAAAATTATGGCACCAAAAATGAGCAAAGAAAAACCTCAAACTAAGAAATTAGTTGTAAAATAATTTGCAAGACAAAAGATAAGTAGTGGCGCCAGCTTGTACAAGCTGGCGCCACTATTTTATAATTCTTTTTTCATCACACAATACGGCATTTTTTCAAAACCTTGTTTCGAATATACGTGAATAGCGTGTGCATTTTCATCTTCTGCTTCAAGTTTAAATACCGTATTAGGGTGCTCTCTTCCGATAAAATTAATGAATTTCGGGATAATTCCAAGACCTCTAAATGTTGGTTTTAGATATAAATCTTCAAGCCAGATACAAAATTTGCCAAATTCTGTTGAAAAACTTTTTGAAATCATAGAATATCCAATAATTTCATCGTCTTTGCAAATTGTGTATCCTGTTAAAAATTCAGAATCACTAATGCACATATCAAAATCTGCGCTAAAAATTTTCTCACTACCATTTGTTGCAACGGCATCAGAGGCATAAAATACTTTCATCATAGAAAGTATTTCTTTTTTATCAGTATTTTGAAATTTACGAAATAATATAGTCATTTGGATTAAATTCTATTATGCCAAACTCCGCCTTGTCTGTCAAAAAGAGCATCATATCCTGACCAAAATCTAAAAATTCCAGTAAGTCCTAAAATGGCATGAGTAACATCTTTTTCGACAGTTTGATTATTAATTGCTTGTCCAATTCCAGGCCAAACAAAGAATGAGCAAGCACAAGCACCAATACTACGAGGTGAAATTTTACCATCTTTTCCATGTGTACCTGCGAATGCTGGGGTCGCAACCATTATAATTGTAAAAATTAATATTAGGCTTAATACTTTTTTCATTTTTTGTCCTTTTCTTTATAGCTTCATTTAGTTAAATTTGTTTATGCTGTATTATATCACAAAATTTATACGTTGTTAAGGACGGTTAACAGGGTGCTATCAATTGGAATATTTTCTTTATTAAGTTTTGCCAAAGTAATATTGTTTTTATTCGTACCGTGGTAATCGCTTCCACCACTGATTAAGAGATTGTTTTTGTTCGCGCAATCAACAAGAAATTTGCTTTCTTCTTTTGAATATCTTGAATAATAGCATTCTAGTCCTTTTATGCCAAAGTTAATCATTTTTTCTAGTTTTGGTATAAATTCCGCGTGGCTAAAATGCTTTTCTCCCTCGCCACCTAGTGGGTGCGCCCAGAAAGGAATACCGCCAGACTCTTTTATTGCATTAATTGCTTCTGTTATATCAAAGCGAGTTGGACCAGTTTTGCAAGGGTCTAAATATTTTTTCATAGCTGAAACATTGTCTGTAGCAAGTCCTCTCGCTACGATAATGTTTGCAAGATGTGTTTTTACAACGCTTTCTCTAGAATATAACCAGTCTTTTTCGTCTTTTGTTAAATCTATATTCCAAACTTCACTCAAATATTTTATGCGTGTTTCTAATTTTTGTTTTCTTAAATCTTTACCTTTTTTTATTAATTCGTTCAGTGTTTGATTTGTTGGGTTGCAGTTAAAACCAAGGATATGACATTTTATATCATCGGCAAGGCAAGTTAATTCAATGCTAGGAATGAATTTTATGTTATCGGGAATAAGTGGTTTTATTTCAATACAACCCTCAATTGTGTCGTGGTCAGTTAGAGCAAAAATTCCAATATCAGCTTGTTTAATGTTTTCAACAAGTGTTTGAATACTGTCGCTTCCGTCTGAAAAGTTGCTATGTACGTGTAAATCTACTTTCATACTTTATATTATAAGTCAAAAATGGATATATAAAAAATTGGCTAATTTGCGCTTGCGCAAATTAGCCAATTAAAAAATATTAATTTACATACCCATAAATTTAGCTACAAAGTACATTAAGACTCCAACTACAAGTAAGAATAGCATAGAGCTAATAGTTCCTGTTGCGAAGTTTTCTTTGTAAATTTTTGGTGCATGATTGCTGTCGTGAGTTTTATTTTCGTTTGTCATTTTTATATTCTCCTTATATTATTTTTTTTTGTGTCAAAATAAGCAAAGAGGACGTCTTTGCTGGTTAAATTAGTATTTTGAAAAAGCTTTAAGGAGCGTTAATATACAACTCTGTCAAAAATAGTTTTGGCGGAGTGTAAGAATTGTTTTTATAAAAATGTTTTGCGTTTGAAGTAAAATTAATCTCTGCTGTTGCAGAAATTATGTCAAAGGAGTTTTGATGTGATAAATCTACGCGTTTTCTTTGAGAGGTTGTTGTTAACTCTTGGTTAGAGGTTGCAACGTAAATAGAATGAGTCTTATTGTCGTCTTCTATATGGTTAAAAGTTTTTTGAATTGTCGCAATAGAGGACGTCGGAAAGTCCGTATTTGTATAGCTAAAAGCGGAATTAGATTGCACAAATGCAATCAAGCAAAAACAAAATATTGAAAATATCATAGCTTTTAGTAATTTCACAAAAAAATTATACTTAATCAAAGCATGATTTGCAATAACCTTGATGGATAAGCGATTAATTCCATTTAGTTTTATCTAAAAATAGTTTTATTGCTTCTTTAAAGTTTTTTGGAGTATCTAGGGTTTCTTCGGTACTTTCATAGGTTGGAACTACAGGTTTTCCTTTTAGAATAAGCTTTTTATAAGAAAGTAAAATTATAAAAATAACAACAGAAGATATGCAAACCCAAAGCATAGCAAGTAAGAATTTGAAAACCGTGTTTACAATGTGACTTTTGGGTTTTTCTGACTTAACTTTTTTATCAATAGCTTGTTGAATTTGGCTTTCTGAATTGGCGTCAACATCTGCAGAGTTTGTGCTTTGAACTTGTGTTTCGTTTCCTGTTGTCGATGCTGTTGTAGCCTGAACTTCTATATCTCCACTAGCAGGAGATGTAGAAATATTTTGATTCATTTTTGCTGACTGTAAAACATCGTCATAAGAAGTTGAAACAGGCAACTGAGATTCACCGACAGCAAAAGATGCTGTCGGGATTATGAATAATGAAGTAAGAATTAATATTGTTTTTAAAATACTATTCTTCAACTTTTTCCTCACTAGTTGCTTTTTTAGCTCTTGTTTGACGTTTTGTTTTTGTACCTCTGTTAGGTCTGCGAGTTTTTTTAGGCGTTTCTTCTGCTGGTTGTTCAACAGGAGCTTCTTCCGCCACTGCAGGTTGAGGTTGTTCAACAATAACTGGTTTTATTTCGTCTTCGCTTGTAATCATTGTTTCTGCAACTTTTACGTTAGCATCTTCATTAAGTTGTTTTTTGTTGAAATTACGTTTGTTGTTTGGACGTTTTTTGTCATTACGTTTTTTATTTTCCTCTTGAGCTGTAACTGATGGATTTTCAGTTGTCATTTCAATTGGTTGAGATTGTTCCAACTCTTGAGGTGCTTGTTGATTGTTGTTTTGGTTATTGTTGTTATTGTTTTGTTTTTTGTTGTTATTTTTCTTGAAGCCACTTACAGGCAATTTCATTTTTGCTGCTTTTGCTCTGTATTCACCCTCAGAAGTTGGAGAAGCAAATTTGAAATCTTCTACAATGTAACCTTCTCCGTGGCAGTGAGGACATTTTTTAGCAAATACTTCTGAAATTGCTTGACCTTGTCTGTGTCTTGTCATTTCAACAAGTCCTAAATCTGATAATTGACCAACTTGAGGTTTTGCCTTGTCGTCTTCGATAGCAAGTTCAAGTTCTTCCATAATAGCTAATTTATCTACACGTGAAGTCATATCAATAAAGTCAATGATAATCATACCGCCAATGTTACGTAAGCGTAATTGACGTGCAATTTCGTGAACTGCTTCAATATTTGTTTTTAAGATTGTTTCATCTTGAGTTGCAGAGCTTACGAATTTACCAGAGTTTACGTCGATAACTGTAAGAGCTTCTGTTTGTTGAATGAACAAGTAACCGCCAGATGGCATATTAACTTTCATATTCAAAGCTGCACGAATTTCCTTGTGAACGTTAGTTGCAATCAATAGTGGCTCGTTGCCTTTGTATAGAGTTACTTGAATATTTTTGCTCATATGCCAGTTTTGCAATAGAGATTGAACTCTATTTAATGCAAAGGCTGTATCTACAATGATTTCAGTAACATCTTCGGAACAAGCTTCACGAATAACCCTGTATAACAAGTCTTGGTCACGGTAGATTAGACTTGGAGGAGTTAAAGATTCAGCTGCAGTAACGATGTTGTTCCATTTTTCTAAAAGGATTTCTAAATCTTCTTGAATTTCAGCTTCAGATTGACCCTCTGCTTCAGTTCTAATAATAACACCAACGCCAACAGGTTTTAGTAAGCTAACTATAGATTTTAATCTAGCACGTTCTTTTGAAGATTCAATCTTACGGCTTACGTTAATTCCTGGCTCTGATGGCATTAATACCAAAAATCTACCAGGTAGGCTGATTTCAGTTGTAACTCTTGGACCTTTGTGACCTGTAGGTTCTTTTACTACTTGAACTACAAGTTTTTGGTTTGGTGAAAGTTTGTCTTTTAATGCGCCTTTACCCATAACGTCTTGTGCGTGCAAAAAGCCCATTTTATCAACACCTACATCAACGAAAGCTGCATCAATACTAGGTAAAACGTTTTGTACAGTAGCTAAATAAACATCACCTAAAAGTACTTCTCCTCTGTTGATATAAAGGTCTAAAACCTTGTCACCTTCCATTAATGCACCGATATTATCACGTTCGGCAATTACGATTTTTTTTGAAGTTGGTTGCTCTTTTGAAGCAAATTTTTTGTTGTCTTTCATCTAAAATTCCTTTTCTTTTATAACTCCACAAAATCGCTGTCAAAAAATCTAAGTCGTTTTATATCAAAATACATATCTTCTGATATTAACTTAACGATATCATCTGCTCTAACCGCAGGAATATCACTATTTTGCCCTGTTTTGAGAACCATATACAGAGTATCGTCTTCAATTCGGTATGATTTTATTGACGATTTGATATTTGAAGTTTTTAGTAAACCTTTTTTGTTTTTCTTCGTGAGTAAAATTTCATCACGAGATAAAACCATATCACAATTATACACAAAAGATTTTAAATTACAATCATCATCTTTTATCAACGAAATTTTGTATTCAGCCCATTGTGCTGTTTGGTCGATAGCTTTTTCTTGTTTTTGAATTTGTTTAATCTCTTTTATTACACAACCTTGAGGTAAATATTTGCTCAAAGTTTTGCTAAATTCTTCGCAAGAAATATTGTTCAATAGTTCTACGTCTATAAGCTCACAATCACTTTCAAGGAAAAGTGGAAGTGCAATCCCCATAGATACTTTTGGCGTTGGGTTAAAGCCTTGTGTGAACGCTATTTTTAGTCCTGAACGAAGAATAGCTTTTTGGAACGTATTTTGCCAATCAAGATGTGAAAAATATCTCAAAATACCTTGTTTTGTTACTTTTAAACGGTATCTGAAAGTTTCAATCGTTGGTGCTGTTCTTGGGTCAATATGTTCGTGCTCTTTTTTTACGTAGTGTTGAGCTTTGTACGGTTTATCAAGCACTTTGTGAACTTTTAAATTCTTGCAAACCCCGCAATTTACGCATTTGTGTTCGCAAGTAGGTTGAATTTCTGTTGTATTTGTTTGTATAAAAGCTTTATTGTACTCATCAATAAACCATTGTTTATCAATGCCGACGTTAATAAAATCCCAAGGTAGTTCTTTATCTCTCGAGTATTCTTTCATTGCAAGATTTTTTATATCAATGTTACATTCTTGTGCTGTTTGCGCCCAAACTTCTTTGTCAAAGTATTCGCCCCAAGCGTCCATATAGCAACCTTTTTGATATAATTTTCCGATATAATCACACAAACTTGCATCACCTCGAGTTAAAACAGCTTCAATTTGTGAAACAAAACGCTCGTGGTAGTTAAGTTTTAGTCCCTTTATATGTTTTGTTTTTTCTTTCAAGTAATGAATATGTTCCATTACTTCGTCCAAATCCATTTGTGGACAGAATTGGAACGGAGTGAATGGTTTTGGTACAAATATTGAAAGCGTACAAGTTACGTCTAACCCGTGTTTTAATCCTTTTTCTTGTTTTAGACCTCTGCATCTATAACGAATTTTCTCCATTAAAGATGCCATTTCGTCCATATCTTCAAGGGTTTCTGTTGGTAAACCAACAATAAAGTAAAATTTAATTCTACTCCAACCGTTTTCGTAAAGTGTCATAACAGCATTTAAGATTTGTTCCTCGGAAATGTTTTTCTTAATTACGTTTCGAAGTCTTTGGCTACCTGCTTCTGGAGCTAATGTCATTGTTGATTTTCTAACAGATTGAGTAAGTTCTGCAAGTTCTAAGTTAAAGTGGTCAATACGTTGACTTGGCAGTGATACACCGATTTTCTTTTCGTCAAATTCACAACTTAGCTCTTTAATTACTTCAATAATGTTTGAATAATCGTTTGAAGATAGCGATAACAAGGAATATTCGTCATATCCAGTGTTATGCACAAGTTCTTTTGCTATTTTTATAATTTCTTCTGCTGGACGTTCACGCACAGGAAGTGTTACGTGTCCAGGTTGGCAGAAACGACACATTCTGCCACAACCACGTCTAATTTCTACAATTGCTCTGTCGTGAATTGAGGCAGAAAAAGCGATTGGGTGTTTTGTTAATGCTGTTTCATAAGTTAGTGGCTCGACTCTTTTTTCAACGGTTCCACCAACTTGTGCAGACCAAAAACCTTTATGTTTGCATAATTCTGCGATACGTTCTTTTCTTGGAAGTCCTTTTGTTTTTTCTAGAACTTCGCACATTTCAACAATGGCTTGTTCGCCGTCGCCTATTACAAAAACATCAATAAATTCTGACATCGGAAGTGGATTAAAAGCACAAGGTCCGCCAGCTGTAACGATTGGCTCGTCTTCTTTTCTGTCTTTGTTTCTAATTGAAATATTAGACATTTCCAACATTTTTAAAATAGTAGGATAAGCAAGTTCATATTGAATTGAAAAACCTATTGCATCAAATTTATTCAAAGGTTGTTTTGATTCAACTGCGTAGAGTTGATGAGGTTTGAAATCAGGCTCTGGAGCGTAGGCTCTATCTGCCATAAAGTTTTCGCACTTGTTTATTTGATTATATAAAATTCTTGCACCAAGGTTGCTTATGCCAATTTCGTACTTGTCTGGAAAGCACATAGCAAAGCGAACAGAAGCTTTATCAAAATCCTTGTTTGCAGAGAAAATTTCTCCACCTACGTATTGATAAGGTTTTGAACAGTTGTATAAACAGTGGTGATATTCTTCAAAAAAATTCAATTTTATGCTAATCCCTCTGGAAAATATTTATCAATTTCAATAATAGTACCGTTTAGAGTATTGTCGTTAAATTTTTCCATAAATTTGAATAACTCATCGTTTCTAACGTCGTAGTTGTACATCCAAACTTCGCCATCAACTTCGCGCATTACTCTTACTATGTAATGACAACCCTCTGCATATTTTTTCAATAATGATGCATTAAATTTTTTGTTATTTTTATCTTTATTTATTTTTACGTAATGAAAACCTTCAAAAAATCTAATTTGTTCTAATTCCTCTGGTGAAAGAGTTCTATTTACCTTTGAGAACAAATCTATTACTTTATCATCTTTATCTGACATACTTTCCCCTTTTCTTCATGATACAAAAAATAAAATTACATGTAAAGGTTTTGAAATTGTATATTTAAAATATTCTCATTTTCGTGTTACGATTAAATAAACGGAAAGAGGAAAAAGATATGGAATTTTTAAACAGTTTAGTTGGAAACAACAGTGTAATTTTTTCGGCAGTAATATTGATTTTAGCTTATATTTTTATTGCAACAGAAAAGATTCCAAAAGTTACAATCGCACTTATTGGTGCAGCATTAACAATGTTTTTAGGTTTAGTTAGTGTTAATAAAACTTTAGCAGATGGTACTTTAGACCCACATTACTTTGTTAATTTTATTGATTTTAACGTGATTTTCTTACTTGTTGCGATGATGATTATTGTAAATATTTCAACTGCAACAGGTATGTTTAATTGGATTGCAAACCAGTTGTTGAAATACACAAAAGGTCACCCAGCATTGATTGTTGCCGTGTTGGCTGTATTTACAGCGGTAGTTTCAGCATTCTTAGATAACGTTACTACAGTTATTTTGATTATGCCGATAACTTTCTATATTGCAGAAAAATTGGATATTAACCCAATACCATTTTTGATTGTTGAAATCTTTGCTTCAAACATCGGTGGTACTGCAACATTAATTGGTGACCCTCCAAATATCATTATTGGTAGTGCAGCTGGATTTTCATTTATGGATTTCTTAAATGAATTAACTGGAATTGTTGCTCTAATTCTAGTTCTTGTAGTTGCAACAATGTTCTTATTCTTTAGAAAAAGTTTGAAAACAACTCCTGAAAAAATGCAAGAAATTGCAAATCTTGATAACAGTAAAACAATTACAGACTACGCTGGCATGTACAGAAGTATTGCTGTTTTAGGACTTGTAATTTTAGGATTTGTAACTCACGATATGACACATATTCCAGCAAGTCTGTCAGCTATGGCTGGCGCAAGCTTTTTGTTATTGTTTGAAGACCCTAAACATATTATTAAAGACGTTGAATGGAATACAATTTTCTTCTTCATCGGGTTGTTTATTATCATTGGTGGACTTGAAGCTTCTGGTGGTATTGCATTAATGGCAAAATGGTTACTTGATGTAACTCAAGGTTCAGAAAGTGCAACTGCGATGGTTATTTTGTGGGGTTCAGGTATTTTGTCAGGTATCATCGACAATATTCCATACACGGTAACTATGGCTCCAATGATTGCAAATATTCAATCTGTAATGGGCGCTGAATATGCTCACCCACTTTGGTGGTGTTTATCTTTAGGTGCTTGTTTAGGTGGAAACCTTACAATAATTGGTGCGGCTGCAAACGTTATTGTTTCTGAATATGCTGCTGCTCACAAACACCCAATTTCATTTATGAAATTCTTATTATATGGTTTTGTTACAGTTGGCATTTCGTTGACAGCGTCAACTATTTACATTTATGTTAGATTTTTAATGCATTAAGGTGAATTATGATAACTACAGAAAACGTAACAGTAAAATTCGGCTCAGAACCTTTATTTGAAAATGTAAATATAAAATTTTCATCTGGAAATTGTTATGGATTAATTGGTGCAAATGGTGCTGGTAAATCAACATTTTTAAAGGTTTTATCTGGTGAATTGGAACCAACTTCGGGCGAAGTTCATATTAAAAAAGGAATGAGAATTTCAGTTTTGAAGCAAAATCACTTTGAATTTGACGAATTTACTGTTATGGATACTGTAATTATGGGTAATAAGCATCTTTATGACGTTATGAAAGAAAAAGATGCACTTTATGCAAAGCCTGATTTTAATGATGAAGATGGTCTGAGAGTTGCAGAATTAGAAACAGAATTTGCGGAACTTGACGGTTGGCAAGCTGAGGCTGATGCGGGTTCATTATTGGCTGATTTAGGTATTCCTGCTGAACTTCATTCCAATCTAATGAAGGATTTATCAGGTAGTGAAAAAGTTCGTGTATTGCTTGCGCAAGCCTTGTTTGGAACGCCAGATATATTGTTAATGGACGAACCTACAAACCATTTGGATTTAAAAACGATTAATTGGTTGGAAGATTTTTTGATTGATTTCCCTAACCTTGTTATTGTTGTATCGCACGATAGAGCCTTTTTAGATAGAGTGTGTACACATATTGCAGACATTGATTTTAGAAATATTACGCTTTATACAGGTAACTATGCGTTCTGGACACAGGCTAGTGCTTTGATTATGAAACAAAAAGAAGAACGTAATAAAAAGATTGAAGAAAAAGCGGAAGAATTTAGAAAATTTATTGCAAGATTTAGTGCAAATGCTTCAAAAGCCAAACAAGCGACTTCTCGTAAAAATATGTTGGAAAAACTTACTCTTGAAGACATTAAACCATCAACTAGAAAATATCCAAGTATAAATTTCAAATATTCAAAAATCCCAGGAAAAGATGTTTTGCATATTCAAGGGTTGAACAAGTCTGTAAATGGTGAATTGTTAATCAAAAACTTTTCTCTAGATCTTGTGCAAGGTGAAAAAGTTGCGTTTATTGCTAAAAATCCTTTGATTATAACAACTCTATTTCAAATGTTAAACGGTGAAATAGAGCCCGATAGTGGTGAAATTAACTGGGGTGTAACAGCAACTCGTTCTTACTTTCCAAAAGAAAATAATCATCTATTTGAAGATAAGATTGACCTGATTAAATGGTTGGGACAATTCTCTCAGGAACAGCATATAAGCTACTTAAGAGGGTATTTAGGTAGAATGTTATTTTCTGGTGAAGATGCGGAAAAGAGCGTAAATGTTCTTTCTGGTGGTGAAAAAGTTCGTTGTATGCTTGCAAAAATGATGATTGCAGAAAGTAACGTTCTTATTTTTGATGAACCTACAAACCACTTGGATTTGGAAGCGATTACATCTTTAAATAATGCATTGATTGACTATACAGGTACTATTTTATTCACATCGCAAGATTATCAGTTTATCCAAACTGTTGCAGATAGAATTGTCGAAATTTCACCTTACGGATTTATCAATTTCCAAATGAAGTACGAGGATTATTTGAACAGTCCTGATATTCAAAAACGACAAGACTTGATGTATAACAAATTTGCAACTGCAGGTAAAAAGTAGTGCAAGTAGAAACTTTTAAACTTGAAAAGTGGATTAATGAAAATTCAACTATTGCGCAATATGATTTTTCTACAACTTGCGTAAAGGCCTTGTCTTTAAAAGAATTGGCTAGTATTTGTGATTTTGATTTTGAAAAGATGTCACAAATTCCATTGAACTATGGTCAATTATACGGTACCGACGCTTTAAAAAGTGCAATTTGTAATTTATATGCACACCAAAAGCATGAAAATTTAACGGTTACTCTTGGTGGAATTGGTGCAAATCAACTAGCTATCCAAACCTTAGTAGAAAAAGGGGACAAAGTAGTTTGTATTTGTCCTTGCTATCAACAAGCATATTCTTTGCCAAAATTTTATGGAGCAAATGTTCAGCTAGTCTTTTTGAATAGCAAAGATTGGTCATTGAATATAGAAAATTTTAAATCTGTTGTTGGCACTGACACAAAGTTAATCTGTTTAACAAATCCAAATAATCCGACAGGAACAATATTAAAAGAATTAAATGAAATTATAGAAGTTGCAAAAAGTTGCGACGCATATGTTTTAGCTGACGAAGTTTACAGGGGGCTATCGCACGATGGCAATCCTTACACAAAATCAGTTGCAGACCTCTATGAAAAAGGAATTTCAACAGGAAGTATGTCAAAAGCCTACTCTCTTGCTGGTATTAGACTTGGTTGGATTTGTGCAAATGTTGAATTAATCAAAAAAATTAATTCAAATCGAGAATACAACACAATAAGTGTTAGTGCGCTTGATGACTTTGTTGCAACTGTTGCTTTGAATAACCATGAAAAAATTGTTGCAAGAAATTTGAAAATTATTAAAAAAAATAAAAAGATATTATCTGATTTTATAAACTCAACAGAAAAATTAAGCTGGGTTAAGCCTAACGCTGGTTCAATTGCTTGCGTAAATTATGATTTTAACATCAGCTCGACAGATTTTTGTGCAAAAATGCAAAAAGAAGTTGGTTTTTTGTCAATTCCAGCTCAATGTTTCGATATGAATGAAAAATTTTTCCGTATTGGATATGGACTGGAAGAAAAAAATTTGCAAGAAGTTTTAGGAAAGTTTTACGATGCACTTTAAGACAAAAAGGCGCGGAAGTTGAAAACTTCCGCGCCTTTTTGTCTTATGTTTTAAAAGAATTTTTTAATCATTGATTTAAAAATTCCACCTTCATTTTGTTGAGATTGTTGCATTTGTTGATGAGCATGCATTGCTTCAAATTCACTTCCCATATTGCTTTTTAGATAATTTACAATATCTTGAGAGCGTTCAGCTTCTGTTTTGTATTCATCTCTAATTTTATCAAGTTCGTTACAATCAAGGAATTTTCCTCCGCATTTGTAACATTCATCAATGATAATTTGTCCTTTAATGCTTGTTGAATTTTTCATCATTTTCATTCCACAAACTGGGCATACTCTTTTTATAGTGTTATCAACAGGTTTGAAAGTTTTACCTTCCAGAGCTTTTTTAATTTCGTCTATGTTTTCGTGGTTTTCGTCAAATTTTTTATATTCTCTGTTGTCAAAGAATATTCCGCCACAACCTTCTGTGCAAATGTCGATATAGCAATTAGTGCGTTCTACAAATATTTTTTGCATTTCTTTTCCGCATGCTGGACAAATCAGAGTTTGAGTTGAATCTGCCATTGTAATCTCCTTGTTTGATAATATTATACATCAAAGATTTCTGTAACTTTTGTAACAGAATGTAACAAACTTATTCAAAAGTCTAAAGTTTGCGTTTTGTCGCGTCGATAAATAAATTGTTGATAAAGGATATGTGTTCAACGTCTTGGAGGTTAATTTAATCAATTAGTTTAATATATTCCGTGTCTTAGGGAAACTACAGTGTGAGATGTTTTTTGATTGCAAGTAGAAACAGTTTTATTTAAATTTCCTTATTTCCTTCCCTATACACAAAATTTATTATGCCGTTTCGAGAGAAACGGCTTTTTATTTGACAATTTGTTTCAGATTATTGCTCCACTCAGACAAGTCGCTCATTACACTTACGTTGTCATTCGCTATGTCTTCGCTACTTCGGCGTTTCGCTTCGCTTCAGCCTACGCAAAATCTGACTATACACAAAATTTATTATGCCGTTTCGAAAGAAACGGCTTTTTATTTGACAATTTGTTTCAGATTATTGCTCCACTCAGACAAGTCGCTTATTACACTTACGTTGTCATTCGCTATGTCTTCGCTACTTCGGCGTTTCGCTTCGCTTCAGCCTACGCAAAATCTGACTATACACAAAATTTTTAGCTCCTCGAAAGAGGAGTTTTTTTGCGTTCAGGAAATAAAACAGAACTGTTTTGAGGGAATTTTATCTACTCAAAATGTTATAGCTTAAAAGCATTGTGGCAAAGCCTGTAATTAATGTGCTTTGTTGTTCTCCGCCTGATATAAGCGTGCAAACCATTGTCGCACCAATTGCCAAGCCAAAGCAAATCCAGCTAGATTTTGCTTTCTCAATTGGGCGCTGAGCTATTGAATATCGGATTATTATTGCTATTAATATGAATAAAAGTGAAACAATTACTGCTAAAACCATTATTTACCTGCTTTAAAGTTTTCTAAGTTACATTCCCAGTCATAAGCGCTTTTTATACTGTTTTCAAGAGTTCTTTCAGGTTTCCAATTAAGTACGCTTTTTGCTTTGTTTGCGTTTGCGTACAATTTTGCTGGGTCACCAGCTCTGCGTGCAACTGTTTCAACTGTAATTTTTTTACCTAAAACTTTTTCGCAAGTATCAAATACTTGTTTTACGCTGTCGCCTTGTTCTGTACCCAAGTTGAATACATCTGATTTATTTTCTTTTTCTAAATACATGTAAGCAAGTCTGTGTGCTTGAGCCAAGTCTTCAACATTAACATAATCTCTAATGCAAGTACCGTCTGGCGTTTCGTAATTATCACCAAAGATTTTGAAAATCTTCCCCTCACCAAATGTTGATTTTAATATGTTTGGTATAAGGTGAGTTTCTGGCTCGTGCCACTCTCCAACCCTTGATTTTTCGTCGCAACCTGCAACATTAAAGTATCTTAGGCGAATAGATTTTAATCCATAAGCTGTATCATAATCTTTTAGCATCATTTCAATACATAATTTCGAATTGCCATAAGGATTTATTGGATTTTGTGGGTGTTTTTCATCAATTGGTGTATATTTTGGTTCACCATAAGTTGCGCAAGTTGATGAGAATACTATCTTTTTAACGTCGTGTTTAATCATTGTATCTAGCAAATTCATTGTGCCATAAACGTTATTTCTATAATATTTTGCTGGATTTGTAACGCTTTCGCCTACAAGAGAAAATGCCGCAAAGTGAATAACTGCGTCAATATCGTATTTTTCAAAAACTCTGTCAATGTCTTCAATATTACGTAGGTCGCCTTGTTCAAATTTTACGTCTGCAATTTGTTTTAGAGCGTTAATTGTTTGGATATGTCCTGTTTCTAAATTATCAAAAATAACAACTTCATATCCATTGTTAATGAAGTTAATTGCTGTATGGCTTCCGATATATCCAGCAGCGCCCGTAATAAGTATCATTTTAAATCCTTTCTATGTAGATGTTGATTTTATTATAGCATGCTGAAAATGATTGAGGTATTAAAAAATTACCCAATCAGGTAATCAACAACACAACATTTTAATGTTTTTATATATGTGTAAAATATATAAATTTGCAACGTATAATTAAATTTTGAAAAAATTCTTAATTCCAAACGGAGGTTTACTTTAAACCTCTTTTTTTTTTACTTATTGAACAGTTTCTTTTTTTGAAAATCTGTTTGGAATTTCTTTTTCAAGTTCTTCAATTTCTTTCAAGAACGACATAGATTTATCAGAATTTTCTTCTGATAAAATTTCTTGGATTGTTTGGAATGTAGAAATATAGTCGTTTTTAAAAATATCCATTGAAAACATTGTTTTGATGTCGTTCTTAACTTGTTCGTAGTTGCCCAATTTTGTGCAAACAATGCTTCTATTTATGTAACCGTCTGCAAAATTAGGGTTTAAGTCAAGGGCTTTGTTATAAGCTTCAAGCGCTTGTTGGTAATTTCCTAGTTTAAAATAAGACATACCAGAAACAATAAGAGCGTCAACGTTATCGGGAACATCTTTCAAAATTATTTTAAAATCTTTGATTGCATCGTTGTAATCTTTAAGTTTATATTTTGCAAATCCTCTTTTTAATCTGATTTGAATATCATCAGGCTTTAGTTCAAGAGCTTTGTCATAATCGGCAATCGAACCTTTAAAATCTTCAATGTTTTCTTTAACCAAGCCTCTGTTGAAGTATGTATTATGGTTTGAGTTGATTTCAATAGCTTTATCAAAATCGGAAATTGCGTCATTATAGTCTTTTAGATAATTTTTAGCATTACCTCGGTTGTTATATGCCATAAAGTTATCTGGATTAAGCTCAATTGCTTTGTTATAGTCTGCGATTGAGGCTTGAATTCTTTTTAGATTATAGTTTACAAATCCCCTATTAAAGTAGGCTTCGGCATATTTTGGGTTTAGCTCAATAGCTTTGTTATAATCTTCAATCGCTTCTTCAAATCTTCCAAGGTTTCCGTTAGCATTACCCCTGTTGTTGTAGGCTTTTACATTTGTATCGCTGAGTTCGAGAGCATTTGTGTACGCAGAAATCGCATCTTCAAATTGCATTAACTCATAGTATGCATCACCTTTAAAAAGGTATAAATTTAGGGTCATTTCGGCATTTTTAAGTTTATCAAGGACTTCTTGATATTTATGATCTTTTAATAAATTTTTAATTTCATTTTCGAAATCCATGTCTAATCCCCTAAATTATTATTATTTAATTGTAATATTTGTGGTGTGTTCTGTCAAATTTATTGCGCTTGAATTTCGGCAAGAACGGTATCAAGAACTTCGCAAGCTGATATTATGAATTTTGCACAAGGACGTTTTGTATAAAATTCTGGAGTTCTTTTTGTTGGAACGGGTGAACTTTCATGCTCTAGCAGGTTCAACAATTCTCTGCAAATGATAGAGCCGTGGATATCTTTGAATTTGTGACCAAGTTTTTGAATAAGTTCGTAATGTTTTTGTTTAACTACGTCGTTATTTGGTTCGGTGTAACCATTTTTTAATCCAGCAATTAAGAAAATAGCACTAACTACACCGCAAACTTCTCTTAATTTTCCCATTCCACCGCCAAAAGATGATACCATTTTTACCATTGTTTTGAAATCAATACCGACTTCTTCAGCATAAGCTCCTGCAACCGATTGTGCGCAGTTGTAACCTTGTTGAAATAATTCGTTTGCTTTTTCACTGTGTTTTTTCATATCTTAATTTTAAGGCAAAGTTGTTGTGTTGTAAAATTTGTTATATAATCTAGTTGAAAGAAAAGGAGATTTACGTATGGCAAATAATGTTGAAGTTATTGAATATCAAACAACAGGGACTTGTTGTCAATTAATGCGAGTTGCAATAAACGAAGATGGTACTATTCAAGATAGTGAGTTCTTTGGGGGGTGCAACGGCAATTTGCAAGGTATTAAAAGCCTTATTAAGGGTATGAAAATAGATGATGTTATTGCAAAATTAAAAGGTATTAGCTGTAATGGTAAACCAACAAGTTGCCCTGACCAATTGGCGACTTGTTTATTAGAATATAAACAACAAAAATCAGCTGTTAAAGTTTAGATTTTTGAGTAAAAAGTTGAGCGCGCGAACAAATTTATTTGTTCGCGCGCTTTTTTTCTCTATTCTAATATGGGTTTAGTTGTTTTTTTTTATGAAATGCCTAATGCATATTTATTCATCATCGCAAGCATATCCTGACCTGCGAACATTGAATTTTTTGCATTTTTAACTTCATCAATTCTATCCTTGATGTCTTGATAATCGCTTTGAATTTTTCTAGGGTCTTCTTTTACCTCTGTGCCATTGTTTAATTTTACATTTGCTTTGTCTGAAACATTAGTTTGTGCAGATGCGCCTTTTACAAATTCATCAACTCCAGCTTTTAATGTGTCAGAAACTTTGTCCAAATCTTTGATTGTAGTTGTGTCTATGCCAAGCTTGTCACCCAAAGTCTTGATGTCGTCTTGTAATTGCTTCATATCAACATTTGAAGAACTTTGTTGTGGTTGAACAGATTGAGTGTTTTGTTTTTGCTTTTCAGCCTGTGCTATACGACTTTGAGCTTCAGCTTCTGTTTTAACCGTTGATGGGTCAATACCAAGAGCTTTTAATTTTTTGATTGTTTCAGGTTTAAGCCCACTAGTGCTAGATGAAATAGCGCTAATTGCCATCGCTGAATATGAATTAACTCCTGAAATAGCATTTACTGACATATACACACACCTTCTTTCAGTATGTGTATCGTCAAATTTTTATCTAAACTTTATAATTTTTAAGTGAAGTTTTACATTAGTTAATAAAATTATTATTCTTCGCTTTTTTCAGGTTCTGGCATAGCTTTGTTCATAACCGCGCCCAAATCTCTCATCTTTTCTGCGTTTACAAGAATGCTATCTTTGCCGTCAAGTTGTCTTAAGCCAAGGTCGATTTTTTCACGCGCAGTACGAATATTTTTAACCATATCTGAGAATTTATCTAACATTTTTGTTGCAAGTCGAGAAATCTCTTGTGCATTGGTGTTTTGACGGTTAACCATTAAGAACGAATTTATAATTTTTAAACTTGCTAATAGTGTTGATGGTGATACTGGCATGATTTTGTTTTTCCACGCATAATCCCAAAGAGCGTTGTCATCACAGAACATTAAGGAGTAGCAACTTTCAATAGGAATAAACATTAAAACATATTCTGGCGAAAGGCTTGCGTTCTCTGGTGTATAATCACGCTTTGTAAGCCCTGCGATGTGCGCTTTTGTTGAGTCTTTAAACTCTTTTAAGTGTTGTGCTTTTTCTTCTTCTGTTTCTGCTTCAAGGTAGGCTGAAAATGATGCCAGTGAAGTTTTTGCGTCAATCATAACACATTTCTTTTCTGGTAAAGTTACAATTGCGTCAGGACGTCCCTCAACTGTTGAGGCTTTTTGAATAAAATATTCTTCATCTTTTCTAAGCCCAGATGCTTCAAGTACACGTTCTAAAACAATTTCGCCCCATTGACCTTGAGTTCTGTTATCAGATTTCATGATTTTTGTCAAGGAAGTTGTGTCTTGAGAAATTTTTGCACCAGCTTCAATAAATTGCTTAATATTTTCATCAAATTTGATAAAATTATCGTTTTCACATTTGAATTTTTCGTTCGTATGTTTTTCAAAATCTTCAATTTTTTCTTTGAATTTTGAAAAGAAGTCTTCAAGTTTTTCTTTGTTAGTTGAAGTTAATTTTTCGGAATTTTGTTCAAAAATTTTGTTTGCCATATTTTCGAAATTTAATTCCATTTGTTTTAATAGAGTTTCGTTTGTAGTTTTGTTTTTGTTTATAAGTACTGTAAATATTATTGATACTAATATTGCACCAGTTAAAAATCCTCCAGCAAAAAGTAAAATTTCCATGTTAAATCTCCTTAGTTTTTTCTATTATAGCACAACATGCCCTCTACCATTCACTAATTACAATTCTCCTTTACATAGTTCCTTGTTTGAAGTATATTTTGCTTATGAAAATAATTATTTATGGTGCAACTGAATTTGGTTATTTGATTGCAAAAGAGTTTTATCAACAGCACGATGTAACGGTTATTGATAAAGACCCTGCAAATACTGATGATTTTGACAAGTTAGATATTAGTTTTATTAACGGAGTTGCCGTTGATATTGAGGTGTTAAAACAAGCTAACATAAAGACTGCTGATATCTTTATAGCTTGTACTCCTAATGATGAAGCAAATATTGTTGCATGTACGGTTGTTAAAAAACTTTCAAAAGTTAAAACCATTTGCTTTGTAACAAAAGAAGAATACAAAAACATCTTTGCTGTATTAAAAGAAAGCGATGTTGCTATTTCATCTTCAATTGATTCTGTTATCTGGCCAGAAGACCTATTAACAGAAGAAATTTTTAGAATAGTAACTGTTGCAAAAGCGCTTGATGTTGAAAACTTTGCAGGTGGTAAAGCAAAATTACTTGAATATAAAATTGAAGAAAATTCAGTTTTAGTAGATAAAAAATTACGAGATTGTTCGTTCCCTAGTGAAACCTTGATCGTTGGTTTGACTAGAAGTGGCGAATTATTTGTGCCTTATGGTGAAACCGTTCTAAAAGAGGGCGATAAGGTAATCTTTATGGGTTCTTCACACTCTTTAGATATTTTGGCTGGTAAATTCTTCCACGAAAAAAATGTGACAAAAACTATTACTATTATCGGTGGCGGAAATGTAGGTTTAATGCTTGCAAAAGACTTGGAATCACTAAAGGTTAAAGTAAAAATTATTGAAAAAAATGAAAAGCGTGCAGAGTATTTATCAGAAACACTTTCAAATGCTTTGATTTTAAATGGTGATGGCACAAACTTAGAGCTTCTTAACGAAGAAGAAATTGCAGATTCTGACGTTGTAATTAGCGTTACAAACAATGATGAAAAAAATCTTCTTTGCTCACTTTTAGCTAAACAACTTGGCGTAAAAAGAGTTATTTCAAGAGTTTCTAAAATGTTTAACATTCCGTTGTTTGAACAAGTTGGAATTGATATTGCGGTATCTACAAAAATAGCAGCTTTACACGAGATTAAAAACGAATTTAGTCAAACAAATGTTGGTATTTTAGCAACAGTTGAGCAAGGTAAGGGCGAAGTCTTGGATATTGTTATTCCTGATAATTTTGAAACTAAAAAATTGATGAATTTAACAATGCCTACAAGAGCTGTAATCGGTATTATTAACAGAAACAAGCACGTTATCATACCAAAAGGCGATACTTTAATTATGGCTGGTGACGAGATAATAGTGTTTACTAAAAATGAAGATGCACAAAAGATTAAAGACTTTTTTAAGGTAGGATAAAATGAGATTAAGTTACATTTTTAATGCTGTATCTTTCGTTTTTATTTGTATTGGTCTAGTTACACTTCTACCAGTTGTTGTTGCGCTTATTTACGGCGAAACATCATCTATTTTACCATTCGTTATAACTTCTGCTACAGCCGTTTTAATAGGTGTATTTTTTAAGGTTTTGGTAAACCATTTTATAACAAAAGACAAAAAAATGACTGATATTAAAAAGTCAGAGGGGCTTGCAACTGTGCTTTTATCTTGGTTAATTTTTGCGCTTATTGCAAGTATTCCTTATTTGTTCTTTGATTTTAGCGTAGTTGATGCATTTTTTGAGGGGATTTCAGGTGTAACAACAACAGGCGCAACAATTTTAACTCATTATAATTATCCGCATACCTTGTTTTTCTGGCGTTCATTTACTCAGTGGTTAGGTGGTATGGGAATTATCATCTTATTTATTGCGATTTTACCACAATTTGCAATCGCTGGACGTCAGATGTTCTTTGCTGAGGCTCCAGGGCCGACAGAAGATAAGTTAACTCCACGTATCAAAAATACAGCCGTTGCACTTTGGGGGTTATATATTGCTTTAACTGTTGCAGAAATTGCTTTGTTGGTATATTTTAAAATGCCTCTGTTTGATGCTGTTTGTAATGCATTTTCAACTATTTCATCAGGTGGTATGTCGCTAAATGAGTTTTCTATTGCAGGTTATCATTCACTACCTATAACTTGGATTGTTATTGCGTTTATGTTTTTATCAGGTTGCAACTTGGCGCTTGTATATAGAGTTATTTCTCAATTCAAGTGGAAAATGATTTTTACAAACGAAGAATTTAGAACCTATATTGGAATTATAGTAGGTGTATCTGTCGCTATTGCTTTATTTTTCTGGTGTACCTCTAACGAATTTTCATTTATTAATTTAACAAATATTTTGTTTACTGTTGTAAGCTTAATGACTTCTACTGGTTTTGCTTGCAGTGATTATACGTATTGGGCAATATCTGCGCAAATGCTTTTATTTATCGCTCTTGTTGTTGGTTCTTCTGCTGGGTCAACTGGTGGCGGTATCAAAATTATGAGAGCCTTAATCGTGTTCAAATATTTGAAACGTGAGGTAATTAAATTTCTTCACCCTAACGCTGTTGTTACGATAAAACTTGATAGAGCAACAGTTGCACCAGAAATTATTTCGCAAATCATCGGATTTGTAATTTTCTATGTAACTATATTGCTAATAAGTTCAATATTGGTATCAATAATTGAAAATAATGCTGTAATTGGCTTTACAGGTTCTCTTTCAACTCTAAGTATCATTGGACCTGCTTTTGGTAGTTCTCTTGGACCAATGGGAAATTTTGAGGGTTTAAACAGTCTTACTAAAATAATATTTATGTTCAATATGTTAATCGGACGTTTGGAATTGGTTCCGTTTCTAATTCTGTTAAACAGAGATTTTTGGACTTTGAAAAAATAAGAAAGGAAAAGCAACATGAAAATTCACACAGATTACTTGTGGTTCTGCACAGAACGCGAGCACGACTATGTAAATATTACGTACGAAGTTGAAGAAATTTTAAAAAAAAGTGGTATTCAAGATGGTATGATTTTGGTTTCAGCTATGCATATTACAGCAGGTGTGTACGTTAATGATGCTGAAAGTGGCTTAATTCAAGATATTGATACTTGGTTAGAAGATGTTGCTCCAGCAAATCCAAATTATTTACACCATAGAACTGGCGAAACAAATGGTGACGCTCACTTAAAGAGTTTGACTATCGGGCATGAAATCATTGTTCCTGTAACAAATGGGCGCTTAGATTTTGGACCTTGGCAACAAATTTATTACGCTGAATTTGACGGAATGCGTAAAAAAAGAGTTATTGTAAAAGTTATGGGCATTTAATTAAAAAGCTTAAAAGCGTTATAAGAACTACGAACAAGCGGTGCTATTTGATATTTTTCAAAGCCCGCTTGTTTTGCTAGGTCTTTCAAATGTTCAAATTCTTCTTCGGTGTAGTATTTTTCGACTTCTAGGTGATGTTTTGACGGTTGAATATATTGACCGATTGTTAAAATATCACAGCCAACTTTGCGCAAATCTTTTAATGTTTGCATAATTTCTTCTTCGGTTTCGCCTAAACCAACCATTAAACCTGATTTTGTTGGTATATCAGAATTGTCTTTGATGTATTTTAATACCTCTAGTGAACGTCTGTAATTACCTTGTGGACGTGCTGTTTTAAACAAATTTTCAACAGTTTCAATATTGTGGTTGAATACATCTGGGTGAGCTTTTATTATTGTATCTAAAGCTTTTTTCTCACCTTTAAAATCAGGAGTTAGTATTTCTATTTTTGTATCTGGTGAAATTTTTCTGATTTCGTTTATTGTTTGTGCGAAATGTTCTGCACCTCCGTCTGGTAAATCATCTCGCGTTACAGAGGTTATAACAGAGTATGTTAATCCCAATTCGCTCACAGCTTTTGCAATATGCTTTGGCTCGTCTTTATCAAGTGGTTTTGGGCGTTCGCAACCGATATTGCAGTAACGGCAATTACGCGTACAAACATTACCCATAATCAAAAATGTTGCAGTGTTTTTTTGATAACATTCGTTTTTGTTTGGACAACGAGCATTTTCGCAAACGGTATTCAAGCAATTATGTTTTAAAACTGCTCTTACATTTTTGGTATTTTCTGTATCTATAATTTGTCGCTTTAAATAGTCTGGAAGTCGTTTCATAGTCCTAAAATACTTTCGTATACACCTTCTGAATATGTTGGGTGAGCAAAGCAAACTTTTTGTAAATCTTCAACTTTTGTTTCGTTTTGCATAGCAATTGCAAATTGGTGAATTAATGCTGAAGCTTCTTTTGCAATAATGTGTGCGCCAATAATATTTCCATCGTAAGATAAAACTTTAATAAATCCCTCAATTTCGTTGTCACAATGGGCTTTTCCTAGTGCTCTTATTGGATAAATCGATTTTTTATAGCTTCCAGCTGGCAAATCTTGTTCGTTTGCGCCAACCCACGCAATTTCTGGAGTCCCATAAACTACGCTTGGTACAAAAACGTTATCAAAATGAATACCTGAAACAAGTGCTCTTGCTTGATACATAGCGAAATTTGCAAGCATTAATTGATTGCAAGCATCTCCAATAACTGTTGATTTGCCGTTCAATTCTGGTTTTACTGGATATCTTCCAATTGCAACAAGTACAAAATCTGGTTCGATTATATCGCTATTTGATAATGTGACTTTTTTGTCTTCAATTTTGTCAATAACAGTTGAAAGTTTTAATCCGATTTTTCGCATTTTGAACATTCTTTCAATGTATTTTGAAACTTCTTCGTCTGCAATTGAAAGAACTCGGCTTTGAGCTTCGACAATTGTTACTTCGCAACCGATGTCATTAAATATTCTAGCCCATTCAATGCCCTCTGCACCAGCGCCAACAATTACAACGTTTTTGGGTGCTTGTTTTAATTCAAATAAATCATCAGAATTTAAAATAAATTCGTGGTCATATTCGTAACCTTTTAATGCTTTTGGCTCTGAACCAGTTGCAGTAATGATTTTTGAACATTTATAAAGGTTTTCTCCACATTTTATAGTGTTTTCTGCGCTTACGTACGCTTCTCCCTGAACAATTTCAACCCCTTTTGATTGTAGTGTTTTTGTAAGAGCGTTTCTAAGTGTTTCAACAACTTTGTTTTTTCTTTCCATTACTTTTTCAAAGTTAAAAGTTAGTTCATTTGCTGTTATACCGATATTTTCAGCGTTTTTAACTTCTTTGTATAAATCTGCCGAATGTAAAATAGTTTTTGTTGGAATACAGCCTTTATTTAAACAAGTTCCGCCGATTTGATCCTTTTCAAATAAAACAACTGAATATCCTTTTTCACTTGCAATTAGTGCTGACGTAAAACCAGCTGGACCTGCACCAATAATACCGTAATCGTAAGTTTTTTCCATTAAAACCTCTTATCTTGTGTAAACTCTTGTTAGTCTTGTTTTTAGATGGCACATTATTTCGTAATGGATTGTGCCCATTATTCTTGCCCATTCGTCAATTGGTAGGCTTTCATCAAGTAATGTTATAACGTCACCCGTTTTGGCTTCAATACCAGTAATATCAAACATCATTTGATCCATCGCAACATTTCCGACTTGTTTAACTTTTTGTCCATTAATATGTCCGTAAAATTTGTTAGAAATAAGTCGAGGAATACCATCTGCATAACCTAAAGGTACTGTTGCAATTGTTGTTGGTTTATCCGCAACGAATGTGTGTCCGTAGCTTACTCCATCACCTTTATCAATTTGGTGAATATGTATAATTCTTGTTTTTACGGACATTGCTTGTTTTAAATTTATTTGTTGTGCGCCCTCAATTAAGTCAGGATAAAGTCCATATAAGCCAATTCCGCCTCTTACCATATTGTAAGTACATTTATATATGTTGCTTGTAATAATTCCAGCTGTATTTAGAATATGCAATAACAAGCCATCGGTATTAATTTGCGAAATAATATTTTCCCAAATATCAAGTTGTTTTTCTGTTTTTTCTTTAATCTCTGCATTTGCAAGGTGTGAAAAAATTCCTTTTAGTTCCATACAATCGAGAGATTGGACTTTTTTAATATACTCAACAGCGTCTTTTGGTGAAACACCGATTCTATTCATACCTGTATCAAGTTTAATATGAGTTTTTACAGGTTTGCCTAGTCGTTCATAAGTCTTTTGGCAAGCTTCTATATGTTCTGGTGTAAAACTTGTAACTGTTATATTATGCTCTACGGCTGTAGGTAAAGCCCAGTATGGGACAGCACCTAGGACTAAGATTTCTGCGTCAATGCCATTTTCTCTTAGGTTCAAGGCTTCATCAATTGATGCCACACCGAACATATCAACGCCTAGTGCAAGTAGTGTTGGTGCAAGCATAGCCGCTCCGTGACCGTATGCGTCAGCTTTTACAACAGCCAAAAACTTTTTGTCTGTAGGAATACATTTTTTTAATTCTCTTACATTGTTTGAAACATTTTCAATGTTTACTTCTACCCAAGAATCTCTGTGGGCACTGATATTTGATGTTCTTGATATTTTCATAGCATTTTAAGTATAGTTTAATTTTCACTTACTTTCAAGTATTTAACAAAGTATGCACAAAAGGCTGGAATTACACCAGCAATAAATAGCATTTGTAAAACCCCGAATTTTTGAGCCATAAAGCCCATTCCGCTTAGCAATACGCCAACGATGCCCCAACAAAAACCGTTTAAAAATCCTCCAATAATACTTTTATATTGAGGCAATTCTTTTTGTGCCAAAACCATTGTAATAGGCGTTGCAAGCATTAGTACAAAAGCCATTAAAACAAAGTCGCAAAGCGCAAGTATTGGTAATGTCTTGTATGAAAATACGAAAATTGACATTAAAACTGGCATTGACAACATTGAAAAATAAATTACTTGTTTTGTGCCCATAAGTTTTTCGAATTTAGGGCTTACAAGAGATCCAATTCCGCCTGCTAACATAAAGAAGAACAAGGCTGTTCCGATGTAAAATGCGTCGTGGCCGTAATCTTTCCATAAAAATGGTAACAAAATTGCGCAACTGCTTGAAATTAACGCTTTCATTATTGAAATTAAAATTAATATTTTTATTTGTACGTTTGATAAAATTGCTTTAAAAACTTCAACAATATTCTTCTTTTCAGGTTTTTTATCAATATTGGAAATTTTAGGTACGCAAGCAAACATTAAAAGTGCCAATATTATGCCAAAAACTGAAGTGTATGGCATTTTTTCTAGTCCAAAATAGTGTGTAACACTAGCTGATAACATTGGACCAAAAGAGTAACCGATAGAACCTAAGCTTAAAAATATCCCCATATTTTTTGTGAAATCGTCTTTTGTAAATCGAATTACAAATCCGATTCCTTGTGGGTGGAAAATACTTACGCCCAAACTTGCAAGGATAATAAAGACTGATAAAGTCCAAACGTTATTTGCACTTGAAGAAAACGGGAAGAATATTGCACTTAAAAGTAATCCCCAGAATATAAATCCACGTTTAAAGATACTATCTGCAAAAAATCCGAAAATTGGTTGTAATAGTTGTGAAAATAATTGCGAAATACTCATTAATAGCGCTGCTACGCCCATTGAAATGCCAATTTTTGCCGCGATAAATGGCATAATTGGGTTTAAAAAACCAGAATATGTGTCAGTCGTAAAATGTGCAGCAGAAAGCCACGCAATTGTTTTATTTTTTTTGATATCCATAATTTTATTCCTAATCCCTATTGTATTGGTTATTAACTTCTAAAGTGTTCAATACCTGTTGTCACAAGTGCAATTTCGTATTTGTCACATTGTTCAATAACTTTTTTATCGTTAATTGAACCGCCAGATTGAATTATTAATGCAATTCTACCTCTAGCTGCAGCGTGAATAATATCAAGTGATGAAATTGCTCTATCTGTTGCTAAAACAGCGTCTTTTGTGCTGTCACAAGCTGAATCCATCGCAGATTCACAAGCTTGAACAAATGATGTTTCTCCTTGACCTATAGAAATAGTTTTGAAATCTTTTGCTATTACAACGGCATCTGATTTAGCGTATTTTGCAACTTTGAAAGCAAAAATAGCGTCTTCTAATTGTTCTTGTTCAGGTTTTTTCTTTGTTTGTACCTTAAATGTATCCTTGTTAAAGTCTGCTCTGTCTGTATCTTGTTCCAAAATTCCAAATGGAGTGATTTTTAACTCTTGTGACACAGAAATTTTAACTTCTTCAAGTGGAGTGTTTAATTTAACAATTTTTAAGTTTTCGTTTTTCTTTAAAATATCTAAAGCTTCCTTGTCATAACCAATAGCAAAAATAAGTTCAAATTGACTTTGAGCAAGTTTTTTTGCAGTTCTTTCATCAACAATTTTTGAAAAACCAACGCAAGAACCAATTGAGCAAACAGGGTCGCAATCAACAGCTTTTGCATAAGAATCTACTAAAGTTTTTCCAAGTGATACGGCAAAAGGAAGTCCTGTTTTTGCCATTACAGTTGCAAATACGTCGTAAAACTCGCTTAAAAGTTCTACTAATGCGGTCATGTTTAAGTAATTGATATATGTTAATTCTCCGCCGTTTAATAGTTCAAAATCTACAGAACTTTCACTTTTGTATAAACTTGCTGTTTGTTGGCGGTTTTCGCCATATTTAAAATCAGTTATTTTTTCTAAATTTTCTAACATTTTATCTCCTATCCTTATGCAAAATTCTAGCATAAAAATAACTCGAAATTAAGTCGTAATCATGGTTTTAAACAATTGTAACGTTTTTGTTACAATTGCTAGAATGCATAAATAATAAGGCTTTTAAATATCCTGAAGACCATGAATTTTACTGCTTTAGGCAATTATTTTTCAAAAAAAACTTTATATAAGTACGAGAGATTTATAAACATATTTTATTCAAGAGAGGATTAAAAAAGAGATGACAAATGTATCAAACAATGTAAAAGTTAATGCAGGTAAGCAACCTATATATGATTGTAGAATTCCAATGGGCACTTCAATAAGTATGACAGGCTCAATATTTGGTGGTTTTAATTTTGGATCTAGTTATGGAAACTTTGATTTTGGCAACATGGATTTGATGATGCCAGTTTGGATGCAATCAAACCCATACGCAATTAATCAATTTGATTTTACAGGTATAAACAACTATGCTGGTTATAATCCTACGACTGCACTAGGTTGTGGTAATGCTCAACATCAAGCAGGTGATTTTACAAGTCAATATAGTTATAATCCATTTGCTCAAAATGGTGTAACAAATCCTTTTGTGTACCCAACAACTGATGGAGTACATGCAGGTCAAAACCCTGATGGTGTAAGTGCTGGAGCAGGAGCTGGTAATGGAACTGCAACAGCAACAGGTACTGGTGCTAGCGCTCGAGTAACATCTGCTGAAGCCCAAGAATTGAATATGTATGGTATTTCAACCACTGGTGATAAAGCTAAAGATGCTAAAGCCTTAAAAGATGCTAAAGCAAAACAAGAAAAAATTGAAGCACAAGCTGCACAAATTGCAGAAGAATTATATGATTCGATGAAAGGTGCTGGTACTAAAAACGATAAATTAAAAGCAGCTGTTTCAAAAATCACAAAAGATAACGTACTTCACGTATTAGAAGCTTGGAACAAAAACTTCTCAGATGCTATGGACGGTGAAACATTAATTGAATCAATTCAAGCTGAACATTACACAGGCTGGTTTGGTCACCAACAAGAAGATTTAGAAAATCATATTAAAGATGCATTATATGCAAAAGGTCAAGAACTTGGTTTGAAAAATGAATCTCACGCATTTAGAGCAAAAATAAATTCTGAACATTCAGCTTGGTTCACTTCAGACAGTGTAGTAAATGATTGTTTCAACAACTTTATTGCCCAAGTTGCTCAAAAAGATGCTCAAGTTAAAGCAGAAAAAGCTACAAGAGCTATGCAAAACAACAAATAATAAAAATTTCTTATAAAATAAAAAAAGTTCGGTTAAATTCTAACCGAACTTTTTTTAACTTCTTCTTGTTGTTGTATGTTCAAAAATGTTTCGAGCATTACTCATCGCAATAGTTTTTAACGAACAAATTCCGTAATTTCTATCTAGAACCCCAAGACTTGCTAATCTATTTAATAGTAGTTCATTCAAATCTTTTGGATCGATGAAAAGCGCGCACGAATTATCACATTCGCCATTATTAAATGGGCATTTTTTAAAATTTTCATTCATATAAGGTACTCCTTTTTATAAAAAATTTTGTATAATGTACTTATATAATAGTGCATTTTTATAAAAATAGAAAAATGTAACGAATTGTAAAAATGGGTCGAAAACCATGCAATTTAGCACATTTAGATGTTTTTACATGCATGTAGTGTAATATACTTATATATACTTATGTTGTTAAGTGTAGGTAAGGAGGAAATATGAATCAAGTAAATCCAGTTCTATCTGATGCTAGAGGTTATGGCTACACAGGTAAAGTTCCAGACGGAGCGACAGGTGTAAAAAAAGGTAGTAATGGTGAAATTATATTCCTGTTTGGTGACGGCAAACCATCTCAATCAATGAATCCAGATGGAAGTGTCTTTACTCAACCTACTCCAGCTGATAATAATGGTGCAAGTAAGGTTGAAACTCCACAACCAGCCGATAATAATGGTGGTGGGAATACTCCAGCCGCATCAGGTAACGGAAGTGGCACCCAAAATTCTGTTTTTGGTAACGGCTTCGGTGGTATGATGGGCGGTGGCTTTGGCTTTGGAATGGGACAAAGCTATATGGACGCTGGATTTGAAGTAGACCCTCAAAAATTTAATAATGCAGCTTTTGGATTAAGCTCAATTATCAATTTGGGTACATTTATGCCTGCTGGCTTAGGAAGCTTGTTCTCGGCTGGTGGTATTATGGCAGCGATGGAAGGTTTCATGAAAGCTGTTAGATTTAACTTTAACTTTGGTGATACAACGACAGAAGTTTCAACAAGAGATGACTCACCAGATGAGACTACAACATCAGGGGGGGCTACTGGTCAAAAAACAAAACCAGATGAAGCACCAGCACCAGCACCAACACCAACACCAACACCAACACCAACTACTGGTGGTACTAGTTCTGGTACTCCCGACGGTAGCACTGGTGGGGGTAGTGTAAGTGGACCTGCAACTACTTCAACAAGTCGTAAGGGAAAAACTAAAAAGAAACAACCAACACAGCAAACTCATACAACATCTTCATCAGGTTCTACTTCGCATACACAACAAAGAGCTAGAACTAAAACTGAAGCAGATTTAGCTAAAGAAGGTGGCTATGTAAAATTGTCAAATGGTAAATACCGTAAAAATGGTCAAATTTATGAATTTAAAAACGGTAAGTTTACATATTTTGCCGATAATACATTTAATGATGGCCGTTATGTAAAAGACGGAAAAGTTTATGATGCGAATGGTACTCCGTCTAAGAATACGGTTGCTATGGGTAACTCAAAGACAATGCGTACTTTAGCATATTTCCAAAATGATGGAAATGATTATAAAATTTCGCATTACAAAGGTCAAACAGTTCTTGAAACAAAGAGTGGTAACCCAAAAATTACTAGATACTTTGACAGTGCTGGTCGTTTAGTTCAAACAAACTCTTTTGATAGAGGCGGTATGTTTAGAGATTCTGTAAATAGTGTTTCAAGATATACTTACAACAAGAATGGTGTTCTGACTAAAGAAGAAGCAACAAATGTTTTGAAAAATAGAACAGTTACAACGGAATATAATGTTAGAAATGCCAAACCTGGTAGAAAAGTAACTAAAGGACCTGTTTTAACTGAACAACGAATGGACGGTCAAGGTAGAGTTTCTACATTCAAGTTCCAAGCTACAACAACAGTAGAAGTTGTAATGGTTAAAGGTCACTTAAGACGTGTAACAACTGTTGTTAAAAATCCAGTAAGATAATTTATCTTTTAAATAAACAAAAGCGCCAAATGATTTTATCATTTGGCGCTTTATTTATTTGCACATTTAAAGTGTTTTTAATTCCAATACCTCCAACCATTTAAGTAATAATTTAAAATTGTTGGATTATTTAAAGTTGAAGCTTTAATATTTTTTCTATACAAATCTTTTTCAATTACGAACAGGCTTGGAACGCTATTATTATCAAGATATTTTGTTGGAACATTTATATTTATTCTTGAAGTATCAAGAGGTCTATTTCCAGCTAACATAAAACCCCAATCGCCAAATGACGGAACATAAGTATGATATGGTTTTGTGTACTTAAATCCTGCCGCTTTTAGAGATTCTTGAATACACCAAAAAGCTTCTGGTGCAAAGAATGGACTTGTTGATTGAGTTACCATAACTCCGTTTTGAGCTAGTTTTTGACGTGCAACTTTGTAGAACTCTTTACTGTAAAGTCTTGCAAGAGATGAGTTATTAGGGTCAGGCAAGTCAATAATTATTACATCAAAGTATTCTTTTGCATTTTCTAAAAATTTGAAAGCATCTTCATTTAAGATTTTCACTTTTGAATTTTCAAAACTATGTTCAGAAAGTTCTGCCATCATACGATTTTTAACTGCTAAATCTGTCATTTCTTTATCTAAATCAACAACTGTAATTTGTTTTACATCAGAATATTTAAGAAGTTCACGAGCAGCTAAACCGTCGCCACCGCCAAGAATTAAAACATTTTCTCTATGTTTTACCATATTCATTGGAATGTGAATTAATGGTTCGTGATATCTATATTCATCAATAGTTGAAAATTGAGTGTTGCCATCAATGTACAATCTCAAATCTTCTTTATTCTTTGTTATTACAAGTTTTTGGTATTTAGTTTGTTTTGAAAAAATTACTCTGTCGTCGTACATTGAATTTTCAAGATACATTGATATTTCTTTTGAAAATAACATACAACCAACAAGTAAAATTACAATTAAAATGGCTTGTGTATGGAGCATTACTCGACGTTTTTTAGTTAATTTATTTTTAAACCAATGGAATGTCAAAATACCCACAAGCAAATTCATCAAACCTGTTGAAAGAGAGCTATTGAACACACCTAAAAAAGGTAATAATAAGAATGGAAAAGCCAATGATGCTAAAAATGCGCCTAAATAATCAAGCGATAAAACGTTTGAGATGTTTTCACGTAACTGAAAATATTCCTCCATAATACGTGTTAAAAGAGGAATTTCTAACCCTATCAATGTGCCAATAATAATGATTAAGATGCACATTATAGGATAATAAAAAAATTGAATTGAATAAATCCAATACAACACAGGAACTGAAAGTCCGCCAACAATTGCAAGCAAAATCTCAATCATAATAAACCAGTAAATCAAGTTATTTTTGAAAAATCTTGAAGCTAGAGTACCAATGCCCATAGCGGTCATTGTTAAACCTATTGTGATTGAAAATTGTTTAATGCTATCGCCAATAAAATATGACGAGATACTTCCGATTAAAAGTTCATAAATAATCGTGCAATATCCAACGACAAAAACGCAGAACAATAGAATTGACGCGTCTTTCTTTGTCAAAATTCCTTTATTATTTTCCACCGTGTAATCCTTTTTGTGAATATCTTGAACCTGACAAGCTGTTTTCACGTACGCTTGAACCATAAGATTGGTCGTAGTGTCTTACATACCAATAAGAATGGTGGTGATGATATCCTCTATATCCAGGGTAGCCGTAGCCTCTTACTGAATATTTAAAGCAAGCGCAGTAAACAATTGTCAAAACTGCAATTAAAGCTATATAGCAAATGAGGTTAAAGTTTTTATTAGTCATCACACATGTCCTCCAACGCTTCATCTGCTTTTTCTGCAAGTGCGCTTAACCAATCTCTGTTATTTAAGATGAAGATTAGGCATAGTAATATCAATACGATTGTACCCATCATTAAATGAGGGATTCCTGTACCTTTTTTGACTTCAATTCTGACACTGATGTTATACATTGAATTATCTTCTGTGTTAAATTGAATGTAATACGTACCTTCTTCAGAAAAAGTTAAATCAGCTTTCATTTTACGTTCAGATTCTGACCAATAACCCTCTGAATCATAACCAGATTCGTGCCAAAAATCTTTGCCGAATTCGTAAAGTGTATCTTTATCTTCGTCTAAAACCTCACCTGAAAGGTAAGTGCTAGTATTATTACCACTGAAACTTGCTTTTATTGTGCAAATTTTGCTTTGACCTTTCTTAATCTTAATAGGTCCATAAATGGAACCCTCTTGAAGATAGTTGTAATTTTTTTTGTTTACAACAGTATTCTCCATTTGTAGTGAAGTCCAAAAACAAGCACAACAAAAAACTGCCATAATCAAGCACATTGTATTGTAAAATAAGTTGTTTTCTATTTTTAAGGTTGGATTAATTTTCATACTTCTTCTTCCACCCTTACATTATATTTACAAAATCAACCATAAAGAAAATTAACAATGCAAATGCAATTAGAACCAAGGCTTCGCCTAAACCTGCAGCTACGTTGTTTTGTTTAATTTCTTTTGTAATATTGATTTCTTTTACAATTAATCTATCAAGTAAAAATCTTACGCTTGGTAATAACAAGATGATTGCAGAAAGGTCGATGAAGTATAAAATCATACTTTGTTGCCAAGTTCCGATATCACCGATGGTTGCTTTCATCAAAATTAAACCAATAGCAATTAGGTTTCCGCCAAAAGCTACACCAACTGCAACATTGTCAGCTTCAATTTCACCTAAAAGAGAGTAAGGAGTAAGCATATCATATAATTTTGCGAACAGGATTAAGAATATCATACCCATAACGTAATATACTAATGTTGAAATAAATCCGTAGCATCTGCCGTGAGCAACGATTGTATCACCAGTTACGCAAGCTGAAATAATCAAGCCTGAAGCCAAATACATTCCAAAATGCACCGCTGCGGTACCAATATTTCTATCTCTTACAATTTCGTCAATGTTATTGAATTTGTGTAAAATAGCTTTTTCTACAACGTATCCAGAGAAAATCATTAAGAATGAACCCATTAAACTATATGCGATATAGCTTAAAATTTCGTATCTGAATAAAGTGTTGCTAGGTCCTACAAATGCACCGATTTGAACTGCGCATACACCTAATAAAAATCCTAAATAAGGAATTATACCAGTAACATTACCTTTTTTTATTTCTTCGTACATATTGTATTTTGCAAAACGCATAAATAACCATTTTGAAAAGATTAGCATAGAACAAGATACAAAGATATAAACTAAACTTGTAAGAATAGGATTCATTATTGTTGTTCTCCTTCCTCACCTAGTGAAAAAATAGTTATTGATAATGGTTTTACTATTTGGCTATAATATGCTTCGTAGTTTGTTTCATCGCCAGTACCCCAACGTTCCACTGAGAACAAATAATTGCCAGATTTATAATCCCAGTAATATAATTTTTCAGCCTTTGTATCTTCGCAATCACGGTAGAAAGTTGCATTCCCAGAATCTTCATAGCTGAATTGGTTTCCAGAATAAAGAATCATACCTGCTTCTTCGTCATCATCGTGAGCCAATTTTCCAGGAGTTAAACCTGAAACTTCTGAAATTTTTAGCTTTTTCAAGACAATGCTTGTTACAATGTTGTCGTCGTCTTCAACTTCAACCCAAGCTTTTTCACCATCGCCTTTAATACATTCTAATTCATACCAGAAGTAATCGCCCTCTTGATACATGTGTTTGCGCATAACTTTTAGCTCTAAATCTTCATCATAACCGTCAATGTTTGCAAGTCTAAAAACACCACCAACACCAACATTTGTGATGATTTTTAAATCTGAACGGTTATTTTTTGTTTTTTGAACTAATTCACTATTGCGTTTTAAAACTATGATTGCAACTAAAACTGCAACAACTAAACCTGTAGCTGCGGCAACGCCATTTGACATACTTGCTATTAGCACAATGGCAATAACTGCTAATATAATTGCTGTTGATATATACATTTTTTATTTTTCCCTATTAATTAATATACTTCTACTGTTCTTGAATGTCTTTTTGTTCTAAAAGATATTGCGGTGTAACTTGTTTTTTTAGTTCTAGCAATTGATTTTGAACATCGCTTGAATATTGAGTTCCAATTGCAGCGTTGATTTCTGCATCAATATCGTTTTCAATAGATGTCATTTCATTGTAAGCTGAAGCCAGAGATTCTTCTTTGTTAACTTTATCTTTCATATTTTCCAATAAAGCTTGAGCGTTGTTGTCACTCATAGAAATCATTTGTTTATTGATTTTTTGAGATGTAATTGCAACTTTGTGGCGAGCTTTTAGAGTTTTTACTTCGCCTTCCCAATGGTTGATTTGTTGTTTTAGATTTTCAATTTTTGTTTCCATTGTGTTAGCCATTGATTCGTAGTTTTTAACATCTAGTGATGATTTTTTTATCATTTCAATAGCAATTTGTTTTTTCTTTAAAGCTTCTGAAGCCAATCTGTCGGCTTTAGCTTGGTCTAATTCACCATTTTGTCCTTTTTGTACGATTGCTAATGCTTTTCTTTCATAATCTTTTGCAACTTCTGTTTGTTGTGCAATAACTTCTTTTGCTTCAATAGCAAGAGCTTTTACCTCAGCAAGATTCTTCATGCTTGCATCGTAATCTTTTTTTAAATCTCTAATAGCTTGTTCTGCCATTAAGATAGGATCTTGAATGTGGTTTACAAATGCGTGCATAAATGATTGTAAAACTTTGAATAATTTTTGAAAAATGTTCATTATTTACTCCTCTTCGTGATTATTATTGTATTTTTCTTCAAAATATTGATATGCTTTATTTATTTTTTCAATTTTAGATAAAGCTTTTTTTTGTTTTTCTTCATCGCCTACAAAATTTTCAGGGTTGAATTTTTTTACTAATTCTTCGTGACGAGCTTTAATTTCATCAAAACTTACTTTTGAATCAAAACCAAATAGTTTTAAGTAGTGTTCTTCAATCGAAATTCTATCTCCATCATCTGGAAATAATGGTTTGCCGTAAGCTTTTTCAGCTTCTTCAAGCTCTGCGTCCATTTGTGCATAAGCATCAGCTAGAGGTATATCCTCTTTTTCGACCACTGTTTTAATTTTGTCAACTGCTGTTTTAAATAAATCTTTGATATCTTTCATAATGTATCAATTATAGCATAACTTCAGTGCTTTTTTATTCTATATTAAGTTATGTAAAATGCGCGAGTAGTTTTTAATAAGTGTAAATAAATTTACCGCAAACGTACGCTTTTCTTCTGTATTTTGGGATAAAACAAGTTTTGTAAAACGTAGAAGTTCAATTTGGATATATTCCTCTAGTAACATTGTTGATGTGATTTTTGTTATGATATTTGAGGCGTAATCAAAGCATGATGGGTGCTGAGCATACATTTCAAACCACTCGTCAATAAGTTCTTCTATTGGGGCAAGTTTTTTATCTTCTTCCTTTAATATTTCAAGGCTTTTTTCTTTGATTAAGTTAGGTATATATTCCTTGTTTTCAAGTTCTTTTTCTAAAATTGTATTCGCATTTTCAAGTGTTTCAAGTTCTGGAAAAATTTCTTCAGCTTTTACATATTTCATTCCATTTATAAATGCACCAAAAGAGCTTAAATTGTAAATGTTTAAGTTTCTATCTTTTGCAAATAATTGCTCAAATTGTTTAATAAAATAAGCATAATCTTTTCTAGTTTTTATGTATTCACCAGTAATACTTTTAACTTCAACCGTGTCCACAGTTAAATTTTGAATAGTGACTTTCGTTTGAGATGTAGTTATAACATTTTTGCCATCACAGTATGCGGTATCGTTTTTGAATGCTAAGTCTAAGCCTGCGAATATGATATTTTTAACTCCAAAAAATTTAGCACAGTTATATGCACAAATTGTACTAGTTCCTCCTGTAGGTAGTTGTTTTGTTAAGTTTGTTTTTTCGTATAGTTTTTCACTAAGCAAATTGTTTTCCGAATAATACGTGAACTGTCTTTTAAAAGGTAAGAATCTCGCATAAGTGTCAGATTTTATATCACTTATTAAGTGTATATTTTTTATAAACTCAAAATCTTTTGTTATTGACTGTTCTATAAATTGTGCGTCAACAATAATACAAAAATCTGGAGTTATTCCGTAATTTTTGAGAGTATCCAAGGTTTTATGGACTGCAAAAATAACAAATTTTTCTCGATTTTCTTTTATTTGTTGGATATTATCTTTTAAAGATGGACCAGCACCTAAAATAAGCGCAGTCTTATTTGCAAACTTATTTGCAAGTAAATTTACTGGATATTGATTTTCAATAGTCTTCAAATTAGTAAAAACGTTGCTTGTCCAAACTTTAGACATCTTTTTTATAGTGTTCATATCTATAATCTTTTCTTGGCAAGCTTGATAAATTCTCTCGGTTAAAACTGTAAATTCGCTTGGGTGTTGTAAAACATAATTCTTTAGATAGACAAATTCAATTTTGTCGTCAAGAAGATATTTTTCACTAATGTAATTTGTGCATTCTGTTAAATTTGAACTAACAAAAAGTCTACCGTCTTCAAAATATTTAGTTAAATCAACGTATTCACAAGTAAATCGCCAAATATTCAAGTCTGGTTCAAATAAAACAAGCGAAGTTATACTCATTGAATGAGTGTAATCCAATAAATTAGCCAAACCTAGACCAAATATAACAATAAAATCATGTCTAAATTCTGCTGATTTTATTTGTTGAGCAAAAATCTCTTTTGCCGATTGTAAAGGACTTGGTGTATCATCAATATATTTTTTATTCTTTGTTAAAATATATTCGCCGTTTTCGTTTTTTATTGCCCCAATATCTTTAGATGCTTCTTGAATACTTATGTTCTTGATTTTGTATGCTAGGGTAGGATTGACCTTTTCTATTACTTTTATATTATTTTCAAACATACTTAAAATTTAACATATAATTTAATCGAGTAGAATAAGTTAAAAAGATGATTAAATCGTGATTTTTTTATACCCTTTACAACCGTTTTTGTTTAGCAAATAATATATTTGTTAATATAAAAAGAAGGAGAATTACCATGTGGGAAAAGAACATTAACATTAATGATGTAAAAGAGATTAGAACTCGCACCACTGTTTATTTTGGTGTAGGTGCTATTCAAAAAATTGATGATATTTTAAAAGCTTTAAAAGCTAAAAATGTAGATAAAGTAATCGTTATGTCAGGTAGAAATGCTTACAAAGCAACAGGAGCTTGGGACGTAATTGAAAAAGCTTTAAAAGAAAACGGTATTGGTTATGTAAACTTTGACCAAGTTACTCCAAACCCAACAACTCACCACGTTAACGATGCAACTAAAATGGCTCGTGAATTTGGTGCAAAAGCAGTTTTGGCTATTGGTGGCGGTTCTCCAACAGATGCTGGTAAATCAGTAGCTATCTTACTTGAATATCCAGACAAAGATGCAAACGATATTTACGAATTTAAATTCACTCCAGAAAAAGCAGCTCCAATCGTTTCAATTAACCTAACTCACGGTACAGGTACAGAAACAAACAGATTTGCAGTAGTTACTGTTCCTGAAAAGAACTTTAAGCCAGCTATTGCTTACGATTGCATTTATCCAACTTATGCAATTGACGACCCTGCTTTAATGGTTAAATTGTCACCAAAACAAACTCGTTACGTTTCTATCGACGCTGTTAACCACGTTGTTGAAGCGGCTACATCAACAGTTGCTTCACCATATGCAATTACTTTAGCAAAAGAAGTTGTTGCTTTAGTTGCTAAATATTTGCCAAAAGCAATCGAAAATCCAGAAGATTTAGAAGCTAGATACTTCTTAGCATACGCTGCTATGATGGGTGGTGTAAGTTTTGATAACGGCTTATTACACTATACTCACGCTTTAGAACACCCTCTAAGTGGTGTAAAACCTGAATTATCACATGGTTTAGGTTTAGCTATGTTGTTACCTGCTGTAGTTAAAGAAATCTATGCAAAACAATCATACGTTTTAGCAGATGTTTTAGCTCCATTAGTTGATGGTTTAACTGGCGCACCTGAAGAAGCTGACAAGGCTGCTAAAGGCGTTGAAAACTGGTTGAAATCAGTTGGCGTGCCTCAAAAATTAGAAGATGAAGGCTTCACAGAAGCAGATGTTGAAAAGTTAGTTAAATTAACTTATGAAACTCCATCTTTAGCTGGCTTACTTGCTATCGGACCTGTTGGTGATGGCAAAGAAGTTGTTGAAGCAATCTACAGAAATTCTTTAAAACCAATGGCATAAGTTGGTGGTAAAAAAGCGCGACATTCAGTCGCGCTTTTTTTTATTTTATTTTATATCCAAAACACATTCTGGCTGTAATTTAACGTATTTTCGTTGTTGCATTGAAGCTCCATATCCGTGTACTGTGTAAATGTTGTTTCTTAATGCTAGCCACATTCCATCTATTTCATATTTATCTAATTCTTTGTCATTTGATGTAATTTTGTTGTAATTTAAAAACACTACGTTACATGTTTTTGGAACGGTATAACTGTTTATTCTATTTTCTGCGCCGATTTTTGTCCAATTAAATAATGGAAACATTGAAATTTGTTCTAATAATACAAAAGTTACAATCAAGTATTTAATATTATTTTTTTTCGTGTTTTGAATGATATCTGCTAAAATTATTGCAAATAAAGGTAGTATGATGTTATAACATCTGATGTATGCTCTGATTGCACCTCCACCTATGATATAGTTGTAAATAAACCTTTGAATAAATTCACAGTTCATAATAGCTAAAATAATTACAATTAGTGATATACAAAATTTTCTATGTTTTTTTAATTTAGTTATTCCGTAAATTAGAACAAGGGTTGTAAAAAGTCCAATTCCGTAAAGAGTGTCACTTTTGTATGTTGTAGAATGAAAGAATAAGAAATTATCTAAAAAACTGTTGTTTAGTATCCCATTTAGTAGTGTGGGCTTCATTATTTTTATAACTTCAAATGGAAATTTTAGAAAATCATTTTGTAGGTAGTGATAAGTTAAAGGTGCAATTAAAACTATAAAAAATACTAAATTTCCTATTAATATATCATAATAATTTTTTATAAGATAAAATAGTTTTTTTCTGTAATCTTTTATGCATAATAAAATTAATACGCTCAATCCGATTGCTAAAAATAGTAGCCAACATAGATAAAAACTTGTATAAAGTTGTAATGCGATAAAAAATGTTCCAATGTAAGAATAAACTTTGTTTTTATTAGTTTTTAAAAAGAAAATTATGCCTACAATTGTTAAAAATTGGCTTAAAAGTTGAGCGTGATTTAACTGTTCTTGTCTAAATAGACAAAATGCAAATATAAAACTACCAAATGCACAAGATATATCGTTAAATTGAAAATATTTTTTTAATAAGTAGTAAAAACTTACAAAGTTCAGTATGCAAAGAGTGATGATGGTCAGCATAAAAGATGTATAATTACTAAATAAAAACCTTAAGGGTACATATATCAAACCTAATCCAAATAAGCAATCAGAAGTTGCAAGAGTATTTTTAGATGGGTAATACATAGGAATATCCCACAAGGATTGGTGTGGTGAAATCTGATTTATGAACTGCCAAAAATGTTCTAAAAAGTAATTTAGATACCTTGAATCAATGTAATCTCCAGCTAAAGCATTAAAGTCGCTGAAAAAATAAGGATAAAAGAAAATACCTAACCCTAAAATTAAGAATAAAATTGCATATTTAAAGTTAAGTATTTTCTTCATTATTTAGCCTATTTTACAGTTGTCATTTCGTAATAATCAGGTTGAATTCCTCGTTTGTATTCAATTGCAGGATTTCCAAATACCATTACATAAGAAAGTTTATGAGTTTTTGGTATTTCTAATCGCTTCATAACTTTTTTGCTTAATGGTATTGTCCAATAACCTAAACCACACCAAACTGTACCAAGTCCAAGTGTTTGTGCATATAGTTCGAAGTAACTCAAAGCAATAATAGGGTCGATTTCTTTGCAAGGTGCGTTTTTGTTTGCTGATACAACAATCACGTGAGGAGCGTTTCTAAATACGAAATCTTCTTTATTCAAAATTGCATTTTTGTACTTTTGAATTTTTTTATGAGTAGGTATAAATTTAACTAATTTCCCTAGATCGGCGTATAAATCTTCTCTGATTGAGTCCATTACATTGATATCTTCAACTATTGAAAAATGTAGGTCTTTAAAATTGCAACCAGTTGGAGCCCAGTTAAGCATATTTTTCAACTTTTTCATTTTTTCGCGGTCAATGTTTTCACGTTTATATTGTCTGCAACTTCTTCTGTTTTCAATTAAATTCATCAAGTCATCAGAGTTTACAGAATGTCTATAAGGTGCGGAATTATCAGGGTTTCTTCCAAAAACTGATATCGCGCCTTGTGGACAAATTGCAAGACAGTGTTGGCAAGCTGTACATTTGTGAGCGCTACTGCAAGGGTATCCGTCAATATCTGTTTCAATAACCTTTGCTGGACAATCATTTTTGCACAAGTTACATTTTATGCATTTTTCTTTGTACACTGTAAAATTTAAATCGTTCATTTTTTCTCCTTATTTGTTGATAAGAGCGTCAATTCTGTGTACTCTTACGAAGTTTGTTCTTCCAGTGATTAATTTAGGAATTGAACCAATGATAATAACTCTGTCATCAGTTTGAAAGTCTGTTTTTTCGTGTAAAAGTTTATCAATTTTCTTTAATAAGTTGTCTGTCAAATCAACGTCCCAATTTTTTAGATATGGGTGTATATCCCAGTATAAGTTCAATTTTCTGCAAGTTTTTTCCATGTCAGAAACAGCAATTACTGGAACTTTAGGTCTTAATTTTGATAACAATCTTGTTGTGTAACCTGTGTGAGTGAAAGCTAAAATTGCTTTTGCTCCTAAGAAATCAGCCATTTTAACTGCTGCGTCAGCAATTGCTTGAGGCGTTGGTTCATAATCTTCATTCATATCTAAATTTAAGTTATAATTACAAAATGAACTATCTTCTACGTTTCTCGCAATTTTTGCCATCATTTTAACAGCTTCTACAGGATATTTGCCCATTGCTGTTTCTCCTGAAAGCATTACTGCATCAGCACCATCAAGGATTGCATTTGCAACGTCTGAGGCTTCAGCTCTTGTTGGGATAGGTTCTTCAATCATTGATTCAAGCATTTGAGTTGCTACAATACAAGTTTTTCTATGTTTAAATGAAGATTCAATAATTTTCTTTTGAACCATTGGCACTTTTTCAGGTGACAATTCAATACCTAAATCACCTCTAGCTACCATTACCGCGTCTGTTACATCAAGAATTTCTTCAATGTTATCAACAGCTTCTGGTTTTTCTATTTTTGAAATTACAGGAATATCTGCACCAAAGTGACTGATGTATTTTTTCGCTAATAAGACATCGTCTTTATCTCTAACAAAAGACAGTGCAATATAGTCGGCTTCGTGCGCTACTGCAAATTTAATAAACTCAACATCGCGTTCTGTGATAGCTGAAACACTACCTGTTCCTCCAGGAACATTTATCCCCTTACGAGGTTTTAAAAGTTCGCCGTGTAAAACTTTTACGTAAACTTTTGTGCCCTCTTTTTTTGTTACTTGAATTTTGATTTTTCCGTCATCAAGTAAAATGCATTCGCCCTCATGAACGTCGTCTGCAATACCTTTGTAATCAACTGGTACGATATCTGGATTTGTTTGTTCTAAGCCGTATTCTAAAACTAATTCCATACCAACTTCTAATGGAATTGGTTTAATCAAGTTTCCAACTCTAATTTTAGGACCTTGTAAGTCAACTAATATTGGAATAAATACTTTTAATTTCTTTTCAATTGTTCGAATTTTTTCAATTGTTTTTGCGTGTTCTTCTGCTGTATTGTGAGATGTATTTAAGCGGAACATTGTTACGCCAGAAAGCATAAGTTGTTCAATGATTTCTTCTTCGCAACTAGCAGGTCCTAGCGTTGCAACAATTTTTGTTTTATTTCTTTTTCTTTTTAGCATAATATAACCTTTGTTTTTAAATGTATTTTTTACACTATTTATTATATTATGTAAATCTTTGAATACAATAAGGTGCCTTGGATTTTGTCCAAGGCACCTTTAAAATTTATTTTTTCTTTTTAGCTTGATCTGCTTTGTAAATTGCATCAGACAAATCTTTAACTTTCATGCCCTTTGCTGTTTCTAAATCAATTCCATAATTCTGTTTTAAATAAGAATCCATTTCTTTTTCTGAAATAACTCCGTCTTTATTTGTGTCAAAATTATCGTAAATATTGTTAATATGTTTGTCTTTAACAAAAGGTTTAGCAAATATTGTAATAGAATTTTTTATTAGGTCTTTTAATTCTTTTTTATCAAGACCGTTTCCATTTTTGTCGTAAGTTTTCAGAACATCACCAGTGTTCATTTTTAATGTTTTGTTGTTAATACCTTTGTTGTAATGCATGAATATCCCTTCTTTTTTAGTTATAGTATTTTAAACAATTGAAGAAAAAAATATTTGCTATTATATTTCAATAATGTTACATGATTGTAAAATTCATATATTTGAAGCATTTTTTATGTAAATAAATAATATATACTTTTGATATGACTGAAAATTTAATACACAAACAATTAGAGCACATTGATGATTTTTCAAAGGTTGCTATCGTAAAAGGAAATCCAAAGTACGAGCAAGCTATTTCTCGTATGACTGAAATTTACAAAACAGATTATGATAAGCGTTCGCCATTTGAACGTGATGAACATAGAATACTTCATTCAACTGCGTATAGACGTTTGAAAAACAAAACGCAAGTATTCTTTGCTACCGACAATGATCATATTTGTACTCGTATTGAACACGTATGCCACGTTGCTTCAATTGCAGAAACAATCGCAAAAGTTTTAAAGTTGAACCTTGAACTTGTTAACGCAATTGCAATTGGACACGACTTAGGGCATGCTCCATTTGGTCATCAAGGCGAATATATTTTGAATGATATTGTTTTAAAATACGGTATTCAAAAACGCTTTTGGCATGAGGGTAACAGTTTGAATTTTGTGGATAATCTAGAAACTTTACCTGATTATGAGGGTCATCAACAAAATTTAAATCTTACATACGCAGTACGTGATGGTATTGTTTGCCACTGTGGCGAAGTAAATGATAAAGTTTTAAAACCAAGAGATGAATTTTGTGATTTGTCAGAAATTCAGTTTGCAAGTCACTTAGCTCCATTTACATATGAGGGCTGTGTTGTAAAATTATCAGATACAATCGCATATCTAGGTAGAGATATTGAAGATGCTTTAATCTACAATATTTTGACAGAAGATCAAAAGAAAGAGTTAGAACATATTATTCAGCGAGCTTTTCCAAATGAAAAACTTCAAAATGTAAGTACAAATATTCTAACTTATTACTTTATCCGTGATTTATGTCAAAATTCTACGGTAGAAGAAGGATTGAAATTTACTGATTCAACATTTGATATGATGAGAATTATTAAAGCCTACAATACAGAAAACATCTGTGGTCACGATAGACTTAAACCGTTCAAAAAATATGCAAGACTTATCATTGAAACAATATTTGAAAAAGTTGATACTTATTTCTGTGATGATATTTTAAGAGCTTTGGATAAAGATGATAGACTATATCCGACTTTAACTTCATATTTCAGAAAATGGTTAATTAGATATACTGAAATTGATTTAGCAGAAAAACAAAGAATGCAGTGCGATAACAAAGTTGTTTACGATTACAAAGATCAAAAATCATATAGGCAGGCTGTAATTCATTTTATTTCTGCGATGACAGATAAGTTCGCAATTAAAATATTTAACGAAATTATTAGTTTTACATAAGGAAAAAAGGAAAAGGAAAACAAAAGGGCGGATTTTGCTTTGCAAAATCCGCCCTTAATTTTATGTTTAATTTATATATCCAAGAATGTCAATTAAATCTTCTCTAGGTGTTGTAATCGGTTTGATTTTGAACTTGTTTACCAATTCTTTCAATATGTTTGGTGAAATGAATGCAGGCAAACTTGGACCAAGTCTGATGTTTTCAATTCCTAGATATAAAAGGGTTAATAAAATACATACGGCTTTTTGTTCATACCACGACAAAACAAACGATAATGGAAGCTCGTTAACAGAACAATTAAAAGCTTTTGCAAGTTCACTTGCAACTTTTATTGCTGAATAAGCATCGTTACATTGACCCATATCTAATATTCTAGGTATTCCGTCTATGTTGCCTAAATTAAGGTCATTAAATCGATATTTGCCACAAGCAAGAGTTAATATCAATGAGTCTGGAGGAGTTAGTTTTACAAAGTCGGTGTAATAATTTCTGCCGACTTTTGCTCCATCACACCCTCCAACAAGAAAGATGTGTCGAATTTTTCCTTTATTTATTTCATCAATAATTTTATCGGCTAATGATAAAACAGTGTTATGTCCAAAGCCAACAGTTAAAACATTTCCCCCGTTTATTCCTGTTTGTTTTTGTTCTGTTTTATATCCTCCTAGTTCAATAGATTTTTCAATTAGTGGTGTAAAATCTTTGTCTTTGTTGATATGCTTTACTTCAGGATAAGAAACAACAGAAGTTGTAAAAACTCTATCTGCATAGCTCTCACGTACTGGCATAATACAGTTTGTTGTAAATAAAATTGGAGCTGGAATATTTGCAAATTCTTTTTGTTGATTTTGCCATGCTGTACCAAAGTTACCTTTTAAATGAGTGTATTGTTTTAATCTAGGATATGCGTGACAAGGTAGCATTTCACCGTGCGTGTAAATGTTTATTCCTTTATCTTTTGTTTGCTCTAATAATAACTCTAAATCGTTCAAGTCATGTCCTGATACAACAATAAAAGGACCAGCCTCAATATTTGTACTCACTGTTGTTGGAATAGGATTTCCATATGTTTCTGTATTTGCCTTGTCCAATAATTCCATACATTTTAGGTTTATTTCACCTGTTTTTAATACAAATTGTTCAAGTTCTTCAAGACTTAATTCTTTTGCGATAACTTGTAAACCCTCATAAAAATAACTGTCTACAATTTCACTTTTATATCCTAAAATTTTGGCGTGATGTGCGTATGCTGCCATACCTTTTAAGCCAAATAAAATCATTGATTTTAAACTTTTTATATCTTCATTTGCTTCATTCCAAAGAGTTTTTATGTCAAAACTATGTGTGGTTGGAAAGTCTTGTTTTATTTTGGCTAAAATTTCTTCAATAAATTTGTTGTCAAAATTTACGTTTGTAATTGTTATAAATAACCCATTAATTAATGCGTCTGTCTTTTTCTCGCATTGATTATTTTCGATGGCGATATTAATTAAGTAACTTAAAAGTTCATCTTGAAGGTTTGCCGTATCTTCCTTTTTACCGCAAACTCCCATAACTGTACAGCCTTTTCCGTTTACTGTTTGTTCGCATTGGTAGCAAAACATACTCATAATTTAATCCTCCTTTTTGTATGAAGATTAAATTAAAAATGCTCTTTTGTCGTTACTCTTATTGGCTATATTATGGGATAAAATTTATTGCTTTTTTGCGTTGTTAGAGGTTTGTTCTTTTTTGCTTTCAATGGCATTAAGTGATATTTCTTCTAGCATTACAGCCATCGCATTTTCTAATTCTTTTTGACTTAGTCCAGAATTGTTTTCAGATGAGCTGATGCCAGCAATTTTTTTTGTGACTGCGCTTACAATTTCTTCTACTGCATAAGCTGGAAGTTTTACGCCCTCTTTGCTGATAATTTCTTTAACAACAAAATCTCTTAGGATTGTTCCGATATTTTTAGTGGTTGCCTTGCCAGCTAGAATTTTTGAAGCAACTTCGCCTGCATATTCATTTACAATAATTCTATTTACAACACCGCTAACACCGTTTAAACCAGCATTGATAGCAATTGATTTTAAATCTAAATCTCTATCAACATCTTTTGTTTTTGCGTCAGCAACGTCCATAACAATTGATTTTCCAGCACTATAAACGCAACTTGCTAAAACAGAACCAGGTCCAAGTGTGTTTAATACTACGTTTGCGATAAATTTAACGCAAGCTGCGCCAGCTTTTTGGGAAGCGTTATATTTATCAACTCGTTCGATAATGTCATTTTTTGTTCCGAACGCCTTTTTATAAGATTTATCGCAATCTTCCTTTATTTGAGCTAAAGTTTGACCCTTTAGGCATTTGTCATAAGATGTTTTAGCTGTTTGTACAATAATGTTAGATAAAAGACCGTACATTTTGTATTTATCTTCTTTACTTGCACATTCAGTATTTATGCCATTAGCTGTTAAAATTTTGTCTAAAACTTTTTTGTCACCCAAAACTTCAACTAAAGAATTTTCCATATTTTCGAAGATTTCATCTTTAGATGTAAAGTGATTGTAGTAAGGCATTGAACCTGATGTTGCGTATGGATTGGTTTTGAATTCGTTTAAATCTTGTAATTTGCCAGATAGTTTATTAAATGTTTCAATGTTTTTTGAAAGTTTTTCATCAGTATATTTAGCAATACAATCAGCAGTTAAAGCTGATTCAAATTGTTTTGATTTGTTTTTGTATCGAACAATATTTGCATGATTAAAGTCAACGTCAAACATTTCTTTAAATTTTTCATTAAATTTGTCGTCTTTTATAGAGTTATCGAGTTCATTGACTTGTTCTTTGTAACTGTCAATGTCGGCTTGAACTAGGGTTGCTCTGTTTTTAGAGTTCCATAAAATGCTGATTGCATCAGCGGTTTTACCTGACCAGCCCTCTGTTGCAAGTTGATTGTTTAACGAAGATTGAGCAGTTTGAGCCGTTTGGTTTAAATCGTCAGTGACTTTTTTGTATTCTTTTAACCTATTTGATTTCCCAGTAAAATTGATTGGACAAGTGGCAGAATTGCGTACAAAAACATCGGGCTTTTGAGTAGATTTCGCATATCTAAAGCCGTCTATAGAAGTGTTCTGAATTGTTTTAGCAGGTTTAATTGCGCTTTTTAAACCTAATAAATTAATCACAATATTCCTTTGTTTTAAACCAATCTATATATAGATAAAGAATTGGAGCAGAAATAAATTGACATGATTTTATAGAATATGAATGAAAGTTAACAAATTTAATCAGTTTTTTGTAAATTTTAAATTTTATCCATGTAGAACTTTACAAAAATTTATTTTTAGGCAATTTTTGGTAGTTAGAATGTTTTATATCATGGGACGCACTGTGTCCTATCTGTTAGTAGTGTTAATACTTCAATTTTTGAAGTTTATACTGTATAATAGATGTGTAGGTCTAAATTAGGAGTATCCATGACTGGATTTAATAGCGACAATTCCATGCAAAATCTTAATATGGGGTTATATATGGCACAAATGGGTGGCTTAAACAAATTGCAAATGCCACTAGCTAGTAGCTTGGATTATAATCTATTCAGTGCTTACCCTATGGGTATGAATTTAGGCGGTCAAATAGATATGAGCAACGCTACTATATTTAATAATCCATTCGCGATGAGTGGTTTGAGTAGTATGGGCGGTTTATATAATATGAATAGCATGCCAATGACAATGATGCCTGCATTTAACTTTTCACCTATGGCACTTCAAGGGTTTAATCCGTTTGGACAAGGCTTTTCAATGTCTTCTGGTAAGTCAAGGTATAATTTTTCAGACGTTAATTTTAGTTTAACCAATAAAAATCAAAAAGAATTAAATAATATTAAAACAATTTACGCTAAAAATAAAGCAAAATATAAAGAAGTTGAGGCTGCAACAGGTGTTCCTGCTGAGTTAATCTGCGCAATTCACTATAGAGAAGGTGGTTGCAAGTTTAATACGTATTTGCACAACGGTGAAAAGTTAGGACATGTTACAAAACAAGTTCCTAAGGGTAAATACTTTACAGATTGGACTGAGGCAGCAATTGATGCTTTAAAAGATAACAATCCAAGTAAATATAATTTCAATAAGCGAGATGACTTGCTTGAATTTGCAGAAAGATATAACGGTCTTGGATATAGAAAACGCGGTTTGCAATCGCCTTATGTTTGGGCTGGAACAGATAGATATTCTGGCGGTATGTTTGTTAGTGATGGCGACTATAACGCTTCTGCAAGAGATAATCGTGTAGGTGTTGCTGCAATTGTTAAATCTTTAACTGTATAAACTAATATTAAAGTCGGCACTGTATTAAACCTCGTATATCAAATTTAAAAGTTTAATCATCGATTTTGGTTTGAATCACCCCGAACACTAAAAAATCCCCAAGATTACTCTTGAAAGAAAAGGGGTGGATTTTCTTGCTCACTCGCGTTTAATGGGTATTCGATTGAATGTTTCATAAATTCTTTATTCAACATTCAAGTCTCCGCCCTCAGCTCGTTCGCGCTGTCTTGGATTATTGCTTCACTCGGACAAGTTGCTCATTTCACTAGCGTTGTCATTCGCTATGTCCTCGCTATTTCGGCGTTCCGCTTCGCTTCAGCCTACGCAAAATCCGCGTCTTGGATTATTCGGGTACGCATAGCCTTTGCATTTTCGCTTTTAATTTTCGTTTCACTCAAATTAGCGCTCAAACAAGGCTATTTGCTCAGACGAGTTTCGTGTAAAAGAACACATGAAATGATTTCTTGTAACAGATAGTTTGATTATTTCAGGCAAAAAGTTATATTAATTTATATGTTTTAAATAACAAATTATATGTTATTATTGTATGATTATTTAACTTTGAAATAATTTAAATTTTGTTTTTTCACAAATTCAATTTCATTTTCTTCTGTTATACTATTGTTGGGTGGACATAAACTCTTTAAAAAAACTTTACTCAAACAATACTCATAAACAAATATCATTTTCTTATTTTTAATTTCAACTTCTCGCAAATTGTTGTACTTATAAAATTTAAAGTCTATATCTCAAGATTTAATATATTTTAAAGCAAAATTGAGGCTATCTAGCCTGATTTTTGTCTGGCGAAAACACTTATAATCATAATAATATTGTCTCAATTTAGGAGTATCTTTTAAATAGATTTTACATATTGTATTAGAATCCAGTTAATAAAATAGATATAGTGTATGCGTATATTGATGAAAATGGAAACATTATTTCAGTATTATTGGATACTTATGATTTTAACAAGTTTGATAATAGACCGATTGTAATACTTGGAAGAAATGAGCAAAATAGAGGTAATTCAATACCATATTATACAATTATTAATGTTAAAATTCCTCTTGAACAGTGGATAAAATGGTTTATTGATTATAAATTATAGTTTTATGTTATAATTGCTACAGTAAAAGAAAATTATTATGGATAAAGAAAATAATAAACCATTAATTATTGCCATTATATTAAATATTGCATTATATTTTAATGTATTATATTGGTTATTATTATTTTTAATTTTAGTTATTATTTCAATATTAGCTAATTATGATATTATAATAAATTTCCCTGAGGCTGCAATAGTAGGTATGGGTTTAGCACTAATTTTTTCAGTAATTAATTGGATATTAAAACCTATTATACTAATTCAAATATACAAATATATAATAAGTAAATATCCTGAACATTATGTTTCACATTGGTTGCAGAATGATATTAAAAATAAAGATACAAAGGGATTTATAGTACCAATTCTGCTCGTATTAGAAATAATATGGTTTACATTTGCATATTTATTTTATAAGACAGGAAATAATGTCGAAAATCCTATTAAATATGCCTTAATTTTATATTTGGTATTCGGTGGCGGACTTTTATGGTCTTATGCTGTATTTTTTATTTTTAATATAAAAAATAACAAAAAATAGTTATAGATTAAAATAATTAATCTTCATAAGTTATTCCTAATATTTTCTCTTCAATTTCCCTTATAACTTCAGGTGTTAAGCCTTTAGGTTTTGTCGCTTTTGACATGAGCTTTTCGCTTGTTACTTTATCCTCGTATATTTTCACATTTTTGAGCATTCCAGTAGCTATCTGCTTGTCATTTTATTTTGAGCTCTGACATAAACGGTGTCATTTCTTGTTGCCCAACAAATTACAGAGTGAGTTTTACCTAATCTGTGTTCACCATATACTAATGCTAATTTTCCCCATTAACTTTAACTTCACGAACAACATATTTACTTTCCGGTTTGTTGATTTCTAAACGAAGTGAACGATTACTTTTCAAACCTTTTGCTTCTGCTATTCTATTTATAGGGACGAACGAGTTAAGAGCGATGCTTGCATCAGCTTTTTCAAAGAGTGAGGAGCTAAAAGCTTTGCTTATATTTATACATTCATTTTCATTGTCTTGGATTATTGACGGTTCAAAATCTTTGCACTCCATTACGTTTTTCCTTTCGTAAAAACTTCATTCCGTCAGATTTTTCACAGGGACGGCGTTCGCTTTGCTCAGCCTTGTCAAAATCCGCCATGGTACTGACACATTACATTGCAATCAGAAAAATTGGAACATCAATTCCGACCTTTGGCAACAACACTTAACATTCTTACGCAATCGGAGATTGCTGGAATGTTAGTATTTTGCATTCGTCCTTCTAAGGCTCGATTTAATCTTGCCAAGAATGACCTATGTCTGTTTTGAATCAATTAAAATTTTTCATGTCACAGGAATTTTGAAAAAATTTTTTTTCTAATTTTTCGGCACTCTTTCGGAGCAAAATTTCAAAATGGACTGCCCGAAATAATCGCACCATCTGTAATAATCAAAGCACTCAATAAAATACATAAAACAAAAACCTCAACAACTGATGTTGTTAAGGTTTTTGTAAAATTTGGGCAGGGGTGGATTCGAACCACCGTAGACTCGCGTCGACAGATTTACAGTCTGTTGCCTTTAGCCACTCGGCCACCGACCCATGTCTAACTTGCCTTTGACGAGATTTGAACTCGTGGCCTCTCCCTTACCAAGGGAGTGCGCTACCCCTGCGCCACAAAGGCATGGTGTTAAAGAGTTCAACCTCTATCTAAGAAACAAGCCGGCAATAGGAATCGAACCTACAACCTACGGTTTACAAAACCGTTGCTCTACCGTTGAGCTATGCCGGCGTGTCTGATGACATAATCAATTATAATAGAGAAAAAATTTTCTGTCAACTGAAAATTTTGACTTTTGAAAAAAAATCCTTATAAAGTTTAATGAAGTCATTCAAATAGATGATATTCATACGATTTACTCTAAATTTACTTGAATTTATCCGACTATACTAATATATCAAATAAGCGAGGACGGTATTATGAGAATAAACGGCGGTGTACAACTTAACGAAAATGGTTTGAAAACAGCTATTCGTGCCATGCAAGTTCAAACAGCTTTGATGGCAAACGTAAGTGATAACGTTAATGGCTTTGACAAAGTTGGTTATCAACGTAAAGAAGCTGTTGTATCTTCTTTTACTGAATTCCTTGGTGTTGATGGTTTATCAACTGTTGTTGATGATACTGTTGGTAGATTGAGCATGACTGATAATCCTTTAGATTTAGCGATGGCTTCAAAAGGTTATTTCCAAATTCAAACTCCAGATGGTATCAGAATGACTCGTGACGGTCGTTTTAAAGTTGATGTTGACGGTAACTTCTTAGATTTAGAAGGTAACCAAGTTCTATCAAACACAGGTGTTCCTATCAAATTTGATATTATCCCTAAAAGTCCTAAAGACGTAGTTGTTAACACAAGAGGTGCAATCAGCGTTTTAGATAGAAAAACTAAAAAATTAAAACATGTTGCAAATCTTGGTATTGTTGATCAAAACGGTGCAGGTATTATAAATCCACAAGTTCAACAAGGATACAGCGAATTTTCAAACGTTGCTTTACAAAATGAATTTATGAGCTTGATGCCAGTAAAAAGAACTTTCGAAGCAAACAGACAAATGTTTTTAATAGAAAATTCAAATCTACAAAAAACAATAAGTCAATTAGGTCAAGCATAGAGAATAAGTTTTAAGCGAGGGTAATAATTATGTATAACTTACAAGGAATAATTAGAAAAAATATTAATAACGCAAGTAGCATGTTTGAAAGATTAGGTTACGTTGGTAACAACTTTGCAAACTACAGTACAAATGGTTATAAAGCAGTTCGTTTTGAACAAATGTTATCAGATGACGGTTATGTTAGCGGTACAGTTAGAACTGATTACCAAAAAGGATCATTAAAGGTTACAAGTAATCCTTACGATATAGCAATCGACGGTGAGGGTTTTGTTCCAATCGTATCACCAGACGGTGAAGTTGCTTACACTCGAGATGGTTCTTTCAAAAGAGGTAAAGGTGGTTACTTGATGACTAACGACAATTGGATTGTTGGTGCTGGTATTAAAATTCCTGCTAATATTTACAAATTCCAAATCAAGGAAGACGGTAGAGTTTTTTCTTATGAATCAGCAGAAGATAGCAAGGGCAAATGTTTAGGTACAATTCCACTAGTTCAATTTGATTGTTGCGAGGGACTTCAACAAGATTCACAAGGTAACAGGGTATGGCAAACTTCTGAATCAGGCGAACCACAATTAGTTAAAAATCATAACTACATCAAACAACATTACTTAGAAAATTCTAATACAAACATCTATACATCAGTAAACGATATGTTAAGATTAAACGCTTCAATGCTAGCGAGTATGTCAGTTCTAAAAGTAACAGATGATATGTACAACAAATCAATTAACATCAGAGAATCATAGTTTGTAATTAGAAAAGTATAGCGAGGTAATAAAAATGGTATCATTTAATCCAGTTGACAGTTTTGCAAGAACATCTCAAATCTTGGGATTAGTTGCAAAAAGACAAAAATTATTAACAGAAAACGTTGCAAACGTGGATACACCAAACTACGTTAGACAAGATATTGATTTTGCATCTTACTTAGGAAATGCAAATGGACCTATGGAAACTAAATTATCTAGAGAAATGGGTTCAACAAAGATTGTTACTCAAGATGCAGGCGTAGGCGTTAACGTAGCCGATGAGTTAATCGGTATGCAAGAAAATTCATTAATTTACACAATGGCAACACGTCGTATGTCTAATGTAATTTCTATGATGAAAACTGTAGTTAACGTAGGAAGATAACGATATATATTTTGTAAGAAATATTTAAAACAAAAGCGAGGTATAAAATGGGCATATTAGATTCAATGTATATAGGTTCAAATGCATTAAAAGCACACGGTAACAGATTAGATATTCACGCAAAGAATATCGCAAATATTGATACTCCTAATTATGTTAGAAAAATACCTGTTTTAAATACAATTAAAGGTGATTCGTTCAGCGCTATTTTAAATAACATGCAAGACGGTACTTTTGGTTTATCATCAACTGGCGCATTACAAGGTGGTGTTTCTTACGGTGGTATCGTAGAAGACCCAACTCCAGGTGAAAGAATTTACAAACCAGGTCACCCAGATGCAGACGCAAATGGATATATCAGAAGCTCAAACGTAAACGCTATGGTTGATATCGCTGATGCTATGATGGCTCAACGTGCTTATGAAGCCAACTTAGCTGTTATGAATATTACAAAATCAATGGCTTTAAAAGCTGCCGAAATTGGTAAATAGTATATATTAAGATTATAGGAAAAATTTAGTCACTCTCGCTTAACAAAAAAGGGAGGAATTTGCTGAAAGCAAATTCCTCCCTTTAAAAATATTTCGTGATATAATTTTTTTCGGAAATACGGAATTAGGAAAAAATATATGAAAATATTAGTTGGAATGTCAGGTGGTGTAGATTCTTCAACAACTGCCTTAATGTTAAAAGAACAAGGTCACGAAGTTATTGGCGCAACAATGGCTATTTGGGGCAAGGACGGTGTTTATAAAGAAATTCAAGAGAAGATTAATGCACTTCCTCAAAAAAAGGGAACACATGGAGCATGCTTAGGACCTGATGAAAAGGAAGATATTGAACAAGCACGCAAAATTTGTGAAGAAATTGGAATAGAATTTTATGTTTTCGATTGTGCGGAACAATATGAAAAAATAGTTTTAGATAACTTTAAAAAAGAATACTTATCTGGAAGAACTCCAAATCCTTGTATTTGGTGTAATTCTTTGATTAAATTTGATGTTTTGCCTCATTTAGCTAAAGAAAACGGTATTGAGTTTGATAAATTTGCAACAGGTCATTATGCAAGAATTTCAAAAGCTGAAAATGGTAGATATCTCTTAAAACGTGGGATTAATCCTAAAAAAGATCAATCTTATTTTTTATATAGATTAAGACAAGATCAGTTGGCAAATATTATGTTACCTTTGGGAGATTATACAAAAGAAGAAATTCGTGATATAGCTAAATCTCACGGTTTAGAAGTTGCTGAAAAACCTGATAGTCAAGATTTCTATGAGGGTGATTATAATGAACTTCTTCAAATTCAAGACAAAATCGGTAATATTGTAGATACAAATGGAAAAATTTTAGGTAAACATAACGGTATTTGGAATTATACGATTGGTCAAAGAAAAGGTTTAGGAATTGCTTCAACAGAGCCTCTTTATGTAATTGAATTAAAAAAAGAAACAAACGAAGTTGTTGTTGGATTTAAAGATAAAACAATGAACAATGCCTTAATTGCGACAAAATTAAATTGGATTGCTATTGATAATCTTGATTCTGAAATAAAATGTAAAGCAAAAATTCGCTCAACACAAGAACCAACAGAGGTTATAATTTCACCAGCTGATGACGGAAATGTTAAAGTTGTTTTTGAAAATATGCAAAAATCAATCGCTATGGGGCAATCTGTAGTATTTTATGATGAGGATATTGTAATTGGCGGTGGAATAATAGATTCTGTTTGTTCAGCGTTTTAGTATTTGATAAAAAAGTGCGCGATTTAGGCAAAGCCTAAATCGCGCACTTTTTTGTTATTATCGTTTATTATTTTAATCCAGATGTATCTGTAATACCGATTAAGTTAAAGTGTGACAAATATTGTTCCATTGACATTGTAATTGTATGAGCTGTGTCATGCGGATTAATCAATGTGATGGAATCTGCAGTAACAGATTTTATAGAATATGCGTGAGCGTTGTACATTTTTACACGTTCACCTTTTTCATTGTATGCCTTAATGTCGTTAGGGTTTATGTTCCCAGACATACCCGTAACTGCGGCTTTGTTTTTCATTTTAGCTTGGAATAAGTAATTTACACCTGCATAAACACCTTTAGCTCCAGCAAGTTCTTGAGTCTTATTAGGGTCGCCTAATAGTTTTAAGGCTTTACCAACGGTGTTTCCGTCGATATCCGCAGAACCGTTTGGAACAGTTTCTCTAAAGTATCTATCCATAGCAATTTCTAGCGCTCTAACATCTGTATCACCTGTCGATAATTCATTAGAACATTTTAAATCTCTTGCTGTAACTGTGTATGTTTTGCCAACACCTTTTAGTGTTACAACTGCATTACCGTTTTTGTCAACTTTTACGGCGTTATCAAGTATTTTTTGACCTTGTGGAGTCATTGAAAGTGACTTGATACCTGCTAATAACCAGCAATCGCCTGTTTGACCTTGTTTAAAGCTTTGGTCAATTTTGCCGTTAGGCATCGCTGGGATTGCTGTTTTTAACGTGTCAGAACGGTTTATAATCTTTTTGAAGTCCGCTTCTAAACGTTTCATATTAATAGCGTCAAGTCCAGCTTTATCATCATACTTAGCAACCAGTGCTTTCATGTTTGGAACAACGTCGTCAGAACGTTGTTGACCATAATCGGCTGTCTTTTTACCGCAATCAACCAAATATTTTAAACATTCTTTCTTTTGTGCGTTTGTTAAATTAGGTGTTTGATTGATTAATGCAGGTAATGAAATTCCTGCACCTTCAAAAGAACGAAATGCTAATTTGTAATTGCTTGAATCAATACAATGAACTAATTGTACAATATTCTCACTATTGTCTTTTGTATTATTTTTAGTCGTTAAACCTCTATATAATCCAACAATAGTTTTTTCATTGTATTCTCGACGCATTTCTTCTGTTATGTATGGAATAGGAACGTTAGGTCGTTTTTTATCCCAAGGTAAGTTTTTAGGTTTGAAATCAAAGCTTCCATCAAAAATTGATGGAAATTTATAATCATTAGATTTTGGCTTTAAAGGACCTTTTCCTGGTTGATAATCTCCAAATAAAGCAATATCTTTGTCTGATTGAGTTTTAGCTGAACCTGCTTTTTGTTGCTTATTATTATTTTTAGCACCTTGTGCATTAATATTTATAGAATCGGTCATACATATCCCCCTATCACATTCTTAATACCTCACGTTTATTATATTCGGTTGATTTAAATAAATACTTTAGCTTTTTTTACAAAATATTAACAAAGGTGTCATTTGGATTAATATTTGTAACGATAAGAAAAATTTAAAATTCCATGCCTTTTTGAGGGTGCTAACATGAGGTAAGAGCTTAAACGTTAGTTTAAATTTATGTCGGGATTAGTTATTGAAAGGAGATTTGACATGAAAAAATTATTCGCAACATTAGCTTTATTAGCAGTTATGGCTATGCCAGCAGTAGCATCTGAACCATTTGGTTTCGTTTACCAAGATACAACTCACCAATTATTAGGTTCTGGTTCTGTTGCTCCAGCTAAAATGGGTACAGCAACTTGCACATCTTATTTCGGTGTTGTTGCATTAGGCAACTGCAGTGTTAGACAAGCTATGCAAAATGGTAGAATTAACTCATTATCACACGCTGACCAAGCAACTAAAAACATCTTAGGCTTCAAAAAAGTTACAACAAGAGCTTTTGGTCAATAATTTAAATTTTAGAATTTAAATGACGGGGCGAACAAATTTTAATTTGTTCGCCCCGTTCTTTTGTGTAAATTTTTTATATGTTATTTTTCATAAATTCCAATATAGAATATTTCTTTAGAATTTATTTTTGCATGTCCACCTCTTATAAAAGCAAGTAATGCTCCTGCTCCAAAAAATGTACTGCCAATGCAAACGCAAGGATATACCCATAAAGAACGATTTGCACCAATTCTCTTTATTTCACCATTTAAAGGGTTGTTATCTATTGAAAACATACCAATAATTAAGTCTGACGGCACGCCAAATTTTTTATTTAATGAAACGGTTTCAATTCTTGCTTTTACCTCTGTCCCTGCAGGGTATGTTTTTCTGTTTACGGTTATGTCGGAAACTGTTTCAAAATAAATGATTTTACCTTCTTCTGGACAATTTTTTGTTGTAATTCTCTCTTTTATTTTTATAGGAATACGAATTTCTTTGGCATGGTAGTCATATACAATTACACTTGCAGTTTGATCTCTTTTAACAGTTGGTTTGAGTATAGAGAGGATGGAATCCGAACCTGATAAAATACATTACAATAAACAAAAACTTTCAATAAAAAAAATAAATAATGTATATTATTAGAATAACATATTTTTGATATTTTACAATTAAACTGCTTGACAATATTACAGAATGTTTTTAACAAATTTATTACGTTTAAAGATACACTTTTTAGTCGGTTAAATTCGAGACCATTTTTATTATTATACTATTGAGGTGTAAAATGCAGCGATATGAGATTATAAAAATTATTGGAGAAAATTTTCATACAGAAAATATTGAAAACGGTGAGTACAGTTATGTTGTAGAAGCGGGTTCTAAAGCCAAACTAGAACAATGTTTAGGACGTACAGTTAAACATTTCATGTTAGATATAAGATTTGAAGATGAAGACTTTGTTGTATTGGTTGAAACTAAACAGAATTTTGTTGATGCAGATATTGAACAATTGAAAGAATATCTCGATGAAGAAAGAGTGTTGCATTCAGATAAGAAGATTATATGCATTCTTGCTAATACTAAAAATAATAAGATAAAGGTATGGAAATCTTTTATTGATGATAGTCATTTCTTACCAGATGAAACGGTACTTGATTCAATGGAACACTATAAGTCGTTATTCTATTTAAATAAACAAAATGACAGAGAAAGAGTATTAAAGAATACGTATGCTTTAAATGAACTGCTGCACAAGAAAGATATTGCAGAAGGATTGCGTAGCCAGTTTGTCGGTACAGTGTTACTTCATATCAAAGACCTTCTTAAAAGACTTGGTGCAACCAGAATTGATGAAGAATTAAAGAAGAAAGTCAATGAATTATTTGAATTGAAATCAGAAAAGGAAATAATAGCAGGTATTGAAAACACATTAACAGAGTTACTTGACGGTTCTGATAACAAAAGCAAGAAGGTTGAATTATTACAAAATAACGTATTAAAGAATCAGAAAGTTAGAGCTTTAAAGAAGAAGGATTGGATTGAAATTATTGATAGTATTCTAATGGATATTTATAAATACATAGATACTAACAGTTCAGAAGGACAAGATATTCTTAACTTATTCTTTATTGCTTTTAATAAGTATACTGGGAAAGCTGATAAGAACCAAGCATTTACACCAGACCACATTACAGAATTTATGTGCAGATTAACAGAAGTTGATTGTTCGAAAGTTGTACTAGATGGAACATGTGGAAGTGCCTCATTTCTTGTTCAAGCTATGGTTAAAGAATTAGCTGATTGCAGGAATGGAAGAACAGAAGCACAAGCTAAAATTCTTCAAAAGAAGGTTAAAGAGAATAATATTTATGGAATTGAAGTAGAAGAGAAAGCTTTTGGTTTATCTGTTACCAACATGTTAATTCATGGTGATGGTAATTCTAATATTAAACTTGGAAGTTGTTTTGACCATAAAGATTTCATTAAACAAGCCGACCCTAATATCATTCTGATGAACCCTCCTTACAATGCAAAACCAATAGGAATACCTAATGATTATAAAGCAGAATGGGGAAAAGCAAAAGATGGAAAAGAAGACCCAACAAAAGGACTTGTATTTGTACACTATTTTTCTGATGTTATAAAAGAGATGAATAAAGTACGTATGAAAAATGGAGAACCCATTAAAACTGTTAAATTAGCGGTATTGTTACCTTTATCTTGTGCAATTGGTTCAAGTAGTATTATCACTAAAGAAAAAGAAACGTTGCTTGAAGATAATACACTAGAAGCAGTATTTTCTTTACCTGGAGAAATGTTCTATCCTGGTGCTTCTGTATGTGCTTGTTGTATGTTGTTTACTCTTGGTCAACCTCATGTTAAACCAGATGGTACAACCAGAAGTACATTCTTTGGTTACTGTAAGGATGACGGATTTGTCAAGAAGAAGAATTTAGGACGTGTTGAACAGTTTGCTAAAGATGAAAAGGGTAATTTTACTATATCAAAATGGAAAGCAATTGAAGCTGAATGGTTAGACCTGTTTGAAAGAAAAGCCGTTGTTGACGGTAAATCAGCAGTAGAGAAGGTTAACGCAGATGACGAATGGTTATGCGAAGCATATATGAAAACTGATTATACCAAATTAACCGCAGATGACTTCCAGCGTACACTTAACAACTACCTGTCATATCTTGTTAAAGAAGGTAATGTTTATGAAAACAATGGTGGTGTATAAGCATGAAATTAAATGTACAAGACTGGAAAGAGTTTAATGTAACAAGATTATTTGATATATGCGCTGGAAACTATTACAGTTCTGATGATTATGAGTACGGTACAACACCTTACGTGTCAGCTTCTGCGACAAACAATGGTGTTGGGCAGATGATAGATTTACCACCTGACTTTAGTGAAAATAAAATTGTAACTGGAAAAGTTGAATGTAAAGCATTCTATCAAGGTAAGCCATTTAGTGCTACAAGCGATGCAAATATATTCGCACCTAAATTTGAAATGACTCAAAATGTAGGATTGTTTCTAACTTCTATTATTACATTCAATGAAAATGGTAAATGGTCTTATGGTCGGCAGTGTCGTGTAGGTGACTCTAAAGAGATTGTTGTAAAACTCCCTATTCAACATAATGAAGACAATACACCTGTTATAGATGAAAACAGAACTTATTCTGATGAAGGTTATATCCCAGACTGGCAGTTTATGGAAGACTACATCAAATCGTTACACCATAAACCAATCACAACAAAAGTTAAATCTGGGCTTGTTAAAGAGTTAGATGTAGACAACTGGGAAGAATTCAAAGTAAAAGATTTATTTGAATTAGTGCATGGTAAAGCGAATGACGGAATGCTGGAAGAAGGAAATGACTGTGTATATCTTGGTGCAAAGTTAAATGATTGTGGATTTATGAGAAGATGTAAATACAATGAGAAGTTAGCACATGAAGGTAACTGTATTTGCTTTATAACAAATGGTGAAGGGTCAGTTGGTTATGCATTTTACAAAGGACAAGGAGATAAGTTTATTGCAACAATAGATTTAGTTATGGGATATGCCGATTTTCTTACTCCTGCAATAGGGAGTTTTATTGCAACCTGCCTTTGTTTAGAGAGAAGAAAATATTCTCATGGTAGAAAATGGAAGAAGACATTACCTACAACAGTTATCAAACTTCCTATACAAAGAGATCGTAACGGAAATCCTGTTATTGATGATAACCATACATACTCTGATAATGGTTACATTCCAGATTGGCCGTTTATGGAAGATTACATCAATTCATTACCATATAGCGATAGAATATAAAACGAATACAAGGTTTAAATATTTATGTTAAATTTTTAAAAAATTATCAACCTAAATTTCAAAATGGACTTTTTATACTCATTTATGTCTTTTGCAAAAATTTAGTATTTACAAGGATATGAGGTAAATTTTGTTAAAACAATAGAAAAATTTTTCATTTTGAAAGTCCAACAAAAGTCCAATTTCGTCCAGTTTGAATTTTGATAATCAAATTACTTCCGACCGACGAAATGCCGATGGATTGCCACTCTTCGCTTGTGATGGCATGATTTTTTGACTTTCAAATTGGACTTTAAACTCCATCATATTTTATGCGTGAAACTGGCATGATATGAGAAACTTGTATAGTCGGTATGTTACACTTCAATTGCTTTCCAATACACTAACCAAAAATATCAAACTGCTTATTAAACTACAACTTTAAATGCCAATGAGATTAGATGGATACAATAAAAAAAGACCTATTTCTAGGTCTTTTAAAAGTGGTGCCGCGTCTCGGAATCGAACCAAGGACACAGGGATTTTCAGTCCCTTGCTCTACCAACTGAGCTAACGCGGCTTAATCACATCTAACTCATACAGTTTTGTCGGTATGTTTCTATTTTACATTATAAATTTTTTTCGTCAAGTTCTATTTATTTTAAAACTCACGTTTTATATTTACTTGTTACCCTCTTTGGTTTGTGGTCCCAATAACAATGTTACGTTTCTACCCTCCATTTGAGGCTTCTTTTCTATTGTTAAAGGCTCATTCTTCAAGTCTTCAACAAATCTTTCTGCTAAGTCAAATGCAAGTTTTGAATGTTGCATTTCACGACCTCTCAACATTACAACAATTTTTACCTTATTTCCTTGTGAAATAAATTTTTTAATATTATTAATTCTTACTTGATAGTCATGCGTATCAATTTTATATCTGATTTTTACTTCTTTAATATCTACTGTGTGTTGTTTTTTCTTAGCTTCTTTAGCTCTTTTTTCAACTTCGTATTTATATTTTCCGTAATTCAAAATCTTTGCCACAGGAGGTTCTTGGTTAGGATTAATTAATACCAAATCTAAATCTGCATCTTCTGCCATTTGAAGTGCTTCTGATGTTGGAACTACGCCATGGTTTGTTCCGTCTTCACCAATTAATCTAACTTCTTTCGCACGAATACGTTCATTCATTATTACTTTATCTTTACTGTCTTTTTTTTGACTGTATCTATCTTCGCCTGCTATGATTGAATCTCCTTATATTAATTTGTTACCAGATTATAATAACACAATATTCTTAAACTTCAAAGTCTTTTTTATAAAAAATTCTTTACATAAGTTAAAATTTTTCTTGCCAATAGCAATATTTTGTTGCATAATATACTTATTAATAATATAAAGCTCTCTCTTCTTATTTAAACGGACAGACCTTATTCATAAGGTCTTTTTTTTTATCTAAAATTTCTTTTATTAATCGAAATAAAAGTCTTTTGAATTTTTCTTTTCGTCAAATTTTTTCAAAAATAATCCGATATTTCTACATCTTGCATCATTATCGTTTAAGTCATAATCTTTGCCTTTGCAATATTCACCATTCAAAAATTCTTCGGCAGTTTCTTTTGCAAGTTTAAAATTAGCCTCTGCTTCAGTAGAATTTCCCTCAATTTGCTGAATTTTTGCAAGACGGAAGTATCCTAAATGTGCGCCATAATATTGGCTGTTATCAATAAGCTCTCTGGCAACTGTTTTTGCTTCATCATACTTTTTCATATTTGCGAGAATATCTATTTTGTGTGATAAAAGGTAGTAGGAGTGACGATTTAAAGCAAGTCCTCTTTCCAAATATTTTAATGCGTTTTCGTAATCTTTTATATCTATTGCGCAACCTGTTATATTTACTAATGCTGCAACAGAATAAGGGAAATGCTCAAGATATTTATTGTAGTATTCAATGGCTTCTTTATTTCTGTCTAAAGCGCTTAATATCCATGCTTTTGAAAAATAAGCGTTGATGTTATTTGGTTGTAACTTCATATATGTTTCCATATATTTTAATGCTTTTGGATAATCAATTTTATAGTAAGAATAAATAACTGCTAGCTCTTGGACTGCAAGTGAATCATCTGGTTTGATTTTTAATGAACGATTAAACATTTCAATAGCTTTGTCAAACTTTTCATCTAAAATGTAACAAAGACCAATATTATCAACAATTTCATGGTGTTTAGGCGCATAGCTTAAAGCTTTTTCATTATAAGTAAATGCTTTTTTCAAATAGAATGTTTTAATTTTATCTTTGTGCACGTATTTGTATGCAAGTTGGTAATAGTTGTATCCTAAAACTTGATAAGTAAAAGCATCATCAGGGTTTATCGCAAGAGAAAGCTTTAGGATTAAGTTTGATTTTGAATAAATTCCATTTGCGGTTAATTTACTATTTGCAAATAGTGTAATATCTCTAGCAAATTTAGTCTTAAATGTAGGATTAGTTCTTATATAGTAAAAACCTAGATATATAAGTAAAATAACTGCTAAAGAAATTCTTAAGATTTTATCTAATGTCTTTTTGTTGTTTTCATTCATGTTTAAGTATTACCTATGCTAAAGTACGTAAATCCTTTTTGAGTAAGTGATTTTTTATTGTATTGATTCCTGCCGTCAAAGATTACAGATGCTTTTAGTAAAGATTTGATTTTGTCAAAGTCTGGTCGTCTAAATTCGTTCCATTCTGTCAAAAGCAACAGTGCATCAGCGTTTTCTAGTGCGTCATAAGAGTTATTTGCATAGGTTATTTTATTTCCGAAATGAGATTTTGCTGTTTGCATAGCTTTAGGATCATAAGCTTGTATTTTTGCACCTTTTTCAAGTAATGCCTTGATAATTGTAATTGATGGTGCTTCTCTCATATCATCTGTTTTAGGTTTGAATGCTAAACCCCATACAGCAAAGGTTTTACCTGATACATTTTCACCAAAATATTTTGTGATTTTGTCTATAAATAGTAAACGTTGGCGTTTATTAACGCTGTCTGCAGATTGAAGTAATTCTGGAGTACAGCCGTTTTCGTTTGCAGTTTTAATTAGAGCTTTTACGTCTTTTGGAAAACAACTTCCACCATACCCTAGACCTGCGAACAAAAATTGAGAGCCAATGCGTTTATCTGAACACATGCCAATTCTTACCATTTCTGCGTTAGCTCCGACTTTTTCGCAAATATTTGCAATTTCGTTTGCGTAAGAAATTTTTACTGCTAAAAATGAATTTGCTGCGTATTTAGTCATTTCTGCTGATTTAACGTCCATAACAATTACTGGATTACCTGTTCTTACGAAAGGTGCGTAAAGTTCTTGCATAATTTCTGTCGCGCGTGGAGAGTTTGAACCAATAATAACTCTATCTGGTTTTAAAAAGTCTTCTACGGCATTTCCTTGTTTTAAAAATTCTGGATTTGAAATGACGTCAAATTCGTGAGAAGTTTGTTTTTTTATGATTTCCGTAACTTTTTCAGCTGTGCCAACAGGAACTGTTGATTTATCAACAATAACTTTGTAGCCGTTAATTGCTTTACCGATTTCTTCGGCAACATTACAAACATATTTTAAATCTGCAGAACCGTCTTCGCCTTGAGGTGTACCTACTGCAATAAAGCAGATTGTAGAATTTTCTACCGCAAGTTTCAAGTCACAAGAGAAAGATAATCTGTTTTCTAAAACGTTTGATTTAATCATTTCTTCAAGAGCTGGTTCAAATATTGGGATAATTCCATTTTTTAATTTTGCAAGTTTTTCTTCATTATTGTCAACGCAGATAACATTGTTGCCCATTTCAGCAAGGCATGTTCCTGCAACTAACCCTACATATCCTGTTCCAATTACACAAATATTCATAATTTCTCCTTGCTCTTTATGATACCACAAATTGATTGACAGTAAACCGTATTTTAAGTATCATTACTAATAAATAGGGATTTTATACTATGAAAAAATTAAGAATTTTTGTTTATCTGTTTTTGTTTTTATTTCTTGCATTCATAATGTTTAGGGCAAATTATGCAGGAAAACAATATAACGGACTTGGCAAAAATGTAAATACAACTATCAACTTCCAAGAGGGAAATGTAAGAACAAAAGTTAAAAAGCATAAAAAGTTTGGGAAGCATATTGACAATCCTGATAACAAATTTGATTTGTCGGCTGGTGCGTATGTTTTCTTGAACGAATATAAGATTAAATCTGGTGATGACATAGTAATAAAAAAAGTATATAAAGCCTGCAAGGCTGGTAAATGTAATTTAGTTACTGATGAAAACAAAAAACTAACAAATTCTGTCTACGATGATTTTGAAGTTTTTGATCATAATAAAGGTCTATATTTAGCATATTTGAACCACAAAAAAGGGTTAATCAACTGTAAGGGTAGAATTTTAATTCCAACAAAATATGAAACAATTGAAAAAACTCCAGTTGAAGATGTTATTCTTGTAAAAAAGCATAAATATTGTGGCTTGTACGATTTGAAGAAAATGAAAAATATTTTAAATTCAATTTATAATACAGTTGAGCCACTAGATGATACAAATTGGCTAGTTACGTATGCTGGAAAAGTTGGTTTATTAAATTATTCAAATGGACAGATTAAATTAATAAAACCAAAGTATAAATCAATCGCTTTAAAAGATAAATACATTGTTACATCTCTTGATAGCAAGTTAGGGTTATTAGACGAAAAGACAGGAAATGTTATTGTTGAACCAAAATATCCTATTATAGAGCTGTTAAATAAGACTGATGTAGAAAAAGATAATATTTTAATTTTCAAAACTCAAACAGAAAACCGTTATGGTGTGATTTTCTATTCAAAAGATAATTTGACTGTTATTCCTCCAATATATGATGATATCAATTATGATGGTATTGTAAACGTGTTGTCAAATGGGTATTGGAAAATGTTGAACAACAAGGGTAATGTTGTTTCTAGGGCAAAATAAAGAAAGGTTTTAATATGAAAGGTATAATTTTAGCAGGTGGTAGTGGTACTCGTTTATATCCATCAACTCAGGTTGTTTCAAAACAATTATTGCCTATTTATGATAAGCCGATGATTTATTATCCAATTTCAGTCTTAATGTTGGCTGGAATTCGAGAAATTTTAATAATTTCAACTCCACAAGATTTACCAAATTTTGAAAAATTATTGGGTGATGGTTCGCAATTTGGATTGTCTTTCAAGTATAAAGTTCAGCCATCTCCAGACGGTTTAGCGCAAGCGTTTATCTTAGGTGAAGAATTTATAGGCGATGACAGTGTTGCACTTATTTTAGGCGATAATATTTTCTACGGACCTCGTTTTTCAGGACAATTGAAATTTGTTTCAAAATGTATTGATAAAAAGGGTGGCGCAACAGTATTCGGTTACCAGGTAAAAGATCCAGAAAGATTTGGTGTGGTTGAATTTGAGGAAAAAGGCAGAGCTGTTTCAATTGAAGAAAAACCAGTAAAACCAAAATCAAATTACGCTGTAACAGGATTGTATTTTTATGATAACAAGGTCGTTGAGTATGCTAAAAATCTAAAACCATCGGCTCGAGGTGAGTTAGAAATAACAGATTTGAATAGAATTTATTTAGAAAACAAGAAATTGAGTGTTGTAAAATTAGGTCGTGGTTTTGCATGGTTAGATACAGGTACTCACAATTCGCTTTTGAGAGCTAGCCAATATGTTCAAACTATTGAAGATAACCAAGGAATTAAAATAGCGTGCCTTGAGGAAATTGCCTACAGAATGAAGTTTGTAGGACGAGAAGCTCTTAAAAATTCAATTAAAGACTTTAAAAATAACGAATATTTTGAATATGTTAGAAAACTAATTGGTGAATAAATGAAAATAGGTATAAAACAGTTCTCTGATAGGTTGAAACAATACAAGGAAGATATAATAAAGTTTAAAGAACAAAATTTGTTTGATTATATTGAACTTTACGTTCACCCAAATCAAATGGATAGGCTTCAAGGGTGGTTGGATTTAAAAAATAACTATGATATAAATTTTACAATTCATGCTCCACATTTTAGTCAGGGGTGTAATTTAGCTGATTCATCGTATTTTGATTTTAATAAAGTGGCTTATGAACAAGTTAATACTTATGCAAAAGAACTTGATGCTGAATATACTGTTGTGCATGGTGGTATGGACGGAAATGTGGAAGAAATTGTAAGACAAATTTCTATCATAAAACCGTACAAAATGAGAATTGAAAATAAACCTTTTGTCGCTCCTAGAAAACCTGACTCTATGGTTTGTCGTGGTGCTACAGTTGAAGAAATAAAATATATTTTAAAAAATTACGATTGTGGTTTTAATTTAGATGTTGGACATGCTTTTTGTTCTGCTGTTTCACAAAAAATAGACCAATTTGAGTTATTAAAAGACTTTTTAGAACTAAACCCAGAGTCTTATCACATAAGTGACGGTGAATTTAATGACAGGATAGATATTCATTATCACTTAAAAGCTGGAGATTATGATTGGGATAAAATATTCCCATTGTTGGATAAAAATAAGAACTGGACGCTTGAAACAATTACTAAAAAAGATACTGATGGGTTGGAACTTGTTAAAAATGATATTGAAATACTAAAAAAAATATAAATAAAAAATGGCGGAGCCAAAGGCTCCGCCATTAAAATAAATATTTTATTAATCAAGTGACAAGTACCAATTATAAAAATCAGTAATACCTTGTTCTAATTCGATTTTTGGTTCCCAACCAAGTTCTTTGATATGAGTTGCGTCCATCATTTTTCTCGGTGTTCCGTTTGGTTTTGATTTATCGTAAACAATTTCACCCTCAAAACCAACGACACGTTTTACAATCTCAAATAAGTCTTTCAATTGAATATCGTCGCCTTTTGTAATATTTACAAGTTCGCCAACTTCATCATAATCTTTGTTTAAAAGTAAATATACGCAAGCGTCCGCCAAGTCGTCTGAACACATCATTTCACGATAAACAGAGCCATCACCCCAAAGTACAACTTTATCTCTGTATGCGCCTAACTCGTTCAAAATTTCTTCAAGGTTGTTATCATTAACTTTTTCATCTAAGCCCCAACCAAGTTTGTAACGTCTGATGTCTTTTTTTATTGCTTCAAAATCATTATTTCTTAATAGTTTTGCAAGATGAAAACGTCTTAAAATCATTGGCAATAAGTGTGCGGTTTCCATATTGAAGTTATCACCAATACCATATTGGTTAGTTGGCATACCTGAAATATAGTTTGTGCCATATTGCTCGTTATAGTATTTGCACAATTTGATGATAGAAATTTTTGCTAAAGCATAAGCTTCATTTGTTTTTTCTAATTCTGATGTTAAAAGGCAATCTTCTTTCATTGGTTGTGGTGCCATTCTTGGGTAAATACAAGAAGAACCAAGATTTAATAGCTTTTTAACTCCGTTTTTGTAACTGGCATGAACAATATTTGTACCAATCATAAGATTTTGGTAAATAAATTCGGCTGGATATTGAGAGTTTGCCATAATTCCGCCAACTTTAGCTGCTGCAAGAATTACATATTCAGGTTTTTCTTTTTCAAAAAATGCATCAACTGCAGCTTGATTTGTTAAGTCTAATTCAGCGTGAGTTTTTGTGATGATATTTGTAAATCCCTCTTTTTGTAGACGTCTTAAAATAGCACCACCTACAAGTCCTCTATGTCCAGACAAATAAATTTTTGCATCTTTTTTTATCATAAATCCAACTTCCTTTTACGTTGTTCTATTTTAAGGCGGGCGATGCAAAGCATCGCCCGCCAAATATAATTATAATTAAACTTCTTGAGGAACAAGAACTTCGTATCCGTGTTCTTTAAGAGTTTTTTCTTTCTTAGCTAATTCTAAATCAGAATCAACCATTTCGTTAACAAGAGCTTCTAAGTCATAAGTTGGTTTCCAACCTAATTCTGTTCTAGCTTTTGTGCTATCACCTAACAATAAATCTACTTCTGCAGGTCTAAAGTAACGAGGGTCAACTTCGATTAATGTTTTACCAGTAGCTTTGTCGATACCTTTTTCGTCAACACCTTGACCTACGAATTCAAGCTCAATGCCTAAACGTTTGAATGTTAATCTACAGAAATCTCTGATTGAAGTAGTTACGCCTGTTGCAAGAACGTAGTTATCTGGATGATCTTGTTGAAGAATTCTCCACATACCTTCTACGTAATCTTTAGCGTGTCCCCAGTCACGTTTTGCATCTAGGTTACCTAAATACAATTTATCTTGTAATCCAACTTTAATCTTTGTTGCAGCCATTGTAATCTTACGAGTTACAAATGTTTCACCACGTCTTGGAGATTCGTGGTTGAATAAAATACCATTTGAAGCAAAAATTCCGAATGATTCTCTGTAGTTTACGCAAATCCAGTATGCATAAAGTTTTGCAACTGCATAAGGTGAACGTGGGTAGAACGGAGTTGTTTCTTTTTGAATTGGTTCTTGAATTAAACCGTACAACTCTGAAGTTGAAGCTTGATAGAATTTAGTTTTCTTTTCAAGATGGTTAATTCTGATTGCTTCTAATAATCTTAATGTGCCTAAAGCATCACAATCTGCTGTGTATTCTGGACAATCCCAAGATACTTTTACGTGAGATTGAGCTGCTAGGTTATAAATTTCATCTGGTTGAATATCATAAACCAATTTTACCAAGTTTGTTGAATCTGATAAATCACCGTAGTGTAAGATGAATTTTGAATCTTTGTTATGAATATCTTGGTATAAATGGTCGATTCTTGAGCTGTTGAAAGATGAAGAACGTCTTTTTATACCGTGAACTTCGTATCCTTTTTCAAGTAATAATTCTGATAAGTAAGAACCATCTTGACCAGTTACCCCTGTAATTAAAGCCTTTTTCATTAATTTCTCCTTGTTATAATCGTTTTGTTTGTATAATAATATCTTATCATGAAAAAAATTTTGTGTTAGTATATTTTTATGGAGAAAGTTATGAACGATTTAATTAAACATATTGAATACAAGGGTAAAACTCTTGCAATTATTATAAGACATGATTATTCAAAAGATGGTGTAGAATTTTTTACACCAAATGATTTTTCTCAACAATTGGCATATATGAAGCACCCAAAAGGTAAAAGAATAGATGCACATACGCATAATGTTGTGCCTAGAGAAGTTTCTTATACGAAAGAAGTTTTGGTTATCAGAAAAGGAAAATTAAGAGTAGATTTTTATGAAGATGACCAAACTTATATTGAAAGCCATATTATTGAACAAGGTGATATAATTCTTTTAGCATTTGGTGGACATGGTTTTGAATGCTTGGAAGAAGTTGAAATGATTGAAATAAAACAAGGACCATATTTAGGTGAACAAGATAAAGTTCGCTTTAGAGGTGTCAATAACAGTGAGGTTAAATTAGTATAATGACGACAGATTTAAAAAGAAATATTCCAGTTTGCGAACCATTTTTAAATGGTAATGAAAAAGCTTATGTTGCAGATTGTATGGAAACAGGTTGGATTTCATCTTCTGGTAAATATGTAAAATCTTTTGAAGAAGAATTTGCAAAATATTGCGATTGCAATTATGGTGTTGCTGTTTGTAATGGAACCGTTTCTTTGCATTTAGCTTTAGCTGCATTAGGAATTGGTAAAGGAGATGAAGTTATTCTTCCTGATTTTACAATGATTGCAAGTGCATATTCAGTTTGCTATACAGGTGCAAAACCAGTTTTTGTAGATGCAGACAAAGATACTTGGAATATTGACGTTACAAAGATTGAAGAAAAAATTACTCCAAACACAAAAGCAATTATGCCAGTTCATATTTTCGGAAATCCTTGTAATATGGCAGAAATTGAAAGAATTGCTAAAAAACATAATCTATTTATAGTTGAAGATGCTGCGGAAGCACACGGCGCGACTTATGACGGTAAAAAAGTTGGAAGTTTCTCTGATATAGCATCGTTCTCTTTCTTTGCAAACAAAAACCTTACAACTGGTGAGGGCGGTATGGTTGTTATGAAAGATGAAAAATATTATGACAAATGTCGTTATTTGAAAAATATGAGCTTTCCAATAAACGGACCTAGAATTTACCAACATAACGATATCGGATTTAATTACCGAATGAGTAATATTCACGCTGCAATCGGTTTGGCTCAAGTCGAAAAAGCTGATGAATATAAAGAAATGAGAATTAGAAATCACAATCTTTATAAAGAATTCCTTAAAGACGTTAAAGGTGTAACTTTCCAAAAAGATGAAGAACATTCTGTTAACGTTTGTTGGATGAATACAATTTTATTAGACCCTAATGTTTATGGTCATACAAAAGATGAATTAATTGCTCATTTGAAAGAAAATGGTGTTGATACTCGTTTGTTATTTACTGGCATGCATAGACAAAAATGTCTTTTAGATTTTGGCTGTGATGGTAGTGGTGATTATCCTGTAACTGATAATTTAACTGAAAATGGTTTCTATTTGCCATCAGCAAGCAATTTAACTAAAGACGATATTGAATATATTTGCAAATTGATAAAGGAATTTTAAAAAATGAGAATAGGTATTTACGGTGGACATTTTCAAAGTGCTGAAGTCGGTGGCGGACACACTTTTGAAATGAACTTTTTGGAATCTTTAAAAAGATTAGAAACAGAACATGATATTTTCTTCTTCTATTTTTCTAAAAAAAGACTTTTTGAAGATACTGAACATATTACATACGTAAATATCGACCCTAAAAGTCGTATGATAAAACCGTCTAAATTATTTAGATTTTGGTTATATTGGTACGATATTCAAGTAATGTATTATTATACATCTTTATACAACAATGTCGATTTGCCTCAGGTAACTACCGTTTGGGATTTGAATCATAATGATATTCCTGCGTTTCCAGAAGTTTCTCGCAGAGGTGGTTTTGATGCTAGACAAGGTGGCTATAATTATAAATTACCTAGGGCTACAAGAATTTTGGTTGGTAACAATGTTGGAAAACACGATATTTGCACATATTATCCTGTAGATGAAAGAAAAGTTCGTTTGGTTCCTATGTTTACACCTCAAGATGTATTCAGCTTAGAACCTGATGAGGGAATTTTAGAAAAATTTAATCTAGAAAAAGGAAAATTTATCTACTATCCAGCACATTTTTGGGCTCATAAAAACCATATTAGAATAGTTAAGGCAGTAAAAGAGTTAAAAGATCGCGGTGTTGAATTAACTTGTGTGTTTAGCGGTGTTGGAACTCGTTTGAATTTTATTAAACAAAAAGTTAAGGAATACGGTTTAGAAAATCAAATTAAATTTGTTGGTTTTATTTCAAGAGAAGAAGTTTGTGCCTTATATAAAAACGCATTAGCTTTAACCTATGCTTCTGTTTATGGTCCAGATAATATTCCACCATTAGAAGCGTTATATTTTGAATGTCCTGCAATTGTTTCAGGTATAGACGGTCACAGAGAACAATTAGGTGATACCGTAACGTTCTTTGATGTGTTTGACCATATTGATTTAGCTAATAAAATTCAAGATGTTATGAATAACGGCGTATCTCAAGATAAAAAAGAAGCTGGTAAAAAGTTAGCTATTGAACGAAGTTCTGATAATTACGTAAAACAAGCAATTGATGTTGTTGCTGAGTTAGAACCTATTGTTGAGTGTTGGGAATACAACGATGCATTCAAAAAATACAAAAAGTTTATCAAAGCTCATGGCTGGATTGGAAGAAAAGGTAAATAATCAATGAAAATCGGTATTTATGTAGGTAAAATGTTTAAATCAACAGTTGGCGGTGGTCATATTTTTGAAGCTAACTTTATTGATTCTCTATTGAACCTTGAAATACCTCATGAAATAGTTGTTTATTATCTTTCGAATAAAGATTTGTATGTAGACACAGACAGAGTAAAATTTGTTAATTTGGCAAAAAAAGCTTGTGGATTGAACTTTTTACCATTTATAAAGAAGAATATTTTTAATTGGACAGTAAAAAAAGATAATATTGATTTAGTGTATTATTGCACTCCAAAGTACGCATATACTGAATTACCTTATGTATTTACTTTATGGGATTTAGGTCATCGAGTAATGCCTTTATTCCCAGAGGTTTCGCTTAAACATCAATATGAAAAACGCGAAATAAATTTTACTCAACCTTTGCAAAAAGCATCTATGATTTTTGTTGGTAATAACGAGGGTAAAAATAATATTTGTACGTTCTACAATGTAGAGCCAGATAAGGTTAAAATTGTAGAAATGCCAACGCCAAGAGATATTTTTAATATTAAGCCAGACGAAAAAATCTTGGACAAATTAAACTTGAAACAAGGAGAATATGTTTATTATCCTGCTCAATTTTGGGCACATAAAAACCATATCAGAATTGTAAAAGCGATTAAGGTTTTGAAAGATAGGGGTATAAATTTTAAAGCTGTATTTTCTGGTGCTGACAAGTTTAACCAAAAATATATTGAAGAAGAAGTTAAAAATTTAGGTATTTCGGAAAATATTATTTTTGCGGGATTTATTACAAGAGAAGAACTTGTTGCGTTATATCAAAATGCTCACTCGCTTGTTTACGCATCTCTTTTAGGCCCAGATAATATTCCACCATTAGAGGCAATGGCTTTGGACTGTCCAGTGATTATTTCAGATTTAAAAGGTCATATAGACCAATTAGGCGATAACGTAACTTATTTTGAAGCTTTAAACGAATATGATTTAGCTGATAAAATTGAAAATTTAAACAGATTGCAAATGACAGATAAACTTGAAAACGCAAAAAAAATCGCAACTGAAAGAAATTCGGACAATTACGTTAGATCAGTCTTTGTTAATATTAACTCTTTGACTAGATATTTTGAGTGCTGGAAAAAATAATTACCAGTAACAACCACTTTCGACTTTGTTCAAGCCTTTTGGTTTTTCATCTTCTGATGGTCGAACCCAGTGTTCGTTAAAGCAGTCTGCGATAACGTATTTTGATTCAGTTTCCCAGCGTTTGCCTGTGATTCCGAATAATAATTGAGTTACTCCAGCCATGTGAACAGCTTGTTTGCCAATCATTTTGCAGTGATGAGCTAAGAATATACCATAAGCTCCAGCTGCAACAATTGCGATATCAAAATCAATTTTGTCAATTTTGTCTTCCATTTCTTTTAAGGCTTCAAACCAGTTGTTGTATGGTAAATCAAAACGGCTATCAGCTAAACCTTGTACAGGTTTCATTGTTATCAATTCAAATTCTGGTAATGTTTTTGGATTTTTAAATAATAGTTCACGTTTTTGATATTGTTCTTCAATTGTTTTTGCAAATGGGTGGATTACAAGTACTTTTTTGCCTTTTAAATATTGGCTCCAAGGGTTTTGGTAGTTCACAGTATCTAAAACTGATAAGTGAATTAGTTTTGCGTCAGTGTTAACATATTTTTCGCACATCAATTTTTCACTTTTTGTGTTCCAAACAGCAAGAACGTCAATGTCTTTAGTTAGGTTAATAAATTCGCTTGAAAATCTAGACAAAAGGTAGTCATTAGACGGAAAAAATCCACTTAGAGCGCCAATCATTTCTTTTATTTTTTCAGGAAATTTGACGCTGTTTTGGCGCATGTGTTTTAAATAGTGAGCAACAACACGCATTTCAGTACCACCGAATCGGCAAATAAGACTTGGTTTATTTTTATTTAACTCATTAAGAATAACCTCTTGACCGTCTTCACCGCCATAGATGAATTTTGTTCCATAGTTGACTAGTGGAATACGAATATATTTTTCTCTAAATTGCACTCTCCAGTTTTTAATTGGAATTAGACAGCAAATAAGTCTTAAAAAGAAGTTTTTCATAGATATTTTCCTTAATAATTTAGATATTTTTTCAAAAACATAGCTTCAGCAACTAAATCGTGTTTTAAATTTTTGAAGAAATGTCTTTTTTCAAAGTAGTGTGAACTCTTGTTATCAATGGCTGTTTGCTTGTAAGAAAATCCATAACAACCAATGTCTTTTATGTTTTCTTGTTCTTTATTTGTAAATAGATACATCAAGGTTGTAAATCCAGCTGTTGGAAAAGCAACTGTCGAATTTTTAATTGCATTTTGCATAACTTCTTCTTTAAAGTATGCAATTTTATATTTTTTAGATTCTTCAATCATTGATTCTAAATACCCGTCTAAAAGCATTGATTTTGTTGGATCTAGCGTATAGTTTATCAACTGAACTCCATCGTCATCGATACCGTGTAAAATATCTGGTGCTAGACCTTTGATGTGGATTGTAGTTTTACTACCATAATCAGCTTCAAACCCTTTTGTATGGTAGTTGTTAAATCTTATGACAATATCGTGAGAATCAATCTCTGCGCCTGAACCTTTGCCAACTTCTGATGGCCCATTACCAACTACAGCTACCGACTTACCGTTTATAAGTTGTTTAAAAATGTCTGAATTTGTATTCCTTTCTAATTCTTCATATACATCAGAAGCTTTTTCTATTATGTTGTTAGAAATTCCACTTTTGCAGGCAAAATTAGCAACAAATAAAAATCTTTCAATATCTTTCAAGTTTGGATAGGTTTCTTTGTATTGTTTAAGTTCCTTAAGCGCATCTTCAATGTCGCTACAAAGTACTAAATGTTGAATATATTCAATCCATACAACATTGTCTAAATTTTTAAAGCCTTTTTTAGACAGCTTAATAAAAAATCTACCAAGTTCTTCTGAAGTCGGGTTTGAATCTTTTAACTTGTGTATTTTCTTTAAAGTTTTATCTGAAAAATTAATCCTAATTCCAAGTATTTCAATAGTTGTTTTTTCTGATGTTTTATTTATTGAAAAAATCATTTTTTATCCTACAATCTAATCCAGTCTGTAGGTATTATATCATAATCATTGTCTAATGTCTTCAACCAAATTTTTGGAGCAATAACAATTTTATCTGGATTTTCGTTCAACCACGCGCCCCACCAAGAAAAGCTACTGTTTGCAATTATGTTGTGTTTGCACTTTTTCATTAATTCTAAGTCGAAATACCCTTGTTTGCCTGAATTTATGTTAACATAAACTGTATCATATTTGAATTTTATATTTTCTTTTACCCAGTTGATATCATCGGAAAAAACAAAAATTGTCGGCGTTTTGTCAATTTTAGATGCAATTTCGTCAATTCCTTTTTGATAATATTCTTCACGGCAAGCTCCAAAAACGTTTGCAACACGGGCTTTTAAATAATCTCCACGTCTAAAATGTACTGAAATTGATTCTGTTGATTGAATTTCTTCTAATATTTTTTTGTTAGCTTCGTTTAATTTTTCAATTAATTTAAAATCTCTTATTAATGTCTTTCTGATATCTTTAAAATATTTTTCTGTTTGGAAAAAACCACTAATGTGAGCAGGAGCCTCTGTTTGAAGTAATTCAGGTTGAAATTTGCAAAACATATTTTCTGTAATATGCGGATATTTTTTAAACTTTAATTGAGTGACTTCATTTCTTAAATTTCTAAATGGTATAATTTTTCTCAAAATTCTGTTCCATAGAGGTTTATCCACCATAACCATTTCACGCGAAGCTCTGAAATGTCCAAGTTTAGGGGTTTCTTTACTATCATCAAAGAAAATATTACAACCAGTTTTTACAGCTAAACTTCTAGCAAAAGCCCATTGAAACATTTGATTAGCCATTCTTCCATCAAGTTTTACTAAAATAGGTTTGTCCTTGTGTAATGTTTTTAGTTTGAAATTAAGACCAAAAGTTGATAATATTTTTGCATTTTGGTCTAAATCATTTGTTACAGAAAGTGCAAATTTTGCAAAATTTATAATTTTATTTTTCAAAATGTTAGTGAATTTTGGTGGTTGTGGTTCAGGAAATTTAATTCCAGCGTGAGTTTCAATAACTTCTTTTGTGAAGTTAACAACATTTTGTATAAATTTTTCAGTTTCTAAAGTCTGATATTCAGGTTTAAACCAGTCAAAATAGTCTTCTGTCCAAGGGAAAGCCTCTGTGTATACTATAATATTCTCATTGTTTGGAATTTCATTTAACGTATTTAAGCAATTCCAAACGATAAGTTTAAATGGTTTTTCTCCGCGTTTTTGTTTTAATGCGTCGTATATATTATTTAATTCTTCAGTTGTTGCGTCGCACATATAAACGAAAAACGTTAATTTATCATTATTTACAGACTCATTAAAATTTTTAATTCTTGCGGAATACCTTTCTTTTAGGTTTTCATAGGTTTTGCAATCGTTGTCGTGTGGGTAAAAATCTCCGTTTGGGTTTATCCAGCACTTATTGCTTAAGTTTTCATCATATTTATATTCAATGTTTTCTAAATATTTTTCAAAATTGCTATTAATATTCTGTGCAATACTTTGTGCTGTATGACAAGCTAAATCGAACGGCATTGAAAGTCTTCCGTCACTTTTTGTTTGAATAATACCAGCATTTGTTAAAAATGTTCTAGGTATACAATCTTTTCCTAATGAAATTATTTGAAAATCTGTCATAATATTTAACCCTATTGTTGTTTGTTTACGTTTTTTTCCACCAATAAAAAGAATTCAGCAGGAGTCATACCAAAAAAATTAGCAATTTGGTAAATATTTTTCATGCTTAAATTTCGCTCGCCACGTTCTATCATGCCCAAATAAGACGTAGAAATATTTATTTCAAACGCCATTTGTTCTTGGGTGAGTTGTTTTTGTATCCGTAATTCTTTTATTGTTGCGACAAGCACTTTAATATAATCGTCTAGCATAATAATTAAAGCGTAAACAAAAACACAAATAGTGTCTAACACCATTTGTGTTTTTAAGTAGGGTATTTACTGTCGATTAAAATTTTAATTAACAATTTTTTTCTTATATGAAATTTTTATTAGATTAAAAATAGTTATAGTTCGCTTTCTACCATATTTATATTTTTTTATAAATTTAGGTAACATAAATTTCAATTTGTTGTATTTGAACTTTCCTTGTTCGATTTTTTCTATTAATTTAATATCTTTGATATCTTTTGGAATTTCATTACGTTTCTTTTTCATTTTTTTTAAAATGTCTAATGTTATAAATTTTACACCCTTGTAGTAAAAATGAAATTGAGGGTTTTCAATAATGACTCTTTTATTTAAAGGATAGTAACTTAGCCAAACGCCATCGTGTTCAGAAATGTTGTTATTTTGTGGGTGAAAATTTGTTGTATCTTCTATCAAATAATCAAAGTCTTTTATTTCGCGTAAGGCATACACAGCCATTGGAGAGCTTCCTGTTGCACAAATATTTTCTATATTTGTATTTTGATTAATTGCTTCTAGTTTTAGTTCTTTTAAGTATTCATCAAGTGTTGGCGTATCTATATTAAAAGGTCTTGCATTAAACATTGATATTGAATTATCGTTAAAATAAGTTTGAGCAAGTTCTATAGCTTCTTTTCTGGTATCGTTTATATGAACACTTTCATTACCTATTTTGTAGATATCTCTTATTTCAGCTTTGGCTTTTAAAACGTTATCAAAATTTTTGCATACGAAAATGAATGCTCTTAGTGGATTTTTACCCAAACCAAAAGATTTTTTTGCGTGCCTTTGAGCACCAGCGTAGTTATTTTTTGCACTACCAATCCAACTTTTTTCACCCCAGTTATCAAAACCATAAGAAAGTTTTTTTATATTAACATAGCCGTTAAAACTTAGGTGAACGTCTTTTTTGTAATAAATAAAGCCATATTTTTCAAGAATTTCTTCTACTTTTTTATCTTGTTGTGGATTGTTTACTGCATGCAGATTTACGATGTATGCATTTGGATTAAGTTTTACATATTCAAGTGCGCAAAAATCAAGATAGCAGGTATCGATACGCTTTTTTTGAAAGAATTTATAATCATAAATTTTAGGTTGTTCTCCAATGTCTGTTCGTGTTATATCTATATTCAATACCGCGCATACGGCTAATCGATGTGCACCATCACAAATTTCACCGTTATGTATTGGAATAGATTTTCTTTCATTAAATCCATTTTTGCTAATTGAAGCATATAATTCGTTGAATGAATTTAAAAAATCTTCTTTGCTTTGTTTTGTATAATTTTCACCATTAGGGGTTTCTAAAAATCCGTTAAATGCGTTGATAAAAGCTAAATATACTTCTTTAAAATAATTGTTTGTTGGGTTTTTAATATATAAATATTTACTAATTAAGTCAATTCGTCTGCTATTGAGTAGTAAATCAAGCGCTTTATTCATTCCAAGCCTCGATTCTTCGCCAATCACTTGGAATAAGCTGAAATTCTTCGTCTTTTGATTTCATAAATGGACGCCATGGCATAGGAGCAATAACAATTTTATTTGGATTACTATTCAAATAACCAGCCCACCAAGAAAAACTACTGTTTGCAATAATATTGTGTTTGCAATTCTTCATTAGTTCTAAATCAAAATACCCTTGTTTACCTGAATTTATACCAACATAATTTGTGTCATAATCAAATTTTACGTTTTCTTTTACCCAATTTAAATTATCAGAAAATACGAAAAGTGTGGGTGTTATTCCTGTTTCTTTAACGATTAAATCTATTGCTTTTTGGTAATATGTTTTTGTTAAAACTCCCCATCTAGAAGATTTTAAGTAATCTCCTCGTCTAAAATGTAGAGAGATAGAATTGGTAGATTTTATTTGCTCTAGTATTTGTTTGTTTGCTTTATTTAATTCCTTTATTAGCGTAAAATCATCAATTAACTTGTCTTTCACATCTTTAAAATATTGCTCACATTGAAAATAGCCTTTAAAATAACGAGTATTTTTAGCTGTTAAAAATCTAGTGTCAAATTGATAATATGCTTGTTCTTGAAGTATTGGAATGTTAAAGTTTAGTTTTGTAAGTTTTACTCTTAAATTTCGAATGGGAATAGCTTTTCTTAAAACTTTATTCCATAAAGGTTTTTTTACTGTTTTTATTTCTTTTGAAAGATTAAAACAACCTAATTTTATTGTTTCTTCGCTATCATCAAAGATGGGCATAGTTCCATTAATTTTTTGATAAGCTCTACCAAGTGCCCATTGAAACATTTGGTTACCCATTCTGCCATCAAAATTGATTATGATTAAATTCTCTTTGTCTATGTTTACTTGTGAAAGTTTCTTAAAATAATTTAGCATTGTTTCCTCTAGTGTATATAAATAAGCTAACAAAAAACACAAATAGTGTCAACACTATTTGTGTTTTTTGTGCGCAAAAGTAATAAGAACAAAAAGGCGGTTTTGCTTTAGCAAAACCGCCTTTTTTATTTTAAAATACTTTATCCAACCTTTATATGTAATCCTAAAATGTGCAACACTTTATGCATACCTTTATTTTTTATTGGCATAAAATTCTTTTCTACAAACCTTACAAAACCGTTTCTTTGGCGGGTATAAGGTTTATTACCTTTTTCTATAATATGAATTAAGTATTCACTTAACTTTTTCTTATAATCAAATTCAAAATTTGGTTGCATTGCTGGTTGTCGAAGCATTTCCATATATTTTTCATCGTTATTATCAAGTTCTTTAATAACTTCTATAATTTCGTCAAAATTTTTGTAGTCGTTACAGTTAATGAAAGCTTTAGGATTAAAATCTTTCACTACAGACGGATTACCCATATAAATTGGAATAGAGTTTGCAATCAAAGGTTGATACAATTTTTCTGTGGTATATCCACTAGTAAAGCGATTTTCAAATGCAATCGTAAATTTATAGTCGTGTAATAATTGAATTTTACTTTCTGCCCAGTTGCCTGAACGTGGTGCAAAATCAATGTCTACGTTGTGCAAAACCTTTCCTGGGCAATCAACATGTTTGTATTCTTGTAATTTTTTACAAAAATCTATTCTTAATTGAGCGCCTTCACCGTTTTTGCTATTTGAGTAAATAAAATTACAGAACTTTCTATCTGCTAAGTCATTACTTAAATTTTTTCTGTTTTGTACTGATTTATCTAACTTGAAGAAATATTCTGGAAATCTTAAGTATCTGTCTTCAAACTCTAAATGATGGAACCCTAATCCATAATCGGCTTCATTAAAGTTTGGAACAATATTTTCGTTTGTAAAAAATATTTTTACACAGTTTGAATAATTCAAATTATTATCGCCAAAGCAAGAGTAAAATAGAAAATCAGGATTTTCTGAAATTTCTACGTCATAATTTTCTTTCAATATATCAAGAAAAAGGTTATCATTGTTGTTAAAATAACCTTTTTCTGTATCCGTAAAATTTATTTTTACTGTTTTTTTTGACATTTTATCTAAATTATTCCCAGTATTTATTTATCCATTTTGTAGGTTTGATATATCTGAAGCCACCCTTACCGCAATAACCTTTTCTTGCTTGTGCTGGAGTAGGTTTGCCGTGGAAGATAACAATTTTTGCTTCTTCTGGTTCGTGTGGTTCTTTAATCCAGTTCATAGGGAATTTTTGTAAACAGCAACGTTTGAAGCTTGGAACCCATTCTTCTGGCCAGTATTGAAGAACATTTCTTTCATACATTTCATAAGTTAAGAAAGCTTGTTCGTTTTTGAAGTGGTCACGAATTGCTGTACCTAATCCGTAGAAGTGGTCTAAAACTTCGGGGTATTTGCCGATCTCAAATCTGAATACAGATGAATTTCCGATAATATCATTTGGAAAATCCCAGTCTTTGATTATTCTAAAATCGCCATCTAATTCAAAAAATGGATCAAGGCTTTGTCTAATTACGATATCAAGGTCTAAAAATAGAGCTGTACCTGTTAAATCAGATAGTTCTTTGTTGAATACAGTTAACTTTTTCCACATTCTATCAGGAATGCCCTCCTCGTTAAGAGGTGGTATTGGTCTGATTTCTACACCATCAACAATACCTTCGCCGTCATCAGTAAAGCATACAAATCTGTGTGGAATAGAAATATTTTTTTCTACCATTTTATAAAGTCTGTTTACGTATTCAGGACCGAATTTTTTGCCCCATTTCATACAGATAATGTTTTTATCAAGTGTCATAATTTCTCCTTTTGGTTAATTCAATTAACACATAAAAAAACTTGTTTGTAAAGGATTGAACTGCTATAATGTTTGTATGTCAAAAATATTTGCACTAATTGATTGTGATTCTTTTTTTGTTTCCTGTGAACAAGCCGTGGATAAGAGCTTAAAAGGGAAACCTGTTTGTGTTACAGGTGGTGTCGGCGGTTGTGTCGTTTCTCGTTCAAAAGAGGCTAAAAAACTTGGTGTTCCTATGGGATATCCGACTTTTATGGCGCAAAAAGAGTTTAAAAATGTTATTTATATTGCAGGAAATCACGAATTGTACAAGGATTTATCAAAAAAAGTTATGGCTATCTTAAAAGATTTTAGTCCAAATGTTGAAATCTGCTCTATAGATGAGGCGTATGTTGATTTTACTGGACTTTGTAAGTTATATAAGTGCAATTACTTTGAGCTTGCTCAAAAATTGCGCAATAGGGTTTTAGAAGAACTTGATTTGCCTGTGTCCATTGGGGTTAGTACAACAAAAACACTGGCTAAATTTGCAAGTGATTACGCAAAAGATAAAGGCGGAATTTACTTAATTGGAAAATCTAAACTGAAAAAACTTTTACCAAAGACTCAAATAAGTGAGATTTGTGGTATTGGAAGACGAATGAAAATAGCTTTAAATAAAGAGGGTATTTTAACCTGTAGTGAATTTGTTGAAAAACCAGATGATTGGCTTAAGAACAAGTATTCAATTACTATGCAAGAACTAAAACATGAACTTTTAGGTCAAAGTGTTTATTCCATAAATACCGAAGAAAAAATCCCAAAATCTATTCAAGAAACAAGTTCTTTTGCTCCTTCAACAAATGATATTGTATTTCTTAAAAATGAAATTAACAAACACATAAAAGATGCTTGTAGAAAGTTACGCAAATATCGCGGTAAAACGTCACAAGTAGGTGTAATGCTTAAAGATAAGGATTTTATTGTCTATTCAGATAAGATTAATATTACACATACCGATTCAGAATTAGAAATCTCAAAAACTTTGTTTAAATTGTTTGAAAATGTGTATAATGAGGATTTGTTATATCGTTCTACTGGCGTTTTTTTATTTAATCTAAATTGCACAAATACGTACCAAGTAGGACTTTTTGACGAAGCTAAAAATGAAAAGTTGGAAAAGCTTTCAAAATCAATAGATAAAATTGAGAGTAAATTTGGCAAAAACTCTATAAAAACAGGATTTATTTAAAGTAAAATACTTTATCTTTTAGACTTGTTGAATTTATGGGTAAAGTTATATCTAACTGATACTTATCAAGTTTATCATTTTCGCTATCAACCATTTTAAGATTTATTTTTCCGTTAACAAATTTTACTGCTTCATAAACTAAATGTAATCCTATGCAGGCTCCTACAGGTCTGAATTTTTCCTTAGTAATTACAAATTTATCAAACAAGTGCATAAGATCTTCTTCTGCAAATTGCCTTAAATAGCCATAATTATTTATTGTAAATTTAAGAGTGTTGTTATCATCAATGGTGTTAATTTTTATGATTACGTTAGTGCCATCTGCAGCAAATGTAACTGCGTTAAAAATAGTATTTGTAAAAAGCCTTGATATTAGCTTTTTATCACTATCCATAATAATATTTGGCTGAATATCTCTGATTATTTCTAAATCTTTGATTAATAACATAGGTTGAATTTTATCAAGGTGAGCATCAATAATTTCACTAATGTTAAATGTTTCTGGAGTAAAGTTATGTTTTAACAATCGATGCCTAAATGTTGAAATGTGCGCATTCAACATTTCTTCAGTAAATTTACAAGAACTGCAAATTTGGTTAACGATTAAAAGTTGATCTTCGTTAAGCTCACCTAATACACCAGATTTTAATTGGTTTAGAGCTTTATATTGTGCCAAAACTGGAGTTTTAATGTCGTGCGATAGAGCTTCTATATAAAGTTCTTTACCTTTTTTAGCTAAAACTTCTTCTGTTATTTTTACGCAGATAGTAGATGTACCAAAAACATTGTTATTGCTATCTAAAAGCGGAGATTTAATAACGTGAAAATTTTCAGTTTCTCCATTTGCTGTAATTTCAATGTTATATTCTTGAGATTTTTTTGTGCTTATAGCTAATGCTTCATAACTTTCTATTTTGTGTTTTTCTTCGCCAGTAAAGAAGTAGTCCAGTTTTTTGCCAATAACTTCTTCTTCAGCCATACCAAAATACTTACATAAAGCGTCATTACAACCTGTAAATTTTTGATTTAAGTCTTTGTAATAGATAAGGTTTGGCGAGTTATCAATTACGTTGCGTAAAATATTATCTAAATCATCTTTTGTTTTGAGTTTGTTCTTTTTGCAGTGTTTTTTGTTAAGGATATATATAAGAGATAGAATACAACTCACGAAAATTATGTCAGATAGAATTGTACTTGTGTAACTATGTTTAAATGCACTATAACAAAGCGTAGCCAAAATAATTACGCCAATAATAACACTAATAGCCCTAATTTGATTCTTATTTATCATCTTTATGTACCCATACTAAGAGTATCATATTAAGCTACCTTGTATATTATACAAATGGGTAATCTTTTCTTTGATATAATTTTAAACAATATTTAGCTGTAAAGCTTTTACTACGGCTTGAACTCTATCTGTAACTTCAAGTTTTGAGATAATATTCCCAACGTGTGCTTTTGCGGTATTAATAGAAACAACTAGCGCTTCTGCTATTTCAGGATTGGTTTTACCTTCAACAAGTAATCGCAAAACTTCAATTTCTCTTGATGTTAGTTGAAAATCTTTTGCTTTATTATCGTATAAATTATTAAAATCTGTTGAATTTGGCTTTGGAATATTTTGTAATGGCACGTGCGCAATTTTTTCATCAAACCAATATGCGCCGTAGTAGACTGCTTTTATAATATTAGTTAATTTTTCAATCGGAATATCTTTTAATAAATAACCTTTAGCTCCGCATGAAATACTTGCCAAAATTTCTTCTTCTGCTTCGTGTGAGGTTAAAATTATACATTTTGTGCTTGGATAGTGTTCTTTAAAATATTTTGTTGCTTCAATTCCGTTCATTTTTGGCAAACCTAAATCAACAAGAATAATGTCGGCTTGTTGTTGTTTCATAGCATCAATACATTCTTCAGCGGTCGCAAAATTGCCAATAATTTCAAATTCTTCGGATCTTTCAAAGTATTTAACGTAAGAAAGTCTTGTTAATAAATAATCTTCAATTATGTATAATTTAATTTTCTCGCTCACATATACCTCTATTTAATGTAATCAACATAACTTTTATTTAAAATTTTGTCAAGATATTACCATTTTTTAAAAATAAAAAACGCTGCAAGTATTATAAAAATAAATCCGACTAAGTAATTCCAACGGAATTGTTCTTTTAGGTACAAAACTGAAAAGACAGAAAAAACAATCAATGTAATAACTTCTTGTATTGTTTTTAACTGTGCTGCAGTGTAAAATTCTGCACCAATTCTATTTGCTGGAACTTGAAAACAGTATTCAAAGAAAGCTATACCCCAACTTACAAGGATTACAATCCATAAAGTTGTACTTTTAAAGCGTAAATGACCGTACCAAGCAAATGTCATAAAAACATTTGAAATAGTAAGCATTATGATTGGTAAAAAAGGACGTAAATTAAGCATGGGTTATAATGACTAAATTCCTTTCAAATACTTCTTTTAGAGGAAGTTTATAATCTAAAATATCAACAACTTTTGCTTTGTATTTTTTTAAAGTTTGCTTTGCATCTTGAATTTCTTGCTCAACAAGCTTTGATTTGTATACAATTAAATATCCATCTTTTTTCAAAAGAGGTAGTGCATATTTGATAATCAAATCAAGTTTTGCAACGGCTCTACTTGTAATTAGGTCAAACTTCATATCTTTTAAATTTTCAACTCTGTCACAAATAGTTGAAAAATTTTTTAACTCTAAATCCTTTGCGATATCTGAAATTGCATTTATTTTCTTGTTTGTACTATCAATGCCTGTAATCTGTATGCTTGGATATTCAATTGCAATAGGCAAAGCAGGAAATCCACCGCCAGTCCCTATATCTAATAGAGTTTTAAATTTGGTTCCATATTTATCAAAGAAAAGTTTTATTGAAAGCGAATCAAAAATGTGTTTTTCTTCTAAAACTTTTTCATCGTTTTTAGAAATTAAATTTAATACGCTATTTTTGGATAAAAACAGCTCCTTGTATTTATTGAATATTTGACTGTTCGGCATTTTTAAACTCTGTTTCAATTTTATTGTATGTTTCTTGGCCAATTCTAAACTTGATGTCATCAATACGCATTTGAATTTTATTTAAATTGTCTTTGCTGAAATCATTTTTAGCTATTTTAAAGGCTGTAAAATATTCTTTTAGCGCATCTTCATTACGTTTTTGAGAATAATAAAAATCTCCAGTCGCAAGAGAAGCTGATGCCATATAGAACGTGTCGTTTAACTTGTTAGCGCATTCTTTTGCTTTATTCAAGTACTCAATAGCCTTGTCTGGATAATTTTTTTGTGCCATTTGAGCAAGTTTTGTCGCTGAAAAGTACATTCCGTCGTAATTATCGTGTTTTGCGTCAAGTTCGTAAGCTTTGACAAAACATTTTACGGCATAAGCTTTGTCATTTTTTTCTAAGTGTAATGTTGCGATATTTGAATATGCAGCAGATAAGTATTTGTTCAAGTTGTCATCATCACTTAGGTTTATACATTTTGTGTAATATTCAATCGCTTCTGCTGAATTACCTTTATCATCTGCTATTAAGGCATATTTAAAATACAATTCTGATAAGGTTTCTGTGTCCATTGTAGGATTAGAAATTTGAATAGCTTTTTTGTAATATTCATACGCACTGTTTATATTTGAAAGACTATCTTCAATATTTGCCAACGTGATATAAGCCTTTGTTGTCAAAACTTCAGGCATGTCATCAGAGTTTATTATTTCAATTAAATAAGTTTTCGCTTTTTCTGGTTTGTAAGTTTCGTAATATACGTTAGCGATACTTAATTTGATATAATTTTCTTTTGCTTTTTCAAAAGTTTGTTCGTAAAATTCTCTTGCAAGCTCGTAATACTTTAAAGAGTTTTCCCAATCTGACATTTTTTGGTACGCAAAACCGAGTTTTGTATATATTACGGGAAGATGAGTATAATAATCGTTATCATCTTTGTACGTTAAAGCTGTTTGGTAAAGCTCAATCATTTTAGGATATTGATATTGAGTTTCTTGCTCTCTTGCCATGTTAATTAAGTTTTCAAGAGTCAACTTAACTTCCTCTTGAGGTTGTTGTTGCTCAATAGAAGCTTCGTTATTTGCAGATGTATCATTTATATTAATATTCACATTCGGCATTTTTTCGTGTGCTTCTTGAATACTAGCAACGCTCGCTGCAAGCATTTCCATTTCTTGTTGAGTTAATTTGAATGGCAAATCTTTTACATCAAAACCTAATTTGCTTAAATCAACATTTACGTTAACATTTTGTGGCATTTGAACTTCGTTATGCTCGTTAGATGCTACCCAATGACCTTGTTGTTGAGCATTTTGACTAGGTGCATTTGAAGTTGGTGCTTGAGTTGGTTGTTGCTGAATAGTAGGTTGTTTTACATCTAGAGATTTATCTTTAGTGTAGGAAACAAAACCAAGTGTATTTTGCGCAATATCAGCAGGGTTTATTTTCTTAGGTAAAAATAAACTGTGATACTCAATTTCTTTTCTCATTGTTTGGCGAGAAAGCAATATAGTTCTTTCTAAAGGTTTTAAAGGCAATTGTGCCTCATAAATATCAATGATGTTTTGGTGAATTTTTACTGCAACATTTTGTGGAATTGTTACATCAACTTGTTCTTTAAAGTAGTCTTGAACATAAATCTGATTATTTTCTCTTGTTAAAATCTTGTTTTCAAGTAATATCTTGATAGTATCTTCATCGTAGAGTTTAAGTTGTTTTAAAAGAGGTATGCTCATACCGTGTCTAAACAGGCACAATAGCCAAAAAAATCTAACTGCGATAGCTGGAATTAAGTCTATAGACTCTTTTTCCAAATATTCGTAGTAGTTCATAAAACTTTTTTTGAAATTTTCCAAAAAAACTTCTGGCGTTAGTTGCTTAATTTCCATTATCTTTAAAGATAATTCAAGGAAAAAGTGATATCCTCTGGTGTATTTGTATAAATCATCAAGTATTTTTTGAGTGTACTTTATTTTTTTATTTTTTAAGTACTTTTCAAATAGGTGTTTTTCCAAGGGACTTGTTGTAACCCTATCAAGTGGGTAATTCTCTGGAAAATAGGAAGCTTTAAATGTTCTTCCAATAAGTATTGTTTTTACTTTTTGGAATTTTACCAAATGCAATATAAAATCAATAGTTTCTTTTTTGTTTTCTTCTGTGAGAGCTTCAAAGGAATCAAGTACAATCAAAATTGGTTTTTCAATAGTTGAAAAATAAGAGTGAATTTTTTGATTGAAGTTTTCCGATTTTATTTTTGGGGTGTTAATTATTTTCTGCGTTTCAAGTTTCTTAAATTCTTCAAAGAAGGTTAAAAAGATATCGTCTAGAATAGTTGTTTCAAAGCAGTTATATTTTAAAACAATAGTTTCATCTGATAGAAAATTTGTAGAATAATTTATAAGTTGAACTTTACCTGTACCCAAAAATCCATTAACATATAAAATAGGACGTTCATTTTTATAAAACTCGTAAATATCACCAAGTTGTTCTGCATTGTTTTCAATCAAAATAGGATCTATCATCTCATTGTTTTGAGTTAATATATCTTTTTTGTCTAAAAAGAAATTTAAAAACTTATATTGCATACGGATATATTAAACGATTTTAACTTTTTTTGCAAATAATAAACGAAAAAATTGCAAATTTTGCATGTTAATAATATTATGTTATTAAACAAAGGGGAATAAAATGGAATTTTTTAGACGTCATCAAAAAATAATAATAGGGATTATAGCTATTACTTTTATTGCTTGGACAGTTGGTCTGTTGATGCTACCTCTAATGTTGCACTAGTTTAAGGTAAATTTTGTGAAAAGGATTTTGAACATAAAACACATAATTGTTTGTCTGTTGATATTTTCAACAGTCCTTTTGAATGTGCCATGCGGTTTTGCTGCAACTAAGGTTAAAACTAGAGAACAAGCAAGACAAAAGATTAACCATTTGAAATGGTTGGAAAAAGTTGAACACAATAAGTTATATAAAAATCAACAAAAACTAGAATCTACAGCTTCTAATTTAGCTAATTCAAAACAAAAACTAGATACAACAACAAGTGAGCTGGCTGGTCTTGAAGCAAGATTACAAGTTGCAAATGCAGAGTTTTCAGCTTTAGATTTTAGAATGAAGACTCGTATTAGAAAAGTTTATAAATCACAAAGAAAAGGCTTTTTTGTGCTATTGTTATCAGCAACAGATTTCAATACTTTCTTGGATAGAATGTATTTTGAATCAAAACTTATCAAACAAGATTATCGTAGAATGTCAGTTGCAAAGGCTAAAGCCAAAGAGATTGCACTTTTAAAATATAACATTGAAGAAAAGAAAAGAATTTTAGCTCACTCTATTAAAAATATTAACTATCAACAACAAACAATTCAAAGAGAAATTGCTCAAAACGAAAACATGATTCACAAACTTCGTACGGACCGTGTTGCATACGAACGAGCTGAAAAAGAACTCGCAAAACAGTCTGCAAGTATTGGAACTATGATTAATCGTTCAACAACAAAAGATAAAACAGATATTACTGTCGTATCAGGCTTTATAAAACCAATTGCGGGCAGAATTACTTCTCCGTTTGGTTACAGAACTCACCCAATCTTTAATAGCCGTTCGTTCCACTCTGGTGTTGATATTGGTGGTCAATTTAGAGGCGCAATTAGAGCTTCTAACTCTGGTAAAGTTATTTACACTGGTTGGTACGGTGGATATGGTAAGGTTGTTATTATTGATCATGGTAAAGTTAATGGTCAACCAACAACAACTTTGTATGCTCACTTAGATTCTATTTCAACATCTAATGGCGCATATGTTTCAAAAGGTCAAATCATAGGACGTGAGGGTACAACTGGTTATAGTACAGGTCCTCACTGTCACTTTGAGGTTAGGGTTAACGGTAAGCCTGTAAATCCACTAAATTACATATAGAGGTATAGATTTTGTTTAATATAAAAAATGTCATAGTGTTAATATCAATTATTTCTATTGCGTTACCAGCTTATGCAATACAAGACGTTGTTGAGCAAGAACGTTCAACTGCGATGACTGATATGGCTGATTACACAGGTGAAAGATTTTTTAAATCGTCTGTCGATTTAGAACAAGAACGAAAAGACGAAGAAAAAAGAGCTCAAAAATTGTTTGGAAGAAGATTTATGCCAGAATATACTGGAACATACGATTTCCCAAATAGAAAATCAACGCCTCCTCTTAAAAAGTTAAGAATGAAAATCTCTAAAAAATATGCAGAAAGAGCAGATAAAAAAGCTGGCAAGTTTGCGGATTCAAATGGGGTTATTATTGAAGAAGAAGAAAATAGCGTAGCTCAGGAAGAAGCCGAAGAAACTCAAGCAGTTATGAGATGCAAAACAATGAAATATCTTCCACAAACAAATGAAATGGAAGCTATTGGCGGTGTTGAAATTACATTCCCCTCTCACAACACAGTTTTAACTGCAGATAGAATGACATTTGATAGAGTAAATAATATTATTCAACTATATGATAATGTAAAAGTAGTTCGTGATGGTAGTGAAGTTTTAGGTGAATATTTAAAGGTTAACTTAAACGAAGAATCTGCCGTTATGGATAAACCTATTGCTCATGAATATGATTTTCAAGTTCATGCAGAACACGGATATATGTTTGGGGATACTGTAATTTCTAAAAACGGTAAAATTGTTTCTGAAGCAGATAGAATAATTAGAATGGCATCATCAGGATTTGGTGATGACTTATCTAGAATGGTTCTCCCTCGTGAAGAAATGGCATTTTTGATTAATGATATTAACCAAAGTAACTTGATGATAAAAGTTAATGATATCAATATCAAAGCAAAAGGTTCTCACGATACAATTCAATTGAAGCATGCAAAAGTCTACACACGAACTGGTAAAAAAGTTATTTCATTACCATCAATGACATTCTATACAGACAAAGAAAAGGATTACTTTGAGGGTAATTTCCCTGAAATTGGTTCTTATCCTGAATTTGGTATGTATGCTGGTCCAGGTGTAGTTTTTGAAACTCCTTATGGTTCAACTTTAAAAGTTTTACCAACAGTTAACATGCAGGGTAATTTGGGTTTTGGTGGTATTGCTAAGTTCAAAAGTGGTACTAATAAAACCGATTTTGGCTATAACACAGCAGCAAATATCTTTATGTTAAAAGGTTATCAACGTTTAGATGATAATCTTACATTCCAATATGGTGCTAACTCATATATGGACGAATGGTTCTTAGGTTCAAGCTGGTTAGGTTATGGTGGTGAAATCCTTTATGAAAGAGGATATGCGCATAGAGATTTCTTATATCCAAAAGCAAACTTAAGATTTAGACATAGAGCTTCTGCAGGTTTCTTTGCAGAAAATGATACAGATAAGGATAACGATAAATTCAGTGGATATCACGAAATGAGTACTGCTCGTTTCAAATACATGGCTGAATTATCTCAAACTTTATATTCAAAATATGGCGGTCTTTATGATTCAGAAAAAGATTATGACGCTATGAAGAAAGATAATTTAAAGACTTTTGACTTAAATTTGGTAATGCAAACTGCTAACACTTTGTACGGTACTGGTGATACTCAATTTATAGGTAGAGTTGGTCCACAGTTGGTTACTCAATATAAATACTGGCGTCAAGAATTAGGGTATTATTTATCAGGATATACTGGAGATTCACCTTTATCTTCAATGGACGCATACAGGTATGGTCGTTCAAATATTTACGCAAGAGAATATTTGAGATTATGCAAGTACTTAACTTTAGGTTTGTACGCATCTTATAAATTATCAAACGATGATGACTACGATTATCAAGCTTCAAAACAAAGTAAATTGAGAGAAGCAACTTTCTATGTTGCATTAGGTCCTGATGATTTTAAATTAAACCTTGGTTGGGATATGATTAGAAATTCTACTTACTTTGGGGTTTCAATGGCTATGAATACAAAAAATGCAGCAGTTGACTATAAACATTTAGAAATTAAAAATCCAGATGATATAGGCAAAGTTAAGGGTGAAAGTAACGAAAAGAAAGTTCCAGAATTTGTATCACCAATCAAACCTCAAAAGACAAGAGCAACAGTTGTTGATATAGAAGATGCCTCAACAATTATGCGAGGAGAAACGCTATAATGCAACGAAAAGAAATGGAAAGCTTATTAATTGAATATGGTAAATTAATGGGCAAAAAAAACTTTACTGCTGGAACTTCTGGAAATATGTCTATCAGAGTTGGTGAAGACAAAATGTTAATTACAGCTTCTGGCTCTGCAAATGGATATTTGGAAAAAGACGAAATTGTTTTAACTGATTTTGACGGAAATTCAGTAGATGGAGGAGTTAAAAAGCCGTCAAGTGAAAAGTTAATGCATATTGCAATTTACAAAAAAAGACCTGATTTAAAGGCTATTTTGCATGTTCATTCGCCATATTTATCATCGTTTGCTGCAGCGGGTATTCCTTTAGATGAGCCGATAATGGCAGAAAACACTTTTTATTTTGGCAAAATTTTGATGGCTGATTATGCGCTTCCATCAACTACAGAATTGGCCGAAAATACCGCAAAGTTTTTCGATAAATACAATGCAGTTTTAATGGCAAATCACGGTTTTGTTGTTGCATCAGATAATATAAAAGATGCTTATTTAAAACTGGAATTAGCTGAATCTTATGCTCAAATTGTTTTGAACACATACCTACTAGGTGGTGCTCATAAGTTAACAAAAGAGCAAGAAAATGCAATTTTAGCCCTAAGAGGTTAATTTATTTTTTTAGTGTTTTTATTTCGGGTGAAAGGACATATGTTTTTATAACATTTGTCCTTTCTTTTTTGATTTTTTTTATAGGTGGAGTTTGATATTTATTCATATTGGTATTATATATTTCAATTTTGTTAAGTTTAATAGACTGTTAATGGCTTATTTGGTTATTTTTTGGTAAAATAAAACTTAGTTACAGGTCAGAAATATGAGTTTAAAGCAAAAAATAATACTAATTACAGTGATAATATTCTCTGTAATTGCAATAGTTCTTGTGAATACTTGGAATAATTGCCGTTCCGAGTCAGATGGATTGAAGGTTTACGCCGAAGCTTTAGAATACTATAAAGCCGAGGATTATCATAAAGCTTACAATTCTTTTGGTAAAATTTCATCTGGTTCTGTTTTGAAACCAGCGGCTATTTATAGACAGGCAAAATGTGCAGAGTTTATGAAATCCAATAAACTTGTGATTAAACATTATAAGCAATTAATTCATAGATATCCAAATTTTGCACTATCTATTAAAATAAAATATTTGTTAGCGCAAAATACATACGATCGCTCACCTAAAAAATCAAAAAGACAATTCCAATCAATTTTGAAAAAGTACCCGAAAAGCGAGTATGCGATTGCATCAAATTATTATTTGGGTTTAATCCAAGTTCTAGAGTTGGAGGGAGTTACAAACCAAACAAAGCTTGCGTTAGATATTCAAAAGGCAGAAGATTATTTTAAAGCATACTTAAAAGATGCACCAGCAGGTCGTTATGCAATTTATTCAATAAATAAATTAAAAGACTTAAATCCGAATACTTTAAGCGGTGAAGATAATCTTATTATTGCACGTTCTTACTACGCTTTGGGCGAATTTGATTTAGCTCGTAAACACTTAGATGCAACAAATGTTGCTTATAGTTGGTGTGATATAGTTAAAAATTACTATGAATTAAGAAATTACCAAAAAGTTAAAGAGTTTACGGAAAAAGGTTTGTCTTCATACTCGCAATATGTTGATAAATCAGATTTGTATAAAGCTGTAGACTTGTATTTGCAATCTTCAACTGGTAATAAATCCACTGCTATAGCTTATTTGAGCGACTTATCAATAGGTAAAGACGGTGAAGATTACTTAACATACTTAACTTGTATGAACTCTCCAGCTGAAGTAAAAGGTGCTTGCTATACAAATTTATATTATAAATTTCCAAACGGACAGTTTGCTGCAGATGCACTGTCAAATATGTTTTTTGAAAATATAAGATATCAACGTTATACTTCTGCTAAAAAACTTGGTGAAGAACATTTGGCAAAGTTCAAAAATGTTAATTCAACTCCGTTTGTATTATTTTGGTTAGGAAGAACTGAAGAATTTTCAAAAAATTACGAAGCTTCAAGAACATACTATAAACGTGTAATTAGCGAATATCCAGATTCATATTACGCTTATAGAGCATACATTGATATGTATAGAGTAGAAAATCCATTGTTCTCAAAGGATTTAATTCCGCAACCAGTTGTATTTCCGTATGAACATTCAAAAGATGGAGATATGGTTGTAAAATTGGCGTTATTAAAGGATTATGGCTTAGTTAACGAATTGTGCAAAAATGATAAATTTGTTCAAAGCTGGTTAGCTTATGAAAAAGGAGATTATAATTCTTCTGTTGTTTTAGCCCGAGATGCGATGGACAAATTGACTAAAAAGCCTGTGAAAACCGACTTTAGATGGAGATTAGTATATCCAATTCACTTCTATGATGAAGTAAAAGAATTTACTTTGAATAACAATCCAATCTTGTTATTGGCGATTATAAAAGAAGAAAGTCATTTTGATACAAAAGCAACAAGTGCAGTTGGGGCAAAAGGGTTAATGCAATTGATGCCACAAACTGCAAATGAAGTTAAAAATTCATACGGAATTGCTACATCAGATGCTAACTATTTGTATGACCCAAGAATGAATATTCAATTGGGTAGCTTATATTTCTCTCAACTTAAGAAGTTGAATGACGGCAACGAATTTTTTGCAGTTTTATCTTATAATGGCGGTTTAGGAATGGTTCGAAATTGGAGAAATGACTTGAACTATTCAAATAGAGATGATTTCTTAGAACAAGTTCCATATCCAGAAACACAAAACTACCTTAAAAAAGTTTATAAGGCATATTGGAATTACGCTAGAATTTACGAAGACTAAAAAAATTATTTTAATAACATGCAATCACCGTAAGAATAGAACATATATTTTTCTTTGATTGCTTCTTCGTATGCTTTAAATATAAAGTCTTTGCCCTCTAATGCACTTACAAGCATTAATAATGTTGATTTTGGCAAGTGAAAGTTTGTTATTAAGTTATCTACAACTTTAAACTCGTATGGAGGGTAAATAAATAGTTGAGATGCAGATTTGCAGGCTTTTATTTCTCCAAACTGTTGATAAGCAGTTTCAAGAGTTCTAACTGTTGTAGTGCCTACCGCAACAAGTTTTTTGCCTTTAGATTTTGCCTTGTTTATTGCATCAGCTGTTTCTTGTGAAATTTCAAATTCTTCAGAATCCATTTTGTGCTCTAAAATGTTTTCGCATTTTACTGGACGGAAAGTTCCCAATCCTACTGTTAGATTTACATAAGCAATTTCAACGCCTTTGTTTTTTAACTGCTCAAGAATTTCTTCTGTAAAATGTAATCCCGCAGTTGGCGCGGCTACAGAACCCTCATTTTTGGCATATACTGTTTGATATCGTTCGTAGTCTAAGTTTTTACGCTCGTCATCTGTCATCTTTCTCTCAATATATGGAGGTAATGGAATATTTCCAACCTTATCCAAAATTTCATATAAAATTCCATCGTAAATTAGTTCAATTAACCATTTGCCATCGCCTAAATTTTCAAGCATCTTAGCGCTCAAACAGTCTGCGATTTTAATGATGGTGCCGTCTTTAACTCGTTTTGATGGTTTTATTAAGGCTTCCCATTGTTTGTTGCCTTTATCTTTAAGTAAAAATATTTCAATTAAAGCTCCAGTATCCTTATGACCAAAAAGTCTTGCTGGGATAACTTTAGTGTTATTTAAAACAAGAATGCAATTTTCATCAAGGTAGTCAACAATATTATAAAAATGTTTGTTTTCTATCGTTTGAGAATTTTTATCAAGAACCATCATCTTGCATTCTTCGCGCTTTTCACTCGGAGTTTGTGCAATAAGTTCTTCAGGTAATGTGTAATCAAAATCGCTAAGTTGCATTTTATTCTTTGTTTTTAACCTTTTTTGCATTTGCTACAACAGCATCATCAATTTTTTCTTTTTTCTTTTCATCTTCTCTTTCAAGTTGTTTGTTGATTACAACAGTTTGAACTACTTGAATGATATTACTTGAAATTAAGTATAAAAGAACACCAGCTGGAATTGGAATGAATACGAAAGTTGCTGTCAACATAATTGGCATGAATGTATTCATAGACTTTTGAATAGCTTCTTGAGCTGGATCTTGGTTTTTAGTTTTTGTTGTTGCCATCATAATTTTTTGAGTGGCAAACATTGTTAAGCCAAATAGAACAATCAAGATTAAGACATCATAGTGAAGTAAACTCTTAACTTCTTTTGTTGGGAAGCTAGCAACTAAAATGCCATCTTTTCTTGTAAATGTCATTGTTTCTGATTCTTTTGTTTGTAAATCAGTAACTGTCATTTCTGCTTTTTGGATTTTATCTAATTGGCTGAATTTTAAATCTAAATTATCTAAGCTTACTTTGAAATCAACAGGTTCACCTGGAGTTAATTCGCCTTGAATTTCTACAGCTTTATTAGGTTTTGTAACTTTTACATTGTCCAAAACTTCTTTGTCTAAATAAACTTTTGCTGTTTTACCAAGCATAAAGTTATCATATTTAGAAACACCAAAAATACCGTCATTAGATACACCAGCGTTAGTTTTTAATGTTGCATCTAAACGATTAATGAATAAGAAGTTTGCGTCACCTGCAATTTGAATAAATTGTGGGCTCATTAATGCGGAATATAACAAAATGAATATTGGCATTTGGATTAATAATGGGAAACAACCTGACATAGGGTTGAACTTGTGTTCTTTGTAAAATTCCATCATTTTTTGTTGCATTTGTTGTGGATCATTTTTATAGCGTTCTTGAATAGCTTTCATCTTCGGTTGAAGAATTTGCATTGTACGCATAGAACGTTGTTGAGAAACGCCCAATGGCCACATTGCAAGTCTTACAAAAACTGTAAGTAAAATGATACCTACGCCAAATCCGCCAAATACTGATAATGACTTCAATATTTCAATTGTTATTGTTATAAAATCCATATTTCCTTATCCCTAGTTGTAATTCTATCTAAAATCTTAAAAAAGAACCGCCTTGCGGACGGTTCTTTTTTGTAAATGGTCGGGATGACACGGTTCGAACGTGCGACCCCTTCGTCCCAAGCGAAGTGCGCTACCAGCTGCGCTACATCCCGACGCTATTGTTATTAAGTTGTTTTGTCGGTTTCGCTTGCTGGTAGCTTGCGCTACCACCTCCACCGCAACAATTATTAATTGTTGCTCTCGGAGTCCTTGCTACATCCCGACGCTATTGCTATTTAATTTATGTGAGTCACCTCACAAGTAAATTTTATAATAAAGAAATTATTACGTCAAGTCTTATTCTTTTATTACTTCAATTTCTTTATAATATTTTAAATATTAATAAGTTTTTGTAATAATTTCTGCATAAAGTCGTTATATAAAAAATACTTTGTTTACAATCTTTTTTTGCGATAGAATAGTTATAATTATGAAAAAGAGTTTTCTAGTAGTATTTCTTTTTTTAGGTATATGTGTTTCACCAGCTTTTGCTGGAGAGGCGGTTTATCTCGCAATTCAAGATGTTGAACCATCTTTTGAAACTCGCATAAAAGAAGAAGTCGAGGAACATTCTATTCTTCCTACTCAAGAAGAAATTGAAGAAGAAAAAACAGATATCAGTAATGAAGATGTTATTTTAGAGCAACGAGTTCAAGATGAAAAACACGAAAATTTGAGAGCTGAAATTGATTACGACATCGTAAATTACACTACAGCACTATTTTCGGATTATAAAACTTTCCACTTCAATAAAGGAATAATTGAAACTTTCGAACCATATTTCGCTTATCAAGGTCAATTTAATTTTTTATTTAATCAACCAGCATATCATACAGCATTCACTGAATCTACAATGGACGTTGGTTTTATTGGTAAATTTAGGGAAGTGCCTGTTGAGTACAAATTTTTGTTTAATGTAATGCCAAAAGATAACTATAATTTCTTCCAAACTCTAATCCAAGACGATTTTATAACTTTTAAAAATATACCACACCATAGTGTTACTGTCGGAAGTTTTAGGACTCCGATTGGAGTGGAGGGTGGTACGAGCGGTTATACCTTACCATTTTTAACTCGTGCTCAAATTTCACGTAACTTTGGTTCTGTTCGTGGTATCGGAGTAAAAGTTCTTGGAGATTATGATTTAGTTCAGTATAACGTGGGCATGACAAGTTCAGATAGAAACTTTAAAAATATTTTTCCTGGAGTAGAGTTCAATGGTTGGGTAAATTTAAAACCGTTAGGCAAAACAAAGGGAAAATACGGAGAACTTAAAATAGGCGGAGGTTTAAACGCTGGGCATAGAGAATTTGATTATTCTGTTGTTGGCGCATATTTGAGTTATAAATATAAAAAAATTGCTATGAATTGTGAATACTCAATTGCCAATGGCTCAAATGGTCTGGCTGGTTTAAGTGAAAACAAAGCAGACGGTATTTATACAACTTTATCCTATAACATTACAAAAAAACTTCAAATCTTAGGTAGATATGATTACTTTAATGCAAATAAAAATGCATCAAATTGTTCAAGTTCTGAATATACAGCTGGATTAAATTACTATGTAAAGGGTAGTTCGTTGAAATTTATGCTAAATTATGTATTTAGACAATCAGATTACGAAGATAATTCAAATCGTATAATGTTAGGTACTCAAATTATCCTTTAAAAATTCAAGAAGCATGCTATTATTGGTTTTGCCATGTTTACATTTCTTAATATTTTAAACAAAAAAAAGCAATTTTTTATAAAAGAAATACTTTATATAAGTACGAGAGATAATTAGAGAGTAAATAATGACACCTATTAATTTTGGACAATTTAATAACACATTATTCACTATGAACTTGATGAATAGCATTCGTCCAACTTCTGATTTCTACTCAATGGGCTTTGGTTCTACAAGCATTTTTAACAATGCTTTTGGTGCTTCAATGATGTCTACAGTTTCAATGCCTGTAATGCCATCATTCCAAATGCCTTCTTTATTCAACTTCTTCAACGCATTCTCAGCTCCTGTTCAAATGCCAACTTTCAACTTTGGTACATTTGGTACAAACGTAAGAGCTAACTTAAACTATACTTGCAAAACTTCTCAAGCTTCAAAAGCTTTAAACTTAGCAGCTTCTCAAATCGGTGTTAGAGAAATCGGTTCTACTAACAATGGTGCTGAAGTTAACAAATACAGATTTGGTAAAGCTGATGGTAATCCTTGGTGCGCAAGCTTCGTTTCTTGGTGCTATGGCGCTGGTCAAAACGGAAACAACAAAAAAACTTTCGGTTATGACGCTAGCACTCAAAGCATTAGAAGAAAAGCTGAAAGAGCTGGTTTCTATGCAACAAAACAGTCTGGCTATGCTCCAAAACCTGGCGACTTAGCTATTTGGAAATATAACAACGCTTCTGGTCACGTTGGTATTATCTCTAAAATTAACCAAGATGGTTCTTTCGAAGTTATCGAAGGCAACTGCCAAAACAAAGTTCAAAAAACAACAAGAACAATGGCTTCAGCTAACTTACACGGTTTCGTAAAAATGGACGAATGGTTAGCAGCTTAATAAATAAATTGTGTAAAAGGAAAAGGAAATAGTGAAAAGTGTGTGGGGTTGATGAAAGTCAACCCCTTTTTATTTGTAAAAAATATTTCCAAAAGTAAAGCCTCACAAGCTTTTTTGTGAGGCGATTGAATTAGTGTACATGCATGTTATATCCATGCTTTCAGGCATGGCAACCATGTTTATTTATCTTAACAATTGCTTTTTTATTGATTTATAATTTTACTTTTAATTTAAAATTTATATATGCAAATAATGGAATTAAAAAATCTAAAATCAGGCTTTCTTGTAACTGATGATGATGTGAAAATTGCATATAATCACATATCTAAAGGTCGTGATACTGTTCTTGTAATTGCTCACGGTTGGTTTATGAGTAAAGATTCTTGGGCTTTTCTTAAAATTACTGAAAGTTTTGCAAAATACTATGATGTGATAACATTTGATTTTAGAGGTCATTGTAAAAGTAGTGGAAAATATACTTTTGGGTATAAAGAAACAAAAGATTTGAGTGCGGTTGTAGATTATGCAAAACAAAATTACAGAAAAGTTTATTTAATGGGATTTTCGCTTGGTAGTTTAATTTCAATTGATTATTGCGCAAAAAAAAATAATAATGTCGATAAATTAGTATTGGTAAGTGCACCTACAGATTTTAAAAAAATTGAAAACAATGTATTTAGTCCAAATGCGTTTATTCCTACGCTTAAAAAATTTGAATTTAAGCGTTGGACGTCAATCAGGTTTAGTTCTCCATTTAAAAATAAGCCTGTACCAATAGATTTGGTGGGTAAAATTTCTGTTCCGATTCTTTTTATTGGCGGTGAAAAAGACCCAATAATTAGAATTTGGCACAATCATGAACTTTTTGAACATGCAAATGGGGCTAAAAAAGAATTAGTTATTGAACGCGGAAAACATGCCGAAGATATATATTTAGAAAATGAAGATTTATTTGTAAATACTTGTATTGATTGGTTAAACGGAGAAAATTAAATGTCAGAATTAAAAAACAAATTTGATTTTTTTATACGTCAAAAAACTCAATTTACGAGAAAAAATTATTCTCCTAAACCTCAAAATGTATCTGATTTAATTCCACAAAATCAGTATGATTTAACAATATTGAAAAATGATATCACTCGTCAAAACTGCATTGAAAACTTATATATTTTGGATATTTTAGATAAATATTTTAGAGTCTATCCCATGGAAGAACTAAAAGTTTTGGATATTGGTTCTAAAAATTGGAATTACGCAAAAGGTGAGTATATATTCTTTAAAAACAGCTGTCATCATTTGGAATTGACAGGTGTTGAATTAGATGCACACAGATTGTGTTGGAATTTGTATAGTAGAAAAGAAATTGCGAGGTACAATATAAAATATTTACCTTTTACAAAATACGTAGACGAAGATTTTATGAATTTTAACGGTAAATTTGATTATATTACTTGGTTTTTACCTTTTGTGGGTGAGGTTCAGCACAAATCTTGGGGTTTACCTATGGAATATTTTCAACCAAAAGCTATGTTAATGCATGCGAAAGATTGCCTAAACGATGGTGGTGCTATGTTTATTGTTAATCAAGGCGAATCAGAATATTGGTTGCAAAAACAATTGTGCGATGAATTGGGTATTTTATACCGTGAAATAGGACCAGTCGGAAGTGAGTATTCTCCATATAAACTTCCACGATATGCATTAATGGTGTATTAAGTATGTTATAATAAACAAAAAGGATATTTGTATGAAAAAAATTGTTTCATTGTTTGCAATAATTGCACTAATTTCAACTTGTTCAGCATTTGCTGGTAAATACAAAGTTAACACTTCTGGAGTTGTAAAATCAAAAGGAAAAGTTGTTTCACCATCAACTCAAAATCCTGCTAACCAAGCTAATCCTTATAACGTTTATAATGCTGGTAATTATGTTGCATCAAATCAAGTAAATTCAGGGCAAGTCGGTACAATCGAATTTGTAATGGATTATTCTGGAAGCATGGCAATTTGTATTACAGAAGCAAAAAGGGCGATGCGTTCAATTGTTGCACAGATTCCATCTTCTGTAAATGTCGGTTTCCGAGTTTTTGGTCATAATTATAGAGGAACAAACCCGAATACAAATTCTAATTTGGCGACAGTAAGTAAAATTGTTAAGAAAAAGGGTAAATACAAAGTTCAAACAGAAGATAATAGCTGTATAGGTTCTGTATCTGGTGCTTGCGCTGCAACAGAACAAGTTTCACCAATTGCTAGAGCAAGTGCGTCTGCTATTCTTACGGGCATGAACTCTGTTGGTGTAGGTGGTGCAACACCACTTGTGTACGCTTTAGATAGAGCTGTAAATCAGGATTTTGTCGGATTGGGTACAACTTCAAGTAAAAAAATAGTTTTAATTACAGATGGTGGCGAAAACTGTGGTGGTGACCCTTGTGCTTTTGCAGAACAATTAATGCGCAAAAGAAATGATGTTCACATTGATGTTGTACTAGTTTCTGGTGGTTGGTTCAGTGGCTTGTCATGTTTAGCTGACAAAACTGGTGGAAAAGTTTATAAAGTGAATGATTTGTCAAAATTTTCTACTGTTGTAACTCAATCTGTTACTACTCAGCCAAAACAAAATCAAACTCAACAAAAACAACAATATGAGTTCTATAACGACTAATTTAAGCTAACTTCAAAGCTTCCGCTGTAAATTTTTACGCTAAGTCTAAGAGTTTCGCCATTGTAACCTTGTGGTGGCGCGATATAACTTGGGGTTTGCATCATAGCTCTATAAACTACGTCGTTAAGGCTTGTATTTTCTGATTGAACTGCAAAATTTCTATTGGTTAATTGCCCAAAATTTGAAATTTTAAAAGAAACAACACAGCTTCCATCTCCGACTATGCTTGCAAAATCTATTCTTGAGGCGATTTTGTTTCGTAAGTTTATTTTGTAATTTGCTAGTTCTTGTTTATTTACAGAGGAAGTTGTTTTTTTTGCTGTTTGAGTGTTAGTTGGAGTTTTTTGAACAGTTTTAGATGTCTTTGCCACAGTATTTGTTGTAGGTTTTTTAGAATTTGACTGAACTTTTTTTACTGGTTGTGGCGCATCATTTACTGATTTTTTTTTTGTTTCCACTTGAACTGGAATTTCTGGTTTTTGTTCAATAGTTTTTACTTCTATTTTTGGAAGTTTATTATTCCATAAATCGTCTATGTTTGGTAATTTATCGTTTGTTTGAGCTTCTACTTTCTGTTCTGTTGTTAAATCTTCTTTCGCTGTTGGATTTCCGATAACAAAAATTATAAGTAGTGATAAAATAATACAAATTGCAAAGAAAATCCATGCAAATGTAGAAATATCGCTTGGTTGTTTTGATATTTTAGATACGATATTTTCTTGCGTTACCGCAATTTTTGGTTGCGCTTCTGGTTTTGGAGGTTCTGGTTTTGCTTCAACTACTTTTTCTTTTATAGTTTCTTTTTCTTCAGGTTTTTGAACTTCTATTTTTATTTCATCAAATGTGTCGTTACCGCAATCGCAGTAATCAGGCTTTGTTTCGTATTCGGCTTGACATTCTTTGCATCTAAACATTTTATCCTCACTTTTTGATTTTTTCTGTATCGTTATAATCTTGTGGTGTGCTATAGCGTTGAGTTGTTGCAATTTTCCAACCACCCTCGACTTGTGTTGTTATTCTATTTGAACCAGCTGGGAAGTCGAGAATTGATTTTCCTTGATAACTTCTTATAACTGGAGCTATATATTGAATTGCGTATGGAGTGTAGCTTGAAGTTAGTGACCAAGTTTGCACGTTACTTATTTTACCATATTTGTCAACGTCAAATGTGAATTTAAAAACAGTGCCTTGTGGTAGAATTGGCATATTAACATCTTTCATAATTTGGTTTTGAAGTTTTGAACGCCAAATATTCCACGCAATTTCTTCCTCTTTTGCCGTAAGCATTTTTTTTGTTGTGTTTTTAGGCTTTTGAGTTGTTTGGGTAGTAATTTTTTGAACTTGTGGCTCTTTTTTTATTGTTTTTACGGGTGTCTTTGTTTCTTCTTGCTTAGTAACAGGAGTATTAATTTTTGTTGTTTTTACTTCTTTTTGTGGAAGTTGAGTTGTTGTTGGAAGATTTGTTTCAACGTTTGTTTCAACTTTTTGCTCTACTACTGTGTAATCCGAATTAAACACCAAAAGCGACTTGTGCATTTGCGGTTTTGTTATACAAATACACAAAGTTGATATTATAATCAATAAAATTGATATTTTTGCAAATAAATTATAATTCATATTAGTTTATTTTTGCCATTAAATCGTCGCAAGCAGATATTTCAAACTTAGTTGCGCTAAGCATATATGTTTCAGCAATCAAGATTGCAGTTGGAACAAGAGCGCCTAAGAAGCTTACTGTCATGCCCCAAAGGTCACTACCCATTTCTTGCATAAAGTAAGAAATATTCATTGTGAATTCAATAAAAATAATGCAACCTCCGATAACAAATGATTGAACCATTTCTTTATTTAATCTTTTTATTCCCTCAAGTCCGTAGATTTCGACACCGTGTTGAAGATAATTGCTAAATCCGTCTTTTTTCAACACATTTGATGCTTGAATTTTTCTGTTGCAAGTGAATGCGTTAACAAAAGCAAAGAATGCGAAAATAATCATTACAGATGCTAAAACTAAGAATATAGGGCTAAATCTTAAGCCTGAAATTCTTATCCAACCTGCAGCTTCAGGGAAACACATAGCCAAAGTGTTTGATACACCATAAGCCAAGAAAGGCGCTGTACATACACCTAGAAGAATTTCACCTGCTGATTTTATTTGAAGTGTAAAAATTTTGTCTTTGATGTTATTAATTTTTGTAGTGCTTAAATTGTTTACAAATCTTTCAATCCATTGTTGATATTCTTTAACTACATGTTCAAAATCTTCTCTGTATTCAAATTTGTCAAGTTCTTTTCTTGATTCAGTGCTGTTTTGTTTGAAATAACCGCAAGCGCAAGCAAGAATAGCAGTTGTAGCCACAAAAAATAATGAAATTAGTACTGCGAAAATTGGCATTTGGTTTGAAGATAAATAGTAAAGAGTGTTAATCAAATAAACAACTGCAAAAAACAGTGCTGACACTACTATCATAAAGCGTTCAGCAAGTTTTGAAGTTACACTGTCTTCTCCGATTTTGTTTTGAAATAATAAGAATATTCCTTGTTTTGCCATTAAACCAACGCCATAAATTATAATCATGAAGAATATAATTGCTTTGATGTTTGTAGGCATTTGAATTACATTTACAGCATCTTTTAGTTGTAAACCCATAATGTAATTTGATAGCCCGAATGAACAAATTAAAGATGCAAATAGTAACGCTAAGTGTAAAACTACGCCAGTTTTTGAGTTCATTGATAATTTGTTTCTCAAATCATTTATTTCAAAAGAGCATTCTTTTGTTATCGCAATTCTTGCTTGTTCAATTTCTGATTTTCTTTTTTCAATTTTTAATCTTGCAGATGCATTAACCCCATTTCCGTATAAATCTTTTAAATCTTCTTCTGTTAAATTTTCTGGAGTTAATGAGGTATTTGTTGAATTACCGATAGTTTTAATTGTAATAAAATCATCTGTGCCATCAATCATAATTTTGCAAAGCTTTTCAACTTCTAATTTTGTTGGAAGTGGTTTGCCTTTAAACAAAAGTCTTTCGTTATTAAATTGGTTTAGAATTGTGCATTTATTTGTTTTTACATCATATTGAACTGTAAGCATACAGTCAAAATCTAAGTCTAATTTGAAATCAAATCCGTCTTTTGTACAGATATTTACAAGTTCATTATCTGTAAAAGTTTTTTCTTTATTTTTTGTAATTATAGTGAAAGCCATTTATTTCTCCTATCTTCCGATTGCTTCTAAAAATCTTCTTTGTGCTTTTTGAACATTTTGTTCGTTTGCAACGATTAATTTCTTTTCTCCTAAAATTGGATTAAGTTTAGTTTTTACAAAATCTAATTTTTCTGGGTGTGCAAATACAAACATCATTGATATTTCGGGGATATATTGTTGAATAGATTTAACATTTTCAGGTAAAGTATCCCAGTTAATTTGCTTTTCAACTGCACCTTCGTTTTCTAAGTCACCAATAACAACAATTGATGGAACATATCCATTTTCTTTCATTGTTAAGCAGTGTTCAAAGGCTTTTTTTAAGCCCTCTCCGTATGCTGTGCCATAATCGTTTTTATCATATTTTGTAAATGCTTCAACTGCTTTTGTAATGCCTGTTGTATCACTAGGTGAACCCTCATAAATAAGGTATGATTTTTCAGATACTTTTAAAATTTTAATTGCATCTTCTGGGTCAAGTATTGAGCATAAAGATTTTAAATACTTAATTTCAGTTGGAAGCATTTTTTGGTTTGAAGCTGATGAATCTACAACAAAAATTACTGCAGATTTGTGAAATTCGTCAGGTTTAATGTTCTTTGCCATTACAAAAACAAGTTTTCCAATGATTGATATGGCTAAAATTAAGATACCGATTGTTATTAGTCTTTTGCTGTTCATTTTTATTCCCTTATTAATATTTTAAAATAACGTTTAATGGTTTTTGAAGCGTGATTTCCATTTCTGTATATGTTGGAATTTCAGCGTCTACGCCTTGTTCTGCGGTTGATGTAACTAATGCTCCACCAGCACCAACACCAGCACCAATTGCAACTGATGAACCAATTGAACTATCGCCTGATAGTGCACCGATAATTAGTCCAGCTAAAGCCCCTACAATTGCGCTTGTTGCCACTGTTTGTACGGTTTTAGTCAATTTACCCTCGTTGCTTACTGTAAAATCTATCTTTTCAGTTGAAATATTGAAAGATTTTCCCTCTGGAGTTCTAATGTTGTCAAAATTAATTACAACTCTGCCGTTCATAGAACCGTAAGTTGCATGTCTAGCTTTTGTTAACTTACCAGAAACAAGACTGCCTTGTGGTGCTATAACGCTACCGTTATATGTCCAGTTTTCAGTAAGTACCGCTGTTACAGTATCTCCAACTTGTGCTGTTGCAGTGTTTATTGGTGATTGTAGGTATACGTTAAAAGTCGAACCTTTTGAAACTTGTCCAACATAACCTTTTAGCACTGTGTCATCTTTCTTTTGAATTGTTGCTTGTTGATTTGCTTGATTTTGAGCGTAAGCTTTGTCGTCAAAATCGTATGTTGTCATTGTATTTGTAAGAATTTTTTGAGCTTGATTTTCAAAGTTACCTATATAGAAATTGTTGAAAGATTCTTCAAATACGATGTTTCTACTTTTTAAACCTTTTAAAATGCTTTTGTTTGATTTTGAGTTTTTGTTTGAAAGGTAGTAATAAAAGTAATTTTCGCTACTTTTTTGTAAGATAATTATAACGTAGTTATCTTTATTTAAAACTGCATAATAAGGATCTTTTTGGTTTAAAATATATTTTTGCTTCGACAATTCACTTTCAATTAGTGGTTTTGCAATATCTTTTGATGAATTTTTTACAAAATAAAGTTTACTGACCATCGCATAGCAAGCGTTTGATGAAATTAGATATAATACAGAGAATAAAATTGCAAAAAACTTTTTCATTACTGATTATCCTCTTTCATAACTGTTGATGTTGTCTGTTTTGTTGTTGTGATAGAGCCATCTGTATTAAATTTTACGATGTAATCAATTATACTTATTGAAAATGGCTTATGTAGTGCTGGTTTTTTTACGATTGGAATAATCGTAAAAACTGCTAAAGCGCAAATCAAAAGTGTCACAAATTGTTTTTTGTTTTTTGTGTAAGTTAAAATTGCTAGTGTTGTTGCTATTAAAATTAATATTAACAAGATTATGGCTAAAATCATTTTCTTGCTCCCATATATTTAATTATATGTTCAAAATGTCTTATAATCATATCTTAAAAGTTTTTTTTAACAATATTTAACTTATTGTTGAGGGAGGCTTTCAATTACCTTGTTCATGTATTTGAGAATATCTTCCTCTGAAACTTCTGCATTTGGGTCGTTATTATATTTTTCTGAAAGTTCTTTTTGAATTGTAGTGTAGGATTTTATTTCTTTTGGTGTGTCTAAAGTAGGCCTTTTAGCGTGATTAGACTCTCTTTTAATATTATTTATTTGAACATCATCAATTGGTGGTGTTTCTTCAACTTTTTTTTGCTCAATTTTTAATTCTTTTTCAAAATGGTTGTCGGTTGTAAAATCAACATTTTGCGTACTTTTTTGCGTATCGCTTGTCGATTTTTTATTGTATAACATTTTTTCTAAATGTGTATTTTCTTCTTTTGGCGCAGTGGTATTAGTGCTTTTAGGTTTCAAAATTGCAAGCAATACAGAAAAACTGACAATAAACAGCATAAAAATAATTATCATTTTTCTAAAAAATAAAGTTATGTCGTTCATTGTTGTCTTACATAGACCCTTTCTGGTTTTAGATTGTTTTCAAAAATAAGAGTAATAGGTGTTCCGACTTTTATTTTAGCATTAAATTTGTTGGTTTTTGCAAGTATACAAATTCCAACAGCAGTTGTGGTGTCGGGCTTGAATTTTATTGATTTAGATGGTACTTGAATCTCCGTTATAACTGTTCCAAGTCTATAAGTTCCACTAATTTTTGCATTTTTGCCTAAGATTCTATCTGCGCTAATTGTATTTAGAGGTTTTAAGTGGTGAGGGTTTGAAAGGATTATAAAATTTTCTGCATCTGTAAATATAATTTCATTAATAATAAATTTTATGCGTTGTGAAAAAGGATTTTTCTTTGTCTTTTTTTGAATTATTCTTGCCTGAAATTTTGTTCCAGCTGGTAAAATTGCCCCACCTTGTAGCTTTACGTCACTTGGAAGAAAAAAAACAATATTTTCGCCAACTTTTAGTGAATTTAGGTTAATGCTACTTGCAAACCTTAAAGTTAGAGCATATTGAACTTGTGAAATTGATTTATCTATCAATTCCATTTCGCGCGGTTGTTGTGTGTAAATGCCATTAATGCTTTCTTGTATTTTGTATCCACACAAGACTTGTGAACATATCAATATTAATAATAAAGTGAATAGTTTTTTCATTGTTTTTTAATCTTATATTAAATTTTTTTTGCTTGCAATTTGTTTGTTATTTTTTTTGATATAAAATTTTTATGAAAGAGGTAAATTATGAATTTGATTAAAAATTTAGTTAAGAAATTAGCAATTTCTATTGTAAATACAGCGATTACAATATTTATTTTTTATTGGAATATTATGGCAATCATAAACGGGTTCAAAACTCCAGATGCAGATTGGAATCAAATATTTATGTATTTAATCTGTTCTGTTGTGATTTTGCTTATTATGTGGATAATTTCGTTTTTGAAATTTATTCGTAATTTTATTATTATAATTTTAATTTTGCTTCTTGTGGGTTGGTTCTATTTACCTAGTTTGTTTCCAAATGTAACTGACGGTATGTGTGTTACAATGGGTTCTTGCAAAGAGGGAACAGAGGTTAAAACTATTTCAGGCAAGGTGATTATTAACCAACAAAACTGTGTAAAACAAGGTTGGACTTGGAATTCTAAGAAAAATGTTTGCGAAACAAGAATTAAAAAAGAGGATAAATAATTGAAAGAAATTTTAGATAAAATCAAAAATCTGGTTGGTAAAAAAGAACCGTCTTTGGCTGATATGTATAAATTAATGAATGATGAGTTAAAAAAAGCAGAAGATGATATGGGTGGAAATTTCTTTCCCGAAGAAAAAGTTTTGACTCCAGAACAAGTTCATTATATGACGCTAAAACTTAGTAAAAGCGCTAATTTTGATGATGTAAAAGAAAATTATAAGAAATTGAAGAAAAAATATAATCCAGAAAATTTTGAAAAAGATAGTGAAAAATACAAAAAAGCAGAAGAATTAACTGCAAGAGTTGAATTTTCTTATGCGTATTTTAAAAATAAGTTCGGGATTGAATAGTAAATTGTAAAAAAAGGTGATGTCTAAAACATCACCTTTTTTATTTTATAGAGCTTATTATTTATTTTGAGTTGTTGACCCTGGAAATTTTGGAGTTGGAATTTTGAGTTCTGGAATTTCTAATTTAGGAAATTCAAATTTTATTGGAGATCTTTTTGGCGCAGGTCTATCTGCGTTCAACAATTCGTTCAATCTTGCCATTGTACGTGGATAATATTGTTGTAAATATTGAGTACGTAAAGTCAACAATTCGTGAGTTTTAGGTGTTGAATGAATTGCGTTACTTTCTGCAGTTGTTTCCTTAATACCGCCATCTCTGCCACCGTAGTGAGTTACAGTGTTGATAAAGTAGTCAACGTGTTCTCGCTGTGCTTCAGGAAATTCTTTGTAGAATGCTGTTTTTTCTTTTTCAAAAATTTCTTGTAGTTCTTTATCTTTAGAAATTAATGAATTTACAGTTTCCATATATGCTTGAGGTGTAATCATATCTAGATATTTAGAGTCTTTCGCGTGTCCTAATTCGTGAAGTACTACAAACAAATTATCACCAGAGTGTAGAGATTTATCAATTGGCTTATAATATGATTCAAGTACGCTATTAATACCCTCAAGAGAGCGAACAGAACCACTTATTGCAAGCAATTCTTCACCTGACATTTGTTTTAAACTCTTGATTAAGCCATCTTTGTTGCCTTTTATGTCATCAAGTTTTATATCTGCGGTACGTTCTTTGTCGTTGTCGTCAGTGACAGTAAGAACATTGTCATGCAATTTGATAGTGTAACTTTTGTCGTTAAATGTAGATTTGAACTCGTTATCAGACACAACTTGGAATGATTTTGTATTATTCATCAATACTTCGCCATCTTTTGTTGTGATTTTATATCTCATATAGCGATTGCCTTTAGGGTCATCTTTATATGAATATTGAGTTCTAGTGCCATCTAAGGATTCCATATCTTTTTTAACAACGACTTTGCCATTACGTTTTGTTTTGGCCTTGCTTAAATCTTGAGTTCCGTTTTCTGTTAAAAGTTCAGTGTTAAAAATTCCGCTAACGCTAGATGGTCTAGAGTATTCGCGAGAAATCATAGTTCCATCTTCTTTTATTTTTGAACGGATTTCATATTTTGCTATGTAAGTCTTGTATTCGTCGTTATAATCCATTCTTACTTTTGACAATGAACCACTGCCCAAATCGTAAGATGATTTCATTCTATATTTTTTGCCATCTTCAGTTGTGAATTCTTCTAATTCTTCGATAGCGCGAGTTTCTAGTTTATCATTAAGCAAATTTGTTCGAAGAATATTATCAAAGCTTAGGCAGTTCATCGTATATGCGCCTTTTTCGTAATAATCCCTCGTTAGAACAAGACCGAAAACTTTATCTGCGCCACCAGCTGTATTTTGCATTTCTACTGCTTGGTCTTTGATTTTGTCAATTTGTTCAGGTTTAAATGTTTTTGCGATATCTGCAATATTTAGACCCAAAATTTTTGTGTCCATTAATTTGCGAGCTTGCACTAGTTGTTCTTCTGTCAGTGTCTTGAATGCAGTTTGTGATTTTTCGTCTGGATATTTTTGTTTAATATCTTCGGGAAGTTCAGTAAGTTTTTGTTCTCCTGAGATATCACTTGTGGCTCTTGTTCCATCAAGATGTGTGTTCATAAATAGAGAATTGTTTTCATCTGGCGTCAAACTTACTCTTGCACTAACATTTTCAGTGCTGAATACTTGAATTTCAGGCTCTTTTTGTTCTGTACGTTCAGCTTGAGCTTCAACTTTTCTTCTTAAATTTTGAATATTTCCGATTTCGTTTGTTGACACAATAATTCCTTTCGTTGTATGCTTTGATAATTATTAAATGTCTATAAAAAATTTAATTGCTATTTTTTGTGATTTTTATAAATTTTTGTTAAATTCACATTTATTATTTGTTTTGATTATAATTTTATTATGCTAAACGAATTTTCAAGAACAGAATTATTGTTAGGTGAAGACGCTATCAAATTACTTTCACAAAAAAGAGTAATTATATTTGGTGTTGGTGGTGTTGGTGGATATGTAGCAGAAGCCTTGGCAAGAACAGGTGTTGGGCAAATTGATATTGTTGACAATGATAAGGTTGCCCTAACTAATATCAATCGCCAAATTATTGCACTTCATTCAACAATTGGAAAATATAAGGTAGATGTTGCAAAAGAGCGTATGCAGGATATAAACCCAAACTTGAAAGTAAATACTTATAAAACATTTTTTACACCTCAAACGCAAAATGATTTTGATTTTACACAATATGATTATGTTGTAGATGCAATTGATACAGTTGTCGGAAAACTTGCTCTTGTAGAAAAGTCAAAGAGTGCAAATGTTCCGATAATTTGCTCTATGGGGGCAGGAAACAAACTAGACCCAACATTATTTGAAGTTGCCGATATTTCAAAAACTTCAGTATGCCCATTAGCAAAAGTTATGCGACAAGAACTTAGAAAACGAAAAATAAAAGATGTAAAAGTTGTTTACTCAAAAGAAATTCCTGCAGTTCCAAAAGAGAATGAAGATGTTTTAGTGGAAAAAGTTTCTGGCAAAAACAGAGTTCCTGCAAGTATTGCATTTGTACCGTCAGTAGTTGGTTTGATTATTGCAGGTGAAGTTGTTAAAGATTTGGTTTCTATTCAAGAGTAAAAGACATTCCAGTCTTATCAAAAATGACTTTGTAGTTCATTTTTGACATAAAATCATTTATAAAATTTCTGATATCATCACTATCTGTTTCAAGTGTAAAATATTGTCCTCCGCATGCGTCGTGAAAATGAACGTGCTCTTTGAATTTTTCATCGCACGCGTGTTTTAATTCTAATACTTCTTCAAAACTAATTATGGTCATAGATCTATTATATTATAAATTCTAAAAAATAAAATTAGCTTATTAGAGCTTTTATTATTTTATAAAAATCCTGCAATTTTTCTGGGTGTTGTTCTAAAATTTTGTTTATTTCAGCTTTTAAATCGTCTATCTCTTGATGTTGTTCAAAACAAAACAGTTCTTGAGGCGAAGTTTTTAATCCCTGTAAAATCTTTTCTAAGTTGTCAGCTGTTGGGTAATATTTCCCATTTTAATATTGCATAAACTTACGGTATCAATGCCTATAAATTCTGCCAATTTTTCTTGTGTTAACTTTTGTCGTTTTCTTAATTCTTTAATTCGTTTTCCAAGTAGTTGCTTAATATTCATGTTTTTATTATTGCAGTATTTTAAATTTTAAAGAATTGTGTTAAACATAAAATAATTGTCGATTTTTAATGTTTAACATTTATAATATTTTGTAAAACGCAAAAAAAATGTATAAAATATAACGTTTTACAAAAGGAGTACATAAGTTTTTTATTATAGCTTCCTCAAGTGCAATTTTTGAAAATACAGTGATATCTTTAAAAAATGTTTTGCTAAAGTTTATGCCCAAAAAAGATTTTAGTATAATATTGATAAATCAATCTCGCAAAGTAAATGAGATAAATTTAAAAAATGTATACATAATTAATCAAGATAAAAATTATGAGAATTTCCTTAAAATTAATAAAAATAGAGATTGGGTTAATGAATTAAAAAAACGAAAAACTCCAGAAGCTCAAAAGATATATAACGAAGTTACTTCTGGGTTAATAGAAATTATTGATAACGTTATGAAAGGCTAATTTATGCTGTTTCAACTTCTTCTTTGTTTTGGTTCATTGGATTCCAAGTGTCTTCCAAATGATTTTTGATTAGGTTTTTATAAAAATTTTCTTTGTAATCTAATAATTCAAGTTGTTTTTTCAATTCGTCCATTTGTTCAAGAGCTTTTGCTTTTGTATCAAGGATTATTTGATATCTTTCTTTGATAGTAGAATCCCCGATTATGCATAAATCAATGTATCTCTTAACATCTTTTGTTTGAGTACCAACAGAGCGCAAACATTTAACTATTCTAACCCAATTTAAATCATTTTCTGAAAACATTCGTACGTTATTATTGTTTCGAGTTAAGAATGGGAAAAAACCACTTTTTGCCCAAAATCTAAGGGTATGTTCAGAAATGTCCATTTTGTCTGCTACTTCTTTTATTGTATACATCGCTAATTCTCCTGTTATTATAAGCACATTATATTATAAATAAATATTTTTTAACAAATGAAAACTTTGCACTTGACTGAGAGTAACTATCAGGTTGTAAAATACAAAATATTATGGAGGTAAAATGAAAAATAAATTATTCATTACGCTATTAGCAATTATTTTTATAGGAGTAACAAATATGGTAAACGCACAAGAACAAACTTATTCAGAGGTATTTAACAGAGTTAATTCACCAGCAGATATTAAAAAGTTATCTTTTGAAGAAATGAATGTTTTATCAGGTGATATTAGAAAAGCTATTCTAAATAAAGTAAATACTATTGGAGGGCACTTAGGACCTGATTTAGGAATCGTTGAAGCTACTATCGCGATGCATTATGTATTTGATTCACCAAAAGATAAATTCATTTTTGATGTTTCTCATCAGATTTATCCGCATAAAATTTTAACAGGCAGAAAAGATGCTTTTGTAAATCCTCTTGCTCATCCAGAAATTTCAGGGTATTCAAATCCTCATGAAAGTGAACACGATAACTTTATTTTAGGTCATACTTCAACTTCTTTAAGCTTAGCTACAGGTATGGCAAAAGCAAGAGATTTAAAAGGTGAAAAATATAACGTTATTGCTTTAATAGGCGATGGTTCTCTATCTGGTGGTGAAGCTTTAGAGGGACTAAGTAACGCTGCTGTTTTAAATTCTAATATGATTATTGTTGTTAATGATAATGTTATGTCAATTGCTCCAGTTGAGGGCGGTATTTATAATAGTTTAAAAGTCTTAAGAGATACAAACGGACAAGCAAAAGATAATATCTTTAAGTCAATGGGATATGATTATTATTACTTAGAAGACGGTAATGATGTAGAAAAACTTATTGCTATGTTTGAAAAAGTAAAAGATACAGATAGACCGACTGTAGTCCATATCCATACATTAAAAGGTAAAGGTTACGAACCCGCAGAAACTGATAAAGAAACTTATCACTGGATATTACCTCACTTTATGGATAAAAATGCTGGAAATCAAACTCAAGTTGAAACTTACACTTCAATTACAAATGACTATTTAGTAGAAAAAGCAAAACAAGATAAAGCGCTTATGGTTGTATCTCCAGCAACTCCTGGTGCAACAGGTTTGACACCAGATGTTAGAGCAAAACTTGGTAAACATTATACAGATGTTCAAATTGCAGAACAACACGCTGTTGGTTATATTTCAGGCTTGGCTTACAATGGAGCAAAACCTGTTCTTGAAGTTTTAAGTTCATTTATTCAAAGAAGTTATGACCAAATGTCACAAGATATGGCTATTAATAATGCGCCTGCAACAATTCTTGTATTTTGGGGTGGAATCTCTCCTGCTGATGTTACTCACTTGCAAGTCTTTGATATTCCATTAATTAGCAATATTCCAAATATCGTTTATTTAGCACCAACTAACAAGGAAGAATATTTAGCTATGTTAGATTGGTCTATAGAACAAACTAAATATCCAGTTGCAATAAGGGTTCCAATGACTAACCTTGTTTCAACAGGTGTTAAAGATAAAACAAATTATGCCGATTTAAACAAATTTAAGTTTGCAAATAAAGGTGAAAAAGTTGCAATCATTGGTGTTGGCAACTTCTTCCAATTAGGTGAACAAGTTCAAAAGAAATTGAAAGAAGAAAAAGACATTAATGCAACTTTAATCAATCCTGTATATTTAACAGGTCTTGATGAAAAGTCGCTAGAAGAATTAAAAGCAAATCACGATTTAGTAATTACACTTGAAGATGGTGTTCTAGACGGTGGTTATGGTGAAAAGGTCGCTCGTTACTATGGAAATTCTGGCATGAAAGTTCTAAACTTTGGTGCAAAGAAAGAGTTTACAGATAGAACTCCAATGGACGAGTTGGTTAATCGCTACCACTTAACTCCAGAATTAATTGTTAAAGATATTGAAGAAGCACTAAAATAGGAGGTGTTTTTAATGAAAAAATATTTGCGGTATTACCGTTAATAGTTTTTTGTTTAATCTTTTTAACAGCGTGCTCAAATAGCAAAACTGTGCAAAACAAAGGAGGCCTTATGAATAAAAAAATTTTAGTCGCATATTTTTCGGAAAGTGGCAATACAAAATCGGTAGCAGAAAAAATTCAAGCAAAAACTGGCGCTGATATATTTGAAATAAAAACAGTAACTCCATATCCCAGAGATTATAATACATTGACAGAAATTGCAAAAAAACAAATTCAAGGTGGAGAAAAAGTTGTTTTAAAAGAAAATATTGATATAACACCTTATGATGTAGTTATTGTTGGTACTCCAGCGTGGTGGTACACAATGGCACCTGCTGTTAAAACTTTCTTAGAAGAAAATAATTTTGAAGGTAAAGAAATTGTTACATTTGTTACACATGGCGGTGGCGGAGGTTACAATATTGCCCAAGAAATGCACCAATATGCAAAAGGTTCTGTATCAAATGCTAAACCATTTGTCATTTACGGTAGAGGTGGTGCGAGCGTAGATAAAGATATTGAAGATTGGTTGAAAACTGTAAAATAACTAAATGAAGTATAAAAGTATATAAAAAAGTCGCGGGTTTTCGGAACTAAAACCCGCGACTTTTTTTACACCTTTTTATTGATGATATGCAAAACCTAATAGTATAGCCATAAATACTGCGAACAGTGGAATTAGCATTATAGCGATACCCCAACAAGCCCAAGTTCTTTGAACTTTCTGGAAGTGCTCAACGCTTTTCCATTGTTTGTTTTGCCAAGCCCAACGGTTACCTTTTATACCGAAGATGATACAAGCAATTAATGCTGCAAGATTACCAACTACAGGTATAAAAACAAGTACTAATGTTAATAAAGTTATGTAAGTTTTATTTCCTAACCCCCAAATCCAAGATAGCGAGAATGCGCCCCAGTTGAAGTGGTTAGCTATTTCTGCCTGAACTTCTGAGTTAGAATATTGAGTTGATTCATTAACTGCATTTTCTATTTTTTTATGTCCTAAATTATCAGTTGTCATAATTTACCTTTCTTTATTTATATTGTGAAAGATCTGGGCCACCTGCTTCAAGAGCTATACCATAAGTTAAAAGTGCAATAACTGGAAATAATATTAATCCCGTAATCATCAAACCAATTCCCCAGCAAGCCCAAGTTTTTTGAACTTTGTGGAAGTGTTCAATACTTTTCCATTGTTTATTTTGCCAAGCCCAACGGTTACCTTTTATACCAAAGATGATATTGGCAATTATAGCAGCAATATTACCAACGAAGGGGATAAAAACAAGCACTAATGTTAATAAAGTTATGTAAGTTCTATTGCCCAATCCCCAAATCCAAGAAAAGGTAAACGCACCCCAATTGTATCGATTAGCAACCTCATCTGGAACCTCTGAATTAGGTCCTTGGCCAGAGTTGTTGTTTAGATTTTGTGGTACTGCATTTTCTACATTGTTAATTGTCATGAGATGTCCTTTCTTTATATTGTTAAATTTTGTTTATTGGCATTGGCGTTTGAGAGGCTAAGATTATCCAAATGAAAACTATCCCGATTAATGAGATTATTCCTATGATAGATAAAGCTATGTAGATATTTTTTTTAGAGTTTTTATTCATGTTAAAAAGCCTTTTTTTGTTGCTATTTTATTGGTTTATAGAATTGATAAGCCTTCATTGAAGCAGATACGTAGTCTTTAAAACTGCCATCTTCAATGTCTTTATCCATAATATATTCGCCTAAAAGTTGGTTTGTTTCTTTGCTATAAATCTTTGTTCTACGAAGCTCTGATAATTTTGTGTACGCTTTGTCTTTGTCAGATTTGTTTCTTTCTGAAATCGCCATATTTGTTGCCATATCAAAAATATCTTTTTTCTCTTTGAAAGTATACCCTGACCAGTCGTCAGAAAGAATATAGAATTTGTTTTCTGTCGAGGTCAATTCATGTCCCTCAAAATAAATTGAACCAATTGAGTTTAGCGTGTTATCCAATTTTTCGAGTTTTTGGCCAATATTTGTACTATCTTTGCCATTATCTGTTATGTACATTACAGTACCAAAAGTTAAGGCAATTATTATTAGAAATGTTATTGCGGGAGCTAAAATTACGCTGAAAATAACCCAAAATGCTGTTTGTTTTTCTTGTGAATTTTTAAATTTTTCTAAAGAATCCCAATCCTTGTTTGTGCTAGACCAGTCGTTACCTTTTATTCCGCAATATAACGCAAATAAGAAACTCCAAGGGGTAGCCCATAATAATAACATCCATAAGGTTTTGTAAGATTTATTGAATAATCCCCAAATCCAAGTTCCGAAAAATGCGCCCCAGTTAAATTCTCTTTTGATGTCGTAAGGCATTTCTTGAGTGATTTTACCTTTTTTTAGTAAAACCCAAAAAGCTACAATTGTTCCAATTAGACAAAAACCGATAGCCAATATGTTTGGAAAAATATAACTAAAATTTGTTAGCGCAAAAACAGTAGCAATCGCAATATTAAAGCGTTTATCTTCCTTGCCGTTGATATCGTTTAAACGTCTGATTACATTTGAAATTATAATGTAAGATACTGTTGTACTTCCGATTATGCCCCAAGTTTTTGCCCAAAGCGGAGCAAGATTAAAGATGTTATTTAGGTTAAATAAGCTATCAACGGTGCCAGCACCTGTTAAGAAATATCCAGTTAAAGGAATTGTAAATACTAGCGCAATCATATTTAATAAGACCAAATTTAAAAAATAGTCATATCTTCCCATAAATCCATTAAAGCTTATAAAGGCCTTGTTCTCTCTCATTTCTTCTGTCATATTTTCTCCTTATTTAATGATTATCAACTTCCTCTTGAGTGATAAACTCAGGTGCTGGTATTCTTTCCAGATTATCTTGAAATATATCCATACAAATAACAGCAACAAGTGCAAGCATAACTAAAACAAACGCAAGAGGATTTTCTTTGTCGTGTTCAGGTGGTATATCAGGAATTTGTTCCCTTGCTTCAATATATTTGTGATAGAATTCAACAGTATTTTCACAATTAAATACAAGGTACTTTTTTACATCTCTTGTTCTAATAGATATAACACCATATATCCCTTGCATACATCGTAATTTTATAACATCTTCTAATGGAAAATTGAAAGTTCTTTTACCTCGTTTTAATATTATTGCTTTGTTTGTAAGATAAACTTCGTCATTAAAGTACGAAAGTGTTATTTTTAAGCCCATTATTAGTATAAAAATAAATAACATCGAAAACATTATTATAAACAGAAAATCGAGCATCGAGTTACATATATTAAAAGCAAAGAAAGAAGTGGAATATAATGCTGTGAATAGGATTACAATCCCCATCATTGCAAAGTAAGATTTTAAGTTTTTTTTGCCCTTTAGTAAAACTTTTTCTTCTTCCATTTGAAACTCCTTTAAATTAATTCTACAAAGGACTTATTTAATTGTCAATAAAAAGCGCCAGTTGCTTTGCAACTGGCGCTTAAAAAAATTATTTTAATTTATTATTTGCATTTTTTGCAATCGCATTTTGATTTTCTAAAAAGTTTGAATTTTTTATTGCAATCACATTTTTTATCACAAGAACATTTTACTTCATGACATTTGCAGTCACATTTTGCACATTCACATTTTTTGTCATTGTGACAACCGCATTTGCAGTTTGCTTTGTCAGTTGTTGTACAAGCACATTTGCAACCTTTTTTAGCGCAATTACAGTTGTAATCTTTTTTACATTGTTTCAAACATTTGCAATTAGTTTGAAAACATTCACATCTTTTGCGCATCTTTTTACAACCGCAAGAACAGTCGTCTTTGCAAGATTTGTAACAACCACAGTCGCAAGCTTTTACGCAATTGCAGTTTTCTGTTTTGTTTACTGGACAGCTGGCAAAAGCTGTGTTTGCGCACAAAATACAACCGATTACAAACATTGTAGCAAGAATTTTTTTCATAAAACCTCCAATATTTCTTATAACTATAATCTAAACTTACCAGTGGGGTACTCGTATATGATATGAATTTTTTTGAATTTTGTCAAGCAAAATCGCTAAAATACACTAGTGATACGAAAAATATTTAAAAATGTAAAATTTTTATTAAGCTAGTTGATTTTAAAAACAAGTTGTGCTAGTATTCAATACTAGCAGGGTAGCTGTTTCATAAACCCTCATTGAAATGCTACCCCTTCCCCAATAGAATTAAGAATTTTTAGAGGTAAGTAAAAGTGAATATTTTTAAGAAAATTTATTGTAGAATTTTTCAATTTTGTTTTAAAATCGCAATTCCATTTTTACCATATTATAATCCAGTGATTTTGAATAAAATTGATGAAATACCTAGTGTTTTGAAACAAAAACGTATAAATAATGTTTTGCTGGTTACGGATAAAGGCGTTAGAAAATTTGGTATAACTCAAAATTTAGAAAATATATTAAGTGAAACAGGTATAAAAACAGTTGTTTATGACGATGTAGTTTCAAACCCAACAATTGAAAATGTACAAGACGCGAAAAATATATATTTATCCCAAAAATGTCAAGCGCTTATTGGTTTTGGCGGAGGTTCTGCAATTGATTGCGCCAAGGCTGTAGGTGCTTGTATAGCAAACCCTAAAAAAAGTATTGTAGATATGTCAGGAATTTTAAGAGTATTTAGAAAAATTCCACTACTTATTGCAATTCCGACAACCGCAGGAACTGGCACTGAAACCACAGTTGCGACACTTATCACCGATACAAAAACAAAACATAAATACATGATAAGTGATTTCCCTTTAATTCCTAAATATACTGTGCTAGACGCGGAAGCAACAAGGACTTTGCCAAAAAATATTACGGCAAATAGTGGTGTAGATGTGTTAGTTCACGCTGTTGAGGCTTATATTGGACGCTCTACAACTAGAAAAACTAGAAAACAGGCACTTATGGCGACAAAACTTGTTTTTGAAAACTTAAAACGTGCTTACGACGATGGAAACGATATGGAAGCCCGTCGAAATATGTTACAGGCTTCGTACCTTGCAGGTTGTGCGTTTACAGTTTCTTATGTTGGTTATTGTCACGCTATAGCTCACGCTTTGGGCGGAATGTACAATACTTCTCATGGGCTTGCAAATGCGGTATTAATTCCTTATGTCCTTGAAGCTTATGGTAATAAAATCCACAAGCAATTAAAAGAGTTAGCTATTTCGGCAGGTTTAGTTGATAAAAATACACCAAAGCATATTGCGTCAATAATTTTCATACGTGCAATCCGTGATTTGAATAAAAGTTTAGGCATTGGTGATAAATTGCCAGAGGTTAAACTTACTGATATCAATAAATTGGCTTATTTTGCAGAAAAAGAAGCTAATCCAATTTACCCTGTTCCTGTTCTTATGGGTGAAGACGAATTACAACAGTTCTTATATGATGTTTTAGAACAAAAAGAATTAAATACAATGTCTAAGAAAGGTGAATTAGTACATGTATAATATTTTAGAACGACAAAAAAATTTTTTCAGAAGTGGTAAAACTTTAGATATAAATTTTAGAATTGAATATTTAAAAAGGCTAAAACAAACAATAAAAGATTATGAAGAATTAATTTTTGATGCTTTATACACAGACTTGGGCAAAAGTAGAACTGAAGCATATATGTGTGAAATTGGTTTAACTTTGGACGAAATTTCTTATATGCTAAAAAATATTAAAAAATTTGCCAAAGAAAAAATTGTTCCTACTCCGATGACAAATTTTCCTTCAAAAAGTAAGATAAAACTTGTACCTAGGGGAAATGTTTTAATTATGAGTCCTTGGAATTATCCTTTTTTATTAGCTATGGAGCCTTTGGTTGATGCGATTGCCTCTGGTAATACTGTCATTTTGAAACCAAGCGCATATTCTCCAGCGACAAGTGATATAATCTTCAAGATTATAAATCACGTATTTACAGAAGATTATGTAAAAGTTGTAAGAGGTGGAAGAAAAGAAAATGAGGCTCTTTTATCACATAAGTATGATTATATTTTCTTTACAGGTAGCAAAGCTGTAGGTAAGGAAGTTTTGCGAAAATCTGCGGGAAACTTAACTCCTGTAACGCTTGAATTGGGCGGGAAAAGTCCTTGTATTGTTGATAAAACTGCAAATATTTCACTTACTGCAAAAAGGATTGTTTTTGGTAAGTTCTTAAATTGTGGTCAAACTTGTGTTGCACCTGATTACGTGCTTTGTCATTCAAGTATAAAAGAAAAATTAATTGAAGAAATAAAAAAACAAATAACTGAACAATTTGGTGAAAATCCACTTGAAAACAAAACTTATGGCAAGATTATCAATAAAAAACATTTTGATAGAATAAAAAATTTAATAAATGAAGATAAAGTTGTTATTGGTGGAAAAATAGACGAAAATTCTTTAAAAATTGAACCTACTGTTATGAATTGCGTAACTTTTGACGATGCTGTTATGCAAGAAGAAATTTTTGGCCCAGTGTTGCCAATTTTAACTTTTAATTCGGTTGATGATGTTATTGATATTGTTGAAAATCGCCAACACCCCCTTGCATTGTATGTATTTTCTCAAGATAAGAAAAATATTGAAAAAATTACAGAGCGTTGTAGATTTGGTGGGGGTTGTATAAACGATGTTGTTGTGCATTTAGCCACTCCAGAAATGCCATTTGGTGGCTTTGGCGAAAGTGGAATTGGTGCATACCACGGCAAATTTGGCTTTGAAACTTTTTCTCACAGAAGAAGTATTCTTGATAAAAGCTTATGTCTAGATTTGCCAATGCGTTATCAACCATATAAAAGTATTTACTATAAACTTTTAAAAATGTTCTTAAAGTAAGTTATTTTGTACTTTTAGGCTTAGTTGTAAATCCAAAAGCCTGTAAATCGCTAGCAAATTGACCATAAGATTTTTTAAACGGTCTATCTGGGGCATAAGAGTCAAGCAAAATTACGTCTTTGACATCGCCTTTGTCATTAAGTATAACTTTTTGAACGGAAATGGCGTGACTAGTGCCTCCTGATCCTTGATTTTTGTCATAATAAATATATGTTGCGGCAATACCAGCGTTATCTTCAGGGTTTTGTCCCATTAATTGTAAAATTGGCTTATAATATTCTTCTTTTGCGGTTTGTTTTCCTTTTGCTCCAGTTAACAAAAACTGTAAAGAATCTTCGCCAGCTAGGTCATTACCTGATATTGAACCTGAATTAATATTTTCTGCCTTAAAGTGTTTTTCAACAGCGATTTCTAAAATTAATGGGTCCGCGTCACCACTAGAAAAGTCGCTATTTCGTTGTCCTTTTTTGAATTCTTCTGCACTTACTTTTATATCTTTGTTTATGCCATTAAAATGAACTGTAAAACTTCCATCGGCTTCTTTTGTAATAGCATTTTTTAGAGCTTCTTTGCCCCAATCAGTTTTAGACATTGAATTCATTTGTGCTAATAGCCAGCAATCTCCAGCTGTAGAACCTTGTTTACCACCTTGGATAATGCCGTCAGGATTATTTCTAATTTCTTCTCTGCGAGCTTTTTCTTTCGCCCTTTGTTCTTTCTTTTCTTCTTTTGTTAATTTTTTAGTTGCAGAACTATCTGTGAAAATACTTACACTACTAGTTTCAGCCTTAGTTGTTGATAGGAAATTCTGTGAAGAATTATTTGAAGTTGGGTTTATACCAGAAATATTGTTAAACATATTTATCCTTATTCTTTTGTTTTTATAAAAACTTGTAAAAATTTTTATTGACAAATTTTCCTAAATTATATCAGTAATTGTTATAAAAAGATACATTTTGGTAACTTGCATTATTTTGTTGTGTTTTTTATACTAGTTTTATGTATACACTTTTTATAAGGTTTTTATAAAATGAAATGGTATTTTGCAAGCAACTCATTGTCAAAAGATTATTATCCCTTAATAAAGGCAGCGGTTAGTTCTGCAATAAAAAATACAACTTTGGAACCTTATTTTATTTATGATGGTAACCCAGATGAATTAACTGAGTGGCTTGAAAATCAAGGTGTTAAAATTGTTTATCATAGGATTAGTTTTTACAAAGATTTAAAAGAATATTACAGTGAGGAAGATTTAATAGTGGCATCAGGTGCTTTTTTACGATGTGATATTCCAATTCTGGAACAAGATGAAGAATATATTTTGTATACAGACTGTGATGTTATCTTCTTAAAAGATGTTGAAATGCGTAAACCTGAATTTATCTCTTGCGCTACAGAAACACATGCTGATGATTGGGAAAATTTTAATACGGGTGTAATGTTTATGAATATTAAAAATTTAAGAGAATCTTATGACGATTTTTGTAATTTCATAAAATCAAATCTTCCTAACTTATATACTTACGACCAAACAGCTTTCCAATTTTATTATGGAGATAAAAAAAATACTCATTTGGATTTAAAATATAATCATAAACCATATTGGGGTAAAAATAATGATGCAGTTATAGTTCATTTTCATGGCTCAAAACCAATGGCATATACTAGTGAAAAAGCTATTAAAAATAGGGATCATCTTTTTAAAGTTTTATATAGCTTTTCTCCAGAGGGATATGATTACTATTTGGCTGAATTTAAAAAATATTATCCCTCTATAGAATATGATTTTAAAAGCATAAAAAATTTAAAAAAGGAACTAAAAAATCCCTTAAGTATAAGAATTAAAAACTTTGTTCGAAAAAACATTTTACATAAAAAATAATAAAAAGTTTTATATCGTAAAAATGGTAAAATTTTCCAATTTTAGCCAAATTCAGTTTTGTTTTGTAAATCATCTTACAAAAGGATTAACATACTTTAAAACCATGTAATAATAGACGTGTAAGAGTGAGAGGAGAAGGTTTTATGACTAGCGGAATAGAGTTTAATAAAAGTTATACATCAAGTTATATGATATTGCCACTACCAAAAATGAAAGACGAAAACGGAAAAACGTTGATTGTCTGTTCTTCAGATAAAGAGTTAGATGCAAAAATTAATGCCAAAAACAATATGCGAAATTTAGACGAATTAAGGCAAGCTGATAGTGACGGTGATGGCGTATTGACATTAAATGAGTTGAAAAATTATAAAAATAAATCTGATTTTCTTAATTTAATTGAAAAAGCCATGGTAAAATTTAATTCTAATCCAAACAAAGATTATTCAAAAAACTTGTTTGAAGATTGGGTTTAAGTTCTTGACAAGTAAACGAGTGTTTACCTAAATTATAGTAAACACTCGTTTACTAAAGGTGTAAATTTTGGCTAATACAAAAGAAAAAATACTTTTAATATCACTAAATTTGTTTGCAAAATTTGGTTATGAAGCCGTTTCAATGAAAGATATTGCAGACAAGCTTGGTATTACCAAAGGGGCTTTGTACAAACATTATAAAAACAAACAAGATATTTTTAATTCAATTGTTGAAAGAATGTATGAAATTGACAGAGTTCATTCTGAAAAATGCGAGGTGCCAACAGAAAAGTATGAAGTAAATGCTTCAAGTTATAAGAAAGTTTTATTGAAAAATGTGAAAAAATTTACACTTTCTCTGTTTGAATTTTGGTTGGAGGATAATTTTGCGTCAGATTTTCGCAAAATGTTAACAATAGAACAATTCCGAACTGATGAAATGGCAAAACTGTACAATAGTTGTATTTTAAATGGTCCTGTAAAATATATGGAAGATATTTTTTGTGAAATGATTAAAAATGGTTTTATAAAAAAACTAATCCAAAACAACTGGCCATTCAATTCTATGCTCCATTCTATTTGCTTATGAATATGTCAAATTTTAAGAGTGATACTGTAAATTTAAAGCAGATTCTTGAAAAACATATAGACGATTTTATAGAAAAAAATAGCATTAGTTTATAAAAAGATAAGGAGATATGTATGCGTTACGAAAAAAGTTCAAAATATGAATCTAAAGAGTTTCAAAGTAAAATAATGGATCCAAATCCAATAAAATTGTGCGAAGAATTGTTATTAAATCACAATATTCCTCAAAATTCTGTTGTCTATGATTTGGGTAGTGGACAGGGGGGTAACTAGTGTTTTTATGGCAAAGGAATATGGGTTTAAAGTTTATGCTACAGATTTATGGAGTAATCCAGACGAAAATAGAAAATATTTTTATTCGTTAGGGTTAGACGAAAACAGCATAGTTTCGATTAAAGCCGATTCTACGGATTTACATTTCGATAAAAACTTTTTTGATGCTGTTGTTAGTGTTGATTCTTACAATTATTTTGGAAGAGATGAAAATTACTTGGACAATAAACTTTTACCCTTTGTTAAAAATGAAGGATATATTTATATTGCTATTCCAGGGGTAAAGAATGACTGCCTTGATAATTTACCTAAGGAATTGTTATTATCGTGGACTCCTGAACAACTTGATTATATGCATGATATAAAATATTGGAAAAATATTTTTAATAAAAGTAATGATTCTGAAATTATTAAAATTGAAGAAATGGAAAGTAATGAAGAAGTTTGGAATGATTGGTTAATGCAAGAAAATGAATATGCTATAAATGATAGAAAATCTTTAAATGCTGGTGCAGGTAAGTATTTAAACTTTATTAAAATTGTATTACAAAAGAAAAATGTTTAATAAATTTGAAGAAAAAAGGATTGATGTAAATATTGTGTTTTGTTTATAATTACACAAAACAAGCGGGCTTTCGCCCGCTTATTTAAAACTCGGAGACGCAGGGATTCGAACCCTGGATACAGATTGCTCCATATAACACCTTAGCAGGGTGCCGCCTTCAGCCGACTCGGCCACGTCTCCAATTTGTTATATTTTGTCGCTCCGACAAATTTTCTTATATCCTAACATAAAATTTTTTTCTTTTCAATCTCGTTAATGTTTTGTTACTCTTTGTTAACTTTAGCTACTGTTTGTATTATCATTTTCTTATGAATTTAGATACAGCAATCGATAGTATTCTATCACCTATAGCCGATAAAATTTCTTCTGTTATATTTTATTCTGTAAATATTAACGGAGTTGAAGTGCAATTACTAATTGCTCTTTTAATGTTTGCTGGCATTTATTTTACTTTTCGTCTTCGATTTATTGGCTTTTGGGGGTTCAAGCATGCTCTCAAACTTATTGCTCATAAGTTTGAACACAAAGATATTATAAAAAGAAAGAAAAAAGGAGAAGTTTCATCTTTCCAAGCCCTGACTGCAACAATTTCATCTTCTGCAGGAATCGGTAACGTTGCTGGCTCTGCCGCAGCTGTTTCAGTTGGGGGTCCTGGCGTAATTTTCTGGATGATTATTGCAGGTCTATTTTCTATGGCATTAAAATTTTCAGAAGTGCTATTAGGTGTAAAACTTAGAGATGTGAATCCTGATGGTTCTACCTCTGGTGGACCTATGTATTATATTTCAAAAGGCTTAAAAGGTCCTTTTTTGAGTAAGATTGCGCCACACTTAGGTAAAATTTACGCGCTATGCTCTGTTCTTGCTGTTATTGGCGGTTGGAATTTATTCCAAATTAACGCTATGACTACTCAAATTACAGAAGTTACAGGTGGTACAAATAGTATTTTTGCTAACAATAGCTGGATTATTGGACTTATTGTTGCAACAATCACTTGGGTTACAATTATTGGCGGTATTAAATCCATAGGTAAATTTACTGAAAAAGTTACGCCTATTATGTGTGTACTTTATTTGACAAGCATTTTGATTATTTCTATTATGAATATTCATAATATTCCTCATACAATTAAAGTTATTATATATCAAGCTTTTCAACCGCATGCGATGGTTGGTGGCGGAATTTTTGGCTGTATGTTATGGGGATTTAGACGTGCTATGTTTGCGAACGAAGCAGGTTTAGGTACGGCACCAACTGCTTTTTCTGCGGTAAAAACAAGTAAACCAGTTGCGCAAGCTTTTATTGCGATGTTACAACCATTTGTTGATACTTGTATTGTTGGTGTATCAACCGCTTTTGTAATTGTAGTTACTGGTGAATATGCGCACGTCCATGGAATTGCAGGTATTGAGTTAACTTCAAAAGCTTTTGCTACAGCATTTCCATTCTTCCCAATATTGCTAACAATTATGGCCAGTTGTTTTGTAATGGGTACAATGCTTTGTGGTTCTTATTATGGCTTAAAAGGCTGGCAATTCTTAGTTGGAGAGTCTAAATTTAAAACTCGTTCTTTCCAATTTGTATACTGTTTGTGTATAGTTATTGGTTCTGCGATGAACTTTAAAAGTATTATAAACCTTTCAGATGCGGTGACATTGTTTATGGCTGTCCCAAACTTGTTTGCTCTATTTATCTTGTCTAATGTTGTCGTAAAAGAAGTTAAACGTTATTGTAAAAAGTACGATGTAGGTTTGTTTAGCGACGTAAAAGACGAACCTTATGATGAAGAAAAAGATGTTGAATAAATTAAAAGATAAATGTGAAAACTGTTTAGCTTGTGAAATTGGAAATCGCCGAGATAAAATGGTTTTTTCTGCTGGTAATGATAAAGCGAGTGTAATGTTCATTGGCGAAGCTCCAGGAAAAGACGAAAACGCACAGGGTGTTCCATTTGTCGGTAGAGCTGGACAATTATTGAATAAATATTTTGAACAAGTTGGAATTGATAGAGAAAAAGATTTGTATATTGCAAATATTTTAAAATGTCGTCCAACAAATCCTGACAAACCGAACAAAGACAGAGTTCCAGCTCCAGTTGAAATTAAAAATTGTATAGGTTATTTGTACGAACAAATAAAATGTGTAAACCCAAAATTGATAGTGCTTTGTGGCGGAACTTCTTTAAAAACATTAACTGGTATAAAATCAATTCAAATATCAAAAGTTAGAGGTGAAGTTTTTGAACTTGAAATAAACGGCAAAACTTATAATGCAATTGCCATTTACCACCCATCTTATTTAATGCAATACGCAACTCAAGCGCAAAAGGATATTACGCTTGAGGATTTAAAATTGATTAAAACTTATATTTAGTATTCAATGCCTTCTCTTGCTTGAACACCTTTGTTCCAGTAGTGTTTGATTGGTTGAATATTTGATACTAAATCTGCGACATCAATGATATTTTGGTGAGCGTTTCTACCAGTTAAAACGACTTCTACGTTTTTAGGTTTGTTTTTTAACGTTTCAATTACGTCTTTTTCGTCAACCATATTCAAGTCGATTGCGATATTCATTTCATCAAGAATTACAATATCAGTTTTTCCGCTATTGATGACCTCTTTTGCTCTTTGCCAACCTTTTTGCATAATAATTCTATCGTTTTCTGTTTCATTTGAAGTGTATACAATTCTATCAAGTCCAGCTTGATTTAGACTAAGATTTTTGCGCAATTCTGGTTGAAGTTTGTTAAAAGCTTTAACTTCGCCATAATTATCTCCGCCTTTTGTAAACATAGTTATATCAACTGTTTTACCTTGACCTAATGCGCGTAATGCAAGTCCCATAGCTGCAGTGGTTTTACCTTTTCCATCGCCTGTGTAAACTTGTACGTATCCACGATTTTTATTGGTATTGTTGCCTTTAAAAGTTACGTTTGTTGTGTATTTTAGGTTTTGAATTCCTAAAAATGCCAAATGAGATAAGGCATCTTGTTTAATTGGAGGTGTTACGTTGGGGCTTTGTTTAAAAATGTGTTCTGATTTTTTGTTTTCAATGTTGTTATTTTTAATATGTTGCACTTGGTTTACGTAATATTGAGGGGCGATACTGTTAATTTTCATTTTTTTAATTCCTTATTTTTATAATAAACACTAATTAATGGGGTTATGCTAGTTCTGAAAGAGAATCAAATTTTAATAATGTAAAAATTTGAAGTCTTTGGTCTTTTGTTAAATTCCCTGGGTGTTCTTCGTTGATTGGAAGATTTTTTGGCTCAATTTCTAGTTGCTTACAAGCTTCATCAAGATTTTTCATGTATGTATCAAGTTCTTTTTCTGTCATTGAGTCTTGAAGCTCTTTTCGCATTAATGCCATAGCATCTTCGTTTGAGAATTCAGCTTTAGGGTTCTTTTCAAAAACATCTTTGTCTAGAAATTTGAACAGCATTTTGGGTGTAGATTTAATAGGGTTAGATACGCGTTGAGTTTGTGCAAATTGAGGTGCTTGAAAAGCAACTGATGATAATTTCATAATTTCTCCTTATTAAGTGATAGTCTAGATTGTATATTTTTCAACGATACGGGTAACGCTTTTTGATAACTTCCATTAGGGTTTGCTATTTTATGGGCATATATATTTCAGAAATGGGTAATAACTTATTTTGTCGTATTTATTCCCTGTTCCTGTCACGAGGTTGAAAACAAATAAGCGTTCCGACTGTAACGGCTGCGGACCAGTGTGGGACTTGCACCCAGCTTTCCTTAATTTGTTACCTTTATTCTATTACAAACATAGAAATTAAGCACATGTATATTTACATGCGTTAACATTTATTTTTAGTATTGTTATTTGTTTTTAAAATAATCACAAATAAGAGTTTTTTTGTGAGGGATAAGTTGCTTTACTCGTTCTGTAAATTTATTTTTAGATGCGTCTTGAAGTTCTTTGTTAAGAATAGCTTTTTCTAAAATAACTTTGTTATAAACTTCAGCGCACGTGTTGGATTTTTCTATATGTTGTTCAAGTTTTGATAATTGAATTTCTTTTTCTTTGATAGCTTGTTTTAAATCTTTCTTTTTCAATTTTGATATCCTTTTTCTTGTTATTTTAGAATATGACGCATATAGAAAAAAATAATCAATCTTTTAGTTGATTTAGACTTTATTTCACTCATTATTTTAGTCGAATTTAATAGTCATGTCAAAATTGCATGTTTATGCTATAGTTATTGTAGCTAAGTGTGTGAATTTTAAAATAACATTTTGAAATAGCTGTTATTTTTTATGAAAATGCTTTAATGTTAGTAAATTTAAAGACAGAACGGGGAACATCTTATAATGACTGACGGATTTAACATTGATGAATTGAAGAATAATTTTTCTGAAATCTCTGATGCTTTGGACGCCATAAAAACGCAAAACGCTTTAAATATTGGTGATACAAGCCGAATTTTAAATAATATTGGTGCAAAATTAGATAGCTTATCTGCAACTGATAATTACAAAGATTTATTAGAAATTTTGTCTGATTTGAGGAATAATTTTTCAGACAAATACTCGTATATAAACGTTAAATTTACTGAATTAGAAACTGCTTTTAAAGAGGTTGTGAAAAATAACGAAGAACTTATTACCGTTCCCCAAATGAAAGAGTTGTTCGATGTTTTATCAACTAACTTAACTGTATTTTCAAAACAAGTCATGGCACAAGGTGATATTCTTAACGAAATTACATTGAGAATAGAAGCGTTGAGAACTGATGATACTGATAAACGAGAAATTATCAAAAGTGTAAATTCAATCAAAACCGATTTAGAAAAATTTAACAACGGTTTTGAAAGTATTATTCTAAATGTTAACAACAACTTTGAAACCATGATGGAGCATGTTTCACACCTTGACCCAACAGCAGAAGTTTTGTCAATGAAAAATTCTGTATCTGAAGTAAAAACTACATCAGATGCGATTATTTCTGCTATGCAAATTGTTGATCAAAAACAAAACAAATTGACAGAATCAATTGATGAAGTTGTTTCCCAAAACACAAAGATTAACGCTAATATCAAGGCTTTAGCAGGTCAAAGCGATTTTGATGGTTTAGTAAGAAAAGTTGAGAGCGCAATTGAACTAATCACAACACTTAAAGGGGCTTTGACAGATGCTAATGAACAAAGTCAAAAATCTTTGTTGGTTCAATTAGATAAATTATCTGTAATTGTTAATAAAATCCTTACAGAAGAAGATTTTCAAATTTTTAAAACTGATTTATCAAAACTTGTTTCAGACGTAATTGAAACGACAAATGTTATGCGTGGAGATTTAATCGGTACAACCTCTGAGTTTAAATCTTTGGCAAAATTAATTGAAGATTTGGATTTGAGAACATCTTATGAAAGTTTGCGTACATTAATTGATGATTCAAGCAGAAATATTAAAACAGGATTTGTAGATGCCATTGCAAATTCTGGCATTGAACCTATCAAAAACAGTTTGAATTTATTAGTTGAAAAAATTGATACAATCAAGGATTCTATCAATGAAAATTCAGATAGAAATTCTGGTAAATCCTCTGAAAAACTTGATTCTTTAATGGAGTTAACTGATAAAGTTCGTGAAATGGTAACGTATTTACCTGATACGATTCGTCAAAATTACCAATCTGCAGAAGAAGGTCAAAGAGCTTTTGTTGAGCAGTCTTTCAAAGATTTATCTGGAATTTCTGATAAGCTTAAATATTTGCAAGATGATTTGGCAAGTGTGACTTCTCCAATAAAAGAAAACTTGATTGGTGATATCAAACAATTAAAAGAAATTGTATTTGATATAAAAGGTTTGATTACAAATAATGACGAAGTTCTATCAAAAATTACAAACCTTGAAACAATTTTAGGTAGAACAGCTGGCAGTTATGATGTTGCTTTACATTCAGTTCAAGAAAACATTATGTCTTATATGTCTGGTATTAAAGAAGATTGCGAATCTGCAGACATTAAGATGAACAACTTTGCTTTTGAATTTAATTCTTTAAAAAGTGAATTAGGTAAGGTTTTCTCAGATTTTACAGCTTCATCAAAAGGTCAAAATGAAAAATTTAACAGTGTTTGTAACGGTATTTCTTCAAGATTTGATGCTGTTATGAATGCATTAGCTACTGTAACAGAGCAACCTGTTATGATTAGTGGTATAAAAGAGGGCTTTGATAATGTTAACCACTGTATGCAAGATTTGTTGCTTGCCGTTTCTGATTTAAAGGTTGGTGTTGCTGCAAATAGGGTTAACGTTGATAATCAAGCAACAACTTCTCAAAGTGCTCTAGACGAAGATGCAACTTTAAAATTAGAGGGTAAATTAAACAAAATCAAAGACCAGCTAAACTTTATGTCTACTGATATAATGGAAAATTTATACAATAGAACAGAAGTTTTAGTTAACGAATTTGAACCAGTTAAAAAAGCTGTTATGTCTTTTGTTGATGTGGATTTCCAAAATGTAGCGTCTATATTAAAAGACCAAATGGACGCATACAAAATTGGTATGGAAAAATTGATAGATGAATCTGTATCAGAAGAAGCGCGTCCTATTTTAAATAATATCTTTACTGGTTTTGGTTCTTTAGAAAATCGTATTAATAATTTTGAAGATACAGTAAAAGAGTCGTTATCAAACACATTGACAGATATTAAACAAATGCTTGAACAAGCTAAACCATTAATGCCGTCAGTTGTAGCTATGAACGCAGAAAATGCTTCAAAAACTCTTGAAGTTGGGGAATCTTTAAATGGCTTAATCCAAATATTAGACGAAAAATCAGTAGAAATTAGAAACGATATAGCATCTAGATTTGAAAATGTTCACAAACACTTAGACGAAGTTATTGTTCCAAAATTTACAGACGTTGAAAATAAACAAAATGAAATTTTGAACAAAATTGAGTCACTTAATTCGACAGAACAATTGAACACTATTAAAAATCAGTTAAATGAGTTGTTCTCTCAAATAACTAAGGTTCAAGATGAAATTATCAATAATAAGATTTCTTCAAGCGTAGTTTCTCCAGAAAAATTGGAGGGATTAGGTGATGAAGAAAAGAGTATTATCGTTGATTTTACTACAAATTTAAGTGAATTAGCTAACCTTGTAAAACATACTTCTGACAATATTGATGAAAAAATCACAAGAGCGCTTTCTGAAAATACAATACAAGTTGATTTTGAAAGCTTAAAGGCTGATATTGCTCAAATGTTATCTTCTGTTCAAGCTAGAGTAACTGATATAACAGTTCAAGATACAGACGGTGAACCAATTTCAAATGTTCAAGTATTGTTAGAAGAATATAAATCTCAAATTGTTAATGAAATTAATTCAGTTAAACAAGCTATGTGGGATTTCAAAAATGATGACGAAATTGCTAAAGATTTGAAAGTGATTAGTCAAAAAATGGACTTAATCGCTTTAAATGATGACGTGAAATTTGAAATTGATAAGTCTTTACAAGAAATAAGAAATACTGTTAAAGATCAACAAAAATTCTTGAATACTATTAATATTCTTGAAACATTGGCGTCATTAGAAGATATCAACAAAATGAAAGGCTTGGAACAATTATCAAAACTTTCAGAAATCATTAGTGTTGATAAATTGAATGCTTTAAATAAACTTACCTTGTTGGATAAATTGAAAAATCTTGATTGCTTAGATGAACTTCAAAAAATTCCAAAGATTTCAGGCATGTTAGAAATTCAAGAACAATTGAAAGGCATTATTACAGGTTTAGACCAAAAACTAAATGTCTTTGCTAAAAGCTATTCAACATTAGATTTATTTACAGAAGAATTTAAAAACGAATTAGCTTCAGCCAAAACTGCAATTATGAAACACGTTCTGAACGTTTTTGAACAACTTTCATTTGTTGTTGAGGGTGAAGAAATTAAAGATTTTGTTGACGAAAAAGCGCAAAATATTTTGGAAGCTATTGCTAACAACAGTAACGATACAACTTCACAAGAAATTAAAACAATCAAGCATGCGGTTGATTCTCTAAATCCATTAGAATACAAGGATATTGAAGCTGATATGCAAAAAATTGATGCACTATCTGCTAAAGTTGAAAGTATTCCACAAGAGATAAAAGCTCAATTAGATGTTTTGCCAGAGCAAATTGATGTTATGGTGAAACAAATTAACCAATTGAGAGTGGGTTCTTCAGAAGATAACTCGTATACTTATTCAATGCAAGATGTTGAATCTGATATTGCGAGATTAAGATTGGCATTAGACGATATCAAAAAAGTTATTGAAGCAAATTCTTTGAAAGAAATTGCCGATTATGTTAACGAAATTGTTCAGCAAGTTGAAAGTATGAAGTTCAATATTAGCCAAGATGATATCTTCAAAATGAAAGTTGATATTGAGCATATTGCTTCTGATATTGTAAGCATTAGTTCTAGAACTAATAAACTTTTACTTGCCTCTGATGAATCTGCAAATGCTTTAAATACATCTTTAATGTCGTTTAAAGATACAATTTCTGATTTGTATGACGGACTTAAGAAGCTTGATTATACAGAAATGACAGGTAAGTTGGAGCAAGTGGAAGTTAATGTCCAATCAGCATTAAAATCTCAAAATACAATGTCAGAATCTATTGCAAAACTTGCAATTTGGGCAAATGGTACAGATGAAACACTTTCAGATGTTACAGATGCTTTGAATAAGTTGAAAAAATCAATGCCATCAAACGAATCTGTAATTGAAGAATTAGAAGTTAAATTTGCAAAACAGCAACAAAAAATTGATGCTCTTGAAGAAAAATTAGATGAGTTGTTGGCAATTTCGGGTGAAAACGATTCTTCTAATATGTCTAAAAAACTTACAGATATTGATAAACAGTTAACAAGATTAAACAAGAGTATTGAACGTTTGACATCTTACGTAGATGAGGAATAATTATGGACGCAGTGGTTATTTTTTGTACAGTACCAAACAAGGACGAAGCTAAGAAAATTTCAGAAGCTCTTTTAAAAGAAAAACTTGCTGCATGTGTAAGCACCGTAGATAAAGTTAGCTCAATGTTTTTGTGGAATGAAGAACTTTGCAAAGAAAATGAATTATTGCTAATTATTAAAACAAAAAGAGAGTTGTTTGACAAAATTGAGGCAGTAATAAAAGCGTTCCACTCATATAATGTTCCTGAAATTATTGCATTACCTATTATTGTAGGTTCTCAAGATTACTTAGGTTGGATTGAACACGAAACTGCATAAAATGTCACAACTTGATGAGTTAATTGAATACATAACCTCTTTAGGGCTTTCTGTTAATACAACTACAAAGGCTCGTGGTCATCTGGGATTTTTTATGGACGGCAGAATTGATATTTCAAAAAATACTCCAGAGGATAAAATAATTCCGACTTTGTTACACGAGTTTGCACATTATATTCATTCAAAATTGGAAAATAATATTCCAAAAACAGGTGGAACACTAAGAGTAATATTTGGTTCAGATGAAGATTTTACCGACGAATTAATGGCTGTTACAAACTTTGTTGATGAAAATTCAAAGTGCGAAAAACTTTTGAAACATAAAGAAACTGTGAAAAAAGGGATAAAAAAGCTTGATGAATTGATTAAACATGGCTTTCCTAATTTCCAACGTTCGAAACCGTTTAAAGAGTTTAATAAAGCAATAAAAGGAACTAATTTAAAATATTTACTAAAGTTTGATAAAGTTCGCATAATGCCATGGTTTTTGTTTGGCAAAGAAGAAATTTTATCAATAGCTTCACTTGAACAAGATTATCCTAATTTGAAGCCAGAGTTTGTGAATTATTTCAAATTGAAATCATTGATGCGTAAGCAAAAACGCATTACAAACCGTATTTCAAAACGCCAAAAATATTACAAACGCCCAACAGAACTTTTTGCAAGGCTTGTTGAGGGATTATACTTGGATAAAGAATATACCTGTGAACTTGCACCAAATTCTACAAATAGGTTTTTTGAGCTTTTAGAACAAGGTTATTATAGAGAAATGAAAACTGTATTTGCTAAATTTGTTATTTAGCAACAAATTTAACAATAAAACAGAAAAATAAATGTGTGTAATAAATTGTAAAATATACACTTGCTTTTTTGAAAAACTTATGCTACAGTTATAACACGACAGTATTAGAGAAGGTAAGGAGAATATACAAATGATTCAAGCAATCAATGCAACAACCCCAAAAACAGTAGCACAAATGCAAACTGTTACAAGACCTGTTAAAGAAAACAAAAAAGTTGAAACTTCAATTGACAAAAGACAAAATGACGAAGTTTTATTTCATTTAGATTATATTGGCAAACAATTGCAAGGTATTTTAAACGCAAAGGCTGGTAGAGAAGTTAAAGTTGAAAAATTTGCTAACAAATTAGCAGATGACGACAAAAGAACTCCAACTCAAATTCAAAAAGATGAAACAATTGTTGAATTAGGTTATATCGGCGATGTTTTGAAAAAACTAAACGATGTTGAAAATGGTAAATTGCAAGAAGATGTAAAACCTAAAAAACAACACGGTTAATTATTTATAAAATTTGATTAAAAGGCGCGGATTTGATTTCATTAAATCCGCGCCTTTTTTAATATATATTTTTTTTAATTCACTATTCCAAAATGTCAATTCACGACTATGGTCTTAGGACAGAAATTACAGAAATGTCATTTAGATATTTTTTTGCAATTTCTTGAACTTCTTCTGATTTTACGCCTTTAACCATTTGAATAAGTTTATCTTTAAAATCAAAGCCTAAGCCTAAAATAGCGTGATGAGCCATTTGGTTTGCTTGTTGAGCATTTGTTTCTGTAACAAATTGAAGTTTTCCAATGTAATTATTTTTTGCATTGTGAAGTTCTTCCTCTGGAACTAAAACATCTTTGATTTTTTGAATTTCTTCTTTAAATCCATCTAATGATGTCTTTATATTTTTAGGTTCTGTTGCGATATAGATAGTGAAGTTAGCGCAAACTCTGTATGTTTCATAAGAACTTCTAACTGTGTATGCAAGACCTTTCTTATCGCGAAGTTCGCAAAAAAGTCTTGAAGAAAGTCCGCTTGAACCTAAAACTGTGTTTAAAACAATAAATGGTGCATAATACTTGCTATCAAAAGTTGGAACACTCCAACCTTGGAAGATTTGAGCTTGATTTGCATCTTCTTTAATAAATTCAACTGTTTCAGCTTTTTCAATTACTGGAGTCGGAATTTCTGGTTTTTTGATATTATCATTTTTAATATTTCCAAAATGTTTGTTCAAGAGTTCTACAGCTTTTGATTCTTCAATATCACCAACAAAAGCAATAACTTTGTATCCAGTTGAAATTATATCGTTATACGCATCAATAACGTCTTGTTTAGTAACATTGTTAATGTTTTCTAAAATTCTTGTGTAAGAATTTCCGTAAAAATGGTTTTTAAAAATTGTTTTTACAAAATTGTCTAGAGCTCTTGTTCTTGCTGAATCAAGTTCTGCAGGAATTTCGCCTTCAAGTTTCACTTTTTCCTTGTCAAATTCTTCAAAAGTAGAGTTTTCAACGATATCTTGTAAGATTTCCATAGCTTTTTCAGTATCTTCGTTTAAGCAAACAAGTCTGAAACGTAAGTAATCTTGTTTCATATCGCAGTAAATTTCAATAGCGTTTTCTTCAAGTTCGTTCGCCAATTGTTCAGAAGTTCTGTTTTTTGTGCCTTGAAGAAGTAACCTGTTCATCAATGAGTAGATACCAGCGCCTTTTTCAGGCTTGTTGATAGCTACGTTGAATGTAATAGCTACTCTTGGAGTGTTTTTGTTTTGCTTGTAAGCAACATTAATTTTGTTTTTTAATTCTAAAGTTTTCATAATAATTTTATATAAACATAAAATTATTAAGTTTTCAATATAAAGATGTTATAAAGAGTTTAAAAATAAGTATTTTTATGTTAGAGTTTTATCAAATAGTACAAAGTCATGTTATACACAGTATATGAAAGGAAATTGAAATGACAGAAAAACGTGTATACCTTTTCAGAGAAGGCAACGCAAACATGCGTAATGAACTTGGCGGTAAAGGTGCTAACTTAGCAGAAATGACAAACTTAGGTTTGCCAGTACCTCCAGGATTAACAATTACAACAGCTACATGTATGGATTACATCAACAATGGTAACAAAATGCCAGAAAACTTGATGGCTGAAGTAAAATACGCATTAAAAGATGTTGAAGAACAAGCTGGTAAAAAATTCGGTGATTCTTCAAACCCATTATTAGTTTCAGTTCGTTCAGGTGCTAGAGTTTCTATGCCTGGTATGATGGAAACAATTCTTAACTTAGGTTTAAACGATGAAACAGTAGAAGCTATGGTTAAATTAACTAACAATCCACGTTTCTGCTATGATTCATACAGACGTTTCTTAACTATGTTCGGTTCAGTAGCTTGGGAAATGGATAGACAAAAATACTTCGAATCAGAAGTTCAAAAATTGAAAGAAAAAGAAGGCGTTACATCAGATACAGAAGTTTCAGCAGAAGGCTGGATGTCTTTAATTCCAATTTACAAAAACACAATTAAAGAAGTAACTGGTAAAGAATTCCCTCAAGACCCATACGTACAATTACAAGAAGCTATTGAAGCTGTATTCAGATCTTGGAATATTCCTCGTGCAGTAGCATACAGAAATATGAACAAAATCGACCACAACTATGGTACAGCAGTAAACGTTCAAACAATGGTATTCGGTAACATGGGTAACGATTGTGCAACAGGTGTATCATTCACTAGAAACCCTGCAACAGGTGAAAATAAATTCTACGGTGAATACCTAGTTAACGCACAAGGTGAAGACGTAGTTGCTGGTATCAGAACTCCAAAACAAATTGCTGAATTGGAAACTGATATGCCAGAAATTTATAAACAATACGTAAACATAGCTAAACAATTAGAAAAAGGTTACCACGATGTTCAAGATATGGAATTCACAATTGAACGTGGTAAATTATGGATTTTACAAACTCGTAACGGTAAAAGAACAGCTAAAGCTGCTATCAAAATTGCAGTAGATTTATACAATGAAGGTATTATTACAAAAGAACAAGCTATTCAACAAGTTGACCCTTATGCAATTTACCAAGTATTGTTACCTTGCTTCAACCCAGCAGCTGTAAAACACGCTCACAAAGTATCTAAAGGTGTTAACGCATCTCCAGGTGCTGCAGTAGGTAAAATCGTATTCGATACAGAAGAAGCAGCTCAACGTGGTGAAGCTGGTGAAAAAGTTATCTTAGTAAGAATTGAAACTTGCCCAGATGATATTCACGGTATGGCAGTATCTCAAGGTGTATTGACATTAAGAGGTGGTGCTACATCACACGCAGCAGTAGTTGCTAAAGGTATGGGTAAACCATGCGTTTCAGGTTGTGAAGACTTAGTTATCAACCTTGAAAAAGAAACAATCACTTGTTCAGACGGAACAGTATTCCACAAAGATGATATCATTTCATTAGATGGTGGTACTGGTGAAGTTATGGAAGGTGCTATTGAATTAGTTGAAGCTGGTATTGATTCAGATTTCGAAACATTCTTCACTTGGGTTAACGAAATCAAAACAATGACAGTTGAAGCTAACGCTGATACTCCAAAAGACGTTGAAAACGCATTAAAATTCGGTGCTGAAGGTGTTGGTCTTTGCAGAACAGAACACATGTTCATGGATCCAGACAGATTACCTTGGGTACAAAAAATGATTATTGCTGGTACTCCAGAAGCTAGAAAAGAAGCTTTGGATCACTTATTACCAATGCAATACAACGACTTCTATGCAATGTTCAAAGGTATGGGCGAATTACCATTAACAGTTCGTTTATTAGACCCACCTCTTCATGAATTCTTACCTTCAAAGGTTGAATTAATTGAAAAAGTTGCAACTAAAAAAGCATTAGGTCAAGATTATGCAGAAGACCAAAAAATGTTAGAAATCGTTGAAAACTTATCAGAATCTAACCCAATGATGGGCTTACGTGGTTGCCGTTTAGGTTTAACTTATCCAGAAATCAACGAAATGCAAGTAAGAGCAATCTTCTCTGCAGCTTGTGATTTGAAAAAAGAAGGCTTAAATGTAAAACCTTACGTAATGGTTCCATTAATTGGTCACGTTAACGAATTAAAAACAGCAAAAGACATCTTAGTTCGCGTAGCTGATGAAGTTATGGAAGAAAAAGGTGTAAGAGTTGATTATAAATTCGGTACTATGATTGAAATTCCTCGTGCAGCATTGACAGCTGGCGAAGTTGCAGAATATGCAGAATTTTTCTCTTATGGTACAAACGACTTAACTCAAATGACATTCGGTTACTCACGTGATGACGCTGAAGGTAAATTCTTGAAAAACTATGTTGAACAAAAAATCTTACCTTCTAACCCATTCATCACATTAGACCAAAAAGGTGTTGGTAGATTAATCGAATTGTCTATCAAGGAAGGTAAAGCAGTTAACCCATCATTAATTGGTGGTATCTGCGGTGAACACGGTGGCGACCCTGATTCAGTTAAATTCGCTCACAAAATCGGATTGAACTATGTATCTTGCTCACCATACCGTGTACCTCAAGCAAGATTAGCTGCCGCTCAAGCAGTTATTGAACAAGGTTCATTAGTAAAAGCATAGTCTTTGACTAAATCTTGATAAAAACTTAGACGGCGCCGAGGATTTATCCTCGGCGCCGTTTTTTGTGAATAAACTAAAAATGTAATTCTTACAAAAATCTAACTTTAATCTTTTTTTACGTAAGGTGCAGATTCCATACAAGTTTTTAGGTATTCTATTGTATGAATTTTTTCATCGTACAAGTATTTTATGAAATCTAAGTATGCTGGATTATGTGAAGTTATTTGCATGTTTATTTCAAAACCATCTGAGCAAAATGGTTCATAATCATAAACGACATAGCTATTGTATTTACTTTTCCATTCTTTTTTGTCTACACGTCCATTATTTTCTTCTATAACATCTTCGAGCCAGCCGACGATGTTTTTGTTAATATTTTTCATTTCTATTCTATTAATTTGACCACGCGAATTTTCCATAGTTAATATTTAACTCCTATATAAAGATTTTACGTCTTGAAGTAGTTAAAAAAATCCCCTTTTAGTCTAGTGTTTTGTATATATTTGGGTAATTCAAATTATTTATGATATCTCATTTTTTATATTTATCTTTATATAGATATAAAGATTATGTAAGGATTTCTTATTTTTTAAAAAATCAGACTATAATAATAATATAGAAAATAATTATTGGAGGCATAAATGCAATTAGCAGAGATTTTAGAAAAATTAGACAACAACAACAAAAATGAATTAGAAAATCAAATTGTAAGTATGGGTTCAAGTGCAGTTCCTGTATTAGTTGAACAATTACAAGTTTCTAAAGGCTTAAAAAGAGGTGTTGTTGCAATGTCTTTAATCAGAATTGGCGCAGATTCTGTTTCTTTCTTGAAAAAAGCTGCAGATGCAAACAAGGATTTTACTTGGGTTGCTAACTACCTAATCAATGAAATCAATTGCTCAAACGTTGCATAAGATATATATATAAGCATAAATTCAGCAAAAAAGACGATTCCTCGTCTTTTTTGCTTTATAATTGAAGTAGTATGAAATTAGATTTTTTTAAAGGACACCCAAAAGGATTATTTTTGTTATTTTGTGTCGAAATGTGGGAAAGATTTTCCTACTATGGCATGCGCGCGTTGTTGGTTTTATATATGGTTCAGTATCTGTTTACAGGAATGAACAAAGATGTTGCGACTCAATATGCTGGTAACATTTATGGTTGGTATACAGGACTTGTTTACTTAACACCATTAGTGGGTGGGTATTTAGCTGATAGATATTTTGGTCAAAGAAAATGTATTGCAACAGGTACTTTTGTGATGTCTATTGGATTATTTTGCCTTGCAATAAGCGTAATTAGTCCTGATAGGTATAAAACTATTCTATTTGTTTTGGGTTTAATATTGATGGTGCTTGCAAATGGTCTTGTGAAATCCAATATAAGTGCGATTGTTGGCATGCTTTATGGTGAAGATAAACAAAAGCGTGATGCAGGATTTACTCTATTTTATATGGGGATAAATTTAGGGGCTTTCTTTTCACCTTTAATTTGTGGAACTTTGGCAACATTTTATGGCTTTGAATATGGCTTTATGACAGCTGGTTTAGGCGTTCTAATCGGATTTTTGATTTATAAATTAGGTGAAAAATCTTTATTGAAAGATTGTGGCTTAAATCCTTATGCACAGGTTGCAACGGCTAATCATATAGAAGATAGAGATTTGCGTTTGAGAGAAAAACGTAAACTTTGGGCGTTATATATTTTAATGGTGTTTTCTGTGGTCTTTTGGTTATGTTATGAGCAAGCAGGTTGTTCTATGGCATTATTTGCAGAAAACGAAACAAATCGTGCGATGGTTTTATTTGGAAAACATTTTCTAATGCCATCTCAATACTTTCAATCTTTAAATCCTCTATTCATTGTTACGTTTGCACCTTTAATGTCAATTCTATGGAGCATTTTGAACGCAAAGAAAAAAGAGCCAACTTCTGTTCAAAAATTTGCGATAGGTTTGGGCTTAATTTCAGTTGCATACTTGATAATGGCATTTGCAGGTCATTATTCTGCAGGTTCTTTAGTTTCTCCTATGTGGCTTGTCTGTGCGTTTTTTGTTGCGACAATAGCGGAACTTTGCATTTCGCCGATAGGTTTATCTTTAGTCACAAAACTTGCTCCTGTTAAATTCGCATCTTTGATAATGGGCTGTTGGTTTTTATCAAGTTTTATCGGTAATTTAGGTGCTGGTATTTTTGCTGGATTTTACGAAAAAATGCCACATTCTATATTTTTCTTGATTTTGGCTGTGTTTTCGGCAATTGTATGCGTTATTTTAACGTTGTTAATTCCATTATTGAAAAAATATATGGGTAAATCATAATTCAACTATCAATATGATAAAATTTTTTTCATGCGTGCTAAGATAATGATATGTTAACATGCGAAATAGTAGATAGTGATTTGAAAATGGTCGGCTTAGAGCTGATGTTTATGACGCCAGAAAAGTGCTCGCACGAAGATGGTGTTACTGCTGTTGAGCTTGCAAAAATGGTTAAATTGCCTGTTGATGTTGTTAAAAAGAAGTTAGTTATTTTAAAAGATAAAGAAATTGTACAAGTAAAGGGCATAAATCCTAAGTACTGGAAGTTTGATGATTACAAATTTCAACGTATGGACGAAGATGATGAAGTATATAAAATGCTTTGTAACTTTGATGATGTCGATTTTGACAGATATTTTCAATATTAATTGTAATAAGCTAGTCTGTATTGTATAATTTCTTTATGATTAATTATGTAAAAGAACACAAAATTGAAACAATACTAGTTTTTGTCTTGACTATTTTTGCGTTTATTTGGCGATTTATAGCGTTGCAGAATTTTGGTGATTTATGGGTAGATGAACTTTACAGCAAGTATTTTGCAAGTCAAGGTAATGCCTTTGATATTGCAAAAGCTCTGTTTAAAGAGGATTTTCACGTACCATTTTATTTTGTAATCTTGCATTATTGGTCAAAAATCTTTGGTGAGGCCGATATAACGCTTCGCTTGTTGGGGCTTTTAATAACTACTTTAACTATTCCTGTAAGTTATTATGTTGTGAAAGATTTATTTGATGATTTTTCAGGTTGTATGGTTGCAGGATTTTTGGCAATAAGTGAATTTAATATTCATTATTCTGTAGAATTGAGGTTTTATGGAATATCCATATTGTTTGCGCTTTTATCGACTTGCTTTTTTGTAAAATTATTTAATAAATTTACTAAATTGAACATATTCTCATACGCTATATTTTCGCTGTTGCTCTTATATACTTATAATTTCTCATTTATGTACGTTTTTTGCCAATTTTTGGTAGGCTTAATTTATTTTAAAAAGAACAAAAAAGAAGTTTTAAAATTTGTTGGAGTGTATGTTGCAATAGGTATTTTATATTTACCTGTTATATTTATGATTTTGCATAACGTTTTGACTTACAATACTTCAATTTTACAGTTTACGCGTGATATTTTTGCGTTTGATATATCGTGTCTATTTACAATCGTTATGACAATTTATACAAACTGTTTTGAACAATTTATGACAAACGAAATTGTTAGAAATTACCAATATATTGCAAACTTACTTACTCTAAAAGGCTTTTTATTTTACCTTTGCCCTATGTTAATCGGTATTTATGGTTTTGTTTTAGCCTTAAAACTAAAGCAAGAAAAAGTTTACTTGTTTATTACTCCAGCGATTTTATTATTGCTTATTCAAATAGTTTTAGTATTTAATCATACGTTAGCACTTGCTTTGAGGTATACAATTATTTCAACAACTTTGATTTTAATTATATCAATTGTAGGGTTGATTTCACAAATAAAACCTCAAGGTCAAGGTCAGAAAAATGAAATTCTTATCTGCTTGTGCTGTTTGTGGTTTATTCTTAACTTGTTATTTTTATTTAATACTACAGGTAAGTATTCAGTAATGAAAAGACATATTGTATATTCAAAAAATTTGGCTCAAACAGTTCAAAATCTTGAAATAAAACCTGATGATTATGTTTTTATTCCAAGATTTGGCAAGTTAATTTCTTCTTACGCTCCACAAGGAAAACATATAGATATAGACACGTATGATGCCTTATTTTTAGGAAATCGACCGCAAGATATAGAGTTTATCTTTGGAAAAGAACTAAGCTCAAAATTAAACCGTAAAATGGCTAAAACTTATTTGTATAAATATCTTGCCTATGACAAACCTTTAATTTATTTGCATGAGGGGTTAAAAAATAACTATTTCTCTAAAATGCACAAAGGACAACGTTTTATAATTATTACTGATGAAACATTGGTTAATCTCAAAAAAAATCAAGCGTGGTTTAAAAGTGATATAAATGTATATGCAAGAAGTGCAATTTATTATGTACTTTCATCAAAAATATTGAACGATTCAATTGAGTTTGCAAAGCAAGATTTGACATACAAAAAACATCTTCAGCCAAGTGAAATGTTTGATATTTATGTTTTTGAAAAAGAGTAAAAATAAGTGGCGCGGACGTTCCGTCCGCGCCACTTAAAAATTATTTAAACCTACGCATAAACAAATCAAACGAATTAATCATAAATTCAATGACATCTTTTATGCTAAGTTTAGATTTACCTTTAACCCTATCTATGAAATCAATAGGTATTTCGTAAGTTTTTGCGCCAAGCTTTGCGCATTCAAATAGAATATTCATCTGAAAAGCATAACCGTTTACGTTCAAGTGTTCAAGGTCAATTTGTTTGATATAGTCAGCTTTTATTGCTCTAAATCCTGATGTGCAGTCTTTAACTTGCATTAAACCTGCTATAAAACGCGCGAAAATGTTACCATACTTGCTGTTCATTTTTCTGATAATTGCCCAGTTTTCTGGGATTGAACCTCCTTTGATGTATCTTGAGCCGATTACAAAATCGTAACCATCTTTGATAGGTGGTAAAATTTCTTTTAATTTTTCTGGTGAATGCGAAAAATCTGAATCCATTTCAATTAATACTTCTGCATTTAAATTATCTATGGCATGCTTAAATCCAGCTCTGTAAGCCCTACCAAGCCCACGAGTATTGTTTTCTAATAAGTGAATATTAGGGTTTGTTTCTTGTAAGCTTTTTACAATATTTGCTGTGCCATCAGGAGAATTGTCATCAACAACAAGCGTATTAATTTCAAATCCCTCTATTTGAGGTATGACAGAATAAATTGCATTTAAAAAATCTTCAATATTCTCTGCTTCGTTATATGTTGGTAAAACAATAGTAACTTTCATTTTTATCCTTTAAAAAAAAACAGAGTAATCCATAAGCCGTGTTCTGTTTTAGATAATCATCTGTCTGGGAATGTAATTGCTTACAAACTCTAGCGATTTGTCTGAAGTGGGCGGACAGCCTTTGTAACCTTCAAGTTAATCTTGCATTCGACTGGGGTTTACCTAGCCAATAACTCTCGTTATTGCTGGTGAAGCTCTTAACTCACCGTTGCACCATCGCCTGTGATATAAAATCCATCGGCAGTCTTGTGTTCTTTATAAGCCTAAAATCTTATAAGCGGAGCACATTCATTTCTGTGGCACTATCCACCGACTCACGCCGTCCAGAGTTTCTCTGGCAGTCTGTCCTTGAATGCACGGACTTTCCTCACATTTCTGCGCGATTATCCGATTACTCTGTGTAATTATTCTATCATAAAAGGTTTATTTGTGATAAGTTTCGCCTTTAATGATTTTAAAAGCTCTATAAATTTGTTCAACTAAAATAAGTCTTGCAAAGTTGTGCAAAAATGTCATTTTAGAAAGGCTTAATTTGTAGTCTGCACGTTCTGATACTTTTGGCGACAATCCGTGAGATGAACCGATTACGAAAATCAATTCGTTAACTCCAGAGTTTGAAATTTCGTTTAATTCATGTGCAAAGTCCTCAGAAGAAAGCATTTTTCCTCCAATTTCAAGAGTTATTACAAATGAAGATGGTTTAATGCAGTCTAAAATTTTATCTGCTTCCATATCAAGTGTGCGTTGAATAAGGTTTTCATCTCTTATTTCAATTGGCTTAAGTTCAGTGACTTCAATTGTTGCGTATGGTGCAATTCGCTTTAAAAATTCGTCAATACCGTCTTTTAAATATGGTTCGTTAACTTTGCCTAAGGCTATAATTTTAATTTTCATTGTTTAAATAAATAGTTTGCGATGGGAACGCAAAGTCTATTCCTTCCTGTCTGTATTGTTTAATTATTTCTACAAATATATTTTCTCTAATTCTGCGTAAATTGTCAACATCACCAAATTTGATGTAAGCTGTCATTTGAATATCAATAGAGCTTGCACTCAATTGTTTTAAGTATACTGAATTTGCAGAAATTTCAGAGTTGTTGTTAAGGATATTTTTTAAAATTTCTATTGCTCGTTGAATTTTTTCATCACTTGTATCGTAAGTTATGCCGATTGTTTCGTTAATTCTTCTTTCTGTTGTTGCTGAAACGTTTACAACAACGGCGTTTGCTACTAAATTGTTTGGGTAAGTGATGATTGTGTTGTCAAGAGTTCGGATTTTAGTTGAGCGAAGATTAATATCAATAACTGTACCCTCAACTCCGTCGATAACAATGTAGTCGCCAAGGTCATAAATTTTGTCGTAAAGAACCGCAAATGAACCGAAAATGTTTGCGATAGTTTCTTTAGCTGCAAAGCTGACAGCCATACCTATGATACCAAAACCAGCTATTAAAGAGGTCATTGAATATCCGTGAGCTTGCATAACTGATGCTGCGATTATTGACAGCACTAAAATTTTAATTATTTTGTTTAAAATGGGGCAAAAGCTAAGTAATCTTGCGCTGTCGCCACCATGATTTTTCTTGATGTTAACTCTAATTTTTTTATCAAAAAAATCTATTAATTTTATCGCAAGAATGATTACTGTAACAATAATTGCAAGTTCAATAATTGCGTTTATGTGAAGTTTTAACAAATTCATAATTTATCCTTTTTGTATAATTTTAGCATGAAAAAAAGACTTACTCATGCAAGTCTTTTAAATGGAGCGGAAGACGAGACTCGAACTCGCAACAACCTGCTTGGAAGGCAGGGACTCTAGCCATTGAGTTACTTCCGCAAATTTATTTAATTGTCGTTCTTGCTTTGTAACTCAATGGCTTTAATTTGACTTCGGTTCATCAAGTTTCACCGTGGAGTTACTTCCGCAAATTTATT